>NZ_JAXCEJ010000009.1:0-250722 GCF_041463665.1 Actinomadura chokoriensis
GCAGTTGCTGGGTGGGTATGGGTACACGCGTGAGTTCCCGGTGGAGCGGATGATGCGCGACGCCAAGATCACTCAGATCTACGAGGGCACCAACCAGATCCAGCGCATGGTCATCGCCCGCCAACTCCTCAAGTAACCGGCAGCCGCACCTCGAAGAGCGCGCCGCCGCCGGGGGCCTCACCTACGGTGAGGCTCCCGCCGTGCGCCAGCACCAGGTCCCGGGCGATGGCGAGCCCCAGCCCGGCGCCTCCCTCGTCCCGGCTGCGGGCGTCGTCCAGCCGCACGAACCGCTCGAAGATCCGCCCGCGGTCGGCGGCCGGCACGCCGGGCCCGTCGTCGGCGACGCGGAGCACCGCCGTCCCCGCCTCCTCGCGCAGCGACACCCGGACGGTCGCGTCCGCGTGCCGTTCCGCGTTGTCGAGCAGGTTGCCGACCACCCGCGCCAGCCGTCCCGGCACCCCCATGACCCGCGGGTCCGCCTCGATCGACGCCCGGACGGGGATCCGGTCGCCCGCCGCGCGGCGGGCCAGCTCGTCCCGGACCAGCCGGCCCAGCGCCACCGGACGGACCGGAGGACGGTCGCCCGCGTCGATACGCGCGAGGAGCAGCAGGTCGGCGGCGAGGTGCTGGAGCCGGACGACGTCCTCGACGAGGCCGTCCACGTCCAGCAACTCCGGATGCGCGGCCGCGACCTCCAGTTGCGTGCGCAGCGAGGCGATCGGGCTGCGCAGCTCGTGCGAGGCGTCCGCGACGAAGCCGCGCTGCCGCGCCACCGACTCCTCCAGCGCGGCGAGGGTCTCGTTCGTCGTCGCGGCGAGCCCGGCGATCTCGTCCCGCGCGTCCGGGACGGGCACCCGCCGGGCCAGGTCGCCGGACGCGGTGATCTCCGCCAGCTCCGCGCGGACGGCCTCCACCGGCCGCAGCGCCCGCCGCGTGACCAGCCAGGTCACGCCCGCGACGACGGCGAGCAGCAGCGGCAGCCCGGTGAGCATCGCGCGGGTGACCGTGCCGACGGCGTCGCGCGCGGCGGCCAGGTCGGCGCCGGCGTACACGGTGACGGTCTCGTCCCGCGGGGTCGTCACCTCGACCGCCGCGAACCGGTAGCCGGCGGTGCGGCCGTCCACGGTCGCGCCGCCGGTGGTGAGCCTCGGGCCGTCGTCGGACACCTCGCCGCGCCCGGGATCGGCGCCGTGGTCGTCCTCGTCGTGGCCGCGCGGAGCCCCGCCCGGCCGCACGTCCGGGGAGCCGGTGCCGTGGATGGCCTGCAGGCCCTCGCTCGCCGCCCGCACCCGGCCGTCCTCGCCGACGACCTGCACCGGATGGTCCTCGGCGTCCGGCAGATCGAGGCCGCCGAAGGAGGTGCCCGTCGCGAGCTGCGACGCGACGTCCCGCGCCGTCACCTCGGCCCGCAGATCCGCCTGCCCGGCGAGGTTCGCGCGCAGCAGCAGCACGACCGCGAGCCCGGCGGCGACCAGCGCGGCCGCCACCACGGCCGTCGCGCCCACCGTCGTCCGGGCCCGGACGGATCCGAGGCGGCGCCGCACCTCAGCCGCCCCCGTCCCTGGCCAGCCGGTACCCGGCGCCGCGCACCGTCGTGATCGACCGGCGCCCGAACGGGACGTCGAGCTTGCGGCGCAGCGCGCTCACGTACACCTCGACGATGTTGGGGTCGCCGTCGTACGCGAAGTCCCAGACCGCCTCCATGATCTGCGCCTTCGACACCACCTGCCCCGCGTTCGCCGCAAGGTGCTCCAGCACGGCGAACTCCTTGGCGGTCAGCTCCACCTCCGCCTCGCCCCGGAACACCCGCCGGGCCGCCGGGTCCACGGTGAGGTCGCCGAGCACGATGGCGGGCGCGGCGCCCCGCGTCCGGCGGCGCAGCAGCGCCCGGACGCGCGCCACCAGCACCACGTACGAGAAGGGCTTGGTGAGGTAGTCGTCCGCGCCCGTGTCCAGGCCCTCCGCCTCGTCGTACTCGCCGTCCTTGGCGGTCAGCATCAGGATCGGCGTCTCGTCGCCCGCCGCCCGCAGCTCCCCGCACACCCGGTAGCCGTTCATCCCGGGCAGCATGATGTCGAGGACGATCAGGTCGTAGCCGCCGCCGAGCGCCAGGTGCAGGCCCGCCGCGCCGTCGTGGACGGTCTCGACCACGAAGCCGTCGGCCGTCAGCCCCCGCGCGAGGGACGTGGCCAGGCGCTTCTCGTCCTCCACGATCAGCAGGCGCATGCTCCCAGCCTGCCAAACCCGACCTGAAGACGGCTTCAGGTTGCTTCAGGAGTGCTACAGGAACGCGCGGCATCGTCGGTCCCGCAAGGAAAACGACACGGAAGGCGGAACACGATGAAGATCGACGCACGGCGCATGTTCACCGGACGCGGGCTGCTGGTGACGGCGGTCGCCGCGGGCGTCCTGGCCGGCGGCGGGACGACGGTGGCGGCCGCCGCCGCGCCCGACGAGCCGGCCGCCAGCGCGACCCCGTCCGACGGCAAGCACGATGACCGGCCCGAGGGCGGCGCGTCCAAGACGGCGGTGTCGATCGCGCAGGCGGTGGACGCGGCGCTGAAGGCGTCGCCCGGCAAGATCGCGGAGATCGAACTCGACGACGAGAACGGCAAGACGGTCTGGGAGGCCGACGTCGTCGCGGACAACGGGGACCGGCGCGAGGTGACCGTCGACTCCGGCACGGGCAAGGTCCTGACCAACCGCGCCGACGACCAGACCGGCAAGCAGACCGACGAGAAGGCCGACGACCGGGCCGAAGACGACGCCGAACTCGCGGCGCTGCGCGAGGCGAAGGTGTCCGCGTCGGCCGCGACGGACGCGGCGCTGAAGGCCGCTCCCGGACACGCCACGTCCGCCGAGTTCGAGAACGAGGACGGCAAGGCCGTCTGGGAGGTCGACGTGACGGGCCAGGACGGCGCCGAGCACGAGATCACCGTGGACGCTGCGACCGGCAAGGTCCTCGACAACGTGACCGACAAGGACTGAACGTGACCGACAAGGACTGAGCGACGCCCCGGCGGGGCCGCGGAGCGAGGACGCCCGCCGGCCCCGCCGGGGCCGCCCCCAGATCAGGACTGACGATCGTCGGGGCCGGGAAGGAACGCCGGGGGAGGTGCGCATGAGCGAACAGAGACCCGGTCCCGGCATCGACACCAGCGTCTCGCACGTGGCGCGCATCTGGAACTACTGGCTCGGGGGCAAGGACAACTATCCGGTGGACCGCGAGGTCGGCGACCAGATCCTGGGGATGCTGCCGGACGTGGCACGGCTCGCCCGGGCGTCCCGGCTGTTCCTGAACCGCGTCGTGCGGCATCTGGCCGGGGAGGCCGGGATCCGCCAGTTCATCGACGTCGGGAGCGGCCTCCCCACGGTCGACAACACGCACGAGGTCGCCCAGCGGACGGCGCCCGAGTCGAGGGTCGTCTACATCGACAACGACCCGCTGGTCCTGGAGCATGCGAAGGCACTGCTCACCAGCACCCCGGAGGGGCACACGGCCTACATCCACGCCGACCTGCGCGAGCCCGGCGGCATCCTGGAGGGCGCCGCCGAGACGCTCGACTTCGGCGAGCCGATCGCGTTCACGCTGATGGGCATCCTGGAGTTCGTCCCCGACGACGACCAGGCGTACGGGATCGTGCGGAGGCTGATGGACGCGGTCACCCCCGGCAGCCACTTCGCCATGTACGACGGGACGAACGTCGTCCACGGCGAGGCGTCCGACCGGATCGTGGACGTGTGGAACGCGTCCGGCAACGCCCGGCTCGTGCTGCGGACGCCCGGGCAGATCGCGGGGTTCTTCGAGGGCCTGGAGGTGCTGGAGCCGGGGATCGTCCCGGTGACGCACTGGCGCCCGGACGCGCCCGGCGAGCCGGAGGCGGTCGACGCGTTCGGTGGGGTGGGCCGCAAGCCGTAGGCCCGGGATGGACATGCAGCCTCGTCACCACTATGCGCCGCGGGCGCGCGCTCGCCGACCTGAAGACCGCATTGGAGCAGGCCCCGATGACCGCAAGCGAGTTCGTGTACACGACCTACGTCAACACCACGCCGGAACGCCTCTGGGAGGCCCTCACCGACCCCGCGTTCACCCGCCGCTACTGGGGCGTCTCCTTCGAGACGGACTGGAAGCCGGGCTCCACCATGACCTGGCACGAGGAGGGCGCGACGATTGCCGATCCCGAGCAGGTCGTCCTGGAGGCCGAGCCGGGCAGCCGCCTCTCCTACACCTGGCACACCTTCACGTCCGAATGGGCGAAGAGCGTCGGCGTCGACGAGGAGACGCGCCGCGAGCTCATGACCGAACCGCGCTCCAAGGTGACCTTCGGCATCGAACCCGCCGGCGAGACCGTCAAGCTGACCGTCGTCCACCAGGCGGGTGACGCGCTGCTGGGGATGTCGCGGCACGGCTGGCCGCATGTCCTGTCGGGGCTGAAGACCCTTCTGGAGACCGGCGAGCCCCTCCCCACGACCTGACCCGGCCGCCCCTAGCATGGGCCCGGTCGATCATGTGAGGAGCGGTTCGTGCGAGAGATCGCCGTGTTCAGCGGCAGCGCCCACCCGGAACTGGCCGCCGAGGTCTGCGCCCACCTGGGCGTGCCGCTGAGCCCGTCGCGCGTCGACCGGTTCGCCAACGACTGCCTCGAAGTGCAGCTCCAGGCCAACTGCCGGGAACGGGACGTCTTCCTGATCCAGCCGCTCGTCGCCCCCGTGCAGGAGCACCTCGTCGAGCTGTTCCTGATGTGCGACGCCGCCCGCGGCGCGTCCGCGAGCCGCATCACCGTCGTCATGCCGCACTACTCCTACGCCCGCTCGGACAAGAAGGACGCGCCGCGCATCTCCATCGGCGGGCGCCTCGTCGCCGATCTCCTCGTCGCCTCGGGCGCGAGCCGCGTCCTCGCCATGACCCTGCACTCGCCGCAGGTCCACGGCTTCTTCTCCGTGCCCGTCGACCACCTGCACGCGCTGCGCGAACTCGCGGACCACTTCCGCGGCAACGACCTGTCCCGCACGACCGTCGTCTCGCCCGACCTCGGCAACGCCAAGGAGGCCGCGGCCTTCGCGCGCCTCCTCGGCGTCCAGGTCGCGGCCGGCGCCAAGCAGCGCTTCGCCGACGACCGCGTCCAGATCAGCTCCGTCATCGGCGAGATCACCGGACGCGACGTCATCGTCCTGGACGACGAGATCGCCAAGGGCAGCACCGTCCTGGAACTCCTGGACCGGCTCCGCGAGCTGGACGCCCGCACGATCCGCATCGCCTGCACCCACGGGCTCTTCGCCGCCGGCGCCCTCCAGCGCCTGTCCGCCCAGCCCGACGTCCTGGAGATCGTCTGCACCAACACGGTCCCCGTCCCGGGCGGCGACCGCGGCGACAAGCTCCGCGTCCTGTCCATCGCCCCGGCGCTGGCCGAGGCCGTCCGCCGCATCCACAACGGCGAATCCGTGAGCGCCCTCTTCGAATCCCCCTGACCCGGGCGGGCGCGGGTCACAGGAGCATGTCGGTGCCGCCGGGCTCCTCCTCGCCGTCGGTGGTCTGCTCCAGTTCCAGGTACTCGTCCTCGGGCCAGAGCTCGTCGGCGAGAGCGGCGAGGAACTCCTCGTCGCCGGGGTCGAGTTCGGCGGTCATGGACTCCGGGTACTCGCCCTCGGCGGCCGGCGGGTCGGGAGCGGGGCTCGGTGGCATGGGACGGAGCAGGCCCGGCAGGCAGAGGCCGAACATGGCGAGCAGGGAGACGAGGACCAGGACTGCGATCACACCACACCGTCCTTTCGCGGTCGAGTTCCACATGATTCTTGCGTAAGGAGCAAAACAGTTGAACGTTAGCGGGGCGAAGCGCCGGATGGCAGTCCGACATGCGGGCCGCCGGGGACAATGACCCCGTGGAGTCTCATGTGGACGCGCGTGCGCGCGAGCTGGCGAGGATCATCTGGGATCACCTCGTCCTGTCCGGCCCCCTCTCCCAGGCTGACGTGATCCTCGCGCTGGGGTGCCACGACACGCGGGTGGCGGCGCACGCGGCGAGGCTTTGGCACGGGGGATGGGCTCCGCTGGTGGTCGTCTCGGGCGGCCGGGGCAAGATCACCTCCGGGTGGGACGAGACGGAGGCGCGGGTGTTCGGCCGGGTCGTGCGCG
Organism: Actinomadura chokoriensis; assembly: GCF_041463665.1. GTDB lineage: Bacteria > Actinomycetota > Actinomycetes > Streptosporangiales > Streptosporangiaceae > Spirillospora > Spirillospora chokoriensis_A. The sequence continues at coordinate 6,134 of NZ_JAXCEJ010000009.1, forward strand.
AGCACGGCGTCCCGGAGGACGCGCTGCTGCTGGAGGAGACGGCGACCAACACGGGGGAGAACATCACCGCGTCGAGGCGGCTGCTGGGGGAGCGGGGCATCGCGGTGGCGCGCGGGATCCTGGTGGCCAAGCCGTACATGACGCGGCGGGCGCTCGCGACGGCGCGGCGCCAGTGGCCCGAGGCCGGCTGGACGGCCTCCGCCCCGGAGCTCGGGTTCGAGGTGTTCGGCGGCGAGCGCCGGTCCGTCGAGCTGATGGTGGGGGACCTGCAGCGGATGGTCGTGTACGCGGAACGGGGCTTCCAGGTGCCGGTGCCCGTCCCGGCGGCGGCCTGGGCGGCGTACGAGGAACTCGCCCGGCTCGGTTACGACCGGCACGTGATCAGGTGACCGTGCCCGGGGCTCCTAGGCGGTCGTGATCGGACGGTGCGGGGCGATCACCCGGCCGTCGGGCAGCAGTTCGCCGGTGTCCTCGAAGACGACGATGCCGTTGCAGAGCAGGCTCCAGCCCTGCTCCGGGTGGTTGGCGACGATCCGTGCGGCCTCGCGGTCGAGGCGGTCCGGCGCCGGACACGCCGGCTCGTGCGTGCAGCTGTTGTCGGGCTTAACGGTCACGGGGTTCCTCCACGGGTGTCCCTGTGATTAAGGACATAATGCAGCCTGCCGCCGCGCGTCCGAAATATGCAAGTCGATGGCGGATTCTTTACCGTCCATCGCGTGTGAAGGTCGGCTAGACCGGGCATTCGGGACGTTTCACCGCAAGAGCCCGCCGTCGGGTTCGTCGCCGTGGTCGACGTCCAGGCCGACGACCGACGTGCAGCCCGTGCAGATCCACTCGGCGATGACGGCCTCGGAATTGGTCGCGTGCGTCCGGTACGGGCGGTCGACCCTCCGGCGGCGCATCCCGTGGCCGCACGAGGAGTGCAGGAGCCTGCCGCAGGTCGGGCACGGCCACACGTCCTCGCGGCGCAGCTCGCACCGCGGGCACAGCGGCGCCTCGTAGTGCCCCGCCGGCTCGCCGAAGGCCAGCTCGTCCAGCCAGTCGCGCTCCAGATCGAGGTACTCGTCGCGGGGCCAGTGGTGGTCGGCCAGCCACGCGAGGTACTCCTCGTCCCCCGGCCCGAGGACGGTCGTCAGGGACTCGGGGTGCTCGTTCTCCGAGCCTTGTCGGCGCCTGCCGTGCCGCGCGGTGGCCAGGAGCGTCAGCAGGCCGAGGAGCGCGGCCGCGGCCAGGCCTGTCGCCAGGGGCATCGCGGCGTCCTCACATGATCTTGTGGCGGGAAAGTCCGATCATGAATGCACTTCACAAAACGCTGCGAACGCTACAAGAAACGCTTGACAACGGAAAAGTCGATCAGAAAGATCCTTTACCGGATCATGACCGGGCCCGGTGTCCGGAACCGGTCCATCACCGTGTCCGCAACCGGACGGCCTGCGGGAACCGGGCCCACCAAGCGTCCCGGATCGCCCCCGTCCGGCGGGGCGGTTTCACTCTCCGCTGAATCCGGGTTTCCCCGGGGTTGGTCCTTCCGGCCGAACACGGCCGCCATCTGCGTGTGCGGCGGGTGCTCCAGCGGACCGGCCGGCCCGTCCGGACGCCACTCGGTCACGTGCGCCGCCCCGGGCTCCAGGATCCCTTGCCGGGCGGGGTTCTCACGCCGAGGGCTGTGGTTTTCCGCAGGTCGCGGGTGCGGGAACCGGCCGGACGGCTCGGCGGTGCTCTCCATGGTGACGGCGGCGGCGCTCCTCATGGCCTACTCGCTGGCGTTCTCGCACGGTCGGCGGACGGTCCCGGCGGTCGTCGCGGGCGGCGCGGAGGTCCTGACCGAGCTGGAACGCCGGCGGCTCCGCGCGTTCCTGGGCGAGGACCTGCCCGTCCAGTACGGGCCGCTGAGGGCGCCCGCCTACCTCGTCCTGCGGGTGCCGGTCGGGCTGCTCGGCGGCGTGATCCTGCTGCTGGTCGCCTACGGCGCGGCGGTCGCGGTCCGGCTGGCGGCCGGCGCGTGCTGGCCGTCCTCCGGTATCTGGGGGCCTGAACCGTCCGCCCAAAAAACGAACTAACAGGCATAAGTCGGGTATGGGTCCCCATAGATCCTCAACGCGGAGGGAGAAGTCGTGGCGGACACCAACCGAGGCGTGGTCTACCAGGCGCCGGGCGAGGTCACGGTCGAGGACCTTGACTTCCCCAAGCTCGAACTGGCCGAGCAGAACGGGCGCAAGCTGCAGCACGGCGCGATCCTGAAGGTCCTGGCCACCAACATCTGCGGCTCCGACCAGCACATGGTGCGCGGCCGGACGACCGCCCCCGCCGGGCTCACGCTCGGCCACGAGATCACCGGCGAGGTGATCGAGACCGGCGGGGACGTCGAGTTCGTCAAGGTGGGCGATCTCGTCAGCGTCCCGTTCAACATCGCCTGCGGCCGCTGCCGCAACTGCAAGGAGCGCCATACCGGCGTGTGCGAGAACGTCAACCGCGACCGGCCGGGCGCCGCCTACGGGTACGTCGACATGGGCGGCTGGCACGGCGGCCAGGCCCGGTACGCCGTCGTCCCGTACGCGGACTTCAACCTGCTGAAGTTCCCCGCCGACCGCGACACGGTGATGGCGAAGCTGCCCGACCTCGCGATGCTGTCGGACATCCTCCCGACCGGGTACCACGGCGCCTACAGCGCGGGCGTGACGACCGGCTCGACCGTGTACGTGGCGGGCGCGGGACCGGTCGGCCTCGCGTGCGCGAGCGCCTGCCTGCTGCTCGGCGCGGCCGTCGTGATCGTCGGCGACATGAACGCGCGGCGGCTGGCGCAGGCCCGCGGGTTCGGCTGCGAGACGATCGACCTGTCGGAGCACGGCGACGTGGCCGCGCAGATCGAGCAGATCCTCGGCGTGCCCGAGGTGGACGCGGCCGTCGACTGCGTCGGGTTCGAGGCGCGCGGCCAGGGGCACGAGGGCGCGGCGACGGAGCAGCCCGCGACCGTCCTCAACACGCTGATGGACGTCACCCGCGCCGCCGGCGGGCTCGGCATTCCCGGCCTGTACGTCACCGGAGACCCGGGCGCCTCGGACGAGAACGCCAGGGCCGGGCAGCTCGGGCTGCGCATCGGGCTCGGCTGGGCCAAGTCGCAGTACCTCGTCACGGGCCAGTGCCCGGTGATGTCGTACAACCGGCAGCTGATGATGGCGATCCTGCACGACCGGGTCCAGATCGCGCGGAACGTCAACGCGTCCGTGATCCCGCTCGACCAGGCGCCCGAGGGGTACGCGGAGTTCGACCAGGGCGCGGCGCGCAAGTACGTCCTCGATCCGCACGGCGTGCTGGGCTCCGCGGCCTGAGAACGGTTGAGAGCGGGGCCTGAGATCGGCGGCGTGAGATCGGTGCCCTGACGGGGGTCCGGTGGCTCAGCCACCGGCACGTGGAGCGTCGCGGGCCGAGACCGTGGCAGGCTGTGATCCGGAGAAGGCGCGAGAGGGGACGGACACATGCTCGGCACACTCGACTGGGGCCCGGCCGACGAACGACCCGGCCTCCTGGCGGGCCCGGTCGCCGCCGCGATCGGCGCCCTGCCGGACGCCGAGGTCGCCGCGATCGATCCGGACCTCGCCGATACCGCCGCGTTCTGCGAGCGCTACGGGGTGCCCCTCGACGCCAGCGCCAACTGCGTGGTCGTCGCCGCCAAGCGCGGCGGCGAGGTCTCCTACGCCGCCTGCATGATCCTCGCCACCGGCCGCGCGGACGTGAACGGCGTCGTCCGCAAGCACCTCGGCGCCCGGAAGGCGTCGTTCGCGCCGATGGCCGAGGCGACGTCCCTCACCGGCATGGAGTACGGCGGGATCACCCCTATCGGCCTCCCCGAGGGCTGGCCGGTCCTGGTGGACGAATCCGTCGCCGCGGCCCCGCACGTCGTCATCGGCAGCGGCCTGCGCAAGTCGAAGGTCCTCCTCGCCGGCAAGGCCCTCGCCGCCCTGCCGTCCGCGGAAGTCCTCGCGCTCGCCCTATGACCGGCGCCCTCCGGAGGGCTGTTCGGCCGCGGGGACGGAGTCGATGGGGTAGCGGGTTCCGCCGACGGCCCGGACGCGGTCGAGGAGGGCGCGGTTGGCGGCGAGCATCTCCGGGACGGTCGCGCAGCCCGGAGACGCGGCGCGCAGGACGCTGAACAGGATCGGGTCGTCCGGCAACGCCAGCATGGGGACGTGGTCGGCCCGCAGCGGCTTGACCACGATGACGCCGCTGAGGCCCAGGTCGGCCGGGGTCGTCCCGGCGAGCGTCGACTCGATCACGGCGGCGGCGCGGGGCGCGGGCAGGAAGACCGTGCCCCAGGGATGCGGGCGCGCCCACTCGCCGAGGGCGATCAGTTCCTCCACGTCGGGACGCATCCGGTCGGCGAAGTCGATGTAGGCGAGGTCCTCGGTCTCGGCGGTGCCGGGCGGCGGCTCGTCTCCGTCTCCGTACAGGACGACCTTCGCCTCGAAGGCCCATCCGTCCTCCGAGGGCTTGACCTGGCCTGAGACGTACTCGGCCCGTGCCTCGTCCAGGACGCGGAGAAGGTCGCTCGCGTCCCGGCACGGGACCGTGCAGGCCAGCACCCTCTCCGGCGCGGGGACGAGCCGCAGCGTCGCGCTCGTGATGACGCCGTACCGGCCCATCCCGCCGCGGACGGCGTCGAAGAGGTCGGGCCGGACGGTGGGGGAGCACGGCACGAGCTCGCCGCCGGCGACGACGTCGAGGGCGAGGACGTTCCCGGCCTGCGTCCCGTGGAGGCGGGACGTCCCGCCGACGCCGCCCGAGGAGAGCGTCCCGCCGACCGTCAGGTCGAGGTAGTCGGTCAGGACGGGCGGCGTCAGCCCCAGCGGCAGCGTCGCGGCGAGGACCTCGCGCCAGGTCGTCCCGGCGCCGACGGCGGCGTGCCGCTCGCCGACCTCGCGGACGCCCGCGAGGCCGCGCAGATCGAGCGAGACGCCGGTGGTCAGCGACTGGCCGGACGCGGAGTGCCCGGCGCCGCGCGGGACCGCGTCCAGGCCGTGCGCGGCGGCCTCGCGGACGGCGGAGACGACCTCCTTCGCCGACGCGGGCCGGACGGTGCGCGCGGGCGAACGCTCGACGATTCCCCCGAAGTCCCGCATGCTCATACCCCCCGGGCTGGTGGACGCGGCCTCGCCGAACACGTTAGCGGCCCGGGCGGTCACCGTTCGTGAAGACGGTCGGCCACGCGGGTGAGCGCGTCGCCGAGCAGGTCGATCTCGTCCGGCGACAGCACGTCGATGAGCGTCTCGCGGACGACGCGGCGGTGCCCGGGGCGGACCCGGTCGAGGGCGGCGGCGCCGTCGTCGGTCAGCTCCGCCCACACCGAGCGCCGGTCCGACGGGCAGCCGGACCGCTTGACGAGGCCGGCCCGTTCGAGCCGGGTGACCTGGTAGGTGAGGCGGCTCTTGGACACCATCGCCTCCCGCGCCAGGTCCGACATGCGCAGCCGGCGGCCCGCCGCCGACCGCAGCTTCACCAGCACCTCGAACTCGGCGTGCGACAGCCCGCCGTCGTGCTTGAGCTGCCGCTCGACCTGGTGGTCGATCAGGTGGCCCGCGGCGAGGAAGGCCATCCAGGCGCGCATCTCGCGCGGTTCCAGCGCGTCCCGCGCTTCGTCCATGCGGTGATTCTAGTTGGCATGAAATATCGGTGAAGTTTCTGAACGGTCCACATTTGAAGCATCTTGCCGGGCGTGCCGGGCATTTCCGCTGGACCCCGGCATGGCCGGGGCGGGGCCTCCGCCGCGCCGGAGGCCCGGCGACGATGTGATCTGGGCAACATTGCCCAGCCGGTCCGGGTGCCGTGACCCTCGTGTCAACACCGGTCACCTGGCGGGAAAGGAATATGGCCCGCTCCAATCCCCCGGGGACGCCCTCCCGGACCCCTGACATCCCCCTTTTCAACCTCCTGTTCCTTAGCGTCGAAGTGACAACATGTTCCAGATGACCGTTTTTGGGCATGAGTGATCGCTGAGGGTTTTCTGGAGAGGCGGGTCGCAGGTGTCGCGCGGTAGTGAGTTCGTTGTGGTGGCAAATCGGCTTCCGGTGGACCGGAGCGTCGGGGCGGACGGCGTCCCCCGCTGGCGGCGCAGCCCCGGCGGGCTGGTGAGCGCGATCGCCCCGGTCATGCGGCGCCGGCAGGGCACCTGGATCGGCTGGACCGGCGCGCCGGACGAGGAGATCGAGCCGTTCGAGGAGGACGGCATGTCGCTCCACCCCATCGTGCAGTCGGCGGAGGACGTCGAGCTCTACTACGAGGGCTTCTCCAACGCGACGCTCTGGCCGCTCTACCACGACGTCGTCGCCTCGCCCGTCTACGACCGCGCGATGTGGGACGCCTACGTCCGGGTGAACCGGCGGTTCGCGGAGGCGGCGGCGAAGGTCGCGGCGAAGGACGCGATCGTCTGGGTGCAGGACTACCAGCTCCAGCTCGTCCCGTCGATGTTGCGCGAGCTCCGTCCCGATCTGCGCATCGGCTTCTTCCTGCACATCCCGTTCCCGCCGGTCGAGCTGTTCTGGCAGCTGCCGTGGCGGCGGCGGATCCTGGAGGGCCTGCTAGGTGCCGACCTGGTCGGCTTCCAGCTGCCGGGAGCGGCGGCGAACTTCGTGCGGCTCTGCCGCCGGCTGCTGGACGCCCGCTACGTCAAGCACGACGTCTTCTGGGACGACCGCGTCGTGCGGGCCCGCGCGTTCCCGATCTCCGTGGACGTGGGCGAGCTGAACGACCTGGTCGAGCGCCCGGACGTCCTGGAGCGGGCGCAGGAGATCCGCTCCGACCTGGGCGACGCCACGCTCCTGCTGGGCGTGGACCGGCTCGACTACACCAAGGGCATCACGCAGCGGCTGCAGGCGTTCGGGGAGCTCTTCGAGGACGGCCACCTCAAGCCGGGCCAGGCGGTGTTCGTGCAGATCGCCACCCCGAGCCGGGAGCGGGTCGAGCAGTACCAGCTGCTCCGCGAGGAGATCGAGCAGCAAGTGGGGCGGATCAACGGAGAGTACGGCGAGATCGGATTTCCGGTCATCCACTATCTGCACAGTTCGTATGACCGGCCCGAGCTGACCGCGTTGTACCTGGCAGCGGACGTGATGGTCGTCACGCCGCTTCGGGACGGCATGAACCTGGTCGCCAAGGAGTACGTGGCCTGCCGCAAGGACCTGCGCGGCGCGCTGGTGCTGAGCGAGTTCACCGGCGCCGCGGCCGAACTCAAGCGGGGCGCGTTCCAGGTCAACCCGTACGACATCGACGGGCTCAAGAGCACGCTGCTGTCGGCCCTGCACGCCGAGCCCGCCGACCAGGCGCGGCGGATGCGCTCGATGCGCCGCCGCGTGATCGAGAACGACGTGGACCGCTGGGCCCACGCGTTCCTCAGCGAGCTGGAGCGTCCGGAGCGGTCGCGGTCCGGGCTGGCTGAGCAGGCTCCGGCGGTCCTGGAGGGCTGACCCGCAGGTCGAAGGCCGCCCAGACGGCCTTCCCGCCGGTGGCGAGGCGAGCCCAGCCCCACGCGTCGCTGATCGCGCCTACGACGACGAGCCCGTGGCCGCCCTCGACGAAGCGGTCGGGGGCGCTCGGCGCGGGCTCGGGCGCGCGCCCCGACGGGTCGGTGACCGAGACGACGAGCCGCCGCGGGTGCCCGACCAGCACGAGCTGGATCGGGCACAGCGGCAGCGGCTGGGGGAGGCCCTCCAGGCCGTGCCGCAGCGCGTTCGTCACCAGCTCCGACACCGCGACGACCACGTCCCCGGCGTCGCCGGTGTGCCCCCAGCCGTCCAGCGTGTGCTGGGTGAACTCGCGCGCCGACCGGGGCGCGGTGATCTCGGCGGGCAGCACCCGGCGCGCGGTGCGCGGGGTGCCGGCGTGCGGGGCGGGCCAGAGCCCGGCCAGGGCGGGGACGGCGACCGGCACGCTCGGGCGCGGGTTCGCTTGGACGTTCGGCGGGACGTTCGGCGCGGGCGGGGCCGCGTCCGGCCAGGGCGCGTGCACCGCGGCGGCGGCGTGCCGCGCGCGGCCGCCCCTCATGGCGGCGGGGGCCGCGACTTCGTCTGCCTGGTCAACGGTCATGGTCAAACCTCAGAGGCGTGCGGAGTGGTCACCGGCGAGCGTTCGCTATCTTGCTCCCCAAGCCGTGCAGATGCAAGACCGTCTGCATGAACCAATGCAAGAACGAATGCACGTGCATCTCGTACCATTGTGTGGGGTGGGGCGAGATCGCGGTCTCCCGGTGCGGAGACCAAGACGCCTAGAGGGGGCAGACATGGACGGCCACCACATGTCGGACGTCCGACGCAGCGGGCTCGTCTGGCAGAAGAGCCGGCGGAGCAACCCGTCCGGGAACTGCGTCGAGATGGCCGAACTCCCCAGCGGGGAGATCGCCGTGCGCAACTCCCGGGACCCCGAGGGAGCGATCCTCGTCTACACGCGCGAGGAGGTGGAGGCGTTCGTGGGCGGAGCCAAGGACGGTGACTTCGACCACATGCTCGTCTGACGACCCGGAGAACCGAACGGCATTCCATTCGGCGGTCCGGCCCGGTAGGTTGCGGCCATGCACCTGGGGCAGATCGCAGCTCAGACGCCCGACAAGCCCGCCGTGATCATGGCGGGCTCCGGGCGGGTCGTCACCTTCCGGGAACTGAACGAGGAGTCGAACCGGCTCGCACAGCTGCTTCGCGCGGAGGGGCTGCGCCCGGGGGACCACATCGCGTTCATGCTGGAGAACCACCCGCTCTACCTGGCCATCGCCTGGGCCGCCCAGCGGTCGGGCCTCTACTACACCGCCATCAGCTCGCGGCTCCAGCACGAGGAGCTCGCCTACATCGTGGGCAACTGCGAGGCGAAGGTCTTCATCACCAGCGCGTCGATGGAGCAGGCCTCCCAGTTCCCGCCGGACGTGCCGCTGCGCCTCATGCTCGGCGGCACGGCACCCGGCTACGAGTCCTACGAGGAACGCGTCGCCGGGTACCCGTCCACCCCGATCGAGGACGAGTGCGAGGGCATGGACATGCTGTACTCGTCCGGCACGACCGGCCGCCCCAAGGGGGTGAAGCCGCCGCTGTCCAAGGCGCCGATGGGCCAGGCGGGGCCGCTCTACATGCTGATCACGCACCTGTTCCAGGCCGACGCCGACTCGGTCTACCTGTCCCCGGCGCCGCTCTACCACGCCGCGCCGCTGCGGTACTCGCTCATCTTCCACCGCTGCGGCGCCACCGTCGTGGTGATGGAGAAGTTCGACCCGGAGCAGGCACTCGCCGCCATCGAGAAGTACCGCGTCACGCACAGCCAGTGGGTGCCGACCATGTTCATCCGGATGCTGAAGCTCCCGGAGGAGACCCGCGCCCGCTACGACCTGTCGTCGCTGGCCTGCGCCGTCCACGCCGCCGCGCCCTGCCCGGTCCCGGTCAAGGAGCAGATGATCGACTGGTGGGGGCCGATCCTGCACGAGTACTACGCGGGCACCGAGGGCAACTGCTTCGTCTACACCAACTCCGAGGACTGGCTCGCCCACAAGGGCACCGTCGGGCGTCCCATCCTGGGCGAGGTGCACGTCTGCGGCGAGGAGGGCGACGAACTGCCGGCCGGCGAGCCCGGGACCCTCTACTTCGGCAACGGCCCCACGTTCGAGTACCACGGGGACGAGCAGAAGACCGCCGCGACCCGCGACCCGAAGGGCCGCGGCTGGACGACCCTCGGCGACGTCGGCTACGTGGACGAGGACGGCTTCCTCTACCTCACCGACCGCCGCGCCTACATGATCATCAGCGGCGGGGTGAACATCTACCCGCAGGAGGCCGAGAACGTCCTCGCGGTGCACCCGAAGGTCGCCGACGTCGCGGTGTTCGGCGTCCCGGACGCCGAGATGGGCGAGGCGGTGAAGGCCGTCGTCCAGCCCCTGTCCATGGACGAGGCCGGCCCCGAGCTCGCGGACGAGCTGATCGCGTACTGCCGCGACCACCTCGCGCACTACAAGTGCCCGCGGACGGTCGACTTCCGTCCCGAGCTGCCCCGGCATCCGACCGGGAAGCTCTACAAGCGCCTCCTGAAGGACGAGTACTGGGCCGCGGCTTCCTGAGAAGGCCGTGAAAGGCCAAGCCCCGGCCGGGCCCCACTCGGGGTCCGGCCGGGGCTTGGAACGCGCCAGAGGCGTCCTAGTGCATCGGCATCGGGGCGTCGACCGCGCCGGTCGCCGGCCGCTTGCGCGGCAGCAGCAGCGCCGGCAGGAACCCCAGGGCGATCAGCCCGACCGCGTACCAGTAGGTGTGCTGGAAGGCGTCCGCCATCGGACCGGCGATCTTCTCCATGACCGCCGGCGGCACCTTCTCGGTGCTGCCGATCTCGCCGCCGGCCCCGCCGCCGAGCTCGGCCGTGAGCCGGTTCGCCAGCAGCACCGACATCAGCGCGGTGCCGATGGACGCCGACACCTGCTGGATGATGTTCAGCATCGTGCTGGCGCGCGGCACGTCGTCGTGGCCGAGGGTCTGGATGGCCGCGGCCATCGTCGGCATCATCGTCATGCCCATGCCGAGGCCCATCGCGAACAGCACCGCGCCGAGCGTCCAGTAGGACGTGTCGGCCTCCAGCACCGCGGCGAAGCCCGCCACGGACAGCACCACGACGACCATGCCGCCGAGGACGACCCGTCCGGGCCCGATCCGGTCGGTGAGCTTGCCGCCGATCGGCATCGTCACCATCGCGCCGAGGCCCTGCGGGGCCAGCAGCAGGCCGGACGCCATCGCGCCCTCGCCCCGCACGACCTGGAAGTACAGCGGCAGCAGCAGCATCGCGCCCATGAACGCGGTCACGAACAGCAGCATCGTGCCGGACGCCGCCGCCACCGACCGGCGCTTCAGCAGCCGCAGGTCGATCAGCGGGCTCTTGGCCGCCAGCGCGCGGAACACGAACGCGATCATCAGCACCGCGCCGACGGCCGTGAAGACCAGCGGCTCGGTCTTCATGAAGTCGCGCGCCTCGGCGCCCCGGGCGACACCGTAGATCAGCGACGCCAGGCCGGGGGACAGCAGGATCAGCCCGAGCAGGTCGAGCCGCTCGGCCGGCTTCGGCTCGTCCTTCTTCAGGATCTTGGCCGCCAGCACCAGGGAGATGACGCCGATCGGCAGGTTGATGAAGAAGATCCAGCGCCACGACACGTCGTCGACGAGGTAACCGCCGATGATCGGGCCGAGGATGGGGCCGAGCAGCATCGGCACGCCGACGATGCTCATCACCTGGCCGACCCGCTGCGGACCGGCCGCCTGCGTCATGATCGTCATGCCGGCCGGCATGATCATGCCGCCGCCGAGCCCCTGCAGCACCCGGAAGACGATCAAGGACTCGGCGGACCAGGCGAGCCCGGCGAAGGTCGAGCCGATCACGAACAGGGCGATCGAGATCATGTAAAGGCGCTTGGTCCCGAACCTCGCGCACGCCCAGCCGGTGACCGGGATCACCGTCGCCAGCGCGAGCGTGTACCCCGTCGCCACCCACTGGATGGTCGCCAGCGAGGTGCTGAACTCCTTGGCCAGGTCGTTGATGGCGACGTTGACGACGGTCACGTCCAGGATGGACATGATCGCGCCAAGGACGACGACACCGGCCACGGCGAGCACGCCGCGGTCGAGACCACCGCCGGCGTCGGGTTCCTTCAGTGGGCCATCCGCCGTCACTTGAGACGCGGGAGCGGTCAACTCTCATCCAATCGTCGGGGCCCGCACGCGGGCACGCAGGACCGTGGGCACGTTTCAGGGGGTGAGTCGCAAAAATACTGCAGCGACTGACATTTTCGCGAACCGTTAAACTTCGCGCGCTCCGGGAGTATTCCAGCGGCGTCCGACAGATCCCCCCTGCTCTACGGCCTCCACACTGAGACCTCGACCACAGTCGAGGTCAACCGCATGTGACCGACGCGACACCGCAACCCTCCCCTCGCGCCCATGCAGACCCGCCGCCGCGCCACAACTCATCGCCGATGCCAAACAGTCCGCCCGCTGGTCACCGTCTGGTCGATGATGAATACTGAGAGCAACGCAGGCAGGGGGGAAACGATGACATTCGAGGTGCCCGAAAGCCCGCTGGCCGCGTCGATGCTGGGCCTGCTCGCCGGCGGCTGGGTCGCCCAGGCGATCAGCGTGGCCGCGCGCCTGCGGGTCGCCGACCAGCTGACGTCCGGCCCCCGCAGCGCGGAAGAGATCGCCACCGCAGTCGGGGTGCACCCGCCGACCCTCCACCGCCTGCTCCGCGCCCTCTCCGACGTCGGCGTCGTCCAGGAACGCGAGGACGGGCTCTTCGCCGGCACCCCCTTGGGCGACCTGCTGCGCAGCGACGTCCCGTCCCTCCGCGGCTACGCCCTGATGATCGGCTCGTGGTTCCACCGGGAAGCCTGGAACGGCCTCGAACACAGCGTCCGCACGGGCGAACCGGCCTTCGCGCACGTCCACGGCCGGGAACTCTTCGACTACCTTCGCGACCACCCCGCCGACGGCGAGACGCTGAACGAGGCCATGCTCGCCCTCTCCGGCGAGTTCCTCGCCCCCGTGGTCGCCGCCTGCGACTTCGGCCCGGGCGAATCCATCGCCGACGTCGGCGGCGGCCACGGCGCCGTCCTCGCCGCGGTCCTCGCCGCCCACCCCGGCACCCGGGGCGTCCTCCACGACCTGCCGCAAGTCGTCGCGGACGCCGCCGGAGGGCCGCTCCACGAGGCCGTCGCAGCCGGCCGCTGCCGCATGATCTCCGGCGACTTCTTCGACTCGGTGCCGTCCGGCTGCGACACGTACGTCCTGTGCCACATCATTCACGACTGGGACGACGACCGCGCCGTCCAGATCCTCGCCAACTGCCGCGAGGCCATGGCCCCCGGCGGCCGCCTCCTCCTGTGCGAGGGCCTCCTCCGCGAAGGTCCGGCCCCGTCCCGCATGAAGTGGCTGGACCTGGTGATGCTCGTCATCACCTCCGGCGGCCTCCAGCGCACCCGATCCCAGTACGAGGCCCTTTTCCAACGAGCCGGCCTCCACCCGACGGGCGTCCCCGCCCAGGGCCCCACCTTCGCCGTCCTGGAAGCCCGCCCCCGCTGACTCTGCTCCGGCGCCCGCCAGGCGACGTGCTGCACGATGCTCTGTTGACCCGCAGCCGCGGAGGCATAACTCCAAGGATGCGGGCGGGCGGGTGCTGGTCATCGCGCCGTCCGCGTTGGCTTCCTCTCCTCGGCGACATCGAGGACGGTTCGCTCGGCCTCGTCCCCTGGCCTGGCGGAGGGTCAGCGGAAGGTCCAGAGGTGGGTCGTGCCGGCGCCGCTGGTCGTGGCGAAGCTCTGGCCGTCGGGGGCGAAGGTCACGGACTGGTCGTCGTCGGAGTCGCCGGGGAGCGTCGCCGTGTTGCGGCCCGTCGGGACGTGCCACAGGCGGACGTTCTTCTCGTCGGCGGTGACCAGGGTGTCGCCGTCCGGGCTGAACGCCATGGCCTGGACCTCGCCCTTGAGGTCCTTGATGGTGGATTTGAGGCGGCCGTCGGACGCCTCGCGTAGCTCGAAGCCGTAGTAGCCGCCGGTGGAGACCGCCATCAGATCCCCGGCCGGGCTGAAGGCGAGGCACGGGATCTCGGTGGCATAGAGCGGCGCGAGTTCGGTGGCGTCGCCGTTCGAGACGTCCCAGAGGGTGAAGCGTGCCGACGACATGGCCTGGACACCGGCGAGGGTCTGCCCGTCCGGGGAGAAGGCCAGCGCGTTGGCGTAGTAGGCGAACTTCCTCGGGAGGAGCTTCTCGGTGACGGTGTTCCAGATCTGGACGTGGTCGACGCTGCCGCCGGCGAGCGACCGGCCGTCCGGGCTGAACGCGAGCGCCTGGCCGCCCGGCAGGTCGGTGATGGTCTTGCGGATCCGCCCGGACGCCGTGTCCCAGAGGCGGACGGCCCCGTCGCCGCCGCAGGTGGCGAGGATCCTGCCGTCCGGGCTGAACGCCATGGGCCGCTTGTAGGTCTTGTCGTAGTCCTCGACCTTGCGGGTGGTGACCTGCGCGGTGGACAGGTCCCAGCGCAGGATCGAGGAGTAGCCCGCGCCCCACAGCGTCCTGCCGTCGGGAGAGAACGCCAGGTCGAAGATCGCGACCTCCGAACTCGGCAGGGTGATCCGCGTGGGCGTGCCGATGGGGGTCTTCGGGGCGTTCCGCCTGGCGGCGGGCGCGTCCGAGGGCCACAGCAGGACGGTCGGGACGGAGACCGCGGCGGTCGCCGCGGCGGCCGCCCCGCCGAGCAGGACGGCGCGGCGGGGGAGGCGGCGCGGCGGTCCGGCGCCGAGCCCGGTCAGGACCTCCTGGACGGACGGCCGCCGGGCGGGGTCCTTCTCCAGGCACCAGGCGATCAGCTCGCGCAGGGGCGGGTCGGTCAGGCCGGCAACGTCGGGCGGCGCACCGACGATCTTGTGGACGATCGCGGGGATGGTCGGCGCGTCGAACGGGCCGCGGCCGAGGGCCGCGAAGGCCAGGACGCAGCCGAGCGCGAACACGTCGCTCGCGGGGCCGGTGACGTCGGCGCGCACCTGCTCGGGGGACATGAACGAGAACGTGCCGACGACCGCTCCGGTCGAGGTCAGCGCGGTCGCGTCGGCCGCGCGGGCGATGCCGAAGTCGATGATCCGGGGGCCGTCGGGCGCCATGATGACGTTGCCGGGCTTGAGGTCGCGGTGGACGAGCCCGCACGCGTGGATCGCGGCCAGGCCCTCGGCGAGGCCCCGGCCCAGTTCGCGGACCGCGGGCGGTGCGAGCGGACCCTGGCGCAGCACGACCTGCCGCAGGGACGGGCCGGGGATGAACGCGGTCACCATCCAGGGCGATTCGGCCTCGGGGTCGGCGTCGACGACCTGAGCCGTGTGGAACCCGCCGACCTTGCGGGCCGCCTCGATCTCGCGCGCGAACCGGCGGCGGAAGCCGGGGTCGGCGGCGTACTCGGCGCGGACGACCTTCACCGCGACCTTGCGCCCGCTCGGCGAGGCCCCGAGGAACACCTCGCCCATGCCCCCGGCGCCGAGCCGTCCTTCCAGCCGGTAGGGGCCTGCCTGCCGAGGGTCGTCGTCGCGCAGCGGATCCACTGATCAGACCTTCCAGAGAGTCACGGTGCCGTCCGGCTTGCTGCTGCCCACGCCCGCCACGGTGTGGCCGTCCGGGGTGAGGACGACCTTCGAGACGGGCTGGGAATGTCCGACGAGAGTCGCGGTGAGCGCGCCGGTGGCGGCGTTCCAGATCCGGACGGTCCGGTCGGAGCAGGCGCCGAGGACGGACGAGCCGTCCGGGGAGAACTTGGTGTCCTTCACCGTCGCCTCGCCCGCCTTGATGACGGCCACGGTGCGCCTAGTGGCAACGTTCCAGATCCGGACGGTCTTGTCCGCGCTGCTGCTGGCCAGCCGTGTGCCGTCGGGGCTGAACGCCACGCCGGTGACGTTCGCGGTGTGGCCGACCAGCTGGCCGCGCCTGCGGAGCGTCCGGCCGTCGAGGAGCTGGACGGTGTTGCCGGGCGGCTTGTTGTAGTACCCGTCCACTCCGACCGCGACGAGCTTGCCGTCCGGGCTGTAGGCGACCGCGTTGACGCCGCTGTTGCGGAGGTCGAACGTCGCCAGCCTGCGGCCGGTGGCGGCGTCGAAGAGCTGGGCGTCGGGATTGCCGCCCGCGATCGTGCGGCCGTCCGGGCTGTAGGCCAGCGAGTTCAGTCCGAACTCGCCGCTCCGCACGTTCACCTTGATGCGGCCGGTGGCCGCGTCCCAGATGAGCAGGAGGCCGGGGGTGCTGCAGGAACTGGCCACGGACCGGCCGTCCGGGCTGAACGCGAGCGCGCTCACCCAGCCCGTCTTCTCGATCGTGCGCAGGACGCGTCCGGTGGCGACGTCCCACAGGGTGATCGTGGAGTCCAGGCCCCCGGCGGCGATGGTCCGGCCGTCGGAGGTGATGGCGACCTCGTCGAGGGTCTCGACTTTCTCGGCGGTGAGCGAGCCGCTGGGGGAGAGCAGGCCGTCCGGACGGGGCGCGGGTGCGGGCGGCGCGGCCGCCTTCCGCTCCCCGTCCCCCCGGGTCAGGAAGAGCGCGGCCGGGACGCCCGCCATGGCGACCGCCGTGGCGGCGCCCGCGCCGATGAGCAGCGCCCGCCGGCCGACGGGGGCCGGGCCGGGCGGCGCGACGGCCGGGGCGTCCTGCCGCCGGGTCGCGACGAGCGTCGCGTTGGCGTGCGTGCCGACCGCGTCGTCCGGCAGGGGCGTGCCCGCCGGTCGCGGGGCGGGGGCTTCGATGCTCTTCGGCGCGGTGATGAGCGCGTCCAGCGGGGGACGCCGCTCGGGATCTTTGGCCAGGCACGCGGCGATCATGTTGCTCAGGTCGCCGGGGAGCCCCGAGAGGTCCGGCTCCTCGTGCAGGAGGCGGTGGACGATCGCCGGGATGGAGGTGGCGTCGAAGGGGCCGGCGCCGGTCGCGGCGTAGGCGAGCACGCAGCCGAGCGAGAACACGTCGCCCGAGGGCCCCGGCGCGTCGCCGAGCACCTGCTCGGGCGACATGTAGGCGTAGGTGCCGACCACCACGTTGTGAGAGGTCAGCGCGGTCGCGTCGGTCGCGCGGGCGATGCCGAAGTCGATGATCCGGGGCCCGTCCGCCGCCATGATGACGTTGCCGGGCTTGAGGTCGCGGTGCACCAGCCCGCACGCGTGGATCGCGGCCAGGCCCTCGGCGAGCCCGGCCGCGAGCTCCCGGACCGCCTCGGGGTCGAGCGGCCCGCGTTCGGCGACCGACTGCTGGAGGGACGGCCCGGGGATGAACGCGGTGACCAGCCACGGCGACTCGGCCTCGGGGTCGGCGTCGACGACCTGCGCGGTGTGGAAACCGCCGACCCGGCGCGCCGCCTCGACCTCGCGGGCGAACCGCCGCCGGAACCGCTCGTCCTCGGCGTGCTCGGCGCGGATGACCTTGACCGCGACGCGGCGGGCGCCGGGCGAGACGCCGAGGAACACCTGCCCCATGCCGCCCGCACCCAGCCGGGCTTCCAGCTCGTACGGTCCGATCCGCCGGGGATCGCCCGGATGCAGGGGTTCCATGTGCCACCCGTCGTTGGGCCTGCAAGCGTCCGGGATTTTCTAGCAGACACAGATGTTTCTTCGACACCGGCTCGAACCCGGTGTGACGCACGGCATGAACCCTGCCATCCCCTGATGCGGGCGGCCAACGTCCCGCAGGCGCCGGGGCGGGTCGACGTCCGGCGTTAGTTCGTCGCGCGAACTAAGAGGGTACGCTTGGCGGGTGGGCAAAAATGATGATGGGCGGATCGGTGTCGTGGGGGCGCTCGTTCGGGGCGCGTTCCTGGTGAACGCGGTCTACGCCGAGTCGGCACGGGAGTACGGCATCACTTCGCAGCAGGGGCAGTTGCTGTGCGTGCTGATGGCGCAGCCGCGGGGGATGAGCGAACTGGGGGCGATGCTGGGCCTGGCCAAGTCGAGCCTCACCGGCCTGGTGGACCGCACCGAACGCAACGGCCTGGTCCAGCGTGAGCCTGACCCGCAGGACATGCGCGCCGTCCGGGTCGCGCTGACCGCGGAGGGCAGGGGTCTCGTTGACGAGTTCTATGCCGAGACCTGCCGCCGGGTCGAGAGGCTGTCGAGCGGGCTCAGCCCCGCCGAACGCGACGCGCTCGGCGGCCTGCTCGGCCGCGTCGTCCTGGACAACGAGGTCCCGGCCGTCTTCCTGGAGCCGGGTGAAGGGGCCGCGCGCGAGCACTGAGACCGCGGGGCCGCCCGCGCGAGTTGCAGTTCGTGTAACGAACTATTATCGTTCGTAGTGCGAACTCAATCTCATCTCGGGAGCGTGGAACCATGGCGGCACAGGACGTTGTCTTCGGATTCGGTGCGCACGGCGGCATCGAGGACATGGCCGAGTTGCTGAGCATCACGCGGCAGGCCGACCGTGACGGTCTCGACCACTTCTCGCTGTCGGACCACCCCTACATCGGCGAGCGCCTCGACGCCTACGCCTCGCTCGGATTCATCCTCGGACGCACCCGGCACATCGCCGGCCTCGCCAACGTCACCAACCTGCCGACCCGGCCGGCGCCCATGCTGGCGCGGACGGTGACGTCGCTGTCGGCGCTCTCCGGGGGCCGTGTCGTCCTCGGGATGGGCGCGGGCGGGCTGTGGGACCGGATCTCCGACATGGGAGTGCCCCGGCTGTCGCCGGGCGAGGCCGTGGACGCCTTCGAGGAGGCGATCGTCCTCGTCAGGAAGCTGTCGGGCGGCGGTCCGCCGGTCACCCACCGGGGCCGCCACTACCGGGTGAACGGCATCGAGCCGGCCCCGGTCGCCGCGCCGCCCGTGTGGACGGGATCGGTCGGCCGCAGATCCCTGGCCGCCACGGGACGGGTGGCCGACGGCTGGATCCCCGGTCACGGCGCGGACTGGCACAGCGAGCGCTACCGGACGTCCCGGCCGGTCATCGACGAGGCCGCGGCGGCCGCGGGCCGCGATCCGCGCGAGATCCGGACGGTCTTCAACCTTCCCGGGCGCATCACCGACCGGCCGCTGCCCGCCGTCCGCGACCGCGACCGGCGCTGGATCGGCGGATCCGCCGCCCAGTGGGCGGAGGAGCTGACAAAGGCCGTTCTCGACCACGACGCCGCGGGCTTCACGCTCTTCTCGCCCGAGGGCGGGACGCAGGATCCGGTCACCCTGGCCCGCTGGGCACAGGAGGTCGCCCCGGCGGTGCGCGAAGCGGTCGCGAAGGAGTACGACTCCGGCGTTCGTTGACGACCGGGCGCGTTCGTTCACGAAGTGCGGGTCGCCACGGCCGCCACGGTGGTGTAACTCATCGTGAAATCGCCGCCCACCGCGTCGATGGCGGCGCCGATGCCCGCCAGCACCTCCGTTTGCTGGTCCGGTGAAAGCCGGCCGTGGATGCCGGAGGTCGGCACCTGCTCCAGCCATTCGTCCCGGGTGTAGCGGCGCTCCCAGCCGAATCGCCACTCCTCGGGCTCGCCGAACGCGCCCGTCCGCCGCATGCCGTCGGACGCCGTGACGTTCAGCGCCGTGTAGGCCTCCGAGCCGACCGACATCGCGCGCTGGACGATCGGCGAGTCGGGCACCGCACGGCGGTAGACCGCGGAGATGGCTTCGCTCAAGCCGGACGGTAGCTGGAACGCGTTCCAGAACACGGCCAGGCGGCCTCCTGACCGCAGGGCCTGCGCCGCCTTGGCCGCGCCGGCCTCCGGGTCCACCCAGTGCCACGCCTGCCCGGCGACGACCGTGTCGAACGTCCGCCCGGCCGGGTCCCACGTCTCGAATGTCGCGATCTCGGTCTCGATGCCGGTGCGCCGTGCCAGTTGGGCCATCCGCTCGTCGGGCTCGACGCCGAGCACCCGGCACCCGGCCGCCTGGAACTGCCGGGCCGCGATGCCCGTCCCGCAGCCGACGTCGAGGACGTCCCGGCCTCCGGCGGCGAGGCGCGCGACGAGGGCGTCCGGATAGCCGGGCCGGGTCCGGTCGTAGCGGTCGGCGTCCGCGCCGAACGACTCCGCCATCTGCCGCTGGTGATGAGGCTCGTTGGATAGAGTGGGCATGCGCCCACCATAGTGGGCACGCGCCCACTCGTCCAGGGAAGGGGTGCGCGATGCCGACAGGGGTGGCTCTCCGGGATGTGCGCGAGCAACTGTTCGACGCCGCCGAGCGGATCCTGCTGCGGGACGGTCCCGCCGCGCTGACCAGCCGCGCGGTCACCACGGAGGCCGGAGTCGCCAAGGGGGTCCTGCACCGGCACTTCGACGACTTCGACGCCTTCCTCGCCGATTTCGTCATCGACCGTGTCGGCCGGATGGACCCCCAGGCCGCCGCACTGCGCGAGCTCGCCGGGACCGGCACGGTCGCCGACAACCTCACCGGCGCGCTGGCGGCCCTGTTCGCGTCGGTCGCCGTCGCGATCGTCCCGCTCGTCACCTTCCGCACCCAGTTGCGCGTCCGGTTGCGGCGGACCTGGCCCGCCGGGGTCCCGGCCCTGACGGAGGCCGTGGCCGTGATCGAGTCCTACCTCACCGCCGAGCGGGACCTCGGCCGCCTCGCGCCGGGCGCCGACGTCGAGACGCTCGCCCCGACCCTGATCGGCGCCGCGCACCTCCTGTTCACCGACCGGACCGGCGGCCCGCCGGAGCGTTCCGCCGTCCACAGGATGGTGACCACGGTCGTCGCCGGAGTCGTCCGGTGACCACTGATCGGCGGCGAGCGGCGGTCGCGGCGGCGATCGGTCCGCGCCGTGCCGGGGGACGCCCGCTCGGCCGCGACCGGCTCCCCGGCGACCCCGCCCCGCCGGATCAGGTCGCCGAGGCCGGCCCTCCAGGCGCCGGGCGCAGCCGGGCGTAGACGTCGCCGGAGCGGCCGCGCGGCCGGATGCGCTCCAACCGCCGCCGCAGCTCGGACGCGTCGAGCCATCGGGGGGCGGCGAGCCGCATCGTCTCGATGGGGGAGTAGTTGTACTCGTACGGGCCGAGCCGCTCCACGAGGCGCAGCGCCTCCATGGACGCGTCGTGCGCGGACGGGATGTACTCGAACGACAGTGCCGGGACCGGCCGGGAGAGCCCCGCGAGGACGTCCGCCTCGAACCCCTCCACGTCGATCTTGCAGAAGGCCGGCACCCCGTGGGCCGCGATGAGCGCGTCCAGCGTGGTCACCTCGACCTCGACCGAACGGTCCCACCGGACGCGGGCGAAGCTGCTGTCGGTCGTCACGGCCCTGATCCAGCCGGGCGACATCGAGGACACCGTCGGCGTCGCCGTGGACATGGCCAGCCGCGCCCGTCCCGGCTCCGCCCCCGCCGCACCCGGCACGATCGCGACCTCCCGGTCACGGCCGAAGAAGAGCCACAGGACGCGCAGGCAGTCGGGCTGCGGCTCGACCGCCACCACCCGCGCTCCGAGACCCCGCCACACCCGCACCCGGCCGCCCACATGGGCGCCGATGTCGAAGGCGACGTCACCGGGACCGAGGAACTCGCCGTAGAGGCGGGACGCGCGCCGATGCCAGCCGGGGACCCCGTGGTACATGACCAGCGACCGGGCGATCCCATAGGCGCGCAGCAGCATCCGCCGACCCTACCGCGCACCGCCGCCCGAGGGCCGGTGCAACAGTTTCGGGGCCCCGCGCGTCCTGGGGTCGAAGGAAGGACGGGCCATTTGGACGACGACGGCGTGACATACCGCGGCCTGGAGCGGGCCGAGCACGACCCGCGGCTGCGGGAGGCGCTGACGGCGCTTCCCCGGCGGCAGCGCGCGGTGCTGGTCCTGCGCTACCACGGTCGCCGGCGGCGCCGCACACAAGATCACCAGGCTGCCGGGGAACGGCGTGTCCACGCTCCTCATCGACGGTGACACGATCGTCTGGGGGATGAGCGACGGCGTGTACAAGGTGCCGCTGAGGGGCGGCGCGCCCGTGCAGGTCCCCGGCAGCGAAGGCTTCGGGATCGTGTCCTGGCCGTGGATCGGCCGAAGACCCACGTCCTGTACGACATCGAGACGGGCACCCTGCTCGACACCGGGATACGGCGGGGGAACGAGGTGATGGGGACGCTGCGAGACGACCGCGACCCGCAGAGTTTCCTCACGAGCAAGGACGGGACGACGCTGCTCGACTTCTCGAAGATCCGCTGAAGGCACGGCCCGAGCGCCGATCCCGCCGGCCGGCCCGCACCCGCGGGCCGGCCGGCGGGCCGTCGCGTCAGCTCGGCGGGAGGCCGAGGGCGCGGGCGATCAGCATGCGCTGCACCTCGGAGGTGCCCTCGCCCACTTCGAGGATCTTCGCGTCGCGGTAGAAGCGGCCGACGGGGTACTCGTTCATGAAGCCGTAGCCGCCGAAGATCTGCGTGGCGTCGCGGGAGTTGTCCATCGCGGCGTTGGAGGCGACCAGCTTGGCGATCGCGGCCTCCTTCTTGAACGGCTCGCCGCGCAGCAGCTTCGCGGCGGCGGCGTAGTAGGCCAGGCGTGCGGTGTGGGCGCGGCTCTCCATGTCGGCGATCTTGAACTGCATGGCCTGGTAGCGGCCGATCTCCTTGCCGAACGCCTCCCGCTCCCGGACGTAGCGGAGCGATTCGTCCACGCAGCCCTGGGCGAGGCCGACCGACAGCGCGGCGATCGCGATGCGGCCCTCGTCGAGGATGCGGAGGAACTGCGCGTAGCCCCGGCCGCGCTCGCCGACCAGGTTCTCGGCGGGGACGCGCACGTCGTCGAACGACAGCTCGCGGGTGTCGGACGACGACCAGCCCACCTTGGAGTACTTGCGCCCGACGGTGAAGCCCGGGGTGCCGTTCGGGACGATGATCGTGGAGATCTCGTTCTCGCCGGTGAACGCGGTGACCGTGACGAACGCGGTGATGTCGGTGCCGGAGTTGGTGATGAACGCCTTCGACCCGTTGATCACCCAGGAGTCGCCGTCCAGCCGGGCGGTGGTGCGCATGCCGCCGGGGACGTCCGAGCCGCCGCCCGGCTCGGTCAGCCCGAACGCGGCCAGCTTCTCCCCGGACGTGAGCCGCGGCAGCCACCGCTCCTTCTGCGCGGGGGAGCCGAACCGGTGGATCGGCATCGCGCCCAGCGAGACGCCGGCCTCCAGCGTGATCGCCACGGACGAGTCGACGCGGGCGAGTTCCTCAAGGGCGAGGCAGAGCGCGAAGTAGTCGCCGCCCATGCCGCCGTGCTCCTCGGGGAACGGCAGCCCGAACAGCCCCATCTTGCCCATCGCCGCGACGATCTCGTACGGGAACTCGCCGCGCTCGTACAGGTCCCCGATCACGGGGGCGACGCTCTCGCGGGCGAACCGCTCGACCGTCCGCCGCAGTTCCTCCTGCTCGTCGTCGAGCGTGAAGTCGATCATTGGGACCACTCCCTACTCATGGTCGCGCCTCCGGCGCTCCGGTTCGCGGCGCCTCTTCGCGCCGCTCGTCTGGCCCGACCAACCGACTCCGCCGACCAACTCGGCCTCGTCGTCCTGGTCGCTCGTTCCTCGCTCCCGCCGCTGCACGCTCCGGGGCGCGCCGCGTCGGTCCAGGCGGCGCCGCTCACTCCGGTGCGAGGGCCTGGACCACGCGGGACGGGCTGGGGCGGCCGAGATGACCGGCCATCCAGCGGCTGGTGGCGACGAGCTTGCCGAGGTCGACGCCGGTGTCGACGCCGAGGCCGTCCAGCATCCAGACGAGGTCCTCGGTGGGCAGGTTGCCGGTGGCGCTCTCCGCGTACGGGCAGCCGCCGAGGCCGCCCGCGGAGGCGTCCACGACGGTGACGCCGGCCTGGAGCGCGGCGAGGGTGTTGGCGAGGGCCTGCCCGTAGGTGTCGTGGAAGTGGACGGCGAGCCGCTCGGTGCCGATGCCCGCCTCGACGAGTGCCTCGATGAGCGCGGTGACCTGGCCGGGCGTGCCGACGCCGATGGTGTCGCCGAGGCTGAGCTGGGAGCACCCCATGTCCATCATGCGGGACGCCACGGAGACCACCTGCGAGATGGGGACGTCGCCCTCCCAGGGGTCGCCGCACACCATCGAGACGTAGGCGCGCACCCAAAGGCCCTCGGCGCGCGCGCGTTCCACGACCGGAGCGAACATCGCGAGAGACTCGTCCACCGTGCGGTTGAGGTTGCGGCGGGCGAACGTCTCGGTCGCGCTGCCGAACACGGCGATCTCGGTGACGCCGTTGGACAGCGCCCGTTCGAGACCCCGCTCGTTCGGGACGAGAACCGGGTAGCGCAGCTGCGGGGAACGCGGCAGGACGTCCAGGAGCTGTTCGGCGTCCGCGAGCTGCGGCACCCACTTCGGGTGGACGAAGCTGGTGGTCTCGATCGTGCGCAGTCCCGCGTCCGCCAGCCGGGTCACGAACTCCGACTTCACGTCGACCGGGACGACGGCCTTCTCGTTCTGCAGCCCGTCCCGGGGGCCGACCTCGTAGATCGCGACCCGCTCCGGAAGGCCGGAGAGAGGTACCCGCATCGTCATGCCCTCCTTTCCGGGGGGCGACCCCCGGACCCTCGTGTGGGGAGTTCCGACGATCCTCGCTCCGCTGCGGTCATCGGGCCTCCTCGATCACGGCCAGCACCGCGTCGAGGGCGACCTGCGCGCCCGCGCGGACCGGCAGTTTCGCCACGACGCCGGCGATCGGCGCCGTGACGGTGTGCTCCATCTTCATCGCCTCGACGACCACGAGCGGCTGCCCGGCGCCGACCCGGTCGCCCTCGGCCGCCTTGACGGCGAGGACCGTCCCGGGCATCGGGCTGCGCAGCACGCCGTCGCCGGCGGCGGCCGACGCGGCGCCGCTCTCGGCGCGGACGTGCTCGCTCAGCGCCCACGCCTGCCCGCCCCGGCCGAGCCACAGGGTATCGCCGTCGCGGGCGGCCTCGAAGGAGGTCGTCCTTCCAGCGTAGGTCAGGGTGAACGGGCTGCTCAGCGCCGCGGTGACCGGAGGGTCGCCGCCGACGGCGACGCGGGCGGACGCGGCCCGCCCCTGGACGCGGACCTCGACCGGGTCGCCGCCGGACGGGGTGATGATCCACGGCGCCCAGGCGTGCGCGCCGGGACGCCAGCCGTCCGGGACGTCCCACGGGTCCCGAGTGCCGCCGGGGCCGGATTCGAGCGCCCGCATCCGTTCCAGCGCGGCGGCGGCGAGGACCTCGGGTGGGACGGACATGCCCGCGACCAGGTCGTCGAGTGCGCGCTCGACCAGGCCGGTGTCGAGATCGCCCGACACGACGGACGGGTGCCGGAGCAGCGCTCGCAGGAACGCGACGTTCGTCGGGACGCCCAGCAGCGTGTACGACGCGAGCGCCCGGTCGAGGCGGCGCAGGGCCTCGCCGCGGTCCGCGCCGTGCACGATCACCTTGGCGAGCATCGGGTCGTAGGAGCCGCCGACCTCGGTGCCGGCGTCGAGCCCGGAGTCGACGCGGACGCCCTCGGGCTCGGTCAGCGCCAGCACGCGTCCGCCCGTGGGCAGGAAGCCGCGCGCCGGGTCCTCGGCGTAGACGCGGGCCTCGATGGAGTGCCCGTCCAGGCGGACGTCGTCCTGCGCGAACGGCAGCGGCTCCCCGGCCGCCACCCGGAGCTGGAGCTCGACCAGGTCGAGGCCGGTGACCAGTTCGGTGACCGGGTGCTCGACCTGGAGCCGGGTGTTCATCTCCATGAAGAAGAACTCGTCCGGGCGGTCGGCGGAGACGATGTACTCGACCGTCCCCGCGCCCACGTACCCGACGGCCCGCGCGGCGGCGACGGCGGCGGCGCCCATCCGGTCGCGGGACGCGGCGTCCAGCAGCGGCGACGGCGCCTCCTCGATGATCTTCTGGTGCCGGCGTTGCAGGCTGCACTCGCGCTCGCCCAGGTGGACGGCGCCGCCGTGCGCGTCCGCGAAGACCTGGATCTCGATGTGCCGGGGGTTCTCCACGAACCGCTCGGCGAGCAGCGTGTCGTCGCCGAACGACCCGCGCGCCTCGCGGCGGGCGGACGCGATCGCCTCGGCCAGGTCCGCCGCGTCCCGGACGAGACGCATGCCCTTCCCGCCGCCGCCCGCGGACGGCTTGAGCAGGACCGGGAGCCCGACCTCCAGCGCGGCGGCCTCCAGTTCGGCGTCCGAGAGGCCCGCTTCGTCCCGTCCTGGAACGACGGGGACGCCGGCCGCCGCCACCGTCCGCTTCGCGCGGATTTTGTCGCCCATCGCCTCGATCGCCCCGGCCGGCGGGCCGATGAACACCAGCCCCGCCTCCCCGCACGCCCGCGCGAACGCGGTGTTCTCGGCGAGGAACCCGTACCCCGGGTGGACGGCCGACGCTCCGGAATCCAGTGCCGCCGAGATCACCGCGTCCACGTCCAGATAGGACGGGATCCACCGGGCCTCGTCGGCCTCCCGCACATGCCGGGCCTGCGCGTCGGCGCCGGTGTGCACCGCCACGGAACGGATGCCGAGCCGCCGCAGGGTCCGGAACACCCGGACGGCGATCTCCCCGCGGTTGGCGACCAGCACGCTGTCGAACATCAACACCCTCACATCCGGAAGACGCCGTAGCCGACCGGCTCCAGCGGTGCGTTGGCTGCCACCGAGAGCCCGAGGCCCAGCACGCGCCGGGTGTCGAGCGGGTCGATCACACCGTCGTCCCACAGCCGTGCCGTCGAGTAGTACGGGTTGCCCTGCGCCTCGTACTGCTCGCGGATCGGCGCCTTGAACCCTTCCTCGTCGGCCGCGGGCCACTGCTCGCCGCGCGCCTCCATCTGGTCGCGGCGGACCGTCGCGAGGACGCTCGCGGCCTGCTCGCCGCCCATGACCGAGATGCGCGCGTTCGGCCACATCCACAGGAAGCGCGGCGAGTACGCCCGGCCGCACATCGCGTAGTTGCCGGCGCCGAACGAGCCGCCGATCACGACGGTGAACTTCGGGACGCGGGCGCACGCGACGGCGGTGACCATCTTCGCGCCGTGCTTGGCGATGCCGCCCGCCTCGTACTCGCGCCCCACCATGAACCCGGTGATGTTCTGCAGGAACACGAGCGGGACGCTGCGCCGGTCGCACAGCTCGATGAAATGCGCGCCCTTCTGCGCCGACTCGCCGAACAGGATGCCGTTGTTGGCGACGATCCCGACCGGGTGCCCGTGGACGCGGGCGAAGCCGGTGACGAGGGTGGCGCCGTACTCCTTCTTGAACTCCTGGAACCGGCTGCCGTCCACGATCCGGGCGATGACCTCGCGCACGTCGTAGGGGGTTCGCGAGTCGGGCGGGACGATCCCGTAGAGCTCGGACGGGTCGGCGGACGGCTCCTCCGGCGGCTCGACGTCCCACGGGCGAGGCTCGCGCGGCCCGAGGGTCGACACGATGTCGCGGACGATCCGCAGCGCGTGCGCGTCGTCCTCGGCGAGATGGTCGGTCACCCCGGACGTGCGGGAGTGCAGCTCGCCGCCGCCGAGTTCCTCGGCCGTCACGACCTCGCCGGTCGCGGCCTTCACCAGCGGCGGCCCGCCGAGGAAGATCGTCCCCTGGCCGCGCACGATGACGGCCTCGTCGCTCATCGCCGGGACGTACGCGCCCCCCGCCGTGCAGGAGCCCAGCACCGCCGCGATCTGCGGGATGCCCTGCCCGGACATCGTGGCCTGGTTGTAGAAGATGCGGCCGAAGTGCTCGCGGTCGGGGAACACCTCGTCCTGCCGGGGCA
The DNA here is from genome assembly GCF_041463665.1 of Actinomadura chokoriensis. Lineage (GTDB taxonomy): Bacteria > Actinomycetota > Actinomycetes > Streptosporangiales > Streptosporangiaceae > Spirillospora > Spirillospora chokoriensis_A. The sequence goes on from NZ_JAXCEJ010000009.1 coordinate 33,297, forward strand.
GGAACGCGCCGCCCGAGTCGACCAGGTAGAGGCAGGGGAGCCGGTTGTGCAGCGCCACCTCCTGCGCGCGCAGGTGCTTCTTCACCGTGACCGGATAGTAGGTGCCGCCCTTCACGGTGGCGTCGTTGGCGACGATCACGCATTCGCGGCCGGAGACGCGGCCGATCCCGGTGATGATCCCGGCGCCCGGCGCCTCGTCCCGGTACATGCCGTTCGCGGCCAGCGGCGACAGTTCCAGGAAGGGCGAGCCGGGGTCCAGGAGCGTGTCGACCCGGTCGCGGGGGAGCAGCTTGCCGCGCGCGGCGTGCCGCTCGCGGGCCCGCTCGGGCCCGCCGCGCCCCGCCCGGTCGATGCGCTCGCGCAACTCCGCGACCAGGGCCTCGTTGTGCGCGGCGCTCGCCTTGAACGCCTCGCCCGCGACGTCGGCGCGGGAGCCGATCTCGGTACCGCCCATGACCCCCCTTCCCGGTTAACGCTCATTAACAATGCCGATGTTAACGGGCATTAACAACCCTAGTCTAGACTGCCCGCATGACCTCCCGACGGACCGGGGAGCTCGGCGCCCCGCGGCCGCAGGGCCCGCCGAACCCGCGCCGGGCCGAGATCCTCGGCGCCGCCGCCGAGCTGTTCGCGCGCCGCGGCTACCACGGGGTGTCCATCGGCGACCTCGGGCGTGCCGTCGGGCTCACCGGCCCGGCGCTGTACCGGCACTTCAGCGGCAAGGAGGCCGTCCTCGCCGAGATGCTCCTCGACATCAGCGAGCGGCTGCTCGCCGAGGGCGTGCGCCGCGCCGCCGGCCCCGACCCCGGGCGCGCCCTCGACGCGCTGCTGCGCTGGCACATCGCGTTCGCGCTCGACAATCCCGCGCTCATCACCGTCCACGAGCGCGAGCTGGACAACGTCCCCGAACCGCAGCGGCACCGCGTCCGCCGGCTGCAGCGCGCCTACGTGGAGGAATGGGTCGCCGTCCTGCGCCGCCTCGCCCCCGGCCTGCCCGACGACCGGACGCGCGCGGCCGTCCACGCCTGCTTCGGCCTGCTCAACTCCACCCCGCGCAGCGCCGCGGGGCTCGACCGCGACGCCATGGGCGACCTCCTGCACGCCATGGCCCGCGCCGCCCTCGAAGGCGCCCGCTGACCCGAAGCCGCTGATTACCAGGGGCCCGCTAGCAGGACGCCGTGCGCCCGTCCAGGGACCGCCCGACCGCCTGGGCGAACGCCTCGGCGTCCGTCCCCGCCCGGTCGAAGATCTTCTGGACGCAGCCGCGGAACGTGCCGGTGAACGTGCTGTAGTGCGGCGTCACCGGGCGCGGCTCCGCCCGGCCCAGCGCGGTCACCACGGCCCGTCCCAGCTGGCCGAGCTGCGCCTCGGTGGGCAACTCGACCTCGCCCGGCCCGGGCGGCTCCCCGGTCAGGGTCGAGCACGCCGGCACCTTCACGTCGGCGGGGGAGTGGTGCCCGGGCGACAGGCCGAGCGCCGAGTACCGGCCCGGTGCGAAGCCGCCGCAGGAGAACAACAGGCGCTGGCTGCTCGTCCCGCTCAGGAACTCCACGAGATCGGCGGCGTCGCCGGGGTTCGGGGAGTGCCGCGACACGGCGAGGTTCTGCCCGCCGAGGACGGTGCGGCCCGGCAGCGCGGTGACCCCGAACCGCAGCCGCGCGCCGTCCCGCATCCGGGGCTCGGACGCGAGCGCCGAGAACGCGTACGGCCAGTTGCGCATCAGCCTCGTCCCGGACGCGAACGCCTCGATGCTCTGCAACTCCCCGTACTGCCGCGACGCGGCCAGCGATCCGCGCGCGCGGGGAGCCAGCCGGGTGAGCGCCGGATACACCTTGGACCGCAGCTCGTCCTCGCTCGGGCGGTCCTCACCGGTGAGCCGCCCCGCGCCTCCGTCGTTCCACACCGACTCCAGCGCGTTGACCGTCAGCCCCTCATAGTCGGCGAGCTGCATCGCGACGTCGGACGAGAGCAGCCCCTGCCACGCGGTCGGCAGCGCCGCGCCCTCCCGGTAGTAGAGGAGCCCGACGTCCACGTTGAACGGGACGGCGTACTGCTCGCCGTCCCATTCGCCCGTCCGCAGCGCGGCGGGGAAGAAGTCGTCCAGATCGTCGATGCCGTCGAGCGGGCGCAGGTAGCCGGCGTCGACGAACTGCGCCGTCCACGTGTTGTCCGTGATCAGGACGTCGTAGGCGCAGCTCCCCGACTCCTGCACGGCCTTGATCTGGCTGTGCTGCAGGTCGGTGGACTCCGACACCTCGACCAGCGTGGCGTGCGGGTGCGGGCTCCCGTCCGGGCGGAGGCCCTCGTTCCACTGCCGGATCAGCGCGCGCCGCTGGTTCTTCAGGCTGACGTCCGTGCCGCCCGCGACGAACAGCTCGGACCGGTCGCAGTCGGCCTTCATCGCCGGATAGGACGCGTCCGGCCACAGGATCACGACCAGCCACGCGACCAGCACCAGCGCCGCCCCCGCCGCGGTGCTGATCCACGCCCCGGGGCTGTGCGGGAGGAACCGCTTCCCTGTCATCGCAGCTCCGACAGCAGTTCGGCTGCCTGCTCGGCCTCGGGCGCGTCGGTCAGCGCCACGCACCCCCTGCCGTCCTTCGGGGCGAGCGCGGCCACGATCTGCTTCACGGGCGACGAATCGCACGTCGCGGGGCCCGTCAGCACCACCGTCAGCCGCAGCCCCGGATGCCGCCCGCGGAACTCGCCCGCCAGCCACTTCACCCGCGACGCGAGCGCCGGGTTCGTGGCGGAGATCTGCCCGTCGGTGACGAGGATGAGGTTCTGCCGGCCCGGTCCGAGGTCGGCCGCCGCGATCGCGTCGCTGAGCGGCTGGTCGGCCCCGCCGGACGCGACCGCCTGCAGCCGGCTCGTGATCGCGTTCTGCTGCTCCGGGGAGGCCGCGTCCCGGGGGACGTTCCCGAACGTCTCGGCGCCCGTCGGCGACGCCGTCGCCGACGACACCCGGAGGCCCGCGCGGTCGTTGCTCTGGAGTTGCGACACCAGGCTGCGCAGGAACGACGTCCCGCGCCCGAGCCGGGAGCCGCCGCGCGCCCGCGCCGCGCCGCCCATCGAGCCGGACACGTCCAGCAGCAGTGACACCGACGTCCGCGGGCGGGCCGCGCCGATGCGGTCGAGCGTGTCCTGCACGCCCTCCGGCCGCCGCAGCCCCACGGCGGACGGCATGACGCGGTTGCCCACGACGCTCTGCAGCCGCGACAGATGATAGTGCCGGGTGTCGCCCTCGCGGGCCGGCGGGATCACGCCGCGGTCGTCGCGGAAGCCCTGCAGGGTCAGCGGGTCGCGGTCCAGCCAGCGGCGGAACGCGGCGACCGCCGCGTTCCGCTCGCGCGTGTCCTGGCCGCGCCACCTGACCTGGACGAACGGGTAGTCGAGCGTCGGCAGGTCCGTGGCGTAGTAGGGGTGCAGGCGCCACCCCGCGTACGGGGCGGCGTCCGGGTCGACGGCGCCGCAGCGGTCGCCGAGCGGCCGTCCCATGTCGTAGTCGTGCAGCACCTGCTCCGGGACCGCCACGGCGAGGTCGTCGGGAGGCTCGGAACTCTGCGCGGCGGCCCGCTCCCGGAACCGGCACAGCAGCGACACCGCGTCCGGGGCGACCAGGTCGGCGGGCTCGGCGAACCGCTCGTCCTCCGCGTCGCCGCCGGGCGTCGCCGCGTACAGCGCGGGCGTGACGGCGAGCGCCGCCGCCGACGTCTCGGGGACGGGGCGGGCGATCGCGGTCAGCTTCACGCCCGCGTCCGCGACCCGCTCCAGCAGCGCCGCCGTGCCCGGCGCGATCGGCGCCGCGATCGGGTCGGCCACGGACTCGTGCGCCTTGGTGAACAGCGCCAGCACCAGCGGCGACGACCCGACCGAGCCGCGCACGCGGAAGACCGGGTCGCCCTTCGCGGGCGGCGCCCCGCCGCTCAGGCCCGCCGCGCCGGTCTGGCCCGGCCCCTTGGGCACGAAGTCGTACTCGGCCGTCGACGAGGGGATCCAGATGTCGGGCTGCGGCCCGAACAGCTGCTGGCCGTCGGCGTGGCCCGCGTCCGCCGCCTCGCTGCGCCGCCACAGCAGCCGGAACCCGTCGTACAGCGGGACGGGCCCGGACTCGGGGACGACGGTGACGCTGTACTTGCGGCAGCCGCCGTCCTCGCTGTCGTTCGCGAACTCGGCCGCGGCGGCGCGCAGCGGCGTGAGCGTCTCCGGCGCGGTCAGCACCCGCAGGTCGAGGGGCTGACCGCACGAGCCCGCGTCCGCGCGGAGCCGGTACGCGCCGGTGCAGGCGAGCAGGACCAGCGCCATCACCGCGGCGCCTCCGAGCCCCCACGCGAGTGTCGCGCCGCCTCGGCGCAGCGTCGTCGACACCTGTTCCAGGACGTCGTGGGCGATGCCCGGGTAGAAGACGAACAGGCCCGCCGTCAGCAGGGCGATGACCAGCAGCGTGATGGCCGCGTTCAGCCAGAAGGCGCCGTGGACGAGCGTCACCCCGAGGCTGACGATCACCGTGGAGCACAGGTCGAGGAACATGACCTGCATGAATCCGCGGAACCAGCCGGGAAGTCCGTCCTGCCGCCGCGACGACTGCGACCGGCCGCCGTCCCCCTCGTGCGGTCCCGTCATGCACGCCCCATCGCCGCGTAGGTCTCGGTTCTCGGCCCCCCGGCACTGACACCCGATGATACGTAATCGGACGATCGTGGTCAGGGCGGTTCGATGGCCGGGGGCGGTCGATCTCCGCCCCGCCCGCGCGCCCGACCTCCTTGACGGACCGCCAGCAAGACGGGTCAGATGGACCGATATCGCCCGGCCGCCGGATCCGCACAGAGGAGCGCCGCATGAGTGTCGAGGATGTCGGCTTCTACCAGATCGCACAGAACCATCCGGAACGTCGTGCCGTGCTCGCCCCGGGCGGACCGGTGACGTACGGCGAACTGCATGCCGAGGTGAACCGTCTCTCCCACGCGCTCGGCGACATCGGCCTGCGTCCCGGCGACGCGCTGGCGACCGTCCTCGGCAACCGGCGCGAGTTCCTCACCGTGATGCTGGCCGCGATGCAGTCGGGGCTCTACCTCGTCCCGGTGAGCCGCCACCTGGCCACGCCCGAGATCGCCTACATCCTCGCCGACTCCGGAGCCAAGGCCGTCGTCACCGAGAGCGGGTTCGCCGGGCAGGTGGCGCGCGCCGCCGACGAGGCGGGCCTCCCCGCGGCGGGGCGGGTGAGCGCCGACCCGGCCGAGGGCTACCGCTCGATGGCCGGGCTGTGCGCCGCGGGCAGCGCCGACCCGCCCGGAAAGCGGCAGATGGGGTCGGTGATGCTCTACACGTCCGGGACGACGGGACGGCCGAAGGGCGTCCGGCGGCCGCTGATGGACATCCCGCCCGAGCTGGTGTTCGAGGTCATGCGGCAGACGCTGATGCGGCACCTGAGCCTCGAACCCGGCGACGACGAGGTCCACCTCGTCGTCGGTCCGCTGTACCACTCGGCGCCGTGCGTCCACTCGCTGATGGCGCTCAGCCTGGGCCACGCCGTCGTCATCTCCTCCCATTTCCGGCCCGAGGAGACCCTGGAGCTGATCCAGCGGCACCGCGTCACGAACTCGCTCATGGTGCCGACCATGTTCCACCGCATGCTCGGGCTGCCGGACGAGGTCCGCGCGCGGTACGACGTGTCGTCGCTGCGGCAGGTCTTCCACACCGCGGCGCCCATCCCGCTGGAGACCAAGCAGCGGATGATGGACTGGTGGGGGCCCGTCCTCTACGAGTACTACGGCTCCACCGAGAGCGGCCCCGTCGTGGTCGCCACCCCGCAGGAGTGGCTCGCCCACCCCGGGACGGTCGGACGCGCGGTCGAGGGCGTCCAGATCAAGATCCTCGACCCGGAGGGCGCCGAGCTGCCGCCGGGGGAGACCGGCCTGATCTACGCGAGCGGGCAGCCCGGCTTCGAGTACCACGACGACCCGGACAAGACCGCCGCCTCGATGCGCGGCGACTTCTACACGCCCGGCGACCTCGGCCGTCTCGACGACGACGGCTGGCTCTACATGAGCGACCGGCGCACCGACCTCATCATCTCCGGCGGCGTCAACATCTACCCGGCCGAGATCGAGTCGGTGCTGCTGCAGCACCCGGCGGTCGGGGACGCCGTCGTGATCGGCGTGCCCGACGACGACTGGGGGCAGCGCGTCGTCGCCCTCGTCGAGCCCGCCGAGGGCGCCGAGCCCGGCGAGGAACTGGCCGCCGACCTGCTCGCCCACTGCGAGCCCCGGCTGGCGAAGCTGAAGCACCCCCGGCGCCTGGAGTTCCGCGAATCGCTGCCGCGCACCCCGTCCGGCAAACTCAGCCGGCGCCGCGTGCGCGAGGACTACCTGGGGGAACGGCCGGGCTGAGCCCGCCGGGACGAGCGGGACTCGAAGTCGCCCGCGGAAACGTCGAACGCCTCTGGAAGCCCGTGCGTACAACGGCACATGAAGGACCAGAAGGTCGCCCCGCTCGACGACGTCGACCCGCCTTCCGCCGCCCCGACGAAGACCGACCTTCCCGTCATCACCGACCCGGCCGCCCACGCGGACGCCTACGCCGAGGAGGAGGCCGCGCCCGGCGCCGACTCTGGCGGGCGCGCGGCCGGCGATGACGACCGCGCCGGGATCGCACGCCCCGGTGACCCGGTCGCGGTCTGGCCGTGCGCCGGCTGCGGACGGCCCGTGCCGCAGCCGGTGCGCGGCGCCCGCACCGTCCGCTACTGCCAGGACGGCGACGGCGCGTGCGAGCGCGCCGCGCGGGAGAACCGCGAGCGGGGTCTCGCGTCCCCGGGGCTCACCGGGCAGGTCGCCTGGGCGTGGGAGATGGTCGACCGGCTGGAGAGCGCCGCCGACCGGCTCGCCGGTTCGCTGATGTCGGAGCTGAGCGTCGCCGGCGTCGAGCGGCGGGCCACCGACGCCCGCGCCGAGGCCGCCGGGCACGTCGCGAGCGCGCAGCGCGAGCGCGACGCCTCCCAGCGGCAGGCCGAGCTGGCGTGGCGAGAGACGGCCACCGCCCGCGCCCGCGCCGAGGCCGCCGAGCAGGAGGCCGCCTCCGCCCGCGCCGAGGCCGGGCGGCTGGCGGCCGAACGGGACGCCGCCCGGCGGGAGTCGGAGGAGGCCAGGGACGAGGCCGAGGGCGCGACCGCCGCCCGCCTGGCCGCCGAACGGGACCGCGACCGCGTGGCGTCCCGCGAGGGCGAACTGCTCGCCTCGCTGGAGAGCGCCCGGTCCGAGCTCGTCACCCTGCACGGGCGGGTGTCGCAGGCCGAGACGCTGGTCGAGGGACAGCGCGTCGAGTCCGCCGCCGCCGAGCGCACCGCCGAGGACCTGCGCTCCGCCGTCCGCGACGCCGAGGCCAAGCGCGGGCAGGCCGTCGCCGACCGCGACCAGATCCAGGCGCGGGCCCGCGAGCTGGAGCAGCACAACTGGCGGCTGGCGCGCACCGCGGAGGAGCTGCGTTCGGCCGTGCGGGCGCTGACCGCCGAACGCGACGCCGCGCGCGTGGAGGCCGACCGGGCCCGCCGCCGCGTCGACGCGCTCACCGCGCTCACCGATCCCTACGAGACCGGCCCGCGTCCGGCCGTCGACCGGGAGCCGCCGACCGGGCTGCATCCGCTGCCGCCGATGGACGCGCCGAGGGGCGGCGGATCGCTGCTGGACGGCGGAGACCCGCTCGCCACCGACCCCCGCATCGGCCCGCTCAACCGCACCGGCCCGCCGAACCGCAACGGACATCGCCTGCCCCACGCCGGCTGAGCACCCTGCCGGCTGAGCACCCTGCCGGCTGAGCACCCTGCCGGTTGAGTGCCCTGCCGCCCGAGTGCCCTGCCGGCGGAGTGACGCGCAAGTAGGAGGTGAGGCCCAACCCCCACACACTGCACTGGCCCTGAACCGGCCGTCGTACCGCACCGGGGTGGTACGGCGGCCGGCCTAGTCGCGGGAGTCCAGATACCGGGTGTAATCGAGCGCCCCGGCGTGCACGGCGGCGTGGACGGCGCGGGCGATCCGTGCGCCCCAGGTCGAGCGGGGCCCCGCGAAGACCTCCGGCTCCGCGCCCGTCGCGGCCGCCACGCAGACGGCGTCGGACGCGGTGCCCGTGCACGGGTAACCCGCCTCCAGGAGCGCCTGCGTCTTGGCCTCCGTCGCGGTGACGACCGCGTTCACCAGCGCCGCGTCGTCCAGCGGGACGGGCACGGCGACGACGATGTTGACGGTCCCCGGCGTCCAGGCGGGCCGGGACGTCCCGTCCAGCGGCGCGAGCTCGGGGTCGGGTGCCCCGGCGGGGGCCGCGGCCCAGGTCGGGACGCGCAGCCCGACCGTCGCCGACACGTGCACGCCCTCGTCGTCCCGCCGCATCGTGCGGGAGACGGAGGCGGCCGTGAGCATCCCGACGCCCGGCCCCTCCAGCCCGTACGCCGCGGCCAGCTCGGCCAGGTGGACGGCGGGGTCGGTGCGCGAGTAGGCGCCCGCGACCTGCGCGTTCAGCACCCAGCGGGCCGTTCGGATGCCGCCGCCCAGCATCGCGGACGAGATCGTCCGGTACCCGTCGCCGGCCCGCCACAGCGTCGCCGCGAGGCGCTTCCCGTCCTCTTCGCGCCATACGGTCTCGATGTTCACGGACGCTCCAGCGACAGGATCGGCCGGCCGCCGGGGCCGGTGGTGACGTGCACCCGCGCGTCGAAGTGCTTCTCGACGGTCGGGCGCGTGAGGACCTGCTCGGGCGTGCCCGCCGCGGCGACCCGCCCCTCGGAGATGAGGACCAGGGCGTCGGCGTACTGGCCGGCGAGGGTCAGGTCGTGGATCGTGGTGACGACGGTCAGCTCGTCGGACAGCCGCAGCTGGTCGACCAGTTCCATGACCTGCTGCTGGTGCCCGATGTCGAGCGCGCTCGTCGGCTCGTCCAGCAGGAGGACGGACGTCTGCTGCGCCAGCGCGCGCGCCAGCACCACCCGCTGCCGCTCGCCGCCGGAGAGGTGATCCAGGGAGCGCCCCGCGAACGCGCTGAGGTCGAGACGGTCGAGGACGTCCGCGGTGATGGCCCGGTCGCGGGCGCTCTCCCGGCCGAGGTGCGGGATGTAGGGGGAACGGCCGAGGAGGGTGTAGTCGAACACCGTCATCCCGGCGGGGAGATTCGGGCTTTGCGCGGCATAGGCCACCATCCGGGCCCGCTGTCGCGGCTTGAGCCGCTGGACGTCCTCGTCCGCCACGCTGATCTCGCCGCGCGAGGCCACGAGGCCGAGGACCGCGCGCAGCAGCGTCGACTTCCCGGCGCCGTTCGGCCCGATGATCGCCGTCCAGGACCCGGCCGGGACGTCGAGCGACACGCCCTCCAGCACCGGCCGGCCGCCGAGCGCCACGTCCAGGTCCCGCACCCGCACGGTCACGTCTCCACCGCCCTGCGGGACGCGCGGAGCACCACCACGAAGAACGGCCCGCCGACGAACGCCGTCACCACGCCGAGCGGCAGCTCCCCGGGGCTGATCACCGTCCGCGCCACCAGGTCCGCCACCTCCAGGAACGCCGCCCCGCCGAGCAGCGACAGCGGCAGGACGACCCGGTAGGAGCCGCCCGCCAGGCGCCGCACCAGATGCGGCACGACGATGCCGACGAACCCGATCAGCCCGCTCACCGCCACCGCCGACGCCGTCGCCAGCGACGCCGCGACCAGCACGGTCAGCCGCACCCGCGCCGCCGACAGCCCGAGGCTCGCCGCCTCCTCGTCCCCGACGCTCAGCACGTCCAGGAGCCGGCCGTGCGCCAGCAGGACGACGGTGGAGACGAGCGCGTACGGGGCGACCAGGGCCAGCTGGCGCCAGTCCGCCGAGCCGACCCCGCCGAGCAGCCAGGAGAAGATCCGCTGCAGTTCCTCGGCGTTCAGTTGCTGGATGAACGTCTGCGCCGCCGCCAGGAACGACGACACCGCGACCCCGGCCAGCACCAGGGTCGCCGCGCCGTCGCGACCCGCCGTCCGGCCGAGCGCGTAGGCCAGGAAGACGCCGCAGACGGCGCCCGCGAAGGCGGCGAGCGGCACGCCGTAACCGGGATCGCCGGGCACGAGGACGATCACCAGCGTCGCCCCGACCCCGGCCCCGGCCGCCGCACCGAGCAGGTACGGGTCGGCGAGCGGGTTGCGGAACACGCCCTGGTATCCGGCGCCGGCCATGGCGAGCATCCCGCCGACCAGCGCCGCCATCAGGGCGCGCGGCACCCGCAACTCCAGCAGCACGCTCTCGTCGATGACCCCGAACCCGGAGTCGACGTGCACGAACGGGATCGTGTCGGCGAGCGCCTTCAGGACCCCGCCGGCGGGCAGCCCGGCCGCGCCCACCAGCACACCGGCCAGCAGCGTCGCCGCGAGCAGCGCGACCGCCGCCGCGAGCGGCAGCGGCCGAAGCCTGGCGTGGGACGCGGTCTCTCGTTCGCGGACGCCCGGGGCCGTCCCGGCGATGCCGGCCGGGACGGCCCCGGAGCGGGGGGTGCGTCTTGCTTTCATGAGCGTGCGTGCCCGGCCGGCGCGGTCACTGCACCTTCTGGACGGCGTCGCCGATCGCCTTGACGAACTCGGGCAGGCGGGGCCCCCAGCGGGAGGCGATGTCGTCGTCCATCTCGACGACGTTCTTGTTCTTCACCGCGTCGAGGCCGGACCAGCCGGGGCGCTTCGGCAGCGTGGCGCCGTTCTGTCCGCAGCACTTGGTGTCGGCCAGGAAGATGAGGTCGGGGTCCTGCTTGAGCAGGTACTCGCGGGACAGCTGAGGGTAGCCGCCGGTCGCCTTGTCGGCCTTGTCGGCGACGTTCTCCAGGCCGAACAGCCCGTACACCTGGCCGACGAACGTCTTCGACGTCACCGAGTGCAGCTGGTTGTCGAGTTCGTGGTAGTAGGTGAGCCCCTTGGCCTTGGACGACGCGGCGACCGTCCGCTGGATCTCCGCCTTCATGCCGCCGGTGAGCCTCCGGGCCTCGGCCGCGTGGCCGGTGGCCAGGCCGAGGTCGTCGATCTCGTCGTAGGCGTCGTCCAGCTTCGTCGGCGCGGGCTCCAGCAGGACGGGGATCTTCACCTTCTCCAGCGCCTTGACGACGCCGTTCAGGTCGTCGGACACGACGACGAGGTCCGGCTTGTAGGCGATGATCGCCTCGGCGTTCGGCTTGAAGCCGGACAGCTTCGTGCGCGGCGCCTCGGCCGGGTAGTTCGAGAAGTCGCTGACCGCCACCACCTGTGAGCCGGCGCCGATGGCGAACAGCGTCTCGGTGTGGGTCGGGGCGAGCGAGATGATCCGCTTCGGCCTGGCGGGAACGGTCACCGCGCCGTTCGCCGCCTGGACGACGACGGCCTGCGCGCCGTTCGCCCCGCCCTTGGCGGCGTCGTCGCCGTCACCGCCGCATGCGGCCGTGACCATGACGATGCCGATCGCCAGCACCGCGCCGAAGTTACGTACGGGTCTCACCAGAAGCCTCCAGGCTGCCGGGAAGCCGCGGCCCGCTCATGACGGATCGCCCTTCCACGAGGTCGAAAATCGTCGGCGCGCGAGGAGGCGACCTGGCTCGGCCACTTCGAGAGGGGCTCCACAGTTGCGGGACAGCGCCGGGTTCACACCGGACTTCGCTCCATGGCGCGCAGCATCGCAACGGTATCAGCCCTCGTATCCGGATCTGTCCGGGTAGCCGGAGTGACTCCTCACTTCGGTCTTGACGGTGTGAGGACTCACTCCGTACCGTGGGCGGCATGGAGTCCAAGAGCCGGCGCCGGGCGCCGGGCATGAGCCCGCAGCAGCGCCGCGAGATGATCGTGCGGACCGCCCTGCCGCTGGTCGCCGAGCACGGCACGACCGTGACGACCGGCCAGATCGCGCGCGCCGCCGGGATCGGCGAGGCGACGATCTTCCGCGTGTTCGCCGACAAGGACGAACTGCTGGACGCGTGCGTCGCCGAGGCGCTGCGGAACGACCACGTCGTGGCGGAGATCGCGGAGATCCCGCTCGACCAGCCGCTGCCCGGCCGGCTCGCCGAGGCGAGCGCCGCGATCGAGGCCTACCTCGTCCGCATGGGCATGGTCATCGGCGCCCTGCAGGCCACCGGCCGCCGCGGCCGCGGCATGCCGGGCCCCGGCGACCCCGGAGGCGGTGGTTTCGGCGGAGCCGGGAGCGGCCCGGACGTGCACGGCAGCGCCGGGGACGGCCGCGCCGGGGGCGGGCAGGCAGGGGACGGGCAGGCAGGGGGCGGTCTCGACCGCGACGCCACCATGAACCGCACCCGCGACGCCATAGCCGAACTGTTCGAGCCCGAACGCGACCGGCTCCGCCTGCCCGCCGAGCAGATCGCGAGCCTGTTCCTCGGGCTCGCCTTCACCCGCGCCCGTCCTCCCGCAGGCCCCGTCGAGTCCGGCCCGTCCATGGAGGAGTACCTGGACGTCTTCCTGCACGGAGCCCTCAAGCACGGAGCCCTCAAGGAAGGAACCCCTGAATGACGATCAGCCTCAACCACATGATCGTGACGGCCGCCGACAACGACGAGGCCGCCCGCTTCTTCGCCGCCGTCATGGGCCTGGAGTACACGGGCCCGCACCCGCAAGCGCGGCATTTCGTCCCGATCCGCGTGAACGGGAGCCTCACGCTCGACTTCCTGACGGTCGCGCATCCGCAGGGCCACCACCTGGCCTTCGACGTGGACGCCCTCACGTTCGACATGGTCGTCGACCGCCTCGACGCCCGCGAGATCCCGTACGGCGACGAGCCCGCGCATGCCGACAACCAGCGCGTGGACGAGTCCCACCCGCTCGGCGGCAGGGGCCTCTACTTCTCCGACTCCAGCGGGAACCTCTACGAGCTCATCGCACCGTCACGTTCTTGAGGAACTCCCGGGTGCGGGCCCGGTCCTCGCCCGGCATGTACTCGGCGGCGACGAAATCGGTGACGCCCGCCTTGGCCAGCTCCTCCAGTTTGGCCTCGACCGCGTCCTCGTCTCCGATGACGGCCAGGTCGGCGGGGCCGTCCACGCCCTCCCGGTCCATCATCGCCCGGTAGGACGGCAGGCTCCCGTACATCGCGAACGTCTGGCCCGCCTGTTCCCGCGCGCGCTCTGCGTCACTCGTGACGCAGAGCGGCAGGATGCAGACCACCCGTGGTTCCTCGCGCCCGGCCGCCTTGGCCGCCGCCGTGATGGTGGGAGCGATGTGCTCCGTGACGGTTTTCGGGCCGGTCATCCACAGGACCGTCCCGTCCGTCCTCTCCGCCGCCAGCTTCAGCATCTTCGGGCCGAGCGCCGCCAGCAGCAGCGGCACGCGCCCCTCGTTCGCCACGTTCAACCCGATGTGGCCCTGCAGCGTCTCGCCCTTGAAGGACGCGTTCTCCCCGCTCAGCAGGGGGAGCAGCACCGACAGGTACTCGTCCATGTGCCGGACGGGGCGGTCGAAGCCGTACCCGTACATGTCCTCGATGACGATCTTGTGGGAGAGGCCGACGCCGAGCGTCAGCCGTCCCCGCAGGGCCAGCGCGGTCGTCCGCGCCTGCTGCGCGAGGACGGCCGGATGGCGCGGATACGTCGGCACCACCGCGGTGCCCAGCTCGATGCCGGGGACGTCCCGCCCCGCCATGGCGAGGGCGGAGAGCGCGTCCACCCCGAAGATCTGCGAGATCCAGGCCGAGGGGAACCCGTCGTCCGCCGCGCGCCGCACATCGTCGGCCAGCGCGCCGAGCGCGTCCGCCCCGCCGCGCTCGTACAGCAGAACACCAACCCGCACAACGACCTCCCTAGAACCGTGTAACTGGATCCTTACACATGCGGCGGGTGATCCGACACGGGTCCTGCTCCCCAGATCGACGGCGGCCCGGTCTCCAGTCCTTCGCGCGTGGCCGCGGACGCGGTTCACGGACCGTCGGGGCAGCCGGTCCGGGGGGCGTACTTCTGCGCCAGCTCGCGGTCGTTCGCCGCCCACCTGCGGTGCCGGGCGGCCGACTGCAGGTGCAGCTCCGCCTCCTCGGGATGGGCGGCGGCCATCTCCTCTAGCAGCGTCGCGGCCCGCTCGTGGGCGCGGGCCGAGGACACCATCGCACGGTAGGCGTACCCGTCGGTCTCCCGCTTGCGCGCCGCGGACGTCCCGCCGAGTTCCGGGACCTCCGGGGATCCGGCCGCGCGGCTCACCTCGTCCGGCCGGCTCCCGCGCGCCCCTACCCGGACCGCGCGGTCTTCGCTGTCCATACCCGCCGGCCTGACGCCCGAGCCCCCCGATCGACCAACCCTCCAGACACGTTCCACTCCTACCCAGCAACGCGCTCGTTCAGCCTCACCCAGGGGGGCGAACGCCGGGCGCGGCCCGCGATGACCGATCATGGAGGACGTGACGACTCCCGAACCGCTCACCCTCTACACCGCCGACGGCGTGCGGATCGACGCAGGTCACCTGGGGGGCGACGGCGACGTGTGCTTCGTCCTGGCGCACGGGTTCACCTGCTCGTGGCGGCAGCCCGCGCTGCGCCGGATCGCCGGGGCCCTCGGTGCGCACGGCGGCGTCATCGGCCTCGACTTCCGCGGTCACGGAAGGTCGGGCGGGCACTCCACGGTCGGTGACCGGGAGGTGCTCGACCTCGACGCGGCCGTCGCGGCGGCACGCCGCAGGGGATACCGGCGCGTCGTCGTCACGGGGTTCTCCATGGGCGGCGCCGTCGTCGTCCGCCACGCCGCGCTGCACGGCGGGGTCGACGCCGTGGTGTCGGTCAGCGCGCCCGCCCGCTGGTACTACCGCGAGACGGTGCCGATGCGGCGCGCGCACTGGGCGGTCGAGCGCCGCCTGGGCCGGGTGGCGGTCCGCCTCGCCCGCGGCACCCGCATCGCCCCCAAGGGCTGGGATCCGGTCCCGGAGGCGCCCCACGAGGTCGTCGGACGCATCACGCCCGTGCCGTTGCTGATCGTCCATGGCGACGCGGACGCGTTCTTCCCGCTCGAACACGCCCATCAGCTGTACGAGGCGGCGTCCGACCCGAGGGAACTGTGGATCGAGCCGGCGTTCGGCCACGCCGAGGTGGCCGCCACGCCAGAACTGATCGGGCGCATCGCGAAATGGGCGACCGGCGCCGTTTCACGCTGATTCTGTCTTGACCAGGCCATCGATGAGGCTCTGCAGCCCGAATTCGAAGCGATCCGTCAGGCGGGGGGCCAGAAGCTCGTCCGCCACCGCGACGAGGTCCGGATACCGGTCTGCGGGGAGTCCGCCCAGGTAACGTCCCACTTCGGCGAGGCGGGCTCCGTTGGCGGCCCCCTTCCCGAAGGCGATCTCCTGCACGGCGAAGCCGATGACGTAGAACACAAGGACCAGGTAGCCGTAACTGGCCATCCGGTCGTCGAAGCCGGACCGCCGCAGAAGACCGATGACCCGGTCCGCCAGGCGCAGCCCGTTAGGGCCGAAGGGGAGGCGGCCCGGCAGCAGGCGCGTCGCGGCGGGATGCGACAGGAGGACCTGGCGCAGATCCATTCCGAGGCTGGAGAGCCGCCGCTGCCACGAATCCCCCTCGTCGGCGGCAGGTAGCGGGCACTTGCCGATGACCGTGTCGATGAGCAGGTCGAACAGTTCGTCCTTGCTGCGGACGTGCCAGTAGAGCGAAGGCGACTTGACCTCGAGTTCGACGGCGAGCCTTCGCATGCTGAACGCGTCGAACCCGTCCCGGTCCAGCAGGTCGAGGGCGGCACGGACGATCTCGGCACGATCCAGCCGCGGTGCCGCCGCGTGCTCCTCGCGCGGGAACCCGGCCATCACGCTCCCTCCTCACGTCCCTCGAACCTCACGTCCTCGAATCTAGCAGTGCGAGAGATCCCCTAGCGGTGTTAGATTGCCTCTAACAGTGCTAGGGAGGTTGATCGTGGTCGATCGAACGTCGGCGTCGCCGGCCCGCGACACGGGCGCCCCGGACTCGCCCGGCTGGTGGCCGCTGGCCGCGATCGTCGCGGCGGTGTTCATGCTCATGCTGGACGCGACCGTGACGACCGTCGCCGTGGCGGGAATCCACGCTGATCTGCACGCCGGAATCGGCGACCTGCAATGGGTGATGAACGGCTACACGATGGCGATGGCGGCATTCCAGCTCACGGCCGGCTCACTGGCCGACCGCTGGGGACGGCGCCGCTCGTTCCTCGCCGGAGTGGCACTGTTCACCCTGGCGTCGCTCGCATGCGGACTGGCGCCGAACGCGGGCCTGCTCATCGCCGCGCGAGTGGTGCAGGGGCTTGCGGGCGCGCTGATGTTCGCCACCACCCTCGCCCTCATCGCCCAGTGCTACGCCGGCCGAAGACGAGGAGTGGCCTTCGGCGTGCGGGGAATGGCCGCCGGTCTCGCCGTCGTGCTCGGCCCGGTCGTGGGCGGCGCGCTCGTGTCCGGCCTCGGCTGGCGGTGGATCTTCCTGGTCAACGTCCCCGCTGGAGCCGTCACCCTGGCCGTCGGCGCCTCCGCGCTGCCGCGGCGGGACCCCGCGCACGGCCCCCGGGGCATCGACCTCCTCGGCCCGCCACTGCTCGCCGTGGCGCTGACCCTGCTCGTCCTCGGACTGCTGCGCGGCCAAGAGGACGGATGGAGCAGCGGCCGAATTCTCGGCGCATTCTGCGGCGCGTCGATCGCCTTGCTGCTCTTCACCGTCGTAGAACACCGCCGCAGCGACCCGATGCTGGATCTGTCCCTCTTCCGCGACCGCGTGTTCAGCGGCACGCAGGTCGGATCCTTCACCATCCAAGCGAGCATCTTCGCGATGCTGATCTACGTGTCGCTGTGGTTCCAGGACGGCCTGCACTACTCGGCCATGAAAACGGGGCTGTGCTTCTTGCCGCTCGTGGTTCCCATCCTTCTCGCGGGCCCGCTCGCCGGTGCGGCCATGGACCGGTTCCCCAAGGGCCCGCTCGTCTCGGGCGCACTGGCCGTCCTCGGTGTGGCGATCATGCTCATGCGCGGCCTCACCCCCGACGCTTCATGGACGGACCTCGTTCTTGGCATGCTGCTGGCCGGCCTGGCCTGCGGCGTGGCCCTCCCGACCCTCGGCGGCCTCGCGGTGGACATCCCAGACCAACGGCACCTCGGCATGGCCTCCGGTGTGAACAACACCGTCATGCAGATCGGCTTCTCCGTGGGCATCGCCGTCTACGGCGCGGTGGTGAGCCGCCACCACGCGTTCACCGACGCGCTGAACGCCCTCTTCACCATCGGAGCGGCGGCCGCTCTGGCCGGCGCCGCCATCACCGTCGTCACGCTGCGGAAATCCGTCTGAGCTGTGAGAACCCGAAGTTTTCCACATTCTCGCAGCGGCCCCCGGCCACTCGCGCCGCCTGGCAGCCCTGAAACGCCGTCCCCGCTGACCGTCCGCAGCAAGGCCAGGTCGTGTGCCCGGCGCGCGGGTGGGCGATCGGGGCGGCGTCTCAGGGGCGGTCGATGAGGTTCACCAGGCGCTTCGGGGCGATGAGGCGGTAGCTGTCCTCGATGAGTTCCGCCATCTCCTCCCAGTCGTGGTCGACGTCGAGACGTGCGCCGACCCAGCCCTTGCCGCCCACGTACTTCGGGACGAAGAAGCACTCGGGGTTCTCCGCCACGAGGGCCTCCTGCACACCGGGGCCGGCCTTGAACGTCATCGAGAGGCCGTCCTCGCTGGTCATCACGAACAGCTTGTCGCGGACCCGGAAGGAGGGCGAGGTATGACCGCCGAACGGCTTCTCCGTCGCCTCCGGCAGTGAAAGGCAGATCTCCCGAATCCTCATCCGCACATCCACATCGCTCACCGCGTACGCCCTTCCTGATCACCAGCCTGCCCGGCAATCGTAGGAGGCCCCTCGGACATCGGCAGGAAGTTCGACCACCGCCGCCCACGCCGTTTACGCCGCTCAGCCGCCGGCGCAGCGGAAGCGTCGGCGGCGAGGCCCGCGCGACGGCGCCGGAGCGACGGGCGAGGCCTTAACCGATCTGTGCCCTCGGCCGTTATTGCCAGACTGATCATCCGTAGGCAGATTCTGAGGTATGGGAGACGCGAGCCGTACCGTCCTCGCCCGGGCTCCCGCCGTCCCGCGCGGGGGGCGGCGATGAGCTTCTCCGACTACCTTTCCGAACGCTGGCCCACCATCGCCCGGCTGGCGGCAGAGCACGCCGAGGTCGTCCTGATCGCCGTCGCCATCGCGGCCGTCATCGGGATCGGGCTCGGCATCGCCGTCGAGGGACGCCCGCGGGCGAGGGGGCTCGCCCTCGGTGTGACGGGCACCATGCTGACCGTCCCTTCGCTGGCGCTGTTCGGCCTGCTCATCCCGCTGTTCGGGCTGGGGCTCGCGCCGACGATCACCGCGCTGGTGCTGTACGCGGTGTTCCCGATCCTGCGCAACACCATCACCGGGCTCGACGGCGTGCCGGGCGCGGTGGAGGAGGCGGCCCGCGGCATGGGGATGAGCCCGCTGAGCCGCATGCTGCGCGTCAGGCTGCCGCTCGCCTGGCCGGTGGTGCTCACCGGCGTCCGGGTCGCGACGATCATGACGGTCGCGATCGCGGCGATCGCCGCCGCCGTCGCGGGGCCCGGCCTCGGCGAGCTGATCTTCGGCGGGCTGGCCCGGATCGGCGGGGCGAACGCGCTGAACGACACCCTCGCCGGGACGCTCGGCGTCGCCGTCCTCGCCCTCGTCCTCGACCTGCTGTTCGTCGTGCTGTCTCGTCTCACCACCGCCAAGGGGCTGCGATGACCGAATCCGCCGCCACCGGCACCACCGAGGCCGGCGCGCCGCAGCGCCCGGAGATGATCCGGCTGGAGGGGGTGAGCAAGCGCTACCCCGGGCAGGACGTCCCGGCGGTCGACGACCTCACGCTCGGCGTCCGGGACGGGGAGATCGTCGTCCTGCTGGGGCCGTCCGGCTGTGGCAAGACCACCACGCTGCGGCTGATCAACCGGCTGATCGAGCCGACCGCGGGCCGGATCCTCCTCGGCGGCGAGGACGTCACCCGGGCCGACCCGGACGAGCTGCGCCGCCGCATCGGGTACGTCATCCAGCAGGTCGGGCTGTTCCCGCACATGACGATCGCCGCGAACATCGGGCTCATCCCGCGGACGCTCGGCTGGAAAAAGAAGCGCGTGCGGGAACGCGTCGACGAACTGCTCGACATGATCGGCCTCGACCCCGGCACCTACCGGGGCCGGTACCCGAAGGAGCTGTCGGGCGGCGAGCAGCAGCGCGTCGGGGTCGCCCGAGCGCTCGCCGCCGACCCGCCCGCGATGCTGATGGACGAGCCGTTCGGCGCCATCGACCCGATCACGCGGGAACGGCTCCAGGACGCCTTCCTGGAACTCCAGGCCCGGATCGGCAAGACGATCGTGCTCGTCACCCACGACCTCACCGAGGCGCTCAAGCTCGGCGACCGGATCGCGATGCTCGGGCAGCGGGCGAGGCTCGTCCAGTACGACACGCCCGCGGCGATCCTCGCCGAGCCCGCCGACGAGTTCGTCGCGTCGTTCGTCGGGACGGGCGCGGCGATGCGCCGGCTCAGGCTGGTCGAGGTCGGCTCCATCGCGCTGCCGTCCGCGCGCCCCGGGCATGCGGGCGGCGCGACCGTCCGGTCCGACCAGTCCCTCTACGATGCGCTGGACGCGATGCTGCGGGCCGGTGCGGAGAGCGCGACCGTCCTGGACGAGGACGGACGCCCCGCCGGCACGGTCTCGTGGTCCACGATCGTCCGGGAGACCCCGGCACCGGGCGGTGAACGGTGACGGTCACCGCCGTACCGGAGCGAACGGGGCCGGGCGAGGAGACCCGGGGCCGTACCGGCCTCCTCGTCACGCCGGTCTTCCTCCTCCTGGTGTGCGCGGCGCTCTACGCCTACCTGCGCGGGCTCGACCTGGACCCGATCGAGCGCCGGTCCATCAACCGGGCCGAGATCGTCCACCAGTTCGGCGAGCACATCGGCCTGGTCGCGGTGTCGACGGCGCTCGTCCTCGCGGTCGCGATCCCGCTCGGCGTGCTGCTGACCCGGCCCCGGCTGCGCGGGCTGTCCGCCCCGTTCCTCGCCCTCGCCAACGTGGGGCAGGCCGTCCCGTCCATCGGGGTGCTGGTCCTGCTCGCCGTCACGGTCGGCATCGGATTCCAGAAGGCGGTGATCGCGCTCATCCTCGTCTCCGCGCTGCCGGTGCTGCGCAACACGATGGTCGGCCTCCAGGGCGTCGACCGGTCGCTGGTCGAGGCCGGTCGCGGCATCGGGCTGTCCAGGACGGCGGTGCTGTTCCGCGTCGAGCTGCCGCTCGCCGTCCCGGTGATTCTGGCCAGCGTCCGCGTCGCGGTGATCCTCAACGTGGGCAGCGCGACGCTCGCGGCGTTCACCAACGCGGGCGGCCTCGGCGAGCTGATCAACACCGGCATCGCGCTGAACCGGACGCCGATCCTGCTCACCGGCAGCGTCCTGACCGCGGTGCTCGCCATGGCCGCCGACTGGCTCATCGGACTCGTCGACCACGTCCTGCGCCCCCGCGGCGTCTGAACCCCTGAGGAGAGTCACCATGCGCCTGCTCCCCACCGGCCCGTCGCGCGTCGCCGCCTGCCTCGCCGCCGTCACCCTGACCGCAGGATGCTTCAGCTCCGGCGGCACCGACGCCAAGGCGGGCAGCCTGGCCGAGGGCAACTCGCTGAAGGGCGTCACCCTCACCGTCGGGTCCAAGGAGTTCACCGAACAGCTCGTCCTCTGCCAGGTCACCGCGCTCGCGCTGCGTTCGGCGGGCGCGACCGTCCGGGAGAAGTGCGGGCTCCAGGGGAGCAACACGACGCGGGCGGCGCTGACGTCCGGGGGCATCGACATGTACTGGGAGTACACGGGCACCGCCTGGATCAACTACCTCAAGCAGACCGAGCCGATCGGCGACCCGGTCGCGCAGTACAAGGCCGTCGCCGAGCAGGACCTCGCGAAGAACAAGGTGAAATGGCTCGCGGCGGCGCCCGCGAACAACACCTACGCCATCGCGGTGAAGACGACGACCATGCGGCGGCTCGGCATCGAGAACCTGTCGGACTACGCCGCCCTGGCGAAGCACGACCCGTCCAAGGCGTCCACCTGCGTCGCGAGCGAGTTCGCCGGACGCAGTGACGGGTGGCCCGGCCTGCAGAAGTCCTACGGGTTCACGCTGCCGAAGTCCGCCGTCGCGACCCTGGCCGAAGGCGCCATCTACGACGCCGTCGGCAAGGGCGAGCCCTGCAGTTTCGGTGAGGTCGCCACCACCGACGGGCGCATCAAGGCGCTGGGCCTGACGCCCGTCCCGGACGACAAGAGGTTCTTCCCGGTCTACAACCCGGCCCTCACCGTCCGGGGCTCCGTCTACCAGGACGCCCCGGCCATCGGGAAGATCGCGGACCCGATCGCGGCGGCGCTGACGGACGCCGTCCTGCAGGAACTCAACGGCGAGGTCGACATCGAGGGCAAGCAGCCGGCGGAGGTCGCCGAGACCTGGCTGAAATCCAAGGGGTTCATCGGCAGGTAGGGCAGGTAGGGCAGGTAAGGCAGGTAAGGGAAGACGGCGGGCCTCGATGCGGATTGCCGGGTCCCGGCCGCCGTGCCGCACTACGCTGAGCAGCACATATCGCCACAGTGAAGGGCACGGCGCATGAACCGCAGTGAACTGGTCAGGTCCGTGGCGGAACGCGCGGGCAGCGACGACTCCGCCGCCCGCCGTCACGTGGACGCCGTGTTCGACACCGTGATGGAGCGGGTGTCCGCCGGGGAACGCGTCATCGTGACCGGGTTCGGGACGTTCGACAGCCTCTCCCGTCCGGCCCGCAGCGCCCGCAACCCGCGCACCGGGCAGCCGGTCGCGGTGCCCGCCGCGCAGGTGCCGCGGTTCCGGTCCGGGCAGACGTTCCGGAACCGCGTCGCCGGAAGCGCCCCGGCGCCCGAGCCCGCCGCCGAACCCGCCCCCGAACCCGCCCCCGGGCCCGTCCCCGGGCCCGCCCCCGAGCCTGTCCAAGTGGAGGTGGCGGTGACGGCGACGGTCGACGCGCCGACCCCGAAGAAGTCCAAGAACGGCAAGAACCCCAAGAAGACCGCCGCGGCGAAGAAGCCGTCCGGGAAGGCCGCCGTGGTCGCCTCCCCGCCCGCGAAGAACGCGAAGAGCACCCAGAGCACGAACAGCGGCAAGAGCACGAACAGCGGCAAGAGCACGAACAGCGGCAAGAGCACGAACAGCGGCAAGAGCACGAACAGCGGCAAGAGCACGAACAGCACCAAGGGCGCCGACAGCACGAACGGCGCCAAGGGCGCCAAGGCCATCAAGGACGTGAAGCGCCCGAAGGACGGGAAGAAGAAGGCGGGGAAGGCGAAGGCCCGGGTCAAGGCCGCCAAGTAGCCCGGCCGCCCGGCGCGGCGGGATCTCAGCGCAGCGGGAATCCGAGTTCGCGTCCCTGCACGCGCAGGTCGTCGCGGGCGGACGGATGCGCCACCTGGTCGACGATCTGCTGGGCCTGCGACGCGGAGTCGCGGCCCCAGATCGTGGCGGTGCCCTGCTCGCTGACGATGAAGCTGTGCTGGAACGAGGTGACCGGCCCGGACAGCCGCGGGATCACCGTGGACACGTCCGCCCGCGGGTGCCAGGACGGCAGCGCGATGATCGCCCGGCCGCCGGGGGAGTGCAGCGCGCCGACGACGAAGTCGGTCTGCCCGCCGAACCCCGAGTAGATGACCCCGCGCACGCGGCTGGCGTTGGCCTGCGCGTAGAGGTCGACCTGGAGCGCGGAGTTCACCGACACCAGCCTGGGCCGCCGCGCGATGAGGCTCGGGTCGTTGGTCTTCTCGGTGCGCAGCATCCGGACGCGCTCGTTGCGGTCGGCCCAGTCGTACAGCTCCTCGCTGCCGAACGCGAACGAGGCGGTGATCGGCGTGTCCGGGTCGAGCGCCCCGGCCTTCTCCAGCGCGAGAACCCCGTCGCTGAACATCTCCGACCAGATCCCGAGCCCCCGGCGTTCGAGCAGCGAGGCGAGCACCGCGTCCGGGACGGCGCCGATGCCGAGCTGCAGCGTCGCCCGTTCGGGGACGAGTTGCGCCACCCGGCCGCCGATGTCGCGGGCGACGTCCCCGGGCGGCCGCGGCGACGGGCTCGCGAGCGGCTCGTCCGACTCGATCGCGTAGTCGATCTCGTCCACCGCCATGACGGCGTCCCCGAAGGTGTGCGGCATGTGCGGGTTGAGCTGGGCGATCACCAGTCCGCCGCGGGCGCGCACCGCCTCGACGGCGGCGGGCAGGATGTTGACCTCGATGCCGAGCGAGACCGTCCCGTTCCGCGGCGTGGACGTCTGGACGATCACGACGTCGGGCGGCAGCGACCCCTTCAGCAGGTTCGGGACGAGCGACAGCCGCGACGGGAAGTAGCGCAGGTGCGCGCGGCGGCGCATGCCGGCGCCGACGAACGGCGTCTCCAACTCCACGCCGTCGCGGTCCGGCAGCTCGCCCTGGGCGTTGAGCATGAACAGCCGGTACTCGGAGGCGGCCTCGTCCAGGACGGCGAGGGCGCGGCGCGGGGTGGCGAAGTTGCCCCCGACGACGACCCGCGGGCGTCCGGGCAGGCCCCCGAGGACGGTGGCGAGGTGTGACTCGGATATGACGCGCATCAGGCCTGCCCGTGGGTCGTTTCCTGGATCGAGACGTGGGTGACGCCGGGGACGGTCCGGGCGAGGATGCCGGCGATCCGGCGGGCGGGCTCGTCCGCGCCGCCGCGCAGCTCGACGGTGCCGTCCCGCACCGAGACGTCCCAGCGTTCCCCGCCCGGCCCGTACTCGTCGATCGCGGCGAGCACGTCGTCGCGGATGCGGGCGTCGCCGCGGGCGAGGATCGCGATGAGGTCGCGGCGGCTGACGATGCCGACGATGCCGGACTCCGCCAGCACCGGCACGCTCTTGATCCGCGTCCGCATCATCGTCTCGGCGAGGGTCGCCACGTCGGTGCCCGGCCGCGCGGTCTCCACCTCGCGGGTCATGACCTCCTCGACCAGCCGCGGCGACGGGGTCGCCGGCGTCGCCACCGGCCGGGCGAAGGCCCGCGGGTCCCGCTCGAACACGCCGCGCAGGAGGTCCATCTCGCTGACGATGCCGGCCAGCCGCCCCTCCCCGTCCACGACGGGCAGCGCGGTGATGTCGTGCTCGTGCAGGACGCGGATCGCCTGGCGGACCGTG
Organism: Actinomadura chokoriensis; assembly: GCF_041463665.1. Taxonomy (GTDB): domain Bacteria; phylum Actinomycetota; class Actinomycetes; order Streptosporangiales; family Streptosporangiaceae; genus Spirillospora; species Spirillospora chokoriensis_A. Next base: position 57,458 of record NZ_JAXCEJ010000009.1, read on the forward strand.
GCGGTCCGCGGGATCGTGACGACGGGCGAGGTCATCGCCTCCCGGACCAGCATGGCCTGTTCTCCTTCCAGCGAGGACGCCGTTCACCTACCCGAGCGGGACCTCCCGACCCCGCCCCTCCATGATCGCGCATTCCGGCGGCCAGAGCACAGTGCCGAACGTCCCGGCCCGGACCGCCGCCCCGCCGGACGCCGGCGCCGAGGGCTGGAAGGGCGCGTGCCCAGAACAGCGTGCCTAGAACAGCGTGCCTAGAACAGCGTGGGCGGCTCGGCCGGCACCGGCTCCGGGAGCGGTTCGACCTCCGGCGCCCGCGCCCGGACCTCGTCGTGGAAGCGGCGGGCCAGCGTGAGGGCGTCCGCGTTGTCCGGCGTGTGGACGAAGAACGTGGGCGACCGTCCCTCGCGCACCCACTCGGCGGCCTTCTCGACCCAGAACCGCCAGCCCTCGACGGTGCGCTCGGTGTCGTCCCGCCCGAGATAGCGGACGATCGGACGGTCGGTGAGCGCCGCCGACCGGCGCGGCACGCGCGGCTTCTTCGTCCACGCGTCGCGTTCGGCGTCACTGGTCGGCCGGCTCCGGAAGAAGGCGGTGGTGTCGAACGGAACCCACTCGGCGCCGGCCCGGCCGAGGACCCGCTCTAGGTCGCGCGCGGGCCCCGCGTCCTCGAAGAACGCCCGATGACGGACCTCGACGGCGTAGCGGTGCGCGGCGGGGAGCCCGCGCAGGAACGCGGCGAGCGTCCCGAGGTCGCCGGGGCCGAACGAGCCCGGCAGCTGCACCCAGAGCGCGTGCGCCCGCGACTCCAGCGGCTCCATCGCCTGCAGGAACGACCGGAGCTCCTCGCCGGAGCCGGCGAGCCGCCGCTCATGCGTGATCGTCTTCGGCAGCTTCACGACGAACCGGAAGTCCGGCGCGGTCTGCTCCGCCCACGACTCCACCGCGCTCCGCGCCGGCGTCGCGTAGAAGGTCGTGTTGCCCTCCACCGCGTCGCACCAGCTCGCATAGGCCCGCAGCCGCTCGCCCGGCGGCAGCGCCGGTGGCAGGAACCGGCCCTGCCACCGCGCGTGGGCCCACATCGCGCACCCCACATGAACCCGCATGCCGAGACGCTACCGGACGTCGCGGCGCGGGCGCCGCCCGAACATCGCGGCGCGGGCGCCGCCCGAACATCGCGGCGCGGGCGCCGCCCGAACATCGCGGCGCGGGCGCCGCCCGGACGTCGCGGCGCGGGCGCCGCCCGGACGTCCGGGGACGAGGGGGGCGCCGGCCCGTCAGTGCTCGCGCAGGAGGGCGCCCGCGCCGTAGACCTTGTCGTCGATGCCGTTGTCGCGCAGGGCCATCCACCAGGTCGCCGCGTTGATGGCGATGACCGGCAGGCCGAGCCAGCGTTCGGCCTCGTCGGCCGTCGCGACCATCGACAGGTTGGTGCCGCACTGGACGAGCGCGTCGACCTCGCCCGTCGCGAGCTCCCGCAGCGCGTCCCGCAGCTCCGCCTCGGTGACGTGCGCGATCGACACGGCGGTCGGGCATTTCAACCCGATGATCTGGTCGACCTCGAAGCCGATCTCGGTGAAGAACCGGCGGACGTTGGCGTCGCCGACCGGCTGGTACGGGGTGACGACGCCGATCCGCCGCGCCCCGAACAGCTTCAGCGCGCGCTCGCACGCCTCGGCGCCCGTCGCCACCTGCAGGCCGGTGATGTCGTGGATCTGCTTGACGAACTGCTTGTTGCCCTCCACGCCGCCCCAGAACGTCTCGGCGGACATGCCCATCACCATGTAGTCGGGCTCGCAGGTCAGGACGCGCTCGCAGGCCGCGCCGATCTCGTCGCGGATCTGCTCCAGGAGCCGTTCCATGCCCGCGTCCCCGTCCATGTTCTGGTCGCGGATGTGGATGCGGGAGAAGTGGGACGTCACGCCGGGGACGCCCATCCGGTAGAAGTCGGGTTCGACGATGGTGTTGGTGGACGGCGCGATCACGCCGAACTTCCGCCGCCAGCCGAGTGCGTCCGTCATGTCGCCGCCCTTTCCGGCTCCTGTGCCCGGGTCGCCGTGGTGAGCCGCCAGGCGGCGAACGCGAACGCCGCCTGGGCGAGGGTGTTGCAGGACTGCTCCACCCATTGCAGGGAGATGGACTGCTCGGCCCGCGCCGCCATCGGGCCGAGCAGGTACTGTCCGGCCAGCCAGAGGCCGAAGAGCGATGCGCCGAGCGTGTCGCCCGCCCGCACGGCCGCCCGCAGCAGCAGGGCGCCGGCGCCGGTCACCGCGATGATCGTCCACACCATCGCGGGCCAGCTGTCGCGCAGGGCGGCCGAGGCGGCCAGCGCCGCCAGCAGCGGGACGGCGAGCAGGACCGGATGGCCCGACCGGTGCAGTTCCCGCGACAGCGCGAACACCAGCAGCGTGAAGCCGACGGCGAGCAGCGGGAACAGCGCTTCGTGGAGCCAGCGCAGGTCCGGGCCGTCCAGGGCGACGATCAGCTTCCAGGTCGCCTTGGCGAACCCGCCCGTCACGATCAGCGCCGACGCGGCGGGGATCAGCGCGTGCTTGTGCCGCAGCAGCGCGACGCCGGCCGCGGTCAGCGCCACCGGCACGAAGTCCTCGACGGCCAGCGCGATCGGGTAGTCGGTCATGCCTCGCCGTCCGCCCGGTCGCCGAACAGGTCCCGCTTGCGGACGGTGCCGAGCAGGAACCGTCCCATGATCTTGGGAGTGGTGAGCCAGGCGACGGTGCCGCCGTTCTTGGTGCCGGCCAGGATCTTGCCGGCCAGCCAGGGCGTCACCGTCTCCACGTGGTCGGCGAGGATGTTGAAGACCTTCTTCGCCTTCGCCAGCTCCTCGGGGGAGTAGTCCTGGAGGAGGAGGTCGGTGACGACCATGCCGGGCGACAGGTGCGCCGCCTTGACCGGGCCGCCCTTGATCTCCTTGGCCAGGCCGGTGGTGAGGTAGTCGGTGCCGCGCTTGGTCGCCCCGTAGGCGATCAGCCCGGGGACGGTCCGGCCGTCGCTGCCGAGCCCGGCCATGTTCCACACGGTGCCGCCGCCCTGCGCGGTCATGCCGCGCACCGCGACGGCGCTGCCGTGCATCACGCCGAGCAGGTTGGCCGCCACGACCGTCTCCAGCTGCTCGGGCGGCAGCTCGGTGAGCGGGCGGCGGGCGGTGGAGACGCCGGCGTTGTTGATCCAGTGGTCGATCCGCCCGAACGCCTCGGCCGCCGCGTCCCACAGCGCCTGCACCTGGTCGCGGTCGGCCATGTCGCACACGACCCCGACGACGCCGTCGCCGAGCTCGGCGAGCGCCTTGTCGACCGACTCCTGCGACCGGCCGCAGATCGCGACCTGGGCGTCTCGGGCGAGGAACTCGCGGGCGAGCCCGAGCCCGATCCCGCGCGTCCCGCCGGTGACGACGACCGCCGGCCCCGTCACGCGGCCTCCCAGGTCAGCACGCCGTGCAGGACGCTGTTCAGGACGCCGCCCTTGAACAGCTCGTACACCACGGTGAGCGTCTCGCCGGCCGACATGCCGGGCGTGGCGTCGATCATGAATTCGCGGCCCTTCAGCTTCCACACGTCGGTGAAGTGGAGGACCGGGTAGTCGGCCCGCCCGAACGCCTGGGAGTTGCCCCACGCGTCGGGGCCCTCGAAGAAGGAGCGGAACCCGTCCCGCCGGGCCTCCACCGTGTAGGTCCGGTCGAGGGCGCCGGACCAGGTGACGTGCCGGCGGGTGCGCAGCAGGTCGATGGGCTCCAGCTCGATCGACACGGCGACCTCGCCGGCCGGCTTCTGGTCGGCGCCCCACAGCTCGCACGTCCCGCTGTAGGCGCCGCGCTGCTTGGTCGGCAGGATGTACGGGATCGGGCCGTGCCGGGTCTCGTCCGCCAGGAACCGGTCGATCCGCTCCCGGGTCGCGGCGTTGGAGTCGTAGTCGGTGCTGCGCTTGTAGACGCCGTTGAAGCAGCCGACGACCGCCCAGCCCTGGTAGAGGGTGGACGAGTACACCTGCGTCTCGCCGTCGGGCAGGACGTGGTTCCAGGTGTTGAGGTCCACCTGCCAGCCGGGCCCGTAGTAGTTCGCGTCGACGAACCCGCCGTAGGGCTGCCCGGTTCCGTGGAAGTCGGGCCCGGTGTAGAGGCGGTCGCTGTCGGAGTCGACCACCCCGAACGCGAACGGCGCGCCGAGCCGGAACCGTCCGGCCAGGGGGCCGCCGCCCTCCAGGCCGCCGTCCATGTAGTAGGTGGTGACGCCGTCCTCGAAGACCGACGACCTGCGGATGTCCTCGAACCCCTGCCAGGTGCCGGACGCGTCGAACAGCGACGGGCGCCCGTGCCACTCGCCCTGGATCCGGGTCTGCCACTCGCTCGGCTCAGCCATCGGCGGCGTCACCTTCCGGCAGGTCGTTGGACAGCAACTCGCCGCGCAACTCCTCGGCCTGCTCGTCGCCGACCAGCCGGGCGACGTTCGCCCACACCGGGTCGACCTCCGCGCTGAACAGGGCGGCGCGGTTGCGGGCGTCGCGGGCGGCCAGGTCGGTGTCGGCGAGCGTGCCGCGCACGTCGTCGGGGACGCCCTTCACCAGCAGATCGCGCCAGTGCTCGAAGTAGCGGTCGAGGTAGTCGCCGATCTGCGCGAAGTGCTCCTCGGTCGCCCGGTTGACGAGCATCCAGGGCGACATCATGGCGTGCTGCCGGGGGCCGATCGCGGCGGTGGACGGCCCGAACCGCTCCTTGACCTCCTCGAACGCCGGCGTCAGCGGCTGGAAGACCGCGTTGACGTAGTCCAGGTGCGAGCCCAGGTCGACGCGCGGCACGAGGTCGATGTGGTAGGCGAGGGTGCCGCCCGCCTTGACCGAGTCGAGCGTGAAGTGCGGGACGGGCGAGTCCGCGGCGGTGAACGCGAAGATCATGTGGCTGTCCATGCCGATCTGGTCGACGGTCAGCCCGATGCACACGACCTTGGCGATCCGCTCGCCGCGCAGCACGCGCAGCGTGCCGACCGGGTCCGGGGACATCGCGCTCACGAGGTCCTTCTCGCGGACCGGCGTCAGCTCCTCGATGCCGGCCAGCGCGGCCAGGGTCCGGTCGAACAGTGCCTTGGGCGGCGATGCGCTCACTCGCTCACTCCTTCGGTGACGCCCCTGTCGGCGGTCTTGTCGGCGGTCTCGGCGGCGTCGTCGGGGACGGTGGTCTTCGAGGCGGGAACCGGGGCGGGAATCGGCGCGGCGCCGCGGGCGCGGTGCTGCCACGCGCGGGCAAGCTCCGGGTTCTCCCGGCGGGCCGGCGACGGGATGACGGTCGCGCTGCCGCGCTTGCCGTTGACGGTCATGTGGTCGTCCTCGCCGAGCCACCAGCCGTCCGCCATGAGCTGCTGCCGCCGGCGCCGGTAGGCGACCTGGAGGGCGTCGCTGCGCAGGTGCAGCTCGTCGGGCAGGTCGTAGGGCAGCAGTTCGGGGCGCTGGCTCTCCACCACCGGCTTGTCCTGCAGCAGGATGCTGGCGATCCGCTTGCGGGCGTCGCGGTCGGCCCACCCGCCGGTGAAGAAGTTCCGGTAGCCGACGATCTTGACGAGGGTGCGGTTCCGGTCGAGGGGGATGTTGTGGTCGTAGAGGATCATGTCGCCGAACGGCAGCCGGACGTGCAGCTTGACGATGTTCGGCAGGAACCAGCCGTTGGTGGCGATCACCTCCTCCGGGACCCCCTTGTACAGCCGCTTCCACAGGCCCTTCGCGGGCGGCGGGCTGAGCGAGATGTCGGCGACCGCCGACCAGTCGTCCTGGGTGATCTCGTAGTCGGGGATCTCCGGCTTGTCCGGGTTGCCGAACCGGGTGCCGTGCACGAACGGCGTGTGCGCGGCGTCCACGACGTTCTCGAACGTCCGCTCGTAGTTGGCCTCGATGACCATCTGGACGTAGACGGCGCGGAACGCGGGGTCCTCGTGCTCGGGGAAGTGCGGGATGGGCGGCCGCTCGTCCTCGGGCAGGTCGCCGAGGAACGCCCAGATCATCCCGTACTCCTCCCGGACGGGGTAGGAGTCGACGCGGGCCTTCTTCGGGATGCCGCGCCCGGCCGGGTTCGCCGGGATCTTGGTGCATCCGCCGTCCGGCCGGTACTGCCAGCCGTGGTAGGGGCAGGCGATCTCGTCGCCGACGAGCTTGCCCTCCGACAGCGCCGCGCCGCGGTGCACGCACAGGTCGGACAGGCAGACCACGGCGCCGTCGCGTTTGCGGTAGAGGACGAAGTCCTGCCCGAGGCACGTCACCCGCCGCGGGCGGCGGGTCACCTCGTGCGCGAACTCGACCGCGTACCAGAAGTTCTTGAGCATGGGGACTCCTATCGGCGCCGCAGATCGATGAGCGCCGGATCGGCGGAGGGGGTCACGTCCTCCCCGCGCACGTGCGCGCGCAGGAACGCGGTGACCAGGCCGGTGAAGGCACGGCGGGCCTCGTCCGGGTCGGTCTCGGGCCGCCGGTCGAGGAAGGCGCGGGCCGCGGTCGGGTCGACCGGGTCCGCGACGGCGAAGTGGTTGGCGCCGCGCACGACGGCGAGCAGGTCGTCCGGGTCGCGCAGCGCCTCGTCGAAGGTGCGGGCGACCGGGTCGGACGGGCCGTCCTGCCCGTACCGGTCCGAGCTGCCCATGATCACGCCGTCCTCGGTGCCGACGCCCAGAAGTACCGGGCAGTCGACCTGCGCGGGCAGCACGGTGCCGGCGGGCCACCCCAGCATGGTCGCGACCATGGTGTGGGTGCCGTAGGCGAAGCAGGCCCGCACGCCGGGGACGAACCGGGCCGACTGGAGCACGACCGTGCCGCCCGCCGAATGCCCGCCGAGGGCGATCCGGTCGAGGTCGAGCACGTCCTTGAGGAGGTCGATCCCGCTCAGCGCGTCCAGGACGGCGGGGATGGCGGGGCAGGTCGGGCGGGTGCCGTAGGCGTCGGGGCGGGCCGCGTCCAGGTCGACGCCCGGCGTGAGCCCGTACTGGCCGCCGAACAGCTCCGCCACCCGGTCGAAGGTCACGACGACGAACCCGGCGGCGGCGACGCCGGCCGCCAGCTCCCGGTAGACCGCCTGCTCGACGTTCACGCCGGAGCAGAACACGACCACCGGGTAGGGGGCGTTTTGCGGGTCGGGCGGGATCACCCCGGACAGCCGCTCGGCGTCGGTGCCCTCGGCGCGGGCCGGGTAGTAGACCTTCAGGTGCGCGGTGCCGAACGGGGCGGGCCCGCCGGTGTCCGCCGACCACCACAGGGACCGCACGTCCATGGGCGCGCTCATGGGCGCGCTCATGGACGCGGCAGCTCTCGGTCCCCGCCCCACAGCGCCCGGACGAGCCGGTCGGTGGTCTCCTGCCCGAAGTAACGGACGCCCATCACGTTCGCGGGGTCGCGCTCGGCGATGTTGCGCCGGGTCGCGAGGTCGGTGGCGGCGAGTTCGGCCCGCTCCTCCTCGGGCACGGGCGGGGCCGCGTCGACCCAGCCGAGCCACCGGTCGACATGCTCGGTGAGCAGCCGCTCCACCAGGTCGATGTTCTTGTCCTCGCGGGGGAAGGAGTAGCAGTGCGCGGTGGGGGACAGGCTCGTCCGGATGAAGCCGGCGCGGCTGGTGAACCACTCAAGCTGCGGGTTCTCCTCCCGTACCGCGAGCCATCCCTCGTTGAGCGGCTCGTAGTAGGAGTCGTAGTACTCGCCGTCGGCGAGGAGGTTGGTGCGCGGGATGGAGTCGACGTAGAACCAGCCCTCCGGCCAGACCAGCAGCGCGATGCCCAGGTGCGGCACCCGGACCTGGGGGCCGAGCCACACCGTCAGGTGCAGGTTGGCGAAGCCCGCCGTCGGGTTCCCGAGCCAGGAGTGGACCATCCAGTCGACCTCGGGCCCGGTGTAGGCGGCCAGGCGCCCGCCGGGGCTCTCGGGCGGGTTCCCGTAGGACTCCAGGGCTTCGCTGGACGGGTCGCGGGTCAGCTCGAACCGCGCGTCGATCTTCGCCTTCAGGCCGGTCAGGATGTCGCCGAACCGGTGGAAGGTCTCGGTGACGTCGACCACGGGGGACTCGTCCACCATCTGCTCGACGTGCTGCAGGGTTTCCTTCAACGGGCTGCTCCGCTCGGTGCGTCGTCGGCCAGCGCGGCGACCGCTTGCGCGGGACGCCCGCCGACCAGGTCGGTGTTCTTGGAGACGAGCCGGTTGACGGCCTGGGCGGGGTGGACGGCCGCCACGGTGACCGGCTCGGTGGCGCGGGTGATCAGGGGATGGCTGATGCGGCCCTCGAACGGGCCCTGCCAGGCCGTCCAGAGGGTGAAGTCGGCGGGGAGCGCCAGGATCAGCCCGCCTTCCGGCCCGGAGGCGATGACGTTCAGCCGGTTCTCGGCGGCCCGTTCGGGCAGCCCGAGCGCGGTCTCCCAGTCCTCCGCGGGGGTGAAGGGCACCGCGACCGCGTCCGCGTCGGCGATCGCGGCGAGGCGGAAGACCTCGGGGTAGAGGGCGTCGTCGCCGGTCACGAGCGCGAGCCGCCCCCAGGGGAGGGTGAAGACCTCGAGTCGCTCGCCGTACTCGGTGGCCCAGCCGGAGTGCCGGGCGCTGGCGTGCAGCTGCGGCTGGGTTCCGGCGAGGCCGTCCGCGTTCACCAGGTAGGCGGCGTGCGAGGAACCCGCGCGGACGCTGGTCACCGCGTGCGCGGTGGTGCCCTGGAGCGCGCCTGCCAGTTCGCCGACGACCTCGCCGGCGTCCCTGTCCGTGCCGAACGCCAGCTCGGGCAGGACGATCAGCTCGGCGCCGGCGTGCGCGGCCTGACGGACCAGGCCGGGGTCGCGGACGACGGCCACGTCCAGCTTCTCGTCGCCCGGCGCCGCCTCGCGGGGGCGGGGCGGCCGGACGATCGGCGCGTACAGGCGCGGCCTGCGGGAGGCGAACAGGTCGGTGCCGTCCGGGCGGGTCTTGCGGTCGGCGAGCGACGGGTCGATGTCGGCGACGACGACCGCCTCGCCGGTGCGCGGCCCCTTCGCCACGACCGTCCCGTCCGGCGCGACGATCTGGCTCTCGCCCGCGCCGTCGAGGAGTTGCGGCGGCACGCCCAGCCGTTCGGCGATCGCGGGCAGCAGCGCGGTGGGCAGCAGCGGGCCGACCTTGTTGGCCGCCACCACCCACACCTTGTTCTCCGCGGCGCGGACGGGGATGTGCAGGCCGGCCTCGTCGGTGGCGAACGAGTTGAGGCTGTTGAGCAGCACCTGCGCGCCGCGCACCGCCAGGTCGCGCGGGACGTCGCTGGTGACGCCCTCCATGCAGGCGTACATGCCGAGCCGGCCGTGCGGGGTGGCGATGACGGGCCCGGCGGCGGTGCCGGGGTCGAGGTGGTCGCCCTCCGCGCCCATCAGCGTCAGCTTGTCGGACCGGCCGAGCAGCGCGCCGTCCGGGCCGTACAGCAGGCTGCTGACGGTGATCCGGCCGTCCGCGCCGGCCAGCGTGACGTTGAGCTTGACGTGGACGCGGTGCGCCGCGGCCCGCTCCGCGATGGCGGTGAGGAACGGGCCGTCGAGGGCACAGGCGTGCCGCTCGGCGGACGCCCGGTCCTCGTACCAGGACAGGCGGTTGCAGAACTCCGGCAGAACGATGATGCTCGCACCCTGGGCGGACGCCCGATCCACCATGCGCAGGCAGGTGGCGAGGTTGCCGGGCACATCGAGGCCCGCCGCGAACTGGACGGCGGCCACCCGGACCGGACCCATCGGGCCTCCCGGTTCCTCTAGCGAAACGCTGTTTCCAAAACCTTACAAGTGTGGTCCCCGGTCCGCCAGAGCCGTCGCGAAGAAACTTCACGTCGACCGGGCCGCGCCCGCCGGTCGGCGGGCGGGGGGCGCGGTCAGGAGGCGCCGGACAGGGTCTCGATCCTGCCCGTGGACGCCTGGGACTGGTAGTAGGAGCCGCCTGGCAGGTACCCGGCGGTCTGGGTGCCGTTGAAGGCGTCCTTGGCCCAGGCCACCGCGAACGTCTGGAGGGTCGCGATGTTCTCGGCCTTCGGGGTGCCGCAGGCGAGGGTCCCCACGGCGTCGGTGCTCGCGCCCTCGGCGTCGGTGTGCGCTCCGCCGGTCAGCCGGACGCCGACGAACGGCGCGTGCACGCCGGCCTGGAGAGCGTCGGTCCCGCTGCCGCTGTTGTTGCAGGTGCCGTCCGGGCCCGAGATCGTGCGGACCATGCGGCCGGTCCCGTCCACCGCGGCCAGCCCGGTGCCGAGGTTGTCGCCGATGAACGACTTCACCGGGTCCAGCAGCACCAGGCCGCGGAGCCCGGCCCAGGTCGCCGCGCCGTCGGTGCGGAGCCGTCCGGCGACGTAGCTGACGGCCTCGCCGCCCGCCGAGTGCCCCGAGAAGACCAGGGAGCCGGGCAGCGCGAGCCCGGGGCGTCCCGCCTCGGCTTTGGCCTTGGCGAAGCTGCGGCCGAGCTTGTCGGACGGGTCGCCCATCTTGGCGAAGAGGTCGGCGACGTTGCCGAGGAAGTCGGTGTTGTTGCCGATGTTCTGCAGCGTGCAGCCGAGGAGGTTCGCGGTGGGCAGGGTCGGGGCGAACACCAGGTAGCCGGCGCCGGCGTACCTGGACGCGAGGTCCGCGACGTTGGCGTTGGAGCGGGCGAAGCCGTGCTGCAGCCACACCAGGCCCTGGGGCGTGCCGGACGGGAAGTACCAGTCGGCGTCCTGCTGCAGGGTCGTGAACGCGCAGCGGATCTCGACCGTGGTCTGGACGCGGGTGACGGCGGCGTGGGCGGGGGAGAGGGCGCTCGCCGCGGTGAGGGCGAGGACGGCGGCGGTGGCTCCGGTCAGGGAGCGGACGGCATGGACGGGGCGCATGCTGCCTCCGAGGGGCAACCGCTCTGTTTCGTAGAGAGAAACAGAGTTTCCAATATGGCATCCCCATTAAGCACCCCGCCGGGCGGGAGGGCAATGGGCCGGGCGCCGCGATTGGGTAACGACGCGGCGGTCAGCTCGGGTAGGCGCCCGCGCCCATCCCGCCGCCGCCCGCGCGGAACGCGGCGGGCGCGTGGATCGCGCAGGGCTGCGCGTACTCCAGCAGGCCCTCGACCCCGTACTCGCGGCCGTGCCCGCTGCGCTTCACCCCGCCGAACGGCGCGCGCAGCGCCATCCCGGTGCGGTTGTGGGTGTTGACGAAGGTGAAGCCGGCGTCGAACCGGCGGGCGAACGCGAACGCGCGGTCCTCGTCGGCGGACCAGACGGAGGCGCCGAGGCCGAGGTCGCCGGCGTTGGCGCGGGCCACCACCTCGTCCTCGTCGTCGTAGGCCAGCAGCGGGACCGCCGGGCCGAACTGCTCCTCCGCCACGATCGGCGCGTCGTCGGCCACGTCCATGACCAGCGCCGGCCGGACGAAATGGCCGCGCTCCAGCTCGGCCCGGACCGCCCCGAGCTCCACGGCGGTGCCGCCGCGCTCCACCGAGCCGCTGATGAGGGCCCGGATCCGGTCGGCGGCGTCCGCCGAGATGACCGGGCCGACCGTGGTCCCCTCGTCCAGGGGGTCGCCGAGGACGAGGACGCGCTCGGCCGCCGCCAGATAGGCGTCGCGGACCTCGGCCAGCCGCGACCTCGGCGCGTACAGGCGCTTGGCGGCCATGCAGACCTGGCCCGCGGTGGCGAAGGACGCCATGACGAGCCGGTCCATCGCCTCGCCGGTGAGGTCCGCGTCGTCCAGCAGGACGACCGGGTCGTTGCCGCCGAGCTCCAGCAGGACCGGGGTGATCGCCTGGGCGGCGGCCGCCCCGATCGCGCGGCCCGCCTCGCTCCCGCCGGTGAACGCGATCCGGTGCACGCGGGGGTGGCCGACCAGCGTCCGGCCCGTCGCGGCGCCGCCGTGCACCACGCGGACGAGCCCGGCCGGGAACGCCTCCAGCACGCGGCCGATCGTCAGCGGCGCGAGCGGCGACGGCTTGACCACCACCGTGTTGCCGGCCGCGAGCGCCGGCCCCACCTTCAGCAGGGCGAGGATGATCGGCGCGTTCCACGGCGTGACGGCCGCGACCACTCCGTACGGGCGGTGCCGCAGGACCAGCCGCCCGGCCGCGTCGTCGGTCTCCCGGTCGGCGAGCGCCGCGGGCGCCTGCCCGGCGATCCAGCGCAGGTAGGCGGCGGCGAACCGCAGCTCCCCGGCGCAGTCGGCGAGCGGCTTGCCGGACTCGCGGGCCAGCAGCTCGGCCGCGCCGGGCAGGGCGTCGACGGCGTCGGCGGCCTCGCGCAGGACGCCCGCCCGCTCGTCGACGGGCAGGCGCCGCCACGCGCGCTGCTCCGCCTCCGCGTCCCGGACGGCCCGATCCACCTCCGCTTCACCGGCCACCGGGACCCGGCCGACGATCTCCTCGAGCCGGGCCGGGTTCTCCCGGACGATCTCACCGGGCATCAGGCGGCGTCCCGCAGCGAGGCGATCATCGAGGTGCGCAGCAGGTACCGCCGCAGCTCCACGGGATCACCGGCGAGCTTGCGGAGTTCGTCGTGGTACGCGGCCGGATCGTCGGACCGCATCCGCTCCCAGTTGGCGTGGGTCACCCGCTGCACGAACGACCGCGCCGTCTCCCGGCGCGCCGCCGCGGCGGCGTCGAGCGCCGCCTCCGGACCGCCGTCCAGGACGTCGGCGAGCGCGCCCGCCAGCCGCACGGCGTCGTGGATGCCGCTGTTCATGCCCATGCCGCCGAGCGGGTTGTTGACGTGCGCGGCGTCCCCGGCGAGGAGCACGCGGCCGGTCCGGAACGTCGCGGCGACGCGCTGGTGCACGCGGTACAGGCTGGCGTGCGCGACGTCCCAGGGCGCGTCGGCGACGCCGCGCAGCCGTTCGGGCAGCCGCGCCAGCTCGTGGTCGTCCGGCGTGCCCTCGGGGGTCGGGAACAGCACCCGCCAGTGGTCGGGGGTGCGCAGCAGCACCAGCCACTCTTCGGGATCGAAGACGTAGTTCACCGCCGCGATGCCGGGCAGCAGAGCCTCGATGTCGGTCCGGGTCGAGGCGACCAGGAAGCGCTCCGGGTACGTCATGCCCTCGAACCCGACGCCCAGCGAGCGCCGGACCGCCGAGCCGGCGCCGTCCGCGCCGATCAGCCAGTCGCCGCGGAAACGGCCGCCCGCGGTCGCGACCTCCACGCCGCCCGCGTGCGGGAGGACGTCCCGCACGGCGGCGCCGAACCGCACCTCGCCGCCCGCTTCGAGCAGGTGCTCGCGCAGGATCGGGGTGAGCTTGCTCTGCTCGCACTGCACCCGGAACGGGTACGGCGTGTCGCCGGACAGGACCGACAGGTCCAGTTCGGCGATGATGCCGCCGCGCCGCTCCCGGTACTGGAACGTCCGGGAGACGAGACCGCGCTCCAGCAGCGCGTCCAGCACGCCCAGCTCGTCCAGCATCTCCAGGGACGGCGGGTGGAACGTGGACGCGCGCGACTCGGCCGCCAGCGCGGGCTCGGCCTCCAGGACGGTGACCGGGACGCCCCGGCGCGCCAGGGCCAGCGCCGCGGTGAGCCCCACCGGACCGGCTCCGGCGACCAGCACCCGCGCCATCACGCCTCCCGGGAGTGCAGGGCGAACCCGTCCTCCACGCCCACGACCCGCGGGTTGGTGAAGAAGCGCAGCGTCTCCGCCGTGCCCTCCTCGCCCAGCCCGGACGAACCCCAGGCGGGGCGCGGCGTGAACAGGTGCAGGCTCATCACGCTGGACCCGTTGACCTTGACCTCCCCGGCCCGGATGCGCCGGGCCACCGCCAGCGCGGCGTCCTCGTCGGCGCCGGTCACGTACCCTTCCAGCCCGTACGCGGTGCCGTTGGCCAGCGCGACGGCCTCGTCCAGCGTCCGGTACGGGTGGACGGTGGCGACGGGCCCGAAGATCTCCTCGGTGGCGTCGCCCGGATCCACGCCCGCGACGAGCGCGGGGGCCAGGTAGTTGCCCTCGTCCGGCACCTTGGTGGTGGAGACGAGGCGCCCGCCGAGCGCGTCCCGCTGCGCGGCGACCAGGTCGCGGTGGCGCGAGTGCACCAGCGGCCCGAAGTCGGTGTCCTCGTCCAGCGGCGGGCCCGCGCGCAGCGCCGCGAGCCGTTCGCCGATCGCGTCCAGCAGCGCGTCCTGGACGGTCTCGGGCACGATGAGGCGGCCCAGCGCGCGGCACCACTGCCCGTTGAGCGTGGTGAGCAGGTCGACGGCCGCGCGCGCGGCGCGGTCGAGATCGGCGTCCGGCATCACGACCAGCGGGTTGACGCCGCCGAGTTCGAGCTGCACCGGCTTGATCCCGGCGGCGCACGCGGCGGCGACCGACCGGCCGCCGGCGGCCCCGCCGGTGAACGACACCGCGCGGATCCGGGGGTCGCCGGTCAACTGGGCGCCGGTGCCGCCGTCGCCGTGCACGAGCTGGAACACCCCGCCGGGGACGTCCCGCTCGGCCAGCACGCCCGCGACGACCTCGGCGAACCGCTGGCTGCCCCGCGGCGCGCCCTCGCTGGGCTTGAGGATCGCGGGGCAGCCCGCGGCGAGCGCGTTGGCGACCTTGTGCGCGGCCATCGGCGCGGGCGCGTTCCACGGGACCAGGCACAGCGCCGGGCCCCACGGCAGCCGCCGCACCTCGACCGCGCGGCCGTCGTCGCGGGTGACCGCGCCGTCGAGCCAGCCGTCGCGCAACTGCCCGGCCGCCAGCCGGAACGAGCCGGACACGATCATGCCGAGCGGGGCCGCCTGCCGGATCGGGACGCCGGTGGCGGCGGCCTCCAGGGCCGCGATCTCCGCGGTCACCGGTTCGAGCGCGCCGGCGATCTCCTCCAGCAGGTCCGCGCGCTCGGCGGCCGGGCGCGCGGCCCAGCCGTCCGCGGCGGCCTCGGCCGCGGCGAGCGCGCGCTCCACCCGCTCCTCGCCGGTGATTCCGGCGGGGCCGATCTCCTCGCCGGTCGCCGGGTCCTCCAGGACCGGACCGTTCCCGGGCGTGTCCGCCCAGTCCCCGCCGACCAGATCGCGATGCCTCCCGCTCACTTCGGTACGCTCGCGAACAGCTCGTTCTCCTTGCTCTCGGTGAGGACCTGGGCGGCCTCGAGCCTGCCCCGCTCCGCCGGGAACGTCATCACCAGGCCCATCGCGAGGTCGCGCAGCGTCCGGCCGATGACCCCGTCCATCGTGGCGGCGGACGTTCCGCACGCCTTGAACGCGCCGAGCGCGACCTGGAAGCACGCCTCGGTGATGTCGCCCTTGGCGATCCGCCACTGCCGGTACACCTCGGGCTTCGGCCGCAGCGGCGGCTCGGAGGTCTCCAGCTCCAGCTGCCGGCGGATCCACAGGTAGGCCGTCTCCAGCCGCTCGGTCATGTCGCCGATGATCACCTGGTGCATCGGCGAGGACGCGATCGGCCGGCCGGAGTCGGCGAAGGTCTTGCGGGTGAGCCGGTCGAGGGCGAAGTCGTAGACGTTCTGCGTCGCGCCGAGGTAGCAGGCCGCGATGGCGAGCTGGTTGCCGACGAAGCTGCCCCGGCTCATCTGCAGCATCCGCACGAACGCGCCGGGGACGGTGAGGGCCTCGTCCGCCGGTATGAACACGTCGGTGAGCGTCACCCCGTGGTTGTTGGACGCCCGCATGCCGAGCCCGTTCCACGGGTCGCGGGGCACGACGCCGGGCGCGTCGCGCGGCACCAGGAAGAGCGCGAGCCCGTCGGCGTTCGACGTGCCGTCGAGCCGGGCCGTCACGAGGTAGGTGTCGGCGACCCCGGTGGCGCAGCCGAACGACTTCACCCCGTTGAGGAGCCAGCCGCCCTCGGCCGGGGTCGCGGTCGTCGCGATCGCGATGTTGGCGCTGGACGACTTCACCTCCTCGCTGGCGAAGTTGGCCATCCAGGTCCCGGAGGCCATCCTGCCCAGCACCTTCTCGGCGAACGCCCGCACGGGCTTCACCTCGTCGCCGCTGAACAGGCCGGCCTCGACGGCCTCCAGCGGCAGCAGCCCGCGCGAGGCGCTGGTGTTGTGGAAGAAGTACGACAGCGCGGTGGACGGGCAGGCGCTGCCCATGGCGTAGGTGGCGGCGGCCAGGTCGCGCAGCCCGCCGCCGAGGCCCCCGTACTCGGTGGGCACCACCAGGCCGAGCAGTCCGGCGTCGCGCAGCAGCGCCACGTGCCCGGCCGGGAACTCGCCCGCGGCGTCGGCGGCCGCGGCGGCCTCGCGCAGCGACGGCAGCACCGCCTCCACGCGTTCGGCCCGCTCGAGTTCGGCGGCGGTCATGGACTCGACGAGCCGTGCGCCGGTCGGCGTCGTCGGCCGTGTCGTCGGCTGGGTCATCGGCTGGATCCCTTCAGCTGGTCAGGAAGCGGCCCGGTAGGTGCGGCCGGGAAGGGCCGACCCCCAGACGGCCTCCAGGTCTGCGGCGGCGGCCACCAGGGCGGCCCGGTCGATCGGGGTGGCGACGTCGAGGCGGGCGGCCAGGAACAGCACGTCCTCCGCGCAGAGCCCGCCGTCGATGCCGCCGAGCGTGACGTCGAAGTCGCGCACGCCGCTCTTCATCGCGGTCAGCGCGTTCGCGAGGCCGAGCCCGTAGGCCTCGCGCAGCCGCACCCGCAGGGGCACCGGCCGCGCGCGGGCCACCGCCTCCTGGAGCAGGTTGCGGACGAGCAGCGGGGAGGCGGCCTCGGGGCCCTCGTCGAGCGCGATCTCGGCGCACCCGGCGGCGACCATCCGGTCGACGGCGGCGAGCACGTCCTGCTGCCGGGCGGGGGCGAAGACGTCGCTCACCCGTCCGATGACGGTCAGGCCCCGGGCGCGGGCCGCCTCGATCAGCCGGACGGCGCCGGGGCCGTCCGCGATCTCGACGGTGATCCCGGACTCCCGCGGCACCTCCACCAGGCGCGCCGCGTCCTCGACCAGCATCGACCAGGCCTCGTGCGGCGCCTTGACGGGTGTCTCGCGGGGTGCCCCCTGCGGCGCGCCGTCCGGCATGCCGGCGGGCGGGAACGGCGTCCGGACGCGGACGCCCGCGGCGCGGACCGACTCCAGCAGCCTGGCGACGCCGGCCCGCGTCACGCGGGCGGGCGCGGTGCCGGACGCGGTGAGCCTGCGGTGCAGCGCGGCGGCCAGCCCGGTGTCGGCGATCGTCACCTGGTCCGGCAGGGGGTCGGCGAGCTGGCCCCAGGCGCGGGAGTGGAACAGCAGCGGCGCGGTGCGGCGCGGCGTCCGGGCCGTCAGCACCTCGCCGACGAAGATCGTGTGGTCGCCGCCGGGGTAGGCGTGCACGACCCGGCAGTCGAGCCAGGCGACCGCCTCGCCGAGCACGGGCGCGCCGGTCGGCGCGGCGCTCCAGGAGCCACGGCTGAACCGGTCGCCCTCCTCGCGGCCCGCGAACCGGTGCCCGATGGCGGCCTGGTCCTTGCCGAGGACGCTGACCGCGAACACGCCGCTGCGCTCGACCAGTTCGTGGGTGTAGATGTGCCGCGCGAGGCAGACCATCACCAGCGGCGGATCGAGGCTGACGCTGCCGAACGAGCCGGCGGTCATGCCGTGCCAGCCCGTCGCGGACGTGGTGGTGACCACCGCGACGCCGGTCGGCCACTGGCCGAGCACCGCACGGAAGGTCTGCGCGTCGACCGTCACGGCATCGTGCCCTTTCGTTTCGCTCCACGAAACACTGTAACGCTCACGGTAACGAGCGCGCGGAGCGGGTGTCAACGCCCCGATTCGGTGACGAGTGTTTCCGTAAGGGAAACGGGATGGCCTAGACTGCTGCTGGTCCCGTCCCGTCGGAAGGATTCGCCGTGTCGCGCAGTGCGACCTCTTCGAGCGTCCCCGCGTCCCCCGCCGAGGAGGGCGAGGGGCAGAGCCGGTCGATCGCCGCCGTCGAGCGCGCGATGGACGTCCTGCTGCTGTTCGGCCGCAGCGGCCGGCCCGACCTCGGGGTGACCGAGATCGCCACCGAGCTCGGGCTGACCAAGGCCGCGGTGCACCGCATCCTGACCGCGCTGCGCAGCCGCGAGCTCATCACCGTCGACCCGGTGACCCGCCGGTACGCCCTCGGGCACGCCGCCATCGCGCTCGGCCGCGCCTACCTCTCCCGCATGGACCTGCGTGCGCTGGCCGCCCCCGAGCTGCGCCGGCTCGCCCAGCAGCTGGGGGAGACCGCCACCCTGTCGATCCGCCGGGGCGACACCCGGCTGTACGTCGACCAGGTCGTCCCGCCGCACGAGCTGCGGGTGGAGGTCAGCCTCGGCATCCCCTACCCGCTGCACGCGGGCAGCTCGTCCAAGGTGATCCTGGCCTTCCAGGACGAGGCCGAGGTCGGCGGGCTGCTCGCCCGGCACGGGCTGGAGGCGCTGACCGAGCGGACCATCGTGGACGAGGAGCGGCTCCGCAGGGAGCTGGCCGCGATCCGCAAGCGCGGGTACGCCTCGTCCCAGGGGGAGCGCCAGGAGGGGACGGCCTCGATCGCCGCGCCGATCTTCGACCACGACGGCCGGGTCATCGCGGCGCTCAGCGTGGCGGGCCCGCTCATCCGCTTCAAGCCGCGGATGAGCGAGTGCGCGCCGCCGCTGGTGGAGTCGGCGGCCCGTATCTCCGGCCAGCTCGGTTACGGCGGATGACACCGGGGGCGCCGGTCACAGATCGGCGCCGGGCTTGAACACGCCGAGCGCGGCGGCGCCGAGGACGGCCGCCCAGATGCCGAACACGTAGGGCAGGCAGCCGTCCACCGAGCGCCGGAGCGCCCGCTCGACCTCCGGGGTGGAGCCACCGCCCATCAGGGTGCCGAAGGCGGGCCCGAAGGGACGCAGCGTGATCCGGATGCCGAGCCCGCAGGCGATGGCGGCGGTGTAGAGGGCGACCTTGCCGCCGAGCCAGCGCGGGTCGGTGGTGACGCCGAACGGGCGGTCGGCGAACAGCGTGTAGGCGGCCACGCCGGCGAGCGCGGCGATGAGCGCGATCCGGACCGCCCAGTCGGCCCGGCGCACCCAGGGGAAGCGGCCGTGCGTGCGGTGGTCGGCGATCGTGGCGGCGAGCCAGGCCGCGGCGAACAGCCACACGAGCAGGACCTGCCACCAGCCGAAGGCGGGCGCGCCGAACACCTCGGCGCCGTGCGAGTCCAGCGCCATGAGCGTCACCCCGCTCGGCAGGAACAGCACCAGGCAGATCTTCGGGCCGAGGTCGAGCCCGCTCATCACGCTGAGCGCCGTGGCGCGCGCTGCCGGGGTCAGGTCCGGCTTGAGGACGTACCGGCTGGAGTAGAAGACCCCGAGGTCGCCGCCCAGCCAGAAGACGAAGAGCACCAGGTGCAGCAGGATCCACCAGCCGTGCGTGTGCGCCCCCACGGACGTCCTCCTTCAATTTGGAAACGGTGTTTCGCTGTGCGAACCGTAACACGGGTTCTCAGGCGGCGGCGGTGCGCGCCCGGCGTCCGCTCAGCTCGGCGAAGACCACCAGCCGGTAGGCGGCCGAGAACTTCGGATGGCAGGTGGTGAGCGTGAGCGTCGCCTTGCGGGGCCTGCGGCCCGGCTTGCCCGGCACGGGCGCGGTCACGTCGGTGCGGCTGGGCCGCACGACGGTCCGGCCCGTCACCGTGTAGGCATAGGTCGTGGTGGCCGTGTCGATGAGGATCTCGTCGCCGCGCGCCAGCTCGCCGTTGCGCTCGAACGGCCCGCCGTAGGTCGTGCGGTGGCCGGCGACGGCCATGTTCCCGATCTCGCCCGGTCCAGCCGTCCCCGGGTAGTGCCCCGGGCCCTTGCGCAGGTCGGCGACCCCCACGCCTTCCACGACCGTGTACCGGTAGGACGATCCGAACTTCGGCACCCGCAGCCGCACGTAGGCCTGGCCTTCGGAGGGGGCGGGGGCGGCGAACGCCGCTTGCTGCCGCGGCCCGGCGGCCGCCAGCTTCCTGGCCCGCGCGGTGTTCCACTGCTGTTCGAGGTCGTCGTGCAGGGCGCCCTGCTGCCGATGGGTGTACTCGCCGGTCCCCCAGGAGAGGTAGCCGACGAAGAGGGCGAGGACGAGGCCGGCGGTCATCGACAGCTCGGCCATGGTTCGCAGCACCGTGCGCATGGCCAGGAACCGTAACCCTTTGGTGGGGAAACAGCGATCCCCAGAGTGAAACGATTGTGTTTCCAGTGACGTCCGGCCCTTGACATCGCCGGTTCGTAGCGGTTTCGCTATCCGCACGTTGCGAAACTCTGTTTCCTCCTCCGAAACAGAGTCGAGAGGAGCGGCGACGAAGATGAGACGAACACGCACCGCCCTGCGCGGAGCCGCCGCGGTCGTCACCGCGGCCGGCGCCGTCACGGTGCCGGTGGCCGCGGCGGGCCTGGCGCACGCCGACACGGGACAGGTTCCCTACCAGTGCAAGATCTTCAGCACCACGTTCGACTACAACGCCACCGTGACGGTGACCACCCCCGCGTCGGCCGAGGTGGGGGACGAGGTCACCGTCGAGGCCGACTTCTCGAACCTGCCCGGGGTCGCGCCGCTGCCGGTGAACTCCTGGGTCACCACCGGCACCGTCACCGTATCCGGCGCGCAGTCGGGCTCAGCGCCGATCGAGGCGCCGAAGCGCACCCAGACGATCCCCGCGTACGGTGAGCTGCCGATCGGAAAGGTCTCCGGCAAGCTCACGCTCAGCGCCGCCGGCGCGGTGAAGATCGCCCCCGCCGGGCTGACGATCGTCGCCGAGGCCGGCGCCCAGGCCACCATCACCTGCGCGCCCAAGGCGGCCCCCGCGCCGCTGGCGACGATCAACGTGGCCGAGGGCGGCCCCGGGGCGTCGGTCAGCCCGTCCACCGTCGTCCAGGGCGGCACCGTCGCCATCACCGGCTCCGGCTGGGAGCCGGGCGCGGTGGAACTGGCGCTGTGCGACGCCGGCGGCGCCGCGTGCGAGGCGGGCGACCTGACCGACGTGACGGCGTCGGCCGACGCGTCCGGCAAGCTCACCGCCTCGGCGACCGTCGCCGAGTCCGCCGCTCCGGGCGCCCGCACCATCGTGGTCACCCAGGGCGCGGTGAGCAAGAGCGTCGCGCTGACCGTCACCGAGAAGACGGCTCCGCCCACCGGCGCGTGCGCCGACCAGCCCGCGGAGCGGTGCGGCGAGCAGCAGATCAACCTGACCGTCAACGGCGGGCCGCTCACCATGTCCCGCCAGCCGGGCGAGGTCGACCTGACCCCGGTGACGCTGGACGGCACCGAGCAGACCGCGACCGGTTCGCTCAAGCAGGTCGAGGTCATCGACGCGCGCGGCGGCAGCACCGGATGGTCGCTCACCGGCACGCTGACCGACTTCTCGGCGCCCGCCGGCACGAAGATCCCGGCGGGCAACCTGTCCTGGACGCCGTCCTGCACCGGCGCACCGGGCGCCAGCGCCGTCACCCCCGGCAGCACCGGCCCGCTCAGCACCGCCACGGCGGCCACGCTGTGCAGCGCACCCGACGGGGCCGGGCAGATCGTCGGCGGCACGTTCACCGCCGGCGCCGGGCTGAAGCTGACCGTCCCGCCGGCGACCGGTGCGGGCCAGTACACCGCCGTCCTCACCCTCACGCTGTCCTGACCGTTCCAACCCCCCGCGGCCGGGCGGCGCACTCCGCCCGGCCGCATCGAGGTGATCGATGACCCCCCGACACCGGATCGCCGCCGCCGCGGCCGCGGCGGTGCTCGCCGCGGGCGCCGCCGCGCCCGGCGGTGCGGCGGCGGCCGCCGAGCCGGCCCCCGTCCCCGCGACCGGGAACGGGGCCTGGTCGGTGGGGCCCGCCAACCGCAGCGGGGCCCTCGCCGCCCGGCCCTCCTTCTCGTTCGAGGCGCCGCCCGGCAAGACCGTCCGGGACGTCGTCCGGATCACCAACCTCACCGCCCGGCCCATCACATTCCGGCTGTACGGGACCGACGCCTACAACACTCCCCGCGACGCGGGATTCGCCCTGCGCACCGCCGAGGAGACGCCCCGGGACGTCGGCGCCTGGATCTCCCTGAAGTCCGGGTCGCCGACGATCCCGCCGCGATCCGCGAAGGAGATCCCGTTCACGTTGAAGATCCCCGCCAACGCCACCCCCGGTGAGCACATCGGCGGCGTCGTCGCGCTGAACACCGCCATCGAGAGCGTCCAGGAGAGCGGCGGCGCCCGCGTCGGGGTCCGGCGGGCCGTCGGCGCCCGCGTCTACCTGCGCGTCGCCGGGCCGCTCACCCCCGGCCTGCGCGCCGACGGCCTCGGCGTGAACCGCAGCGACCCGACGATCCCGTTCGTCCAGCACGGGCGGGGGACGATCCGCTACACCGTCGTCAACACCGGCAACCAGCGGATGTCGCCCACCGTCCGCGTCCGCGCCACCGGCGCGTTCGGCCGCGAGATCAAACGGTGGCCCGACCGGCGCCTCCCGGAGATCCTGCCCGGAGAGCGCACCGAGATCACACTGCCCTGGAAGGGCACCCCGGCGCTGGACACGGTCACCGTGCGGGTGGAGATGGTCGCCGCCGGCGGCATCGACGTCCGCGCCCAGACCCGGTTCACCGTCGTGCCCTGGATCGCGCTGCTCACCCTCGTGGGCGCCGTGTTCCTGGTCTGGTCGGTGCTGCCCAGGCTGATCCGCCGATGGCGGGACCGGGCCGGGCTCACCCCGCGCGAGACGGGGGTCTTCCTGTGACACTCAAGCCCGTCGCCGTCCTGCTCACGGTCCTCGCCGTCCTCGCCGTCCAGCCCGTGCCCGCGCAAGCGCTGCCGTCGAGGGCCGCGGACCCCGGCGTCACCGTCGAACCCGGCTCGGCCCCCGTCGGCACGTCCGCCCGGATCCGCGGCACCGCGTGGACGCCCGGGGCGACCGTGCAGGTCCAGGTCTGCGGCGCCCAGGCGGTGCACGGCTCGGCCGACTGCGACACCGAGCGCGCCGTCACCGCGATGGTCGCGCCCACCGGGACGTTCGAGGCCGGGCTGACCGTGGGCGCTCCGCCCGCCGCCTGCCCCTGCGTCGTCCGCGTCGGCACGCTGCCCGGCGCGTCCGGCACGCCGGCCACGGTCACCGCGCCGTTCACCGTCGCGGGGCACCCCGTCGAGCGCGTCCGCCGCGACGTCGCGCCCGTCCGCGCGGACGTCGTCGGCCTGGAGGTCGTCGGCGGCGGGGACCGCGGCGAACTGTTCGGCGGCAGGCCGCGGCGCACCCTGGTGCTGCGGATCCGCAACGCGGGCTCCGAGCCCATCGAGAACGCACCGCTGGTGGTCGGCTGGGGTTCCGGAGACACCCCCGACAGCCCGCTGGACGCGCCGAAGACCGGCACGCTGCGCCCCGGGCAGACCGCCACCTACCGGATCCCGGTGGTACTGCCGCCGGCCGCCTTCGGGCAGTTCGTGGTCGGAGGCCGGTACGCCGGTTCCGTCCCGTTCGAGACCACCTTCACCACCTACCCCTGGGGACTGCTCGGCGCGAACGCGCTCGCCGCGCTGCTCCTGCTTGTCGGCCTGCGGCTGACGCTCGGCCGGTGGGCGAGGGCCCGGCGCCGGCGGCGGCTCCGCCCGGCGGCGCCCCCGGCGCCGCAGCCGGCGGCCGCCCGCCCGGCCGGGACGGTGGAGCTCACCGATGTGATCGGCTACCTGGACTCGGTGGCGCCGTCGCCGACCGGCGCCTACGTGGTCGACCGCGAGGAACTGATCGGCTACCTGGAGCGCCGGACCGGCGACCCCGCGGGGACCGTCGACGCCGAGGCGCTGGAGCGGTTCCTCGCCCTGCCGAGGGGAGAGACGCGATGACCGCCGCGCCGCGCCGCGCCGCCGAGGCCGCGGGAGCGGCCTCCGGGCCGCTGGCGGGCGGCACCGTGGTGCTGCTCGCCGACGCGCTCGGCGGCGTCGTGAAGATCCCCGGCGACGTCGTCGACTACATGGCGCTGACCGGGCTCCTGCTCGCCTGCGCGGGCCTCGCCGGCGTGCTGCGGCTGGCCCGGCGGGTGCGCCCGCATCGGCTGACCGCGGCCGGCGGAGCGCTCGCCGGGCTCGGTATCGCCCTGGCGGGAGCGGTTCCGGCGGTGCCGGTGTTCGCCACCGGCCTGATGGCGGCCGGCCTCCTCGCGAGCCCGCTGCTCGCCGTGCCCCGGGCGTGCGCCGCCCGGACGCCCGGGGCGCCCGCCTGGGGGCAGGCGGCCGCGCTCGCCGGGACGGCCGCCGCCGCGTGGATCGCGACCGCCCGCTCCGCCGACCCCGGCACGGCGCTGGTGGTCGCGGGCCTCCTCGCCGCCGTCCTGGCCGCCGCCTTCGCCGCCGGAGCCGGGGCCGCCCCCGCGCCGTCCGGCCGTCCCGCGGCACGGGGCGCCCTCCGGGACGTCCGGGCGGCACTGCCCGTCCACCTGCTCACCGGGTGGATCGTCGGCGCGTCGCTCATGGGCGGCCTGCACCTGCTGACCTTCCGATGGGACCTGCTCGGCGCCGACCCCGTCCGGTACCTGGCGTGGGCGCTGCTGCCGGCGCTCGTGCTGGTCGTCCTCGGGCGCCGCGCGGCCGAAGCCGCGCAGACCCTCCCGTGGCTGCTGCTCGCGGGCGCGGCGGCGCCGCTGCTGATGGCGTGCGCGCCGGGCCCGGAACTGCTCGCGGCCGGGTTCGCCGTCGCCCTGGCCGCGGCCTGCCTGGCCACCGCCGCCCTCGACACCGCCGTACTCCGGCCGCTGCCAGAAACGCGCCTTCTGGCGGCGGCCGGCCTCACCGGGGCCGCCGCCGTGGTCGGGGCGATGGCCGGCTTCGGCTGCGCCGCCGCCCTGCGCGGGTCGTTCGCCGAGGGGACCGCCCTGGCGCTGACCGCGCTGCCGCCGGTCCTCGGCGCGCTGCTGGCGCTGCTCGTCCGCGGCCCAGAGCTCTCGCCGCCGCCGTTCCTGCACGTCCGCGCCCTGTCGGTCCCGCGCGGCAAGGTCCCGCTGCGCCGCGCCGGGCTGGCGATGGCGGCGGGGGAGACCGTCGCGCTGTCCGGCCCCGGCGCGAGCGTGCTGCTCGCCGCCCTCGCGGGCCACGCGCCCTGCCGCGGCAGGATCCTGCTGGGCGGCGCCGACCTGACCGCGCTCGACGCCGGGCAGCGGATGCGGCTCGGGCTGTGCCACCTCGCCGGTCCCGAGCCGCGCGTCCCGGACGGGCGGCCGGTCGCCGAGGGGCTGGCAGGCCACGCCCACGCCATGGGGCATGCCGACCCCGACGGCGCCGCGCGGGCCGCCCTGGACGTCTTCCCCGCGCTGCGCGGCCTCGGCGGCGGGCACGTCACGACGATGACGGACGCGCAGCGGCACCTGCTCTCCCTGGCCGAGGCCCTGCTCACCCGGCCCCGGCTGCTGCTGGTGGACGGCATCGCCGCCGGTCCGTCCGCCGGAGCCGTCCACGCCGTGCTGAGCCGGCTCGCCGCCACCGGCACCGCCGTGCTGGTCGCCGTCCCGGCCGCCCCGGAGATCCACGCGCTCGCGCGCCGGGGCTACGCGGTCGAACGCGACCGCGTCACCGAGATCCCCGTCCCCGCGCCCGATGAGGCCCGCCGCCCGGCGGTGGCCGAAAGCACCGGAGGTTCCGCCCGTTGATCGCGATCGCACTTGCCGCGGCGGTGTTGAGCACTCCGGTCCTGCCCGCCGTCGCCGCCGGAACGGCGGCCGCGCCCGCGCTCCAGGTGAGCCGCAGCGCCGACCTCGCCGAGGGCGAGGCGATCACCGTCACCGGGACCGGGTTCCGGCCGGGACTGAAGTCGGTCGCCGTGGGGCTGTGCCGGGAGGGCTACACCAACGGGCTCAAGGACTGCGACCTCGGCGGCGGCGCCACCTTCGTCAACATCGACGCCAAGGGCGGGTTCCCCGAGGTCAAGCTCAAGGCGCGGACGAAGTTCAGCGGCATCGACTGCATGAGCCGGCAGTGCGTCATCGGCGCGGGCCCGCTGCCGGGCGCGGTGCCGAAGGCCGTCGTCGACGCCAACACCGCGATCGTCCGCGTCGGTTTCAAGGGCTCGTCGTTCAAGGGCGGCGCCGCCGTCCAGACGTCCGCGGCGCCCGCCGCGAGCCCCGGACCCGGCACGGGCGGCCCGTCCACCCCGCTCTGGGCCGTCACCACGGGCCTCATCGTCCTCGCCGGTGCCGTCGTCACCGTCGTCCAACGCCGCAGCCGATGACCAGAACGCCGCAGCTGACAACCAGGAGGAGCAACGCCGTGACCGGAATCAAGAGACGCGCGGGCACCGTCGCCGCCATCGCGGGGGCCAGCGTGCTCGCGTTCGCGCCGTCCGCGCTGGCCGCGCCGAAGATCACCGCGAGCAAGACCACGGGACTGAAGGCGGGTGACACGATCACCGTCCAGGTGACCGGCATGACCGCCAACGAGACCTTCGTGACGCTCGGCCTGTGCAAGCCCGGCCCCAAGCTGCCGAGCGACTGCGCCGCACAGGACACCGGTGGGGCGATCCTCGGCGGCACCGACGCCGACGGCAACTTCATCACCAAGGACAAGTCCAAGGACGCCAAGATCAAGATGGTCGCCAAGGCGGGCGGCGTCGACTGCACGAGCAAGGCGGGCGCCTGCGTCCTCGCCGTCACCGCTCCCGGGAACCAGGGCCCCAACACGGCCGAGATCCCGCTCACCTTCGCCGGCGGCAGCGGCGGAGGTGGTGGTGGTGGGAACGACGGTGACGGCGGCGGCGGCGGTAACGGCGGCGGCGGCACCGGTGGTGGCGGCAACGGGGACCTGCCGAACACCGGCAGCCCCGACGGCGTGCCGACCTACGCCCTGGTCGCCTCCGCCCTCGTCATGGCCGGAGGCGCGGCCCTGCTCATCATCCCCCGCCGCCGGAAGGGACATTCGTGAACCTCGGCCGTACCCTGGCCGCCGCGGCCGCCGCGATCGCGGTGGCCGCGGCCGTTCTCCCGGCCGCCCCCGCGGCGGCCGACGAGGACGCCCCCATCGCGTACGCGACCTCGGTGAACGGCGACCCCGCGGACGTCTACGCGCCCGCCCCGTCCGACATCCGGGCCGACCTGCCGGTGGCGCTGCTGCTCCAGGGCGCCAACGTCAGCCGGTCCGCGTACGCGGAGTACGCCCGCGCGGTCGCCGGGTACGGCTTCGTCGTCGTGGTGCCCGACCACCAGCGCGTCATCTTCGGGCAGAGCGGCCTGTTCGCCGAGGAGGCGCAGGCGGCGTGGACCGTCGCCTGGGCGCGGACCGAGGACGCCCGTGCCGCCTCGCCGCTCAAGGACAAGATCGACACCGGCTCGCTGGTGCTGCTCGGCCACTCCTTCGGCGGTGCGGCGGCGCTCACCCTCACCACGGGCGCCTGCGTTCCGCCGTTCTGCGGCACGCCGGCCGCCAAGCCGGCGGAGCTGAAGGGCGCCGCGCTGTTCGGCACGCACAACACCCCGCCGGGCGGGTCGGGCAACCCGCCGGTCGCCAACACCGTCCCGGTCGCCCTCGTGCAGGGGACCGCGGACGGCATGGCGGCGCCGGCGGCGGCCGCGGGCACCTACAACGCGATCCAGGCGCCGCCGAAGATGCTCGTGTCCGTGACCGGCGCCAACCATTACGGGATCACGGACACGCAGAACCCGGCGGGCGCCGCCCCGGACCCGTCCGCTCAGACGGTCTCCCAGGAGACGAGCATCAAGGCGTCCGCTCGCTGGAGCGCCATGTTCCTTCGCACCGTCCTGGGCGATGTCTGGTCGGGCGTCTGGCTGTGGGGCGTCGGTGACTCCGTCGACCCGGCGGTCACCGTCCAGTACGTCCGCTGACGCGGGCTCACGAGGAAGCCCCCGCAGGTCCTGAGGGACGGCCTGCGGGGGCTTCTCCGTGGGCGGCGTCCCGTCGCGGTCCCTGCGGTCGGCGGGCCGGCCGCGGAGGGACGGGACGGGCCCGGGACGAGACCTTGACCTGTGTCCCATTGATAGAAACACTGTATCCCTGGGCGGAACAGTGGAGGTGTCATGGCGTTCGACGCGATCATCGTCGGTGCCGGGCCGGGCGGGCTGGCCTGCGCGATCGCGGCGGCCGACGCGGGCGCGCGCGTGCTCGTCCTGGAGAAGGCCGCGGACATCGGCGGCGCGCTGCCGTACTCCGGCGGCCACCTGTCCGCCGGGGGCTTCTCCGTCCAGCGGGAGCGCGGCATCGCCGACGACCCGGAACGGCACCTCGCCGACATCCGGCGGATCAACCGGGGCACCGGGCGCGAGGACCTCACCAGGATCTCGCTCGGCGAGCAGCCCGCCGTCCTGGAATGGCTCCTCGCCGCGGGCTACGAGATCGACCCGGCGACCCCCCGCATCGTGTACGGGCACGAGCCGTACACGACGCCGCGCACCGTCCACGCGGCCGAGACGCCCGGCGGCCCGGCGATCCTCAGGACGCTGCGCCGGCTCCTGGAACCCCACACCGCCGCCGGACGGATCGAGGTGCGCTGCGGAGCGCACGTCACCGAGTTGCTCACCGAGGAAGGGGCCGTCACCGGCGTGATCACGGCGGACGGCCGTCGCACGACGGCCCCGGCCGTCGTGCTCGCGACCGGCGGCTTCGGCCACGCCCCCGCCCTGTTCGCCGAACTGGAGGGCGCGCCGCTCACGACCTCGGCCGCGCCGACCTCCACCGGCGACGGCCTGCTCATGGCGCGCCGGATCGGTGCGGGACTGCAGGGTCTCGGCCAGTACATCCCGACCTTCGGCGGCCTGCCCCCGCAGGGCGACGACCCGCGGGTGGACTGGCTGAACCGCCCGCAACTGGTGGCGGCCGAACGCCCGCCGTGGGAGATCTACGTGGACCGGCACGGCCGGCGCTGGATCGCCGAGGACGAGCCGAGCATCGACCGCAAGGAACGCGTGCTGACCGGCGTCGACCGGATGACCTTCTGGATGATCTTCGACGCCAGGGCACTGCGGGAGTCCCGTCCCATGATCCACGGCTGGAGCCCCGCCGAACTGGACGCGCAGTGCGGACGCAGGCGCGGCGTGCACCGTGCCGGCGACCCGGCCGAGCTGGCGCGGCTCGCGGGCATCGATCCGGCCGGCCTGACCGACGAGATGGCGCGCTACAACGCCGCCGTCGCCGCCGGGACCGACGGCGCGTTCGGCCGCCGCCACCTGCCCGCGCCGATCGCCGAGCCGCCGTTCTACGCCGTCGAGAACCATCCGGTCACGCTGATCACGTTCGCCGGCCTCGACGTCGACGCGCGGCTCCGGGTGCGGCGCGAGGACGGCGGGGCCGTCCCCGGCCTGTACGCGGTCGGGGAGGTCATCGGCTCCGCCGCCGTCAACGGCAACGCGTTCTGCTCGGGCATGTGCCTCACGCCCGCGCTCGCGTTCGGCCGCCTCGTCGGACGGCACCTGGCCTCAGTGCGTGAAAGTGAACCCCGCCGCGCGTAGCTTCGCGGACGTCACCGGCACCTCCGGCGTCCTGATCTCGCCCCGGTAGGTCAGCTCCGGCAGCCCCTCGGCCGCGCAGATCTCCGCGAACGCCGCCGCGTTCGTCGGCGGGACCTCCGCGTCCGGGAAGGCGTTGTAGACACCGGTCAGCCCCTCGCTCACCACGAAGTCGAGCGCCGCCGCCGCGTCCTGGTAGTGGATCCGGTACAGCAGCGCGTCGGCCGAGAACGGGACGCTCCCGCCCAGCACCTCGTGGGCGAACCGCACCCGGGCGGGGTAGTCGATGTCGCGGGGATGGCCGTACACGTCCGGGATGCGCACCACCGCGCCGCGCGGCGACGCCAGCACCGCCTCCTCCGCCGCGATGAAGTTGCGCGGCGACGCGTCCTCGTCGTCGGTGGTCGGGCCGCTCTCGTCGATCAGCGTTCCGTCGCCCGCGCCGTAGACCGACGTCGAGCTGGTGAACACCACGCGCGGATGGACGGCGACGGCGGTCCGCGCGCTCGCGGTGAGCGTGTCGGCGTACTCGGCGACCCGCTGGGCGGCGTCGAAGGAGTGCGACAGCCGCGGGCTCACCGTCAGCACGACCGCGTCGGCCTCGCTGGTCGCCGCCGCCACGGCCGCCTTGTCCGCGCCGCGCAGCACGGCGACCTCCGAGCACACCTCCTCCAGCTCGCCGACCCGCTTCGCGGACGTGGTGGTCCCGACGACCTCGTGCCCCTGCTCCACCCACCGCCGGGCGAGTTCCATCCCGACGTTCCCGCACCCGATCACCACGTACCGCATGAGCACTCCTCCATATGGAAACACCGTTTCCATCCTGTCATGCCGGGCGCGGCCGATCCATCCACCCGGCGGCCCGGCCGCGCAGGACGCGGGTCCGTGCCGTGCGTCCCTCCGGCATGGGACCTTCGCCTCTTACCCGGGCGGGCCTCACGGCCGGACGCTGGAGGCAAGCAGCCTGGAGCAGAGGAGACGGACCAATGAGGGAGATGCTGGTCGTCCATCGCGAGGACGACGCCTTCGCCGTGCTCGTCCGTGACCACGTGATCCATGTGGACCAGCCG
Source organism: Actinomadura chokoriensis (assembly GCF_041463665.1). Taxonomy (GTDB): domain Bacteria; phylum Actinomycetota; class Actinomycetes; order Streptosporangiales; family Streptosporangiaceae; genus Spirillospora; species Spirillospora chokoriensis_A. The sequence continues at coordinate 87,798 of NZ_JAXCEJ010000009.1, forward strand.
TACTCGGCGGGCGGAATGGACATCGGGCCCACCCCGGTGGAGCTGTTCGTCGCGTCGCTGGCCGCCTGCGCGGCCCACTACGCCCGGCGGTACCTGGCCCGGCACGGCCTGCCCGCGACCGGGCTGGAGGTCACCGCGGGCTTCACCATGGGTCCGAGCGTTCCGGCCCGCGTGTCGCGCGTCGACCTGCGGATCCACCCGCCCGCCCGGCTCTCGGAGGCGGAGACCAGGGGAATGCTGGCCGCCGTCGAGGGCTGCACGGTCCACAACTCGCTTCTCGACCCGCCGCGGATAGGCGTCCACGTGGAGAGCCGGGTCCGGGTCGGCTGACGCCTCGCCCGCCCGGCGAGGACATCGCCGCAGGGCCGGGCATCGAGACCGCGCTGAACCGGATGACCGAGACCGAACCGGATGACCGAGGCGCCCCGCGGTGGAATGGGCGCGCTCTCCCCGCCGTGCTCGGCCTCGCCGCCATTACCGGGATGGTCCGTGGATCGGCCGCGAGCCGGGGAAGTCCTTCGAGCTGTCACAGGCTGCCACCTCGCGCTGTCTTAGCTGGAGAAGGCAATGGCCGCCCATGCCGGGCGGGCCGTCTGCCCTTGGGGTCCCGATAGATGCGGCACGACCGCCTGGCTGGTCGCCGAATGCGCGGGGCCCGAACTTCGCTGATACGACGCCATTTGACAGCGCTTGAAAATCGCGTCCGCTGCGAACCGAACGAGGAGGCGATATGACCGGGCAGGTCATTGAGGGAACATCCGATCCGGCAGGCACCGACACCGGCGGCGTGCGCGTGCGCAGCGCGTTGCTGCGGCTGGACGGCACCTTCGATCCGCCGCACTTGGCCGTGGACGGGGAAATCGACCTCAGCACGCTCGACACCTTCACGTCCGCGTTGTCCAGCGTGCTCGAAAACAGTTCCGGGGACGTGTGGGTCGACGTGGAGGGGCTGAACTTCATCGATGTCGGCGGACTCCGGGCCCTTGCCGGCGCGGCCTGCAGGCTGGAACCCCAGGACCGGCGGCTCGTGCTGCGCTCGGTCGCCCCCCATCTCGCCAAGCTGATGGACCTGGTGGGCTGGAGCCGGATCTCCGGCCTGGTCATCGTCGCCCGCGACGAGACCCGCCCGGCAGGGGGAAGCGGGCCGGGCAGGACCTATCCGGCAAGCCGCAGCCGACCCCTTCGGCAATGCGGATAGTGGCGCTCATCATCGTGAACTCGCTCTCGGTCGTTCGAGGAATCCTCGTCGGGCTGTCACAGGACGCGTGAGCGGCCTGTCTTAGCAGGCGAAAGGGCGCGACCGACGCCCCGGGAAACCGGAGAGCCGCCGGCGTCCGACTGATCACGAACGTCCTCGCGGACGAGAGGAGAACACCATGAGCGAGACCGTCCTGGAGCCAGCGGCGCAGGAACTCGCCGACGCCACCTCCAAACCCCCGTTCCTGTACGAGCTCGGGCCCGCCGGCGCCCGGAAGGTGCTGGACGGCATCCAGGCCGTGCCGGTCGGCATGCCCGAGGTGGCGGACGGCTGGATCACCGTGCCGGCCGACGCCGGCGACGTGCGGGTGCGGATCGTGAAGCCCGCCGGGACGACCGGGACGCTGCCCGCCGTCCTCTACATGCACGGCGGCGGATGGGTCCTCGGCAACGCCGGCACCCATGACCGGCTCGTCCGCGAGCTCGCCACCGGAGCGAACGCCGCGGTCGTCTTCGTGGAGTACGACCGCTCACCCGAAGCCCGCTATCCGGTCGCGATCGAGCAGGGCTACGCGACCGCCCAGTGGATCACCAGGCACGGCGCGGACGAGGGCCTCGACGCCTCCCGCCTGGCCGTCGCCGGCGACTCCGTCGGCGGCAACATGACCGCCGCCCTGACCATCATGGCCAAGCGGCGCGGCGACGTGCGGTTCGCGCACCAGTCGCTGTACTACCCGGTCACCGACGCCGGGCAGGACACCGGCAGCTACCGCGAGTTCGCCGGCGGCCCCTACCTCACGGCCAAGGCCATGGCCTGGTTCTGGGACGCCTACACCACCGACCCGGAGCAGCGCGCCGAGATCACCGCCTCGCCGCTGCGCGCGACGCTCGACGACCTGGCCGGGCTGCCGCCGGCCTTCCTGATCGTGGACGAGAACGACGTGCTGCGCGACGAGGGCGAGGCCTACGCGCGCCGCCTCACCGAGGCCGAGGTGCCGACCACCAGCGTCCGCTACAACGGCACGCTCCACGACTTCATGATGCTCAACCCGGTCCGCGGCACCCGGGCCGCGCGGGCCGCCACCGCCCAGGCCGCCGAGGTCCTCAAGTCCGCTCTGAACGCCTGAAGGGGAAGCCCATGAGCACCGCCCAACAGCCCGTCGTCGTCCTGGTCCACGGCGCCTTCGCCGAATCGGCGAGCTGGAACCGCGTCATCCGCCGTCTGCACGGCCGCGGGCTCCGCGCCGTCGCCGTGGCCAACCCGCTGCGCGGCCTGCCGGAGGACGCCGCCTACCTGTGCGACGTGATCGACGGCATCGGCCGGCCGGTCGTCCTCGTCGGCCACTCCTACGCCGGCATGGTGATCACCCAGGCGGCGGCCGGCAACCCGGCCGTCCAGTCGCTGGTCTACGTCGCCGCCTTCGCACCCGAGCAGGGCGAGAGCGCGCTGCAGTTGTCCGGCAAGTTCGAGGGCAGCACCCTGGGGGCCGCGCTGGCCGCCTACCCGGTCGCCAGCGGCGGCAACGAGTTCCGGATCGCCGACGACAAGTACCACCACCAGTTCTGCGCCGACCTGGCCGCGGACGAGGCCGCGCTGATGGCCGCGACCCAGCGCCCGGTGACGGAACGGGCGCTCACGGACGGGTTGAACGTCAACGAGGTGCCCTGGCGCACCAAGCCGTCCTGGTTCGTCTACGGCGAGCGCGACCTCAACATCCCTGCCGAGGCGGTGCGGTTCATGGCCGAGCGCGCCTCCTCGCGGGGAACCCGTGAGGTCGCCGGGGCCTCGCACGCGATCGCCGCCTCCCAGCCCGACGCCGTGGCCGGCACCATCCTGGACGCCGTCGGCACTCCCTAGGGACTCGGGCCGGGGTCTTCGAACTCCAGGAACGGGCCGACTCCCTCGCCGTCGGCTCGCGGACACCGCACCCGCCGTGGGCGCCCGAGACCTGCGGGCGCGCATTCCTGCTCATCGCGTCAGGGCAGGTCCGGGGCGGCGCTGCGGGAGACCGACGAGCGCGTCCGCACGGCGCGGCGCACCGGACATGCCGCTTCAGCGCATCTGGGTCGATGACCCGCGCACGGATCCTGCTGGGTGCGGGCGGGCTCGCCGCCGCCCGCACCCAGGCCGAGGCCCGCCCTGGCCGCTGCCGGCAGACCTCGGCACCGGCGACTTCGCCGACACCACGGCCCGGTAGGCGCTCGGCCGCGCGGCGGTGCACCTCGGCGACCGGGAGGGCAACGCCCGCTGCGCCGCCGAAGGCGCGCGGATGATGGGCGCCGCGTCGCCGGCCGCGTCGCCGGGCTCCTTCGGTGCGCCTGGGAAGGGCCGGACGCCCTGACCCCGCCCGGAACTTTGCCCGCCCCCACCGACCCCGCCGACCCCGTCGTGCTCGCACGCCTCGCGCTGCGCGCCGGGCTGCCCGGCCTCCCGTCCACCGCCGCGGACCGCGCCGCGGACCTCGATCCCGGGTCCCCCTCCTGCGGGGCGTCGCGGCCCAGGCGCGCGGGATCCTCGACGGCGACCCCGACCTCCTGCTGCACGCCGTCAAGCTGCTCAAGGACGCCGGACGGCCTCTGGTTCACGCTTCGGCAGCCGAGGACGCGGGCCGCGCCCCCGGCGCGTACGGCGACCCCGCCGCCCTGGGCCTCCTGGACCCTGGGGTACCGGGCCCTTCACTAGGGATCTGGACCAGGGACTCCCGGATGTGACCGCGACCCGTGCCCGGACACAGTGGGTCATGTCGGCGGCGGGCGTCCGCCGGCCGGGCCGGACGGAGGGGTCATGACGGTTCATGAGATGGCGCGGAGGCGGTGCGGCGGCGCGAGGCGCGCTCCGCTCCCGCCGCACGGTACGGTCGGCGGTCCTCCGCCGTGCGGGCGCGACGCCGAGGCCGCCGGCCTCGCGGGGTGGATCTCGCGGTTGTGCGCTACCTCGACGTGCCATGCGGGGCATGGGGGCGTCCTCCTCGTCGAAGGGGCTCCGGGAGCCGGCAAGAGCCGCTTCGTGCGGGAGGCACGGGCCATTGCAGATGGCTGGTCACCGTCCGCACCGGGGCGTCCGACGCCCACGTGCGGGCGACCGTCTCCGGCCTGGTCGGCACCGGCGCCCACACGCTGCGCCTCGGCCGGCCGCCGGAGGACGAGCGGCATTCGCCGAGCCGTTCCTTTCTCTCGGCGCCGAGCCTTCTGGACCCTCTGTCGCCGCTCGCCCGGGAGGTGCTCCGGCTCGCGCCCGTGCTCGTCCGCGACCAGGAGGCCGGCCGGCTCGCCGACCTCAGGGGCCACACCGTCGCCAAGGTCGTATCCGCCGTCCAGCAGGCCGTCGACGCCGACTTCTTCCGCAAGCTCGGCTTGAATTCACGCGTCGAATCGGCGCGCGCCTACCTGGGGCGCCACGCCGCCTGACCGAACCGAAAACCAAAATCGGGACCGTCGATATGGAACGGCTCCGGCGGTTTGGTGCGCCTGAAGAATTGAGTTCAGTGAACATATTCCGCAGTCTGAAGATGCTGCATGACCTGCTATTCATCGATCTCATGCGTTCGTGTCATGGCATATCCAGGTCGACGCGGGATAGTTAGGGAATAGCGTTCACCGGCCGAAAAGGGCCCAGGATGTTGAAGGTTGGAATGAGCATTCTCCATACGGTTCAAGACCAGAAGAGCCCTCTCGCCGAGGCCGCCGCCACCTTCCTCGAAGTGCGTCCGCGGCTCTTCGGCATCGCCTACCGGATGCTCGGCAGCCCGGCGGAGGCCGAGGACATCGTCCAGGAGACCTGGCTGCGCTGGCAGAGCAGCGAGCACGCGGCCATCGCCAACCCGGCGGCGTTCCTGGCCCTGATCACGACGCGGCTGTCCATCAACGCCGCGCAGTCCGCCCGGTTCCGCCGCGAGACCTCCATCAGTGAGCGGCTGCCCGAGCCCGTCGACACCGGCAACGACCCCGCCGCCGGAGCCGAGCGGAGCGAGGCGGTCGAACACGCTCTGCTCCTGCTGCTCGAGAAGCTCACCCCGGCCCAGCGGGCGGCCTACATCCTCCGTGAAGCCTTCGCCTACCCCTACGCGCACATAGCCGAGATCATCCAGCTCAGCCCGGCCAACGTCCGCCAGCTGGTGAGCCGCGCGCGCAAGCACCTGGACATCGCCCGGCGCGGGCCGATCGACACCGGCGAGCACCGGCGTCTCCTGTCGGCCTTTCTCGAGGCCGCCCAAGAGGGGAACGTGAGGGCCCTGGAGAACCTCTTCGCCGCCGACGTCGTCGACTCGACCGACGGCCTCAAGGGTGCGGCGTGACGCGTCCTCCGCGGGCCTCGACATGACCCTCGTCCCAGCGGAAAGGGACCTTCGGCCGGCGAATCCGCAGGCGGACGCGGCCTAGCGTCGAAGTGGACATTACAGAAGGCCAGGGGGAAGGGGAGCAGCCATGCCGGCTCCGATCATCGTGGGAATCGACGGCTCCGCGCATGCCTGGCGTGCGCTGGACTGGGCCGCCGACTACGCCGTCCGGCACCGGCTTCCGCTGCGCCTCGTGCACGGGTCGCGCGCCCTGGCCCCGGACGGAACGATTCCGGAGGACGCGCTGCGCCGCCTGACCGCCGAGCGGGAGTCCCTGCTCGACGAGGCCAGGCAGTACGCGCTGAAGCTTCACTCAGGCCTCGACGTCACCACCCGGCTGGTGCCGGTGGACCCGGGGCGCGCCCTGGTGGACGAGAGCGGGAACGCCGGCCTGGTGGCGGTGGGGTCGCGGGGCCTGGGCGGGTTCGAGGGCCTGCTGTTCGGTTCCGTCGGCCTCTACACCGCCTCGCACGCCCGGTGCCCGGTGCTGGTGGTGTCGCGCTCGGCGCCCTATCCCGCCGACGCGCCCTCCCGGATCGTGGTCGGCGTGGAAGGGCGGCCCGGGGACGACGCCGCCCTCGACTGGGCGTTCGCCGAGGCAACCTCGCGCGGCGCCGGGATACTCGCCCTGCACGCGGTCGGCGGTGATCTCGCCCCGCGGCGGCGGGTGATCGAGGACATGGAGCTGGCGGAGGCCCTGGCCGGCCGGCGCGAGCACCATCCGGACGTCGGGGTCGAGGAGGTGGTCTCCGACCGCTCGCCGTCCCAGGCGCTGGTGGAGTCCTCCAGGGACGCCGCCCTGGTGGTGGTCGGGGCGCGCCGCAGGGCGGGCCTGATCGGCATGGCGCTCGGGCGGGTCAACCACGCGGCCCTCCACCACGCGCACTGCCCCGTGGTGGTCGTGCCCGAGGGGAGATGACCCGGGGGTGGCCGGTGAAGCCCTGATCACAGATGCGATGGGCTGACTTCTCGTCCGTAATCCGGCGATACTGGCGAGGTGGCTGACGAGTCGAGTGGCGGCGTGGACCGGGCGAGTCTGATCTTGCCGCAGCTCCAGCTGGACGATCTGCTGGCGGAGTTGCAGGTGCGGCTGGAGACGGCGCGGTCGACCCGGGACCGCGTGCACGCGCTGCTGGAGGCCGTGGTCTCGATCGGCAGCGAGCTCGATCTCGAGTCGGTGCTGCGGCGCATCACCGAGGCCGCGACGACCCTGGTCGACGCCCGCTACGGAGCGCTCGGCGTGATCAGCGCGGAGGGCGAGCGGCTGGTCCAGTTCGTCACCGTCGGGGTGAGCGACGAGGAGATCGAGGCGATCGGGCACTGGCCGCACGGTCACGGGATCCTGGGGCTGCTGATCCGCGAGCCGCGCCCGCTCCGGTTGCCCGACCTCGGCGAGCACCCCGACTCGTTCGGGTTTCCGGTGAACCATCCGCCGATGGGGACGTTCCTGGGCGTGCCGATCCGGGTGCGGGACGAGGTGTTCGGCAACCTCTACCTGACCGAGAAGGCGGGCGGCGGGGAGTTCGAGGAGGAGGACGAGGTCGTGGTGACCGCGCTGGCCACCGCGGCGGGCGTGGCGATCGAGAACGCCCGGCTGTACGAGGAAACGCGGCGCCGGGAGCGGTGGCTGGAGGCGTCGGCGGAGATCTCCACCGCGCTGCTGTCGGGCACCGGCCCGCAGGAGGTGTCGGCCCTGGTGGCGCAGCGGGCCCGGGAGATCACCGACGCCGGGGTGGTGACGGTGTCGCTGGTCGAGGAGGGCGGCCGGGAGTTCTGCGTGGAGGCCGCGCACGGCGACGGCGCCGAGCACCTGGAGGGGCTGCGGATGCCGCTGGACGACGCGGTGGCGGGGCCGGTGTTCAGCGAGGGTGTCGCGATGCGCCTGGCCGACGGGGACGGGCCGGCGCGCAAGGCGAACCTGCCGCCGCAGGTGCCGGTCGGGCCGCTGCTGGTGGTGCCGTTGGGGCTCGGCTCCGCGGCGCGCGGCGTGATCTCCGTGATCAACCCGCCGGGCGGGGCGGTGTTCTCCGAGGGGACGCAGCGGCTGCTGGAGACGTTCGCCGGGCAGGCGGCGGTCGCGCTGGAGCTGGCCGACCGGCGCCGCGACACCGAGCGGCTGGCACTGCTGGAGGACCGCGACCGCATCGCCAAGGACCTGCACGACACCGTCATCCAGCGGCTGTTCGCGACGGCGATGACGCTGATGGCCGCCATCAAGATCACCCAGAAGCGGGAGGTCGCCACGCGGGTGCAGCGGGCCGTTGACGACCTCGACGACACCATCCGGCAGATCCGCTCCGCGATCTTCGCGCTGCAGGCGGCGCCGGACGAGGAGTCGCTGCGCAGCCGCGTGCACGTCCTGGTCGACGCGGCGGCCGAGCATCTCGGCTTCGCGCCCTCGGTGCGGCTGGACGGGCTGCTGGACACCGTCGTCGACGACGAGACCGCGGACCATCTCCTCGCCGTCGTGCAGGAGGCGCTGTCGAACGTGGCGCGGCACGCCCATGCCGGCGAGACCGTTGTGCGGATCGAGGTCGGCGACGACCTCACGCTGCGGGTCGAGGACGACGGCGTCGGCATCCCCGAGGGCGGCCGCCGCAGCGGCCTGCGCAACATGGGCGAACGAGCCGAGGGGCTCGGCGGGGCGTGCACGGTCGAGCCGCGCCCCGGCGGCGGGACGAGGCTCACCTGGTGCGTCCCGCTGAAGGACGCCTGACGCCGTCACGGCCCGGTCCGTCACGCGCGGCGGGTCGCGCCGGGCCGTCAGCCGCTTCCACCGCCCCCGTTGAGGCGATGCGGGTCAGAGCCGGCCGTCCCCGAGGGCGGGGACGTTCGGCCCTGTGCGCCGCCCCGGCCGGGCGGTGGGATGGAGGTGGAAGAGGAGGCGTCATGAGCCATGTGGTCGTCGGTTACGACGGGACGAGCGAGAGCGAGCGGGCGCTGCGGTGGGCGGTGGGGGAGGCGCGGCTGCGGCGGCTGCCGCTGACGGTCTGCCACGCCTGGCGCTGGCCCTACCCCATCGGCTACATCGACCACGAGGGCGAGGCGATCGTCCGCCGGATGGCCGAGCACCTGCTCGACCACGGTGCGGCGCTGGCCCGGGAGCTGGCCCCCGAACTGCGGGTGCGCAAGCGCCTCAAGGACGGCGGCGCCGCTTCCGCGCTGCTCAGCGAGGGCTGGGACGCCGACCTCATCGTGGTCGGCTCGCACGCGCCGGACGAGATGCCCGTGGGGTCGACGGCGCTGCGGGTACCGGTCCGGACGGCGCGTCCGGTCGTGGTGGTGCGGTCGGCGGCCTCCCGCGACGGCTTGGTGGTCGTGGGCGTGGACGGTTCGGCGGGCGCGGACGCGGCGCTGTCGTTCGGGTTCGAGGAGGCCGCTCTGCGCGGCTGGCGGCTGCGCGCCGTGTACGGCTGCTGGGAGCCGGGCGCGGCCCCGGACGGGGACCTCTCGCTGTTCGGCGATGAGGACAGGCTGCGCCGGGTGGCCGGGGGCCTCCTGGAGCGGGCCGTCGCGCCGTGGCGGGTGAAGTACTCCAACGTCCAGGCCACGACCTCCCTGATGCTGAAGCCGCCGCGGCAGGCGCTCTTCGAGGCCGCGGAGGACGCCACCCTGATGGTGGTGGGCACGCGCGGGACCGGCGTCGTCGAGGAGCTGACACTCGGCGCGACGAGCGACGCGCTGCTGAAGCACGCCCCGTGCACGGTGGCGATCACGCCGCAGCACCTCGGGTGACGCCGCCCGCCGCGCCCTGCCGCCCCGCCGGGGCGGCAGGGCGCGGTGCGCGCGTCAGCCGGACTCGTCCTCGGTGGCGATGTCCTCGGGGCTGACCTGCTCGGTGGTGACGCCGCCGGGGTGGAGCGGGATGCGGCGGCCGGAGATCCCGCGCGGGGTCAACCGGACGAAGAAGGCGCCGGCCGAGCGGATCCACGGGGCGAGCGAGAGACCCCGCAGCCGCTCGATCTCGGCCGGGTCGGCGACGACCTCGGCCGGGCCGGTCAGCAGGACGCTCCAGGCGGTGCGCAGCGCGGGTTCGAAGTCGTCGGCCTCGAACGTGAGCGTGCGCCCTTCCCGGACGGCGTCGAGTTTGGCGCCGGGGGCGGTGGCGAAGACGAGCGCGCCGTCGTCCAGGACGAAGTTGACCGGCAGGACGGTGACGGTCCCGTCGGCCTCGGCCCAGGCGATCCGCCCGACCGGGACGCCCTGGAGCAGGTCCAGGCAGGCGGCGGGGTCGAGGGGTTCAAGCTCGGTCGTCATGGCACCCCGATCATCGCACACGCGGCGGTGGGCGCCCCCGGCCGACCCGCCGTCCCCGGAAGTCGTTGACCAGTTCCGGCGGGCGGGCCGGGTCCGTCCGTCACGGGGTCACCTCGTCGCGCTGGAGCGGGCAGCTCATGCAGCGGGGGCCGCCGCGGCCGCGTCCGAGTTCGCCGCCGGGGATGGTGATGACCTCGATGCCGTGGTGGCGGAGCATGGTGTTGGTGGTGACGTTGCGCTCGTAGGCGACGGCGACGCCGGGTGCGATGGCCAGGACGTTGTTGCCGTCGTCCCATTGCTCGCGTTCGGCGGCGCGGACGTCCTGCTGCGCGGTCAGCACCCGGACCCGCGGCAGGCCGAGGGCGCGCGCGATCGCGGGGAACAGCGCCTCGTTCTCGTGCACGAGGACTTCGCGGCCGTGGTCGTGGCCGGGGGAGAGCGTGTAGGACCGCAGCGGCGGCAGCTCCGGGTAGATGGTGAAGGTGTCGCGGTCGACCATCGTCATGACGGTGTCGAGGTGCATGAAGGCGCGGCGGCGGGGCAGTTGCGCGGCGATGACCCGCTGCGCCGCGCCGGCGGTGAACAGCCGCTGGGCGAGCAGTTCGATGGCCTGCGCGGTGGTGCGCTCGCTCATCCCGATCAGCACGACGCCGTTCCCGAGGACGTGGACGTCGCCGCCTTCGAGCGAGGGAAGGCCGAAGTCGGCGCCCGGATACCAGACCGGCGTGTCCTGCTCGGCGAACAGCGGGTGGTGCCGGTAGATCGCCGCAAGGTGGACGGTCTCGCGGCGCCGCGCGGCTTTGGCCATGGGGTGCAGGGTGACCCCGTGGTAGATCCACGCGGACGGGTCGCGGGTGAACAGGTGGTTGGGCAGCGGGGCGAGCACGAAGTCGCCGTCGTCCAGGGACGACAGCAGCAGGCTGTGGGCGGGCAGGCCGAGCTCGGCCTTGGTGAGCCCGCCGATCAGGTGCCGGGCGAGGGTGGCGGGGTCCATCTCGTCCAGCGCGTCCCGGACCGGCCCGGCCAGCGTCGGGCCGAGCGCGATCTCGGACGCGGTCTGGTCGAGGACCTGGGCGCGTCCCTCGTCGGTCTTGAGGGTCTCGGCGAGCAGGTCGGCCAGGTAGTGGACGCGGACGCCGCGTTCCCGCAGGGTGTCGGCGAACACGTCGTGCTCCTGGCGGGCCCGCTTGGCCCACAGGACCTCGTCGAAGAGCAGGTCGTCCTTGTTGGCCGGGGTGAGGCGGAGCAGTTCCAGGTCGGGGCGGTGCAGCAGGACCTGCCGCAGCCGCCCGACCTCGGAGGAGACGGTGAACACGGATTGCCCCTTTCCCTCAAGCGGCGTGCGCGGGTGGCTCGGACCGGTCGGTCTCGACGGCGTGGACGGTGGCCCGCTGGTCGCGGTACTTCAGCCAGGCGTAGACGGGCATGCCGGCGAAGATGAGCAGCGTGCCCTTGTAGACGACCTCGTAGCCGGCGCCGGCTATCGCCCAGACCGTGTAGCCGAAGGCCAGCAGCGCGATGACGGCGTCGCGGGTCAGGCGCCGGCCGGAGAACGCGGCGCGGTCGGTGGCCAGCAGCACCAGCTCGGCGAGCGAGGCGTAGGCGTAGGGGATGACGGTGGTGAGGGTGGCGAGCAGGATGATGAAGGTGAACTGGTCGACCAGGCTCGCGTTGTAGTTCATCAGCATCAGCCCGGTGACGAGGACGCTGGAGACGACCAGCCCGACGACGGGGGTGCCGCCGCGTCCGGTGCGGGCGAACGCGCGGGGGAACAGGCCGTCGCGGGCGGCGGCGAGCGGGATCTGGCCCTGCAGCAGGATCCAGCCGTTGAGGGCGCCGAAGGCGCTGATCGCCGCGCCGACCGCGACCAGGTCGGCGGCCCATCCGCCGAACGCGGCGTCGGCGGCGTCGGCGAACGGCGCGGTCGAGGTCGCCAGCGCGGCGGCCGGCACCAGGCCGAGGACCGCGACGGTGCCGAGGACGTAGACCAGGGCGGTGACCGCGGTCCCGGCGACGGTGGCGCGGGGGATGGTCTTCTGCGGGTTCTCCACGTCCTCGGCGGGGACGGTCGCCGACTCCAGGCCGATGAACGACCACAGCGTCAGCGCGGCGGCGGCGGTCACGGCCGAGAAGGCGCTGCCGCCGCCGGCGTTGAACTCGCCGAAGTTGGCGGACTTGACGAAGAAGAGCCCGCCGACCGCGATGAGCAGCAGCGGCACCAGCTTGATGACGGTGGTGGCGACCTGGACGGCGCCGCCCTGGCGGATCCCGTAGGCGTTCACGGCCGTCAGCAGCCAGATGGCGGCGAGGCCGACCGCGGCCGCCAGGACCTTGTCGTCCCCGAGCTGCGGCCAGAAGTGCGCGAGGTACCCGACGAACGCGACGGCGATCGCCGCGTTCCCCGCCCACACGGCGATCCAGTAGCCCCACGCGGTCTGGAATCCGACGAAGTCGCCGAACGCGCGCCGCGCGTAGGCGTAGGGTCCGCCCGTCCTGGGGTAGGCGCGGGAGAGGCGGGCGAACACCAGCGCCAGCAGGATCGCCCCCGCCGCGGTGAACACCCAGGCGATCAGGCTGATCGGCCCGTACCCGGCCAGCGAACTGGGCAGCAGGAACACACCCGATCCGATCATGTTCCCCACCACGAGGGCGGTGGCCATCCACAGCCCCAGCCTCCGGCGGGCCGGTTGCGCGTTCATCAGCGCCTCCTTCGGTCCCGCGGCATCGCCGCATCTTCAGCCGACCATCCCGGGCCGGGGCGGGGCGCCGGGCGCTGGTCCCGAGATCACCGGACCAAGGTCCTCTGCCTCAGGTGCAGAAATCGGAGCAAAGCAGCTGCACGAGGCGGGGATATACTCCCGGCACTTCCCGTCCCGATCTAGCCGGGAGCCCCGATGAGCGGAGCGTTGCGCGTCTCCCCGGCCGACCTCGCCGACGGCGCCGCCGACGGCCCGCTCCTGGACGGCGACGGCACCGTCCGCGACCCGCTCATCGTCGTCGACCTGGGCGAGGACGCCGACGCCGCGACCCTGCGGGCAGCGGCGCGGAAGGCCCGGGACGGTGACCGCCTGCTGGTCGGCGTACTCCACGGCGACGGCGAGGCGACCGAGCTGCGGCGCGCACTCGACCTCACCCTCACCCTTCCGGGCGGCGGCACGGGCCGGGAAACGATCGGCGTCGCCGACCTCGACGCGGCGCTCCGCGAACTCCACGATGCCGCGGCACGCAACCCGCTGGCGTCGCTGGTGCTGCGCGACGTGCTGCGCGCGACGGAGACGATGCCGGTGCCCGCCGCACTGGACGTGGAGTCCTACGCCTACTCCACCCTGCTCGGCGGCCGGGAGTTCGCCCGCTGGCTGGACGCGCGCGGCCCGCGCCCCCTGCCGCCCGAAGTCCAGGACCCGGTGCTGGCCGTCCGGGGCGACCGCGCACTGCGGATCACTCTCAACCGGCCCGCGCGCCGCAACGCCTACGGCCGGCAGGTCCGGGACGCGCTGGTGGACGCCCTCCAGATCGCCCTGGCCGACCGCGACATCGAACGGGTCGTCCTGGACGGGGCCGGGACCGCGTTCTGCGCCGGCGGCGACCTCGACGAGTTCGGTACGGCGCCCGACCTGGCCACCGCCCATATGATCCGGACGCGCGCGGGCGCCGGACGCCTGGTGCACCGCCTCGCCGGGCGGACGGAGGCGCGTGTGCACGGCCCCTGCGTCGGCGCCGGCATCGAGATCCCCGCCTTCGCCGGGACGCTGGTCGCCGCCCCGGGCGCAACGTTCCGGCTCCCCGAGGTCTCCATGGGGCTCATCCCGGGGGCGGGCGGAACGGTGAGCATCCCGCGCCGCATCGGCCGCTGGCGCACCCTGCACCTGGCCCTGACCGGCGCCGGGATCGGCGTGGAGCAGGCACGCTCCTGGGGCCTGGTCGACCGCTGACCGGCCGCCGCCGGCGTCAGCGCCCTGAGCCGACACGCCGTACACGATCATGCCCGTCGAGCGGCGGGGACACGCGGACCGGCGCCATGACGTTCATTCCGGCATGACCGCCCCATGGGACGACATGCAATTTCGTAAAGATCGGTTTCGCATATCGCCGCAGTAATGGTAATGCCCGATTATCGCCGTGCGCGTGTGTTCAGATGAGGATGGAAGAAGAGATCGCTTAGAACCCGCATAGGAAGAGTGAATGGCATGAGGCATCGGGTGACTCGCGCCGTGGCGGCGGCCGGGGTCGTGGCGGCCGTCGCTTCGACCGGAGGCACGTCGGCGGCAGTTTCGCGTCCGGAACCGGCACGGGTCGAGGAGCCGTTCACCGGAGCCACCGCGGATTCGCGCTTCATCGGGTACGGGGCGGCGTGCCTGACGGGCGCGCGGCGCGGGACGGCGGCGGAGGAGGCCACGAACCATCCGCTCAGGGGATGCCGCCGGGATCCGGCCGGTCCCGTGCCACCGGGCCACGCGGCGCCGCACGGATATCTCCAGCTCACCGACGCCCACATGGAGGAGACCGGCGCCGTGCTGTTCGACTCGCCGATTCCGGCGGCGGACGGCCTGGTGGTGACCTTCGAGCAGTGGCAGTACGGCAACACCACCCGGGCGCCGGCCGACGGGATCTCGTTCTTCCTGACCGACGGCTCACGGCGCCTCACCACGCCGGGCGCGTTCGGCGGCAGCCTCGGGTACGCGCAGAAGCTGCCGGGAGGCAAGGCCGGCGGCCAGTTCGTACCGGGGGTCGACGGCGGGTATCTCGGCATCGGGCTCGATGCGCTGGGAGACTATTTCGGTGACGGAGAACGGCGCGGGAACGGTTGCGAGAGGCGTTCCCCGGCCGGGACGAGTCTTCGCCAGTCGCCGCCCGGCCCCAACATCGTGACCGCCCGCGGCGCCGGAAACGGCACCACGGGGTACTGCCTGCTCGCCGCCACGACCGACAACAAGACGACCACCGGTCCCTGGCCGTCGTCCCTTCCCGGGCACCTCCACGGCGACCTGCGCAAGATGCCCGCCGACGTCGCGCCGGACGAGGCCGAAGAACTCCTGGAACCGGTGCGCCGGACCGTCCGTGTCGCGTTGTCGTTCGGACCGGACCCCGTCGCGACGGTCGACATCGATTTCGAGGACGGCGAAGGCTTCCAGCGGGTGCTGAAATTCAGCGCTCCCGAGCCCGTTCCGGACACCTTCAAGTTCGGCTTCGCCGCGTCCACGGGGCCGCTCACCGACGTGCAACTCATCCGCAAGGTGGTCGTGCGTCCCCAGGAATCGGAGGAGAGCCGGCGCATGCCGGGAAACCGGCGGTCCGGCGAGCGCGAGGGTCGCCCGACGGCCGGAAGATGAAGAAGCTTCGGAGCTGAGCGGGGGCGACGCCGGCGGGCACGGTGCCCGCGCGTCACGGGAGGCGTCCGCGTCCGGGGATCAGGCGAGGCTCATGAAGAGCTTTTCCAGCTGGGCGCGGTCCAGCTGGGCCTGCTCGGGGTCCGCGCCCTCCTGGACGCACTTCTCCAGGCCGGTTGCGATGATCTTGAAACCGGCGCGGTCCAGTGCCCGCGAGACCGCCGCGAGTTGCGCGATCACCTCCTTGCAGTCCCGCTCGTTCTCGATCATCTGGATGACCCCGCCGAGCTGACCCTGCGCGCGCCGCAGGCGCACGAGGACGTCGGCCAGGGAGTCCGCTTCGAATTTCACGTTGTCCTCCTCATACCCACCAGGGTATAGGGTACGTGCCCCGGTCAAGGCCGGCCGGACGAAGGCGGCGCGGGTGCCGCGCCGCCGGCGAGGAGGGTCCCGCTGACGCCGGACCGGCCGCCACCGCCCCCGATCCCGTCCCGCCGCACACCTCTCCTTATACCCCCATGGGTATTTGCGCATCGCTTCACGTCTCGGCTACCCTGCCTGGCGGATACCCCATGGGGTATAGCCGGGCGGCGGTATCGACGTTCGGGCATGCGCCGCCGCACATCCGACGGCGCGCTCGGCCGCCGCCGTCGCCGCGCCGTCCGGGCCCGGTGGGCCGGCGGCGCGCGGGGTTGCGCGAGAGCGCCGCCCGAGGAGCTGGAAGGAGACCGATGATCGAGATCGTTCCGATCGACACCCCCTCGCTGGGGGACCGCAGCTATTTCGTCACCGACGGCGAGGTCGCGTTCGTGATCGACCCGCAGCGCGACATCGACCGGGTGCTCGCCCTGGCCGAGGAGCGGCAGGTGACGGTCGCCGACGTCTTCGAGACGCACATCCACAACGACTACGTGACCGGCGGGCTCGCGCTGGCCCGGGCGACGGCGGCCGCCTACCACGTCAACGCCGCCGACCCGGTGGCCTTCGAGCACGACGCGGTGTCCGACGGCGATGTGATCGAGGTCGGCGCGCGGATGCGGGTCCGGGCTCTGGCGACTCCGGGCCACACGTTCACGCACCTGGCCTACGTCCTGGAGGCTCCGGGCCGGCCGCCCGCGGTGTTCACCGGAGGCTCGCTGCTGTACGGGTCCACGGGACGGCCGGACCTTCTCGGACCGGCCAGCACCCACGACCTGGTGGCCGCCCAGTACGACTCGGCGCACCGGCTGGCGCGCGAGCTTCCCGACGACGCCGAGATCTTCCCCACGCACGGGTTCGGCAGCTTCTGCTCGGCCACGCAGGCGCAGGCGGAAGCGTCGACGATCGGGCAGGAGAAGCGCGCCAACCCCGCGCTCACCCTGGACGAGAAGGACTACGTGGAGACGCTGCTGGCCGGGCTGGACGCCTATCCGGCCTACTACGCCCACATGGGGCCGGCCAACAGCGCGGGCCCCGGGGCGCCCGACCTGTCGGAACCGCCTCGCGCGGACGCCGCCGAGCTGCGCCGGCGCATCGAGGCCGGGGAGTGGGTGGTCGACCTGCGGACCCGCACGGCGTTCGCGGCCGGGCACCTGGCGGGGACGCTCAACTTCGGGCTGGACGGGAGCTTCGCCACCTACCTCGGCTGGCTCGTCCCGCGGGGCACGCCGCTGACGTTGCTGGGCGAGACGCCCGAGGACGTGGCCGCCGCGCAGCGCGAGCTGGTCCGCATCGGCATCGACCGGCCGGCCGCGTCGGCCACCGGCGGACCGGAACGCTGGACCGGTGGGGAGCGCCCGGCCTCCTTCCCGAGGGCGTCGTTCGGCGAACTGGCCGCCGTGCGGCACCACCGGCCGGTCGTGGTGCTGGACGTGCGCCGTGACCTGGAGTGGGACGAGTCCCACATCGACGGCGCCGTGCACATCCCGCTGCAGGACCTTCCGCGGCGCCTGGACGAGGTGCCCGACGGCGAAGTGTGGGTGCACTGCCAGGGCGGGTACCGCGCGGCCGTCGCCGCCTCGTTCCTGGCCGCCGCCGGGCGGCGCGTGGTCGCCGTCGACGACGAGTACGGCGCCGGCGTCCGCGCCGGCCTGCCGGTCGTCGCGGCCGCGTGAACCCCACGGCGACACATCACCACACCACGGATCCCCGGTTCCGGACCCGGCTGGTACCAGCCCCGGATCGGCCCCATACCAAGGATGAAGACTGACATGACCCCGGTGCCCCTGAAGATCGACGCCGTGTCCCTGCGAGACCGGATCGCCGCCCCCGACGCACCGCGCGTGCTGGACGTGCGGACCCCGGCCGAGTTCGCCGCGGCGCACATCCCCGGTTCCTACAACGTCCCTCTCGACATGCTGCGGGAACACCGCAACGAACTGCGCGCCTCCTCGGAGGAGGTGGTGCTGGTCTGCCGGACCGGCGGCCGCGCGGCGCAGGCCGAGCGCGCGCTCGGAGAGGCGGGACTGACCAACGTGCACATCCTGGACGGCGGGATCCTCGCCTGGGAGGCGGGCGGCGCGCCGCTCAACCGCGACCGGTCCCGCTGGGACCTGGAACGGCAGGTGCGGCTGGTCGCCGGTGTGCTCGTCCTGATCGGCGTCCTCGGCGACATCGCCGTCCCGGGCCTCGAATGGCTGGCCGCCGCGATCGGCGCCGGTCTCACGGTCGCGGCCCTGACCGGCACCTGCATGATGGGTTCGCTTCTTGCCCGGCTGCCCTTCAACAGGGGGCCGGCCTGCGACGCCGAGGACGTGGCCGCGCTCCTCGGGGATCGGCGGCCGCGGTGACGCTCGCGCTGACCCTGCTCGCCGCGCTCGCCGTCGGCGTCTCGCTCGGGCTGCTCGGCGGCGGCGGATCCATCCTCACCGTGCCCGTGCTCGTCTACGTGGCCGGAGTCGAGGCCAAGCAGGCGATCGCCATGTCGCTGTTCGTGGTGGGAGCGACCGCGCTGGTCGGCGTCCTGCCGCACGCCCGGGCGGGCCGGGTCCGCTGGCGCACCGGACTGCTGTTCGGCGGCGCGGGCATGGTCGGCGCCTACGCGGGAGGGCGGCTGGCCGCCTTCCTACCGGCCGGCGTGCTGCTGGCGGCCTTCGCGGTGATGATGGCGGTGACCGCGACCGCGATGCTGCGCCGCCGGAGCGCCCCGGCGGGCGGCCCGGTGGAACGCCCGATCGTCCGGATCCTGGCCGAAGGGATGACCGTCGGGATCGTCACCGGGCTGGTCGGGGCCGGCGGCGGCTTCCTCGTCGTCCCCGCGCTCGTGATCCTCGGCGGGCTGTCCATGCCCGTCGCGGTCGGCACCTCGCTGATGGTCATCGCGATGAAGTCCTTCGCCGGCCTGGCCGGCTACCTCTACAGCGTCCACCTCGACTGGCCGCTGACCTTCGCGGTGACCGGCGCGGCGGTGCTCGGCGGGCTCGCCGGCTCACGGCTGGCCGGACGCGTCGACCCGCAGCGGCTTCGCCAGGCCTTCGGGTGGTTCGTCCTGGTGATGGCCGGGGTCGTCGTGACCCAGCAGGCGCCGGACGCGGCACGCCATGCCCTGTTCGGCACCCCGGGCGGCTGGGCGGCGCTCGCGGCGGTCACGGTCGCCGTGGCCGCCGCGCTTCTGAAGCAGCGGACCAGACGGCGTAGACCGTCTGTCCGTGGGGAAGGAGAGCCTGCCCCCGTACCGGAACCACTGCGGCGCTGACCCACCGCGGGCCAGGACGCATGGCTGGTCCGCCGTGCTGCCGGGGGTGCCACCGCGCTCGTCGCTCCTGCCACTAGGGGACGATCACTGCGCGTCCGGTGAGCTCCCCGGCCTCCATCTGGCGGTAGGCGTCCATCGCCCGGTCCAGAGGGAACTGGACGATGTCGGGGCGCAGCAGCCCGCGCGCGGCCAGGTTGAGGACCTCGGTGAGTTCGGGCCTGGTGCCCCAGTAGGTCGTCTGCAGGGACACCTCGTAGGGGACGGAGAAGAAGGACAGCGGCAGGGTTCCTCCGGCGATGCCGACGATGGTCACGTCCCCGAGCGTCCGGGCGGCGGCCGCGGCCGTGGCGAGGGTCGAGTCCGCGCCGACGAAGTCCAGGACGACGTCGGCGCCGTGCTCCCCGGTGGCGTCGCGGATGCTCGCCACCGTGCCGTCGTCGGACGGGACGGCGAGGTCGGCGCCGTTCCGCAGCGCGAGATCGAGGGCCTCGGTGCGGGTGTCGACGGCGATGACGCTCGCGGCGGTGGTGGCCTTGAGGATCTGGATGGCCAGGTGCCCGAGCCCGCCCGCGCCGATCACGACCGCGGTCGCGCCGGGCGGCAGCTTCCCCCAGGACCGCCGGACGGCGTGGTAGGGGGTGAGGCCGGCGTCGGTGAGCGGCGCCGCGGTCGCCGGATCCAGGCCGTCGGGCAGCGGGACGAGGAACCGCGCGTCGGGGACGAGCAGGTAGTCGGCCATGCCTCCGTCGAGGCCGAGCCCGCCGCCGCCGGCCGGCACGGGTGCGTTGGCGGGGTCCTCGCAGTAGTTCTCCGCGCCGAGGCGGCAGCGCCCGCACGTCCCGCAGCCCCACGGCCCGTACACGGCGACCGGCTGCCCCACCTGGAGCCCGGTCACGCCGTCTCCGAGGGCCAGCACCCATCCCGCGTTCTCGTGTCCGAGCGTGAACGGCGGTCCCCAGGGGAGCAGCCCCTCTTCGAACTCGCGCATCACATGCAGGTCCGAGTGGCACGCTCCCGCGCCGCCCACCCGGATGACGACCTGCCCCGGCCCCGGCTCGGGATCAGGGGCGTCGACCAGTACCGGATCAGATTTCCACTCCTGCAGCCGTAGTGCTCGCATTCTTTCTCCCCTTCCCGCCCTCACCAGCGAATACCTTGGTGCTTCACGGGCGCTATGGACAAAGGTCCCGATGTTTGCGCCGGTCGCCGGGCGGTCGGGCAGGCGGGCGGGATCGACCAGGGAGCCGCCCTCGCCCCTCTTGGCGAGAGGCGCAGAACCTTCCCTATTTCCACCAATGCGGCGCCGCAAAACCTGATTGCACTAAAGACTGCGTATTGATTGGTGGTCGTTCGTCGGACCGGTCGTGGCGGGCTGCAACGGCCGCGATCCTGCCCGCGACGACCACCGGCTCACCCCCTGATCGATATCACCGATCTTGATCACGATCCGGTTGCGGATCAACACGCCATTCTTGTTGGGGTAGCGGCGATTTCGTAGATTCGGCCAATCGGAGGCAAAGTCCCTTGTCGTGCCGTCGTCCAGCACCGGCTCGAGATCCGAGGCCGGCGGGCGCGGCCCCCAATCTCCCCGAGGAGACGCCATGTCCGAGGTCAAACGCCGTGATCTGCTGGCCGGAGTCGCGGCCTTCACCGGTTTCGCGACGGTCGGCCTGCTCCCCGGCACCGCCGCCGCCGCGACCCGGCAGCGCCCCGGCGCCGTCCGGCCGCCCACCCTCACCGCCGGCGACAAGGCCGTGGTCGCCCGCGTCGACGCACGCCGGGCGCTGCGGCACCTGGAAGTGCTCAGCGACGAGATCGGCTGGCGCATCGCCGGCACCCGATCCGAGCACCGCGCCGCCCACTACATCGCCGGGTGCCTGCGCGACCTCGGCTACAAGGTCGAACTGCAGCCCTTCCCGGTCGCCGACAAGTACCTGGCGGAGATCCGCGCCCCGGGCGAGCGGCTCTGGCAGTGCGCCGCCTCCCCGCAGGGCGCCGTCGCCTCCGTCGAGGGCACGGTGGTGGACGTGGGCCCGGTCACCGAGATCACCGGGGACGTGCGCGGCAGGCCGGTGCTGTTCGACCGCGTCGTCGGCAAGGAGACCGAGCAGGCCCGGGCCGCCGCGGACGCGGGCGCCAGCGCTGCGCTCATCATCAACGCGCGCTCGGAGACCTTCCCCGAACGCAAGCCCGCCACCTTCGCCCCGGCCCTGCAGGAGCCGGTCGCGATCCCGGTGCTGGGCCTGGCCGGGTACCACGGCGAGCGGATCCGCGCGGGCGCCGGGCGACTGTCGTTCGAGGTCACCCATCACTCCGGGCTGACCTCGTACAACGTCCTGGCCGAGCGGAGGGCCTCGCTGCCGAACCCCGAGGGCAAGGCCGTCATCGTCAGCGCGCACTACGACAGCGTCCCCGGCTCGCCGGGCGCCAACGACGACGGCAGCGGAACCGCGCTGTGCCTGGAACTGGCCCGCGTCCTGAAGCGCCTGCCCACCCAGCAAGCGGTCCGCGTCTGCCTGTGGGGCTCGGAGGAGTACGGCCTGATCGGTGCCCGGCACTACGTGAAGCAACTCGACGAGGCGGGCGTCGCGCAGATCAGCGGCTGCTTCCAGAACGACATGGTCGCCACCAGCCATCCGCCCGCGGGCACGTACTGGCTGCTGTCCGTGGACGGCGCCGACAACACCACCACGGCCGCGGTGAACGCAGCCGCACGCCGCCTCGGCTACGTCGACCAGACCAAGGGCCCCACCGCCCGCGGCTCCAGCGACCACGAGGCCTTCTACGAGCGCGGCATCCCGGCGGGCAACTTCAGCTGGCGCGGCAGCGAGGCGCCCAGCCAGCTCGAACCGATCTACCACACCCCCGAGGACACGATCGCCCAGAACATCAGCCTTGAGCGGCTCCAAGTCTCCCTCGAACTCATCGGCTGCGCCGCGTACGACGTAGCGCGCCGCAAGTAACGGAGGGGGTGGAGGCCCGATGTCAGGGCCCGGAGACCGCTGCGGTGTCCGGGCCCTGCCGCGCCACCGGCGCGGCGGCCGCAACCGGGCGTCGAGCCGACCGCGCCGGGGCTGCCAGGCGAACGTGCGGCGTCTGCCAACCGGTACCTGGAGGCGTGCGCCGGTCCACCGACAAGCAGCGGCATACTTGAACATATGTTCGATCTGCTTGTGGCCTGACATGCGGGTTCCGCCTGTCGTCATCTACCGGGCCATCAGTGGGCCTGCGTATCTGCTCGCTTGGGAGCAGCATCCAGACCGCACCTGGTGGGCTCGCCTTGCGTGGCTCGAGGTCCGCCGTGACGGCCATGCGGGCCGCCATGCGCGCGTCGCGGCCGACGACGTCGGCCCCGTCCGCGGCCAGGACTACAGCGTCGTCCCGCGACGGCGGCTCGGCCGGCGGCACCGTCCGCCCGGCGACCCCACCGATCCTCGCGACCCAGCCAACCGCGCCTTCAACCGCAACCGCGGGCAGAACCTGTACCGGTCGGCGGTCGAGCAGGGACGCCGCCGCCCGCCGGAACCGAATTTCTGAACGCGCCGGGCGGCCTGAGGCGCGTCGCCGACCAGGCCGCCCGCGGTTCACGTCCCCGGTCAGCGGTAGTGGTTCTCCTTCAGTTCGACGACCCAGGCGCGGCGCTCGGCGATCTTGCCGTTCCGCAGGACGAAGACCTCCGCCATGGACATGCGCTCCTCACGCGGGGGCGTGCCAAGGCCGTCAGGACTTCGGCGGCGACGCGGACTCGGAGCGCTGACGACCCGCCGGGCTCTCCCCACCAGGAAGGGCTGTCACATAGGTTGCGGCGCGGTGGGGCGCAGGTACGGCGTGAGCAGTTCGTCGGCGAGCCGGCGGGCCGCGCGTTCGGCCAGGCCCTCCTCGATCATGCGGGTCAGGGCGTAGACGACCGATTGGACGAGTTCGGCCGTCCCCGCGGGGTCGGACGCGCCGTGGTCCGCCAGCGCCTCGCGGAGGGGCGTCTGGAGTTCGTCGTGGAGCAGCCGGCTGGAGTTGGCCAGCGTGTCCGTGCGGCCGGTGGCCGCGAGGGCGCGGGCCAGCGCGTGGTCCCCGCGGGCGACGAGGCGGAGGTTGGCGTAGACATAGGCCAGCACCCGGTCGCCGGGGGACCCGGCCTTTCCCATCTGCGCCTCGACGTAGGCGGACCAGCGCGGGAAGGTGTCGACGATGAGGGCGTCGAGCAGATCGTCACGGGACTTGAAGTAGGCGTACACGCTGGAGCGGGCGAGCCCCGCCTGGCGGGCGACATCCGCCATGCTGGGGGCTCGCTCGGCTTCCTCGGACAGCAGGGTGCGGGCCGCGTCGAGCAGGGCGGCTCGCTGCGCGGCCCGATGCTCGGCGATGGTCGGCGCCTGGATCTTCGGCACGCGGCCCCCTTCCCACCGGCCCGCCGTACTCGCCGGCCGGCCCCGCCGGCGCGTCAGGCGAGTGCGGCGAGGCGCCCGTCGATCATCTCGTACACCGTGTCACAGTGTTCGAGGACGTCGTGATCGTGGGTCACCATGATGGCCGCCACGCCATGATGTTGCGACTCGCGGGCGAGCAGGCGGACGATCTCGTGGCTGCGCGCCCGGTCCAGGGCGGCGGTGGGCTCGTCGACGAGCAGGATGCTCGGCCGGGTCACCAGGGCCCGGGCGATGCCGACCCGTTGCCGCTCCCCGCCGGACAGCTGGTGGGGGTACCGGTCGGCCCTGTCCGCCATGCCCACGTCCTCCAGCAGCGCGAGCGGGTCGCGGCCGGAGCGGGCGCGGCGCGGCCGGAACCGCAGCGGCAGCCGGAGCTGGTCGCGGGCGGTGAGCGCCGGGATCAGGTTGCCGGCCTGGAAGACGAACCCGACGTGCTCGCGCCGCAGCCTGGCCCTGGCCCTCGCGCCGGCGGCCGTGATGTCGACCCCGGCCACCGTGACCGTGCCCCGGTCCGGGCGGGCGAGACCGCCCGCGACCGCGAGCAGGCTCGATTTCCCCGCGCCGGACGGGCCGACGATGGCGGCCAGTTCCCCGGGCCGCACCGCGAGATCGACGTTGTCGAGGGCCTGCACGGTTTCGGTGCCGTCGCCGTGCTGGAGGCAGACGCCCTCCATGACCAGCCCTGGGCGGTCGGGCGCGGTCGCGTCGCCTTCCTGCGGCCCGGCGGTCGGCGTGGCCTTGCTGGTCATCGGTTTCCTCCGAGGGCGGTGGCCGGGTCGATGGACGCGATGCGGACGACGGCGACACCGGCGCCGACGAGCCCGAGCAGGACGATTCCCGCCGCGGCGGTGGTGACGCTCGGCGCGCTGAGGGCGAACGGCATTCCGCCGCCGGTGATGAGCGACCCGAGGCCGACTCCGATGCCCGCGCCGATCGCGACGGAGGCGACGAGGAGGAGGAACGCCTGGACGAGCGCGTCGCGCAGCAGCCAGCCCCTCGACGCGCCCATGGCGCGCAGTACGGCGACCTCGTGCTTGCGCTGGATCGCCCAGACGGCGAAGAACGCCCCGACGACCAGTGCGGAGATGGCGTACAGGAACCCCTGGATGAGCTGCAGCGTGGACGTCTCGGCCGTGTAGCCGGGCGAAGCGCCATAGGACTCGTCGAGGGTGAGGCTCTCGGTGCCGGCGCCGGCGTCCCCCGCGGCGAGGTCGACCGAAGCGCCGGGCTTCGCGCGCACGGCCACGGCGGTGATGTCCCGGGCGGCGTGCTCGGGCACCGGGTCGCCCGGCGTCACCCCGGCCTTGATCAGCTGCCAGGTGCCCAGGGGCACGTAGGCCACGTCGACGTGTCCGAAGGTGTCCTGCCGCGTGGTGGCTCCGATGACCCGCAGCTTCGTCCCGAGGCGGTCGACCGAGATCGTGTCGCCGACGCGCAGGCCGGCGTCCAGGGCCGTGCGGCTGACGACGATGCCGTCCGCGCCGTTCAGGCGCGAGCCCTTGCTCACGTCGGGGGACAGGAACGAGTCCGGCGCCACCCCGAACAGGGCGAGGTCGACGTCCACCCCCCGGTCGCTCTTGGCGTTGATGAGCGTGTTGCCGAAGGGGGCCGCCTCGGCCACACCCGGCCTGCTCCGCCATGCGTCCACGGCGGACATGTCCACCACGCTTCGGGAGAAGGCGGAGTCGTGCTGGACGTCGCGCTCGAACGCGAAGGAGGTGACCGGCAGGTTCTGCAGCCCGGACACACCGTCCCTGACCAGCCCCACCGACAACCCGGACAGCATGACCATGAGGATCGCGATCAACCCCACGACGGCCCCCATCAGCCCGAACCGGACCTTGGCGAACCGCAGCTCACGAAGTGCGAGGAACATCAGCCCCACACCCGATTTGTCGACATCATGTCGACAACATATCAACACGTTGTCGCCAAACTGGACTCAGGGGCCACCTTCCCCCGACCTTCCGGCCCGTTCCACCTCATGGCCTCTCCCAACCCGGCCACCCCCACGCCAGCGCCCCACCCCCGCACGACCTCTCGCGCAGTCACCCCTGCTGGGCGACGGCCACGACGACGGTGTCCCCGTTGAGGAGAAGGTCGCGCGCATCAGGACGAACCTGGACGCCTTCGTCGTCTCGGTCGTCGGTGCGCGGAGCCGGCGCCAGGACCACGATCAGTGACCGTTCGGTGTGCTCACCCGCCCGATTCCGTCCAGCACCCTGTGACAGCAGGCATTGCGCCTGACGGATGGCCATAAGCTGCGCCTATTTGGCGCAGAAGGGAACCGAGATGTCCGCTGACCTCCACCGCCGGGCCGTCGTCGCCGACACCCACAACGATCTGCTGATGGCCGTGGCGGCCCGCCCGCCGGCGCTGTGGGCGAGGTTCTTCCGGGACCGCTGGCTGCCCCAGTTGCGCGACGGAGGCGTGGACCTGCAGGTTCTCCCGGTCTTCATCGACGACCAGTTCCGGCCGGAGGGGGCGCTGCGCGAAACCCTTCGGATGGTCGAGGCCGCCCACGTGCTCGCCGAGGGCAACGCCGACGAGGTGAGCCTGTGCCGGGACGGAGAGGAGATCGACCGGGCGCTGGCGGACGGGAAGATCGCCTTGGTGCTGGCCCTGGAAAGCGCCCCCGGCCTCGACGCGAACGTGGAACTGTTCTCCACCATGCACCGGCTGGGCGTGCGGGTGGCCTCGATCGCGCACTGGGGCCGTACCCCGCTGGCCGACGGCAGCGGCGAGGACGCCACCGGCAGCCGCCTGACGTCCGCCGGGGTCGACGCGGTGGCCGAACTGGAGCGGCTGGGCGTGATCTTCGATGTCTCCCATCTGGGAGCCTCCGGCGTCGACCACGTCCTGGAGCTCGCCACCCGCCCGGTCATGGCCACCCACTCCTCGGCCCGGGCCTTGCGCGACCACCACCGCAACCTCACCGACGACCAGCTCCGCGGCGTCGCCGCGACCGGCGGAGTGGTGGGCGTCAACTTCGTCGCGGGTTTCCTCAGCGCCGATCCCGGCGGCTACACCGTGGACCGCCTCGTCGATCACATCGAGCACGTCGCCTCCGTCGCGGGAATCGACCACGTCGGCCTCGGCCCCGACTTCATCCGCGAGGTCAGCCTCGAACTCACCCCGCCCTGCTGCGAGGACATGAGCGCCCTGGCCGGTTTCGACGTCAACGCCGTCGTCCCCGGCCTCGACGGCCCGCGTGGTCTGCCCCTGGTCACCGAGGCCCTGCTCCGCCGCGGCCGCCCCGAGGCCGACATCAGGAAGATCCTGGGCGAGAACGTGCACCGCCTCTTCCAGAAGGAACTGGGGCGCCCCGCCTGACGGGCCGCACGAAAGCCGACGCTCTCGCCGCGAATACCTGGATCACGCGCTCTTCCACGGGTAACGGCACCCGCGCTCAGACCTCACCGAATACGAATGTCACTACTACCTGCGGGTGTTAATCACCGAACCCGGTTGGACGGTATGTGGCGCGTACCATCAGCCATCGGCGACAACCCTTCACATGGGCGTCCAGGGTGTCCGTATCCAAGGGGTAAGGCCTTCCTGAACGTCGCTGGGAGGGCGTCGTCCGCCCGCTGTTTCTAAGATGCCTGGGGGTCGCGCTGAGCACCGAGAAATACGTTCGCCTTTCCTTGACGGCCTGAGGCAGCATGGAGAGCGGCGGCGAGGAGGGCGGGTGGCTGTGCTGGCATTACGAGGCGGCTCCGGGGACGGCCGGCCGGCCAGGCGGCGCGCGGTTCTGCTGGCCCTGCGCTATTACTGGGATGTGCTGCGCCGTCAGTGGCGCATCTCGCTTCCGGCGATGACTTTACCGGCGCTCGGGAACATCTGCCTGTTCTACCTGACGCCGCTGGTGGTGGCCGCCCTGGTGGGGCACCTGGCCGGCGGCGGGGAAAGCGACCTCGCCGCGCTCCTGCCCTACGTTCTCGGCTTCGCCGGCCTGATGTTGACGGGCGAGGCGCTGTGGCGAGCGGGGCTGCACTTCCTCAACCGGACGAACGGCCGGGGCATCGAATGGCTCGGCATCGTCGGCATGGACGAGTTGCTCGCCAAGGACACCGCGTTTTTCCACGACAACTTCGCGGGTTCGCTGACCAAACGGATACTGAGCTTCTGCGGCGGCTTCGAAAACTTCGCGGACACTCTCACTTTCTCGGTCGTCGCCAACGTCATCCCGCTGTCCTTCGCCTCGGTGATCCTTTGGCGGTATCACCCGCTGCTGGTCGTCGTCCTCTTGGGACTGATCGTTTTCACCGGCTTCCTCGTCGCCCCGTTCATCCGCCGGCGGCAGGTGCTGGTGGACGACGCGAGGCGGCCAAGGTGCGGGTGTCGGGCCACGTCGCCGACGTGCTCACCAACATGGAGACGGTCCGCGCGTTCGCCGCCGAGGAGCGGGAGGCCGCCGAGTTCCGCGGCCGGGTCGTCGAGCAGCACCGCCTGGCGCTGCGCTCCTGGGACTACGCCAACCTGCGGGTCGACACGATCGTCGCCCCGATGTCGATCCTGACGAGCGCCCTGGGGCTCCTCGTCGCGGTGGCGCTTCGCGGCGGGCTCGGGGTGGAGGCGATCGTGGTGACGTTCTCCTACTACACCAACGCGACACGGATCATGTTCGAGTTCAACCAGATCTACCGGCGGATGGAGAGCACGCTCACCGAGAGCGCGCAGTTCACCGAGTTGCTCCTGACGCCGCCGACCGTCGTGGATCCGCCCGACCCGCAGCCGTTGCGCCCGGTCGACGCCGGAGTCCGTTTCGAGCGGGTGCTCTTCGCGCACGGCGGCGGCCCGCCCCTGTTCGAGAGGCTGGACCTGGAGATTCCCAGCGGCGCCAAGATCGGCTTGGTGGGACGGTCCGGGGGCGGCAAGACCACCCTCACCCGGCTGCTGCTGCGCCTGATGGACGTCGACGGCGGCCGGATCCTCGTCGGCGGCCAGGACATCGCGCGGCTCCGCCAGAGCGACCTGCGCAACCTGATCGCGTACGTCCCGCAGGAACCCGCGATGTTCCATCGGTCGGTGCGCGACAACATCGCCTTCGCCCGGCCCGGCGCCACCGAGACCGAGATCCTCCGGGCCGCGCGGGCGGCGCACGTCACCGAGTTCGTCGAGAGCCTTCCGGCCGGGTTCGACACGCTGGTCGGCGAGCGAGGCGTCAAGCTCTCCGGAGGCCAGCGGCAGCGCGTCGCCCTCGCCCGAGCCATCCTCCGGGACGCCCCGATCCTTCTCCTGGACGAGGCGACCAGTGCGCTGGACTCCGAAAGCGAGCTTCTCGTCCAGGAGGCCCTGTGGCACCTGATGCGCGACCGCACCGCACTGGTCGTCGCGCACCGACTGAGCACGGTCGTGCGGATGGACCGCTTGGTCGTTCTCGACCGCGGCAGTGTCCTCGAAGAGGGCTCCCACCGGGAACTCCTCCAGGCCAAGGGCCCCTATGCCCGGCTCTGGCACCACCAGTCCGGCGGCTTCCTCACCGACGAAGCCGCTCCGGACACCTTGGGCGCCGCCCAGCACGACCTGAAATCTCAGCCGGCGACCGGCTGAGGCGCGCCTCCCGCTGCTCGGGGCGTCGCCGAGTGGAGCCCTGTCGGTTTGTCCTCCGGCCCCCTTCGATGGCTACGGAGGAGACGAAGATGAGAGGGCGGATCTGGGGGAGCGGATGCGCCTGCGATTATCGGCTGGCCTCCATCCGGATCTTCGACTACCCGACGGAGGTCAGGATTTCGATCGCACATGGAATTCGATTCCGTCGAGAAATCGTTCCAGCCCGAAGGTGAACTCGGCGTCGGGCTCGTCGTGCCGGTCCATGACGCCGGACGCGATCAGCGCGTTGAGGGCGCGCCAGCCGCCGGGCTCGGCCGCCAGGTCGGGCGGGGCCGCCCTGCTGGATGCGGCCAGGGACGCGTTCGTCCAGGGGATGAACGTCGCCGCGCTCACCGGAATCGTCGTCGTCGCCGCCTGCGCGGCCGGTGTCGGCCTGCTGCTGCGCCGCGTCCCCGCCGTCGCCGCGGCGAAACGGCGGAAGGAAGAGAGTGCCGCGACGGTCGCGCGGGAGTGAACGCGGGCGCCCCCAAGGAAACCGGAGCGAGGCTCGGGAACTCCGAGAGCCGATCATCGGAGAGCGGATTCCCCGGCTCCGCCGGACATTCCTTGGAGGGGCCTCCAGGGACCCGCGGGTCGGCTGAAGCTATATCTTCTGGGTTGTCTGCCTGCACGGATGGACCGACGCCGGCAGCCGGGACCGCCTGAGGCCCATTTTACGGCCACGCGGGTTGGCCAGCTCGGAACTGCTGAGGGAGAACGGGGCATGCGGACGCGACCTGAGCCGATGCCGGCACTGCTGGACAGGCAGCAGGAGCGCGCGGTGCTCGATGGCCTGCTGGGGGATCTCCGGTCAGGGCGTGGGTGTGCGCTGATGGTGCGGGGGGAGGCGGGAGTCGGCAAGTCGGCGCTGCTGAATTACGTGGTCGGCGCGGCGGAGGACATGCGGGTCGCCCGGGCCGCCGGGCTGGAATCGGAGATGGAGCTGGCCTACGCCGGCCTGCATCTGTTGTGCATGCCGCTGCTGGACCGGCTCGATGCCCTGCCGGGTCCCCAGCGTGACGCGCTGAGCGTCGCGTTCGGGCTGCGGGAGGGCGCCGCGCCGGCCCGGTTCATGGTCGGCCTGGCGGTGCTGACGTTGCTGGCGGAGGCGGCGGAAGAACGCCCGCTGCTGTGCGTGATCGATGACGTGCAGTGGCTGGACCGGGCGTCGGCGCAGGTGCTGGCGTTCACGGCGCGGCGGCTGCTGGCCGAGCCGGTGGGCCTGATCTTCGCCGCGCGCGAGCCGGACGAGGAGTTCCGGGGGCTCACGGATCTGGAGGTCCGCGGGCTGCCGGAGCACGACGCCCGCACGCTGCTGCGGTCGGTGGTCCGGTTCCGGCTCGATGAGCCGGTCCAGGACCGGATCCTCGCCGAGAGCAACGGCAACCCGCTGGCGCTACTGGAGTTGCCGCGGGGGATGGGCCCGGCGCAGCTCGCGGGCGGTCTCGGGCAGGCCGGGGGGCAGGCGGTGCCGACGCGGATCGAGCGGGGCTTCCGCCGCCGGCTGGAGGCGCTGCCGGCCGACACGCGGTCTTTGATGCTGGTCGCGGCGGTGGAGGCGGCCGGCGATCCGACGCTGATCTGGCGGGCGGCGCGGCGGCTCGGGATCCCGGCCTCGGCGGCGGAGCCCGCCGAGGAGGACGGGCTGCTGCAGTCTGGAACGCTCCTGCGGTTCCGGCATCCGCTGGTGCGGTCGGCGGTGTATTCGGCGTCGTCGTTGCCGGAGCGGCGGGCGGCGCACCGGGCGCTGGCCGAGGTGACCGATCGCGACCGCGATCCGGACCGGTGGGCCTGGCACCTGGCGGCCGCGGCGCACGGCCCCGACGAGGAGGTGGCCGCGGAGCTGGAGCGGTCGGCGGGCCGGGCGCAGGCCCGCGGCGGCGTCGCCGCCGCGGCGGGGTTCCTGCAGCGCGCGGCCGAGCTGACGGACGAGCCCGCCCGGCGGTCCGAGCGCGCCCTGGAGGCGGCGCAGGCGAGTTTCCACGCCGGTGCGCTGGGCACGGCGGCGGAGTTGCTCGCCATGGCGGTGGCGGGGCCGTTGGACGAACTCCAGCACGCCCGCGCCGCCCTGTTGCGCGGGCGGCTCGCGTTCGCCTCCGGCCGAGGCGGCGATGCCCCGGGGCTGCTGCTGAAGGCGGCCAGGCAGTTGGAGGGGCTGAACGCCGGTCTCGCGCGCCAGACCTACCTCGACGCGTGGTTCGCCGCTGTCTACGCCGGCCGGTCCGCGGGCGCCGGCGATTTGCACGAGGTCTCCCGGGCCGCTCGGTCCGCCCCGTCGCCCGCGGACGAGCCCCGCCCGGTGGACCTGCTGGTGGACGGGCTGTCCCTCCTGGTCACCGAGGGACGCGCCGAGGCGGCGCCGCTGCTGAGGGAGGCGGCGCGGGTCGTCGCCGAAGACGACATCCCCCTGGCGGAGCGCCTCCAGTGCAGCCGGGTGGCGGCGGCCGCCGCGGCTCTGGTGTGGGACGAGGGGTACTGGCGCGCGATCCTGGCCCGCGACGTCCAGTCCTGCCGGGAGACGGGCATGCTCACCCAGCTGGCGCTCTACATGGGCCCGATGGCGCTGATGGCGATCTGGAGGGGTGATTTCGCGGCGGCCGCTTCGCTGGCCGCGGAGGAGAAGGAGCTCACGACGGCGACGGGTGCGGGCTTCTCCCGCCACGCGACCCTGGTCCTCGCCGGACACCGGGGGGACGAAGCCGAGGACGCCGCCACGATCGAGGCCGTGGCCGCCGCCGCCGAGGCCGCGGGCCAGGGGAGCGGAGTCCAGATGTCGCAGTGGCTGTCCGCCGTCCTCTTCAACGGGCTCGGCCGCTATGAGGAGGCGCTGGCAAAGGCGCGGCAGGCCGCCGAGCAGGCGCCTGAACTGTACGTCTCCATGTGGGCCCTCCCGGAGCTGATCGAGGCGGCCGTCAGGTGCGGCCAGCCCCAGCCGGCCATGGACGCGCTCGGCCGGCTCGACGAGGTGACGCGCGTCGCCCGGACCGACTGGGCGCGGGGGATCTACGCGCGGTGCCGGGCGCTGCTCAGCGAGGGCGAGGACGCCGAGCGCCGGTACCGGGAGGCGGTCGAGCGGCTCGGCCGGATCGGCTTCCGGTCCGAGGTGGCCCGCGCGCACCTCCTGTACGGCGAGTGGCTGCGCCGCGAGGGGCGGCGGAGCGACGCGCGGACGCAGCTGCGCAAGGCCCACGACATGTTCGCCGACATCGGCATGCGGGCGTTCGACCGGCGGGCCGGCCGCGAGCTGCTGGCCACCGGGGAGACCGCGCGCAAGCGCAGCGTCGACACCCGCGGCGAGCTCACCCCCCAGGAGGGGCAGATCGCCCGGCTGGCCCGGGACGGCCTTTCCAACCCCGAGATCGCCGCCCAGCTGTTCATCAGCCCCCGGACGGTGGAGTACCACCTGGGCAAGGTCTTCGCCAAGCTCAACGTGAGCTCGCGCAACCAGCTCGACCGCGTGCCGCTCAGCCGCCTCGGCGCGAGCTAGCCCGGAGCCCGGCGCGGTGGCGGCCGCGGAGGGCCAGGACGCCGGTGAGCTCTGGTGCCGGTCCCAGGTGCGGCTCGGCCGCCAGACCCGTACGGCTGCGGTTTCCCGCCTTCGTTCCCTGGATGAGGGCGGGGTTGGGGGAGTGGGAGCGGGCGCCGGGGGGACGCTGTCGTCAGGCGCCGAGAGGGGCGAGTCGGTGACCGTCGCCCCTCAAGGGCGGGACCTTCGGCCGCAGAACGAAGGAGGCCTTCGCCCTAGCGTCTAGAACGAACTTGACCGATGGCCCAGGAGGGATGACCGGTGCCGGCTCCGATCGTCGTGGGAATCGATGGCTCCGCGTACGCCTGGCGGGCGCCGTACCGGCGGCTGACCGTGCCCGATGCCCTGTCGTCGTCGTGCTCAACCGCAGCGGAGGTCGTCGCAGGCCCCGCTGGACAGCGTTGAAGGAGCGAAGAAGAGGAGCTGACCATGTCCAGTCCGATCGTTGTCGGTGCAGACGGCTCGGTGCCGTCCGAGCGCGCTGTGGAGTGGGCGGCCGACGAGGCGGCCCGACACGGGCGTGACCTGAGAATCGTGCACGCCATAGAGAAATGGCCTTTTGACGTCCCGTTGACCAGCGCTCCAGGCGAGGCGGGTTCGCTGTCGCGTGCGGGCGGGGAAGTGCTCGCGGGCGCCGAGCGTGTCGCGCACGCCCGCCGGCCCGAAGTGCCGGTGAGCGTCGAGCTGGCGTCCGGACGCACCGTCCAGGTACTGGCAGAACACTCCTTGGAGTCGTTCGAGCTGGTCGTGGGGCACCGAGGTCTCGGGGGCTTCGCCGAGCTCCTGCTGGGGTCGGTCGGGCTCGGCGTCGTGCGAAATGCCGCGTCCCCGGTGGTGCTGGTCCGTGGCGAGCAGGAGGCCGCTCGAGGCGAGATCGCCGTGGGCGTCGGCCTCGGGGACGATTCCGCGGCCCTGGAGTACGCGTTCCGGGCCGCCGCGACACGAAACGCCAGACTGCGGGTCGTGCACGCCTGGCCGTTCCCGGAAGCACTGGACGACCCGGGGGCCGGAGCCGACCCGCGGCGCATCGAGGAACGGGCACGGTGGCGCGTCGTCGAGGCGCACGCGCCGATGCGCAAGAGCTTCCCCGGTGTGGGCGTCGTCGAGGACATCGTCCAGGAGAACCCCGCCGCGGCCCTGGTCACCGCCTCCCGCCACGTCGATCTCATGATCGCGGGCACGCATCAGCACACGCGACTGACGGCGCCGCGCAGCCATGCTGTGACGCACGCACTCATCCACCATGCGCATTGCCCGGTCGCGGTCGTCCCCTGCGCGACCCGCCCATGACCGGTGCAATTGATGGGTTCGGCTTGCCGGGATCGGCGGTGTCCGTCAGGGAGCGCCCGGCTGGCCGAATGTGCATTGTGGGGCGGGGCTTGGATGCGGGACGCGTCCCGTGATAAAGAGCGAGTATGGCTCTGCCCAGCCCGTTCAATACCGAGATCAATTTCAGTCGTCTTGCGGCTGACGAAGAAATCATGCGGCTGGCCGCTCGGCTGCCTGATTGGGCGGGCCGGCAATCCACCGCACCCGCCGACCGGCCCGTCGCCGAGGCGGCGATCCGCGGGCTGTACGAGCTGGCCGGCGCGCCGCAGCCACGGCTGGTGTGGATCGACTCTCCCCGCGCGGACTCCGATTGGAACTGGAGTGAGTTCGGCACGCCGCGGCCCACGGCGATCGCGGCGGCCCACGGTGTGCCGGAGCCGGGAGAGTTCCTCCTGCCCCTGCTCAGCGGTGGTCAAGCCAAGAAGGGCGGCTGGTTCTCTCGTAAACGACGCCGGGAGATATGGAATCGCAGGCTGGCGCTTTGGAAGGAACTCGTCGAGTCTTGCGGCGGCTGGTGGCCCTTCGAGCAGATCTGCCTGGTGTGCGAGCGCCCCAGCCAGCTCCACCTCGCCCCCGAGCCAAGGCCGGGGGAAGACCCCTTGAGGCTGCACTGCCGTACAGGCCCGGCGATCAGCTACCGCGACGGTTTCCACCTGTACGCGCTGCACGGAAACGTCGTCCCCGCGGACGCCGTCACCGGCGAGCGGACAGGGGCCGGGAGGCCGTCCGGCTCACCGGAGAACCTGGCGGCACTGATCGAGGACAACAGCGCCGAGGCGATGGCCCGCCTCGTCGGCAAGGACTTGCGCGGGGCCGACCTGCGGGGCGTCCGGTTCCCGGAGGGCGCCGACCTCACCGGCGCCGACCTCAGCGGAGCCGATCTCCGCTACGCCGATCTGTCCTTCGCCGAACCGGGCTGGACCGCGGGGGCGGGAGCCCGGTTCACCGACGCCAAACTCGTCGGCGCGGATCTGCGCCACGCCGACTTCGGAATCGTCGGCGATTTCATCGGCGCGGACCTGACCGATGCCGAACTGACCGGCGCAAGCCTCGGCGGCGCCCCCGAGGTCGGCTGCTGGCTCTTCAATGGCGCAACCCTGGTGCGGACCAAGCTCGTCAGCGCCCACCTGGTGGGCGCCGATTTCACCGGCGCCGACCTTACCGGCGCGGATTTCACCAACGCCCGCCTATGCTACATTTCCGGATCGCCTCAACCGGACGACGTACTGCGCCATTTCGCTCAGTGCACGTGGGGCGCCACCACGAAATGGCCGGACGCAGGCTGGGCCGAGGTCGCCCGCAGAGTGTCCGACCCCTTCGGCCAGGACTCCTTCCGAGTACGCGAAAAGCCACCCCCTCCACCGCTACCGCAGCAACCCCGCCCGCAACCGAGCGCCCTTCCGCAGGGCGACCCCTTCTTCGACCTCGACCGCTGATTGGAGCAGCTGGAAGCCCCGAACCCATCAGCCACTCGTAAGCTCCGGACCGGTGCGTTCGAACAGTTCGGGGAAGATGCAGAGCGTTTCGCGCCGCTCACCCCGTCTCGGGTCCTACGGGTCGGTCGCCGGTGACATCGTCCTGCCGTGCTGGAGCGGGCTCTCCCATGAC
The DNA here is from genome assembly GCF_041463665.1 of Actinomadura chokoriensis. GTDB lineage: Bacteria > Actinomycetota > Actinomycetes > Streptosporangiales > Streptosporangiaceae > Spirillospora > Spirillospora chokoriensis_A. The sequence goes on from NZ_JAXCEJ010000009.1 coordinate 123,071, forward strand.
GCGCCGGGCTGGATCTCGACGACCTCGGAGGCGTAGCAGACGCGCATGGGGGAGGCGGCGCCGGGCCGGAGCGTCACGCGGATCAGGTCCTGCCGGCAGGTCAGGTCGATGCCCCAGTGGCCCCGGTAGCGGAGCCCGAGGCGGAGTTCGCCGATCGCGGAGGGCAGGCGCGGCCGCAGGTGCAGGGTGCCGCCGCGGGTGTCCAGGACCGTCCGCAGGGCATTCCCGGCCTGGCCGCGTTCTCACCGCTGATCAGGGGCGAGCAGTGCCGGACGATCTCCCGGACCTGCGACCTTCGCCCCCTGAAAGGTGTTTGCGGCCGGCCGAAACTGAAATCGAGTCCATAGCCCGAAGAAGGGGGAGGACGGATGGTCGCACTGTCACGGGTCCAGCGGCCGAACATCCTGTTCGGCTATGACGGGACCGAGGAGAACGAGTCCGCGCTGCGCTGGGCGGTCGAGGAGTCACGGCTGCGGGGACTCGACCTGATCATGTGTCACTGCTGGCACTGGCCCTATGCGCAGGAGCATGTGGACGCCGGCGTCGACGCGATCGTCCAGCGGGCGGGGGAGAACCTTCTGCGCGAAGGCGCCCGCCGGGCCCGGGAACTCGGAGCGGGCGGGAAGGTCTCCACGCTGCTCAGGCGCGAACCCGTCACCGAGACGCTGGTGCACGAGTCCGACGACGCGGAACTGATCGTGGTGGGCTCCCACGAGCGGTACCGGCTGCTGGATGGGTCGACGGCGGTGCGGCTGCCGGCCCGCACGCGCCGCCCGGTGGTCGCGGTCCGGGACGCCGGGGGGCCGCACGGGCTCATCGTGGCCGGGGTCGACGGATCCGCGGGCGGGGACGCGGCGCTCGGGTTCGCGATCGAGGAGGCCGCCCTCCGCGACTTCGACCTGCGCGTGGTCTACGGAGCGTGGGAACCCGGAGCCGTGCCCGAGTTCGAACTGCCGCTGTTCACCGACAGGAACCGGCTGTTCGAGACGCGCACCGCCATGCTGGACGAGGCCGTCCGCCCGTGGAGGCGGCGCTACCCGGAGGTCGCCGTGCGGGTGTCGCTGCTGCTGGAGCGCCCCCGCGAGGCCCTGCTGGCGGCGGCCGCGGACGCCGATCTGCTTGTGGTGGGGGACCGCGGCGTCGGTGGCCTGGACCCGCTGCTGCTGGGCGCGACGAGTTCGGCGATGCTGCACCATGCTCTGTGCGCGGTGGCGATCGTCCCGGAGCCGCACCGCGCCGCCTGACAACGCGACCTGGCCCCCACCGCGGTGCGGCAGTCTGTTGCTGAGGCGGGCAACGCTCCTTGCCGGATCCGTCAGGCGCGGACGTTCCGTTCACGCAGCTTGGCCAGCCGCTCGTCGTACTCCTCGACGCTGATCTCGCCGCGTGCGTAGCGCTCGGCGAGAATTTCGCGCGCGTGGTCCAGCCCGTCCGTCCGGGTGTCCGGCGGGGGTGTGTTGCGGGGCGCCGCGGCGCGGGCGACCAGCCATGCCACCGCGCCGATCAGGGCGACCCAGAACAGGACCATCACCGACCCCCACAGCCACATCCAGCCCGACCAGCCGCCGTCTCCCATGTGCCCCCAGCCACCACCGGGAACGGCGATCAGGAGGGCATACCCGATGTTCATGACCGCACCTCCTTCTACTGCCAGTTTGCGCTTCCCGTCCGCGCACACCCAGGGCCGAAGGTCCCCCGCACCGGCGGACTCCGGCCTCTGAATATCGCGACCACAATCGGTGCGGCTCGAAGACCAGGAGGTGACCTCAATGGACGGACGAGCTGTTCTGGTGGGGTTCGACGCCTCACCGGCCGCCGAACGGGCGCTGCGCTGGGCGGCAGCCGAGGCGACCCCGCGCGGGGTGCCCCTGCTGGTCTGCCACGCCTGGACCTGGCCGTATCCGCTGACTCCGCACGACGAGGACGCGCTGAAGATCGTCCAGAGCATGGGCGCTCTGGCCGTCGACGACGGAGTCCGGCTCGCGCGGCAGGCCGCCCCGGGACTGGACGTCCGGCCGCTGCTGGTGAAGGGCACGCCGCCCGGGGCGCTCCTGGAGGCGTCGGCCGACGCGGCGCTGATCGTGATCGGCGCGCGGGGGGCGGGCGGATTCGACAAGCTGCCGATCGGCTCCACGGCACTGCACGTTCCCGCGCACGCCGACCGCCCCGTGATCGTGGTCCCCGCCCATGAGCAGCGAGGGGGCGCGAAGCGGATCGTCCCCCAGGACCCTGCTCGGCGCGGTCACCAGGGCGGGGCTGCACGAGGCGCCGGGCCCGGTCGCGGTCGTCCGTGAGCGCGACCCGATGCGGAGGTAGCGGCCGACGCCGTCCGCACGGGGGGCGGGCCGCCGGCCGATCGGTGCGGAGATCCCGGCCGTCGCAGACCTTCGTCCCTACAGGTCACCGCTTTTCGGGTAATGAACTGGATACAGCAGACCTGGGAGGGAGTGACCATGCACTACGGCAACGCGGCGGGTCCGTCCGAACAGGTGTCGGCGGATGTCCGAGAGGCCGTCGAGGACGCGGTGTGGGCCCCTTCGGTGCACAACACCCAGCCGTGGCGCTTCGGCGTGCGCGGGGCCCGGATCAGCCTGAGCGCGGACATCGACCGCCGGCTCGACGTGGCGGATCCGGACGGCCGCGAGATGCTGATCAGCTGCGGCGCCGCGCTCTACAACCTGAGAAGCTCGCTGCACGCGCTCGGATACACCCCGGGCGTGCGCCTGCTTCCCGATCCCGACCGCCCGAACCTGCTGGCCGACGTCTACCTGGAACCGGGGGAGCGCCCGGATGAGGAGTCCCAGCGCGAGCGCGCGCAGATACGGCGGCGCCGCAGCCACCGCGGCGGGTTCCGCGCAGACCCGCTTCCCCCGGGGATCCTGGCGGCCATGCGGCTGGACGCCGAAGGGGAGGGCGCTCAGCTGGTCGAGGCGGTGGACGTCCACGTCAAGGGAGCTTTGGCGGCCCTGACCGAGGCGGCCGAGCACGTCCAGGAGCGCACGCCCGCGTACGCGGCGGAGATCGCCCGCTGGGCGCCCTCGCCCCGGACGTCCCGGGCGGACGGCGTCCAGGAACGCGCCTACCCGCAGCGGCCCCCGCAGAGCACACCGCACTTCCCGGCCCGGGACTTCGCACGCGGCCACGGTTGGGGAGCCCAGAGCACGTCGGACGCGGGTGCGGCGTCGGCAGGAGTGGTCTTGCTGCTGGTCTCCGGCGGCGACGCGCCCGCCGATCGGCTGCGCGCGGGGCAGGCGCTCCAGCGTGCGCTGCTGAGGGCCACGGAGAGCGGCCTGTCCGCGGCCTTCCACACCCAGGCGCTCGAAGTGCCGGAACTGCGGGTGTTCGTCCGTGACCGGTTCTGCGGTGGTTCGTACCCGCAGATGCTGCTCAGGCTCGGCGTCGCCGCCGGTGAGGACCTCGGATCGGTGCGCCGCCCCGTCGATGAGGTCATGATGGAAGAACCCTGATCGGGGGCAGGCGCCATGGCCGGCCGGTGTCGTGGGTGCCGCTGGGAATAGCGGGGCATATGACGGATGAGCGTCGGGCTGACCGGGCGAGGCTCGTTCTCCCGCAGTTTCCGGCTGCGCGATCTGCCGACCGGGCTGCGGATGGGGCATGCAGGGTGCACAACTCGATCCTCGATCTGCCGTCCAGCACCGTACACGTCGAAACCGAATTCGATGTCCGCCGGTGCGGTGGCAGAGGTCGCGGTGAAACGGGCCTTTCGGCCCTGTGAAGGTGATCTGTCCGGCGATGGGATGGAGCTAGGCCCGGTACGAGGAGGACGTCATGAGCCACGTGACCGTCGGCTACGACGGAACCAGCGAAAGCGAGCTGGCCCTGCGGTGGGCGGTGGGGGAGGCGCGGCTGCGGCGGCTGCCGCTGACGGTCTGCCACGCCTGGCGCTGGCCTTACCCGATCAGCCACATCGACTACGAGGGCGAGGCCATCGTCCGCCGGATGGCCGAGCACCTCCTCGACCACGGAGTGGCGCTCGCACGGGAGTCGGCGCCGGGCCTGACCGTCCGCAAGCGGCTCCGGGACGGCAGCGCCGCCCCGGCGCTCGTGGGCGTGGGGCAGGACGCCGAACTGATCGTGATCGGCTCGCACGGGTCGGACGAGATGCCCGTGGGCTCGACGTCGCTGAGAGTGCCGGCCAAGGCCGGCCGTCCCGTGGTGGTCGTCCGGTCCGCTGCGGCCGGCGACGGGCTGGTGGTCGTCGGCGTGGACGGCTCGCGGGGAGCGGACGCGGCGCTGGCCTTCGGATTCGAGGAGGCGGCCCTGCGCGGCTGGCGGCTGCGCGCGGTGTACGGCTGCGCGGAACCGGGCGCAGCGCCCGACGGTGACCTCTCGCTGTTCGGCGACGAGGACAAGCTGCGCCACGTGTGCGGCGCCCTGCTGGAACGCGCCGTCGCTCCCTGGCGGGTGAAGTACCCGCAGGTGCAGGCCACCACGTCGCTGGTGCTGAAGCCGCCGCGCGAGGCGCTGTTCGAGGCCGCCGAAGGCGCCGACCTCGCGGTGGTGGGCGCCCGCGGCACGGGTGCCGTCGAGGCGCTGACTCTGGGAGCCACGAGTGACGCGCTGCTCAAACACGCTCCGTGCACGGTGGCGATAGTGCCGAGCCGCGCAGGGTAACGGTCCGGCTTGTCATGGCAACACTCGGTCAGGCGAACCTGACGGAGATGCGTGAGCTGGGGGAGAGGGCATGAACTCAGGGGCGATCATCGGTGTCGTTGCCGGCTACGACGGTTCGCAGAACGGAATCCGCGCCCTGGACTGGGCAGCCGAGGAGGCCCGGGCCCGCGGCCTGCCGCTGACCGTGGTCCACGCATGGGAGACCTATATCGGGAGCCCGCTGGGCATGCCGATGGTGGACCTGCCGGCCTTGGCGCAGGAGACCCTGGACGGTGGTCTCGAGCACGTCCGGAAGGAGGCCCCCGACGTGCCGCTGCAGGCCCTTCTCGAATGCGGGCAGCCGGCCGCGAAGCTGATCGAGGCGGGGAAGAAGGCCGCCCTGATCGTGCTGGGGCCGCGGGGCCTCGGCGGGTTCGCCGGCCTCGTGCTCGGGTCGGTCAGCGCCCAGGTGGCCGCGCACGCCACGTGCCCCGTGGTGATCGCCCGGGGCGAGACGGACCGGCGCCCGGGGCCCGGACCTGGCCGTGTCGTGGTCGGCGTGGACGGTTCACCGGCGTCCCAGGCCGCGCTGGCGATGGCGTTCGCCGAAGCCGAGCTGCACGGAACATCCGTGCTTGCGGTGGCGGCCCGGGAGCCCGCACAGGTGAAGCATCTCCCACCGCCTGCGGACGAGGCGGACATGCGGAAGGCGGCTACGGAACGACTGGATCAGCTCATGCTTCCCTTGCAGGAGCTTCATCCGGGCGTGCACTCGGAGGCCGAGGTCGTGACAGGCCCACCGCGTGAAGTCCTGCTGGACGTCGCGGAGGGCGCACGCCTGCTCGTCGTCGGCTCGCGGGGGCTGGGCGGGTTCCGCGGTCTGCTGCTCGGGTCGGTCAGCCACGCCCTGGTCCAGCACGCGCCCTGCCCGGTAGCGGTCGTCCACGCACCCCCGAACTCCAGCGCCTAGCTGCACCCACCCGTAAGGTTGTGGACGCGGCCGGCGGAGAGCCGGTCGCTGAAGGGACCTTCGCCGCTCTCCTTCGCCGCCCCGGCGGTGGCTCTCAGCGCCGCGTGGCGGACTCCTCGATGTCCAAGCCGGCAAGCCGCACCAGTCGGCTGCCCAGGTCGATCAGAGCGCGGCCGACGGCCAGTTCGTCGCCGATCTCGGGCACCTGCCGGTCCCGTGGGTTGCGGCGGGCGTGCCCCGCCCCCTCGATCTTCCCGGCCTCCGCCGTAGTCGTGAGAAGGGTCCGGACGTGGGTGTCGTCGCCGCTCTCGGTGATGTAGACGTCCACGGCCCATTGTTTGGCTTCCACGGTCTCGCACCTCCTTGACCGTTCGTCTTGCTGCGTCCTCTCCAGCCAGGGTGTCCAGTCTCACCGGGCGGAAACGGCACAGGTAGAGGCCATCGGCTCCAGTTCGAGGAAGGCTCGGCCCTCCGCTTGCCGGACCGTCGGACGGATCGCGCTGGGTCGCTAGCGCCGTCGGCCCGCGCTGCGGCGGTGCGGGCGCGCGCGGTCATCCTCGTCGTAGTCGAGCTTGTTGATCACTTGGATGACGCCGTCGACGGAGGCCGTCAGCCTTTCGGCGATCGGGACGAGGCTCGCCAGTGGCACGCGGCCTCGCAGGGTGACCACGCCGTCGCGCACGTCGACCTCCACCTCGGCGGGGTCAAGCCAGAGACTCTGTATGACGATCTCGTGGGTCACCTCGTCGTGGATCTGCGCGTCCGTTCGCAAGAAGACGCGCAGCAGGTCGGCGCGGCTGACGATGCCCACCGGGCGGCCATCGGGGTCCACGACCGGGAGCCGCTTGACGCGGTGCCGGCACATTGTCCGCGCTGCTTCGGCGATCGTGGTGCCCGCGGTAGTGGTGATCACAGGCGAGCTCATGGCTTCCCCGGCCGTGGTGGCCTGGGACGGTTCCAGCGCGGGGCGCGGCCTCCGGCGCGGCCGACCGCTCTGGCCGGCCGTCGCTCTGCGAAGCAGGTCAGCCTCGGTGACCACGCCGATGACGCGCCCCTCCCCGTCCACGACGGGCACCCCGCTGATCTCGTGATCGGCGAGAGTGTTGATCACGTTCTTGAACGAGGCGTCAGGCGTTACCGTCACGACGTCGGATGTCATGACCGTCCCCACTGTTGGTCGCTTCATCTGACACGGCCTCCCTCCCGGGATGACGGTTCTGCCCGTTCTCATCAAGATCATCAGGCGGGGACGACCGCTACCGGGCACTGCGCGTGATGCATCACTCCGTGTGTGACGGAACCGAGCTGGGGCGAGGTCCAGTGCCAGTCGTGGGCCCCGACCACCAGCAGGCGGGCCTTGCGCGAGGCCTTGGACAGCGCGGCCACCGGATGCTCCAAGACGATCTCGTCGACGACGTCGACTCCCGGGTACCGGCCTTGCAGTGGCCGGTAAGCGGCGACGACCTCTTGCCCCAGGTCCGCTTCGATGTGCTCGGCGTCGGAGTAACCGGCCTCCAGGAAGGTCGCGAGTGTCTGCCACGCGTGGACGATGCGGAGCCGGGCATGGTGGAGCGCGGCGGCGTCGAAGGCGTAGTCGAGGATCGCGCCGGCATGCCGCACCGGGTCGATGCCCATGAGGATCTCGCCGCCATCGGCGGCGTCCCCGCGCACGATCACCACCGGGACGGTGGAGCGCTCGGCCATGCGAAGGCTTGTGGAACCCAGCAGCAGGTCGGCGAAACCGCCCTGGCCACGACTTCCCAGCACCAGTTCGAACGCCTCCTCCGACTGCGCGCTCAGAGCCTGCGAGGTCTCCCCGCTCACCAGAGCGGTCGTCGTCACAAGATCAGGCCGCCGCTCCTGGACGCGTGCGCGGGCGGCGGCCAGGACGCTCCGGCCGGCACGGGTGACGCGCAGGGCGGTCTCGGGCTGCGCGAAGTGCCGCGTCGTATACGGCCGGCCCTCGATGGCGTGGACGATGTGCAACGGACGTTCACGCAAGGCGGCTTCGGCGGCGGCCCATTCGAGGGCACGCGCCGACTCGTCCGATCCATCGGTGCCGATGACGATCGGAGCGGGCATCGAGCCCTCACTTCGATCTTCGGCACCCGCCGAATCATCGTTCACTTGTCGCCTCCTCCCCGGGAGGTCTGTCCAGCCCCCGCCAGGCGGAAACGGTGCGGGCAGCAGGCGTGGTCGCAGCTCAGGCAGCGTTCGCCCTGACTCAGGGCTCGGCGCAGTTGATGGCGATGATGAAGGCGCCCTCGCGTCGTCTGGGTGCGGCCGGAGATGCAGGGGGTAGTCGCGGATCGCCTGGCTCCGAGGGCCGGGATCGATGCGGTCGACTCGCCGACCGCCAGACGCGTCCCGGCCACTGAAACGCCCGACAGCGCTCACGGAAACCCGCTGACCAGGGGTTCGAACCCCGGCTCGTCCAGTTTCGGCCCGGTAAGGCTGGACACAACCCCGAAGCGTCTGCGGTCGGGTGTGCGCGACCTACGCCAGCCCGGTCCGTCGAAGGCGACCGATGTTCGCACGGGGCTCAGCCCGATCAATCCAATGGAGGACAGTCATGCTGGTCAGCAACGTTTACCGTCCGATGGTCTTCGGCTGCCGCGCGGATGAGCCGCTGGTCGAGGTCGCACGGTGGATGGTGGACAACGAGGTCGGCGCCCTGGCGGTGATCGACGGCGAGCTGGTGACCGGGATCATCACGGAACGCGACCTGGTCGGGGCGCTGGCGACCTCGGACGACCCGGCCTCGCAGCAGGCCGCCGCGTACGCGTCGACACAGATCAGGACCGCCGAGCTGGAGGAGGACGCGCGTGAGGTAGCCCGCCGAATGCTGGACGCGGGGATCCGTCACCTGCCGGTCCAGGACCGGGGGCGCGTGGTCGGCATGGTGTCGATGCGCGATCTGCTCGCCCTGGAGACCTGGACGGCGTGACCTCCCTCGTCGGGCCGTACGAGCACGGGTGCGATGACCTGACCGGCGGGTTCAGCGGCTCAGGGACTCCAGTGCCGCGGTGAGTCTTCCTGCCGCCTCGTCGGCGACCGGCCGCAGGCCGGGTCGTTCGCTCACCGTCGCCATGACCTGGGGGTCCAGCGCTTCGACGACGGTCTCGTCGCCCTCGGACCGGACGACGACGTTGCAGGGCAGCAGCAGGCCGATCCGCCGGTCGGCGTCCAGGGCCTGATGGGCGAGCGCCGGGTTGCAGGCGCCGAGGATGAGGTAGTCCTCCATCGACTCGCCGAGCTTCTCGTGCAGCGTGGCGCGCACGTCGATCTCGGTGAGCACACCGAACCCCTGCTCCTTCAGCGCCGTCCTGACCTGCTCGACGGTCTCGGCGAACGGCCGGTGCAGCCGGACGGTCATGCCGTAGTCCATGGGATCTCCCTTTCTTGGCGACGTCCGAGCCGGGATGGTGTGTGATCCCCTTGCCCGGGCGGGCTTGTGCCAGTCACGTTCCGGGGCTCGCGTGCCCGCCTGGCTTCGCGCTTCGCCGATCACGATTCCTCGCTGCTCGCTCCAGCATACCCATACCCGTATGTAGCACCAGGGAATCGGTGACCTGATATGGCTGTTCTAATACCCGTAGGGGTATTGCAACGGACAATGGAGACCGCGATGGCGACGACCGAACTGACCCGCGAGAACTTCGAGGACGTGCTCGCCGGCGACGACATGATCCTCATCGACTTCTGGGCCGGCTGGTGCGGGCCCTGCCGCTTCTTCGCACCCGTGTACGAGCGGGTCTCCGGGAAGCACCCCGACATCGTGTTCGGCAAGGTCGACACCGAGGCGCAGCAGGAGCTGGCCGGTGCCTTCGGGATCTCCTCGATCCCGACCCTGGCGATCATCCGCGACGGGATCGTGCTGTACGCCCAGCCCGGCGCGCTGCGCGATCAGGAGCTGGAGAAGCTGATCGAGGACGCCCGGGCAGTGGACATGGACGAGGTGCGCCGCCGCGCCGCGGAGCACCAGCGCAGCGCCTGAGAGGGAGGCCACGAAGAAGGAGCGCGTCCCGGCCGGACGCGACCCGCGGCCCAGCGGGTAGACGCCGACTGGACCTCCACGCGCACCGTCACAGGGTTCCGGGACGTGCTCCCGGCGTCGTCCGTGCCGTGTTCGGCAGGCCGTCCGAGCGGTTCGGTGACGATCAGGGTGGGCATGATCGTGCGGACGAGGGTGTCGAGGTGCTGTGCGGCGCCGTCCAGGGCGGGGAGTTCGGAGCAGTGGTGATCTTGGGGGCCGGAGGCGTCGACACCGCCGCCCCGGCCGACCGCGCCGCCAGGGCGGCGGTCCCTTACCTGCGGCGGCCCCGCTGAGCCATGCCCGCCAGACGACATCACGCGGGTACCGCGACCGGTGCGGGCGAGCCGAGCGCCGATCCGCGGGAGCCGCTGCCGCTGTTCCGCAAGGAGCTGGGCACGGGCGACCGGGGCCTGTCCGCGCGGGAGGCCGCCCGGCGGCTGGCCGTGTACGGGCCCAACCAGGTGCGGCGACGGGAGAAGCGGTCGCTGGTGCGGCTGCTGTCGGGGCAGCTGGCCCATCCGCTGGCGTTGCTGCTGTGGGGTGCGGGCGCGCTGGCGTTCATCGCCGGGATGGCGGTGCTGGGCTGGGCGATCCTCGCGGTGATCTTGATCAACGCCGTGTTCGCGCTGGTGCAGGAACACCAGGCCGAACGGGCGGTGGAGGCGCTGGCGGCCTACCTGCCCGAGCAGGCCCACGTCATCAGGGACGGACACCGGCAGGCCGTGGAGGCCGCCGGGCTGGTGCCGGGCGACCTGATCGTGCTGGCGGAGGGCGACAAGGTCCCGGCCGACGCGCGGTTGACCGACGGGGCGGTGGAAGTCGACCTGTCGATGCTGACCGGCGAGTCGGCGCCGGTGGAGCGGGTCGCGGCCGCCGCGGAGGAGGGCGCGCCGCTGCTGCGCGAGCCGAACCTGGTGTTCTCCGGGACGACCTGCACCGGCGGCGAGGCGCGGGCGATCGTGTTCGCGACCGGCGGGCACACCGAACTCGGGCGCATCGCCGCGCTCAGCCAGCGTGCGCCGCGCCGGGACAGTCCGCTGGAAGTCCAGGTCAAGAGGGTCGCCTGGCTGATCGCGGCGGTCGCGGTCGGCATGGGCGCGGTGTTCCTGCTGATCGGCGCGCTCGTCGGGCTGCCGCTGAGGGACGCGCTGATGTTCGCGATCGGCCTGCTGGTCGCCAACGTCCCGGAGGGCCTCCTGCCGACCATCACGCTGGCGCTGGCGGTCGGCGTGCGCGTCCTCGCGAAACAGGGAGCCGTCGTCAAGCGGCTCAGCGCGGTCGAGACGCTCGGCTCCACCAACGTCATCTGCACCGACAAGACCGGCACCCTGACCCAGAACCGGATGCGCCTGCAGGCCCACTGGACCCCGGACGCCGGAACCGTCACCACCACTGTGGCGCCGCCCGCCGACCTCGCGCGGGCGATGACCGAATGCACCACCGTCTCCTATGCCGACGACGGCGACTTGCAGGGCGACCCGACCGAGATCGCGCTGTTCGAGGGGGCCGGGCCCGACATCGCCGCACGGCTGGCCGCCCGCGACGAGCGGCGCCGCGCGATCTTCCGGTTCGACGCGCGGCTGCGGCTGATGTCCACGATCGGGCAGCGCGGCGACCGTCTCGCCGTCCACGTCAAGGGCGCACCCGAGGCCGTCCTGGCCCGCGTCGTCGGAGCCGACCGCGGCGCGGTCATGGCCGTCGTCGACGACCTCGCGCGCCGGGGGCTGCGGGTGCTGGCCGTGGCCGTCCGGGACCTGCCACCCGGCGCCGAGATCCCCAGGCGCCGGGAGGACGCCGAGACCGGGCTCCGCCTCCTCGGCCTGGTCGGGCTGTACGACCCGCCGCGCCCGCAGGTCGCCGACGCCGTGCGCCGCTGCCACGACGCGGGGCTGCGCGTCCACATCGTGACCGGCGACAACGGCGCGACCGCGGCCGCCGTGGCGGCTGAAGTGGGCATAGGCGTCCCCCGCCTGCACGTTGTCGCCGAGTCCGAGCAGGTCCACGACGACGAGCTGGACGAGTTGCTGACCGGCGACGCCGAGATCGTCTTCGCCCGCTCGTCGCCGGAGACCAAGCTGAAGGTCGCCGACGCGCTGCGCGCCCACGGGCAGGTCGTGGCGATGACCGGGGACGGCGCCAACGACGCGCCGGCCCTGCACCAGGCCCATATCGGCGTCGCGATGGGACGCTCGGGCACCGACGTGGCCCGCGAGGCGTCCACCATGGTCCTCACCGACGACAACTTCGCGACCATCGTCACCGCGATCGAATCCGGACGCCGCGTCTACGACAACGTCCGCAAGTTCATCCTGTACATCTTCGCCCACGCCGTTCCGGAGGTCGTCCCGTTCCTGGTGTTCGCGCTCAGCGGCGGCCTGGTCCCCCTCCCGCTCACCGTGCTGCAGATCCTCGCGATCGACCTCGGCACCGAGACGCTGCCCGCGCTCGCGCTCGGCCGCGAACCCGCCGAGCCCGGCATCATGGACCGGCCGCCCCGTCCCGCCTCCCAGGGCGTCATCTCCCGCGACATGCTGATCCGCGCCTGGGGTTACCTCGGCCTGATCTCCGCCGCCCTGGTCATGCTCGTGTTCTTCTACGTCCTGTGGCGCGCCGGCTGGCATCCCGGCGACCCCACCGGCCAGGGGACCGCCTTGCACCACGCCTACCTGACCGCCACCACCGCCACCTTCGCGGGCCTCGTCACCTGCCAGCTCGGCACCGCGATGGCCGCACGCACCGACCACGCCTCCCTCCGCGAGGTGGGCCTGGCCACCAACCCGCTGCTGCTGGCCGGCATCGCCTTCGAGGTGCTGTTCGCCGCCGCACTGATCTACCTGCCGCCGCTGCAGCACCTGTTCGGCACCGCCGACCTGCCCTGGGACGTCCTCGCCATCATCGCCGTGTTCCCGCTCATCGTCTGGAGCGCCGACGAGTTCCGCCGCTGGAACCGCCGCCGCACCGGGCCCCCGCGTGGGTTCAGGCCGTGGGCGCGGTCTGTGCCGCCTCCTTGAGCAGTTCGTCGATGCCCTCGCGGATTCCCGCACGCAGGGTCTCCAGGTCGGGGACGGCGTCGTGGTCTCCGGTGAGCCCGAACGACAGGGCGCCGTCGTAGGAGACGATCCCGACGGCGATGCGCAGGCCGGCCGCGATCGGGATGTAGGGGTCGATCTCCAGCATCCGCCGGCCCATCGCGTACAGCGGGCAGGCCGGCCCCGGGACGTTGGTGACGATCGTGTGGATCAGCGGCTGGCGCAGTAGCAGCGCGGTGTGAGCGGCGGCGGCCAGCAGGCTCGGGGCGCCGCCGAAGAGTTTGACGAAGGCGTCGAGCCCGGCGGCCTCGTTGCGGCTTTTCAGCCCGTCCATCTGCTCCCGGACGAGGCGCAGGCGCCGCAACGGGTCGGCCTCCCCGCACGGCAGGTCCACCGGGACCGGCGACACCCGGTTCGACGGGACGCCGCGCTCGTCCGCCGCCCGGACCGACACCGGCACCATGGCGCGGACGATCGACCTTTCGCCGAGCGCGCCCCGCGCCTCCAGGAGGTCGCGGAAACCGCGGGCGGTCGCGGCCAGGGCCACGTCGTTGACCGACCCGCCGAACGTGCGCCGGATCCGGTCCACCTCGTCCATCCCGGCGCAGGTCCGGGTCCAGCGCCGTCGTGGGCCGGTCGGTCCGTTGAGCGATGACGCGCCGGACCCCGCGAGCCGGGTCGCGTATCCGGGCACCGCGCCCGCGGCGGCGACCGAGTCGCGCAGGACGGGCAGGAACAGCCGGGCGGCCTGCCGGCCGAAACCCGTCACCCGGTCCTTGACGCCGTCGCGGAGGACGGCCGCGGTGGACGGTTCGGGTGCGGGCATCCACACCCGGGGCTTCACGGGCGTCCAGTCCGGGTCGGTGTCCAGCAGCACCGCCAGCAGGTCGATGCCCGCCACCCCGTCGACCATGCAGTGGTGGACCTTGCAGACCAGCGCCCAGCGGCCGTCCGCGAGCCCGTCGACCAGCCACATCTCCCACGGCGACCGGGTCAGATCCAGCGGCGGGGCCAGGATGCGGCTCGCCAACTCGCGCAGTTCTTCCGGACCGCCGGGTGCGGGAGCGGTCGCGTGCAGGACATGGTCGCCGATCGCGAACCGCTGGTCGTCCACCCAGACAGGGTGCGCCAGGTTGAACGGGACGGTCCGGACGCGCTGCAGGCAGCGCGGCGCGAGCCGGAGCCTGGCGAACACCTGCCGGACGAGGTCCGGATGATCGGGCGCGGGGCCTTCGAAGACGGCCACCGTCCCGATCTGCAGCGGCCTCGTGTCGTTCTCGGCGAAGAACATCCCGGCGTCGAGCGCGTTCGGTACTGCTGTCGGCCATCGGCATCAGCGCGGCCCTGCCGGGGCTGCGGCTCCGAACCAGGTCCGGCCGCGTCCTCGTCTCGCCGTGCGGTCTCCGGCGGACGGCGGGGCGGCGGGGCCGCCCCCGGCGGTCTGCGCGCTCATCGGTCAGGGGATGAGCGCGTCGAGGGTGGTGAAGGAGTAGCCGGCGCCGCGGAGCCCGGTGATGATCGCGGGAAGCGCGTCGGCGTCCAGCGTGGTGCCGTCGTCGGGGTTGGCGCCGACGTGCATCAGGACGATCATCCCGGGCGTCTTGGCGGCCAGGACGCGCGCGATGACCTTGTCGGCGGTCTGCCCGCCGGAGGTGCCCTGCCAGCCGAGCGAGTCGACCGTCCAGCCGACCGGGACGTAGCCGAGGCCGTTGAGCAGGGTCACGTCGGAGGCGGTGTAGGCGCCGTAGGGGAAGCGGAAGAGCGGCACGGCCTGCGCGCCGTTGGTGTTGAAGATCGCGGTACGGGCGGTGGTGACCTGCGTCGTGGCCGCCGCGTCGCTGATCTTGGTGAAGTCGGGGTGGGTGTCGCTGTGGTTGCCGATCCGGAACCCCGATCCGGCCAGCAGGTTGCTGTAGATGGGGAACCCGCGGGCGAAGTCGCCGACCAGGAAGAACGTCGCCGGGACGTTCTCGCGCTGCAGGGTGGCGCGGATGGAGGCGACCCCGGAGGCGTCCCAGGCCGAGTCGAAGGTCAGCGCGGCGACCTTGGACGTGGTGGGGATCTTGGTGACGTTCTTGCCGCGCAGCGTGGACGGCACGCCGGGGGGAGGCCCGGGCACCCAGGCCTTCAGGTCGGTCGTCCAGGTGGTGCCGGTGATGGTGCGGCTCCAGAACGCCCCGTCGCGTCCGCGTCCGACCGACACGGTCTTGCCTCCGGCGAAGGCGGCGCCCGGCCCGTCGACGTACAGGCCGCCCATGATCTGCCAGTCGCCCCACGATCCGGCGTAGGCGCGGACGCGCAGCCGGTGGGTGCCGGCGTTGCGGACGAACACCCACACCTGCCCGGTGGCGGTGTCCGCGGCGATGCCCGGGGTGCTGTAGGTGCTCTCGCCGAGGGACGTCCAGTCCGACCAGGTGGCGCCGGTACGGGTCCGTGTCCAGACCGCGTGGTCGCGGCCGGTGACGACGACGCGGACGGCGTCGGTGCCGGTGACGGCGACGGCGGGCGCGGAGTCGGCCGTCATGTCCAGGGCCGTCCAGGCGCTCCAGCCGGCGCCGGGGGTGTACGTCCTGGTCCGCAGTTCGTCGGCGGAGTCGCGGACGAACACCTCGACGCGTCCGTCGGGGTGCCCGGCGGCGGCGGGCGCGGTGCTGATGAGCAGGTCGTCGACCTTCGTCCAGGGCTGCCAAGCGCCGTCGACGCGGACGCGCTCCCAGAGCCTGCCGTCGACGCCGCGTCCGTACACGTGGGGGTCACCGCCGGCGAAGGTGACGGCCGGGCCGCCGATCAGACGTCCGGCCACGTTGAGCGGGGCCGACCAGGCGCCGTCGACGAACCGCCGGTACAGCACGTTGCCGGTGGAGGCCCGGTAGGCGACGTCGAAGCCCTTACCGCTGGGCCAGCCGGCGACGCCGGGGGTGTAGGTGGGGACGTCCTCGGTCGCCGCCGCACGGGCGGCCGCGGTGGGAGATGACGCCGCCAGGGCGGGCCGGGCGGGCGCCGTCGCCAGGGCCGCCGGGAGCAGCACCGCAGTCGAGAGCGCAGTGAGGCGTCGCATCGGAATTCACCGTCCTCCGGTGGGGATTCCAGTGTCCGCCCCCGTGCCCCAGCGGAGGAGTGACGAAGGTCCCGTCACCGTCGCCGAACGTCGGCGGCTCAGGGCTCGGCGGTGTCGTGCACGTCGGCGAGGACGAAGTAGCTCTCCTCCTCCTGTGCGAAGTGCAGCCGCAGAACCGCGTACAGCTCCTGGACCGTCCGGCGCAGATCGCTCGCCGGCTCCGGCGCGGCGGGAGCCGCCCGCAGTTCCGCGATGAGCGCGCCGATCCGCCGCGTCAGCTCGGCTATCTCGGTGTGGCCGCGGCTCATCGCCCCCGTGGGGTCGGCGCCGCCGAGAGCCCGCGCGACCGCCGGGTAGAGCAGCCGCTCGTCCTTGCGCTCATGTTCGGCCAGATCGGCCAGGAAGCCCGCCAGGACGTCCAGGGCCGCTTCCCGCTCCTGCCCGGTGGACGCCGCGATGGTGTCCGCCAGGACGGGCAGCCGGTCGATGCGCGGCCACAGCGCCCGGTGCTCCTCGTCCAGCCGCCGGACGAGCTCGGCCGCGTCGCCGCGCAGCCGCGGCTCCCGGTCGCGGCCCGGGCCGAGGGCGCGCAGCGCGGCGAGGATCGCGGCGACGTCGATGCCCTCCTGGAGCAGCGCGCCCGCCGCCGGGGCCAGCAGCCCGAACGCCGCGGCGACCATCGCGACCAGGGACAGCCCCATGCCGGCGACGACGCTCTGCCGGGCGACCGAGCGGGTGCGCCGCGCGATCGCGAGGGACTCGGCCAGCCGCTCCAGCCGGTCCACCGTGATCACCACGTCGGCCGTCTCCGACGACGCCGTGGCGCCCCGGGCGCCGAGCGCGACGCCGACCCCCGCGGCCGCCAGCGCGGGCGCGTCGTTGACCCCGTCGCCGACCATCACCGTCGCCGCCCGCTCGCTCTCCGCGCGGGCGACCGCCACCTTCCCGGCCGGGGTCAGCCCGGCGTGCACGACGTCCGCGCCGACCAGCTCGCCGATCGGGCCGGCGACGTCCGCGCGGTCGCCGGTCACCATCACGGTGCGTTCGATGCCGGCCCGGCGCAGCAGCCGGAACGTGCGCGGCGCGTCCGGGCGGACGCGGTCGCGCAGCAGCAGCACGGCGGCGACCCGCCCGTCCACCCCGACGAACACGGTGATCGCGCCGCGTGCGGCGGCGCGGCGGCGCACCCGCTCCAGCCAGGCCGGGTCGCCGTCCCCGGCCCAGCTCGCCTTGCCGACGCTCACCCGGTGGCCGTCCACCACGCCGCGCACGCCCTGCCCGGCGGTTTCGGCGACGTCCGACGGGGCGGCGAGCGGCAGCCCGCGCTCATGGGCGCCGCGCACGATCGCCGATGCCAGCACATGCGGGGACACCTGGTCGAGCGAGGCCGCCAGCTGCAGCGGATCGCCCAAGGCCGCCGGGTCCGCGGTGACGACCTCGGTGAGCGCGGGACGCCCGGTGGTGATGGTGCCGGTCTTGTCGAACAGCAGCACCCGCGCCCCGGCGAGCCGCTCCAGCGCGCCGCCGCCCTTCACCACCACGCCGCGGCGCGCGCAGCGCGACAGGCCGGACACGAACGCGATCGGCGCGGCGAGGATCAGCGGGCAGGGCGTCGCCACGACCAGCACCGCCACGGCCCGCACCGGGTCCCCGGCGGCCAGCCACGCCGCCCCGGCCACCGCCAGCGTCACGGGGATGAACAGGGCCGAGTACCGGTCGGCGAGCCGCACGAACGGCGCGCTCTCGGCCGCGGCCTCCTCGGCGAGCCGGACGATCCCCGCATAGGTGCTGGATCCGGCGTCGTTGGTCGCGCGCAGCTCGAACGGCCGCCCCGAGTTGACGGCCCCGCTGCGCACCTCGTCGCCCGCCGGATGCTCCACCGGGAGCGGCTCGCCGGTGAGTGTGGACTCGTCCAGGACGGCCGGGTCGCGCTCCACCAGCCCGTCCACCGGCACGACCTCGCCCGGGCGGACGAGCAGCCGGTCGCCGGGACGCACCTCGGCGACGTCGACCGTGTCCAGGCCGCCGTCCGTCCGGCGGTGCGCGACGCGGGGCGCGAGTGACAGCAGCGCGCTCAGGTCGCGGCGGGCCCGCCGTCCCGCGCGTTCCTCCAGCAGCCGCCCGCCGGTGAGCATCACCGCGATCACCGCGCCGGCGAGCGGCTCGCCCACCGCGACCGTGCCGGCCAGCGCGAGCACCGCGATGAGATCACCGCCGAACCTGCGGTGCAGCAGCCCGTCGACGACCCACCAGGCCGCCGGGACGAGCGCGAGCACCGTCACCAGCAGCCAGATGAGGTCACCGGCGCCCGACCCGACCGTCCAGCGGACGGCGGCGCCGGCCGCCAGCCCGCCACCGGCAAGGGCGAACAGCGCCTCCGGGCCCCGCCGTGCGATCACAACCTGCACATCCTCCTCCCCGTCGCACCGGAGTCCGGATCCTCCGCCTTCGCTTCACGGACTCCGGGCCCCGGAGACGACGGCCTCCTGCGCCCCGGGCATAAAGGCCGCCCGAGCGGGGACCTCCGCCCCTAGGACCGCCACTACCCGGAAAAGAGCGTGGATATTGGGGAACCGATGGCTGAGGAGGATGTGATGTCCGAGCCGATCGTCGTCGGTACCGACGGCTCCGATGAGTCGGAGCGCGCCCTGCAGTGGGCCGCGGCCGAAGCCGCCTTGCGCGAACGTCCCCTGCACATCGTGCACGCGCTGGAGAGCTGGCCCTACAAGGCGCCGCTGTTCATGCCGCCCGAGACCACCGAGCGGATGACCGCCGCCGGGCGCCGGCTGCTGGCCGCGGCCCGCGAACGCGTCCAGGAGCGGTGGCCCGAGCTGGAGACCACGACCGCCCTGGTCGCCGGAGAGACCCCGCAGGCGCTGCGCGACCAGTCGGACAGGGCGTTCGAGCTGGTGCTGGGCAGCCGAGGCCGCGGCGGGTTCGCCAGCATGCTGCTGGGCTCCACGAGCCTGCGCATGGCCGCGCGCTCCACCGTCCCTATCGTGATCGTGCGCGGGGACACCGCCGACCGCGGCGAGGTCGTCGTGGGCGTCGACCTGCTGCGCGACGCCGACACCCTGCTCGACCACGCTTTCGACGCCGCCGCGCTGCGCGGCGCCCGGTTGCGCGTCGTGCACGCCTGGCAGACGTTCGGGACCCTCATCGAGGCCGGCTACGCCATCGACGCCGATCAGATCGAACGGGACCTGCGCGCCCGGCTCACCGAGACCTACACCCCGCTGCGGGCCAAGTACCCGAGTGTGGACGCCGTGGACGAGCTCGTCCCGGAGCATCCGGTGACCGCACTGTCCAACGCCTCCCGCAACGCCCGCCTCCTGCTCGTCGGCGCCCACCAGAGGCAGTGGACGGCACCACAGCTCGGCTCCATCACCCACGGTGTCATCCACCACGCCCGCTGCCCAGTCGCCATCATCCCTTCCGCCTAACGGACATCACGGTCCGGGGTTCGCGGCCCTCGCGTGCGGGGTCCAGGCTGATCAGCGCCAGGTAGACGCCGGATTTGTCCGAATGGCTGGATGCGGCCTGGGCGGGCCTCTCCCGGCCAGCGGTGCCGTGATGGACGATGAACCGGTACGACTGACGGTGGGGGCGTTATGGACGTGAAGCCGGCGGGGCCGCCTGGGAGGCGCACGAGCAGCTGATGGAGGCCGCGCGGAGCGTCCGGCCGGTGGACGCGGGACATGCGGACGCGCTGCTGACCGAGGCGATCACGCGGGCGGTGCTGGGCGGCCGGATCGCCGTCGCCCCGCGGTACGCGGAGCGGTGCGCCGGAGCGCCCGCGCTGGACGGGGAACGCCCGCCGGACGCGAAACTCGGCCTGCTCACACCCCAGGAGCTGCAGGTGGCCCGCGTGATCGCGCAGGGGATGAACAACGTGAACCTGTTGGACCCGGTCGGCTGACGCCGAGAGGGCAAGCCCGGCCGGCTTCGCCGCACCGAGAGACCTCGTTCCCCGGCCGACCCGTTCAGGACCCTCCTGCAACGGGCGGTACGGGGGCGAGGAAGAACCGCGCGGCGCCAGCCGCAGGCCGACACGGCGCACCACCCGAGGCCGCTTCCTCAGCAGGCGAGCGGTGCCCGTGGCCGTCGGACGGGTGACTGCTGTCGGTCTGGCTGCACCAGACCGGGCCCAGGGTACGGGCGCCGCCGATAAAGGCGATGTCCAGCCCGCCATTGCGAACCGTTTTCACCAGCAGCAGGGCCCCGGCCTGTGCGGCCATACCGCGACCGCCGCTCTGGCCATCCGCACGCGGATATGGGCCGATACGCCGTCCGCCTGGGACGTGCTTCTTTCCTTACCGCCCGCGGGACTCTCGGCAAGCCTGTCGCTGCAGGTCAGAAAGCACTTCTCGGATTTACGGCCAAGCCGCCCGGGAAAGCCGGAGGTCGGCCCCGGCTCGGCCCGTCGGACGCCGATACAGATCCTATCCAGGATCAGTATCGGCGGAGGTGAACACGGCCGCTGTTCTTTCACGTCGCAGAGCAGCCTGGGCCGGCTGTACCAGCAGTGGAGCACTCCCGGAGAGCGCGGACCGCTGAGGGGTGCACTTAACGCCGCGGAGCAAGGCCCCAGTCAAACCGGAAATGCCGTGTTCCTGCAGGTAAAGAGTGTGCGAGTTGGCGTGGGCATGTTGATTGACACCTGTGAGTGGCTGTCCTATGATATGCAACCGACAAGGTAGCCCAAGTACCCCGCAAAGGTTGTCATTCGTTTCTGCGGCTCCTGATCAGTATCGCTGATACGAGTCTAGACGGCCTGTCTGTGAGCGACATTAATCGTCTCTGGTCGCATCTCTGTGGAGTGTCCTTGTCTGAACGTGAAGAAAATGGCGTTCCCTCGAAGTTTCTAGAGATCGACAAGCTCTTACCCGCCAATTCTCCCCGCACTTCCGGGGAAAATGAGAACCACGTGCGCTTGCTGGCCGAGGCCGGGACCGATGTGCCGCCGATTCTGGTGCATCGGCAGACCATGCGGGTGATCGATGGGATGCACCGGCTCCACGCCGCCAGGATGAGGGGTGACGACGTCATAGCGGCCGAGTTCTTCGACGGCTCCGAGGAAGCGGCTTTCGTCAGGGCCGTGGAGGCCAATATCACCCACGGCCTGCCGCTGTCGCTGGAGGACAGGCGAGCCGCGGCCGCCCGGATCATCGGCATGTTCCCGGACATGGCGGATCGGAGTATCGCGCGGTCAGCGGGGCTCGCTCCCGGGACCGTGAGCCGCATCCGGCAACAGATGACAGAAGGGCGCACGCCGGACGAGACGCGGCTCGGTCGCGACGGCCGGCGGCGCCCGGTGAACGGTGCGGACGCAAGGAAGCGGGCCGCCGATGCGATCATGGCCGATCCCACCGCCCCGCTCCGGCGGATCGCCGAGATCGCCGGTGTCTCCATCGGGACTGCGCATTCCGTGCGAAAAGGCCTTTGGCGACGCAACGACGTGGATCGTCCGTCGCCCGATGGGAACGCGACAGCGAACTTCAGGCCCCAGGCTCGAACGGGTCACCGCTCGCACTCGCCCGAGAGGCAAGATAGCCAGAGCCGGCTCCTGGTCATGCAGAAAGATCCCGCGCTCAAGTTCTCGGAGCTCGGCAAAGAACTGCTCCGCTGGCTCCATGTGCAGAGTGTGGCCGAGGCGAAGATCTCCCGGATGACCGAGGTGATACCTTCACACCTCCTGCCGATCGTGGCCGACATGGCGCTGCATTCCGCGGAGACGTGGAACGATTTCGCCGAAGCCCTGAAGGAGCGCTGGCGGCACCAGTCCGACGGACTCTGAGTAGTGCTGTGGCGACACGGAGATCGCGATCGACCGTTCAACTGACCAGAATGATCGGTTGAACGTCCCGGCACATCGAGCGGATTCACGGGTCGCCGCTGGTCGGGCGGCGGCACCGTATCCGCCCGGTCCGGTCATCCCGGTTCGGAGTCGACCTCGATGTGAGGTCGACTGCTGAACAATCCGGGCTCGACGCTATAGAGCCGCGTCCAGGGATGGGTACTCGCCGGCCAGCGGCCTTGCGTCGCCGGCTTGTGGAAGTGTCGGCTCTCGGATTCCACAGACCTGCTCCATTACTTCGTTTCGATGGCCAATTCGCATAGAATTTCCCCGATCCTGCTCAGGAGAATCTGTGGTGGATGTGACGGAGTTCGACTGCCTCATCGTCGGAAACGGCGCGCTGGGGCTGTTCCTGGCGAATGAGCTGGCCGAGCGCGCACGGCTGCGCGTGGCGATCAGCGGGGATGCCAGGCGCCCGACGGGAGCCAGTCAGGCGGCCGGCGCCATGCTCGGCTGCTTCGCCGAGGTCACCGCGGAGACCTTCGTCGGCGATGCCGGAAGGGAACGATTCGAGCTCTCCCTGGCGGCGAGGCACCGGTGGCCTGATCTGCTCAAGCGGCTCCGGAGCAGCGACGACACCGCCCGTTCCCCGGACGTCGCCGAGGGCACATATGTCGTCCTCAACACCTGCGGCTCGGAACTCGACTCGGAGAACTTCGACGCGATCACAGCGGCGGCCGAGCACTATGCCGAACCTTGGACGGAGGTCGATCCGGCCGCCATACGCGGTTACTGCCCGCGGCCGGACGCCCGGGCGCTGCGGGCCATCCACATCCCCGGGGAAGGCGGGGTCGATGCCCGCGCCGTACTGGACCTGGTCGAACGGCGGGTGCGAGCCGCCGGCGTGACGATGCTGCCCGAGGTGGCAGGGCTGGCCTCCGAGGGCGGTCAGGTGACCGGGGCGGTCCTCGCGGACGGGAAGCGGGTGGCGGCCGGCGCCACCGTGGTCGCGGCGGGGGCCAGGAGCGGCGCGCTGCTCGCCCCGGTGCTGGAACCGGACGAGGTCATGCCGATGTTCGCGGGGCTCGGCTTCGCGGTCGTTGCCGAGCGGACCCGGGGAGCGGGCTTCGAAAGCGTCGTCCGCACGCCCAACCGCGCCTTCGCCTGCGGCCTTCACCTGGTCCCTCTCGGCGGGAAACGGGAGTACCTGGGCGCGACGAACATGGTGGTCGGGGAGCCCCAGGCGAACGGGGTGCTCGGCGACGTCCACTTCCTCACCGGTTGCGCGATGGCCCAGCTCGACGAGGAGATCTACCACCACCAGATCACCGGTTACCGCGTGGGCAACCGGCCGGTCTCCCTGGACGGCCTCCCGCTCGTGGGATGGGTACGCGAGCCGGGTCTGTACCTGCTGACCGGCACCTACCGGGACGGCTTCCACAACGCGCCGCTGCTCGCCGAGCACGCGGCCGACCAGCTCGCGGGCGGCGCGGGCGTCATCGGGGAGACCTTCTCGCCGAGGAGAACCCCGATCTTCACCAGGTCGGTGGAGCGGTCGATCGAGGACTTCGTGCGCCACCGCATGGCGGCCTGGTACGAGACCGGCGCCGAGTCACCGCCCAACATGCCTTCCTCGGCCCTCCGGCAGATCCTGCGGGAACAGGCCAGGACCTTCTACGAGCGGCTCGGCCTGGAGCGGGGGCTGCCGCCCGACCTGCTGATGCACGTCCTCGGCACGCTGCAGAGCCGGCGAACCGCCGCGGTCCTGCGTTACCTGCGCTCTTGACGGCGGACTCCAGCCTCCGACGACTCGCGAGGAGTGTGATGATCGAGCATCCCTACTCGAAGTACCCGATGCGGATCGGCGCCCAGATCCAGCCGCAGCGGTGCAGTTACGCCGAGATCCGCCGGACGGCCGCCGAGCTAGAGGAACTCGGCGTGGACGTGCTGCTCAACTGGGATCACTTCTTCCCGATGTACGGTCCCGCCGAGGGCGAGCACTTCGAGTGCTGGTCGATGCTGGCCGCGTGGGCGGAGGCGACCGAGCGGGTCGAGATCGGTCCCCTGGTGACGTGCAGCTCCTACCGCAACCCGGATCTGCTGGCCGACATGGCGCGGACGGTCGATCACATCAGCGGGGGGCGGCTGCTCTTCGGCATCGGCGCGGGCTGGAGCGAGCGCGACTACAGGGAGTACGGATACGAGTTCGGCGCCGCGGGACGCCGCCTGGACGCGCTGGGCGAGGCTCTCGTCCGCATCGAGCGGCGCTGGGGACTGCTGAACCCTCCTCCGCTGCGCAAGGTCCCCGTGCTGATCGGGGGCAACGGGGAGCGGAAGACCCTGCGGCTGGCGGCTCTGCACGCCGACATCTGGCACGGCTTCGGACGTCCCGACCAGCTCGCCGCCAAGCACGGCGTCCTCGACGCGTGGTGCGCGGAGCTGGGCCGCGACCCCGGTGAGATCGAACGCGCCACCCGGGTGCTGCGCAAGGGACCGGAGGAGGTCGGCCCCGCGCTCGCCGAGGTCGGCACTCGTTTCGTCACTCTCGTCATCTCCGTGCGCGACTTCGACCGAGGACACGTCCGTGACTGGCTGGACTTCCGTGATGAGTTCAATCGATGACCACGCCGGGGACGGCGACATCGCGATCGTCGGATTCGCCTGTCGCTTCCCCGGTGCCCCCGACGCCGCGGCGTTCTGGCGCAATCTGTGCGCCGGCGTCGAGTCCATCCGGCATTTCGACGACGGGGAGCTCGCGCGGCTCGGCGTCCCCGCCGAGCGGGCGCGGCGCCCCGGCTTCGTGAAGGCGGGCGCGGTCGTCGACGGCGCCGACGAGTTCGATCACCGGTTCTGGGGCTACTCACCCCGTGAGGCCGCGCTGCTGGACCCGCAGCAGCGGCTGTTCCTGGAGACGGCCTGGGAAGCCGTGGAACACGCGGGCTACTCGCCGAGGCAGCACGATGGCCTCTGCGGGGTGTACGCGGGGATGGGTCTGAGCACCTACCTGCTGTTCGGCCTCCTCGGCCACCCCGCCGTCGGCGAGGGCGACGAGCAGATGGTCATGCTCGGCAACGACAAGGACTTCCTCAGCACGCGGG
The DNA here is from genome assembly GCF_041463665.1 of Actinomadura chokoriensis. Classification (GTDB taxonomy): domain Bacteria; phylum Actinomycetota; class Actinomycetes; order Streptosporangiales; family Streptosporangiaceae; genus Spirillospora; species Spirillospora chokoriensis_A. Next base: position 147,673 of record NZ_JAXCEJ010000009.1, read on the forward strand.
TCTCGTATCACCTCGGCCTGAAAGGCCCGAGCGTGTCGGTGCAGACGGGCTGCTCCACCTCGCTGGTCGCCGCGCACCTGGCGTGCGACGGGCTGCTCAGCCACCAGTGCGACATCGCGCTCGCGGGCGGGGTCACCGTCGTGCTGCCCGACAGGACCGGCTACGTCCACGCTCCGAACGGAACGGCCTCGTCGGACGGGCACTGCCGGGCGTTCGACGCGCGGGCCGACGGGACCGTGTTCGGCAGCGGCGCGGGCGTGGTCGTCCTGAAGAGGATGCAGGACGCACTGGACGACGGCGACGTGGTCTACGCCGTCGTCAAGGGCTCGGCGGTCAACAACGACGGGGCCGACAGGGTGGGGTTCACCGCTCCGAGCGTGGACGGTCAGACCGAGGTCATCGTGCAGGCCCAGCGGGTCGCGGGCGTGGACGCCGCCACCGTCACCTACGTCGAAGCGCACGGCACGGCCACCAGGCTCGGCGATCCCGTCGAGGTCGCCGCCCTCACCAGGGCGTTCCGGGCGAGCACCGACGCCACGGGTTACTGCGCGCTGGGGTCGGTGAAGACCAACATCGGGCACCTCGACGCCGCGGCCGGGGCGGCGAGCCTGATCAAGACGACGCTGGCCCTGCACCACCGGCGCATACCGCCCTCCCTCAACTTCGCGTCGCCCAACCCGCAGATCGAATTCGACGAGAGCCCGTTCTACGTGAACACCCGCCTGTCCGAATGGCGGCGCGGCTCCGCTCCGCGCCGGGCAGGCGTGAGCGCGTTCGGCTTCGGCGGGACCAACGCCCACCTCGTCCTCGAGGAGGCGCCGCCCCCGCCTGCGGCGGCCCCCGCCCGGCGGCCGCAACTCCTGGTGCTCTCGGCGAAGTCGCGGACGGCGCTCGACGAGATGAGCCGGCGGCTCGCCGACCGGCTGTCCGATGAGCCGGGCCTGGAGCTGGCCGACGCGGCCTACACGCTCCAGCGCGGCCGTACCGTGTTCGCTCACCGCAGGTCCCTGGTGTGCGGGGACGCCGCCGAGGCCGCCGCGGCGCTCCGCGGCGGGAGGGGGTCGGCCCGTGTCCATGACCGGCAGGAGGAGCGGCATGGGCGGCCGGTAGCGTTCATGTTCCCCGGGCTGGGGGACCAGTACGAGGGCATGGGCCGGGATCTCTACCGGGAACAGCCGGTCTTTCGCGAGGCCGTCGATCACTGCGCCGACGTTCTCGCTCCGCACCTCGGCGTCGACCTTCGCGAGACGCTGTATCCGGAGAACGGGGAGCCCGGCCCGGGCGGATCGTTCGACCTCGGGGCGATGCTCCAGGTCGGCGGGCCGTCCACGGGGTCCGGGGGGACCGGTATCCACCGCACGATCGCGGGGCACCCGGCACTGTTCGTCAGCGAGTACGCCATGGCCCGCCTGTGGACGTCGTGGGGAGTGGACCCGGTCGCGATGATCGGACACAGTCTCGGCGAGTACGTCGCGGCCACGGTCGCCGGTGTGTTCCGCCTGGAGGACGCGCTCCTCCTCGTCGCCCGCCGTGCCCAGCTCATCGACGAGTTGCCGGGCGCCGCGATGCTCGCCGTCGCGATGTCGGCTCCGGAGGTGGGACGGCTTCTGACGGGGCGGGCGCACGCGGATCTCGCGGTCGCGCTGCTCAACGGCGACCGGCTCACCGTGGTGGCGGGGCCCGAGCCGGAGATCGAGCGGCTGCGCGGCGAGCTGGCGGAACGCGGTGTCGACACCCGGCGCCTGCAGGCCCAGCACGCATTCCACTCGCCCATGCTCGAAACGATCGTCCGCCCGCTGGCGGATCTGGTGAGCGGCCTGGATCTGTCGAAGCCGCGCGTGCCGTTCGTCTCGAACACGACCGGCACGTGGATCAGGGACGAGGAGGCGACCGATCCGTGGTACTGGGCGCGGCATACCACGCGACCGGTGAGGTTCAACGACGGACTGCGGACGCTTCGCGAGCGGCGCGACCAGATTCTGCTCGACCTCGGCCCGGGGCGTTCGCTGAGCGCGCTGGCCGCCGGGGACGCCGCGGAACGGGACGGCGGCGATGCGACCGTCGTGCTGCCCGCCTGGCGCGCGTCCTATGACCGCAGAGGCGACGACGTCGCGCACGTCCTCGACGCCCTGGGGCAGGCATGGCTGGCCGGAGTGACCCCCGACTGGGAGGCCGTGCACGCGCCGCGAGCGCCACGCCGGGTCCCGCTTCCCACGTATCCCTTCCAACGGCGGCGGGCCTGGATCGGGCCGCGCGACCGGCCGGCCCCGGCCGCCGCGGCCGGCGGCCGGGCCGCGTTCGACGAGTGGTTCTGGGCGTCCGGCTGGCGCTCCGTCCCGACCGCCGTCCGGCATCATCCGGGGACCTGGCCGGCGGACGAGGGCTGGCTGCTGATCGCCGACGGCTCCGGACTCTCCGACCGCGTCGCCGAACGCCTGGCCGGCCTCGGGCAGACGGTCACCGTCGCGGCGCCCGGTGACGGGTTCGCCCGCCTCGACGAGGGCGGGTACCGGATCGACCCGACCTCGGCCGCCGACTTTGCGGCACTGCTCGCCGCCTTGGCCGAGGACGGGCGACGCCCGACGCGCGTCGTCCACCTCGCCGGCCTCGACGGCCGCGCCGACGACGACGCGGGCTGCCTGAGACTCGGTTTCCACAGTGTCCTCGCGCTCGTCAGGGCGTTGGGTGGGCGCGCTGGGGAACGGGTCTCGCTGTGGATCGTGACCGACGGGCTCGCCCCGATCGAGTCCGGCGACGTCCTGTCGCCGGCCAAGTCGACGGTGCTGGCCGCCGCGCAGTGCGCCCCGCAGGAGTACGAGGGCGTCGGCACCCACTGCGTCGATCTGGCGGCGGCCCGCTCGGACGGCCCGGACACCGCGCAACGGCTGCTGGACGTCATCGCGGCGTGCCCGCGGGAGCGCCTGCTCGCGCTGCGCGGAAACCGTCTCTGGGCGCACGGATTCGAGCCGATCGACCTTTCCGGAACGCGCGAGCCGCTCCGGGACGAAGGGGTGTACGTGGTTCTGGGCGGCCTCGGCAGGATAGGTCTGGACGTGGCCGCCCACCTCGCCGAGGGACTCCGGGCCCGCATCGCACTGGTCGGCCGCTCACCGTTCCCGGAGCCCGACCGGTGGGACGCCTGGTTGAGCGACCACGCGGAGGACGACCCCACCAGCCGGCGGATCAGAAGACTCCGCGCGATGACCGGGCACGGCGCCGAGGTCGCCGTCCTCAGCGCCGACGTCACCGACAGCGCGGCACTGCGCAACGTCTTCGCGGACGTCCGCGGGCGGTTCGGGGCCGTTCACGGCGTGGTCCACGCCGCGGGCCTGGGGGGCGCGGCGGCCTTCCTGACCATCGACGAGAGCTCGCCCCAGCGGGCGGAAACGGTGATGCGGGCAAAGACGGCCGGAACCCGGGCACTCCAGGAGGCGTTGCGCGAGCATCGTCCCGACTTCGTCCTGCTGCTGTCGTCGAACGCGGCCGTCCTCGGCGGCCTGGGCACGTCCGCTTACGCCGCGGCCAACCTGTTCATGGACCAGGTCGCCGAGCAGGCGCGTCCCGAAAAGGGCGCCACCCGCTGGATCAGCGTCGATCTGGAGGAGTGGCTGTCCGGTGAGGGCGAGGACACGCCGGTCGTGAGCTTCACCCGGTACGGGGTCGGCGCCGCCGATGGGACGGCCGCGCTGCGCAGGGTGCTGGAGGGGGCGCCCGGCGGCCGGTACACGCTGGTGACGGGCGATCTCGAGGAGCGCCTCGACCGTTGGATCCGCGATCCGGAGGCGGCCCGGCACGAACGCCCGCGCGGCGACGCCGAACGGCTGCCGAGACCGGCGCTCTCCACCGGTTACGTCCCCCCGCGCGGCGACGCGGAAGAGGCGATCGCACGGACCTGGGAGGAGATCCTGGGGTTCGAGTCGATCGGACGCGACGACGACTTCTACGAGCTGGGGGGTCACTCGCTGCTGGCGACGCAGATCGTCACCCGCGTCCGGGCCGAATTCGGGGTCGAGCTGTCGCTGCTGAGCCTGCTCGGGTCCGCGACGGTGGCGGGATTCGCCGCCCGGGTCGGCGACGCGGCCGCAGCGGGCGAGCCGGCGGTGACCGGGCCGATCCCGGCCGTGCCGCGCGACCGGCCGCTGCCGCTGTCGTACGCCCAGCGCCGGTTCTGGTATCTGTACGAGCTCGAGCCGGAGAACCCCTTCTACACCATCCCCGACGCCGTGCGCCTCGACGGTCCGCTGCGCGTCGACCTGCTCGAACATGCGATCAACGAGATCATCGCCCGGCACGAGGCGCTGCGCACCGGCTTCGGCGTCGCCGACGGCGAGCCGGTGCAGCGGATCGAGCCGCGGCTGGAGTTCACGATCGGCTGGGAGGACCTGCGGGGACTGCCCCCGCAGGAGCGGCACGAGCGCTGGCGGGACATGGCGCTCCAGGAGACGCTCAAGCCCTTCGACCTGACCGAGCCGCCGCTGCTGCGCGTGACCGTGGTGCGCATGGACGATCAGGAGCACATCCTGATGCTGACGATGCACCACGCCATCTCCGACGGATGGTCGATAGGCGTGTTCATCCACGAGCTGACGGCCCGGTACGCCGCTCTCTGCGGAGCCGGGGGCGAAGCTCTGGAGCCTCTGCCGATCCAGTACGCGGACTATGCCGTGTGGCAGCGCGAGACGCTGCGCGGCGAGACGCGCGACCGGCTCGTCGACTACTGGAGGGAAAGCCTGTCCGGTGCGCCGCCACTGGTGTCCTTCCCCACCGACCACGTGCGGCCCACGGTGCAGAGTTTCCGCGGGGGCGTCCATCCGGTCAGCCTGCCGGCCGGGCTGGTCGACAGACTTCGCCGCCTGTCGAGCACGGAGCACTGCACCCTCTTCATGACGCTCCTCGCGGCGTTCACGTGCCTGCTCCACCGTCAGTCGGGGGAGACCGATGTCGTCGTCGGCTCGCCCATCGCCGGACGCACCCGGCGGGAGCTGGAGGTACTCGTCGGGACGTTCGTCAACATGCTGCCGCTGCGCACGCGGATCGACCCGGGGATGTCGTTCCGGGAACTGATGGCGCGGGTCCGGGACGTCACCCGCGAGTCCTACGCCCACCAGGATCTTCCGTTCGAGGTCATGGTGGAAGAACTGTGCCCCGAGCGCGACCTCGGCCACGGCCAGATCTTCCAGAACGTCTTCGTGCTCCAGAACGCGCCGCTGCCGCTGCTGGATCTGGCCGGACTCCGGGTGGAACGGGTGCCGATGCCGGCGACGACGGCGAAGTTCGACCTGATGATGTCGCTGGAGGAGAACGGCGCCGGGGCGGAGGGGGCGATCGAGTACGCGACGGACCTGTTCACGGCGCCGACCATCGAGAGGCTGGCCGAGCAGTTCGTCCGGCTCCTGGAACGCGCGACGGACGATCCGGATCGGGCGGTGGGCGATTTGGAGCTCATGTCCGCCGACGAACTGGCCGAGGCCGCGCACGCCGCGGCGAGGGGAAGGGCACTGCCGGCCGGGCCGGATTCCATCCCGGACCTGCTCGCGGCGCGGGCCGCGGAGGCGCCCGACGCGCCGGCCCTGCTGGAGGCCGGCACCGGTGAGTCCGTCGCCTTCGGCGCCTTGGAGGCCCGTTCCAACCAGGTCGCCCACTATCTGAGGCGACGCGGAATCGGTGCCGAGTCACGTGTCGGTCTCGCCTTGCGGCGCACGCCCGAGACGATCGCCGCACTGATCGGAGTGCTCAAGGCGGGGGCCGCCTATCTCCCCCTGGACCCCGAGTACCCGCCGGACCGGATCTCGTTCATGATCGAGGACGCGGGCGCGGACCTCGTGCTCGCGGAGAGCGCGCGGGCGGCTCCGGTCCCGGACGGCGCCCCGGTCGCCGTCGTCCGCGTCTCGGACCTGTGGGCGGCGTGCGCGGCGCTCCCCGTCACCCCGGTCGATCACCGGATCGATCCGCAGGACGCCGCGTACGTCCTCTACACCTCGGGCTCGTCCGGCGTGCCCAAGGGCGTCATCGGCCTGCACGGGGGGATGATCAACCGCCTTCGCTGGATGTGGGACGAATATCCCTTCGGTCCCGGCGAAACGGCCTGCCAGAAGACCTCGCTGAACTTCCTGGACTCGTTCTGGGAGATCTTCGGGCCGCTGTGCCAGGGCGTCCCGGTCGCGGTGATCCCCCATGAGCTCCTGCTGGAACCCCGGGCGCTGGTGGACGCCCTCTCCCGGCACCGGGTGACCCGGATCGTCCTCGTTCCGTCCCTTCTGCGGGCGCTCCTGGACGGCTTCTCCGACCTCGGCGCCCGCCTGCCGCACCTGTCACTGTGGGCGTCCAGCGGCGAGGCCCTTGGCTGCGACCTCCTCGAGCGGTTCACGGCCGAGCTTCCGGCGGCGCGGCTGCTCAACCTCTACGGGGCGTCGGAGATCTCGGCGGACGTGACCTGCCACCTGGCGACGGCGGCCGATTCCGCCGGGGCGCTCGTCCCGATCGGCAGGCCCATCTCCGAGACCTTCGTTCACGTCCTGGACGACCGGCTGAATCCGGTGCCTCCCGGGGTGGAGGGAGAGATCTACGTGGGCGGCGTCTCGCTCGCCCGCGGCTACGCGGGACGGCCGGGCCTGACCGCGGAGCGATTCGTCCCCGATCCGTTCGCCGCCGCGCCGGGCGGCAGGCTCTACCGAACCGGCGACCGCGCCCGGCGCCGCGCCGACGGCGTGCTGGAGTACGTCGGGCGGCGTGACCAGCAGGTGAAGGTCAGGGGTTTCCGGATCGAACCGCTCGAGGTGGAGTCCGCACTGGCCCGGTACCCGGGGATCGTCCAGGCCGCGGTGGAGGCGGAGGGCGACGTCCTCGTGGCGTACTGCGAGCCCGAGGCGGGGAAGCGGATCGACGGCGACGCCCTGTACCGCTTCCTGCGGCGCCGCCTGCCGGCGTACATGATCCCTGCCGCGTTCGTCCCCTGCCCGGCGCTGCCGCTCAACCAGAGCGGCAAGGTGGACCGCCTGGCACTCCCGCACACCGCGGATCGCGAGCATCTGGCCGCCGCTCCGCCCGTGCCGCCGCGCGACGACGCCGAGGCGGCCGTCGCCGCGATGTGGTCCGACTTTCTCGGCACGTCCGGGCCGGTCGGGGTGAACGACAACTTCTTCGCCGTGGGGGGCTACTCGCTTCTGGTCGGCCGCCTGATCGCTTGGGTACGAGAGGTGTTCGACGTCGACGTGCCGCTCAAGGTGTTCCTCGCCGAGCCGACCGTGGCGGCCCTCGTCGCGGAACTGCGCGCCGATCCGGTGCGCGGCGCCGAAGCGGAGCGTCGCGGGGCCGTGCTGCTGCGAGTCGCCGCGCTGTCGGACGGCGAGGTCGACGACCTGCTCTCCCCGGCGCCCGCACGGCCGGGTGCGGGCGAGTGACCGGCACGGGCGGCTCCCGGGGGAGCCGGGCGAGCAGAGCGTCGAGCGGTGGCCTCGCCGGTTGGACGCGGCGACATCGCCGGTTGGACAATGTCAACCGCACTGTCGGTCGGTCACGGGCCGGTCTCCGGCTCCCGCCGGCTCCCGCCGCGGTCCGGCCGGTGACGGTCAGGGAGGGCGAGTGAGGTGATCAAGGTCGGCGTCGAGAGATCGCGTTCCGCTCCCGCCTGCCCCGGGACCGCGAAAGACCCCGACGTCCGCAGCGCCGCCCGGTACCTGTGGTGGCTGATCGTCTGCCAGCGCCGTCGCGTGTGCTGGGGCACCGCGCTCGGCACCGCCTGGATGGTCTGCCTGATGCTGCCGCCCTACCTCATCGCAAGGACGGTCGATGAGGGGATCCGCGCGAAGGACATGCCGGCGCTGGTGCTGTGGAGCGGGGCCGTCCTCGCGGTGGGCCTGCTCAACGCGCTGCTCGGAGTCCTCCGGCACCGCACGATGACCCTGGTCCGCGCCGACGCGGCGTTACGCACCGTCCACGTGCTCAGCCGGCGGGCCGTGGAGGTGGGCGGAACGCTGCCGAGGAGGCTGTCGGCGGGCGAGGTGGTCAGCATCGGCGCGGCCGACGCGGCGCAGGTCAGCCAGACGCTGACCATCACCGGTCCGGGCGTCGGCGCCGTGATCGCCTACATCGTGGTGACGGGGTTGCTGCTGTCGATGTCCCCGCTGCTCGCCGCGGTCGTGCTGCTCGGAGTCCCAGCCCTGGTGCTGGTGATCGGCCCGCTGCTGGCGAGGCTGCACGCCGCGCAGACGAGCTACCGGGAGCACCAGGCACGGCTCACGGCGCGTGCCGGCGACATCGTGGCGGGCCTGCGCGTCCTCTCCGGGATCGGGGGGAAGGGCATGTTCGCCGCGCGCTACGACCGGGACTCGCGCACCCTGCTCGCCGAGGGCTACCGGGTGGGCGCCGTCACCAGCTGGATCGACGCCCTGGCGGCGGGGCTCCCCGTGCTGTTCCTCGCCGCGGTCACCTGGCTGGTCGCGCGGATGACGGCGGCGGGCGAGATCACGGTGGGGGACATGATCGCCGTCTACGGTTACACTGCCGTGCTGGTGACGCCCATCTCCTTCTTCATCGAAGGCGGCGGCGACCTCGGACGCGGGCTCGTGGCCGCCGGGCGGGTCGTGGACGTGCTGAGAGTCGAGCCGGACGTCCGGGACGGCGCCGAGGCGGCCTCGTGCCCGCCCGGGCCGCTGGAGATGTCCGATCCCGATTCGGGTCTCGTCGTCCGGGCCGGGGAACTGCTGGCGATCGCCGCGGCCCGTCCCGCGGACGCGCTGGCCATCGCGGCCCGGCTGGCGCGCTACACGGAGTCGGACGCCGCACTGGGGGGAGTGCCGCTCAGGAAGATCTCCGTGAGCGAGGTCCGACGCCGCGTCCTCCTGGTCGATACCGACGCCTATCTCTTCGCGGGTTCGCTGGCCGACTGCCTCACCGCCGAGCACGACCACGACGAGCAGGCCGTCGCCACCGCGATGTGGGTCGCCGCCGCGGCCGACATCGCGTCCGGCCTGCCCGACGGGCTGCGCTCGCACATCCACACGCAGGGCCGCAACCTGTCGGGCGGCCAGCGGCAACGGCTGCGGGTCGCCCGCGCGTTGCTGGCCGATCCCGAGGTGCTCATCCTGGTGGAGCCGACGTCCGCGGTCGACGCGCACACGGAGGCGCTCATCGCCGACCGGCTCCGGTCCGCCCGCGCGGGACGGACGACGGTCGTCGTCAGCACCTCGCCGCTGCTCCTCGGCCGTGCCGACCGCGTCGCCCACGTCACGTCCGGGCGTGTCGCCGCGACCGGCTCCCACACCGACCTCCTCGCCGGCGAGCCTGATTATCGAGAGCTGGTCTTCCGCGGCGACGAGTCCTCCGCGTCGGAGCTCTCGTCGCCTCCGAGGCCGGACGGCCGGGAAGGGGAGGCGTGAGCGGCGAGCCGCGATCCGAACGGCTTCCCATCGCCGGCCCCGCGGCCGTCAGGCGCGCCCTGCTGGACCTCGTGCGGGGCGACGTCCACGTCCTGGCGGCGATGCTGGCGCTGACCGCCGCCGCCGCCCTCGCGGCGGCGGCCATGCCGAGGCTCCTCGGCATGATCGTGGACGATTTCCAGGAGGGGGCCGGCGCCTCCCGGATCGACCTGCTGGCCACCGTGGCGATCGGTTTCGGGATCGCGCACCTGCTGCTGACACGGTTCGCCGGGCTTGCCGGCTCGCGGCTCGGCGAACGCGCCCTCTACCGGCTGCGGGGAGGATTCGTCGCACGGGCCCTGGCGCTGCCGACCCATGTCGTGGAACGCGCGGACGCCGGTGACCTGACGACGCGGAACTCGACCGACATCGCCCTCGTCGGCCAGGCGCTGCGGGAGGCGGCGCCCGACTTCTTCGTCGCGACGATCAGGATCGGCGTGCTGCTCGCCGCCGTCCTCCTGCTGGATCCGCTGCTCGGGCTGTGCGTGCTGTGCGGGCTGCCGCTGCACTGGGTCGTCACCCGCTGGTACCTGCGCCGCGCGCCCGGCGATTACCTCGCCGAGAGAGCGGCGGCCTCGGAGGTCTCCGAGGTGCTGTCCGCCGGTGTCGAGGGCGCCAAGACGATCGAGGCGCTGCGGATGCAGGAGCAGCGGATGGACCTCGTCGCGAGGACGATCGCGGCCAGCCACCGGGCCCGGCGGCGCACGCTGTTCCTGCGGACCGTCCTCTTCGTGGTCGTCGATGTCGGCCACGCGCTCCCCGTGGCGACGACCCTGCTCCTCGGCGGCTACCTCTACTCCGCCGGCGGCATCGGCCTGGGCACGGCGGTCGCGGGCAGCCTGTACGCGTGGCAGCTGGCCGATCCCGTCGACCAGGTGCTCATGCGGGTCGAGCAGGTGCAGAGCAGCCTGGCCTCGCTCGCCCGCATCGAGGGGGTCGGGGAGGCCGCGGTGCCGGAGCCCGCTTCGACGGGGCTGGACGGGGCGCCGGACGGGAAGGGGTTCGTGGCCGCGGGCGTCCACTATGCCTACGACGGCGGGCCCGACGTCCTCGGCGGCGTCGACCTCACCGTGCGGCCGGGCGAATGGCTCGCCATCGTGGGACCGTCCGGCGCCGGCAAGTCGACCCTCGGCAAGCTCCTCGCCGGGCTGGAGGCGCCGACGAAGGGGACGATCACCGTGCAGGGGCGGCAGGTCTCCGCGCTGCCGGCGCATGAGCGCCGCCGGTACGTCCTCATGGTCACGCAGGAGCACCACGTGTTCCTGGGCACCGTCCGTGACAACCTGGCGATGGCGGATCCGGACGCCGGCGACGACGCGATGCTGGCCGCGCTGGCCGCCGTCGACGCCCACTGGATCGGCGACCTGCCGCACGGGCTGGCGACCGAGCTCGGGGCGGGGGCGACGCACCTGGATCCGGGGCAGGCGCAGCAGCTGGCGCTCGCGCGGGTCGTGCTGGCCGACCCGCAGACGGTCGTCCTGGACGAGGCGACCGCCCTGCTCGACCCGGTGACCGCCCGCCGGGCCGAACGGTCGATGGCCGCGGTCCTCCAGGGCAGGACGGTCGTCGCGATCGCGCACCGGCTCCATACCGCGCACGACGCCGACCGGGTGGCGATCATGGAGCGGGGCCGCATCGTGGAGATCGGCGAGCACCACGCGCTCGTCGCCGCCGGCGGCCCGTACGCCGGGCTCTGGCGCTCCTGGCACGGCGCCTGACGGCCTTTCCGGCCGCCCGCCCCCGATAACGGCCCGGTAAAGCGAGAAGCCGAACTCGCGTTTTCGACTTTCACTCGGTGCTCTTGCGCACGCGCCCCTTTGGCTGATCAAGTGGAGTCGTTGATGGCGTCTTCACGGGCACGGTTCGGGATTTTCCTAGGCGACTAGGAGGAACGTCGTTGTCTTCTAGCGTGGCACCGAGGAATTGCATGTTCGATTCCGTATCCGACCTGCTCCGGTGGCGTGCCCAGGAGCAGCCCGATGCAATCGGCTACTCATTCGTCTCCGAAAGCGGGACGGCACGCCTGAGCTATGCCGACCTGGACCGGCGAGCGCGATCCATCGCCGGGATGCTCCGGGAAGAATGCGCACCCGGTGACCGTGTCGTGCTGCTGCTGCCCCCCGGGCTGGACTATGTCGCCGCCCTCTGCGGCTGCCTGTACGCGGCACTGGTGGCCGTTCCGGTGTACCCGCCCGGCGGGGCGGGGGCGGCGCAGAGCCTGGCCAGGCTGGAGGCCGTGATCCACGACGCCGCTCCCACCGCCGCGGTGACCTCGGCGGACTCGCGCGACGCCGTCGTCGGTCTCGTCCGGCGGCAGGCACGGCCGGGGGGCCTCCACGTGGTGTGCGCGGACCTGGCGGAGGACGGCGCGGCGGACTGGGAGCCAAAGGGCGCCGCATCGTCGGATCTGGCCTTCCTGCAGTACACCTCGGGGTCCACCGCCACGCCCAAGGGCGTCATGGTCACCCACGGAAACCTGCTGCACAATGGAGCCGACATCGAAGCGGCCTTCGGTTTCAGCCCGTCGAGCACGATGGTGAGCTGGCTTCCGCCCTACCATGACATGGGCCTTATCGGGTGCGTTCTCCAGCCGCTTTATTCGGGCTTCCCGACCGTGCTGATGGCGCCTGCGTATTTTGTGCGGCGGCCCGTGCGCTGGCTTGAGGCGATCGCCGCGCACCGCGCCACCGTGAGCGGCGGCCCGAATTTCGCCTACGAACTGTGCGTCCGCAAGATCGCCCCGGCCGATATCGACGGCCTGGATCTCGGCGGGTGGAGGCTCGCCTTCAACGGGGCCGAACCCGTTCGGGCCGATGTCATGGACCGGTTCGCGGAACTGCTCGAACCCACCGGCTTCTCGCGTACGGCCTTCTACCCCTGCTACGGGCTCGCCGAGGCCACGCTCTTCGTCACCGGGGGCGACCGCGACCGGCCACCCGTCGTCAGGAGCCGTGACGCCGTCTCGGGAGAGCCGGCGGCGGGCGGCAGGGAAGGTCTGCCGCCGCTGGTCGGCTGCGGCCGGCCTTCGTCCGCGCAACGGCTCCTGATCGTCGACCCCGATACGCGGACTCAATGTCCGGACGGAACGGTGGGCGAGATCTGGGTCGCCGGCCCGAGCGTCACGAAGGGGTATTGGGGGAAGCCTCAGGAAACGGCCGAATGCTTCGATGCCCGTCTCACGGACGCCGAGGCCGGGCCGTTCCTGCGTACGGGAGACCTCGGCTTCCTGGAGGCCGGGGAGCTCTTCGTGTCCGGACGGCTGAAGGACCTGATCGTCCAGCACGGGATCAACCACTATCCGCAGGACATCGAGTACACGGCCGTCAAGGCGCATCCGGCACTGCGTCCCAACGGGTGCGCGGCGTTCGGGATCACCGTCGACGGTGCGGAGCGGCTCGTCGTCGTCCACGAGGTGGCCCGGCGCGGCGACGGCGGCCACCCCGACAAGGCCGTCCACTCCGACAAGGCCGTCCACGCCGACATCGCGGCGGCCATCCGCCGTGCCGTGGCGCAAGAGCATCTGCTGATGCCGCACGACGTCGTCCTGCTCCCGCCGGGCGGGCTGCCGCGCACCTCCAGCGGCAAGGTCCGCAGGCACGCGGCGCGTGGGAACTACCTGCGGGACCTCGCGCAGGCGCGTGCCGCCGTCCCGCGCGAGAAGACGCGGGAATCCGCCGATCCGCCGGCACCCCGCCGCACCGCCGAGGACGTGGCCGAGCTGCTGTGCCGCGAGGTCGCCGCCAGGGTGGGCGGATCGGCAGGCGACGTCGACCGGTCGTTGACGTGTCCCGCCCTCGGGCTCGACTCGGTGGTGATGGTCGAACTCCAGCACCTGCTGGAGGCCACGCTCGGCATCGAGTTCCCCCTGTCCGGCCTCTACGACCTTCCTGTGGCCGAGGTGGCGGAACGCGCGGCTCGCGCGCCGCGGGTCACCGAACCCGCCGGCGCGCCGATGCCGGACGAATTGCCCCTGAGCCGGGGGCAGCGGGGTCTGTGGTTCCAGGAGAAGCTGACCGACTGCGGCGCCGCATACGTCCTGTCCGGCGCGGTCGGGCTTCCGGACGGAGCCGACCCGGCGGCGCTGGAGCGCGCCGTCCGCGCCGTCGTGGACCGGCATCCGCTGTTGCGCTCGACCTTCGTCGACAGGGACGGTGAGCCGGTCCAGCGCGTCGAGCCGCGATCGGGGCCCGTCCTCGAACACCGGACGCACCCGGGCGAGGCGCCCGGCCTGCTGGAGCAGGAGCTGTCAGCGGTCGCGCAGCAGCCCATGGACGTCGGCCGAGGTCCGCTCTTCCGGACGCTGCTGTGGTCCGGCGCGGGGCTCCGTCCCGTGCTGCTCGTCGTGGCCCACCATCTCGTCGCCGATCTGTGGTCCCTGTCGCTGGTCATGAAGGAGATCGCAGAGTTCTACGGCAGGGAGGTCTCCGGCCGGCCACTACCGGCGCACGGGCCGGACCGCCATGCCGAATTCGTCGCCGCGCAAGCGAGCTACCTCGACAGCCCGCAGGGCCGAGCCGACGAGGAGTTCTGGAAGCGGCGCCTCACCGGGACGCTGCCGGTCCTCGACCTGCCGTGCGACCGGCCGCGTCCGTCCCTGCAGACCTTCCGTGGGGACGGCCGCCGGTTCACGGTCGGCCCGGCGGCGACGGCCCGGTTGAGAGCGCTGGCGAAGGATTCCGGGGCGACCCTGTACACGCTCCTCGCGTGCGCGTACCAGGTTCTCCTCCACCGGTACACCGGGCAGACGGACATCCTGGTCGGCTCCCCGACGTCCGGCAGGGAGCGGTCGGTCTTCGCCGACACGGTCGGCTACCTGGTGAACCCGGTGGTCCTGCGCGGCGACCTGGGGGGCGATCCGACGTTCCGGGAGCTGCTGGAGCGCTTCCGAGGGGTCGTGGCGGATGCCATGACCCATCGGAACCATCCCTTCGCGGCGCTGGTCGAGTCGCTGCGGGGGAACCGCGACCTCGCCCGCCCGCCGGTCTTCCAGACGATGTTCGTCCACAACCGGGCATGGGCGGACGCGCCGTCCGCGTTGGGCATGCTCGCGGCGGGCCTGGACGGCGGGCGGTTCGAGCTCGGCGGGCTGCCGTTCGAGCCGGTTCCGCTGCCCACCCGGAGCACCCAGTTCGATCTCACCCTTGCGATGGCCGAGACCGGTGACTCCCTGGCGGGCGTCTTCCAGTACAACAGCGAGCTCTTCGAGGAGGCCACCGTCGCCGGCCTCGCGGAGGCGTTCACAGTGCTGCTCGACGGGCTGGGCCGGGATCCCGGCCTCCCGATCGGACGGCTGCCGCTGCTGAGCGGGCCGACGCGCCGCAGAGTGCTGGACGCGGCGACCGGCGCCGTCTGCGAGCTGCCCGGACATTGCGTGCATCAGGCCGTCACCGCCCGTGCGGTGCGGCAGCCGGACGCCGTGGCGATCGTCTGCGGCGCGGCCCGGGTCACCTACCGGGAACTGGACGCGCACGCCGATCGGGTGGCCGCCCGGCTCGCGGCGGCCGGCGCGGGTCCGGGCACGCGGGTCGGGCTGTGCGCGGACCGGTCGCCCGCCCTGCTCGCGGGGCTCCTCGGCATTCTCAAGTCGGGCGCGGCCTACGTGCCGCTGGACCCGCGGCATCCCCGGGAGCGGTCGGCCGCCATCGTCGCCGATGCTCGGATCAGCGTCATGGCGACCCGGGGCGGTCTCGCCGACGGTCTCGCTCCAGCCGGCATGCCGGTGATCGACCTGGACGCGGCCGCCGCGGACGACCCGGCGCCGGACGGGCGGCGGACGCGGTGCGCGGTCGATCCCGGGCAGGCCGCCTACGTCCTCTACACGTCGGGTTCGACCGGGGCCCCGAAAGGCGTCGTGGTCAGCCACCGCAACGTGATCAATTTCTTCACCGGGATGGACCGGCGGGTCGGCTGCGGACCGTCCGACACGATGCTCGCCGTGACAGGCGTCGGCTTCGACATCTCCGTGCTGGAGCTGCTGTGGACGCTGGCCCGGGGCGCGCGCGTCGTCCTGCTGGACGAGCCGGCCCTGACCCCGCGCGGGTCAACGCCCCGGGCCGCCGCGAGACGCTCACCGCTCGACTACAGCCTGTTCTTCTTCGCCAGTTCGAGCGCCATGGAAGCCGGGGACAGGTACCGGCTCGTCGTCGAGGGCGCGAGATTCGCCGACCGGCACGGGTTCTCAGCGGTCTGGACGCCGGAACGCCATTTTCACGAGTTCGGCGGACTGTTCCCGAATCCGTCGGTGCTGAGCGCCGCCCTCGCGACGGCCACCGAGAACGTGGCGATAAGGGCCGGGAGCGTCGTGCTGCCGTTGCATTCCCCGATCCGCGTCGCCGAGGAGTGGGCCCTGGTCGACAACCTGTCCGGCGGCCGGGCGGGCGTCGCTTTCGCCTCCGGCTGGCACGCCGACGACTTCGTGTTCTTTCCGGAACGGTTCGCCGACCGCAAGGAGCAGATGTTCCGCGACATCGAGACGGTCCGCACCCTGTGGAGGGGCGGCGGCGTCCCGGGCGTCGGCGGGGCCGGGAACCCGGTGGAGGTACGGATCCACCCCGCCCCCGTGCAACCGGAACTGCCGACGTGGATCACCGCGGCGGGTTCGCCCGCCACGTTCGCCAGGGCGGGCGCGATCGGCGCGAACCTGCTCACCCACCTGCTCGGACAGACCGTGGACGGCGTGGCGGCGAACGTTCGCCGCTACCGGGAAGCACGGGCCGGGCACGGGCACGATCCGGACTCCGGCGTCGTCACCCTCATGCTCCACACGTTCGTCGGCGCCACCACGGATTCCGTCAAGGCGCAGGTGAGGCGGCCCTTCATCGAGTACCTGCGATCCTCGGTGGGCCTCATCGACACGCTGGTGAAGGGGCTCGGCCTGGATCTGGATCTCAGCGCGCTCAGCGAGACCGACATGGCGGATCTGCTCGACTTCGCCTTCGAGCGCTACTTCGAGACCAGCGGCTTGTTCGGTACGCCCGACTCGCTCCAGCCGCTGGTGGAGGCACTGGGGGACGCGGGCGTCACCGAAGTCGCGTGCCTCATCGACTTCGGGCTGCCCGAGGACGTCGTGCTCGCACACCTCCCGGATCTCCAGGCCCTGCGGAGCCGCGCAGCGGCCACCGCCCCGCCCGGCCCCGACCCGACGGTGGCGGCGACGATCGAGGAGCATCGTCCGACCCTGCTCCAGTCGACGCCTTCGCTGATGCGGATGCTCGCCCTGCAGCCCGGGGTCATGTGGGGGCTGAGGTCGCTGCGGGCCTTGCTGCTGGGCGGGGAGACCTTGCCGCCCGTGCTCGCGCGGACCCTCCGTGAGGCGCTCCCGGCGACGCTGCTCAACATGTACGGGCCGACGGAGACCACCGTCTGGTCCGCGACCCACGAGGTCCAGGGGGACGAAGCGAAGGTTCCGCTCGGCACCGCGATCGCCAACACCCGCATCCATGTCGTGGACCGGCGGCTGGAGCCGGTCCCGCCGGGAGCGGAGGGCGAACTGGTCATCGGCGGCGCGGGCGTCGCCCGCGGCTACTGGGGGCTCCCCGGCCTGACGGCCGAGCGGTTCGTGCCGGACCCGTTCGCCGCGGCGCCGGGAGAGCGGCTGTACCGGACCGGCGACCTCGGCAGGCTGCGTGCCGACGGCAGCATCGAGTTCCTCGGGCGGGCGGACCGGCAACTGAAGATCCGGGGGACGCGCATCGAGCCCGCGGAGATCGAGGCGGCGCTCACCTCGCGGCCCGAGGTACGCGAAGCGGTGGTCGTCGCCCGGGACGACGCCGGCGGCGACCCGCGGCTGGTCGCCTACGTGGTGCCGGCGGAGGAGACCGCCGCGCCGGACCCGCAGGAGGTGCGGCGTCGCCTGGGGGCCCTGCTCCCTGCGACCATGGTCCCCTCCTTCGTCGTGGTCCTGCCCCGGCTGCCGCTGACGGCGAACGGGAAGCTCGACGTGGCGGCCCTTCCCCGCCCCGGATCGACCGGCTCAGGCGGGGCGGCGCCGCCGACGAGCGATCTCGAGCGCCGGATCGCCGAGGTGTGGAGCGAGGTGCTCGGTGTCGACTCGGTGGGGTTGTACGACAACTTCTTCGATCTCGGCGGGCACTCGCTGCTCATGGTGCGGGTCCACGCGCGGCTGCTGCCGATGGCGGGGCGGGACCTTCCACTGATCAAGCTGCTGGAGCATCCGACCGTCAGCGCGCTCGCGGCCTATCTCGGCGCGGACGCGGCGGCGCCGCACTCGTTCGACGCCAGCGGCGCACGGGCCCGCAGGCGGCGGGAGAGCCGCCGCGCCCGCCGGGCGCCCGGCCGGGGGAGCCGTTGACGACCGCCCGGCCCGCCCGGGCCGCGACCTTCCGAGGTGATCGCAGATGACCCCTTCGCCCGCCCCCCGCACCGGCATGTCGGCGCGGCGGCGCGCCCTGTTCCGGGAGCTCCTGGCGCGCGACGGGCTCTCCACCGGCTCGGCGGGACGGATCGACGCGCACGGCGAGCGCGGCCCCGTGCCGCTGTCCCACTTCCAGCGCCAGCTCTGGGCATTCGAACAGGCGTTTCCCGGCACCGCGGCCTACGTGATCCCGATCCTGGTCCGCGTCACCGGCAACCTCGACCGTGGTGCGCTCGCGCGGGCCCTGGACTCCGTCCTGGCACGGCACTCGACCCTCCGGTCGCACATCGTCCCCGGCGCGGACGAGCCCGCCATGAGGATCTCGCCCCATGCACCCAGGCCGCTACCGGTGCACGAACCCGAGGAGGTGGACGCGGCGGAGCGGGAGAGGGCGGGCGAGGAGCGGGTCCGGCGCGACGCGGCCCGTCCGTTCGATCTGACCTCCGGCCCGCTCGTCCGGTACGAGTTGATCAGGGTGACCGAGACGGAGCATCTGTTCTGGCTCGCCATGCACCACATCGTCGGCGACGCGTGGTCCGCCGACGTGCTGCTGCGTGAGATCGCGGAGAGCTATCAGGCCGCGCTCCAGGGCCGCCCGCCGGAGGCGGAGCCGCTGTCGATCCAGTACGGCGACTTCGCCCGCTGGCAGCGGGAGGCGGTCGCCGGTGAGCGCTTCGCCGGTCACGCCGAGTTCTGGAAGGACCGGCTCGCCGATCCGCCGGCCGTCCTCGAACTCGCCACCGACCGGCCGAGACCGGCCAGGCCGGGTTTCCGCGGGGGCATCGTCGGGTTCGAGGTCCCCGGCGGCGTCCTGCGGAGCGTGCGGCGGCTGTGCCGGGAGGAGGCGGCCACCCCCTACATGATGGCGCTCGCAGTGTTCAACGTGCTGTTGCACCGCTACACCGGGCGCGAGGACATCGTCGTCGGTTCGACGATGGCGAACCGAAGCCATGCGCAGACCACGCCGCTGGTGGGCTTCTTCGTGAACATCTTGCCCGTCCGGACAAGGGTTCCGGCGGCCAGGACGTTCCGCGAACTGCTGCGGTGCGTGCGAGCGGAGGTGACCGAGGTGCTGGCGCATCAGGACCTGCCGCTCGAAAGGCTCGTCGCGGAGCTCAATCCCCCGAGGACGCCCACCGGCTCGCCGTTCTTCGACATCGTCTTCGCCTACCGGTCGGCCGCGCGGCGCCTTTCGATGCCCGGACTCGACGTGGTCCCGCTCCCGGTGCACAACGGAACCGCGAAACGCACCCTCACCCTGCAGATGGTGGAGGGCGAACAGCAGGCGGAAGGGCTGTTCGAGTACGACCGTGATCTCTTCGACGCGGCGACGGTGAGCCGCATGGCGGGACATTACGGGTGCCTGCTGGAATCCGCCGCGGCGGATCCCGACACCCCGGTGTCGGAACTGCGGTTGCTGACCCGCGAGGAGGAGCGCTCGCTGCACGCCCGCAATCGCACCGCGATGGAGATCGCGCCGGAACTGCGGTGCGTGCACAAGGTGTTCGAGGCGCAGGCGGCGCGTACACCGGAGGCGCCGGCGGTCCGCTGCGACGGGGAGACCCTCTCGTACGCGGAACTGGACCGGCGCGCCGGCCAGCTCGCGAGCCTGCTCGCCGAGTCGGGCGTCACCGCCGAAGTCACCGTCGGAGCCTGCTTCGCGAACTCGCCGCAGATGGTCGTGGCCGTCCTCGGCATTCTCAAGGCGGGCGGCGCCTACGTCCCCGTCGACCCCGCGGACCCCGAGAAGCGGCGGCGCGCCGTCCTGGCGGACGCGGGCGCCACCGTCGTCGTGCAGGGACCGGGGGTGAACTGGGCGGGCGACGACCTGTGCCGCGTCGAGCTCGATCCTTCGTTCTCCGTGCTCGGCGACCGGCCGTCCGCGCCCCGGCTCGCGGGCCCCGCCCCGGAGAACATGGCCTACCTGCTGTACACGTCCGGTTCGACCGGCGTTCCGAAGGGGGTGGCCGTCGAGCACCGGCAGCTCGCGAACTACACATTCGCGATCATGCGCAGGCTCTCGATCGAGGAACCGCTGCGCTATGCGATGCAGCAGCCCCTCACCGTGGACTCCGCGGTCACCATGCTCTTCCCGCCGCTGTGCACCGGTGGCGAGCTGCACCTGATCCCGCGCGAGCGGACGCTCGACGCGGGCTGGATCGCCGAGTACAACCGGTCGAACGCCATCGACTGCCTCAAGATCGCGCCCTCCCATCTGCGGGCCCTGCAGAGAGCACCGGGCTTTCCCGGGGTGCTGCCCCGCCGGCACCTGATCGTCGGCGGTGAGGCGTCCGAGTCCGGCTGGATGGCCGACCTCCGGCAGCGCGCGGGAAAGTGCGCGGTCTACAACCACTACGGCCCCACCGAGACGACGGTGGGCGTCGCCGTGCTGACGGCGGACGACGCCCTCGGACAGGGCTCGGGCGCGGTTCCCATCGGACCGCCCATCGCCAACACCAGGCTCTATGTCGTGGACCGGACCTGGCAGCCGGTGCCCGCCGGAGTGCCTGGCGAACTCTGCGTCGGCGGCGCCAATGTGGTCCGCGGCTACCACCGCCGGGCGGCACTCACCGCCGGGGCGTTCGTACCGGATCCTTTCGGCGAGCCGGGCGGCCGGCTCTATCGCACCGGCGACATGGTCCGGCAGCGGCCGGACGGTTCCCTCGAATTCCTCGGCAGGCGGGACGACCAGGTCAAGATCCGCGGATTCCGGGTCGAGCTGCCTGAGATCGACAAGGTGCTGGTGGACCATCCGGGCGTGCGGGACGGGCTGGTGACCGTCCGAACGGACGCGACAGGCGAACGGCGGGTCATCGCCTACGCGGTCGCCCGGGACGCCCGCGATTTCGACGCCGACCAGATCATGGACTTCCTGCGGAGCCGTCTGCCCTCCTACATGGTGCCCGCCGCTCTCGTGCGGCTCGACGCGCTCCCGCTCTCCCGGCACGGGAAGCTCGATCGCGGTGCGCTGCCCGCCCCGCCAGAACCCGATCAGACGGCCGGTCCGCCCGGCAGGGCGAACCCGGCCGGGAGCCTGGTGGATCTCATCGGCTCGGTGTGGCGGCGGCTGCTCGGCGTCGGGGAGATCGACGTGGGGCGGAACTTCTTCGACGCCGGAGGCCACTCGCTCCTGGCCCTCCGCCTGCACGAGGAACTGCAGAGCATGCTCGGGATGGAGTTCGACCCGATCGAACTGTTCCAGCACACGACCGTCCAGGCGCAGGCCGACTTCCTGGCCGGGCAACCGGGCGGAACGGACTTCGAACGCGCGAAGGATCGCGGCAGGGGCCAGAGCGAGGTGCTCAGGCGCAGGCAGCGAGCGCACAGACGGGGCGGAGGCGGCCTTGACTGAGCGGGACACCGTGCCGGACCGGCCGGCCGGGCAAGGCGGGGACGTCGTCGAACTCCTCCTGCGGCTGCGCTCGCTCAACGTGCGGACATGGACGGCGGACGGAGCGGTGCACTACGACGCACCGCCCGGCGTGCTCGACAGCGCCCTCCGGCGGCGCATAGCCGACCGCGAGCAGGCGATCGTCGAGTACCTCGGAAACAGCGACGACCACGAGCACACGACCGTCTACATCCCGATGCGCGACGGCGCCCGGCTGGCCGCGGACATCATGCGGCCGCGGCGCGACGGCGCGGTGGTCACCGATCCGCTGCCCGTGCTGTGGTGCCACGACCGCTACCGCCGCTCACAGTTCGAGGACGGCGTGACCCGGACCAAGCTCGACACGCGCCCGTGGCTGAGGGCGGTCCTGAGAAGCGGCTACGTCATCGTTGCGGTGGACGCCCGGGGCACCGGGGCGTCGAGCGGCACCCGGTCGGAGGAGTTCGGCGAGACCGAGGCGTCGGACGGGTACGAGGTCACCGAATGGCTGGCCGGACGGCCCTGGTGCGACGGCGCGGTCGGCATGTTCGGCGACTCCTACCTCGCGGTCGCGCAGCTGCTCACGGCGGCGAAGGCGCCGCCGCATCTCGGCGCGATCTTTCCGCAGATGCCGCTCTTCGACCTCTACTCCTTCCTCTACCCCGGCGGGGTCTTCCGGGACGGTTTCGTCCGCCACTGGGCGGACAGGGTGCGGCGGCTGGACGTGGAGGCCGGGGTGACGGCGGTGACCGGTCACGGCGACGCGTCGCGCCGGGCGGTCGCCGAGCACCGGGGGAACTACGACGTCCTCGCCCGTGCCGAGCTCCACCCGTACCGGGACAGCCGCCGACCGGACGGCACGGCCGCGTACCGCCGGAGCCCGGCCGGCGCGGTCGCCGAGATCAACGCCTCGGGGATACCCGTGTGCCTGCTGTCCGGGTGGTTCGACATCTGGGTTCGCGATGCCGTGCTCTGGTTCGAGAACCTGACGGTCCCGAAGAAGCTCACGATCGGGCCCTTCGCGCACACCGGCAGGGACGAGGTCGATCTCGCCGCCGAGCATCTGCGCTGGTTCGACCATTGGCTGAAGGGCGTCGACACCGGGGTCATGACCGAGCCGCCGCTGCGGTACCGGGTGATGGGGGCCGACCCGGGCCGCGCATGGCGTACGGCCGAGCGATGGCCGGTCGAAGGCGAACCGACGAAGTACTACTTCCGCCGGGGACCGAGCGGAAGCATCGAGTCGGTGAACGACGGACTGCTCTGCCCGGAGCCGCCCGGGCCCGCCGCGGGGGCGGACGAGTACGTCGCGGATTACTCCACGACGTCGGGGGATGCCACCCGCTGGGCCGACGGATACGGCGGACCGTACGGATACCGGCCGCTCACGGAGAACGACGCGAAGGCTCTGACGTACACGACAGAAGTCCTTTCTCAGCCGGTCGAGGTGATCGGTCATCCGATCGCTCATGTCTTCGTCGAGTCCACCTATCCGGACGGGGACTTCTTCGTCTATCTGGAGGAGGTCGACGAGGCGGGTGCGTCCCATTACGTGACGGAAGGAGTGCTCCGCGCCTCCCACCGCAGGCTGGGTCTGGCCCCGTACTCGAACTTCGGCCTTCCGTATCACCCGTCCGCCGAGGCGGCCGTGGAGGATCTGCCGTCGCTGCCGGTGGAGCTGGTGATCGACCTGCATCCGACCGCGTTCCGTCTCACCCCGGGAAAGAGACTGCGCGTGGCGATCACCTGCCGGGACCGGGGCAACGCCGACTCTCCGGTCCATTCGCCGCCGCCGACCGTCCGGATATACGGGCAGCGGGGCTGTGCCTCCTATCTGGAGTTGCCGGTCGTGCCAGGCGAAGGATCAGCTCGGTCTGCCGTTCAACCGGCCAGAAATGACGGTTGAACACGGGTTCCCGGAGGGACGGGATTGGATGGATGACGCGCGGTTCCGGCCCGGAGAGCTCCGTCTCGCCCGCATTCAGGTGGCGGCGGGGAAGCCGACCCCGATCTCGGACCTGCCGGAGCTTGAGGCCGACGCGGTGGCGCAGCTGCGGGCCGGGGGGCTGCGTCGCGTGCGGGTCTTCGACGCCCCTTCCTGGCGGTTCGCGGCCGACTGCCTCGCGGCTACGGCGCGCGGGGGCCTCGCCGGCCCCGCCGGGGTGGTGTACGCGACGGAAGGAGGAAGCGGCACGGGCGACGCGGCCCGCGATGTGGCACGGTCCTTGGAGGCCGCCGGACTCGGCGGCCTGCCGCTGTTCGGCGCCGGTCTCAACCTGTGCGCCAATCTCGGGGCGGTGCTCACCGTGAGCGGTTCGCTGGTCCTCGCCGGGTTCGCCGCGTCCTGCCTGGCCGTCACGGTCGACGGTGCGTCCGCGGGCGAGCGTCTGATCAGCGGGGACATGGGGATCTTCAGCGACGCCGCGGCGAGCGCGCTGGTGACGCGCGGACCGCAGGACGGGCCGGCGTTCCGGATCCTGGGCATCGAGCACGCGACGAGCGCCCGGCTCACCCTCGTGTCGGTGATCCAGCAGGATCCGCTGAGTGCCAGCGCCTTCATCAAGGGCGTCGAGGCCGCGAGCGACCGCCTCGCCGAGGCGACGGGAGCCGACCCGGACGACTACGCGTTCGTCATCGCCAACAGCTATGTCAGCCCGGCGGTGGAGGCGATGCTCACCGTTCTCGGCATTCCGATGAGCCGGGCGTACCGCGGAACCGCCCGCGAATACGCCCACTGTTTCGCGGCCGACGGCCTGGTCTCTCTCGACCGCCTGGAACGCACCGGCCTGCTGGCCGACGGCGACAAGGTGCTGTTGCTGAGCACATCGACCAGCACCTGGTTTCTCATCGCGCTTGAGTATGAGGCCGGAAACGCCGCGGCCGCACGACTCCAATAGGATCGGACGGATCTGATGCTTGGCATTTTGAATGTGGAACAGACGGACCGGTGGGGCCGGTTCAAGGAATTCGCCGAGCAGCGGATCGAACCTCATGCCGCCGACGCGGACCGGACCCAGACGCTCGCTCCCGAGGTGCTGAAGGGATTGGCGGCCGCCGGATATATCGGCTCGTCCGTGCCACGGCGATGGGGCGGCGGTGGCATGGATGCGGTCTGCTACGGGCTGCTTTCCCATGAAATCGGCCGGGTCTGTCAGTCGACGCGGAACCTGGTCGCGGTCGAAGACATGGTCTGCCATGCCGTCGTGCGCGCGGGGAGCGAGCGGCAGCGCGATCGCTGGCTCGGACCCGTCTTCTCCGGCGAGGCCGTCGCCGCCTTCGCCATTACCGAACCCGAGGTCGGCAGCGACGCGGCCGCGGTGGAGACGACGGCGACCTCCGCCGCCGGCGGCTTCGTTCTCTCCGGTCACAAGAAATGGATCAGCTTCGGGCAGATCGCGGACGTCTTCCTCGTCCTCACCCGGTGCGAGGGCGCCTTGACCGCCTTTCTGGTGGAGCGGGACGCGCCGGGCCTCGCCGTGCGGCCGATCAGGGACCTGCTCGGCCTGCGCGGCTCCATGCTCGCCGAACTCGTCTTCGACGACGTGCACGTGACCGCGGACGACATGGTGGGGCCGCCTGGCGCCGGGCTGGCCTTCGTCGGCTCGCCGGCCCTCGGCCTCGGCCGCTACAGCACGGCATGGGGGGCGGTCGGGCTGGCCCAGTCGTGTCTGGAGGCTTCGGTCGGCCATGCGGCGCGGCGGCGGCAGCACGGCGCCCCGATCGCGGAGCACCAGCTGGTGCGGCGAATGCTCGCCGACATGGTCACGGATGTCAGTGCCGCGAGGCTGCTGTGCCACCAGGCCGGAGTGTCCGTGGAGAAAGGAGATTCCGGCGACCTCTATCGGACTTTGATGGCGAAGTATCGGTCGTCCACGGTGGCGCGACGTGCCGCCGAGGACGCGGTGCAGATCCACGGCGCCCTCGGAGTCAGCGGGGAGAGCCCGATTGAACGGCACTACCGGGATGCCAAGATTCTGGAGATAATCGAAGGGACGACGCAAATTCATCAGTCGATTATCGGAGAGTGCGTCGGCACGTTGTACCAGGTGCCCTGAGGATGGCAGGCGCTGATGCGCGGAGAAACGACACGAGGTGGTCCATGCCCGGCGAGCAGCGTGCGTACGAGGACAGCCTTGACATCGCTGTGATAGGCATGGCCGGCCGCTTTCCGCAGGCCCGGGACGTCACAGAATTCTGGCGCAACCTGCGATCCGGGAAGATCTCGCTGGAACACCTCGGCGAAGCCGATCTCCGCGAACGCGGCGTCCCTCGGGAACTTATCTCCGATCCGCAGTATGTGGCGGCCGGAAATCTGCTCGACGGCATCGAGTTGTTCGACGCCGATTTCTTCGGATACGGGCCGCGCGAGGCGGAACTGATCGATCCGCAGCATCGGATCCTGCTGGAATGCGCCTGGACGGCGCTGGAGAACGCAGGGTACGCCCCGGAGCGTTACGACGGCCTGATCGGCATCTATGCGGGCGCCGGCAACAACACCTATCTCCTGCACAACATCGCGTCATACGGCGAGCTCATCGAGACGATGGGCGGCAACCAGGTGATGCTCGCCAACGGGACGGACTTCCTCGCCACGCGGGTGGCGTACAAGCTCGGGTTCGAGGGGCCGAGTGTCAGTGTGCAGTCGGCGTGCTCGACGTCCCTGGTCGCCGTGGCACTGGCCTGCCAGTCCCTGCTCGCCTTCCAGTGCGACATGGTGCTCGCCGGCGGCGTGTCCGTCGACGTGCTCAAACAGCGCGGGTATCTGTACAACCGGGACGGGCTGTATTCGCCGGACGGCCTGTGCCGTCCGTTCGACGCCGCGGCGCAGGGCACGAGCGCGGGCAACGGCGTCGGGCTGGTCGTCCTGAAGCGGCTGGCGGACGCCGTCGCGGACGGGGACCGCGTCCACGCGGTGATCAAGGGCAGCGCGATCAACAACGACGGCTCCCGCCGCGCGGGGTTCACCGCGCCGAGCCCCGAATCCCAGGCGCTCGCCATCACCACCGCGCTTGCGGCGGCCGACGTCGAGCCGCGGACAGTCGGCTTCGTGGAGGCGCACGGGACCGCCACGGTCCTTGGGGATCCCATCGAGGTCGCAGCGCTGAACGCGGCCTTCGGCGGTCGGCCGGCCGGGCGGGCCCGCTGCGCGCTCGGATCGGTGAAGGGAAACATCGGCCACCTGGACGCCGCCGCGGGAGTGGCCGGCTTGATCAAGGCGATCCTGGCCGTCGAGCACGGAGAGATCCCGCCTACGGCCCACTTCACCGAGCCGAACCCGCGCATCGATTTCGCCGCCGGACCGTTCTTCGTCAATTCGGAGCCGGTTCCCTGGCCCGTGGACGAAGGCCCGCGGCGGGCGGGCGTCAGCTCGTTCGGGCTGGGCGGCACCAACGCGCACGTCGTGCTGGAACAGGCGCCGCCACGGCCGCCGGCGCCGGAGCCCGACACTCGCCCGCAGCTGCTGGTGATCAGCGCGAAGACCCCCGACGCCCTGGAGTCCGCCACCGACGGGCTCGCCGGATATCTGGGCGGGAGCCCCGAGACGGCCCTCGCGGACGTCGCCTTCACCCTCCAGAACGGCCGGACGGCGTTCCGGCATCGGCGAGTGCTCGTCTGCGGCGACGCCGAGGACGGCCGGCGGATCCTGGAGGACCGCGACGACGGCCGGCTGCTCACGGGCGAGGCACCGGCGGCCGGGAGCCGTCCCGTCGCGTTCATGTTCACCGGCGCGGGCAGCGAGTACCCGGGCATGGGCGCCCGGCTCCACCGCGACCAGCCGGTGTTCCGCGCCGCGTTCGACCGGTGCGCCGCCATCCTGCGGCCGCATCTCGGTCTCGACATCGCGGAGGTGGTGTTCGCACGCGAGGATCGTCCTTCGTCCGGCGAGACCCCGGCCGCCGGATTCGACCTGCGGCGCCTTCGCAGCCGGGAGCGGAGCGACCATCCGCTGCACCGGCCGCTGCTCTGCCATCCGGCGACCTTCGCCGTGGAGTACGCGCTCGTCGAACTGTGGCGGTCGTGGGGCGTGACGCCGGACGCGATGATCGGCCACAGCTTCGGCGAGCATGTGGCCGCGTGCGTGGCGGGCGTCCTGCCGCTGGAGGAGGCGCTGTCGCTCGCGGTCGCGCGAGCCCGGCTCGTCGAGGAGCAGCCGGCGGGCGCGATGGTCGCGGTGGCGCTCGGCCCGGAGGAGATCGTCCGGTTCCTCGGCGAGGAGGTCGCCCTAGCCGCCGTCAACAGCCCCCAGACCTGCGTGCTGTCGGGCGCCGAGGCGGCCGTGAAGGACGTGGTCGGCGAACTCGACGCCGAAGGCATCGGGTGCCGACCGCTGCCCACCGGAACGGCGTCCCATTCGCCGCTTGTGGGGCCGGTCGCCGAGGCGTACGCGGACATGCTCACCGGGGTCCGCCTCCGTCCTCCGCGGCTGCGGTTCGTCTCCACCGTCACGGGAACGTGGATCACCGACGAGCAGGCGACCAGCCCCGCGTACTGGGCCCGGCAGATGCGCGAGACGGTCCGGTTCGCCGACGGAGTCGCGACCTTGTGGTCCGATCCGCGGACGGTGCTCCTGGAGATCGGGCCGGGCCAGGCCCTGTGCTCGGCGGCGCTGCAGCACCCGGCGAAGCGGCGGGCCGCCGATCCGGTCGCGGTACCGTCCATGCCGGACGGACACGACCGCACCGGGGAGAGCGCCGCCGTCCAGCGCTCGCTCGGCCGTCTGTGGCTCGCCGGCGTGCCGGTCGACTGGGCCGCTCTCCATCCGGGCGTGCGGCGGCGGGTCGCGCTCCCCACGTATCCGTTCCAGCGCCGCAGGTACTGGCTGGACGCCGGAGAGCGCGGCGGACGCGTCGCCGGGACGCCCGGCCGCCGCGGAGCCGCCCCGGACGACTGGCTCTACACGCCGACCTGGCAGCGGACGGACGCCGTGCCCGCGGAGCCGCCGGACGGTCCGGCGGGGCGGCGATGGCTCGTCTTCGCCGACGAGCACGGCCTGGCGGCGCGGCTGGTGGCCCGGTTGCGCGCCGCGGGCGCCGAGGTGATCACGGTGACCGCGGGCGGGGGAGCGGGTGACCACACCCTCAATCCGCACCGCGCCGATGACTACCGCGCCCTCGCCGAGACGTTGCGAAGCACGGGCGGGATACCCGGCCGCGTCCTGCACTGCTGGGGCGTCGGCCCGGTCGCGGACCGGTCCGCCGGTCCGGAGACGACCCGCGAGGTCCTGGCCCGCGGTTTCCACAGCCTGGCCGGCTGGCTGCGGGCGTCCGCGCCGGAACTGCTGTCCGAACCCGTCCGCTGGGACGTGCTGACGTCCGGAGTGCACGCGGTGACCGGGGAGGAACCGGTGTGCCCGGCGAAGGCGACGGGGGGCGCGATCGGCATGATCGCCGTTCAGGAGTATCCGTTCCTGAGCTGCCGACAGCTCGACGTGCTGGTGCCCCGCGCCGAAGAGGAGGCCGAGCGCCTCACGGGCCGGCTCATGGCAGAGCTCCTCACGCCGCGCGAGGAGGCGGACGTCGCCCTGCGCGGCCCGCACCGCTGGGTGCGCTCCTTCCTCCCTCTGCGGCGTCCGGGACCGGACCGGAGCCTGCTCCGCCCCGGCGGCGTCTACATGATCACCGGCGGGCTCGGCCGCATCGGCCTCGTCCTCGCCCGGTGCCTCGCGGAGTCGGTGAAGGCGCGCCTGGTCCTCGTCGGCCGGACCGGTCTTCCGCCCGCCGCGACCTGGGACGACCCCGACCATCCCGAGCCGGTCCGGGCCGCCGTCGGTGCGGTGCGGGACCTGCGCGCCCTCGGCGCGCAGGTCATGGTCGCCGCCGCGGACGTGGCCGACGAAGACCGCATGCGGCGGCTGGTGGAGCGGGTCGCCGCCGAGTTCGGCCCGCTCAACGGGGTGATCCATGCCGCGGGGGTCACCGGCGCCCGGGCACACCGCTTCCTGGCCGACCTCGACCCCGCGGAAGGCGAGGTCCACTTCCGCCCGAAGCTGCACGGGGTGCACGTGCTCGACCGCGTGCTGCAGGGGCACGACCTCGATTTCGCGATCCTGTGCTCGTCGCTGTCCCCGCTGCTCGGCGGGCTCGGCTTCGGCGCCTACGCGGCCGCCAACGCCTTCATGGACGCCTACGCGCAGAGGCCAGGCTCGCGATGGGTGAGCGTGAACTGGGAGGGATGGCGTTTCCCGAACGACGAGTCCGACGTCGGAGCGACCCTGAGGAAACTGGTGATCAGCCCCGAGGAGGGACGCGAGGTCTTCGAGAGCCTGCTCTCCCGGCCCCTGCCGCCGCAGGTGGTCGTCTCGACGGGCGACCTGGCGCAGCGCCGGCGGCAGTGGAGCGCACCCGGAGAGGCGCCGCAGCCGGTCACCGCACTGCATCCCCGTCCGGGTCTCGGCAACCCCTACGTCGCGCCGGACGGCGAGACCGAACGGCGGATCGCGGAGATCTGGCAGAGCCTGCTCGGGATCGACCGGGTCGGCGCCAACGACAGCTTCTTCGAGCTCGGCGGGACGTCCCTGCTCGGCATCCAGGTCATCCACCGGTTGCGTCGTGATCTGGGGCTCGCCGCGCCGCTGACCGTCCTCTACGAGGGGCCGACGGTCCGCACGATGGCGCGGCTGGTCGACGAGATCGGAGAGCGGTCCGGATGACCGATGCCGGCCGGCGCGACCCCATCGCGATCATCGGCATGTCGGCCCGCTTCCCGGGGGCCCGCGACCTCGACGAGTTCTGGCGCAATCTGCGCGCCGGGGTCGAGTCGGTGTCGTTCTACAGCGCGGAGGACCTGGACGCCGCCGGCGTCCCCCGGGCGGAGTACGAGCGGCCCGGGTACGTGCCCGCCGCGGCCAGGGTGGACGGCATCGAGGAGTTCGACGCGGCCTTCTTCGGCTACACCGCGCGCGAGGCGCAGACCATGGACCCGCAGCAGCGGCTGTTCCTGGAGACCGCGTGGCACGCGGTCGAGGACGCCGGCTACGACACCGCGCGCTTCGACGGCCGGATCGGCGTCTTCGGCGGCACCGGCAGCAACGGGTACCTGCGCAACGTGCACGCCAACCGGCCGCGGGCCGAAGCCGTCGACCTCACCCGGATCCTGGTCGCCAACGAGATCAACTTCCTGACGTCCCGGGTTTCGTACAAGCTCGACCTGCGCGGCCCGAGCGTGTCGCTGCGCACCGCCTGCTCGACGTCCCTGGTCGCGGTGCACATGGCGTGCCGCAGCCTCCTCGACGGCGAGTGCGACATGGCCCTCTGCGGCGGCGCCCACGTGGTCGTCGAGCAGGACCGAGGCTATCTCTCGCAAGAAGGGTCCTTCCTGTCTCCCGACGGGCACTGCCGTCCGTTCGACGCCGATGCGCGGGGGACGGTCTTCGGCAGCGGGGTCGGCGTCGTGGTGCTCCGGCGGCTCAAGGACGCGCTGGCCGCCGGGGACACCGTCCACGCGCTGGTGAAGGGTTCGGCGGTCAACAACGACGGCGCGCTCAAGGTCGGCTTCACCGCGCCGAGCGTCACGGGACAGGCCGAGGTGGTGGAACGCGCTCTCGCGGACGCCGGTGTGAGCGCCGATTCGATCGGCTACGTGGAGGCGCACGGCACGGGCACGATGCTCGGGGACCCCATCGAGGTGCAGGCGCTGACCCGGGCCTTCAGCCGGGGCACCGAACGGGTCGGGTACTGCGGCATCGGGTCGGTGAAGTCCAACATCGGTCATCTGGACGCGGCGTCCGGGATGGCGGGGCTGCTCAAGACCGTGCTCGCGCTGCGCAATGAGCTGCTGCCCGCGACCCTGAACTTCTCCGCGCCCAACCCGGAGATCCCCTTCGACGGCGGGCCGTTCAGGGTCCAGACCGAGCCGGCCGCCTGGCCGCGCTCCGGCGCGCCGCGGCGCGCCGGGGTCAGCGCGTTCGGGTTCGGCGGGACCAACGCGCACGTGATCGTGGAGGAGGCGCCCGTCGCCGACCCGCTGCCACCGAGCCCGCGCGGGACGCGGCTGCTCGTCCTGTCGGCGTCCACCCCCGAGGCGCTCGACACGGCCGCGGACCGGTTGGCGACGCGGCTGCGGCGAGAACCGGTCGATCTCGACGACGCGGCGTACACGCTGGCCGTGGGCCGGCGCGCGTTTGCGTATCGGCGGGCGGTCGTCGCCTCCGACGCGGCGTCGGCGGCCTCCGCGCTGGAGGCGGGCGGCGCGGCCGGGCAGGGGACGCCGCCCGTCAGCGCCTCGCCCGGCATCGTCTTCCTGTTCCCCGGCCAGGGCTCGCAGTTCCCGGGGATGGCGCGGGAACTCTACGCGCGTGAGCCCGTCTTCCGGCAGACCGTGGACGAATGCCTGGCCACTCCGCGCCCGCCGATCGGAGACGACCTGCGCACGGCCCTGCTCGGCGACCCGCGGGACGCCGCGGCGGCGCGGGCGCTCGCCCGGACCGAGACGGCGCAGCCGGCGCTGTTCGTCATGGAGGTCGCGCTCGCCCGGCTGTGGGAGAGCTGGGGAGTCCGGCCGTGCGCGATGGTCGGCCACAGCCTGGGGGAGTACGTGGCCGCTTGCCTCGCCGGGGTGTTCAGCCTGCCCGACGCGATGAAACTGGTCGTCCGGCGCGGGCGCCTGATGCAGGAACGGCCTCCCGGCGCGATGCTGGGCGTCCCCGCCGAGCGCGACGTGGTCGAGGAACTGCTGCCGTCTGCCCTCCGCGTGGCGGCGCACAACGGGCCGAACCACTGCGTGGTCTCCGGAACGGACGAGGCGATCGACGCCTTCGCGCGGTCCCTCAGCGAGCGCGGCGTGCCCGCGCGACGGCTGGAGGTCCGGCATGCCTTCCATTCCACGCTGATGGAACCGGTGGCCGAGGAGCTCGCGGCCGCGGTCGCGGGGCTGCGCAGGCACGAGCCGCGGATCCCGATCGCCTCCAACGTCACCGGCTGCTGGATCACCGGCGAGGAGGCGTGCGACCCCGCCTACTGGGGACGGCACGTCCGGGCGCCCGTGGAGTTCGCCGCCGGAGTGCGGACCGCCGCCGGCGGCCGACCCGAGGTGGTCTTCGTGGAAGCCGGGCCGGGCTCGGCCCTCAGCGGCTTCGCCCGGCAGACGGTGAAGGGGAGGCTCGCCTTGCCCGGCATTCCGCGCCGGGAGGGCCGGGGCGGCGCCGCGGGGAGCATGCAGCACGCCCTGGGACGCCTGTGGTCGGCCGGCGCCGACGTCGACTGGGACGGCTACCACCGACAGGAGCGCCGCCGGCGCGTCCCGCTGCCGGGCTACCCGTTCCAGCGGCGGCGCCACTGGCTCACCGAGCAGCCCCCACCGGTCGAGGCGGGCGCGGTCCGCGGCGAAGCGGCGTGGCAGGACCCGGCGGGCCGGCGGGAGGACGTCCAGGAGTGGTTCTACGTCCCGTCCTGGGAGCGGACGCCTCCGCCCGAGCAGGGCGCGCCGTCAGCCGGTACCTCCTGGCTGGTGTTCACCGACCGGTGCGGTCTGGGCGAAGCCCTCGCCGCGCGGCTGCGGGACGGCGGCCGCAAGGTGACCACGGTCTCCATCGGGGAGAAGTGGTCACGAGACGCCGACGACGCGTTCACGGTCGACCCGGCCGACGGCCCCGGCTACGACGCGCTCATCGGCGCGCTGAGCGCGGAGTCGGCGCTGCCCACCCATCTCGTCCATTGCTGGAGCGTCGGCGACGCCGCCGCGAGTGCCGCCGCGAGTGCCGCCGCGTCCGGCGCGGTCACCGACGAGGCCAGAAGGCGCGGATTCGACAGCCTCATGCACCTGACGCGTTCGCTCAGCAAGGCGGACGACGGCTCACGACGGTTCCTGTGGGTGCTGAGCAGCGGGCTCCAGTGCGTGACCGGCGAGGAGCCGCAGGAACCGGTGAAGGCCATGGTGCTCGGCCCCTGCCAGGTGATTCCCCGCGAGCATCCGCGGATCAGGTGCCAGAGCCTCGACGTCCCCGTCTCGGAGCCGCCGTCGCCGTGGCTGATCGGCCGGCTCATGAGCGAGTTCGCCGCGGACCCGCGGCAGACCCAGATCGCCTACCGGGGTAGGCATCGCTGGGCGCGGCGCCTCGTACCGCACCCGCTGCCGCGGCCCGCGGAGGAATGGGGCCGGATCCGCGAGGGCGGTGTCTATCTCGTCACCGGCGGGACCGGAGGGATCGGGTCCGTCCTCGCCGAGGAGTTGGCGCGGCGCGGCGGACGGCTCGTCCTGGTCTCCCGCACCCCGCTCCCGCCGGGCCTCGTCCGGCGCAGGACCGCGGAGCTCCGCCGGCTCGGCGGAGAGCCGTTCTTCGCCTCGGCGGACGCCGCGGACGAAGACCAGATGCGGGACGTGGTGCGTCGCGCGCGGGACCGATGGGGGCCGATCAACGGCGTCTTCCATGCCGCGGGCACGGCGGGCGGGGGCCTGATCCAGGTCAGGGACGTGCGGGAGGCGGCCGACGTGCTGCGCCCGAAGGTCGGTGGCACGCTCGTCCTGGAGCGGCTGCTGCCCCCTGATGATCTTGACTTCATGGTGCTGTTCGGCTCGAACGCGGCGAACGTCGGCACCATAGGGCAGGCCGACTACTGCGCCGCGAACTGCTTCCTGGACGCGTACGCGCAGGCGCGCGGCGACGGCCGGGTCGTCGCCGTCGACTGGGGCCCGTGGCGGGACGTCGGCATGGCGGTGAACTCCGATGTGCCCGCGGGGCTGCGGCGCCTCCGGCGGCAGGACGTCGAGCAGCGCGGCATGTCCCCGGCCGAAGGGCTGCACGCCCTGGACCGCGTCCTGCGGTACGGGCAGGAGCCTCAGATCGTCGTGTCACCGGTCGACCCGCGGGTTCTCGCCGACACGGCCCTCTCCCTGGACGACGACGCCGCCGGCGAGGGCATGCCGCTCCCGTCGCTCGATCCCGCCGAGGAGAGCCAGCCGCGGCCGGAGCTCCAGACCGTCTACGCCGATCCGCGCGGTAAGACCGAAACGGAGATCGCCGCGATATGGCGGGAGGTGCTCGGGTTCGACCGGGTCGGCGTGCACGACAACTTCTTCGACCTGGACGGCGACTCGCTGATCGCCGTCCAGCTGGTCGCGCTGCTGAACCGGCGGCTCGGGGCGAGCCTGACCGTCGTCCAGCTGTACGACCGGCTGACGATCTCCGGGCTGGCCGCGCTCGTGGACGGCGCGGACGGGCCCGGCGTCGACGCCGCCGACGACTTCCTCGAAGAACGCAGGCAGCGCGTCGGCAGGCGGCGCGAATACCGGCGACGCCGGCAGACCAGCATGAGACGGGAGCGGGGATGACGGGCTCCGACGGCACTGAGGGAATCGACGACATCGCGATCGTCGGCATGTCGGGCCGCTTTCCCGGCGCGGCCGACCTCGCCGAGTACTGGCGGAATCTGCGGGCCGGGGTCGAATCCATCACGTTCTTCGACGCGGACGGGCCGGCCGGCGCGGGGGTCCCCGCCGCGCCGTCCGGCCCGTCCGACTACGTGCCGGCCGGCGCCGAGCTCGACGCCGTCGACCAGTTCGACGCGGACTTCTTCGGTTACACCGCGCGCGAGGCGCAGATGATCGATCCGCAGCAGCGGATCCTCCTGGAGACGGCCTGGGCGGCCGTGGAGGACGCCGGCTACGACCCCGGCCAGTGCGACCTCGAGATCGGCGTGTTCGCCGGCACCAGCACCAGCTCCGCCTACCTGGGCAACGTCTACGCCAACATGGAGCGCGGCGCCGCCATTGGCGGCGACAACCCGGGCCTCGGCGTAGAGGTCTGCCACGCAGCGACCAGGGTCTCCTTCAAACTGGGCCTCCGCGGTCCGAGCCTCGCGGTGCAGACCGCGTGTTCCACCGGCCTGGTCGCGGTCCACCTGGCCTGCCAGAGCCTCCTCGCCTACGAGTGCGACCTGGCCGTTTGCGGAGCGTCGGCGTACAAGAGCAGCCCGGGCACCGGATACCTGGCCCCGGAGGGGTCCGTGCTCTCACCGGACGGCCACTGCCGGCCCTTCGACGCGAAGGCCAACGGAACCCTCTTCGGCAGCGGGGCCGGCGTCGTGGTGCTCAGACGCCTGGAGGACGCCCTGGCCGCCGGGGACACCGTCCACGCGGTGGTGAAGGGATCGGCCGTCAACAACGACGGCTCGTTGAAACCGACCTA
Organism: Actinomadura chokoriensis; assembly: GCF_041463665.1. Lineage (GTDB taxonomy): Bacteria > Actinomycetota > Actinomycetes > Streptosporangiales > Streptosporangiaceae > Spirillospora > Spirillospora chokoriensis_A. Next base: position 182,955 of record NZ_JAXCEJ010000009.1, read on the forward strand.
CACCGCCCCGAGCGCGGCCGGTCAGGCGGACGTCGTCGCCGCGGCTCTGGCCAACGCGGGCGTGGGCGCCGAGACGATCGGCTACGTGGAAGCGCACGGCACCGGCACCCCCCTCGGCGACCCGATCGAGGTCCAGGCGCTGACGCAGGCCTTCGCGCGATGCGGTGGCGGAGCCTCGCGGTGCGCCCTGGGCTCGGTGAAGTCCAACTTCGGCCACCTGGACGCGGCCGCGGGCATCGCCGGCCTGCTCAAGGTCGTCCTGTCGCTGCGGCACGAGGAGCTGCCGCCGACACTGCACTTCTCCCAGCCGAACCCCGAGATCGACTTCGCCTCCGGCCCGTTCCACGTCCAGGGCGCGCTGCGGCCCTGGGCGCAGTCCGACGGGCCCAGGCGGGCAGGGGTGAGCGCGTTCGGGTTCGGCGGGACCAACGCCCATGTCGTCCTGGAGGAGGCGCCTCGGCCGGCGGCCGGCGACACCGCCGACCCGCACCGGGGCTCGCGGCTGCTGGTCCTGTCGGCCCGTACCGAGCAGGCCCTGGAGAGCGCGACGGACAGGCTCGCCGCGCACCTGCGCGCACAGCCGCAGGACCTGGCCGACGTCGCCTTCACGCTGGCGCGCGGACGCCGGCCGTTCCCCTGGCGGCGAGCGGTCGTGGCGTCCGACCCCGGGTCCGCCGCGGACGCCCTGGAGTCCCGCCGCCCGGCCGCCTGCGTCAGCGGCACGGTGACCCGGCAGCCGCAGGACGTGGTGTTCCTGTACACCGGGCAGGGCCTGCAATATCCCGGCATGGGACGCGACCTGTACGAATGCGAGCCCGAGTTCCGCCGGACGATCGACGAGTGCGCGGCCGTCCTGGACCCGATCGTGGGCTGGGACCTGCGCGCGCAGCTGTTCGCGGACCCGGGCGACGAGGAGGCGGCCCGGCGGCTCCGGCGGACCGAGATCGCCCAGCCCGCCATCGTCGCCCTGGAGATCGCGCTGACGCGGCTGTGGCGCGCCTGGGGGATCACGCCGCAGGCGATGCTCGGGCACAGCTGCGGCGAGTACGCGGCCGCCTGCGTCGCCGGGGTGTTCACGCTGCCGGACGTGCTCGAACTCGTCGCCGAGCGCGGCCGGCTGATGCAGGCGCAGCGGCCCGGCGCGATGCTCAGCGTCGCGGCCGACCGTGACACCGTCCGCTCGCTGCTGCCGGACGGGTTGCACCTCGCGGCCCACAACGGCCCGCTGGACTGCGTGGTGTCGGGTGACACCGCCGCGGTGGACGCGTTCGCCGCGGCCGTCTCCGCCCGCGGGCTGATCGCCCGGCCGGTCGCCACCTCGCACGCGTTCCACTCGGCGTCGATGGAGCCCATGGTCAAGGAGTTCGTCGCCGCCGTCGCCGCGGTCCCCCGCCGCGCACCCCGGATCCCGTTCGCGTCCAATGTGACCGGCACCTGGATCACCCGGGACGAAGCGCAGGACCCCCACTACTGGGGCGACCATCTCCTCTCGACCGTCGAGTTCGCCGCCGGGGTGCGGACCGTCGCCGAGGAGCCGCGCGCGGCGCTGCTCGAGATAGGGCCGGGCCAGGCGCTGAGCAGCCTGGCCCGCCGGATCGTGTCCGGCTCCGGCGGCCGGACCGTCGTCTCGTCCCTGCCGCACGCCGCCGATCGGCGCGGCGCCCTGGAAACCATGCAGCGGGCGCTCGGCACGCTCTGGACGGCGGGCTTCGACGCGGACTGGGAAGGCTACTTCGGGCACGCCCCGGCCCGCCGCGTGCCGTTGCCGTCCTATCCGTTCGAGCGGCGACGGTACTGGCTGGACCTCCTTCCTGCCTCCGACCCCGGGGACCGTCTCGCGGAACCGCACCCCCTGCTGGACAGGACGCTCGTGCAGACGATGGGCGAAACGGTCTTCCTGACCGAACTCTCGCCCGACCGGGACTGGGTTCTCGCCGAACATCGGCTCCTCGGACGAGGCATCGTCCCGGGCACCGCCTACCTGGAGGTGGCGCGGGCGGCCGGGTCCCGGCACGCCGGCCGGCCCGTCACCGAGATCTTCGACGTCGACTTCTCCGGGCCCCTGCACGTCGCCGACGGTGAACGGCGGCGGCTGCACACCAAGATCCAAGAGGACGGCGACGGGACGCTGACGTTCACCGTCGTCAGCCGGAAGGCGGAAGCCGGTGGATGGGTCGAGCACGCGCGAGGGCGGCTGGGGACCGGCGAACTCGCCGCCGTTTCGCCGCGGGAAGGCATGGAGGCGCTCATCGCCCGCCACAAGGTCTGCACCGTGGACGTAGGACGCCGCCAAGACGAACACGAGTACATGTTGTTCGGCCCCCGGTGGCGGGACAGCCTGCGCACGGTGCATGTCGGGGTCGGCATGGCCGTGGCGCCCTTCGAGCTGCGGCCCGAGTTCGCGCGGGAGGACGCCGGCTGCGTCCTGCATCCGGCGCTCGTCGACCTGGTCACGGGCATCCACGCGCTGGCCGTTCTCGGGCCTGACGCGCCGGCCGTCCTCCGGGGTGCCGAGGACGAGGGCGGCCTCCTGCACCTGCCGGTGGGATACGACGGCATCAGCGTCCGCGGCGCCATGCCGGCCCGCGGCTTCGCCGTCGTCCGGCCCCACCCGGGCCACGACCAGAGCGGGCAGGTCCGCAAGATCGACGTCCTCGTGTACGACGAGTCGGGGGCCGCCGCCGTCGAGATCCGCGGTTTCAGCACCAAGCTGGTCGCCGACCCCTCCGGCTTCGCGCGCCGGCTGGAGCGCCACGCCGGATACCACACGCTGCGCTGGGCCCCGCTGGACGCGCCCGGCGCCTCCCGCGCCCTGCCGGACCGGGTGCTCGTCGTGCATGACAACCCGGGCCTGGCGGACGGTCTTGGAGAGGCACTGCGCGCCCGGGGCATCCAGGTCGTCGAGGCGCGATTGTCCGAGATATGGCACGCGGACGCCGAGGACGAGTACCGGGTCCCGCCGAGCGAGGAGGGCTTCACCCGGCTGCTGGCCGCACTCGGCGAGCCCATGCCCGACCAGATCGCCTACGTCGCGGGTGAGGCCGAGCCGGACGCCGCCGACGGCCTCGATGTGCTGGCCGGTCAGCTGGACCGGGGAGTGCACGGCCTTTTCGCCCTGGCCAAGGTGCTCGGCGGCCGGAGCGACGCCCCGGACCGGCTGACCGTGGTCGCACCGCGGGCCGCCCGGGTGAGCGGCGCTGACGCGTTCGCTCCCGCTCCCGTCCATGCCGCGCTGACCGGGCTCACGAAGGTCATCGACCAGGAGGTCAACGGCATGCGCGGCCGGTTCGTCGACGCGCCCGCCGACGGCTCGCCGATCGAGCTGTGCGCCGAACTGCTCGCCGACGGCCGGCCCGGGCACGTCGCGCTGAGGGGAGGGAGGCACTTCGTTCCCGAGCTGGTCCCCCTCCAGGTCGATGACCGGCGGGCCGGCGCCGTCGACACCGCCGGGGCCGTGCTCATCACCGGCGGGCTCGGCGGACTGGGTCTCCAGGTCGCGCTGCGACTCGCCGCGACCCGGCCGGGCGTCCCCCTCCTCCTCGTGGGCCGCAGCGCGGTGCCGCCGCGGGAGAGGTGGCCGGAGATCGCGCGAGGCCCGGACACGAGGGAGCGGGCGAAGATACTCGCGCTCCAGCAGATGGAGGCGCACGGTGCGCGCGTGCGCTGCCATTCCGCCGACGTGGCCGACGAGGTCGCGATGGCGGCCGTCATCGGTTCGGCCCGGGCTGAATTCGGCCGTGTCGCCTGCGTCGTCCACGCCGCGGGGGTCGCCGGCGACGGGTTCCTTTTCCGCAAGGCCCGCGACGTCTTCGTGAACACGATGAGGCCGAAGGTGGTGGGCGCGAGAGTCCTGGACCGGGTCACCGCGGGCGACCCCCCGGACCTCATGGTGCTGTTCGGGTCGACGGTCTCGCTGCTCGGTGCCGCGGGCCAGGGGGACTACGCGGCGGCCAACGGCTATCTGGCCGGGTACGGCGAGTACCGCAACGCCCTGGGGCTCGCGACCACGACGATCGACTGGACCGACTGGCTCGAAACGGGAATGGCCGTCGCCAACGGGGTGCGGCGCGACCAGGGCTTCTTCCGCTCGATCGGTGTCGCCGAGGGGCTGGACCGCCTGGAGGAGATCCTGGAGGCGGGCGTCCCCCACGTCATCGTCGGCGAGCTCAATCACGACCGGCTCCGGAGCCTCGGAGACCGGTTCCTGGACGAGCGGCACGGCACCGCGCCGATCTCTCTCTCCCCGGAAGTACGCGAATCGATCAAGGCGGTGTCCGGGGCCGCGCCGGCGACCGTCCCCGGCCCGGCGGAGACGGCCGCGGCCGTCCGGCTGGCCGGCCGGGAGAACGGCGCCTACACCGCGACCGAACGGCGACTGGCTGAAGTGTGGGGCCGTGAGCTGGGCCTGTCGGAGCTCAATGTGTTCGACAACTCCTTCGACCTCGGAGGCAATTCCCTGATGGCGCTGCGCATCGCGCAGAACATTCAGCGGAGCACCGGTGTGAGGGTCGGTCTGGCGGAGCTCTTCCAGTACGTCACGATCGGAGAATTGGCCGAATACGTGGACAGCAGAAACGAGGAGAAATGACCAGTTCTCCGGATCGGGCGCCGCTGCGCACCGTGGGAGTCGTCGGTGCGGGGACGATCGGCCGCGGCGTGGCGCAGTCGTTCGCCGAGAACGGCTTCGAGGTCGCGCTGGTCGACATCGAGGAGAACCAGCTCAAGGCTGCGATCGACGCCGTCGCGAACGACCTCCGCGCGGGGGCGCTGCTGCGCCGGACGAGCGAGGCGGTGGACGTCGACGGAGTGATCGCACGAATCACCACCGGCACCGCGATGGAAGCGCTCACCGACGCGGACTTCGTGGTGGAGAACGTGACCGAGAAATGGGAGGTGAAAGAAGGGGTCTACCGGGAGATCGATGAGCTCTGCCGGGCGGACGTCACCTTCGCGGTCAACACGTCCGCCATCCCCGTCACGCGGATCGCCTCGCTCACCCGAAGGCCGGCCCGGGTGCTCGGGATGCATTTCATGAATCCGGTGCCGCTGATGGACACGGTCGAGGTCGTGCGGGGGCACGCGACCTCTCCCGAAACGCTGGACGCCTCGCTCGCCCTGCTCGGCCGCCTCGGCAAGCGGGGAGTCGTGGTCGAGGACGCCCCCGGCTTCGTCACCAACCGGGTGCTGATGCTGACGATCAACGAGGCGATCTTCTGCGTGCAGGACCGGACGGCCGGCGCCGCCGACGTCGACCGCATCTTCACCGGCTGCTTCGGCCATCGCATGGGGCCGCTCGAAACAGCGGACCTCATCGGCCTGGACACGATTCTCAATTCGCTGACCGTGTTGTACGACGAATACCGGGACTGCAAGTTCCGGCCGGCTCCGCTGCTCCGCAAAATGGTCGACGCCGGTCTGCTTGGACGCAAGACGAAGCTCGGTTTCCACGACTACCGGCTGCCGTCTGAACGGCCGGAGAGAAGGAATCGAAATGGCAACTGAGAGCGCGGTGCGTGAGCGGGTGCTGGAGTTCCTGGGGCCCCGGCTCAACGGGCACCGGGTGGCCGACGACGAGAACATCTTCGATCTCGGCTTCGTGAATTCGCTGTTCGCGATGCAGCTCCTCCGGTTCATCGAGGTCGACTTCGACATCAGCCTGCAGTCCGAGGACCTCAAGTTCGAGAACTTCCAGACGGTCGAGCGGATCGTCCAGACGGTGCTGAAGAAGCGCCTCGCGTCGGGGATGTGAAGATGTTCGAGACCCGCATCGCGCTGGAAAGCCCGCTGCCGTGCGGCTACCGCCCCGAGATCGAGCGCCGGATCTACTTCGTCTCCGCGCAGATCACCGATTTCCGGCTGATCGAGCGGGACGACCTGATCAGCGAGATCGTGGTGGTGACGGACCGGCCGGCGAACGGGGAGGAACTGGCGGAGAAGGTCAGGTTCGTGCTCGACCACGACCTGTCCGGGCACCGGGTCGTCACGCCCGACGTCATGTGGACGTCGTCCGGGCGGCGCGCCGCTGACGAACGGACCTATGCCGACCTCACCGAGCGTTCCCTGGTGCTGGAGACGGGCGAAGGGCAGGTCGCCGTCGGGCAGCCGCTCATCGCCTTGATGGACTACTTCGACGACGCCGTCACGTCGATGGCCTTGACGATGTTCGACGCATCCGAATTCAGGTATCCGACGCTCATCCCGACCGGTGTCCTCGACAGATGCGGGTACCTCGCCTCCTTCCCGCAGCATCTGATGCTGACCACGCGACTGCACAACGACGTGGACGCCTACCAGCGTTTCAAGGCGGAGTACGAACGGCGGGGGACCGTCGACCGGGCGCTGCTCGACTGGTGTGAGAGCGTCGACTACTGCCTGCCGCCCACGATGTGCTTCCACACGTTCAACCAGTACAGCGGTCAGCGACTGGCATCCGACGGCCCGCTCGTCGTCACCGCACGGGGCAAATCGTTCCGCTTCGAGTCGCGCTACGCCAAGACGCTGGAGCGGCTCTGGGACTTCACGATCAGGGAGATCGTGTTCATCGGCCGGAAAGCCGACGTCCTTGCGGGGCGGACGAACTACATGCGGGCCGTGCAGCGCTTCGCCGAGAAGCTGGAACTGAGCGGGGTCTGCGTCGTGGGCAACGATCCCTTCTTTCTCAGCGAGAGCCCGGCCGGTCAGGCGTGGTCGCAGCAGCTGATGGAACTCAAGTACGAACTCCGCCTGCACGTGGCGACGCGGCGGGACATCGCCGTGGCGTCCTTCAACTACCACGAAGACTTCTTCGGCAGGCGGTTCGGCATAGCGCTGCCCGACGGCGCCCGCGCACACAGCAGCTGTGTCGGCGTCGGTCTCGAACGGCTTACCTACGCCTTTCTGTGCCAGTACGGAACGGACCCGGACGGCTGGCCCGCCGAAGTCGCGGCCGCCGTTGCGGGCTCACGGCGATCTCTCCTCGGGGAGCGGGCATGAGCGAACCGGAATTCACCGTCGTGGTCAATGACGAGGAGCAGTACTCGATCTGGCCCTCGGAGCGGACGGTGCCCGCCGGATGGCGGGAGGTCGGAGTGCGCGGACCGAAGCGGGACTGCCTCTCCCACATCGACGAAGTATGGACGGACATGCGCCCGCTGAGCGTTCGCGGGCGGCGGGGAGAGCAAAGTGGCGTGGAAGAGCACCGATGAACTCGCGCCTGCGGGCCGGCGGGCGGCGGCCGCGCGAGACGGCGCCGACGAGGGACGGCCGAGCGGCGACGGCCGGCCCGGCATCGCCCCGGACGCGGCGGGGAGATTCGAGTCGCTGGCCGCGACGGTCGGCCGCACACCCGTCGTGGAAATCCGCCCGGACGAGACGGCCGGTGCACGCATCCTGGTGAAGACGGAGGGCGCGAACCCGACGGGCAGCATCAAGGACCGGGCATGCGTGGCGCTGTTCCGAGAGCTGTTGCGCGATCCGGAGTGGAGCGCGGGAAAGACCGTGCTGGACGCATCGAGCGGCAACATGGGATGCAGCCTGGCCTATTTCGGCAGGCTTCTAGGCATTCCCACGCGGATTGTCGCGTCGAGCAGGCTCACACCGGAGAAGCGATTCTTCATGGAATATTTCGGGGCCGCGGTCGAGACGGTCGGGGACTTCACCATCGAAGGGAACAGGTTCGCCAGGTCCGTGGCGGCGGCGGAACCCGGGCGGTGGTACTTCATGGACCAGCTGCACAATCCGGTCAACGTTCAGGCGCATTTCGCGGGCACCGGGCCCGAGGTGCTCGCCCAGGTGCCCGGCGTCGCCGCGGTGGTCGGGTCCGTCGGCACCGGTGGGACGCTGCTGGGGACGGGTCGCTTCCTCAAGCAGGTGGACGCCCGGATTGCCGTTGTCGCTGTGGAGGCCGCGAGCGGCACCCGAATCCCCGGAACGGCATCCCTCGCGGACGGAGACTACCGCTCGCCCTTCATCGCGGCGGGATGCGAAGAGGGAGTGTTCGACACCTCGATCCCGATAGCCGAGGAGCAGGCCGCGCAGACCGCCCGCGCGCTGCTCGACATGGGCGTTTTCGGCGGCCTGCAGACGGGCGCCGTCGTCGCCGCGGCGCGGGAGTTCGCGCGGCGCAACGACGTGCGGGGCGATGTTGTCGCGATTGCGGGGGACAGCGGCTGGAAGAATGGCGCCGCATTGCGCGATAAGGTGCTCCGCCCGGCCAGGTCGGATGGTGAACGCTTGTGAAGCATGATCCGGCGGGATAATCTGATGAATATCTATGGCGAAATGTCATAATTGTCGGGCGAATTCTTTCGTTCAGGTCGCGTCGATCGATCTCCGTAGAAGGGCGCAACGTGATGCCGAGCACGTCATCCGAGCGCGGTGAAGAGAGTTTTCCGCTAATCGGCGCGCAACAGTTGCATCACGCGATCCTGGCGGCGCATCCCGAGGTCGAGACCGCCATCGGGACATCGTACAGACTGACCGGTCCGCTCGATGCGGAGCGCCTCGTCCGTGCTCTGGAGCGCACGGTGCGACGTCATGACGCTCTTCGCATAGGTGTCTCCGACGAGCATGGCCGGCAGTGGTTGGGCCGGCAGTGGGTGCAGCCGCTTCCCGCCATGCGGGACCTGCTGACGTTTCAAGAGATCAAGGCCAGGGACGAAAGGCAGTTCGCCCGATACGCCACGGCCATGCTGGCGACCGACGTGAGAAGCCCCTGGGATTTGTGCCGTGGCCTGCCGTTCCGGTTCCGGCTGTACCGGTATTCGCCAGATCTCCACGCTCTGCTGTGCAGCTTTTCCCATCTGGCGCTGGACCTCCATGGTTGTGACATCGTGCTGCGAGAGATCTGGAACGGCTACCTGTCGGCCGATATGGCGGAAGATCGGGCTGAGAAGCCCGCCGGGTCGTTCGCTCAGGCTGCGAAAGAACACGCGTCGAGACCGAAGCGCCCGATTGGGGCACTGCCGCGGCCGTACCGTTCGGACGATTGGGTGCGGCGTCCCGGCCGGTGGCGTGCCGAGTGCATCGGAGGCTCTCCTGAGGAGAGTGCCGTCCTGTCGCTCTGCGACGGGGCGCTGACGGCACTCAGAGAAGACTGGCATCGCCGGAACGTCACCGAGTTCCAAGGGCTCGTCACGGCTGTGGCCGCGGCGGTCTTCGAGCTTTCCGACGAACAGGAACTGCATATCGCGATTCCGGTGGACACGCGCCGGGTGCACGAGCGGGAAACCGCGGGGATGTTCGCGATCCCGGCCTCTGTCTTCCTGCGCCGGGCGCCGAGCGTCGAGCAGCTTTTGGAGCAGGTGCGCAGAGAGGTGTATCTGGCGGTCATGAGGGCTCAGACGAATCCCCGGGAACTGGTCGAAGAGCACCTGGCCACCTCCCTGCAGAATGACGAGGATCCACGGAGGATCAATATCAGTTATATCGCCCGCAAGGGCGACGAAGACGGTTTCAAGGTGGGCGATTTGACCGTCGTGCAAGGCGCGTACGACGTTCCCGTTCGCTACATCCCGCCGGAGCTGGAGGTGCAGGCGGTAGGCGCCGAAACCGTCCTTCGCCTACAGATATTTTTCGGTGGCGCATTGGCCTGTGACCGGTTTGCGGGGGAGATGACGGCCCGTTTGCACGGAGCATTGAGTGCCGTCCGCAGTGAAGCCCGGATGCTTCGGGGGAACGGCCCCACTGAGCAGAGAGGAGATGGTGAGACGGCCAACGTGTCGGTTTTCGAGAAGAATGGGAGGAGGTAAGGCTCATGATGTCTGCGACAGAGTATGACGTCCTCGACATTTCGTCGGTTCCGGACGAGGCGCTTGACGAGGTCATCCAGACGGGGACGAGCGTCCCGCGTTCGACGACCACGCGCTGAGTGCAGAAGACCGCACCCGCCCCGCCCCGCGCGGGGCGGGTGCGGGTCACCGTGGGAGGTGGCCCGGCCGCCGTCGCCGATCGGAGAGAGGAAATGGCATCCGAACCGCAACGCCGAGAATGGGACGAGACTTTCGAGGCCATCCTGCGCGAGCACGTGCGAGGTCTGTCGGCGGATGATGAATTGGACGTCGATCTGGACCTGCGGGCAAGCGGGCTGGACTCGATTCAGACGATCCACTTCCTGGTCGCCTTCGCCGAAGCCTACGGGGTGGAGTTCTCCGGGGATGTGCTGTCGCTGGAGCTCTTCTCCACCCGGACGACCCTGACGCCGGCGAGACTGTGGCAGGCCATGGCGCATCTTGCCGCGGGCGAGCCGCCACCGCAGGACCGGGCCGCCTCGGACACGAAATCATGAGCGGGCTCGCACGCAAGCCCCGGGACGCCGGTTTCGCCCTGCTGAGGGTCGCGGCCCTCAGCGTGGACGAGCTCGCCGGCGTCGACCGCGCCCGGCCGTTCGTCGCCGAGGCGGTCGGCGTCGCCGCGGGCGGCCAGCTCCTCGACCGTTCCGAGCGGGACGAGCGCGCCGCGCGCGCCGTGGGCCGGTACGTCCGCAGGATGGCCGGCAGAGCCACGCCCTTCGGCCTCTTCGCCGGGACGGCCGTGGTCGGGGTCGGCGAGAGCGAGTCCCTGGTGATGGCCGCGCGGGCGGAGCACCGTGCCCGGGTCCGGGTGGACGTCGGGGCGTTGGAGAAGGCGGTGAAAGCGGTCCTTGACCGATGCGGCGCCGTTGCGATGCAGGTGAATCCGACCCTGTGCCGCGTGCCCGAGGGGTATCGGTACATGCGACGCGACCTGAGCACGGCCGTCGTTCCGGCGACCGACTGGCTGGACGGGCTGGCGCTCAGCCGTGGCCGGACGCTGCTGGCCGCCGAACTCGGCGAGCTGCTGCCTGAGCGGTCCGTCGCGGAGCTGGTCCGGTCCGGTCTGCTCCACCCCGCAATCGATCTTCTCGGTGCCGGATGCGAACCCAGCGAGCTGGCTGTGGACCTGCTGGAACGATGCGGAAGGCGCGAGGAGGCCACTGTCCTGGCAAGTCTGGAGTCACCCGGACTGCGCCCCATCGAGCAGGGCCTCCGCGCGGACCTGAAGAGGGACTGGCGCAAGGCAGGCGAAGCGATCGCCGTGCTCGACCATCATCCGGAGAACGAACGGTTCCACCTCGATCTCGAATTGAAGATGGTCGCCGGCCGGATATCCGAGAGCCTCCAGGGGCGGCTGGAAGGGACGATTCGGGTCATCGAGTCCCTGTTCCCTCGCCGCAATGCCATGACCCGATTCCGCGAGCGCTTCCGGGAACGCTACGAAGACTCCGAAGTGAACCTCTTGCAGGCCGTCGATTTCAGCTCGGGAATGCTGGCTGAGTGGATACCCGTGCGGTCGCCGATTCCCGGCATGGCCGGCGTGGTCGGCCCTTCGTCCGGCCCGGAGGCGAAGGTGGACGAGATCGCGGTCCGGGCGCTCAGATTCTGGATGGAGACCGGACGCGACTTCGATCTGGCCGGGCTTCCGCCGAACGAGCGGCGAGTCAGCAACTCGATCCACGCCGCCGTGCTCGACCGGTACGAGGCGCGGTTCACCGCGCTCCTGCTGACGGGGCACCCGGGCGCGCCCCTGTCCCGGCTGGCACGGTTCGGGCTCTCCCGCCCGGAACTTTCCACCCGCATGGACGACTGGCTGGCCGAATGTCGCTCCGGTGACGAACTCTATGTGGAGGTCGTTCACAACCCGGGAGGGCACCAGGCGAATGTGCTCCTCCGACCCGACATGCGCGGGGAACGTCTCGCGCTGCGTGGCGGCACGGGCGGGACCTTCACTCTGGACCGCCTGCTGATCCGTCAGGTGGACGGCCGGTTCCTGCTGCGGGACGCGGTGACGGGCTGCCCGGTCGTCCTGGAGCTCAACACCGCCCATCACGCCCTCCTCCACAGCACCGACCCGTTCTACCGTCTCCTGGCCCAGCTCGCGGGGGGCGATCCCGTTCGCTGGCGGTGGGGCTCTCTTGGGGAACTGCCGCATCTCCCGCGCGTCATCTGCGGCGAGGTCATCGTCGTCCCCGAGCGGTGGCGGGTCACGGCGGAACAGGTGAGATCCGACGATCTGAGGGCGCTGCTCCCCGGAATCGGCGACCGCAGATGGGTGGGATACGGGGACGTCCACCAGTACGTCCCCGTGGACCTCGCCGATAAGGAGTCGATCGAAGACGCCGTGGAAAAGACGGCCAAGGCAGGCCGCCTCGATTTCTGGGAACTGCCGCAGATGGAGGCACCGGCCGCGACGAGTCCGACCGGACGGCATGTCGCGGAGATCTACCTGCCCCTGGCCCGGGTGCCCGACGAGGTTTCACCGCGCCGCGCAGCCGGTCGAGATCCCGCCCATTCCAAGAGGTGGCTGTACTTCAAATACTATTGCGGAGTGGTGGAGACCGATGAGTTGATCGTCGAGGCGGCTCGGCTGGCTGACCGACTCACTGCGGAGGGCCGCGTATCGAAATGGTTCTTCGTCAGGTATCAGGAGGACGGAAACCATCTTCGCCTGCGGATGCTGGTCACTCGTCCCGCCGCTCGGACGCCGGTCATGTCAGCGTTGGACGAATTCGGTGATTCCGCTCTGGTGGCACGTACGGTGATGGACGGCTACGTGCCTGAGACAACGAGGTACGGCGGGCCGGCGAACCTGGCGAAGGCCGAGTCCCTGTTCACGGCGGACAGTGAGGACATCGCGCGTCTCCTAGGGGCGGGGCCCGGCCACCTTGAGAGGCTCTATCGCGCGGTGGCGGATATTCTGCAGTGGTCCGCCGTCGTGTATGAAGACCACGACCGCAGGCTCGACTTCTACCGGATGTGTCAGCATGACACCGGCTGGGAATTCAATCGCAAGGGCAATAGAGTCGGCAAGTTCTATCGGGGCCACCGCGTGCATGTCGACGGGTTCCTTGATCGGTATGAAAGTGAAGAAGCGGTGCTCGAGCGGGTGCGGGACCTGAACATCATGGACGCCGCCCTCCTGAGGTCTCTGCTGCACATGCACATGAACCGGTTGTTCGCGGCGGATCCGGTGAGGTTGGAGTTCCTCGCCTACGAACTCGCCCTTCGCAAAACTCTGGAGCTGCGGAGCAGGGGACTCGAGTAGCGCTCGGCTCGCTGGATCGGGGGAGCGGGGACGCCTTCCCCCACCCGTCGGCTCAGCCGTGGAAGGCCGACGACGGGCACTCGGGTGCCGTCAACGGACTTGTTCCTCACTGGCCGTCTTCTGCGCTGCTGCGCTCACTTCCGCCGGGGGATCGTTCGAGGACGGCGTGAACCGCGGAAAAGGCTTCGGCGTACTTTTCGGCCGGTGAACGGGCGGCGCCCTCTTGCAGCCACCGCTCCGTCGCCAACCGCACCGCGCTCAGCACGATCCCGGCCACGAGGCGCGGTGCGAGGGCGCGGGCGGGTTCGCCGACATCGGCGCAGCGGGGTTCGAGGGCGGTGGCCAGGGTGTTCTCCCAGGAGATGCGTTCGGCGTCGGAGTGCACCTGCACCGCCGGGACCTCGGCCCGGATGCGCATTTCCAGCTGGGTGATCTCGCGGTGGCGGCGCCAGTCGGCGGTGATGTCGTAGAAGGCGTTGCACAGGGCGGTGAAGGCGTCCTCGTGTGCCGGGCGGGCCTGCAGGGCGGCCAGCACCGCGTCGAGCCGTCCGCGGTTGAGCCCGATGATGAAGCAGCTCTCCTTGGAGTCGAAGTAGCGGAAGAACGTCGATCGGCTGATCTCCGCGCGCTCGCAGACGTCCTCCACCCGGACCGCCTGCATGCCGCGTTCGGCGACGAGCCTCACCGCGGCCTGCGCCGTCGCGGTGTACGTGCGCTGCTTCTTCCGCTCCCGCAGGGAACCTTCCATAGCGCGATATTGACACTCTGTCCCAGTTGATGCAAAGTCTCACCAACATCCGCTCGCTGAAGGGACGCCATGGACGCGGAACGTCTGCGGTCGCTGTTCGATCTGTCGGGGAGAACGGCGCTCGTCACCGGCGGCACGCGCGGCATCGGGCGCGCGATAGCGGAGGGGTTCGCCGCCGCCGGCGCGAACGTGGTGGTGGCCAGCCGCAAACCGGGCCCCTGCGCCGAGACGGAGGCGCATCTGAAGGAGATGGGCGCACCGGCGCTCGGCGTCCCCACGCATCTCGGCGACCTCGACGCGCTGGACGCCCTCGTGACGCGCACCGTCGACACCTTCGGCGGGCTCGACGTCCTCGTCAACAACGCCGCCAACGCCCTGGCGCTGCCGCTCGGCTCCCTCACCCCCGAGGCGTTCGCCAAGTCCCAGGAGGTCAACGTCCGCGGGCCGGTCTTCCTGGTGCAGCGGGCGCTGGAGCACCTGACCGCGAGCCCGTCCGCCTCGGTGGTCAACGTGGTCTCCGCCGGGGCGTTCATGTTCTCCCCGTACGTGTCGATGTACGCCGCGGCCAAGGCGTCGATGGTGGCCTACACGCGTTCCATGGCCGCCGAGTTCGCGCCGCGCGGCATCCGCGTCAACGCCCTGGCCCCCGGCACGGTCGACACCGACATGGTGCGCAACAACCCGCCCGAGTTCCAGGCCGCGATGGAACAGGCCGCCCTCCAGAAGCGGATGGCCGACCCCGACGAGATGGTCGGCCCGGCCCTGTTCCTGGCGTCGGACGCCTCCAGTTTCGTCACCGGACAGGTCCTCATCGCCGACGGCGGCCTCGTCCCGCGCTGAGCGCAGAAGGAACCACATGCTGATCAACGGTGCCGCCTACCTGCGCGACACACCCGCCTCCGGACGGACGGTGCGCGCCGAGGAACCCGCGCCCGGCGTCCGGCTGCTCACCCTGGACCGCGAGCACCGGCTCAACGCCATGTCCGGCGAGCTGATCAAGGACCTGCACGCCGCGCTCGACGACGTCGCCCTGGACGACTCCTGCCGCGTCGTCGTCCTCACCGGCGCGGGACGCGCCTTCTGCGCGGGACTGGACCTGTACGAGCCTCCGAACCGCGACGCGGGCCCTCCCGCCGGGGACGACGAGGCAGCCGGGCGCCACAGCCCGCAGGCCCGGATGCACGTCCAGCAGGCCATCGCCTCGCTCGTCCCCAAACTGCGCAACCTGCGCCAGCCCGTCATCGCCGCCGTCAACGGGCCGGCGTCCGGCGGCGGCTTCGCCCTCGCCCTGGCCAGCGATGTCAGGGTCGCCTCGGCCACCGCCAGGTTCAACGCCGCCTTCGTCAAGATCGGGTTGTCCGGCTGCGACATCGGCGTCAGCTGGCTCCTGCCCCGCCTCGTCGGCGCCGGCCCGTCCCACGAACTGCTGCTCACCGGCCGCTTCGTCGAAGCGGAGGAGGCCCTGCGCATCGGCCTCGTCAACCGCGTCGTGGACGAGGGCAAGGCGGTCGAGGCCGCTCTGGAGACGGCCGCGCAGATCTGCGCCAACAGCCCGATGGGCGTGTGGATGACCAAGGAGGTCGCCTGGAGCCAGCTCGAGGTCTCCAGCCTCCAGGCCGGCATCGATTTGGAGAACCGCACCCAGATCCTCACCTCCTACACCCGCGACCACGCCGAACAGGCCGCGTCTTTCGTCGAACGCCGGCCGCCCGTCTACACCGACTCGTGATTGGGCGACTCCTCACGTTGCGGCGTCCGCCGGCAGCCGAGCCGGGGATCGCGGCGCGCGGCTGGACGCTGTGTCGATGACGCCAGGTCACCCACTTGAGCTGCAATAATTCGCTTTTGCATATCAATCGCTGATTGATATGCATATTGGACAGAGGGCATCGTTTAGTGGTCGAGTGACCGCATGATCAAGCCTTCTCCCCGAACTCTGCGCGCTCGGCTGGGTGCCACCACGCTCGCCGCGCTCACCCTCTTCGGCACCGCCGCGTGCGGCGCGGCCGCCCATGACTCCACCCCGCGCGGCGCCGCCGTCGTCGCGGCGGCCGATCCGATCCGGCCCGGGATCACCGAGCGCGACGATCTGCGGGCCGTCTTCGACGCGGCGGGCGTGCGGGGCTCGTTCGCGCTGCTGGACGTGAGAACCCAGAGCACGACCGTGGTGGACCGGCGGCGTGCCCAGACCGCGCTGGTGCCCGCATCCACCTTCAAGGTCCCGCACGTATTGGTCGCCCTGGAAACGGGGGCGGTCAAGAGCCCTGACGAGGTGATCCCCTGGGACGGGACGCCGCAGCCGTACCCCGAATGGGAGCAGGACATGACGATGCGGGAGGCCGTCCGCGTCTCCAACGCCGCGGCGTTCCAGGTGATCGCCCGCCGGATCGGCCTGCAGCGCGAACGGCAGTGGCTGCACCGCCTCGGCTACGGCAACCGCCAGGCCGGGGCGGTGGTGGACCGGTTCTGGCTGGACGGCCCGCTGAAGATCTCGGCGGTGGAGCAGACCCGGTTCATGGAGCGGCTGGCGGCCGGCCGCCTGCCCGCCTCGCGTGAGCACCAGCGCACCGTCCGGGAGCTGATCAAGCAGGAGGAGAAGGACGGGTACGAACTGTTCGCCAAGTCGGGGTGGCAGAACGCCCCGGGCCCCGGCACCGGCTGGTGGGCCGGGTGGGTCGAGCGCGGCGGACGTGTGTACACGTTCGCGCTGAACATCGACGTCACCAAGGACGGCGACGCCGGCAAGCGCGCCACGGTCGCGCGCGAGTTGCTGCAGCGGCTGAACGTGCTGCCCACTGCGTGAGCGTCTCCTCCGCGGACCACGGTGACCGTCGCACGGTCACCGTGGTCGTCGCCATTCAGGCGGCCATCTCGCTCGGCTACTTCTCGGCGATGGCGCACCTGGTCGTACACCTGAAGGAGGACCTGGGAGCGGCCACCGGGCTGATCGGCCTGGTGCTGTCGCTGCGCAACCTGGTGCAGCACACGCTCTCCCTCCCGGTCGGCGCGCTGGTGGACGTGCTCGACCCGGCCCGGGCGGGCACGCTTGCCTGCCTGCTCCGCGCGGCCGGGTTCGCGTTGCTGGGCGCCGTGTCCTCCCCGTCCGGGCTCGTTGTCGCGGCGGTGCTGCTGGGCACGGGCGGAGCGCTGTTCCATCCGGCGGCGCAGTCGCTGCTGGCAGGGGTCGCCGAGCGGCGGCGCGCCCGCGGGTATGCGGCGTACACGATGACGCTGCAGGCGATGGCGGTGCTCGGGCCGGCGGTCGGGCTGGCACTGCTGAACATCGGCTACTGGCTGGTGGCGCTGACGGCGGCCGGGTTGTGGATCTTGGCGGCGTGCCTGTTCCCGCTGGTACGGAACGGTCCGCGGGTTCCGTCCGAGGACGGGGCCGCGGCCGGAGTGCGGACGGCGCTGCGGAACCGGTTCTTCATGTGGTTCGTGGCCGTGTCGATGCCCACGATGCTGCTGACGGACCAGGCGTCGGTGGTGGTGCCGCTGGGCGGCGCGGAACCACGCGCGGTCACGCTGTTCACCTGCGTCCTGGCGACGGTGTCGGCGGCGGTCCAGCCCTGGTGCGCGGCGGGGACCCGCGCTGAACGGTTCGGTGTGCTGCGCGCGGGGCTGCTGTGCGCCGGGGGCGGCTACCTGCTGCTGGCGGCCGGCGCAGGGGACCGGCTTGCGGGCCTGGTCGCGGCGGCGGTGCTGCACGGGATCGCGGGCGGTCTGCTGCAACCGGCGGTGTTCCAGACCGTCGTCCGGCTCGCCCCGTCCGCGCATTACGGAACCCACCTGGGCGTGCGGGCGTTCTTCTCCGGCCTGCTCGCTTTCGCCGGCGGCATCGCCGTGAGCCGGCTGTTCGAGTACGGGCCGCGTGGAGCGACGATGGCGATGACCGCCCTGGCGGTGGCCGCCTGCGCCTCGGCGGCCGTGACCCGCTGCCTTTCCAGCCGGGAGGCCGACGCGGGACGGCGCGCACCGGTTTCGTAGTTGATCGACTGCCTGGGGTGGTGCCGCGGCCGTGGGCGGCGGGGAGAGCCGCCGCCCACGGCCGCTGTCAGCGCGTCCGGTCTCAGGTGGCGGGCGTGCTCCCTCGACCACACGGGCGGTCAAGGGAGCGGCCCTCCCGGACGCGGGCCTTGAGGTCAGCCGCTGCCGTAGACGCCGCCCTCGATCAGGTGGCCGGCGCCCTCGCAGTTGCCGCCGAACGCCCAGTACCCGGGGCCCTGCTTCGGGCCGTAGCGCGTGCTGCCGTCGCTGCAATCGGTGTAGGCGCCGTACCGGCCCGAGCTGATGCGCACGCCGGCGCCCCAGGCCATGTCGGTGCTCCAGACCCCGTCGGTGACATAGCCCTTGAGCGCGACGCGCTTGGCGGCGGTCTTGCCCGTCAGGGGCTTCTTGCCAGGCAGGGTCTGGCGGTCCTTGAGAACCATGGTCGTGCCCTGCGTGGCGGTGGGCTCGGGCTTCGCGGTAGCCGAGGCATGGGTGCCGGCTGCGACCCCCATGGCCAGCAGGCCGGCGGCGGTGGTGGCCAGCACGCGGCCGGCGACTTTCGCGGTGGTGTGCATGACGTTCTCCCATCCATCTCGCTGCTTCAAGCAGCGGAGATTCATGTGTTCGGCGGCCCGAAGGGGCCGACGCGATCCTTGTGGTGCAGGCGGGCCCGCTCACGGGGTCTGTCGCCGCAGCGACGGAAACCGGCAGGTGCCCTGGGAAGAGGAAAACCCGGTTGTGAAGGTGTCCAACAGAGCGCTGGACAGGCTCGTCCGCCTTCGTCCGGGCTGGGGCTGAAAGCGGACAGCACACGACCACGATCGGACACGTACGGTCACTGCTCGGACACTGTCGGACAGGATTGCGGCATAATCAGCGTCAGGACAGTGGAGAACCGCGCCGCCCGCCATCAAACGCAGAGGTCCAGCGTGACGATCAGTGATGATCCAGAAGCCTCCCGGGCCGTACGCCGGTCCGAGTTGGATTCGGTGGCATGCACCGAGGAACTCGCCAGGCTGCTGGCCGAGCAGTACGCGCGGGCCGATGTGTCGCTGCGAGAGTTGGAGTTGCGGGCGAACCGGGCGGGCGGGACCCGGCTGGCGCGGG
The DNA here is from genome assembly GCF_041463665.1 of Actinomadura chokoriensis. GTDB lineage: Bacteria > Actinomycetota > Actinomycetes > Streptosporangiales > Streptosporangiaceae > Spirillospora > Spirillospora chokoriensis_A. Next base: position 201,838 of record NZ_JAXCEJ010000009.1, read on the forward strand.
CGACGTGTTCGGACATGCTGGCCGGCCGCAGGTTCCCCAAGAAGGCGGTGATGGTGGCGTTCCTGCGGGCATGTCAGGTGCCCGACGGGCAACTCCCCGACTGGGAGCGGGCATGGGAACGGGTGAAGATCTCCCAGATCTCCACTGCGCAGGTCTCCACGCAGGTCTCCGTGGCACAGCCCGCTGGTGCGGAACACGACGGGCCCGCCCCTCAGTACTCTTCCAGTGAGCCCAAGGGCGGCTCCGCTCCAGCAGGCCAGAACAGTCAGCCGGTCATGGGCAAGGCCGTCCGCGACAGGAAGCCTGCTCGGCGTCGTATCGGACTGTCGATCGGGCTGGCCGCTGCCGCGGGCCTGGCCGCCGCCATCGGCCTCTTGGCACTCACCGACCCGGGCTCACCTCCCCAAGGCCTGACCGACGACGGTCGTGCGTTCAGCAGGGGCGGGTCGAGCCGATTCAACGTGACCGTCAATCCCGCCCATACCGAGATACGACTGACTCGCCGTCTGGACGCCATCATCGCGAGGCAAACCGCCACCGTCACCGTGGACGGGGCCCTGGCCGCGGTATGGCAACCCCTGCAGGGGGGGCCTCGGATCTGGAAAGACCAGAGCATCGTCCTCCCCCCTGCGCTGACCGTGGGGCACCGCCGGCTCGCCATCGTCAACACGTTCGTGTCCTCGGAACTGGACTTCAACGAGTTCACCTACTTCGTCGACCAGAAAGTCGACGGAGCCTGGTCCCGAGCCGACACCGTCAATGTCGGCCCAGACCACCCCGACAGTGAAGCCGAACACGACTACCGCATCACCGACCAGACCTGGGTCGGAGCGCGCCGCCTCAGCTACCTGAAATGAGGTTCGCCCCGCCCGCTGTGCAACACCGCCCGGTGCCCCTGGCCCGGTGCGCGTATGGCACGGCGGGGCGGCCCTGGAGACTCGACCGTCCCTGCAGCCATCAGGAGAGCGTGATGCGATCGTTCAGCCGTACCGTGGTGCTGGTCACCATGCTCGTGATGGCCACGGCGCACGGCGGCCCGGTTCTGGCGGCGGCCACAGTGCCTCCCAGAGCGGTCATCGCCGCCGACTTTCCGGACCCGGACGTGATCCAGGCCGGGTCCACCGTCTACGCCTACTCCACAAGCAGTTCGGCAGGCGCGGTTCCCGTCGCCAGTGCACCGTCCGCCTCCGGGCCGTGGACCATGCGCGGGGACGCCCTGCCCAGCAGGCCGTCCTGGGCGACGGAGAAAGGCGGTTTCTGGGCACCGGACGTCTCCCGGCGCGCGGACGGCCAGTACCTCATGTACTTCACCGCCCCGAGCGCTGCGACCACTCCCACGCGCATGTGCATCGGCGCCGCCCTCTCGACCGGACCGCTCGGCCCGTTCCGGCCCATCGGCGACGCGCCTCTCGTCTGCGACGCGAGCGAGGGCGGCGACATCGACCCGGCGAGCTTCGTCGACACCGACGGAAAGAGATATCTGCTCTACAAGAATGACGGGAACGCGCTGAACAACGGCACCCCCTCGGTCATCTGGCTGCAGGAGGTGCAAGCCGACGGGATCACCTTCGTCGGCCCGCGCAAAGAATTGATCCGCAACGATCGCGCTGAAGAAAATGGAGTGATCGAAGCACCTGTACTGATCAAACGCCCCACCCAGTACGTGCTCCTCTACTCGGGCGGCTCATACTGCAGCGACGAATACTTCACCAGCTACGCCGTGTCCTCCTCGCTCACCGGGCGTTTCAGCAAGGCCTACCGGCCGCTGATGACGACCGAGACCCTCGGCGGTGCGGTGCGGGGCCCCGGCGGCGCCGACGTGCTCGGCGAGGACGTCTTCTTTCACGGCTGGGTAGGGGATTGCCCTGGAAATGGAGCGCGCTGGACATATACAGCGGACCTGGGCTGGGCGAATGACCACCCCGTCGTGCGAGGAAGCCGGGTTCGTTACGAGGCCGAGCGCGGCATGCTGAACCACGCCGAAACCCGCACCGGCGCTGTCGGCGCATCGCAGGGCGCCGTCGTGGCCGGACTGGACCATCAGGACAGTTGGGTCGACATCCAGGTGTTCGCACCGGCCGCTGGAACCTACACCGCGCACGTCGTGTACGCCGCCGGAGGCGGCGACGCCCAGCACACCGTGACGGTGAACGGTACAACCCGATTCGTACTGAATTATCCTGCGCACGGCTGGGACAACTGGCAACAGGTCTCGACCTCCCTCAGCCTCGCCCGAGGATGGAACACCCTGCGCTTCCAGCACCACAGCCGGTGGGCCGAACTGGACTTTGTCGAGATCGCGTGAGCTCGGCCAGAGCCCCGCGCCCGCCAAACCGAGGTCGATCTGCCCGCTGATAACGGGATACTTCGAGAGTGGGATCGGACGTCTTTCCGGACGAGTTGCGGGCGGCGGGGGTGACGCCCCGGGAGCTGGAGGTCTTCTGGCCCGTCGGGGATCGCCTGCACAACCAGGAGATCGCCGATGCCCTGCACGTCTCGGAACGGACCGTGGAAAGCCACGTGTCGGCACTCCTCCGCAAAACGGCGGCCCGGACCGGCCTGCCTCGCCGAACTGGCAGGTCCTGGTCGAGGCGGCGGAACGGCTGAAGGCGCTCCGGGACGCCGCCGCCTTGCCCAAGCCGCTTTCCTCGTTCGTCGGACGAGGCCGGGAGATCGACGACGTGCGCCGGCTCGTCGGCGCCCACCGGCTGCTGACGCTGACGGGGCCCGCCGGGACCGGCAAGACCCGGCTGGCGCTGCACCTGGCGAACACGGAGACCTCCCTGCCGCCCGCCGTCCTGGTCGACTTCGCCCGCGTCGCGCCCGGCCAGAGCGCGGAACGGGAGTTCGCCGACGCCCTCGGGCTCGTCGCCGGGACGGGGCGGCTCGCTCGCCCAGGTCCGTGCCGCGCTCGCGAAGGGCCGGCACTGGCTCCTCGTCGACAACTGCGAGCACGTTGCCGACGGCGCGGCGGCGTTGCTGGCGGATCTGCTGGCCGCGCCACTGGGCGGACCTGCGGGCCGGGATGCAGTGGGCTCTCCAGCAGCCGGAGACGACCGTCGCGTGGGAGTTCCTCGCGGGCATCTGCACCGGATGGGAGGTGCTCGGCGCCCGCGGCGAGCTTTTCGACTGGCTCGACACGTTGCTCGAGCGCCCCTTCCCGCGGGGCGCCCTGGGCGTTCGAGCCGCGATCACCTGCGCCATCCTGCTCGACTACCAGGACACCGAACGGGCGCGGGGGTTCGCCGAACACGCGTATGAGCGTGCCGGGAACGCCTCAACGCAGGACCGCGCGCTGGCCCTGCTCGCCCTCGGCTGGACGGCGAGGGCGGCGGTGGTGGCGCAGGGCGGCGAGTTCGAGCTCCTCGAACGGGCCGTCTCCCTTTTCGAGCGCCTGGGCGACGACTGGCATCGCGCTCTGGCGCTGTTCCGCCTGGGGTTGTCCGTGCCGGACACCCCGGCCGCCCTGACCCGGTTGGCGGATGCCGCCGACCTCTTCGACCACCTACATAACCCGGTCAAGCGCTCCAATTGCCTCTTCCACATGGCCAATTTCGCGATCGAGGACCGCATCCGTCTCGACGAGGCCGCGACCTGGCTGGCCGAGGCCGGTCGGCTGGCCGGGATCAGCGGCAACGAGCACGAGCGCCTGCACGTCGAGCTCGCCCTCGCCCGCCTCGCACAGGCACGTGAGGACCGAACCGCCGCCGGCCCCCGGTTCGCCGGGCTGCTTTCCGAGTTCCGTCAGATCGGCGACCTGCGCTGCGCGGCGCGATGCCTCCACGGCCTCGGCGGCGCCGCAGCCTCCGCCGGTGAACGCGGGCGGGCCTGGCAGCACTTCGCCGAGGCCCTTGAGATCGCCGTTGGTCTGGGCGACCGGAACGTGCTCGTGACGAGCCTGCTCCTGCTCGCGGACGCCGATCAGGCGACCGGGCGACCCGACCGCGCAGCGATCCTGCGCCTCCAGCGCCTCGGTGACCTCTGGCACCGACATGTTGCGCACCTCGGCTAGTGCGCGAGTCACCAGCTGCCGGACGGAACTGCTCATTGCCTCACCTCGAACTCTCGGGTGTCCTTGCCTCCATTTGACAGGGGCCTGGCAGAAGGCACATCCGTACTCAGTACGGAGACGGCGTCCGAGGGAGGGCCGGCACGCCCGCCCACCGCTTGCCAGCCCCTTGGAGTCGTTATGGGAGTTGCAGGGGGAAGGCCGCCGCTCGGGCGTAGAGCTTGTAGAGCTTGAACGGTCCCGCGAAGGACAGCCCGCAGGCGTTGTTGAGCATGCTGGTCGCCTTCTGGTTGCTCAGCGTCGTGCCGCGCGCCCCCGGATGGTCGATCTGGCCGCCCATGAACACTGCCATCTTGGCCAGCATGTGGTCGCGCTGGCCGGTCGTCATCTCCTGCCAGGAATGGCAGGTCATCGCGGCGAGCATCGCGTCGTCGAGTTCGCTCGTCTCGGGGTGGTGGGGGTCGTCCGCGGGCGCCGTCCTGGATGCGGCCGGGGCGGTCGCCTCGGGGGTCGTGAACCAGGGGCACGGGCCGCCGGGCTTCAGGTTGGCCATGCAGGTGAGCAGTTCGAGCTCGTTGCCCAGGTTGCCGAACCCGATGCTGAGGAAGGGCGCCTTGCCGTTCAGGCAGTCCGGCAGGTTGCCGGGTGAGGTGGTGACGGTGCCGTTGGAGTACCAGCAGTTGCCGGAGTTGCCGGGGAAGGCGTCCCACCAGAAGTCCAGGCCGTTGCCGGTCATCCGGTTGCCGTAGAACTGGTTGCGGTGCGAGGTGGACAGCTTCAGCGGGTCGCAGCCCGTCAAGGGCTGGTCGGCGCAGACGAACGCGTCCGGGACGGCGAAGAGCATGGCCCCGCGCCGCCGGTTGTCGCGGAAGGTGTTGTTCCGGACGATGTTGTCGTCACCGCCGGCGATCCACATCCCGCTCCCCACGGGCACTGGCACGGTCGGCACCACGTCGCTGTTCGCCAGGTACGGGTTGAAGTTGTTGGAGTAGAAGTCGTTGTTCTCGACGAGGTCGCCCTGCTGCGGGAAACCGGGATGCCCGGCGGCGGTGAACACGTCGGTGGTGAAGCCGAGGGCATTGTCGTAGAAGTTGTTGTGGTGCACCCAGGTGGCGCTGCCGTCGGTGCCCGAGTAGCCGCTGGTGTTGTGGTGGGAGTCGCAGTAGCGGATCTCCTGGCTGTACCGCGCGGCCGGGTAGACGCTCTCGTCGCGTCCCGCCGCGGTCTTCGCGCCCGACCCGGGATAGAGCCCGGAGTCGCCGTTCCCGGCCGCCTCGCAGTTCTGGATCACGCCGTGGTCCTCGACGAAGGTGAGCACGCCGTACTCGCCCGCGTAGAAGGTCTTGAAGCTGTCCAGCAGGTATCCGTTGCTCTCCAGCACGTAGATGTCGTGCTCGCCCGCGTGCCGGACGGTCAGGTTCCGCAGCACGAAGCCGTCGGCCCGGTCGGCGCGGATGCCCACGTCCTTCGCCGAGTTGTGCGGGCCGCCGTTGCCGGACGACGGGTCACCGGCGTCCACGACCACGTCGTCGGCGCTCACGCCCGATCCTTCGAGCTGGAGGTTGCAGCGCACGCACGCGCCGCGGTTGGGGATGCCGTGCCGGTCGACGAGCGGCGGGTCCGGGTCCTGGCCGCCGCCGGGGGCCCGGCCGAGCACGGCGATCAGGTTGGCGTCGTTCTGGCAGGTGTACTCGCCGAGGTAGGAGTACGCGCCCGTGCTCAGCTTGTACTGGTCGCACGCCGGGTCGTGCGTCGGCTTCTGGCGCGCCGTGGGCTCGGTGTAGACGCCCGGCAGCACCACGACCCGGTCGTTGTTCCGCGAATCGGTCACCGCGGGCTGGATCTCGCTGTACCGGCAGCGGTCGAACAACGCCCGGTTGGTCCGCTTCAGTTCCCGCGCCTGGGTGGCGCCGAGCGTCCGGTGGTCGTTCGGGCGGACGTCGTAGCCCGACTTCAGCGCCCGCTTGATCGAGGCGTCCAGCCGTTCCAGCGAGTCCGGCCGGCACACCACGCGGGTCGTGCTCCCCGGAACGGTCTGGACGGCCGACGCCAGGCTCCGGGCCGTCGGCACCCTCCCGCCCGCGCACGGGCTGACGGAGCAGTCGGGGCCGGGAGACGGCCAGTACGACGGCCGCTCGATGTGCGCCTGCGCCGCCTGCACCATGCCGAGGAGCAGCACGGCCGCGGCCGCCAGGGGCACCCACAACCTCCCGAGAAACCGCAGGCCCATCCGGTTCTCCCTCGCTCAGCGCTCCGAGTCGATCCCCAAACGCTTGCTCGGCACCTATGGAACCACGATCATCAAATCCGAGGAAGTCTCACAACCAGACTGGTATCGATCTTCGGGCCACGCGTCCCGGTCTCCGGTCTGATCAGGGAGCCGTCCAAGCGGGTGATGCTCTCCGCGGGAGGAGCCGCTGGCGGCTACCCGCGGCTTGCGCCGGAGGGGCCGTAGAGGGGGGCGGCCCCGGAAAATGGGCGCGCAGGCAGGTCGCCGGCCAGGACGAAGCGCTGGAGACTGTAGCGATTTGGTCCGTATACGACTGAAGCATAGGGTGATCACTTGTGTTGCGAACTATTCGCTTTTTGTCCTTGATGTGTGTCGGCGTCGCCCTGGTGGGCGGTTGCTCCCAGGATGCGCCGTCCAGTTCGACGTCCGCGCCGCCCACCACGCCTACTTCGGGCGGCGCGGATCGCACGCCGTCCCCGGCCGCGAAGCTGACCGCCGCCTGCCCGCTCCTTTCGGCGACGGAGCTGAAGACACTGCTCGGTGGCGGTGCTCGCACGAAACTGACGGCAACTGACGAAAAAACCGATAATCCGAACGATTTCACGTGCGCGTACGGCAGCGGCGGGAAGAAACCTTTCGCGCTCACCGTCATGTCACGGCCGAACGTCACACCGAAGGCAGTGATCGCCGCGGTGGCCAAGAACAGCGAGGTCAAGAGCCGTCGGGTGCCCGGCGTGGGAGCCGCCGCAGTTATCTATACAAAAAACGGGTTCTCGGTCCTCACGGCCAGCAAGCGATACAACGGCCAGACCAGAACAGTGATCTTCGCGGCACCGGCCGTGGTACCCGGACGCAAGTTCATCGAAGTGACACAACTGGTGATCGGCCGGGTGTGACGGCCTGAGCGACTCAGGGCTGAGGCGTTCTCGCTGCACCTCATGCCCGGCCTCTGATGTCCCTCGTCCGAGGCCACACGCGATGGCCCCCGGGACCGGCTGCTCCCCGGCCCCGTTCTCAACGACGGTGTCGGTCATCTGGCATCTCTTCGCTCATCGAATCCGCCGTTCGTCAGACGCTCCCGGCCCTGCATGACCACGTCGCGCCGCGGCCGAACGGCGATGCACGGCCGGAGTCCCGGCCGAAGCACTCGCCTCCGGCCGGGACCTGCACTTCAGCGGCGATGACGGCGCCGTCGGCCGTACCCGCATCGCCGGCCCCGAGCGCCATGCCGCCGAGTTGCTCGTGATGGCCTGCCGAGCGCTCGGCGGCGGCGACCTCGCCGAACCTGCCGAGCTTGACCATCGCGAACGCGGGATTCCACGGGCCGGGGCCGACGCAGATGATCGTGTCAGACTGCGCGCAGTCCGGCGAAGAACGCGCGGATGTCGGCGGCGACGTCGTCGGGGGCCTCCATCGCGGCGAAGTGGCCCGCCTTGGGGAACTCGCTCCAGTGCACGATGTTGGTGTTGTCCCTTGCGGCGAGAGACCTGATCGTCTGGAAGTCGTCGGCGAAGACCGCGACGCCCGTCGGGGCGGTGTTGACCGCGGGCTCGGCTCCCGAGCGGGCCTCCTCGTAGTAGTACCGGCTCGCGGTGGCCTGGGTGTTGGTGAACCAGTAGAGGGACACCTGGAGCAGGATCTGGTCGATGGTCACGAGGCTGGTGCCGTTGCCGAAGGAGTTGAGCAGTTCGCTGTAGGCGAGCTGCCCTACGGGAGAGTCCGCCACCGCCGCGCCGATCGTCTGGGGCCGGGCGGCGTTCATCGCGTTGTAGCCGCCGACCGACTGGAACCACTGCATGTGCTCCAGTGCCGCGTACTCCTTCGGACCGAACCCCTCGAACTCGGCGGGGTCGCCGGAGGGGAAGGAGAACAGCTGCAGGACGTGCATCCCGAGGAATCCGGGCGGGTTCAGAAGACCGAGTTCACGGCAGAGCATCGCGCCCATGTCGCTGCCGTGCGCGCCGTAGGAGTCGTAGCCGAGGCGGCGCATCAGGGCGTCGAAGGTGCGGGCGACCCTCGCCTGGGTCCAACCGCCGCCGTTGAGCGGGGTGCTGAAACCGAAGCCGGGTACCGACGGGACGACCACCGAGAACGCGTCCTCGGCCCGGCCGCCGTGGGCGACGGGGTCGGTCAGCGGGCCGATCATGTCGAGGAAGTCCGCGAACGATCCGGGATAGGTGTGCAGCAGGAGCAGCGGCGTCGCGTCCGCCTCCGGCGACGGCACGTGCACGAAGTGGACGGTCTGGCCGTCGATCTCGGTGAGGTGGTGCGGGAACGCGTTCAGCCGCGCCTCAGCCGCCCGCCAGTCGAACGTGGTGCGCCAGTACTCGACGGTCTCGCGCAGGTAGCCGTTCGGGGTGCCGAGCGCCCAGTCGTCGGCCGCCGCCGGCCGGGGCAGGCGGGTGCGGGCGAGCCGCGCGTGCAGATCGTCGATCTCGGCCTGCTCGATCGCGACGGTGAAGGGACGGATCTCGGTGGAGTGCAGCGTCTTCGTCATGTCCCTCACGATAGGAGGCATATAGGAAGAAGAGGTTCCTATATGGTCCGGGATACTGGAGAGATGTTGGAAACGTCGGCGCGCCTTCTGGCGCTGCTCTCGCTGTTCCAGTCCCGGCCCGACTGGACCGGCGGGCAGCTCGCCGAACGCCTAGGCGTGACCGCCCGCACCATCCGCAACGACATCGAGCGGCTGCGCGACCTCGGCTACCCGGTCGACGCCACCCGGGGCGCGGCGGGCTCCTACCGGCTCGGCGCGGGCACGAAACTGCCGCCGCTGCTGCTCGACGACGAGGAGGCCGTCGCCGTCGCGATCGGGCTGCGCGCGGCCACCGGCGTCGGCGGCATCGCCGAGAGCAGCGTCCGCGCGCTGGCGAAGCTCGAGCAGGTGCTTCCGCACCGGCTGCGCCGCCAGGTCCTCGCCCTGCACGAGGCCACGTCGCGGGCGCCGGAGAACCTCGACACCGACGCCGCCGACCCCGAGACCGACGCCGCACTCCTCACCGCGATCGCCTCGGCCATCCGCGACGGTGTCCAGCTCCGCTTCGACTACGCCGCCGCCGTCGAGCCCGCCGGAGACCGACCCCCATCGGCGACGGCAGCGTCCCCGGGCCGCAAGCTGGTGGAGCCCTACCGCCTCGTGGCCTGGCGCCGACGCTGGTACCTCGTCGCCCGGGACGGAGACACGGGCGCCTGGTCGGCTTTCCGAGCCGACCTGATGACCCTCCGTACGCCCGGCGGACCGGCCTTCGTTCCGACACCGCTGCCGGGCGGTGACTACACCTCGTTCGTCCTGCGGAACGTGGCGGCGACGGGCTGGAAGGTCCACGCCCGCGTCACCGTCCACGCTTCGGCCGAACGGGTCCTGGCCCGGATCAATGCGACGGTCGGCATCGTCGAGCCCGTGGCCGCAGACCGCTGCGTCCTGGTCACCGGCGCCGACAGCCTGGAGACCCTCGCCGCCTACCTCGGGATGCTCGGCCTCGACTTCCAGGTCGTCTCCCCGCCCGAACTGCGCACCCACGTCGCGGCCCTCGGCCACCGCTACCTCCGCGCGGCCGGCGCGGCCGAGTCGTGACAGCCCTCGCTTCCAGCCCGGTCAGCGTCGGATTGGCAGTGAACGCGCTCCCATCAACATGGCACCCCGGTTCCCGCGTACGTGCCCCAGAAAGGCGTTGCTTCCTTCGCTCGTTGCGGATCTCGCGATCCCAGCATTCTTTTCAGCGGTAGTAGCAGGCCGTCGTCATCAGGTCGCCGGGGGCGGTGCGGGCGCGCGGGGGAACAGGCGTCGTAGCACGTCGGTGATGGTGACGACGCCCATGATCCGTTGGTCCTCGGTCACCAGGGCGAGCTGTTCGCTGGCCTCGCGCATCCGAGTCAGTGCAGTGGAGACCGTGGTGCCGGCGGGGATGCGGAGAGCCGGGTGGGAACACACGTGGCGCTGACGATCGCTGGTAGGTGGGTTCCCCTCGCTCACGTGGAGGCGAAGCAGTGGCCGCACGCAAACCGACATCCAAGACCGTCTCCTTCGGCGCAGAGGTCACGCGTCTCCGCGAGGAAGCCGGAATCAACCGCACGGAACTCGCCGCACGGACGGCGGTCACCCGGAGCTACATCTCGCAGGTCGAGTCCGGGCGCACCAAGTGCCGCAGGGACTTCGCCGAACGCATGGACAAGGGGCTGGACGCGGGCACGGCCCTGGTCGATGCATGGGACGAACTCCTGCGTTCCAGCAGCTACCCGAAGTTCTTCGCAGACTTCCCCCGAGCCGAGGCGTCCGCTAACGCCCTGCGCGCGTTCGAGATCAGGTTGGTCTACGGGCTTCTGCAGACCGAGGCGTACGCACGTGTGCTCCTGTGCAACGACGATGCCGTCCGCGAGCGGATGCAACGGCAGAGAATCCTCACCAAACCGAACCCTCCGACCGTGTTCGTCGTGCTGGACGAGTCCGTCCTCCTCCGCGAGGTCGGCTCCCGGGAGATCATGCGCGAACAGTTGGAGCATCTGATCGAGATGTCGGAGCGGGAGAACATCACGATCCAGATCGCTCCGATCGGCTACTACCGCGACGCCCGAGCGCCGTTCGTGATTGCGACTCAACCCGATCGCAGCGAGATCGTGTACCTGGAAAGCAATGTCGGGGGCGAGACGAGTGCAGAGCCGAGAGACCTGGCGCTCGTCAGCGAGGCGTTCAGTAGGCTCCAAGCGGCGGCGCTTTCGCCGAAGGCGTCGGTCGAACTGATGCGGAAGGTTGTGGAGGAGCGATGGACGTGACCTGGCGCAAGTCGTCGCGCAGTAGTGAGGCCGGAGACAACTGCGTGGAACTGGCCGACCTCGGCGAGTCCGTGGGCATCCGCGACAGCAAAGACCCGGCCGGCGGCAAGTTCACCCTGCGCCGCGACGAGTTCGCGAGCCTCCTGGCAATCTTGAAGCGCTAACGCCAACGTGACACTGAAGAAGCCCCGGCCCGAGAGGGACCGGGGCTTCTGTTGTTTGCCTTCTGTAGGCACACCGAAAGCAGGCGCCGCGGGGTCAGGGCACCGCGAGGCTTCGTCAGCGCCGCGATACCGATATTCAGGCGGTCGAGGCACACCACGATGTAGCGGAGCCCGATGAACGGCACGAACCGCGTCGTCAACTTCCGGACGGCGCGGGCGCCCCACTCTCCGCCCTCGCCATCCTGTGGACTTCGAGGGCGCCGCCCGGCAAGGTCCACAACCTGACCGCCGCCTGCATACGGGGCATCATCCTGCGCGCCTTGAAGGGCGCGGGGACCTTGGTGCCTGGTCCGCTGGCCAGGGTCGAAACGATCTCGTGGTGGGCGGGCGGGATGTGGCCGGCCGAGTGCACCCGTGGGATGCCGGAAGTTCAGTGAGTGGCAGTCTTCCGCTTGCTCATCGCCTTCAGGCCGGAGTCACATCACTGGGAGAAGAACCAGGCGATCGCTTGGCGGGTCAGTTCGTCCTCGACAGCCGAGTTCCTCTGGTTCTGCTGCAAGTCCTGATTCTTGACCGGGACGGTGAGGTGAGCGGTTTCCGTTCGGGGGTCGGCGATGACGCCGGGGAAGCGCAAGTCGCCCGCGAACAACAGGACACCGTAACCATCGGTCATCGCTCGCCACGTCTCGGGGCGGACCCTCGCCTTGCACTGACCGGCAACGCTGTGGTCCGGGGCCAGCAGGGACACGATGACCTCGATGCGGGTCGTCCCGCCTTCGCCCTCGCGTTCCATACGGCACGGCCATGCCTGCCACGGTTCCCGCTGGAGCAATTCCTGCATCTCGCGTGTGAGCCGCTTGTTCGCGAGCGTCGACGTCCAGATAAGGAAACTGGTAATCAGCAGCAGGATAGGCCCGATGTAGGCGACGATGGCAAGGAAGAGGCTGCCGCCCGCGCCGCCCAAAGACCAGGCCCAGCCGGCCACGACCAGCACGAGGAGCGGCGGGATGGGCAGGAACGCGACCATCGGCGGAACAGGCAGCCAGCGCGAGGCAGGGAGGTCGGCGGCGGCCCATGGGGCTGCCTCGGCGGCCGGCCGAGCGGTGACGGCATATCCGTACTGTCGGGCGAGCATATTGATCATTATTCAAGCGGGACGCGGGGCGGGAAAGGGGCGGCCGGTTCCCGGACCTGGCCACATCCCGCAACGCATACGGCCCGTAGCTGCCCGCACTACATACGGTCGCACCCGGGGCGCGTAGATCATGTTCAAAGTGCTCTGTTGCCTTGCCTGGCGGGGGACAAGGCCGAGGTCGAACGAATCGATCAGGGGGCTGACACGAGAATGTGGGTCGGGCTGTTCAGGACGGTGTTGGACTACACCTGTGACCGTTCGGGCGCGCGGGCAGTGCGGCGCATTCCTTCCGAGGACGCGGGGTCGCGAACGGCCGGGCCGCCGTCCCCGAGAGCGTGCGCCGGCCAGATGTCTCAGGGGCCCGCGAGTTGCTCGGCGGGGGCCGGAGAGTTCGTCGGGAGGGGGCCGTCCAGGACGGGGACCTTCGCTCCGAGGGCGCGGACGGCAGCCGTTGTGCGGTCGAGTGCCGCGCGGTACCGGGCGCGGGGCCCGGCGGGGAGGTCGGCACGGGCGAGGGCGCGGGGCAGGTCGACGAGCCGGATCGGCGGGCCCGCCTCCACGAGGGTCGGGACGAACGACGCCGTCGCCTGCCAGCGGCCCGCCGCGTCGCGGGTCAGCCGGAACCGGGCGACCAGGCCCTCATGGGTGTCCTCCTCGTTGGCGATCGGATTGGCGATCTGGTTGCCCATGCCGTACACCACCCACTTGCCGTTGAACTGGTCGAACGGCTGCACGACGTGTACGTGGTCGCCGACGATCAGATCGACGTCGGGTGAGGCGAGCAGGCGGCGGGCCAGCGCCCGCTGCTCGCCGGTGGGCGCGTGCCGGTATTCCTCGCCCCAGTGCAGGCTGACGATGACGATCGAGGCGCCATCCGCTCTGGCGCGGGCGGCGGCGTGCAGGATCGCGGGCGCGTCCAGCCCGGAATTGACCAGCCACGGCCGGCCCGGCGGGATCGGAACACCGTTGGTGCCGTAGGTGTACGAGAGTTGCGCGACCTTCACCCCCCGCACGTCGAGCAGATTGGTGCGCCCGGCCTCTGCGGAGCCGCGTGCCGACCCGGTGTGCCGGACGCCTGCGGCATCAAGGGCGCCGAGCGTCCGCCGTACCCCGGCGTCGCCCTGGTCGAGGGTGTGGTTGGACGCGGTGGAGCAGGTGTCGTAGCCGAGGTCGCGGATGGCGTCGACGATCTGCGGCGGGGAATCGAACGCGGGATACCCCTGGAACGGGCCGCGGCGCGTGGCCACCGGTGTCTCCAAGTGGCAGATGCCGATGTCGGCGGTGCCGATGAGGGGGCGCAACTGGTTGAGCATGGGGAGGAAGTCCCAGCTGTGGTGGCCGCTCTTCGCGGCGTCCTCGGCGGCCTGCGTGATGAGCGGCTCGTGCAGGAGGAAATCGCCGGTCGCCGCCACCGTGATCGTGGCGGGCCCCTTGGCCACGGCCGCACGCTGGTGGGACGGAGCATGGCGCACATCGCCATTGCACCCCGCCAGCGTCGAGGCGACCGCCGCGGCCAGCAGGAAGGCCGTTGTCCGAGAAGTCCTCGTCCGAGAAGAACTCATCACACGAACCGTTGTTCCTGGCGGAAGTGCGCACAATCGGATAATGCTCAATAATGTGGTTCCCTTGATGCTTTACCGGCAACGGGGAGAAGGTCCCTTTGCGGCTCTCTCATTCGAGGGTCCGGCAAATCTGGGCAATATATCTAAAAGTGGAAGATGTGCGGGTCGTCCCCAGCCGTGTTCGAGTCCGTCGGCGAGCAGGGAGCGCTGTTGCTGGAGGACGCCAGGGCACGTCGTGGGCGTTCACCTGTCTCGCTCAGGAGTCCGGTCTGGTGCCATCGATACGATCGACCGGCGACTGCTCCGACATTGCCGTCATCGAGTCGTCTGAAGTGTCCTGAAATGCTGCTGGTCTCCGGTCAGGCCCGCGGCGACCTTGGCCGGAGCCTGCCGATGGCGGACCCTTGCCGGTCTCAGAGCACCGCCCACCAGGTGCGGTGGACGACGCGTCGTAATCCGGCACGGCATGGTGAAGTCAGCCACATCGCCGCGATGAACATCGCCGGCATGTAGCGGTAACACACGCCGCGGTCCCCGAGACGGGCTTCGGGGGCCGTCATCGACCGCGGTCAGATCGCGGTGGCCACCTTCCACGCCGAGTGGATCGCGCCCTCGATGTAGTTGACCTCCTCGGCGTCGCCGACGAGGTGGACCTCTATACCGGCCTGGGTCAGTTCGTCGGCGAGCGGCGCCGCCGCCGAGACACCCGACGCCACGACGACCATGCTCGCCGGCACGGACAGCGACTTGCCTTCGACCGTGAACTCGACGGTCTTGGGGGTGATGCGCTCGACGGTCGCGTTGCGGTGGATCTTCACGCCCAGCTCGTTGGCGTGCTTGACGGCGGTCCAGCGGCGGGGCATCGCCATCGGCACCCCGAGCTGCCGGCCTTCCTCGACCAGGGTCACCCGACTGCCGCGCTCGGCGAGGAACTCCGCGAGTTCGAGACCGACGAGCGAGCCGCCGATGACGACCACGTTCTTGCTCATCGGCAGGAACCTGAGGAACCTGCGACTCATGCCGCGAATCCTGGAAGGGCTCTTGGTGATGCCGACGAGACCGCCGAGCTTGCTGGCGACCCGCAGGAACAGCGGCTGGTCCGAGAGGTCACCGGTGCCGGTCATCAGGCCGCGCAGACTGTCACCGGTATGCACGTGGGGCAGGTCGCCGCCCGGAACGCTCGGACGTCCGCGCACAGCACCCGTGGCGACGACGACGGCATCGGGCGCGAGGGCCTGGATCGTCGCGGCGGTGGCCTCGGTCTTCAGCCGGACGTCGACACCGGCCCGCTGCACCTCCTGGGTGAGCCACTTCAGCAGGCGCTCGTTGTCGGGGGTGGTCAGCGTCGAGAACCACAGCGTTCCGCCGAGACGGTCGCTCCTGTCCAGCATGGTGACGCGGTGGCCGCGTTCGGTGGCGACACGGGCGGTCTCCATGCCGCCCGGTCCGGCACCGACGACGACGACGTGCTTGGGGGTCGTTGTGCGCGGGAACGGCAGCAGCGTCTCGTTGCCCAGCGCGGGGTTGACCGCGCACAGCGGGGTGGCGTCCCAGAAGTTCTCCTGCACGCACACGTAGCAGTTGATGCACGGGCGGACCTGCTCACTGAGGCCGGCCTTCAGCTTGTTGACCAGGCCGGGATCGGCCAGCAGCTGGCGGCCCATGGCGACGAAATCGGTGTGGCCCTCGGCGATCATCCGCTCGCCGACCTCGGGCAGCATGCGGCCGACGGTGATGACCGGAATCGACACCGCGCGCTTCACGGCCGCGGCGTTGGCGGTGTAGAAGCCGACCTTGTTGGGCAGCGGGCCGTCGGTGAAATTCGCGAACGCGTTCAGCGCGGTGCCGGTGACGTGGATGGCATCGGCGCCCGCCTGCTCGAACACGGCGGCGGCGCCGGCGGCCTCGTCGGGCGTCAGCCCCTCGGACTCGCCGTACTCCTGGCCTGCCAGACGCACGATGACGGCGAGGCTGTCACCGACT
The DNA here is from genome assembly GCF_041463665.1 of Actinomadura chokoriensis. Classification (GTDB taxonomy): domain Bacteria; phylum Actinomycetota; class Actinomycetes; order Streptosporangiales; family Streptosporangiaceae; genus Spirillospora; species Spirillospora chokoriensis_A. The sequence goes on from NZ_JAXCEJ010000009.1 coordinate 217,691, forward strand.
TCTTCCTTGACCGCGCGGATCACCTCGCACGACAGCCGCGCCCGGTTCTCGAGCGACCCGCCGTACTCGTCGGTGCGCTGGTTCGAGTAGCGGCTCAAGAAGCCGCCGAGCACGTAGTTGTGGGCGCAGTGGATCTCGACGGCGTCGCCACCGGCGGCCTTCACCCGGCCCGCCGCCTCCGCGAACATCCGGACCAGCCACGCGAGGTCCTCGTGGGCGGCCTCACGGTGGGTGGCCTTCTTGCCCTCCTGGATCGCGGCCATCTTCCCGAGTTCCTCGGGAGTGCAGTCGATCAGCATGCTCAGGTCGCCGAGAGGCTTCGGGACGGACGGCACCAGCTGCGGCCGGCCGTCGAGGGTGTCGATCCGGGCGACCTTGCCGTGGTGCACCATCTGCACGCACAGCTTGCTGCCGGCCTCGTGGACCGCGTCGGCCAGCGCCTTGAGGCCGGGGATGAACCGGTCCTCCGACAGGCCCGGCTCCTTGCGGCTGGTGCAGCCCGCCGGGTAGGCGACGGCGCAGCAGCCCGTGATGATCATTCCGGTGCCGCCCTTGGCGCGGGCCGCGAAGTGGTCTATATCGCCCTGGTGGATCTCGCCGTCCTCGCAGAGGTTCATGTCCATCGCGGGAAGAACCACTCGGTTGGCCAGCGCGATGGGCCCGATCTTGCCGGGCGAGAGGAGGGCTGGGAACGTTTGCTGTCGGATCACCACCAGCAGGACGATATTTCACAACACCGATTGCTTCTGACGCCTTCTCGCTCAGCGAGACGTCCTCGGGGACGAGGACCGGAGGTGCCACGACGAGACGATGCGCCGCGTAGGCGCGCCACAGCAGGCCAGACAATGGGGTGTCGCAGCGGGAGCCGTCCGGTCGTTCCGGCTGCTGAGGAGCAGGTAGGAGACCGAGCAGCCCACCGTCCTGCCGACGCAGAGCGACACAGCCGGGCCGGACGGAGAGGGCCCGTGGTCATGGAGCGCACTAAAGCTGCCAGAGACTCGTAGTGCGCCGCGAGCCCTCGCAGTCAAGGAACGAATTGCTCAACGAACCGTCCGATTGAAGCCCGTGAATTAATGGGGTGGAGGGACCCGTATGTCATAGCAAAGGCCGTAGCCGAGCCGGTCGATTACCAGCGCGAGCGAAAGTCGTACCCGTTCGCAGGGAACCGACGCCGATGACCTGCGCGTGAACTCTCCTCAGGATGAAGTGGATGGCGTTCAGGTCGGTCAGGTCGTACGGCGGGCCACCAGAGTGCCGGGGTCTTCGCCGTTGGCGACGGGGTGGAGGGCGGTTCCGGCAGTCGGGGTCAGCCCGGCCGCCGCCAGGTCGGCGACGACGGCGTCCGGCCGGTGCATGTAGTGGGCGCGTTCCACCACTTCGGTCGCGACCAGATCGCCTTGGTGGTAGGTGCGGTAGACGAACCGCAGGTACGCCTGGTCGTCGCCGTCGGGCCGCGCCTCGCATGACATCTCGTACCGGCAGTCGCCGAGGGTGGCCTCGTCGGCGACGTGCTCGGGCCAGTCCGGTACGGCCTCCGACAGCACCATGTCCATCGCCACCTCGCCGTCCTCGGCCAGATGTTCGGCGATCGCCTCGAAGAGCGCAGGCCTTTCGGGGTGCGGCACGTGCTCCAGCACACCCGCCAGGTACACGAAGTCGAAGCGGCGGGCCAGGTCGAAGTGGGGTGCCGCGCGGTCGAGCACGGTGACGCGGGCGCGCAGGTGCGGGCGTTCGGCGAGCTTGGCCAGCAGCACGGCGCGCATGGTGGCTGACCGCTCCAGGCACAGTACGGTGGCGGCTCGCTCGGCCACGGCCAGCGTGATCCGGCCGGTACCCGCGCCGATCTCCAGCGCGTGTCCACCCTGGGGTGCGCGGTCGGCGAAGAACCGGGGGTCGGGGAGGGCGCCCTCTCCACGGGAGGCGCGGAAGAGATCATAGTAACCGGGCTGGAAGGCGTACGGGTCGGTGCCGAGCGGAGCGACCCGGGCGGAGGAGGACATGCGAGTCACCTGCCTGTCTGGTCGGAACGAGGGTGCGTCGTCAGATGATCGTGCGTGGCCGACGTCGTCCGACCGCCATAGGTGAGTTGTGCCGGGCGTGTCCACTCGCGGAGCGCGCGGCCGGCGCGTTCCCTGATCCGCACCTGGCCGGTGGACTCGACGGCGATGGTGCGTTCCTCGCTCCAGCCGCTGAGGCGGAACTCGCCCAGCCCGAGATGCACCAGGCCGAAGGCGGGCTCGCCGTCGATGGCGAGGACGAGCCGGTCCTCGTGCACGAGGACCGCGGCGTCGCTGTCGGGCCTGGCCTCGACCTCCTCCTCTGACCACTGCGCGAAGTCGCCTGGCAGCCGGAACCGGCAGCACAGCCGGTCGCGTTCGGACGCGGTGAGCGGCACCGGATCGCGGGCGAACATCACCTCGCTCAGCGGCAGCAGCTCCAGGAACTCGTCCGGCAACAACCCGACGACCTCCCGGCTGACCAGGCAATCGAGCACCATGTGAACCCGCGAGCGGTCCCCGCCGTTCGCCACGTAGTGCCTTCGGCCGAAGTCGCCGAACCACAACCGTCCCGCCGTCCAGTGCTCGGACACGCCGTCGATGACCACGACGGCGTCCGGGTTGGTGTCGATCGGCACATGCAGCCGCAGGAGTCCGCGTTCGAACCCGTACTTGTAGTCGCGGTGCTCGTGCACGGTCGCGCCCGCGCCCAGGGCGATCAGCCGTACGCCCCGGACCGGCGCCGGTAGGGCGTCGATGACCTGTGCGAAGGCCGGGGCGTCGGCCAGCCACGGGGTGTCGGCGAAGTCGGTCAGGCCCGCGCCGCCCGGGTCGGTCCGTACCGGATCGCCGCCGACGCTGCGCAGCGGCAGGATGCGCCAGTCCACGCCGGACTCTGTGGCGGCGCCGTCCTGGCTGTAGGCGCGCTGGGCGCGCCACCGCTGGTGCCGCAGCAGGTCGAGGTCGGCGCGCAGCGCATCGACGTCGAAGCTGAGCCGCATCGGCGACGACGGCGGGTAGGCGGCGGGCGGATCCGTCAGCGATTCGATGGCCTGGTGGGACGTCGTCATGGTCGCTGCTCCTGGGCGCCGGCGGCGGGCAGGTCGGAGACGTCGAGGGCGAAGCGGCCCACGGCCCACGCGATGGCGGGCACGTTCTCATCGAGAGCCCGGCGGTCGAGGTTGCCGATCGTGTCGCATGGCTGGTGGTAGCAGGGGTCGTACAGCTGCCCGGCCGCCCCGCCGAACCGCGCCGCCTGCGCGGCGGTCTTGACCCCGAGGACGCCGCCGTTCAGGCCGCCGACCGGGATGCCCGCGGCCATGAACGGCTCGTGGTCGGAGCCGACGGCACGCAGGTCGTGGCTCTCGTAGGGGAGTCCGGCGCGGTCGAAGTAGTCCTTGAAGACCTTCTCCACGACCTGCGACCCCGCCGGGCCCGGCGGGGTGCCCGGCGGCTGCTCGCTCCCATCCCCGTCGAGAACGAACCGCACCCCGTTCGGCGCGGCGATCAGTTCGAAGTTGAGGTAGAGCGCGATCTTGAAGCGTTCGGCCGGTGGCAGATTGCGCACGTAGTAGTTGGAGCCGATGTCGATGAGCTCCTCGGCCCCCCACAGCGCGAACCGCACTTTGTGGCGCACCTCGTCCTGGTGGGGAGCCAGCCGCAGCGCGGTCGCCATCAGCGCGGCAGCCGCGGCGGCGTTGTCGTTGATACCGGGTGCTTCGGTGACGCTGTCCAGATGGGCGCCGGCCATGACGGTGCGGTCGTCGCTGCCGCCGCGCGTCTCGGCGAACAGGTTGGTGGTGACTCCCGCGACCTCGTGCCCGCGCAGGTCGAGACGCAGCCGCACCTGGTGCTGCGCGGCCTCGTCCGCGAGCTGTTCGGCCTGCGCCTGTGTGACGCTGGCCACCGGGATGGTGAACGCCTGCGGGTTGAACGCGTGCAGCCGGTAGATGTTGTTCGGACTCGGCGTGGACAGGTAGATCAGCATCGCCCGCGCGCCGAGCCCGGCGGCGACGCGTTGCTGTGCCGTGTAGCCGCAGGATCCGCGCCGTACGATCACGATGGATCCGGCCACGGGCAGCCCGTCGTAGTCGGCGGCGGAGCATCCGGCGGCGTCACCCGCCGTGGCCCGGGGCACGACGAGGTGTGCGTCGATGCCGCCGGGCGGGGTGACGGGTGACCAGCGCATGACCAGCGCGCGCACCTGCCGGGCGGCGGGCGCGGTCACCGTCGCGCTCTCCGCGTCGACCTGGTAGTCGGTGTACGGCACCTGCTGCTGGTGAACGCGGTAGCCGGCGGCGGTGAGCACCTTGGCGGCGTAGCGCGCGGAGGCCTCGAACCCCGGCGTGCCGGCGGCGCGCACCCCGCCGTTCCGTGCGGCGATCCGGTCAAGGACGCGCAGGTGCCGCCACGCGTCACCGCCACGGGTGGACCCCGCCAGCAGCCGCGCCAGCCACAGCTCCCCAGACCTACCGTCCGAACGACCTGCCGCCACCGGGGCGGACACCGTGTGGGGGGAAGTTGCGGCGGCGTGGGGGGTGACGGACGGCGGAGCGGCCGAAAGGATGGTGGCGATTATGGTGACGAGGCCGGTTGCCAAGGCGGTTTTTGTGCGCACAAACACCCTCATAAGCGCTCCAGAAGAAGACATGTGATGCCAGGAAACAGAAACCATATCGATATGTGCAGAGGTCTCTGAGGCCGGCCGCGCGGTGAATAATGAGTGCCCGGCATATCATCGCAGGTAGGAAGCGTGCCACGATATGCCGGGCACCCTCTATGCCACTCAGTGGAGGTAACGCATTCTTGTCACCTCCTTTCTGTCAAGACGGATCTGAGGTCGGTTAGCCGAGGCGGACTCGGAGTTGAGCCACGCCTCGCAGCGTGAGGTTCCGGTGGTAGACGGGCTCGTGGGCAAGGCGGATGCCGGGGAACTCGGTGGCGAGCAGGCCGAGGACGACCTGTGCCTGGAGTGCCGCCAGCGACTGCCCGAGGCACGAGTGGGCACCCCGGCCGAACCCCAGATGCGGGTTGGGAGAGCGGGCGAAGTCCAGCTCGTCGGGCTCGGCGAACTTGGCTGGATCCCGGTTCGCGGCGGCCAGCAGCAGCGTCACCGCTTCGCCGGGCGCGATGACCTGGCCGCCGACACGCGTCTCCCGCACACACGCCCGCCCGTCGGCCTGCACCGGCGACACGTACCGGACCAGTTCCTCCACTGCGAGTGACAGGTCACTCCGGGCGAAACGCGCCAAAACTTCCGGCGCGTTCAGCAGGACGACAAGAGCGTTGCTGAGCAGCCGCCCCGCCGATTCGAACCCGGCGTGCAGGACGGCCCGCAGCGTGTTCAGCAGCACAGGGCGCTCGATGCCGGAGCCGGGCGCCTTGGCCGCCACATGCGCCACCAGCCCGTCCGCGGGCGGGTCGTCCAGCCACCGGCCGGTGTATTCGGCCAGCTCAGCGCGGGCTTGCACGGCGGGCCCGGCGGTCTCCGGCCAAATCCCGGCGTCCATGCCGTTCACGATCGTCTGCGACACGGGCAGGAACTACGCGGCGTCGATGGGCGGCACCCCGAGCACCGCGGTGATGGTGTCCAGCGCGAGTGGCGCGGTGAGGTCGGACACGCAGTCGAACTCCCCGGCCGCGCGCAGCCGCTCGGCTCGGGCGCGGACCTGCACGGCGATTCGCTCGCGCAGCATGCCCAGGTCGAGACCGCGGACCGCGTCGACCATGAAGTGCCGGATGGCCGTGTGCTCGGGCGGGTCGAGCGACTGGATGCTCAGCAACGGCTCCGGCACGGCCTCGCCGATCCGGCGCCAGTCCGAGGCGAACGATGCCGTGTCGCGCAGCACCACGGCGCAGTCGTCGTACCCGGTCACCACCCAGGAGTCGAGGAAGGCGCTGCGGTAGACGGGCGCGCTCTCGCGCAGGCGGCCGAAGAGGGAGTAGGGATCCAGCAGCGCCGCGGGCTCTGCGAGTTCCGCGGCCGGGTCTTCGACCGGCGCCTCCGGCATATCGACCTCCTCGCACGGACGGCTACCGGCGAGCGGCCCCAGGCCGTTCGTCCCATCCCGTGCGGGTTGCCGGGAGGACGACGGCGCTCTCGCTCAGGTGTCCGGGGTCGTCCGACACATGATCTTTACTGATAGTAAATGGGCAAGGCGGAATCGCCGAGCGCCGGATCCGGCCACCGGCCTTCCATATCCCCGCAGGCTCCAATCTGGCATGATCTTGAAGTTTCACCCACCGTCGAGGAGGTCGCCTGTTAGGGCTCTGCTGACCAATCATGGATTCCGGCTCCTGATCAGCGGAAAGTCCTTATCGCCCCTGGGCGGCCGGGGCACTCATCATTGCCTTCGGCATCTGGGTCAAGGAGTTGACTGGTAGCGATGCCGCGTCGGACGGCGCGTTCTTCTTCGCCGCCCGGCCTTTCCTGGTCGCCCCGTTCGCCGGGGCGCTCATCGACAGGTTCCCGCAGCGCCAGAGCTTTATCGTGGCCAACCTGTCGATGGAGGGCGCCATGCTGCTCACCCGCTGGTGCGCGGCGACCGCCCGTCCGCCTGCACGATCTGAGGCACGACCCGGCCACCAGCGTATTATTCCGCCCCTCGGCGGGCACCGGGGGGGCGGCTGCGCGTCGCGCAGGGGCTGTCATTCGGGGTGGTACGAGCAGAGAAGCCCGGTCTGCACGGTGGCGCGCAGCTCGGCGCCGATGCCCGCGTCGGCGTCGGCGACGCGCTGCAAGACACGCCGGATGGCTTTCCCGACGGCGATACGGGCCCGTTCCTCGCTGCCGACGAAGCGCCGCGTCCGGCCGCCGAGGCCCGAAGCGGACGCGAGTTCGGCGATCAGCCAGTCGCGTTCGGCGCTGACGGCGGTGGCGCGCTCGAACTGCTCCGCCGACTCGAGTTCCTCGATCTCGGCCTCCAGCTCCGAGAGCCGCCGCTTGTAGCTGCGCTTGGCCTCGTCGTCCAGGACCGGCTGGGCGGGCGCGGTGTCGCCCGAGGAAGCGGCCTGTCCCATCGCCAGGGTGATCGCCGGTATCTCCTGCCCGGGGTTGTCGATCAGGGTGGCCAGGTGCCGCATGCCCACGCTGTCCCCCACCAGCGCGGTGCGCGAGCCCAGCGCGACGCGCCACTGCCTTCCCTGGCGTTCGCACACGAGCACCGGCGCCCGGTCGCCGGAGCGGCCCACGCCCGCCGGTCGGCCGGACGCCTCGGCGGGGACCGGCATGCCCAGCTGTGCCGCCTCCTGCGCCGCCAGTTCCAGCGACGCCCGCGCGGCCTCGCTTCGCGGCCCGTCCCGGAGAGTGAGCGCCTCGCCCAGGCGCGTCCGGGACAGGACCACGGCCGGCCAGTGCCACAGCGCCAAGTTGCCGTCGACCGCCTTGACCAGATGCCCCACGGCGGTGTCCGCGTCACCGGCGGTCAGCGAGGCCACTCCCAGGGAGTGGTGCACCGAGCCGAGGCACGCTCCGCCGAGGCCCAGGATTGTCGGGAGTTCCGCGAACGGGCTCAGCAGTTCGTACGCTTGGGACGCGGCCTCGGCGTCTCCGAGGAGATGCGCGACCTCGACGACCCCGTACATCGCGAACAGCCAGGTGTTGGAGCGCGGTGCTCCATCCTGCACCCGGCCACGCAGCCGGGCCAGCGTCCCCGCCGCCAGCCGCCGGTCACCGGAGTGGGCGGCGGCGATCGCGAGGCCCGCGTAACAGGCGTTGTCCAGGGGGCTGAGCACCGGGGAGCCCACCAGGTCCGTCAGCGCAGGGAGGCACTCGGCGATGCGGCCCTGATACCACCGGATCGTGCCGATCTGCGCCGCGTACCAGCCCGTCGCGGAGGCGTCGCCCGTCGCTTCCCCGCGCTCCGCGCAGGCGCCGGCCAGCGCCTCGGCCTCCTCGAACCGGCCCCGCCTGATGCTGAGCATCACTTCGAGCGAGTCGAGGACGACCCCGGCGGCGAGATGGGACCGCCGGGCGAGCAGGTCGCGCAATTCCCGCATGCTGCGCTCGGCGTGCGGGTCGGCGCTGCTGAACAGGTCGACGACATGCCAGAGCAGCCCCATCAGCAGGTCGGCGCGGCGGCCGGTCCTGGACGCCTCGCCGATCAGCTCCCTGGCGAGTTCGAGCCGCAGCGCCCCGTGCTCGGAGCCGAGAACGCAGTGGTGGGCGAGGCTCAGCGCTTCGGCCAGCGGTACCGGGTGGCCGGCCCGCCTGGCCTCCGCCACCAGGGCCATGATCGAGGCGTGCTCGCCGGTCGCGTAGTCCTTCTCTGCCGCCAGCCTGACTCGCAGCCGCAGGGCCAGGGAGGACCGCGGGTCGATCAGCGACAGGGCGGTGCGCTGCCGGGCGCGCACCATCCCCGCGACGGCCGCCATGCGATGCTCGTGCACCCACAGCCCGCCGAGGCCCAACGCCGCCCGCGCCATCCCCTCCCCGTCGCCCCAGCGCTCCGCCTCGCGGTAGGCCGCGTCGAACCGGATCCGGCTCGTCCGCAGGTCCCCCTCGTCGAGCAGGGCGCGCTCCCCGGCCGCCAGCGATAACTCGATGGCGTCGTCACCCCGCGTGGCCGGAGCCACGCCCAGTTCCCGTGAAGTCGTCACAGGCCCGTCCACCCCCAGGTCGTCGTTGGCCGTCACGGCCGTGCCGCGCGGTAGCCGGTCCTCGGTCGTGCGGGGGTTCTCGAACCGATGCCGAGCGCGTGCATCCTCTACACGCGGAGCATGCCTCGCCGGTTCAGTGGATGAGCTTCAACCACTGGCCGCAGGTGGCCGCCTCAGGTGTCCGACGTACCTTGCGCTTGCCGAGAACTGCATCCGTGCAGGTGAGCGGGCATGCGGGCGGGGCTCCGGCGCTGGCCTCGATCATTTGCGAGGCAGGTCACATCGGCCTCACCAGGGTCCCCGGCAGCGCCGTTCTCCCCGCACCGGCGGCGCTGGAAGCGGGAGATGGAACGAGACGGAACGAGATGGAACGCCCTCTAGGTAGGGCGGCTCTGCCTCTGGGACACACCGTTTCGGAACGGCCATCGCGGAGTTGCTCGGGTTCACGCCGGCTGCCGGGGCGCGGTCGGCGCCGGCTCACCCACTCCTAGGAGGGTGCAGTGCAGTGCATGAAGCTCGCCCGGCCGAATCCGGGGAACCGCTCCCCAGCCGTGCGCCCGCCGGCTCCCGCATCTACTGGAGACCGGTCCGGCGGAGGCCGGGGGACCGGGCCCGCGGCCGGACAGCGGGGCTTCGAGGGGGTCGGCGATGAGGGGTGAGCCCGTCCCGGGGGCGCGGGACTTCCGGCTGATGGTGGCGCCGGAGCCGTTCGATCCCGCGGAGGTGGATCCGTCCGCCACGCCGGCGGCGGCCGGCGCGCAGGCGGCGGTCGTGCAGTTCGCGGCGTTGCCGAGCGAGCCGGACATCGCACGGCTGAAGGCGGCCTACGGGTTGGGGCTGGAGCGGTTCATTCCGAACCTGGCCTATCTCGAACGGCTCGACACGGCCACGGCCGACCGGGTCCGTGCCGACTTCCTCGTACGGTCCGTCATCGTGTTCCCTCCGGCGTCGAAGCTCTCCCCGACGCTCCCCGCCACCGGGCCGCTCGACCTGACGATGATCCTCTTCGAAGACGCCGACGCCGACGCCGTCACGGCGGCGCTCACCGCGATCGGCGCGCACGACATGCAGGTCCTCGACGACCGGGACATCGGCGGACGGCTCCACCTGCGCCTCACGCTGGACGACCCGGCCGAGCTCGCCCAGGCGGCGGCGATCGACGACGTCATCTGGATCGAACCGGCGCCCGTGTTCACCAACTTCAACGTCGGGGCCGCTCAGACGAATCAGTCGGGCGACCCGAACCGGGGCACGGTCTGGGACCGGCACATCACCGGCAAGAACCAGGTGATCGGGATCATCGACGAGGGCTTCATCGACATGGACCACGGCTTCTTCGCCGACAACCCACCGAACAAGCCCGGCCCGAAGCACCGCAAGGTGCTCAAGGCGTTCAACGAGGCCCTCGGCGCCAGTGACCACTTCATGCAGGTCGCCGGGATCGCGGCCGGCGACGCCCTCAACGACCCCGGCAAGCACGAGCACCGGGGCGGCGCCCATGACGCCAAGATCATCTGCCGCAGCCGCGGGGACATGGACACCGGGAAGCTCAAGACGGGCTTCTTCGTCTTCAGCCTTCGGAGACTGCTGGATGCGTCCCGGGAGTTCGGCGCGACCATCCACAACCTGAGCTGGGGATCCGGTACCGGGTATGACACGGCCGCCCGGGACGTGGACGCGTTCAGCTACGACCGCGAGGAACAGCTGGTGGTCGCGGCCGGCGAGGACACGGGCAAGGGACCGGTGAACCAGCCGCCCGGCATCGCGTTCAACCCGATTCTCGTCGCGGCCGCCCAGGCCGCCCCCAACCACGGGTCCATCGGCAGCGGGGTGCCCGGCCCGACGGACGACGGCCGCCGGAAACCTGACCTGACCGCGGTCGGTTGCGGCATCAGCACGGCGGTGAACCCGGCGAAACGGCCACCGGAGGTCCCCTTCTACACCACCGGCCCGGTGCCGTGCGCCACCAGCTCCGCGACGCCGCACGTGTCGGCCGCGGCGGCGCTCGTACGCCAGTACTTCGCGGAGGGCTTCTACCCGAATGGCAAGCCGCAGCCGGACAAGCTCATCCCGCAGCCGTCCGGGGCGCTGATCAAGGCGGTGCTGCTCAATTCGACCGTCGACATGGAGGGCGTTCCCGGATACCCGTCCGACGCCGAGGGCTGGGGGCGCATCCAGCTGGACCGGACGCTGTTCTTCACGGGCGGCAAGCGCAAGCTGATCGTGACGGACGTCCCGCGCCGGGCCGGCCTGCGGATGTTCGAGACGCGTCAGCAGCATTTCTTCGTCGAGGACGAGCGCGAGCAACTGAAGATCACCTTCGTGTGGACCAATCGTCCGCCGGCCGAGCAGAACCAGCCGAGCCCGCCGCAGAACCCGCCGAAGCCCAAGGTGGATCCCATCAGGTTCGAGGTGGAGGACTCCAGCGGGAACCTCTACCTGGGCAACGACTTCGACGTCGGCAAGGGCGTCTCCAAGCAGGCGCCGGTGAGCCCGGGCCTCCCGCCGGACATCCTCAACAACGTCCAGATGGTCGTCGTGAACCAGCCCGTCGCCGGGACCTGGACGATCCGGCTCCGCCCGTTCCTGCACTTCGAGAAGCAGGGCTATGCGCTGGTGGTCTCCGGCGGTGTCCAATGATGCGGCCGAGTGAGCGGCGGGACTTCCGGTTGGTGGTGGGGCCGGAGCCGTTCGATCCCGCGGGGGTGGAGCCGTCCGCCGCGCCGGCGGTGGCCGGTGTGCAGGCGACGGTCGTGCAGTTCACGGCGCTGCTGAGTGGGCCGGACATCGCCCGGTTGACGGCGGCGTACGGTCTGCGGCTGGACCGGTTCATCCCGAACCTGGCCTACCTTGAACGGCTCGACACCGCGACCGCCGACCGCGTCCGCGCCGACTTCCTGGTCCGCGCCGTCATCCCGTTCCCCCAGGAGTCGAAGCTCGCCCCGGACATCCCGGCCACCGGGCCTCTCGACCTGGTGGCGGTGCTGTTCGACGATGCGGACGCCGCCGCCGTCACGGCGGCGGTGGCCGGGATAGGCGCGCACGACGTCGCGACGAGCGACGCCCGCGAGATCGGCGGCCGGCTGCGCCTGCGTCTCACCCTCGACGACGCGACCAGGGTCGCCCAGATCGCCGCGCTCGGCGACATCACGTGGCTGGAACCGGTGCCCACGATCGTGGACGCGGACGTGCCGTCCGCCCGGACGACCCAGTCGGGCGACCCGGCCGGGGGCCCGATCTGGGCCCACGACCTGCACGGCGAGGACCAGGTGATCCAGATCATCGAACAGGGCACGCTCGACCTCAACCACTGCTTCTTCGCCGGCATCGCCCCGAACACGCCCGGCCCGAACCATCGCAAGGTGCGGGAGTTGTTCAACCCGAACAAGGCCGCGCCCCGCGCCCACTTCATGAAGGTCGCGGGCATCGCGGCCGGCGACCAGATCGGCAACTCCGGCCAGCACCAGGACCGTGGCGGCGCCTGGGCCGCGAAGATCGTCGGCAACGATGCCAACCTGGTCCTCGCCCCGCCGGACAAGGATCGTGCCACTCGAAGCCTCCACGAAGTGCTGGAGGACGGGAGGGGCGTCGGCGCGACCGTCCACAACATCAGCTGGAGCACCAATCTCCGCTACGACACGGCTGCCCGGGACGTCGACGCGTTCTGCACCGCCCGCGAGGAGCAGGTGGTGGTCGCCGCCGGCGAGAACACGGGCGTGAGTCCGAAGAACGCGTCGCCCAGCATCGCCTTCAACGCGATCTGCGTCGCGGCGGCGAAGGCCCATCCCGACCAGATGTCGCGGGGCGGCGGCGTGGACGGGCCGTCGCTCGACGGCCGCCGCAAGCCGGACCTGTTGGCCGTCGGCTGCGGAATCAGGACGTCCGTCCTGCCGCCCGCGCCGTCCACGGGCCCGTACTGCGACACCGAGGTCCAGCCCCGGTGCAGCACCAGCTTCGCGGCGCCGAACGTGACGGCCGCGGCCGCGATGGTGCGCCAGTACTTCCAGAAGGGCTTCTATCCGAACGGCAAGCCACAGCAGGACAAGGTCATCCCGCAGCCGTCCGGGGCGCTGATCAAGGCGGTCCTGCTGAACGCGACCGTGGACATGACCGGTCATCCCGGATATCCGACCGACACCGAGGGCTGGGGGCGCATCCAGCTCGACCGGACCCTGTTCTTCGAGGGCGGCCCGCGCAGGCTGCTTGTGCACGACGTTCGGCGCGACGTTGCCCTGGCGACGTTCGAGGCCCGCTCGTACCGGTTCTTCGTCGACGGCGAGAGCGAGCAACTGAAGATCACCCTCGTCTGGACGGGCCGACCGTTGACCGAGGCGTCGCAGCCCACTCCGGATCCCATGCGGTTCGACGTGGAGGACTCCCAGGGGAGCTTCTATCTGGGCAACGACTTCGATGTGCCGAACCGGGTCTCCCGGAAGCTGACGACGCGTCCGTCGTCCCCGGGGGACATCGCCAACAACGTCCAGATGGTCGTGGTGAACAACCCCGTTCCCGGCACCTGGAGGATCCGGCTCCGCCCGGCCTTCGCGCTGGCCCGGCAGGGTTTCGCGCTGGTGATCTCCGGCCGGGTCTCCTAGGAGGTGTGCGGTGACCAGTGAGCGACAGGACTTCCGGCTGATGGTGGGACCGGAACCGTTCGATCCCGCGGACGTGGAACCGTCGGCGTCGGCGGCGACGGGTGCGCAGGCGACGATCGTGCAGTTCGCGGCGTTGCTGAGCGAACCGGACATCGCCCGTGTCACGGCCGCGTACGGATTGAGGCTGGACCGGTTCGTCCCGAACCTCGCCTATCTGGAACGGCTCGACGCGGCGACGGCCGACCGCGTCCGCGCCGACTTCCTGGTCCGGGCCGTCACGCCGTTCCCTCCCGCGTCGAAACTCTCCCCGGACATCCCCGCCGCCGGACCGCTGGACCTGATCGCGGTGCTGTTCGGCGACTCGGACGCGGGCGCGGTCACGGCCGCGCTCACCACGATCGGCGCGCACGACATCGCCGCCCTCGACGACCGGGAGATCGGTGGCCAGCTGCACCTGCGCCTCACCCTCGACGACGCGGTCGGGCTCACCGAGGTCGCGGCGGTCGACGCCATCGCCTGGATCGAGCCGGTACCCACGCTCGAGAACCTGGACGTCGAGGCGGCCCAGACGATCCAGTCGGGCACCGTCGGCCCCCATGCCGGCGCGATCTGGGAGCACGACCTGCACGGCGAGGACCAGGTGATCGGCATCATCGATGCCGGCACGCTTAATCTCGACCACTGCTTCTTCGCCGACGCCCCACCGAACGTCCCCGGCCCGGGGCACCGCAAGGTGCTCGCGGTGTTCGACGAAGGCGGGGACCTCAGCAACCCCAACGACCCCGCGGACAATCCCCCCGGCGAGCACTTCATGAGAGTCGCGGGCATCGCGGCCGGCGACCAGCTCGGCGACCCCGGCGCACACCCGCACCGCGGCGGCGCGTGGGCCGCCAAGATCGTCTGCCGAAACCGCCTCGACTTGTTCAGCAAGGCGCTCAGCAAGCCGCCCAGCCTCCGGCAAGCGCTGGAGAGGTCGAAGGGCGTCACCGCGACCATCCACAATCTCAGCTGGTCGAACCGCAGGACCGAGAAGTACGAGACATCCGCCCGGGACGTCGACGCGTTCAGCTTCGACAACGAGGACCAGCTGGTGATCGCCGCCGGTCACAACTCGGGCCAGGGACCGGCGAACCGGTCGCCCGCCATCGCGTTCAACGCGATCTGCGTCGCGGCGGCCAAGGCCCACCCCGACCACCTGTCGCGCGCCAGCGGCGTGGACGGGCCGGTCGACGGCCGCCGTAAACCGGACCTGATGGCCGTCGGCGACGGCATCACCACGGCCACCAGCCTGGCCGCACCGCCCTCGGGGCCGTTCTGCGACATGGCCGGGGGAATAGGCGGCCACACCAGCTGGGCGACGCCCAACGTGGCGGCCGGGGCCGCGCTCGTACGCGAGTACTTCCAGAAGGGCTTCTACCCCGACGGCACGCCTGAGCCGCACCGGAAGGTCGACCCGACGGGAGCGCTGATCAAGGCGGTCCTGCTCAACTCGACCGTCGACATGACCGGCCATCCCGGCTACCCCTCCGACACCGAGGGCTGGGGGCTCATCCAACTCGACCGCACGCTCTTCTTCGACGGCGGCGGACGGCGACTGTGGGTGAAGGACGTCCCGCGCAAGGCCGGCCTGCGGCTCGACGAGAAACGCACGTACCGCGTCTCCGTCAACGACGAGAGCGAGCAGCTGAAGATCACCTTCGTGTGGACCAACCGGCCGCCGGCCCAGCCGATCCCGAACCGGCCCACGGTGCAGCCCATCAGGTTCGAGGTGGAAGATCCCATCGGGAACCTCTACCTGGGCAACGACTTCGACGTCCCCAACGGTGTCTCAAGGAAGGCGACCGCGAGCCCGCGGGTCCCGCCGGACACCGTCAACAACGTCCAGATGGTCGTGGTGAACGACCCCCCCTTCGGGTCCTGGACGATCCGGCTCCGCCCGTTCCTGAACCGGGACAAGCAGGGCTACGCCCTGGTCGTCTCCGGCGGCCTTCTCCTCTAGACCGGAGGTAACCCGGTGGCACTGTCCGTGGAATCGCTGATGCTCGAGGTGGGCAGGGCGTTCGCGCCACTAGAGCAACGCCTGCGTGGCGACGAGATCCCCCTGCTGTTCGCGGAGATCGGGCTGCCGGCGCCCGACACCGTCCTGGCCGCGCAACCCGTCCGCGCCGCGGTGGAGGGGGCCGCCACCGCGCTGTCCGGGCTGCCGCGCTCGCTGTCGGACCTGGTCGCGGCGATCGAGGCCCGGGACGCCGGCCGGATCGCGGAGTCCGTGGCCGCGGTCGGCGCGTTGATCACGACCGTGGCCGACGCGGTGGACGCGGTGTCCGGCGCGATCCAGGCGGCCGCGGCGGCGGCAGGGGCGAACCGGGACGAGGTCGAGGCGTTCGCCGGGGAACTGGCCGAGCGGCTGTTCGGCTTCGCGCTGAGCACGTACCTGGGGGACCGGAAGCCGATCGCGGCGAACATCCTGGAGCTGGTCGGCGTTCTCGAGTCGACCCCGATCGCCGCGACGCCCGGGGCGCCCACGTACGTGCGCCGCGTGCTCCGCCTGGACCGGGTGAGCGGCTTCCTGCACGACCCCGTCGGCACGCTGACGGAGCTCTACCGCTGGGGCGGCCCGGACTTCGACTGGGACCTGCTGCTCCAGCGGCTGTCGATCTTCCTCACCACGGTGTCGCATTTCGCCTTCCCGCAGCCCGGGCCGCCGCCGTTCCTGCGGGTCGCCGGGGTGGACATCGGCGAGACCGGCGACCCGGTACCCGGCGTGCAGGCCACGCTGCGGCTTGAGGCGGAGGACCACCTCCAGGTGACCGTGCCGCTCAACGACGCCGTGGCGCTGACCGCGACGGCCGACGCGGCGATGGACGCCGGGGCGGCGGTCAAGCTGCTGCCGCCCGCCCACCTGCAGGTGGTCCCGCCGTCCGGTGAGGTGCGGGGATCGGTGCGGTTCGGCGTCCAGGCGCCGCCCACCGCCGGAGGCCCGCCGCTCGTCGTCCTCGGCACGGCGGACGGTTCCCGGGTCGAGGCGCGGTCCCTGCACATCACGGCCGGCGCGGACCTCGACTGGCACGCCGGGGAGGGCCGCGCCGAAGGCGACCTGGTGCTGGAGGCCGCCATCGAGGGCGGCAAGGTCGTGCTGAACCTGGCGGACGCGGACGGCTTCCTCAGCACACTCCTGCCGTTCGAGTCGATCGAGCTCGACGCCGACGTGGGGCTGACCTGGTCGAGCGAGACCGGGCTGCGGTTCCGCGGTACGGGCGGGCTGGAGGCCGACGTCCCGGTCGACCTGCACGCCGGTCCGGTGGACATCCGCGCGCTGCATCTCGGCCTGGGGCTGGCCGCCGACGGCGTCGCGCTCGAGGTGTCCGGCTCGATCGCCGCTCAGCTCGGCCCGATCGCGGCCGTGGCCGACCGGACCGGTGTCGTGCTGCGTCTGTCGCAACCGGACGGCGCCCTCGGGATCACCGCCGACTTCAAGCCGCCCAGCGGGGTGGGGCTCACGATCGCCGCGTCCGGGGCGTCCGGCGGCGGGTTCCTCTCATTCGACCCCGACCGCGGCGAGTACACCGGCGCGCTGGAGCTGGAGCTCTCGGACTTTCTCGCGGTCAAGGGCATCGGGCTCATCACCACCCGCCGGCCCGACGGCTCGCCGGGCTTCTCGCTGCTGATCGTGCTCACCGCGGAGTTCCCCTCGGGCCTCCAGCTCGGCGCCGGGTTCACGCTGCTGGCCGTCGGCGGGCTGCTGGGGCTCAACCGGGGGATGAACCTCCAGGCGCTCGTGGAGGGGGTGCGGACCGGCGCGATCGAGTCGGTCGCGTTCCCGAAGGACGTGGTGGCGAACGCGCCGCGGATCCTGTCCGACCTCAACCGGTTCTTCCCGGCCCAGCCGGACACGTTCCTCGTCGGCCCGATGGTCAAGATCGGCTGGGGCACACCGGCCCTCATCAGCGCCTCCATCGGCGTGATCATCGAGGACCCGGGCGACATCGCGGTCCTCGGCGTGGTGCGCGCCGCGCTGCCGTCCGTCGACCAGCCGCTGCTCGTCCTCCAGGCGCAGTTCGTCGGCGCGCTGGAGACGGACAAGTCGCGGCTGTGGTTCTTCGCGAAGCTCTACGAGTCGCGCGTCATGGGCATGACCATCGAGGGCGGCATGGGCCTGCTGGTGTCGTGGGGCGCCGACCGTGAGCTGATCGTCAGCGTCGGCGGTTTCCACCCCGGGTTCCGGCCGCCGCCGCTGCCGTTCCCCACGCCGGACCGGCTCACGGTGAACCTGCTCAACCGGTCCAAGCAGCTGATCCGGTTGACCGGCTACTTCGCGATCACCCCCAACACCGTGCAGTTCGGCGGGAGCGTCGAGATACGGCTGGGGTTCAGCTCCTTCGGGCTCGAGGGCCATCTCGCCCTCGACGGACTGATCAACCGCGACCCGTTCCGGTACAGCGCGCACAGCTCGGGGCACGTGTCGCTCAAGGCGTTCGGCGTCGGCGTGTTCAGCATCAGCCTGGACCTCGCGGTGGAGGGCTCGGCGCCGTGGCGGGTGCACGGGCGCGGCTCGATCGGCTTCCTGTTCTTCTCCGTCTCCGCCGACTTCGACATCTCGTTCGGCGAGGAGCTGGCGCTCTTCCTGCCGCCGATCCCCGTACTCCCGTTGCTGGCGGCGGAGATCGCCAAGACCGAGAGCTGGGAGACCCGGCTTCCCGACGGCGGTGTCCGGACGCTGGTCACCCTGCGCCCCCTCCCTGCGGGCGATGAACTGGTCCTGCACCCGCTCGGCAGGCTTGTCGTACGGCAGCGGGCGCTGCCGCTGGACGTCAGGCTGGACCGGATCGGCGGGCAGCGGGCGAGCGACGGGCGGCGGTTCAGCGTCACCACACCGGAGGGCGGCGGGTTCACCCAGGCGTCGGTCATCGGCGAGAAGTTCGCGATGGCCCAGTTCCAGGACATGTCCGACGCGGCGAAGCTGTCCCGTCCCTCGTACGAGGCGCAGGACGCCGGCCTGGAGCTGACGTCAGACCAGGGCGCGCTGGCGACCGCCCGGGTGGTGCGCCGCGAGGTCCGGTTCGAGCTGCACCTCATCGACGGCGCGGGCAGCGCCGCGGCGCAACCGGCCGGGGTCGCCATGCCGGCGGCCGCGACCGGTACGCCCGTGCAGCGGTTCCACAGCGTCAGCGGGCCGGTGTTCGACGAGCTCCTGCGCGGGTCGAGCACCAGCCGGTCGGCGCTGTCGGCCCGGCGGGCCCGGCAGCGGCAGCCGTTCCCGGCCGCGGACACCGTGCGGGTCGACGAGCAGCGGTTCGTGGTGGCGTACGTGAAGAGCAACCGGCAGGCGTTCCCGCCGGGCCGGACCACGCGCCGGGTGCCCGCGACGTTCCGCAGCCGCGCGACGGCCGAGGACGCCCTGGCCGACTTCGTGGCGGCCGACGCCACCCTGGCCGGGCAGTTGCACGTCATCCCCGCGGCCGAGGCGGCCGTCGCGCCGGGCGTGCCCGGCACGTGGTCGCCGGCCGGTGTGCTGCCGGCCTCGGTGTCCGAGGTGGACCTGGTGCCGCTGCTGAACGGCCGCGTCCTGATCGCCGGCGGCACCGGCCCGGACGGCGCGCCGGTCGCGGCCACCCAACTGTTCGACCCGGCCGGCGACTCGTGGTCCGCCGGGCCCGCGCTCGGCACCGCGCGCCGGCTGCACGCCACCACCCGCCTGTCCGACGGCCGCGTGCTGGTCACGGGCGGGCAGGACGACCAGGCCGCGCCGCTCGGGTCCGCCGAGATCCTCGACCCGGCCGCCGGCCGGTGGACCCCGGCGCCCGACCCGGCCGCCGCTCGCCACGGCCACTCGGCCACCCTGCTGCGCGACGGCCGCGTGCTGATGGCCGGCGGCAGCGGCGCCCGGGACGGACAGGAGGACGGCGCGCTCGCGTCCGCCGAACTGTACGACCCGGCGACCGCCACGTGGACCACCACCGGCGAGCTGACCAGCGCCCGCACCGGGCACCAGGCGGTCCTGCTCGACGACGGCCGGGTGCTGGCCACCGGCGGCCTGCTTCCGACCGGCGGCGGCCGCGCGGAGCCGCTGGCCTACTGCGAGGTGTTCGACCCGGCCACTGGTGTGTGGACCACCACCGGCGGCCTCGGCACGGCGCGGGCCGGCCACCAGGCCGTCCTGCTGTCCGACCACCGAGTGCTCGTGACCGGCGGCGCCCCGGTCGTGGCCGCCGACGGCACGCTGGCTCCGGACAGCCTCGCCACCGCCGAACTGTACGACCCGGTAGCCGGAACCTGGGGCCCGGCGCGGCCGATGCCGGGCGGTGGCCGGGCCGGCCACCGCGCGCTCGCGCTGCGGTCCGGCGAGGTGCTGGTGACCGGCGGCACCGGCGCGCCCGAGCGGACCGCCGGCTTCCGGTCCGTCATCTCCTACGACCCGGGTGCCGGCACATGGCGCGTGCTGGGCGGCCTGCTGCTGGGCCGTACCGCGCACGCCGTCGCCGAACTCCCCGACGACCGGGTGCTGGTCGCCGCGGGCGCGGCCGGCACCGACCCCACCGGCACCGGTGAGGTGCTGATCCCGTGAGCAAAGGAACTGCGACCATGTCCACATCCACCGCGGCACCGACCGGCACCTGGAAGACCGCCGGCGACCTGCCCACCCCGGCCGCCTGGTACGGCCAGCACGACGGGCCGGTCCTACTCGACGGCGGCGCCGTGCTGGTGGCCGGCGGCGCCGACGCGGCGTCCGGCTCACTCGCCGGCGCGGCCCTGTTCGACCCGGACCGTGACCACTGGGACCCGGCCGACCCGATGGGCACACCGCGGCGGCTGCACTCGCTCACCCGCCTGGCGGACGGGCGCGTCCTCGCCGTCGGCGGGCTGAACGGCACCACCGGGCTGCCGACCGCCGAGCTGTACGACCCCGCGAACGGGCACTGGACCGCGACCGGCCCGCTCACCACCGCCCGCTGGGGGCACAGCGCGACGCTGCTGGACGACGGGAGCGTCGTCGTCGCCGGGGGCAGCGCGGCGCGCCCCTCGGGCGGCACGATCGCGCTGCGGTCGGCCGAGCGGTTCGACCCCGGCAAGGGCACGTGGCGGTCCGCCGGCGTCATGAACGACGCGCGCACCGCCCACACGGCGGTACCGCTCCGCGACGGGGCGGTCCTGGTCGTCGGCGGCGTCGCACCGGTCGGCGCCCCCGACGACCCGGCGCTCGCGTTCTGCGAGCTGTACGACCAGGCGCACGACGCGTGGACGCCGACCGGCAGCCTGATCACTGGACGCCGGCACCACCGTGCGACCCGGTTGTCGGACACCAGGGTCCTCGTCACGGGCGGCACCGCGCCCGGCTCGCCGGGCACCGCCCCGTACGACCCGTTCAGCCAGCGTACGGTCGAGGTGTTCGACCTGGACGCCGGCAAGTGGACGGCGAAGACCGCGATGCCGTCCGGCCGGGCGCTGCACCGCGCACTCCTGCTGCCCGGTGCCCAGGTCCTGGTGGCCGGGGGCGCGGCGGGCGACCGCGACGAGTCCGGCTTCCGCAGCGCGCTGGCCTACGACGTCGCGGGCAACACCTGGGCGCCGGTGCCGGGCCTCGCGACGGGGCGCTGGTCGTATGCGGCCATCGCGCTGTCCGACGGCCGGGTGCTGGTCGCCGGCGGCGTCGCCCGGTCCGGGCTGGCCGCGGCCGACCCGGCCGGCCTCGAACTGACCCCTGCCTCCGAGGTGTTCGGGGAGACCCCGTGACCACCAACGCGTACAGCTTCCTGCCGTGGCTGCGGACCGGGATCAACACCCGGATCACCGCGGACCCAGGTCCCGCGGCCCGGGCCAGTGTCCCGGTCCCGCTCAACGTGTCCGGCGACGCGCTCGACGGCGGCACGATCATCCACGACGCCGGGCGCACCGTGCAGTTGTACGGGCCGGGCGACGTGGTCGGCGTGGACCCGCGGGCGATCTCGCGGACCGAGCCGCGGCCGGGCACGGCCAACGTCGAGCCGAACTTCCTCGCACACATCGAGTTCGCCGACGAGGGCTTCGCCTGGCGCTACAGCCCCGCCCCGTCCGGGCCCGCGACCGCGCGCCTCACCCCGTGGGTCGCCCTGGTGGTGCTGGCGGCCGGCACCGAGTTCACCGACGCGCCCGGCACGGCCCCGCTGCCAGCCATCGACGTCACCGACCCGGGCGGCACACTGCCGCCGCCGGACCAGCTCGGCGCCTGGGCGCACGTGCACGTGAACGGCTCGCTCGCCGACCCGGTGGCCACCGACAGCACGGCCGGCGCGCTCGCCGCGCTGGACGCCCTGCTGACCGGCGACCCGGACAGCGCCTGCTGCCGGCTGATCTGCCCGCGGCACCTGGAACCGGAGACCGCGTACGAGGCGTTCCTGGTGCCGGCCTTCGAGACCGGGCGGCTGGCAGGCCTCGGCCTCGACCCGGCCGGCGCGCCCAGCGGCATGTACTCGGCCTGGGGCCCGCCGTATGCGAACCGCCCGGTCGGAAACCGCGTGCCGTACTACACCCGCTGGGCGTTCCGCACCGGCACGGCCGGCGACTTCGAGTTCCTGGTGCGGCAGCTCCAGGCACAGCGCGCCGACGCGCGGGTGGGCCGCCGGGAGTTCGACGTGCACGGCTCGCCCGGCCTCGACCTGCCCGGCATCCCCGACCAGGGCGGCGTGCTGCCGCTCGGCGGCGCCTTACGGGTGCCGGAGACCGTCGACCCGGCGGACAACTGGGACCACTTCGCCGACCCGCCGTCGCCGGACCCGCTCTACCCCCACCCGTTCGAACAGGCGCTGGCCAAGGTGATCAATCTGGCGGACGACTTCCAGCACCAGACGTCGGCGGACCCGATCGTCACGCCCCCGCTGTACGGCCGGTGGCACGCGCTCACCTCGCGCCTGCTGACCGAGCGGGACGGCACTCCGGTGTCCGCGGCCGAGAGCCACGACTGGGTGCACCGGCTGAACCTGGATCCGCGGTTCCGCGTCGCGGCCAACCTCGGCGCGCAGGTGGTGAAGGACCACGACGAGGAGCTGATGGCGGCCGCGTGGGCGCAGGTGGGCGATGTGGTGGTGGCCAACGGC
Source organism: Actinomadura chokoriensis (assembly GCF_041463665.1). Taxonomy (GTDB): domain Bacteria; phylum Actinomycetota; class Actinomycetes; order Streptosporangiales; family Streptosporangiaceae; genus Spirillospora; species Spirillospora chokoriensis_A. The sequence continues at coordinate 239,951 of NZ_JAXCEJ010000009.1, forward strand.
CGGATCCGCGCGGCCCAGCTCGCCCGCGAGGTCGGCCAGGTGCTGCAGACCCGGCACCTCGATGTGCCCGCCGGCACGGCGCAGACCGCGGCGGCGGCCGCGCCCTCGGGCCGCGCGCTGACCCTCACCGCCCCGGCCCACTCCCGGGTCGTCACCACCGCGACGACGCCTTCGCTGGTGGCCGCCGCGGACAGCGAGGTGTCCGTCGGGTTCCACGTGGCCGGCAGCCGGGTCGCGGCCGCGCCCGTGTCGCCCGCCATGCGGCGGATCATCCGGCCCGGGTCGCGGCTCATCCGCTCGCTGGACTTCGCGGAGGGCCCGCGGGCGGACGCCCTCCTGTTCCGCATGGACGCCCCGGTCGACCCGGTCGTCGCCGCCCCGGTCAAGATCACCCCGGGCGCGCTGGTCACCCCCGCCGACGTCGAGGCCGCACTGCACCCGGGCCGGCCGCCGGGGACGGACCCGGTCGACGTCCTCGCGCACAGCCCCGACTTCGTGCTCCGCGCGCTCGACGATCCGGTCACCCCGCACACCGGCACCACCGACAGCGCCGAGGCGATCCGGTTCAAGAGTGCGCTCCGCGAGCTGCACCAGGGGATCGACGCCGGTGTGGCGGTCGGCCAGACCCCGCAGCCGCCCGCGCTCGACCTGATCACCACGACCACGGCCACGCTCACCGGCCTGCGCTCCGACACGACCGTGCCGCGCGCGCTGCTGGAGGGCGCCGTCAGCCTGCCGGAGCGCCTGCGATCGTTCGCGGCCGCGTTCACCGAGGCCATGGCGTATCCGGTGTTCGACATACCGACGTTCCAGTCGCTGCTCGACCTCTCGGTCGACGCGTTCGTACCGAACCTGAACCTGCTGCCGCCGAACTCTCTGACGCTTCTGGAGAACAACCCCGAGTTCATCGAGTCGTACATGGTGGGGCTCAACCACGAGATGGCCCGCGAGATGCTGTGGAGGGAATTCCCGACCGACCAGCGCGGCACCCCGTTCCGCCAGTTCTGGGACCCGGTCACCGCACTGCCGGAGCCGGGGGTGTCGCCCGCCGAGCGCCGGGAGCGCGGCTACGACATTCCGCCGATCCACCTCTGGTCGCCGGACGCCCGGCTGGGGGAGAACGCCAACCCGCACGACGGGATCGTCCTCGTGGTCCGCGGCGAGCTGCTCAAGAAGTACCCGACGACCGCGGTCTACGCGCATCGGGCCGAGTGGCCGCCCGGCCCGGACGGCCTGCCCGACAAGTCCCAGCCGCGCCGCCTGGTCACCATCACGGGCCCGCCGACGACCGACCAGATCCAGCTCCCCCGTTTTGAGTCCAAGGTGGACCCGGACATCTACCTGATCGGGTTCGCCCTCACCGCCGACCAGGCGGTCGGCGGGCCGGACGACCCCGGCTGGTTCTTCGTCCTGAAGGAGCGGCCCGGCGACCCGAGGTTCGGCCTGGACGACCGGGATCCCGGCCGGCCGGCCGGGCCCATCGAGGTGTGGAACGACCTGACGTGGAGCGACGTCGACCCCGCCGGCCGCGGGTTCGTCACGCTCGACCCTGCCGTGACCGTACCGCTGGCCGGTCTGGACGGATCCGACGACGCCGAGAAGCTCGACCAGCACACCGAGGACGAGAACCTGCCGCTGTGGTTCAGCGGCCTGGGTTCCGCCGACCTCGCCTACATGTTGCTCCAGGTGCCCGTCATGGTCGCCGTGCATGCCCAGGAGATGGTTCCGCGATGACCACCCTCAGCGACGCGTTCCCGGTGCTGCTCGCACCGGTGCGGGTCGAGACCCGGTTCACCTCGACCGAACTGCTGGTCCGAATGTTCCCGGACGAGTGGGCTGTGGACAAGTTCGAGCCCAAGCCCACCGACGCCGAGATCACCGCGATCGACGCGTACTGGACCGCCCGCTGGGCGGCCGGCGGACGCGCCGCGGCGCTCCAGGCCGCGTGGCAGGAACTGGCCACGCGGATACCGCCTGGGCGGGCGGCGTGGCTGCTGCGCGGCCGCACCCCGGCCAACCCGAGCGAGGAGCCGGCCGGAGTGGCGGACGGCGCCGTGGTGCTGGTCGTCCGCACCGCCGCGCCGCCGGCCGCGAACGACCGCCAGCCGTCGGTCAGCTACTGGACCGCGGTGTGGCGGGCGCACGGCGACCGGTCGCGGTTACGGCAGGCCGACGCCGCGCTCGTCGCCGCGGTCGGCGCCACCCAGGCGAAGGCCATCCGCGCCCACCGCCCGTTCGGCGTGGACGGCGCGCTGACGACCGCGACGGACGACGTGGTGGTCGCGTTCCTGGTGCTGCCGGCGCCCGCCGCGGGCAGCACGGCGGCGGACGCCTGGACGCAGGGCGCCCGGGCGCGCCTGCTGCCGGACCGCTTCCAGGTCCTCGGGTTCAACGGCGGACAGGAGGTGGTGTCGGTGGCCGGCGAGGCGGTGCCGGCCACGCTCGCGGTGAGCCCGGACCCGGCCGCCGGCGACCAGATCTCCGTCAACGAGCAGACCGGCGCCCTGCACGTGCCGGACGACCTGCGCTGGCTCGTCGACTTCGACCGGGCCGTCGCCGTCGGAATGGGCGTACGGATCCCGCTCACCGACGGGATCCGCGGCGGGCTGGAACGACTCGTCGTCCTCGGCCTGCGCGAGCAGGCGGCGCCCGCGCAGACCGCGGCGGACCTGACCAGCCTGATCAACCGCCACCTTCGCGGCCCGGACGGATTCGCCCTGCTGCCGCAGGGAACGCCGACCAACAACACCGAGACCCTGCCGGCCGGCCAGGACGCCGAGGACGAGGCGGCCGCGGCGCTGCGCACGGTCGGCGGTGCCGCCGCCGCGACGACGGCGGCGGACTGGGCGACCCGGACCGACGGCCGGCAGTTCGCCGACCTGCTCGGCCTCGACCCCGGTGTGCTGACCGGCATGCCGAACGCGGACGGCACCGACCAGCGGGACGCCCGCGCGGCGAACACCGCGCTGTGGCCGGCGACGTGGGGCTACTTCCTCCAGACGGCGCTGCACCCACTGCTCGGCCCGGACGCCATCGTCGAGACCCGCGACTTCTTCCTTCGGTACGTCTCCGGCCGCGGCCCGCTACCGGTGATGCGGATCGGGCGGCAGCCGTATGGGATCCTGCCCACCACCGCGTTCTCCCGGCTCACGTACCCGGACTCGGCGCCGCACCGCACGGCGCTCAACCGGGTGCTGACCGAGGCGGGCAAGGACTGGGCGGCGGCCGCCGCGCAGGTGCCGCACCTCGGCGACGGCGCGAGCGACGCCCACCAGCAACTGCTCGACCTGGTCGCGCTGCACCCGACGTCGACCGAGTACCACCAGCGGTACGCGCAGAGCCTGGAGGACCTGTTCAACCGGGAGAACCTCGCCGGGCTGGGCGGCACCGCCCTGTCCACGGTGGACCAGCTAGGGCTGGCCGCCCCGGTACGGGCCCTGCTCAGCCGGTTCGGGGCGGACACCGGCCCCGGCCGGGACCCGGATCTGCTGCGCCGGCTGTTCGCCGGCTTCCAGCAACCGCTGCTGGCGCCGCTGGTCGACGACCGCCCGCTGTCCGAGACCGACCGCATCCGGCCCTACACGACCGACGGTCGCGACTACCTGACCTGGCTGGCCGCGCTGGCCCGCACCGACCTGAACGGCATCCGGCTGGAGTCGGGCTTCGCCGAGGGCGCCCGCCCGGCGACGCTGCTGTACCTGCTGCTGCGGCACGCGATCCTGCTCGGCTGGGACGACGCGGCCCGCGCGCTCACGACCGCCGCCGGCCAGCCCGCCGGGCCGCCGGTCGACTCGCCGTTCATCCACGTGCACCTGCCCGGCCCCGGGGAGGACGCGTCCAGCGAGAGCCGGTTCCGGCTGCTGTACTCGCCGGCTCCGGCGGTCACCGGGAACCCCGACCAACTGCTGGTCGGTTTCATCCCGTCCGTGCTGAACCAGCCCGGCCCGACGGTGGCGCTCGCCGACCAGGCGCACGCGCTGGACGTCCTGGCGACCCTGCCGACCGCCCGCCTGGAACGGGTGCTCGCCGAGCACCTCGACCTGGCCACCCACCGGCTGGACGCGTGGCGGCTCGGCCTGGCCACCGAGCGGCTCACCGAGTTGCGCTTCGGCCCCGACGGCACCGCCAAGCCCGGCCTGCACCTGGGGGCGTACGGGTTCCTGGAGAACGTGCGGCCGCACACCGCGAACCTGGAGCCCGTCACGCTCACGGGCCCGCTCGCGACGGTGTTCGCCGGTGGCGAGCCGCTGCTGCACGATCCGGACAACGAGGGCTTCGTGCAAGCGCCCTCGCTCGGCCACGCCCGTACGGCGGCCGTACTCCGGGCCGGGTACGTCGCCAACGCCGCCCCGAACAACCCGGGCACCTTCGCGGTGAACCTCAGCTCCGAGCGCGTCCGGCTCGCCCTGTCCGTCCTCGACGGCATGCAGCGCGGCCAGTCGCTCGGCGCGCTGCTCGGCTACCGGTTCGAGCGCGGCCTGCACGACCGCCACGGCCAGGCCGAGGTGGACCGGTTCATCAGGGCGCTCCGGCTGCGATTCCCGCTGCGGGCGGGGCGGATCCCGCAGACCGCGGACGCGGATCCGGACGAGATCGGGCAGGTCGAGGCGAGCAACGTGATCGACGGACTCGCCCTGGCCCGCCACCTGACCCGCGGCAGCGGGTCGCGGACGTACCCGTTCGACATCGAGGGGCTGCCCCAGGCCGACCCGGCGCAGACCGCGGCGATCAGCGAGGAGGCCGACCGGCTGCTCGACGCCAACGACGCGGTCGCCGACCTCGCCGTCGCCGAGGCCACGCACCAGGCACTGGCCGGCAACCCCGAGCGCGCCACCGCGACCCTCGACGCGTACGCCAAGGAGGGGCTGCCGCCCGACCCCGCGGTGGTCCAGTCGCCGCGCAGCGGCACCACTCTCACCCACCGGCTCGGACTGCGCCTGCGGACCGGGCTGCACCCGGGCAACGGGGACGCCCCCCGCGGACAGGCCGAGCCGGCCGTCGACGACTGGCTGCAGAGCGTACTGCCGCCGGCCCGGTCGGTCGCCGCGCTCGTCACCTGGACCGACCCGGTCGACGGCCACGCCCGCGACCGCGTGGTCACCCAGGACGACGCCGGCCTGGCACCGGTCGACCTGCTGTGGGCGGTGCGGCCGGCCGGGGAGGCCGCGATGACCGACCTGGACGACCGGATCATCGGCGTCGTCGTGGACCGGGACGACCCGCGCCCGGACACCGAGCTGACCATCCGCTACACCGACCGCATCGAAGGCAAGGTCACGTTCTTCGAGCTGTCCCCGCTGATCACCGCGCTGCGCACACTGCTGACCACGGGGCGGCCACTGAAGCCGACCGACCTGCTGCCCGCGTCCGGTCCGGTCGCCCTCGACCGGACGCTCGACGACGCGGTGACGGTGTCCCGGCAACGGCCGGTCGCGGTCCGCGACTCGCTCACCGAGCTCGGCGGCGACGTAGCCGACCTCCTGGCCGACCTCACCCGGCTGTACCCGCCGGACCCGGCGCCGCCGCGGCGCGACGACATCGTCGACGGCATCGACACGCTGCTGACCCGCTACGCCCAACTGGTGACCACGGCCGCCGGGTTCGGCATGGTGCGCAGCGGCTGGGGCGAGCTGACCGCCTGGCGCCGCGGCGTGTTCTCCGAGGTGCTGGCCGGCGCGGCCGCCGCCGCGGCCCGGATGGCGCGGACCCTCGCCCGGGCGGAAGCGCTGCTGGCCGCCTACGACGCCCTGCCGAAGAACACCCCGAACGACGAGCGGTTCCGCCGGCTGCACGAGGTGGAGCCGCTGCTCACGACCACGCCGGACCCCGCCCCGCCGGACCGGCCGGACCGGTTCCGCAACGCCATCGGCCACCTCCGCGACACGTTCGCCGGGCGCCAGGACGACCTGGAGGGCGTCGCCCGGACGGGCCAGAAGACGCTGAGCGGCCTGCTGGCCAAGGTCCTCGACCTGCTGCCGCTGACCGGCATCGATCCGGTGGGCCTGGACCTGACCCCCGTGCTGGACAGGGTGGTCGCGTACGGCGCGGAGCTGCTGTCCCGGACGCGGGCGCTGCAAACCGAGATCACCGGCCGAGCCGCCGCTGCCGCGGCCGCGCTGACGGACGCCGACAACGCCGTCACGGCCCCGGACCGCGCGAAGGCGACGACCGACGCGCTGCGCGCGCTGCTCGGCCCGGACGCGCTCGTGGTACCGGAGTACACGCTGCCCGCCGATCTCGCCGGTGGCCTGCGCGACGCGTTCGACGCCGGCGACGACCTGGTCCGGCACCTCACGCGGGCGCCGATCTCTCGTGACTTCCCGGTCGACGACTGGCTGCACGGCATCGCGCGGGTCCGGGAGATGCCCCGCCTGTGGGAGCGGGTGACGCTGTTCAGCGACGCGCTCCGCAACACCGGCGACGTCGGCGACATCGACGGCACGGAGCCGAAACTGCGGCCGATCCAGCTACCGTTCACGGCCAATGACCACTGGCTGGCCATGGAACTCGCGAGCGGCGCCACGATCGACCAGGACCGGCTGCTGTTCACCGCGCAGTACGCCGACGACCCGCCCCGCGGCGCCGGTCCCGCGTGCGGTCTGCTGTTCGACGAGTGGAGCGAGGTGCTCCCCACCGACCGGGAGACGACCGGGATCGCGGTGCACGCCGACAGCCCGGACTCCGAGCCGCCGCAGAGCATGCTGCTGGTCGTCCCGCCGGTCCGTACCGGATCGTGGGGGATGGACGACCTCGTCGCGGCGGTCACCGAGACGTTCGACCTGGCCCGCACGCGACTGGTGGAGCCGGCGCAGCTCGACGGAACCGGGTACGCGCAACTGCTGCCCGCGACCGTCCTGTCCGCGACCCGCCAGCCGATCACCATCAGCACCGACCTCGCCGTCGCCAACGCAAGGTGGAAGGCCGACCATGAGTGAGCCCCGAATCGCCGACCTCCCGGCGGCACTGGCCCGTCGCGACTTCCCCACGGTGGGCCTGTGGAACCGCCTTGAGGGACGTCCCCGCACCACCGACTTCGCTCGCGCGCTGCGGGCCGAGGTCCGTGACCCGCTGTGGCTGCTGGCCCGGCAGTGGCAGCTCGGCGAGTTCCGCGCCACCGACGGCGGCTCGCCGGTGACGGCCACGTACTCGGTCGTCGCCAGTCCGCTCACCCGGTTTCGCCCGGACGCCGACCCGGCGGCCCCGGCGGGCCCGCTTCCCGCCGGCCGCCCGCTGGAGACGGTGGTGGAACGGCGCCCGCTGCCGTTCGCGTTCGGCACCGAGCCGATCGCGTTCGACCTGCGGCTGTCGCTGGGCCGCCGCTGGCTGAAGCTCGTGGCCCGCGCCTCGATCCCGCCCGGGCACGACCCTGCCGAACAGTACGTCACCCTCTATCCCATCGCCGCCCCGGACCCCGACGCCGAGGCCGACGGCCAGCGCGTCGCGCACCCGGAGGTCTGGGCGGGCATGCAGGCGATGGCGGGCCGGCGGATGGACGGCTACCTGCTGTACCAGCACATCAAGGGCGGTGGGCTGGCCTCCGACGGCGTCACCGGGCTGCGCAAGCAGGACCGCGACGCCGTCAACGCCCTCGGCCCCCGCCTGACCGCCTGGTTCGACCAGCTCATCGACCAGCCCACCGCTGCGACCGCGTGGGACCCGCGCCGGCTGGAGCACCGCTTCTCCGTCGCCACGGCGACGCCCGGCGGCGAGACGGTGCTGTCCGCCCCGGAGTACCCGGGCGGCGAGCTGGACTGGCACGCGTTCTCGGGGTCCCCCGGCGACACCCTCGGCGGCGCCGGAACCGCGCCTGCCCCGCTGAACCGTACGGTGTTCCCCACGTCGGCGAAGTTCACCGGCATGCCGCTGCCGCGCTGGTGGGCGGTCGAGGACGGCAGCACCAACTTCGCCGCCGTGTCACCGGACAGCACCGACCTGGCCCGGCTGATCTTCCTCGAGTTCGCGCTCGTGTACAGCAACGACTGGTACCTGCTGCCGTGCGACGTGCTGGCCGGCACGTTCGCGGCGGTGCAGGGGCTCGCGGTGACCGACGTGTTCGGCGCACGGCGCTGGATCACCCCGGCCGGAACGGGCGCCGCGCACGACTGGCAGAGCTGGTCCATGTTCACCCTGGGCGACACGGCGGGGCTGCTCCTGCCGCCCGGCACGCCGAAGGTGGCGAACGGCCCAGGGCTGGAAGAGGTCGCGCTGGTGCGGGATGAGAACGCCAACATGGTGTGGGGCATCGAGCAGACCGTGCGGATGGCCACCGGCGAGGGCCGGCCCGGCGCGGAGGCGGCCGCCGAGACGCTCGCGTTCCGCCGCCGACTGCACCCGCCCACGCCGCCGGGCGATCCGCGCGCCCCGGTCGCCTATCAGGTGATGAGCTCCGTGCCGGAGAACTGGATTCCGTTCATCCCGGTCCACGTCCCCGGCGACGACCGCAGCGTGCAGTTGCAGCGCGCCGCGATGCCGAGCGAGGTCGACGCCACCCAGGCGATCCCGCCGCGCACCGCCTTGCTGCGCGAGGGCTACGACGCCGGCCAGTCGTACTTCGTCAACGAGGAGGAGGTACCGCTCACGGGCACCCGCCTGACCGCCGCGTACAACCGCACCCGCACCCGCACGGGCCAGGTCGTCGTATGGCTCACCGTGCGCCGCGACACCGGCCGCGGCGGACGCTCCAGCGGTCTTTCCTTCGACCTGCTGACCGAAACGCCGCCGGCCTGAGGTCCCACAGCACCTGCGCGAACCTGGCGGCTGTTCGGCGAAGCGGGCCGTTGCCGCGTTCCGAGGCGGGCTGATCATGGGGCGGCCGGTTCTGCCCGCCCCTGGTCGTGGAGTGGGTCGGAATGTCGATGGAGCCGAGGTCGTTGCCGGAGCTGGCGCTGAGCGGCACCTGGTGGTGCGCACAGGCCCGTGCAAAGGCCGCCGATCGATGCCGTCGCCGCGAAGGTGGGGGCTCTCCAGGGTGTCCGGCACCACGTCCGGGCCCCCGGGAGTCACGGCAAGCCCGAACGCTGATCTTGAGTGGAGGCTCAGCCGACCTTCGGGGTGGCGCGGACTCTGAGCCCACGCCGCCCTATTCGAGCCGATCGGATCGAGGCTGCGCGGATCAGGATGGCGGCTGTGCCGCCCCCACTACCCGCGCACCCTGCTCACTCACGCCCCCAGTCCGCCCAGCCGCGGATAAAGCGGGAGGTCAACTGATGCACCGTTCCGCTGGATGTGACCGGGGGACCTCTTGACCCCCAGGCACAGAAGACCAGTCGATCAAAGTCGAGGGAAGTCGATCGGGGAGCCTCTCACCTGCGAAAACGTCCGGGGAAGTCGTGGCGGGTCCAGATGGGGCCGACCACGGTGGCTCCCCGATCGGCTCCCCATGGCTTCCTCGGTCCGACTGCGATCAAGATCGGTGCCCGACCTTGATCGGGCGCGTGGGTGCTCGTCCCGCGTGTCGATGGAGCCCGTGATGCAACATGCTATTTGTCATGTCCCCGTGACGACACCCCCCGCTCGCGTCGGGGAGAACACAACCAGCAAGGCGACCACGGCCGTCCCCGGGGACCACTCCCGCTTGCGCGGGGAGAGTGGCATCGGCCCGGACGGCAGCGACCCCGCCCGCGGGCCACCCCGCTCGCGCGTGAAGAACAGGAACACGATGTTGACTTCCTCTTCGACCGGGTGAACGTCGGTGCCCCGGCCGCGATCCACGGGTGGGTGAAGCTGACGGGCGAGCGGCTCGCTGCCGCAGACCGCGAGCAAGGCGGTGCCGGCCCCGACCCGACGTTGAAGTTCAACCCCGACAAACCTGCGGGGCGGGGGCGTATCGGGTGGGTGACCCGCCCCTGCCGTACGAGGTGTACGTTTCGGGCGTAACGTTGGTGGAGGGCGAGACGCGAGCGTACGCTGCGGTATCGATCAACATGTGCAAGTCGCCGCGTTCTGGGACAATGAACGCGTGGGACAACTTTCGGACGACATCGTCAAGTTCCTGTCCGCTCGCCTTGATGAGGTCGAGCGGATTGCGCACGTAGCGGCCGACGCGCGAGGCGCGGAATGGTCGGGTAGCGCTGTCCGTGGCGGCGGCAGCTACAGGGCTCGGGTCGCAGGTTCCGCTCATGTCGTCGCTGACATTCCGGCGCACGCTGGCTCGGATGATCCTGCGGTCGCTACCTTCATCGCCTGGCATGACCCGGCGCGAGCTTTGGCAGAGGTCGAGGCCAAGAGGAAGATCGTTAGGGAGTACGAGGACGCCCGCGCGGAATGGGAGAAGTGGGGCAACGGTGAGGGGACACCGACCGCACGCCAAAGGCGCGCTGAAGCGTTGGGCCGCCTGAACGCGTGGTCAGCGGCGTTGCGGCTAGCGGCTCTCCCGTACGGTGCGGGCATGAAACGCGACGAGAGTTAACCGTCACCGATACTTGGTGATGGTTTTTCGCTTGCCCAACCCTGAGTGTGTGTTTGAGAAGTTGATCTCCCAGGGTGTGGCGATTGCTGGACGTCTTGTATACCCCTTGGACCTGAGCCCCAATGAGTGGGCGCTGGTGGAGCCGCTGCTGCCTCCTGCCGGCAGTGCCGGCAGGAGGCAGCGTTCTCGGCGCGAGATCGTGGACGCGGCGTTGTACTTGGTGCGCACCGGCTGCGCCTAGTACTCCAGTTGTAGATCGTGATCTTCATGCTTGAGTGGCTTGTCGGTGGTAGTGGCTGGCCTGGGATCGGGCCTGGTGACGGCGTCGCCATTGGGACCAGTCGAGCCGATGGGCCGGGCTGTG
>NZ_JAXCEJ010000010.1:0-237090 GCF_041463665.1 Actinomadura chokoriensis
CTTTCCTGGCATGCTCCTGTCCCGTCCCCCTTTCGGGTTCGGGTAAGCCATCAGACCCAGAGACCTCCCTTCAAGTCCCTCCCGGCTGAGCCGGGGATATGTCAGAGCGCCTCGTGGCGCAACGGGACCAGACCCACTTGCCGCCGCCGGGGTCGGCGATGACACCGCACTTGGCGGACAGGACCTGGACGATGTGCAGCCCCCAGCCGCCGTTGTCGTCGAAGGCCGCCTCGGACAGATCGAGGTCATCGAGCGTCAGCTCCCGCATCGGCTTGGCCCGGGGGAGTTCGTAGGCGCCATCCCAGACGGCGATGGTCACCCCGTACGAGTCCCGGCTGCACTGGAGGCGGATCTCCTCGCGCGGCGTCTGCCGGGCCGCGTTGGTGACGAGCTCCGAGACGATGAGAAGCGCGTTGTCGAGAATGTGGAAGTAGTCCCATTTGCGAATCCGCGCGTCCACGAGAGTGCGCGCGAGCCCCACCGAGGCGGGCGTGCCCATCAGCGAAATGATCAAATCCCCGGTCACCGTCATCGCCATCGTCCCGTCCTTGTCCGACTTCCCGATTTCGTGTGACAAGGATCACCGGAGATGCCTAGCCTTTGGCTGTGCCCAAGCGGGTTGAAAACTTAGGAGAAGCTATGCCTTCCGTTCGTGAACCCCTGGACCCCAGGGTGTCGATGTGGCACTTCCTAGCTTTCTTCATGCGTTTCATGCGAGAGAAGGCCGACCTGTCGCTCGCTCAATGCGGCGAGATCATCGGGGCTGCCCGATCGACTGTTTCCAACCTGGAGGCGGGCAGGCGGCGCCCACAGGACGACCAGATGCGACTGCTGGACAGGCACTATGGAACGGGTCTGCTTTTTCAACTAATCCTCTGGTTTGCCCGAATGGCTCATGATCCGGACTGGGCGCGACAGTGCATGGAATACGAGAAGCAGTCAACGACGATCAAGACCTACCACGGCAAGGCGATCCCCCGACCGTTCCAAACAGAGGGCTACATTCGCGCGCTTCTCGCAGCGGAGACGGGGGACATCGAGCCTGAGATCACCACGCGTTTGGAGAAGCAACGCTTGATCTTGGAGCGCTCGGACGCGCCTGTGCTGTGGATGCTCGTCGACGAGAGCGTGCTGGCATGTCCCATCGGTGGCCCCCAGGTCATGAAGCAACAACTGGAGCACGTGCTCAAGATGGCCGCCCGGCCGAACGTCATCATGCGTATCGTCCCGACTGCGGCCGGCGCTCATCACGGATTCGACGGTCCGTTCCAAATCATCTGCCTGCCAGAGCGGGATGTCGCCTACGCCGGTGCTCAGAACGGCGGACGCTTGATCGAGAGTCCCATCGAGGTAAGGGACTTTTCGACTAAGTTCGAACGTATCGGTGCGAAGGCCCTACCCGAAGAGGCCTCGCGCGTCCTCGTCGAGCGCTACCTGGAGCAGTACTCATGATCGTTCACTGGCGGAAGAGCAGCCACAGCGGGGGCATCAGTGACCAGCAGTGCGTTGAGTTGGGACGACTTTCACCGGGTGCAGGGATCGGTGTGCGGGACAGCAAGAACCCCCATGAGGGATATCTCACCCTGACCGTGGCCGGGTTCGGCGGTCTGGTCGAGCAGATCAAGCAGCGGTACCCGAGGCGGCGGCCCTGAGCGTGGCCCGGCGCGAGGGCGGGCACGGCCGGGGGGAATAATAAGGGCGGACAGGGGGACAAATCTCCGCCGAGCGGCGATCACCCTCGCGTCCTCGATGCGGCAGTGCGAGGGCGGCTGGTCGTCGACGGCAGTGTAAGGAGAAGAGACCGGAATGACCGTCCCCCAGCAACGACCGGCGGAACCTGAGACCGACCCCGGCACCCCCTCGCCCCCCGCCGCCGACCGCGCGCACCGGATCCGCCGGACCCTGGAGCGGCTCATCGGCGTGGCGGCGACGGAGGGCAACGCCGTGACCCCCCTGCTCAACGGGGACGAGATCTTCCCCGCGATGCTGGAGGAGATCGCCGGAGCACGGCACACCATCGACATGATGACCTACGTGTACTGGCGCGGAGACATCGCTCGCCGGTTCGCCGACGCGCTGTCGGACCGGGCGCGCGAGGGCGTGCGGGTCCGCCTGCTCCTGGACGGCATCGGCAGTTGGCAGATCGAGAGGGATCTACTGGACCAGATGGACCGGGCGGGCGTCACGGTCAGATGGTTCCGCAAACCCATGACCCGCTCCCCGTTCAAGCAGAATCACCGCTGCCACCGCAAAGTGCTCGTCGTGGACGAGCGGACGGCGTTCACCGGGGGAGTCGGCATCGCGGAGGAATGGTGCGGTGACGCCCGCGACGAGCACGAGTGGCGGGACAGCCACTTCCGGGTGCGCGGGCCCGCGGTGGACGGCGTCGCGGCCGCGTTCGCCCAGAACTGGGCCGAGTGCGACGACGCGCTGTTCGACGACCGCGACCGCTTCGGCGTCCACGAGGCGGCCGGTGACGCCGTGGTGCAGGTCGTTAGGGGATCGGCCAGTCTCGGCTGGCAGGACATGCAGACCCTCTTCAGGGTCGTCCTCCAGCTGGCGGAGCGGCGGCTGCGGGTGGCCTCCGCCTACTTCGCCCCTGATACCTACTTCATCGATCTGATGTGCGAGACGGCCCGCCGCGGCGTCGAGGTGGAACTGCTCCTGCCGGGCCCGCACGCCGACAAGCGGGTGAGCCGCCTGGCGAGCCAGCGGCACTACGAGACGCTCCTGGGCTGCGGTGTGCGCATCTACCAGTACCAGCCGTCCATGCTGCACACCAAGATCATCACCGTGGACGGGATGGTCTCCCTGCTCGGCTCGACGAACTTCAACCGGCGGTCCCTCGACCACGACGAGGAGGTCATGCTCGCGGTGATCGACGAAGACCTGACCGCGACGCTCGACGCTCACTTCGACGCGGACCTCGCCCGCAGCGAGCGGGTCGATCACGCGCGCTGGGCCCGGCGTTCCCTGCCCCAGCGCGCCAGGGAACTGTCGATCACCCCTATCCGCCGCTTCCTTTAGCCCCTATGGACCGGGTCAGGTCGACCCGGTCCATAGGGAGCGGTGCTGGGTGAAGGCAGTGCCCCATGGGTCGATGTGCGTGCCGGCCGGGTGGCGCGGAGCGGAGCACGGCCCTCCTCGTCGTCGAGGGCGTCGCCGAACGGGTGGAACTCCGCGAGGTAGACGAACCCGCCAGGACGCACCGGGGACGTGCTGCGCCGAGCCCAGGGTTTCGGTGGTTCCTATCGGGGTTCCGTGCCCGGAGTTCGGTCAATTGTGGTGGGGGCGGCGCTGCGTACGGGGCCCCCCTCCAAAGTCAAGGGCGCTTCGCGTCGCTTCGCGATGGACTTCGTCCACCCTTGACTTCGGAGCCTCTGCGACCCCTGAGCGCAGCTTTTCGTCGGGCAGGCTCCGCCTGCCCTCTGCCCGACGCGCCGCCCCCACCCGTCCAAGAGTCGTGTTCGGCTGCTTCGTCCCGCCGAGGTGTCACCTTGCGGAAAGGGAGAGGGGCTGCAGGTCGAAGCGGCATTTCAGGTGGACGAGCCGGCGCCCGGTGGCGTCCCCCGACCTCGGGGAGCCCGAACGGACGCAGGATCTGCATGCCGGCCCTGAACCCGGCCAGGTCGTAGAAGTCACTGGCCACATGGATCGGGAGGCTCGTCCCAGAGCGCCCTGTTGGTCGTGAGGTAGTCGGCATCGTCCGTCATGGTCGCGAGCATAGGCACTCGGAAACCAGGTGATCGACGCCATTTCGGGACGCCAGCCATGGCCGCGAGTGTGAACCCACCCCGAGCCTCTGGGCCTCAGGCGGCGCGCAGCTGGGGCGGCGGGGGGTGTTCGGGTTCGGCGGGCGGGTCGGCTCCGGGTGGGTGGAGCCGGTAGGTGTAGCGGCCGTCTGCTTCCGTCGTGATGCGGAGCCGCTCTGGATTGGCGTGCTTGTAACGGTTATGCCATCCGCAACACAGTGCGAGCCGGTCGATGTCGGTGGGGCTGCGGCCGAGGGCCCAGCCGTTCACATGATCGACTTCGCACAGTGCACCGGGGACCTCACAGCCCTGCACCGCACACGTCGGGTAGAGGGTCTCCAGGACCTGGCGTTGGGGGCCGCTGGCGAAACGGACCCTGTGGCCCAGGTAGAGGGGTGCGTGGCCGCGTCCCAGCAGGAGAGGTGAGACGCCCGCGCTGAGGGCGATGCGGCGGGCTTGCGTGGCGGGGATCGGGGTGCCGTCGGTGAGGCGCGCGGGGGCCTGGCCACCGGTGAGGGTGTCGAGGTCGCAGATGACGGTGACCTTGGTGGCGCGGTGGCCGCCCGACAGCACGGAGCTGAGAGCGGCCGCCGTGCGTTCGGACAGGTCACGATGGTCGTCGACGCCGGCGGGCTTGGCCAGGGGACCGAGCGTGCCATCCCAGATGGCGGCGTCTTCGGCGTTCAGCCAGCCCTTGACGTAGCGACCGCCGTCCAGTGAACGGGAGGTATCGATCCAGGACCGCTCGTAGCCGTGCCGGGTGTCGGAGTCGGCCCGTTCAGTGCCGTCGCGCTCGGCGATGACGTCTCGGACCCGCTTGCCGAAGGAGGCCACCTTCCCGGCGGAGAAGCCCTGGTCGACCATCTCGAGCAGAATCTGTTCCGCTGCCCGGCAGTCCGCGTCGTCGAGGCGGACGACCGCATCGGCGATGGTCGAGGCGTAGCCGAGCGAAAGGTCGCTTGCAGCCCAGCGGGTGGTGACCTGGGTCAGGCGGTGCCGCTGGCGGGCCAGGTTCAGGCGTTCTCTGGCGCGGGATTCGCGCATGCCCAGCCGCGACCGCAGCCATGACCTGGTGGACGGGAACCCCCACCGCTGCGCTTCCCTGTGCCGGTCCACGACGTCGACGAACCCGGAAAGGGCCGCCTCTTGCATATCAGTGGCGGTGGTGAGTGTTTCGGTGAGTTCCATGCAGGCCGCCGCCGATTCGGGCGCGTCACGGCGGGCGAGTTCGGCGGCGATCGCAGACGCGGCGCTCACCAATTCCATGGTGGACGCCCCGTCAAGGTCGACCGTGACTGAACTCATATGAATATGATACCTGCTTGGCCGCGATATTGCACCCCACGACCCAAATTCAGACCCCTAAAATTGCGCACCAAAGAGCCGTCCCCCGAAATGCACCTATTGCGCCTATTGCTCATACTGGACTTTATGGGCCCTGGCTGCCAGCCTTCTGTGCAGGGGTGACACCTCGGCGGAACGAAGCAGCCGAACACGACTCTTGGACGGGTGGGGGCGGCGCGTCGGGCAGAGGGCAGGCGGAGCCTGCCCGACGAAAAGCTGCGCTCAGGGGTCGCAGAGGCTCCGAAGTCAAGGGTGGACGAAGTCCATCGCGAAGCGACGCGAAGCGCCCTTGACTTTGGAGGGGCGGCCCCGTACGCAGCGCCGCCCCCACCACAATTAATCGAACTCCGAACTTCGGGCACGGAACACGCGCAAACCTCCGACAGGAACCACCGGGAACGCCAGAACAGCGAAACATCAACACCGGATCACCAAACCACCGGATCAATAGAACTGGCACGCTTGGTGCCCGATGAAGGTTCATAGGGAGGAGAAGCGGTGCTGGGTGAACGTGGTTCCGTCCACCAGCAGGTCAGCGCGCGCACGTGTGGCGTCGGTGCTGAAGTGAGCCTGTTCGCGGACGGCCCAGGCGTCCCACGCGTCCGCGTGTTCGGGGCCGTCGCGGTCGAGGGCGCGGGCACGGCGGAGGTCGTGGGGCGCGTCGATCCAGATGCGGTAGGCGGCGGGCGACCCGGCCCAGGCCGCCCCGACACCCTCGATGAACAGCACCGGCACGGGTGGGATCTCCTCCTCGGGACCGTAGCGGTCGTGATGCCAGTCGTAGCGGCGCAGCAGAGCGGGCCGCCCCTCACAAAGCCGGTCGAGGACCGCGCTGCGGAGAGGCTCCCACCAGGTGAGCGGGTCCGCGTCCCACGGCACCCGGAAATCGTCCGAGCGGATCACGGGCGCGCCGACCAGCACCTCGGCCAGGTGACCGGCGAACGTCGACTTGCCGGCGCCGCTCGGGCCGTCCACCGCGATCAGGCGCGCGGGGCCGCAGGACGGCGGCAGCGCGAGCAGGCGCGCGGCGAGCGCCGGGTAGGTCATGGCGGTGTGCGGCACGGACGGCATACTTCCAGGTGCCCTACCCGCTTCCAGACGCCCTGCCCGCGAACTGCCAGACGCCCTGCCCGCGAACTGCCAGATGCCCTGCCCGCGAACTTCCAGATGCCCTGCCCGCGAACTTCCAAGCCCTGCCCTCTAAGGAGGACCTCCTTGCCCGGACCGCTCGAAGGCGTCCTGATCGTGGACCTCAGCCGCGTGGTGGCGGGCCCGCAGGCCACCATGACGCTCGCCGACCTCGGTGCCCGGGTCATCAAGGTCGAGCAGCCCGGAGGCGGGGACGAGACCCGCGGCTGGGGGCCGCCGTTCGCGGGCGACGACCAGGTCAGCACCTACTACCTGTCCATCAACCGGAACAAGGAGTCGATCACCCTCGACCTCAAGTCGGACGAGGGCGCGGAGACCCTGACAAGGCTCGTCCGGCACGCCGACGTGCTCGTGGAGAACTTCCGGCCGGGCGTCCTCGATCGGCTCGGTTTCCCGGTCGAGCGCCTGCACGAGCTGAATCCGGGGCTGGTCGTGCTGTCCATCACCGGGTTCGGGCACGACGGGCCGGAGGGCGGACGTCCCGGCTACGACGCGATCGTGCAGGGCGAGGCGGGCATCATGAGCGTGACGGGCCCGCCCGGCACGCCGAGCAAGGTCGGGCTGTCGATCGCGGACATCCTCGCGGCGGGCAACGGGGTCGCAGGGGTGCTGGCGGCGCTGTACGAGCGGACCCGCACCGGCCGCGGAACGGTCGTCCGCACGTCGCTGCTGGCGTCGGTCGTGGGCGCCCACATGTTCCAGGGGACGCGTTGGACCGTCGCCCGCGACGTCCCCGAATCGGTGGGCAACGACCACCCGTCCATCGCTCCGTACGGGACGTTCCGCTGCAAGGACGGGCAGCTCCAGATCGGCGTCGCGAACCAGAACCTGTGGCGGCGGTTCGCGCCGCTCGTCGGCCTCGACCCCGACGACCCGCGCTACGCGACGATCCCGGACCGTGCGGCGCGTCGCCCGGAGCTGACCGCCGACATCGAGGAGGTCCTCGCGGGCGACACGCGCGACGCCTGGCTCGCCCGGCTGGACGAGGCCGGGGTGCCCGCCGGTGCGATCCGGTCGATCGACGAGGTCTACGAGTGGGAGCAGACCCGGTCGCAGGGCCTCGTCATCGAGGTCGACCATCCGCGGCTCGGCCGGATCGAGCTGCCCGGCCCCCCGCTGCGCTTCGACGGCGCGCCGCGACGCGAGCACACCGCGCCGCCGCTGCTCGGCGAGCACACCGACGCGGTACTGGCCTGGCTGGAGGAGAAGGAGAGGGGCGAGTGATGGACCTGCTCGGCGAGACCGGCGGCCCGGTGCGGATCGCCGGACGGGAACTGCCGCGCGACGAACTGCTCGGCTGGGCGTCCGCCGTCGCCGCGGAGATCGCGGGCGCCGACGCCGTCGCCGTGCACGCCACGGCGTCCCTGGAGACGGTGGCGGCGGTCCTCGGCGGACTCCTCGCGGGTGTCCCCGTGGTGCCGCTGCCGCCCGACTCGGGCCCCGCCGAACGCGCCCACATCCTCGGCGACTCGGGCGCGAGCATGATCCTCGCCGCGAGCGACGTGAGACAGGCGGCGGGCGAACCGCCCCTCCTCCCGGTCGACCGGCTGCCGCGCGACGGCGGCGGCGGAACGGGCGTCCCCGCCGATGCGACCGCGCTCATCCTCTACACGAGCGGCACCACGGGTGCGCCGAAGGGCGTTCTCATCTCGCGGAGTGCGATCGCCGCCGGGCTCGACGCGCTCGCCGAAGCCTGGGCGTGGACGCCCGGCGACGTCCTCGTCCACGGGCTGCCCCTCTTCCACGTGCACGGGCTCGTCCTCGGCGTGCTCGGGGCCCTGCGGGTGGGGTCGCCGCTCGTCCACACGGGCCGTCCTAAGCCCGAGCTGTACGCGGCCGCCGCGCAGGACGACGGCGGCAGCCTGTTCTTCGGCGTCCCTACCGTCTGGTCGAGGACGGCGGCGGACCCGTCCACCGCCGAGGCCCTCCGCAGCGCCCGGCTTCTCGTCTCCGGCAGCGCGCCCCTGCCCGTGCCCGTCTTCGAGCGGCTGGCCGGACTCACCGGGCACCGTCCCGTCGAGCGCTACGGGATGACCGAGACCCTCATCACGGTCAGCGCGCGCGCCGACGGCGACAGGCGCCCCGGTTTCGTCGGCACCCCGCTGCCCGGCGTCGAGACCCGCCTCGTCGCCGAGGACGGATCCGCCGTCCCGGACGACGGAGAGACGCCCGGCGAGCTGCACGTCCGCGCGCCGCTGCTGTTCAAGGGCTACCTCAACCGCCCCGAGGCGACCGCGGAGTCGTTCGCGCCGGACGGCTGGTTCCGCACCGGCGACATCGCGAGCATCGGCCCGGACGGCTGGCACCGCATCGTCGGCCGCGCGTCCACCGATCTGATCAAGAGCGGCGGCTACCGGATCGGCGCCGGCGAGGTCGAGAACGCGCTGCTCGCGCATCCCGCCGTCCGGGAGGCGGCCGTCGTCGGCACCCCCCATGACGACCTCGGCGAGCAGGTGACCGCGTACGTCGTCGCCGACGGCGTCGGCGAACACGGGCTCATCGACTTCGTCGCCGAGCGGCTGTCGGCGCACAAGCGTCCCCGTGTCGTCCACCTGGTCGACTCGCTGCCGCGCAACGCGATGGGCAAGGTCGTCAAGACCCGCCTGGGCGAACTCTAGGACGCCACCCCGCCGGGGCCTTCACCCGTCTGCGACCACCGCTCCGCGACCACCGCTCCGCGACCACCGCTCCGCGACCACCGCTCCGCGACCACCGCTCCGCGACCGTCCCCGTCATGCTCCCGTGTGCGCCGGGACGCCGGGCCTAGGCTGGTGACCATGAGAGAGCCACTGGTCGAGCGCATGCAGGGTTTCGGCGAAACGATCTTCGCCGAGATGTCGGCCCTCGCCGTCCGGACCGGCGCCATCAACCTGGGGCAGGGCTTCCCGGACGAGGACGGCCCCGCCGGGGTGCTCGACGCGGCGGTGGAGGCCATCCGCTCGGGCGGTAACCAGTACCCGCCCGGTCCCGGCCTGCCCGAGCTGCGCGAGGCGGTGGCGGCGCAGCGGCTCGACCGGTACGGGCTGGAGTACGACCCGGCGATCGAGGTGTTCGTGACCGTGGGCGCCACCGAGGGCGTCGCCGCGTCGGTGCTCGCGCTCGCGGGGCCGGGCGACGAGGTCATCGTGTTCGAGCCGTACTACGACTCCTACGCGGCGGTGATCGCGCTCGCCGGGGCCGTCCGGAGGCCCGTCACGCTGCGTCCCGTGGAAGGGCGCTTCACGTTCGACCCCGACGCGCTGCGCGCCGCCGTCGGCCCCCGCACGCGCGCGATCCTGGTGAACTCGCCGCACAACCCGGCGGGCACCGTGTTCACGCGGGATGAGCTGGAGGCCATCGCCGGCGTCTGCCGCGAGCACGACCTAATCGCGATCACCGACGAGGTCTACGAGTACCTCACGTTCGACGAAGCCGGGCACATCCCCCTCGCCACGCTCGACGGGATGCGGGAGCGGACGGTGTCGGTGTCGTCCGCGGGCAAGTCGTTCTCCGTCACCGGATGGAAGACCGGCTGGGTGACAGCGCCCGCGCCCCATGTCCGTGCCGTCCAGACGGTGAAGCAGTTCCTCACCTATGCGGTCAGCGCCCCCTACCAGCGGGCCGCCGCGTACGCGCTGCGCAACGAGATCCCGTGGGTGGAGGAGCTGCGCAAGTCGCTCCAGGGCAAGCGGGACCGCCTCATCACCGGGCTGGAGGCGGCCGGGTTCACGACCTACCGGCCGCAGGGCACGTACTTCGTGCAGGCCGACATCCGGCCGCTCGGCTTCACCGATGGGATGGAGCTGGCCCGCGCCCTGCCGGAGAAGGCGGGCGTCGTCGCGATCCCGACGCAGGTGTTCTACGACCACGCCGACGCCGGCGCCCACTTCGTCCGGTTCGCGTTCTGCAAGAAGGACGAGGTCATCGACGAGGCCGTGGAGCGCCTCGCCCGCCTCCGCTGAGAAGCATGCCACGTTCCGGAAGGCGACGGGCCGGCCGGACTCGCTGGACGACAGCGCCCGACCGGTTGGGCGGAGGTTGCCGAACGGGCGGCGTTGCTTGGGCTGGTTTCGCCCATGAGCGCCGCCCGCCGCACGGGTTAGCGTCCGTCCGTGACCTGGAACGGCGGGACGCTCGACGGCGAGCGGGTCCTGATCGCGCTCGGCGGCAACGCCATGACCGCACCGGACGGCAGCGCCGCGCCGGACGCGCAGGCGGCGGCGATCGAGGCCGCGATGGCGCGCGTGGCGGGGCTGGTCGCGGCGGGCGCGCGGGTGGCGCTCACGCACGGCAACGGCCCGCAGGTCGGCAACCTGCTGATCAAGAACCAGCTGGCGGCCGGGGTGGTGCCGCCCGTCCCGCTGGACTGGTGCGGCGCGCAGACCCAGGCCACCGTCGGCGTAATGATCATGAACGCGCTGGACCGGGCGCTGGCCGCGCGGGGCGCCGCCCGCCCGGTGGCCACGGTGGTGACGCGCACGCTCGTGGACGGGGCCGACCCCGGGTTCGGCGCCCCCGCCAAGCCGATCGGACGCTACTTCCCGGAGGAGCAGGCGCGCCGGTCGATGGCGCTCGGCGAGACGTGGCGGTCGTTCGGCGAGCGCGGCTGGCGGCGCGTCGTCGCCTCGCCCGAGCCGCTGGAGATCCTCGACGCCGGCGCGGCGGCGGCGCTGCTGGACGCGGGCCACGTCGTGGTCGCGGCAGGCGGCGGGGGAGCGCCCGTGGTGCGGGTGGACGGGACGCTGCGCGGCGTCGAGGCCGTCGTCGACAAGGACCTCGCGGCGCAGCTGCTGGCCCGCCGGCTCGGCGCGTCCGTCCTGGTGATCGCCACGGACGTGGAGGGCGCGATGACCGGGTTCGGGACGCCGCGGGCGCGCCCGCTGCACCGCACCACGGCCGCGGAGCTGGCCGCGCTGGCCGCCGCCGGGCACTTCGCCGGCGGCAGCATGGGCCCGAAGGTGGAGGCGGCGCGCCGGTTCGTCGCGTCCGGCGGCCGGCGGGCGGCGATCGCGTCGCTGGCCCGGCTCGGCGACGCCGCCCGCGGTGAGGCGGGGACGGTCGTCGAGGCGTGACCCACCGGGACCGGCAGGGTAGAGATCGATTCGACCGAGCAGCTGAGGAGCGATGACGTGCCCGATCCGATCGAAGTCCGCAAGATCCCCATCGAGAGCGTGACCGACGCGTCCGGGCTGGCCCGGCTGATCGACGACGGCGTCCTGGAGGCCGACCGGGTCCTCGCCGTCGTCGGCAAGACCGAGGGCAACGGCGGCGTGAACGACTACACGCGGCTGCTGGCCGACCGGGCGTTCCGCGAGGTGCTGCTCGCCAGGGGGACCCGGACGGCGGACGAGGTGGCGCGCGTCCCCCTCGTCTGGTCCGGCGGCACCGACGGCGTCCTCAGCCCGCACGCGACCGTCTTCGCGACCGTCGACCCGGCGACGGCGCCGGGGTCGCCGGCCGGTTCGGACGAGCCCCGCCTGTCGGTGGGCGTCGCGATGAGCGACGTCATCCTGCCCGAGGACATCGGCCGTCCCGCGATGGTCGAGACCGTCGCCGGCGGCGTCCGCGAGGCCATGAAGATCGCCGGGATCGACGACCCGGCCGACGTCCACTACGTCCAGACGAAGACGCCGCTGCTCACCCTCGACACGATCAACGACGCGAAGTCGCGCGGCCGCGACGTCGTCACCGACGACACGCTCAAGTCGATGGACATCTCCAACTCGACCACCGCGCTCGGCATCGCCGTCGCGCTCGGCGAGATCAGCATGCCGTCGGCGGAGCAGATCCACAGGGACCTCTCGCTGTACTCGTCGGTGGCGTCGTGCTCGTCCGGCGTCGAACTCGACCGCGCGCAGATCGTCGTCGTCGGGAACGTGCGCGGCATCGGCGGCCGCTACCGGGCCGGACACGGTGTGATGAAGGACGCACTCGACGCCGACGGCATCTGGGACGCGGTGAGGGCCGCCGGCCTCGACCTGCCCGAGCGGCCCCGCACGTCCGACCTCGGCGACCGGCTCGTGAACGTGTTCATCAAGTGCGAGGCCGACCCGGGCGGCTCGGTCCGGGGCCGCCGCAACATCATGCTCGACGACTCCGACGTGCACTGGCACCGGCAGATCAAGGCGTGCGTCGGCGGCGTCGCCGCGTCCGTCACCGGCGACCCGGCGGTGTTCGTGTCGGTCGCGGCCGTCCACCAGGGGCCCTCCGGCGGCGGCACCGTCGCCGCCATCGCCGACCTCGGGTGACCGGGCGGCCACGAACAGTATCCGAATAGGTAGGCGCAGCGGTCACCGGAGGTTATAGCCTTCCTGCCGTGTCCGGACTGACCATTCCCGAACCACTGATCCCGGGAGACGACGGAAGCGCCGACCCCCGGCTGTGCGAAGCGCTCACCGGGTTCGCGGCCGGGCGCGTCGGCGCGCACACGGTGCTGCGGCGGCTGCAGGGGGCCCGGCTGCTCGTCCCGATCGTCGCGGTCCTCACCGAGGAGGAGGAGGTCGCGCCCGGCGAGCCGCGCCGGGAGAAGTCGAGCGAGATGGCGCTGCCCACGCTGATCGGCGACGACGGGCGGCGCGGCGTGCTCGGCTTCACCTGCTCGGAGACGATGAGGGCGTGGCGCGCCGACGCCCGCCCCGTGACGGTGCGCGGCGGCGACGCGTGCCGCGCCGCCCTCGACGAGGGCGCCGACGCCCTGGTCGTGGACGTGGCGGGCCCGGTCCCGTTCGCCGTGGACGGCCTGCGCCTGCACCTGCTCGCCGAGGGCCGGCCCATCCCGCCGCCGCACGAGGACCCGGACGTCCTCGCCGCGGTCGAGGCCGCGTTCGGCTCCGACCCGTCCGTGACCGGCGTCCGGGTCATCGAGGGGACGTCCGCCGAGGTCGCGGTGCGGTTCGCCGTCGTGGACGGGCACGACGAGCGCGTCACCGTCCAGCGGGTCTCCGACCGGCTCGCCGAGGTGCTGCGCGGCCGGATCGTCGGCGGCGTCGAACTGAACGTCCTGCGACGGTAATCCGCTCGCGCCGACGCCGCCGGTCCGGCAGGCTGTCGGCATGTTCGACACCGGGCGAGGTCCCGGGCGGCCCTAGGCTTCATCCGACCGCCGCCATTGGAGACTCCCGTGCTGACCATGCAGGACGCCCTGATCCGGCTCACCGACTACTGGGCGGGACGCGGCTGCCTCGTCGCGCAGCCGATGAACACCGAGGTGGGGGCGGGCACGCTCAACCCGGCCACCGCGCTGCGCGTCCTCGGGCCGGAGCCGTGGCGCGTCGCCTACGTCGAGCCGAGCGTCCGCCCGGACGACTCGCGGTACGGCGACAACCCGAACCGGCTGCAGACCCACACCCAGTTCCAGGTGATCCTCAAGCCGGAGCCGGGCGACGCGCAGGAGCAGTACCTCGGCAGCCTCGCCGCGCTCGGCGTCGACCTGCGCGCCCACGACGTCCGGTTCGTCGAGGACGACTGGGCCTCGCCCGCGCTCGGCGCGTGGGGGCTCGGCTGGGAGGTCTGGCTGGACGGCCTGGAGATCACCCAGTTCACCTACTTCCAGCAGTCGGGCGGGCTGACCCTCGACCCCGTGTCGGTCGAGATCACCTACGGGATGGAACGCATCCTGATGGCGCTGCAGGGCGTCTCCCACTTCAAGGACATCGCGTACGCGCCCGGCGTCACCTACGGGGAGGCCTTCGGGCAGGCCGAGTACGAGATGAGCCGCTACTACCTGGACGACGCCGACATCGCGACGAACCGGGAGCTGTTCGAGGCGTACGCGGCCGAGGCGCGGCGGATGCTGGACGCGCGGCTGCCCGTCCCCGCCCACTCCTACGTGCTGAAGTGCTCGCACGCGTTCAACGTCCTGGACGCGCGGGGTGCGATCGGCACCACCGAGCGGGCGCGCGCGTTCGCCCGGATGCGCGGCCTCGCCCACGAGGTCGCCGCCCTGTGGGTGGAGCGCCGCGCCGAGCTCGGGCATCCGCTCGGCGACGCCGCGGCGCGGCCCGCCGCCGCCGCGGCGGGCGCGCCGCCGGACGCCTCCTCCGCCGGGACGTTCGCGCTGGAGATCGGGGTCGAGGAACTGCCGCCGGGCGAGGTGGCGCGGACGGCCGATCATGTGGCGGAGCGGCTGCGCGACGGGCTGGCGGCGGCCGGGCTGCTCACCGACGCCTCCTCGCTCGAGACGTGCGCGACGCCCCGCCGGATCATCGTGCTCGTCCACGGCCTGGAGGCCCGCGAGCCCGACACCGAGCAGGTCGTGAAGGGGCCGCGTCTCGCCGCCGCCTACGACGCGTCCGGGGAGCCGACGCGGGCGCTGCGAGGGTTCGCGCAGGGGCAGGGCGTCGCGGTGTCGGACGTCCAGCGGGTGACCGTGTCGGGCGGGGAGTACGCCGGATACGTACGGAAGGTCGTCGGGCGCCCCGCCGCCGAGGTCCTGGCCGCGCTGCTCCCGGACATCGTCACCGGGCTCCGCGCGGGCAAGAACATGCGGTGGAACGCCCCCGGCCTGTCGTTCGCCCGCCCGATCCGCTGGCTCCTCGCGCTGCTGGACGAGCGGGAGGTCCCGTTCACGGTCGCGGACCTCGCCGCCGGGCGCTCCACCCGCGTCCACCGGACGTCCGACTCGCCGCGCGTCGACGTGCCGGACGCCGCGTCGCTGGTCGGCGTCCTGCGGGGGCACGGCATCGAGCCCGTCCCGTCCCGCCGCCGGACCCGCGTCGCCGAGGACGCCGCGGCCCTCGCGCGCAGCCACGACGGGACGGTCGACGTCGCCGCCGAGCACGCCCTCGTCGAGGAGATCGTCAACCTGGTCGAGGAGCCCGTCGCCGTCCTCGGTTCCTTCGACGGGAAGTACCTGGAGCTGCCCGAGGAGATCCTCACCACGGTCATGCGCAAGCACCAGCGCTACCTGCCGGTGCGCGGGCCGTCGAACCGGCTCCTCCCGCACTTCGTCACGGTCGCCAACGGCGAATGCGACCACGACGCCGTCCGGGCCGGGAACGAAGCCGTCCTCCGCGCGCGCTATGAGGACGCCTCGTTCTTCTTCCGGCAGGACCTCCGGCGCACGCCCGAGCAGATCAAGGAGGGGCTCGGCAGGCTCACGTTCACCGAACGGCTGGGGTCGATGGCCGACCGGTCGTCCCGCATCGCCGCGCTCGCCGCCGACCTGGCCGGCCGCCTCGACCTCACCGCGCAGGAGCGGGCCACGCTCGCCCGCGCCGCCGCGCTGGCGAAGTTCGACCTTGCCTCGTCCATGGTCATCGAGCTGCCGAGCCTCGCCGGGACGATGGCCCGCGAGTACGCCCGCCGCGCAGGGGAGGCCGAGGGCGTCGCGCTGGCCCTGCACGAGATGGAGCTGCCCCGCTCGGCCGGCGACGCGCTGCCCGCCACCGTCGCCGGGGCCGTCCTCGCCGCCGCCGACAGGCTCGACCTCCTGACCGGGCTGTTCGCCGTCGGCTCCGCGCCGACCGGGAGTTCCGACCCGTTCGGGATGCGCCGCGCCGCGCTGGCGCTGACCGCGATCCTGCGGGACGTCCCGCGCCTCGCGCCCGTCACGGTCGGCGACGGCCTCGCCCTCGCCGCCCGGCACCAGCCCGTCACCGCCGCCCCGGACGCGCTCGCGGAGGCCGAACGCTTCATCGCGCGCCGCCTGGAGCAGAACCTCCTGGACGAGGGGCGTGCGGTGAACGTCGTCCGGGCCGTGCTGCCGCTCGCGGGCGCGCCCGCGCACGCCGCGCGGGCCGCGGGCGACCTGGCGGAGCTGCTCGGGTCGCCCCGGTTCGAGCGGCTCACGACCGCGCTGCAGCGCGTCCTGCGCATCGTGCCCGACGCCGCCGGCGCCGGCTACGACCCGGCCCTGTTCACCGAGCGCGCCGAGGGCGACCTGCACGAGGCGTTCACCCGCGTCAAGGCCGAGCTGACCGCCCGGCCGTCCGTGCCGGAGTTCGCCACGGCCGCGTCCGCCCTCGTCGCGCCCATCGACGCCTACTTCGACGACGTGATGGTCATGGACGAGGACCCGGGCGTCCGCGCCAACCGGCTCGGCCTCCTCGCCGCCATCAGGGACCTCGCCGCGCCCGTCCTGGACTGGCGCGAGATCGCCTGAGCCCGGGTGCCGACCGGTCCCGCCGGTCTTCGTCAACAGTGGCCGTTGCCGATCCCGCCGCGCCGTGGTCATGATCAAGTCACCCGGCATGGAAGGGGCCGACGATGGCGAGCCTGCACGACGCACAGGAGTTCCGGCGCCGCGGCTGGTGGCGCGACGGAACGTTCCTGGACGATCTCGACCGGTGGGCGGACGCCGCCCCGGACCGTCCGGCGGTGGTCGGGCATGTCTGGGAGACGGGGGACGAGCCCGACGTCGTCCTCTCCTACGCGCAGGTGGCGGAGCTCGTGGACCGGTGCGCGGCGGGCCTGGCCGCGCTCGGCATCGGCCCCGGCGACCGGGTCGCGATGCAGCTCGTCAACCAGTGGCAGGCAACCGTCCTCGCGCTCGGCTGCGGCCGCGCCGGCGCCGTCGTGGTGCCGTACTACATCGCGACGGGCGCCGCCGACACCGAGTGGATCCTGCGCGAGTCCGGCGCCAGCGCCGTCGTGTCGCTGGACGAGGTGCGCGGCCTGGAGATCGCCGGGACCATCGCGGGCATGCGCGACCGGCTGCCCGCGCTGCGCCACCAGATCGTGGTGGGGGAGAAGGTCCCCGAGGGCGCGACCGGCTTCGACGGCGCCCTGCTCACGGCGGGCGGCGCGGCGCCCCGGCACCGGCCGTCCGGCGACGACGTCCTCCAGATCATGTACACGTCGGGGACGACCGGGCGGCCGAAGGGCGTCCGGCACTCGCACAACACGCTGTACGCGATGGCGCGCTCCTACACCGTTCCGCTCGGGCTCGGCGAGGACGACGTGCTGTCCACGCCGTGCATCGTCGGCGGGCAGGGCGGCTGGCTCTACGGGATGCTGGCGCCGCTCGTCGCGGGCGCGACGGCCGTGTGGGCGGACGCGTTCAAGCCCGGCGACTTCCTCGACCTCGCCGCGAGATACGGGATCACCGCCGCGTACTTCACCCCGTTCATCCTGGACGAACTGGTGGCGGAGCAGCGGGCGAACCCGCGGCCGGTCGCGCTGCGGCACATGGTCACCGGGTCCACGCCGATCCCGCCGGACCTGCCGGGGCGGTTCCACGACACGTTCGGGTTCCCCGTCCGGTCGCTGTGGGGGATGACCGAGAACGGCGGCGTCACGATCGGCCGCCCCGACGACCCGCCGGACTGGGCGTCCCGCAGTGACGGCCGGCCCGTCGAGTGGATGTCGGCGCGGCTCGTCGGCGAGGACGGCGCGGTCGTCGCGGACGGGCCGGGGCGCCTGGAGGTCCGCGGCGCGAACATGTGCCTCGGCTACGAGGGCGCCGACGAGGCGTTCGCCGCGGCGCTGCACGACGGATGGTTCGTCACCGGCGACCTGGCCCGGCCGGACGGGCGCGGCGGCATCAAGATCATCGGCCGTACCAAGGACATGATCAACAAGGGCGGGCTGCACGTCCCCGCGGTCGCGGTGGAGGGGATCCTGCGCGCCGACTCGCGCGTCGCCGAGGTCGCGGTCGTCGGGGAGCCGGAACCGCTGCTCGGCGAGACCGTCGTCGCCGTCGTCGTCCCCGCGCCGGGCACCGCCCCGCCGACGCTGGAGGATCTGCGCGAGCAGGTCTCGGGCGCGGGAATGACGCCCGGCTACGAGCCCGACCGGCTGGAGATCGTCGCCGAGCTGCCGAAGACGCCGACCGGGAAGATCCGCAAACGCGTCCTCGAGGAGGAGTTCGCCCGGAGGGCCCGCACCGCCGCCGCGCAGTGAGCGCCGGGCCGCTCGCGGGAATGCTCGCCGGGGTGCTCGCGGCTCCGGCGAGCGCGTCCCGGCGGCGGGCGCTGGCGCTCACCTCGGTCATCCTCGCCAACGTCATGGCGGTGATCGACTACAACATCGTCAGCATCGCGATCCCGCAGCTGCTCCGCGAGTTCCCGGGCAGCACCCTCGCCGGGCTGTCCTGGACGATCACCGCCTACACGGTGGTGTTCGCCGCCGTGCTGCTGCCGGCCGGGGGAACGGCCGACCGGCTCGGCCCCAAGCGGATCTTCCTCGGCGGCCTCGCGGTGTTCACGCTCGGCTCGGCCGCCTGCGCGCTCGCGACCGGCCCGGTGGGGCTCGTGCTGGCGCGGATGCTGCAGGCGACCGGCGGCGGCGCGGTCGTCGCGCTGTCGATCTCGGTCGGGCTCAGCGAGTTCCCCGGCCGGGCCGGGCACGCGTTCGGGCTGCTCGGCGCCGCCGCGGGCGTCGCGGGCGCGAGCGGGCCCGCGCTCGGCGCCGCACTGCTGGCCCTCGGCGGCTGGCGCTGGATCTTCCTGATCAACCTGCCGCTCGGCGCGCTCGCCCTGGCCTGCGCCGCGGCGGGCGTCCCGGCCCGGCGCGCGGAGGGGCACTCGGGGGAGCGCGCGGAGGGGCACTCGGGGGAGCGCGCGGAGGGGCACTCGGGGGAGCGCGCGGGGGAGCACGCGGGGGAGCACGCGGGGGAGCACGCGGGGGAGCACGCGGGGGAGCACGCGGGGGAGCAGGGCCTGCCCGACCTGCTCGGCACGGCGCTGCTCGCGGGCGGCGTCGGCGCGCTGGTGCTCGGCGTCGTGCAGGGCCCGGACTGGGGCTGGACGGCCGGCCGGACCGCGGCCGCGCTCGCCGCCGGGGCCGCGCTGACCTGCCTCGGGGTGCGCCGGTCGCTCCGCCATCCCCGCCCGGCGGCGGACTTCACGCTGCTGCGGGCCCGCTCCACGGCGGCGGGCAACGCGGCGATGGCGCTGCTCAGCGTCACCCAGTTCGCGGTGGCGCTGTGCGTGGCGCTGTTCCTCACCGACCGCTGGGGCTACCCGGTGCTCGCCGCCGGGCTCGCGCTCACGCCCGGACCGCTGACCTCGGCCGTCGTCTCCTGGTGGAGCGGCCCGCTGGTGCGCCGGGCGGGCGCGCGGGCGGTCGCGGTCGCGGGCGGCGTGGTGGGCGCGGCGGGCTGGTGCTGGCCCCTCGCGGCGGAGGTCCTCGGCGCCGGACGGAGCTACCCCGGGGTGGTGCTGCCCGCGCTCGTCGCCGGGACGGCCGGGACGGCCGCGGCCGCCGTGGCGATCGAGACGATCGCGATGGCCGCCGTCCCGCCCGCCCGGTTCGGCAGCGGCAGCGCGCTGATCATGCTGGCCCGGTCCGCCGGCGCGGCGGCCGGGATCGGCGGGCTCGCGGCCGTGCTGCACGAGCCGACCGGGACCGCGTTCCGGGTCGCGTGGGCGGGGCTCGCGGCGGGGCTGCTGGCGACCGCGCTCGCCGGCGCCGCCGCCCGGGAAGGAGGGCGCCCGCGGCACCGGAGGGTACCGCGGGCGCCGCTGCGCCGTTATCGGTAATTCGGCGCGGGCCGCCGCGAATTCATGTGACCGAATTCAGTCGCGCGGCCATTGTCGTGCATGCCGCTCGGCGGATTTCCGAGTTATCCGGTAGGTTTACCACGGCGTCGTGCGCATACGATTCACCTCCTGATCCTGCCGGGACGCGGAATGGCGGTCGATCGGCATCGCGGATCGTCGCCAAGGGCGTCACCACGGATTGTGACCGGGTATTGTCACCACGGGGTCGTGCGCATGTCGGTCACCTCCATTTCTCACGGACGCGGGCCCTGCCGTTCGGGGCCCGGGGGAGCACCGGGGAGATCGGAGTGCGGTCAGAGGCTCAGCAGGACGAAGTGCTGGGGCAGGTGCACGGCGAGGCCGAGGCGCATCGCGGCGGTGATCGTCGCCGCGCCGTCGCCGGCCGGGCGGCGCAGCGCGAGCGTCGACTCCTCACCGTCCAGCAGGGTGATGCCGGCGCGGAAGTCGCCGAGCAGGACCCGGTCCCGCTCGATCATGCGGGTTCGGGTGATGCGCAGCCCCGCCGAGTCCAGCGAGGGGAGCGCGCCGCCGCCCACGAGCCGCCAGTACAGGGCGGGGTGCATGACGAGCCCGTCGCACGAGCCGCCCATCTCCTCCACCTCGGCGCAGCCGCCCATCAGGGCGTCCATCACCGCGCCCGCCTGGGCATCCTCCGTCGCCGCGCTGAGGCGGCGCAGCCCCTCCAGGCGCAGCAGCCCGGGGATCGCGCCGTCGTCGCTGCCGTGCAGGAGCACCTCGTTCTCCACGGTGCACAGCCGGACGATCACGCGGTGGTCGACGAAGCGGGCGAGTAACGCCGGGTCGTGGCACAGTTCGGCGGGCGCCGGCACGGCGACGGAGATCTCGGTCAGCTCCGCCTTGGCGACCGCCGGCCGGAACACCGCCTCGGGCGTCGCGCCGTAGCGGGTGCCGCGGTCGCCGTCCCGCCCGGTGTCGCGGTGTTCGCGCACGTAGCGCAGGGTGCGGTCGGTGACCGTGCCGCCCTTGGTCTGCTCGCGGACGGTGGGCCGGGGCCGGGTGGAGGCGAGCGGGAACAGCGTCGTCAGCGGCGCGCGGAGCCGGACCGCCGCGTCGCCCCCGGCAGCCCGCGCGACCGCGATCGCCAGTTCCTCGCCGGGGCCGCGCTCACGCAGCCCCGGGTCATCGATGAGGTAGTCCAGCACGGCGAACTCCCATCAGACATGCTTTGCGCGACCGCCCGGATCTCGGGTCGGCCGACAAATGCACGATGCCGATCTTGCACCGTGCCAACCGAGAGAGTAAGCACACCGGCGAAGAAATTAAAAGGGTCCCCATCGATCTTGTTCCGAAAAATCTGTCATGGTAGAACTTCGTAGCGGATTGGAAGGGACGGTGACATGCCGAAGCCGGATAAAGCGGCCGGGCCGGCCGCGGGATTCACCGACCCGGTGATCGATCCCATTCGCGGGACGGGCCCGCGGCCGGCCGGCCGGCCCGCGCCCGGCTGCCCGCTGCGCGCCCTTTCCGGCGACCGCGCCCCTACCGATGACCGCGCCCCTACCGATGACCGCGCCCCTACCGATGGCCGCGTTCCTTCCGATGGCCGTGTCCCTTCCGATAACGGGGAGGAACGCCCCCGCCCAGGCTCCGGCCCGGGTGAGGCCGGATGAGCGCCACGGCGGCGGCTCCCTCCGCCGCGTCGGACGATCTCCAGGACGCCGGCCTCGGCCTCCTGGAGATCGCGCGACCCCAGATCGCCGCCGCTCGGCGCGCCCTGCGCGCCGAGCTGAGCTCCCGGCCGGGCCTCCCCGGCGGCCTGACCGGACTCCTCGTCCGCGAGCCGCCGCCCGGCCGGCTCGCGATGGCCGTCCAGCCGGCGCTGGCCCGGGAACTCGACGCGGCGAGGCGGCGCGGACTGGACGGCGCGACACCGCGGGAGCGCTACGAGGCGTTCGTGCGGAGCCTGCGCGAACCAGAGACGGCACGGCGGATCTGGGCGGCGCACCCCGTCCTCGCCGGGCTGGTCCCCGGCATGCTGGACGACTGGGTCGCCGCCCGCGCCGCCTTCGCCCGCGACCTCGCCGCCGACCTGCCCGCGCTCACCGAGACCTTCGGCGGCCTCGGGGCCCTCGGCGACGTCGTGTTCGGGTCCGCCGAGACGCACCGGGGCGGCCGGACGGTCGCGATCGTCCGGTTCGAACGCGGCACCGTCGTCTACAAACCGCGGAGCCTGGCCGTCGACGGCTGCTTCGACCGCCTCCTCGGCTGGTTCAACGCGTCCGAAGGCGTGCCCCACCCGCTGCGCCGTCCGAGGCTGCTGGACCGGGGGGACCGGGGCTGGAGCGAGTACATCGAGCCCGCCCCCTGCACGGGGGAGCGGCTCCCGGCGTTCTTCTGGCGGATGGGCGCGCTGCTCGCGCTGACCCACGCGGTGCACGGTTACGACCTGCACGCCGACAACGTGATCGCCGCCGGCGCCGACCCCGTGGTGATCGACCTGGAGGCCCTGTTCCACACCGAGGGGACGCAGCCGGCGGCGCGCCGCGCGCGGCTCGGCGACCCGGCCGCCGAGCGGCTGGCGGCGTCCGTGCTGCGCACCGGCCTGCTCCCCGGCCCGCTCGTCATGCCCGACGCGGACACCGAGCTGCCCTTCGGCATCGACATCAGCCCCCTCGGCATCGCCCCCGCCCGCCGCTCCCTCATCCCGACGCCGATGACCGAGGACCCGGGCACCGACCGGATGCGGGTCGGGCTCGGCTACCGGACCGTCCCCGCGCCCGCGGGGCGGCTGCGCCTGCCTGGCGGGGAGGCCGCCGACCCCCGCGCGCACCGAGGCGCGCTCACCGCCGGCTACACCTTCGCCTACCGCCGGCTGGCCGCCGCCGGGACCACTCTCCTCGCGCCCGCCGGGCCGCTGCACGGCTGCGCGGACGTCCCGGTGCGGCTGATCCAGCTCTCGACGTTCCTCTACGTCCGGCTGCTGCTGGAGGGCTGGCGGCCGGAGGCGGTGCGCGATCCCGCCGCCCACGAGCGCGGCCTCGACCGGCTCGCGGCCGGCTGGCCCGGTGTCCCGCACCGCGCGGCGCTCGTCGACGCGGAGAAGGCGGCGCTGCGGCGCGGCGAGGTGCCGGTCTTCGAGGTCCGCCCCGGCCACCGCGACGTGTGGCTGGAGGACGGGACGCGCCTGCCGGACGTACTGCCCGTGCCCCCGATCGAGGAGACCGCGGCACGGCTCGCCGCGCTGGGGGAGGACGATCTCGCCGGCCAGCTGCAGATCATCGACGCGAGCCTGGCCGCGCTGGACACCCGGCCGCGCGCCGGCCACCCCGCGCACCGGCCGTCCGGCGACGACCCGGTACGGGACGCCCTGGACATCGCCCGGCGCCTCGACGCGACGGCCGTCCGGGACGGCGACCGGATCGGCTGGCTCACCGTCGAGGTCGTCGACGCCGCCTCCCGCCGCGTCGCGCCCGCCGGGCTGGATCTCTACGGCGGCCTGCCGGGCATCGGCCTGTTCCTGTCCTACCTGTCCGCCGTGACCGGCGAGCGGTGGGCCGCGAGGCTGGCCGAGCAGGTCGCGGACGAGGTCGCCCTCCGCTGCCGGGCGTCCGCCGCCGTGCCCGCACTCGGGCCCGTCTACCACCTCGCCCACGCCGCCGCCGTGCACCGCCGCGCGGACCTGGCCGAGGCCGCCAGCGGCGCGCCGCCGCCCGCGCCGGCCGGGCCCGGCGTCCTGGACGGCGAAGCCGGCGCGCTGCTCTCCGCGCTCGCCCTGCACGCCGTCCTGCCCGGCGCCGGACAGGACGGCGGGCAGGCGGAGGAGGCGGCGCGGGCCGCCGGCGAGCGGCTCCTGGCGATGGAGCCCGCCGGGGACGGATTCGGCTACGGCGCGCCGGGCGCGGCCGTCGCCCACGCCCGCCTGCACGGCCTGCTCGGCGACCCCCGGCACGCGGCCCGCGCGCGGGAACTCGCCGCCCGCGGACCGGCGACCGGACCCGGCCGGTGCCCGACCGAACCCGGCTGGTGCCAGGGCGCCGCCGGCACCGGCCTGGCCCTGCTGGTACTCCGCGGCGCCGTGCCCGGGCTGGAGCGTTCCCTCGACGCCGCCGCCCGGACCGTCCGCGACGCCGGCCCGCAGCCGGACGACTCGCTCTGCCACGGCGCGTCCGGGCTCGCGGAACTGCTCACCGCCCTCGGCGAACCCGCCCCCCGCCCGTCCGGCGTGTGGCGCGCCGCCCTGCCCGCGCCCGCGCCCGGACTGCTCGCCGGCCTGTCCGGCATCGGCTTCGGGCTGCTGCGCCGCGCGTTCCCCGCCGACGTGCCCGCGGTGCTCGCCCTGGCGCCCCCGAACCCCTGAGCATGCTCCCGTTCCCCGTGGAGGAGACGACATGACCGTGGACGTCCAGCCCGGCCTGCTCGCCATCGACGGCGCCGAGCCGGTGCGCACCGAACCCTGGCCGACCTACGACAAGGGCGACGTCTTCATCGGCGAGGACGACCTGGACGCCGCGCTCGGCGCGATCCGGGACCGGCTCTACTTCCGCTACGACCACCGCCCGTACGCCGAGACGCAGACCGGCCGGTTCGAGCGCGACCTGTGCGCGTACTTCGGCGTCCCGCACGCGCTGTCGTGCGCCAGCGGCACCGCCGCCATCACGCTCGCGCTGCTCGCCCTGGATCTGCCGCCCGGCTCCCTCGTCGCCTGCCCCGCCTTCACCTTCGCCGCGACGCCCAGCGCGATCCTGCTCGCCGGGCACCGTCCCGTCTTCGTCGAATGCGACGACGACCTGCACATGGACGTCGCCGACCTGCGCCGCCGGCTCACCCCCGCCGTCCGCGCGATCGTCGTCGTGCACATGCGCGGGTTCGCCAGCGACATGGACGCGATCTGCGCGCTCGCCCGCGAGCACGGCGTCCCCGTCGTCGAGGACGCGGTTCCCGCGCTCGGCGCCCGGCTGAACGGCCGCCTCCTCGGCACCTTCGGCGACGCGGGCGCGTTCAGCACCCAGTCCGACAAGTCGCTCAACACCGGCGAGGGCGGGTTCCTGCTCGCCCGCGACCCGGCCGTGCACGCCCGCGCGGTCGTCTACTCCGGCGCCTACGAGGGCCGGATGGCGCGGCACTTCGACGGCCCGCCGCCGCCCGTCGACGACCTGGCCCTGCCGATCTTCAGCCTGCGGATGGACGAGATCCGGGCCGCGCTCGCCCGGCCGATGCTGCGCCGCCTGCCCGACCGGCTCGCCGCCCACCGCCGCAACCACGACGACGTCGCCGCGCGGCTCGCCGGGGTGCCCGGCGTCGCGCTGCGCCGGCCCGTCGCCGAGCACGCCTACCTCGGCGAGGCGCTCGTGTTCCGGCTGCCCGGCGCCGGTGCCCGCGGCACCGCCTGGACCGCCGCCGCGCTGCGCGCCGAGGGCATCGACGCCCGCGCCCTCGGCGACCCCGGCGACGTCAACGTGCGCGCGTTCTGGAACTGGCGGTTCCTGTTCCCGGACGCGGCGCGCGCCCGCGCCGAGTACCCCGTCACGGCCGCGCGGCTCGACGAGGCGATCGACATCCCGCTGTCGGCCAACCTCACCGAGCGGGACCGCGACCATGTCGTCGCGGCCGTCCGGAAGGTCGTCGGCGCCGGCCCGTCGCGTACGGGACGCCGCTGATGGTCCGCGTCCTGTACGTGACGGGCTGGTGCCGCAGCGGGACGACCCTGCTCGGGAACCTCCTCGGCGAGGTGCCCGGCGCCGTGCACGTCGGCGAGCTCCGCTACCTGTGGAGGAACGGCGTCCTCGGCCGGGGCACCAACACGCTCTGCGGATGCGGGCAGGACATCCCGTCGTGCCCGCTCTGGAAGGCGGTCATCGGGCGGCTCGCCGGCGACGACCCCGCCTGGCACGCCGAACGCGCCGTCCGGCTCCAGCGGACCGCGCTGCGGACGCGGCACACCGGCCGGCGGCTCGCCGAGGCCCGGCGCGTCCGCGCCCCCCACCCGGCCGCCCGCGACCTGGCCGGCCTCTACGCGGCGATCGCGGACGAGACCGCCGCCGGGCTGATCGTCGACACCGGCAAGTTCCCCGCCGAGGCCGCCGCGCTGTGCGGAGCGCCCGGCGTGGACGCCCGCGTCCTGCACGTCGTCCGGGACCCGCGCGCCACCGCCGAGTCGTGGCGGCGCGCGAAGGAGTACATCCCGGCGATGGGCCCGGCCCGCAGCACCGCCTACTGGACGGGGTTCAACCTGGCGTCCGAACGCGTCGCGCGCGCGTTCCCCGACCGGTGCCTGCGGCTCCGCTACGAGGACTTCGTCGCGAGCCCCCGCGCCGAGCTGGCGCGGGTCATGGAGCACGCGGGCCTCGCCGGCGACCCGCCCGCCGACGCCGGCGGTTCCGCCCGGCTCGGCGTCAACCACACCGTCACGGGCAACCCCGACCGGCTGCGGCAGGGCCCGGTCCGGATCAGGGACGACGACGCGTGGGTGCGCGCCCAGCCCGCGTCCGCCCGCGCCGTCGCGACCGTCCTCGCCGCGCCGCTGCTGGCCCGCTACGGCTACCCGCTCCGCCCCGCCCCCGCCCGGACGCACGAGGAGACCTGATGAATCCCGGACCGCGCGGCCGGGTCGCGCTGGTCGCCGCCGCGACCGGCGGCCTCGGCCTGGCCACGGCCCGCGGATTCGCCGCCGCCGGCTTCGGCGCCATCGCCGCGTTCCTCGCGAGCGAGCAGGCCGGCTTCATCACCGGAACCCCCCTGAAGGCCGACGGCGGCCTCGGCCAGGGCATCTGAGAACGGAGACGACGGTGGAGTTCGACGACGTGCTCGCGGAGCGGCGGATGGTCCGCCGCTACCGGCCCGACCCCGTACCCGCCGACACCGTGCGGAAGATCGCCGGGACGATCCGCCGGGCGCCGAGCGCCGGGTTCAGCCAGGGCCACCGCCTCGTCGTCGTCACCGACCCGGCGACGCGCGAGCGCGTCGCCGAACTCGCCGGGGAATCCCACTACCCGGAGGAATGGCTGTCGGTCGCGCCGGTGCTCATGGTGCTCGGCATCCGCGAGGACGACTACCACGACCGCTACACCCGGCCCGACAAGCTCGTCGACGGCGAGGAGATGGAGTGGCCCGCCCCCTACTGGTGGGTCGACTCCGGGGCGTTCCTCATGCTGATCCAGCTCGCCGCGATCGACGCGGGCCTCGCGACCGGCTTCGCGACCGTCCCCCGCAAGGACGAGCTCAAGACCCTGCTCGGCATTCCGGACGACGTCGCCGTGGTCGGCGTCGTCACCGTCGGCCACCCCCGCGAGGACGCCGTGCAGCCGTCCGACACCGCGCGGCTGCGCTCGATGCGGAAACCGCTCGGCGACCTCGTCCACCACGAGACCTGGAAGGGCGCGGGCTAGAACCAGGTCGTCGGAAGGCCGTGCGCCGGGCCCTCCCCGATGATCCGGCGCTCCCCGCCCGGCCAGAGCCGCAGCCTGAGGACATGGACGGCGTCGAGCCGGGAGGCGTCCCGCCCCTCGAACGACAGGTGGGCCACGGGCGCGTCCCCGGTGGCCGCGGCGCCGGCGTCCCCGATGTGCCGGTCGACGCGCGCGGCTTCGTCCCGCGACAGGTACGCGCGCATCGTCGAGTGCCACACGACCGTGACCGCGCCCCGCTCCGGCGCGAGCCCGTCGAGGAACTCCGCCGCGCCCGCCCGCACGACCGCCGCCGGGACCCGCGCCGCAACCTCGAACGCCGCCCTCAGCCGCGCCACCCGCTCCGCCTGGTCGGGCCACACGTACGACAGGAGCCGCCGCCGGGCGTCCGGGGAGGCCGCGTCCAGCGGGCTCGGATCGCATCCGCGCCGCTCGGCGATGGCGAGCGGGGCGTCCACCGGCGGAAGGCCCCGCCACGCGCCGGGCAGGACGACCGGTGACTCGGGACCGTACGCGCCCTTTTCGTGCAGGAACCGGAAATGGTCGGCGCGCAGGTTCAGGCCCGCGCTCGCGCCGATCTCCAGCAGCCTGACCGGCAGGCCCGTGGCCGCGGCGATCGTGAGGAGGCCGCCGACCAGCGGGGCCGCGCGTCCGACCTCGTTCGTCTGCGGCGGGTCGGCGAGGCCCTCGCGTATCTCGGCCGCGTGCTCGGCCAGCACGTCCCGGAACGCGGGCCAGGCCAGCAGCGGATCTTCCGTCCCTCCCGCGGTCGGGTAGTACGCCGCCAGTTCGGGCGCCCGGCCCTCCAGCACGATCCGGTGCACCGTCCCCAGCATCCCCAGGATGAAGCCGGGGCCGGTGCGCCCTCCGAGCACGTCGGCGACCGCCCGGCCCGGGTCCTCCGCCGCCCGCGCGAGCAGCTCCGCGTACATCGGCGACCCCAGCTCGGCGCACGCCCGCGCTTGGGCGAGCAGCTTCCGCCTCATCCCCCACCTCCGGAGCCGAGCCTCTCAGATGCTGGACGCCGTCACGGGCGGGCGCGCGGACTCAATAGGATCGGGGGCATGCTGCGCTGGTTGACCGCTGGGGAGTCCCACGGCCCGGCCCTCACCGCGATCGTGGAGGGGCTGCCGGCCGGTGTGCGCGTGACCTCGGGGGACATCGCCGAGGAACTGCGCCGCCGGCGGCTCGGGCACGGGCGGGGCGCCCGGATGAAGTTCGAGCAGGACGAGGTGACGATCCTCGGCGGCGTCCGGCACGGGGTGACCCTCGGCGGGCCGGTCGCGATCGAGGTCGGCAACACCGAATGGCCGAAATGGGAGACGGTCATGTCGGCCGACCCCGTGGACGCCGGCGTCCTCGCCGCCCAGGCGCGCAACGCGCCGCTGTCGCAGCCGCGCCCCGGGCACGCCGACCTCGTCGGCATGCAGAAGTACGGCTTCGACGACGCCCGTCCCGTGCTGGAGCGGGCGAGCGCGCGGGAGACCGCGGCGCGGGTCGCGCTCGGCACGGTCGCCAAGGCGTTCCTCAAGCAGGCCCTCGGCGTGGACGTCCTGAGCCACGTGATCGCGCTCGGCGAGGTCGCGGCGCCCGAGGACGTCCTGCCCGAGCCCGGCGACCTCGCGCGGGTGGACGAGAGCCCGGTGCGCTGCTTCGACGGCGCGGCGTCCGCCGCGATGGTCGCGCACATCGACGAGACGAAGAAGGCCGGCGACACGCTCGGCGGCGTCGTCGAGGTCCTCGCCTACGGGCTCCCGCCCGGCCTCGGCAGCCACGTCCACTGGGACCGGCGGCTCGACTCGCGGCTCGCCGGCGTCCTCATGGGCATTCAGGCGATCAAGGGCGTGGAGCTCGGCGACGGGTTCACCACCGCCCGGCGGCCCGGCTCGCGGGCGCACGACGAGATCGACGCGACGCCCGAGGGCGTCCGCCGCCGGACGAACCGGGCCGGCGGCGTCGAGGGCGGCATGACGACCGGCGAGGTCCTGCGGGTCCGGGCGGCGATGAAGCCGATCTCGACCGTCCCGCGGCGCCTGGACACCATCGACGTGAGGACCGGCGAGCCCGCCAAGGCGATCAACCAGCGCAGCGACGTCACCGCCGTCCCCGCCGCCGGGATCGTCGCCGAGGCGATGGTCGCGCTCGTCCTCGCGGACGCCGCGCTGGAGAAGTTCGGCGGCGACTCCGCCGAGGAGACCGCGCGCAACCTGCGCGGATACCTGTCCTCCCTGACGATCAAGTGAACGGGACCATGCGACCGAAGGCAGTCATCATCGGGCCGCCCGGCTCGGGCAAGACCACGATCGGCGCCGCGCTCGCCGAGCGCCTCGGCGTCCCGCTGCGCGACACCGACGCCGACGTCGAGGCGGCGGCGGGCAAGCCGATCGGCGAGATCTTCATCGACGACGGCGAGGACCGCTTCCGCGAGCTGGAACGCGCGGCCGTCGCGGCGGCCCTCGCCGAGCACGAGGGCGTCGTCGCGCTCGGCGGCGGGGCCGTCCTCGCCGCCGAGACCCAGGACCTCCTCGGCGGGCACGCGGTCGTCTACCTGAAGGTCGGGCTGTCCGAGGCGATCAAGCGGGTCGGGCTCGCCTCCGCGCGGCCGCTGCTCGTGCTGAACCCGCGCAGCCAGATGCGCAAGCTCCTGGCGGAGCGCCTCCCGATCTACGAGCGCCTCGCCGCGGTGAGCGTCGACACCGACGGTCGCGACCCCGCCGACATCGTCGAAGAGATCACCAAGGCCCTGGGGGCGGCGTGACGCAGGCGCGCGTGCACGTCGGCGGCGCCGACCCGTACGACGTCGTCATCGGGACGGGCGTCCTCGGCGAGCTGCCCGCCATGGTCGGCGACCGCGCCCGTGCCGTCGCCGTCGTCCACGCCGAGGGCCTGCCGGAGATCGCGCGTCCCGTCTGCGGCGCGCTCGAACAGGCCGGGTACACCGTCCACGCGCTGCCCGTCCCGGACGGCGAGGCGGCCAAGGAGGTCGGCG
This sequence comes from Actinomadura chokoriensis, assembly GCF_041463665.1. Taxonomy (GTDB): domain Bacteria; phylum Actinomycetota; class Actinomycetes; order Streptosporangiales; family Streptosporangiaceae; genus Spirillospora; species Spirillospora chokoriensis_A. The sequence goes on from NZ_JAXCEJ010000010.1 coordinate 30,020, forward strand.
TGCTCGCCGGGCTCTGGTCGTCCTTCGCCCGGTCCGGCATGACCCGCTCGGACGTGGTCGTCGGCGTCGGCGGCGGCGCCACCACCGACCTCGCCGGGTTCGCGGCGGCGTCGTGGCTGCGCGGGGTGCGGGCGGTGCTCGTGCCCACCACCCTGCTCGGCATGGTGGACGCGGCGGTCGGCGGCAAGACCGGCATCAACGTCCCCGAGGGCAAGAACCTCGTCGGCGCGTTCCACCCGCCCGCCGGCGTCCTGTGCGACCTGACCACGCTGATGACGATGCCGCGCGAGGACTACATCAGCGGCCTCGCCGAGATCATCAAGGCCGGCTTCATCGCCGACCCGCGGATCCTGGACCTGGTCGAGGACGACCCGAAGGGCGCCGCGTCCCCGCACGGCCCGCACACCCGCGAGCTGGTCGAGCGCGCGGTCCGGGTCAAGGCCGGCGTGGTGTCCGCCGACCTCAGGGAGGGCGGCCTCCGCGAGATCCTCAACTACGGCCACACCCTGGCCCACGCCATCGAGAAGGCCGAGGACTACCGGTTCCGCCACGGCCACGCCGTCGCGATCGGCATGGTCTACGCCGCCGAACTGTCCCGCCTCGCGGGCCGACTGCCCGCCGAGGTCGTCCGGCGGCACCGCGACCTCCTCACCTCGGTCGGCCTGCCGGTCTCCTACGCCGCCGACTGGCCCGGCCTGCGCGCCACCATGACCATCGACAAGAAGTCGCGCGGCACGACGCTCCGCTTCGTCGTCCTGGACGGCATCGCCGAGCCGGGCCGCCTCGAAGGCCCGGACGAGGAACTGCTCGCCGCCGCCTACCGCGAGGTCGGCCGATGACCGCGTGCCGGACGAGAACGGCGGAGCGCCGGCGGAGTGATGATCGCCGGCCGGCCGGGCCGCCTGGGCCCGGTCGCCGCCCCCCCGAAGGGAGCCGCGGATGACCCGCGTCCTCGTCCTGAACGGCCCGAACCTGCGGCGCCTCGGCGTCCGCGAGCCCGAGAAGTACGGCACGACCAGTTTCGACGACCTCGTCGCCCTCTGCCGTGACGCCGGCCGCCGCCTCGACCTGAGCGTCGAGGTCCGGCAGACCGACGACGAGGCCGAGATGGTGCGCTGGGTGCACGAGGCCGCCGACGAGCACACCCCCATCGTGCTGAACCCGGCCGCGTTCACCCACTACTCCTACTCGCTGCGCGACGCTCTCGCCCAGCGCACCGCCCCGCTCGTCGAGGTCCACATCACCAACCCCGCGGCGCGCGAGGAGTTCCGGCACACCTCCGTGGTCGCCGGCGTGGCCACCGGCACCATCGCCGGCTTCGGCCCGATGTCCTACGTCCTCGCCCTCCAGGCCGTAGCCGAACTCATCGCCGAACAGAAGACCCCCTGACCCCGGCCCCGCCGCACGGCGGCGGCTGTAGCCACCGGCGAGCGGGGCTGAGCGCAGGGCGCGGTCAGTCGTCCCTGACCGCGCTTCGCGTGAGGTCCTTCAGTTCGGCGACCACGTCGTCCAGGGGGGCCACGTCGCGGTGGGCGCGGCAGAGGATGGTGGCGCCCTCGACGGCGGCGACGATGAGGCGGGCCAGGCGGGCGGCGCGGTCGTCGGGGACGCCGGCGTTGCCGAGGCCGGTGGCGAGGGTGTCCTGCCAGCGGCCGAACACGGCCGCGGCGGCCGCGCCGAGCTGCGGGGCCTCGTCGTGGGACTCCACGGTCACCGCGACGATGGGGCAGCCCGCCCGGAACTCGCTCTTGATCAGGACCTGCCGCCACCAGCCGACGAAGGCGTCCACCGCGGAGGCGGCGTCGCCGCCCTCGGTGGCGGCGAGGATGCCGGCGTTCAGGAACTCCCCAGCGTAGCGGACGGCCTCCTCGGCGAGCTGCGCCTTGCCGGCCGGGAAGTGGTGGTAGATCGACCCGCGCGGGGCGCCGCTGTGCGCGATGACGTCGCGGAACCCGGTGCCGCTGTAGCCGCGCTCGCGGAAGAGGTAGGCGGCGCTGCGCACCATGCGTTCCCGGCTGTCCGTCCCCATGGACCGATTATGACATTCATCATAAGCTTCCCGCATTGACCATGACTTTCGTCATACAGAATCGTGCCTATGACGGACGTCCTACCGACAGGGGGAGCGTGGTGGAGAGCACGGCGGGGCTGGAGCAGCTGAAGGAACTGCTCGCCATGGGCGTGGAACAGGGGTACGGGGTCGGGGCCCTGCTCGGCATCACGGTCGAGAGCCTGGAGCCCGGGCGGGTCGTGTGCGCCCTCACGCCCCGCACCGACTTCGGCAACCCGCTCGGGACCGTGCACGGCGGCATCATCTCCACGCTGCTCGACTCGGCCATGGGGTGCGCGGTGCATACCTCGCTGCCCGAGGGCGCGAGCTACACGACGCTCGAGCTGAAGGTGAACTTCGTCCGGGCGGTGCCGCTTGAGGGCGGCCGGCTGGTCTGCGAGGGGACGACCGTCCACGTCGGGCGCAAGGTCGCGACGGCCGAGGGCCGCGTCACCGGCGCGGACGGCAAGCTCGTCGCGCACGCCACCACGACCTGCATGGTCTTCCAGCCGGACACCGGCGCGTAGGGTTCGCTCAGGCACGGATGAAGGAGAGCTTCGTGATCGACCTCCAGCGCGACGGAGACGTGCACGTCCTGCGGTTCGACGCCGGCGAGAACCGGTTCGGGCCCGACTTCCTCGGGGCGGTCGAGGGCGCTCTCGACACCGTGGCGAAGAGCGACGGCCCCGCCGCGCTCGTCACCGTGGGTACCGGCAAGTTCTACTCCAACGGCCTCGACCTGGAGTGGCTCGGAGCGAACCAGGACAAGTTCGAGGAGTACCTGCGGCGCGTGCACGGCCTGTTCGCGCGCGTCCTGGAGCTTGCGATGCCCACGGTCGCGGCGGTGAACGGGCACGCCTTCGCCGGCGGCGGGATGCTCGCCCTCTGCCACGACGCCGCCGTCATGCGGACCGACCGCGGCTACTTCTGCCTGCCCGAGGTCGACCTCGGGATGAGCTTCACGCCCGGTATGAACGCGCTTCTCAAGGAGCGGCTGCCGAGGGCCACGGCGCACGAGGCCATGCTCACCGGCCGCCGGTACACCGCCGAGCAGGCCCGGGAGGCGGGGATCGTCCAGCGGGTCGCCGCCGGGGACGAGGTCCTGCCCGCCGCGGTCGAACTCGCGGCGGCGTCGGCGGGCAGGAACGGCAAGACCGTCGCCCGGATCCGCGCGGATCTGTACCGGCCGGTACTGGACGCGCTGCACGGCCCCGCCCTGAACGGTCCCGCCCCGCGCTGACCGCCTGGCGGCGGAGTAGGTTACGTTCGACTGGAATCGGATTCGGTTAGGGAGAGGATGCCGATGCGCATCGGGATGGCGCTCAGCTACTCCGGCGGTTTCAAGGAGACCGTCGAGGAGCTGTCGGACTACGAGAAGGCCGGCCTCGACATCGTCTACGTCGCGGAGGCCTACAGCTTCGACTCGGTGAGCCAGATGGGCTACATCGCCGCGAAGACCGAGCGGCTGGAGATCGCCTCCGGCATCCTGAACATCTACTCCCGCACGCCCACGGCGATGGCGCAGACCGCCGCCGGCCTGGACTACGTGTCGGACGGACGGTTCACGCTCGGCATCGGCGCGTCCGGCCCGCAGGTCATCGAGGGCTTCCACGGCGTCCCCTACACGGCGCCGCTCGGCCGCACCCGCGAGGTCATCGAGATCTGCCGCAAGGTGTGGCGGCGGGAGCGGCTCCAGTACGACGGCAGGCACTACACGCTGCCGCTGCCGGAGGGGCAGGGCACCGGCCTCGGCAAGCCGCTGAAGCTCATCAACCACCCGGTGCGCGCCGACATCCCGATCCTGGTCGCCGCGATCGGGCCGAAGAACGTCGAGCAGACCGCCGAGATCGCCAACGGCTGGGAGCCGATCTTCTACATGCCGGAGAAGGCCGCGGACGTGTGGGGCGCGTCTCTCGCCGCGGGCAAGGCCCGCCGCGACCCCGCGCTCGGCGAGCTGGACATCGTCGGCCAGGCCGCGCTCGCCATCGGCGACGACGTGCAGGGCTACCTGGAGTTCGGCCGTCCGATGGCGGCGCTCTACATCGGCGGCATGGGCGCCAAGGGCAAGAACTTCTACAACGACCTCGCCCGCCGCTACGGCTTCGAGAAGGAGGCCGAGGAGATCCAGGACCTGTACCTGGACGGCAAGAAGGACGAGGCCGCCGCGAAGGTCCCGCAGGAGCTGCTGGAGAAGATGTCGCTCATCGGCTCCGAGGGCCACGTCCGCGAGCGGCTCGCCGCGATGAAGGAGTCCGGGATCACGACGCTGAACGTGTCCCCGATCGCGGGCGACCCCAAGGGCCGGCTCGCCCTGATCGAGAAGGTCAAGGAGATGGCCGCCGAAGTGTGAGCGGCTGCGTGAACGGCGAGGTGCGTGAACGGCGAGGTGCGTGAACGGGCCGGCGTGCCCGGCGAGCCCGGCACGCCGCCCGTCGCGCGCCTCAGAGCGCCGCGTGCACTTCCCTGGCGACGCGCTCGCCCGAGCGGACGGCGCCGTCCATGTAGCCCGTCCAGTAGTCGGACGTCTCGGTGCCCGCCCAGTGGATCGGCCCGCACGGCTCGCGCAGCGCCGGGCCGAAGGCGGTGAGCGCGCCGGGCGGGGCGACGCCGACGGGGCCGCCGCCGCTCCACATCTCGTTGTCCCAGCGCTGGAACGCCGTGATCCGCGGATCGGCGGCCTTGTCGCCGAACAGCCTGGTGAAGGAGTCGAGGCCCGCGGCCCGGACCTCGTCCGCGGACGCGCCGTCCAGCCTGCGGATGTTCGCCTGGTTCATGAAGCCCATCAGGATGCCGCGCGACCCGTCCGGCGGGCTGTTGTCGAACGTCGCGTCGATCGCGCCGCCGTCGGCGACCGCCTGCCCGGTCAGGCCGTCGGCCCGCCAGAACGGCGTGTCGTAGACGCCGACGAACTTGGCGATCGAGCCCATCGGGTAGCGCTGCATGAGCTGCGCGCGGGCGGCCGGCAGCCCCGGCGAGTAGTCGATCTTTCCGGCGATCGCCGGGGACATCGCGACGACCACCCGCTTCGCCGCCACCGCGACCCCGTCCGCGGTGACGGTCACGCCGCCCGGGCCGGTCGCGATGGACCGCACCGGCGCGTTGTAGCGGACGATGTCGCCGAGCGCGGCCGCCAGCCGGACGGGCACCTCCTGCGAGCCGCCGACGAACCGGGACTCCTGCGCGCCCTCCCTGGTGTTGATCAGCCGGTCGATCGTCCCCGGGGTGCTCTCGTTGCCCGCCGACGCCGCGTAGTGCAGCAGGTACAGCAGCGAGATCTCCTGCGAGCGCGCCGACAGCGTCGAGGAGGCGAACGCGTCCATCAGGAACCGCGCGCCGGCGCTGAGCGAGTTGGACCGCGACCAGGTGTAGAACGTCCCGGCGTCCCACTCCTCGGCCTTCGCCGCCTTCCACGGCTCCCCGACGGGGACTTCCTTGACCATGGCGCCGAGCTTGAGCAGCGCCAGCTCCAGGTCGATCACGCCCCAGTCGGGCGGGACCGCGCCGAGGAGGCCGTCGCTCGCGTACAGGGACCGCTTGCCGTTGCGGTAGTAGACGTTCTTGCCCTCGTTGTAGGTCTTGAAGGTCTCGACCCCCATGTCCCTGGCGAGCGCGGCGATGCGGTCCTGTGTCGGGCCGATGAACTCCGCGCCGCCCTCGCTGGTGGTGCCGTCGCCGAGCGGCAGCCCGTACACGCGCCCGCCGGGCCGGTCCCGGGCCTCCAGGACGATCACCGACCGGCCGGCGGCGGCGAGGTCGCGCGCGGCGGTCAGGCCGGACAGCCCGCCCCCGACGATCACCACGTCGGCACTGAGGGGGGCACTGAGGGGGGCACTGAGGGGGGCGGTGCGGGCGGCGGCGGACGGCGCCGCGGCGGCGGAGGCGACCGCTCCGGCGGCGGTGAGCGCGCCCGTGCCGAGCAGTCTGCGGCGGCTGACTCGGGTCAAGGGAATCCCTTCTGGGGAAGTCCGTGCGGGGGACGGAAGATTCACACCGCCGGTCACGCTAGGCCAGCCCTCGCGGCAGGGTCGAGGGTTCTTCATGTTTCGTGACCGCGTCGAGACGGCGCGCTCCCGCGCCCCGCGGCATGCCGCGGGGCGCCGCGGTCCCCCGTGGCCGGGCGGAGCAGGAGGCCCACTAGAGTCCTGGTCATGGGGGAGACGCACCTCGCGCGCCGCCGCCGGCTGGCCGCGCTCGTCGCCGCACGCGACGCCGGCGCCCTGCTGGTGACCCGGCTCGTCAACGTCCGCTACCTGACCGGCCTCGACAGCTCCCGGGCGGCGCTGCTCGTCGCGGCCGACGGCCCGGCCGTGCTCGCGACCGACGGCCGGTACGCGGGCACTGCCGCCGAGGTATGCCCGGAGCTGCCGGTCGTCGTCGACCGGCAGGTGGCGGGGGCGCTGACGGCGCGGGCCGCCGCCGACGGCCACGGCCGGCTCGGCTTCGAGGCCCACGACGTGACCGTGGAGCAGCACGCCGCGCTGACCGAGGAGACCGGGCGGCTCGACAGGCCGATCGAGCTGCTGCCGCTCGGCCCGCTCGTCGAGGAACTGCGCATGGTCAAGGACGAGACGGAGATCGGCCTCCTGCGCGAGGCGTGTGCGATCACCGACCGCGCGTTCGAGGCCGTCCTGCCCGAGATCCGCGCCGGGGTGACCGAGCGGGCCGTCGCGGTCGCGCTCGAACGGGCCATGGTCGACTTCGGCGCCGAGCGCCCCGCGTTCGAGTCGATCGTCGCGTCCGGCCCGAACGGCGCCGTCCCGCACCATCACCCCGGCGGCCGGGAGGTCCAGGCCGGCGACCTCGTCACCATGGACTTCGGCGCCCTGTACGGCGGCTACCACGCCGACATGACCCGCACCGTCGCGATCGGCGAGCCCGCCGGCTGGCAGCGCGACGTCTACGACCTCGTCCACCTGGCGCAGCGCGCCGCGCTCGACGCCGCGCTGCCCGGCGCCGGGACCAGGGACGTCGACGCCGCCGCCCGGGAGATCATCAAGGCCGCGGGGCACGGCGCGGCGTTCACCCACGGCCTCGGGCACGGCGTCGGACTCGAGATCCACGAAGCGCCATTCCTGGGGTACGACAAGACCGGTAAACTGACGGATCGGGTACCGATCACCGCGGAGCCGGGGGTCTATCTCACGGGCCGGGGCGGGGTTCGCATCGAGGACACGTTCGTGGTCCGCGCGAACGGCCCGGAGATCCTCACCACAACGACCAAGGACCTGCTCGTCCTGTAGACGCGCGGGTCCGCGACCGGGAGAACAGCCAGTGGCGACGACGAACGACCTGAAGAACGGCATGACGCTGAACCTCGACGGCCAGCTGTGGACCGTCCTGGAGTTCCAGCACGTCAAGCCAGGCAAGGGCGGCGCGTTCGTCCGCACCAAGCTCAAGAACGTCCTGTCCGGGAAGGTCGTCGACAAGACCTTCAACGCCGGCACCAAGGTCGAGGTGGCGAGCGTCGACAAGCGGGAGATGCAGTACCTCTACCGCGAGGGCGAGGACTTCGTCTTCATGGACACCGAGACCTACGACCAGCCGCACATCCCGGCGGCCGTCGTCGGCGACGCGTCCGACTACCTGCTCCCCGAGCAGAACGCCGTGATCGCCTTCAACAACGACAACCCGCTGTACGTCGAGCTGCCCGCCGCCGTCGTGCTGGAGATCACCGAGACCGAGCCCGGCCTGCAGGGCGACCGCTCCACCGGCGGCAGCAAGCCCGCCACCGTGGAGACCGGCGCGCAGATCCAGGTGCCGCTGTTCATCACCACCGGCGAGAAGGTCAAGGTCGACACCCGCTCCGGCGATTACCTCGGCCGCGCCTGATGGGCGGCGGGCCGCCCGAGCCGAGCGAGGCCACGAGTGCGGGCGGGGCGAGGCCATGAGCGCTCGCAGCAAGGCCAGGAAGCTCGCGCTGGACATCCTGTTCGCGGCGGAGCTGCGGGAGGAGGAGCCGACCGCGGTGCTCGCGGCGCGGGGCCGTCCGAACCAGGACGAGCCGGCCGAGTACCCGCACGCCGTCCGGCTGATCGAGGGCGTCCAGGAGCACCGGGAGCGCATCGACGAGCTGATCTCCACGTACGCGACCGGGTGGACGCTGGAGCGGATGCCGGCCGTCGACCGCAACATCCTGCGGATGGGCGCCTTCGAACTGCTGTGGGTCGACGACGTCCCCGACGGCGTCGCCGTCAGCGAGGCGGTGGCGCTGGCGACCGAGCTGTCCACCGACGAGTCCCCCCGCTTCGTCAACGGCCTCCTGGCCCGCCTCCAGCAGCTGAAGCCCTCGCTCTCCCTGTGACGAGTCGGCCGCGAGGCACCGGGCGGCTAGGCTTGGCGGGGATGAGCGACGTTAGGGGAGTGGCCGTGACCGGCCGGCAACAGAAGCGGGTGCGCGGCAGCGGCCGGGTGCGCAGCGCCGTCCTATGGGACGCCCTGCGGACCGTGCTCGCCCGCATCACCCCCGAGGCCGGCCCGCGCGACGTCGTGGACGTCGGCGGCGGCACCGGCGGGTTCGCTGTGCCGCTCGCCGAGCTGGGGCACCGCGTCACCGTGGTCGACGCCAACCCGGACGCCCTCGCCGCGCTGGAGCGCCGCGCCGCCGAGTCCGGGGTGCGGGTCCGCGCGGTGCAGGGCGACGCCGTCGACCTGCCCGACCTGCTCGGCCGAGACACGGCCGACCTCGTGCTGTGCCACAGCGTGCTGGAGTTCGTCGACGAGCCGGGCGCGGCGATGGCCGCGCTGACCGGCGTGGTCCGGCCGGGCGGCTCGGTCAGCGTGCTGGTCGCCGGGCAGGTCGCCGCCGCCCTGCACCGGGCCGTCTCCGGCCATTTCGACGACGCGCGGCGGGTGCTGACCGACCCGTCCGGGCGGTGGGGCGAGGGCGACCGGATGCCCCGCCGCTTCACCCGGGAGACGCTGTCGACGCTGGTCCGCGGATCGGGTCTGCGGGTCGCCGAGCTGCACGGCGTCCGGATCTTCGCCGACCTGGTGCCGAGCGGCCTGCTGGACGGCGACGCCGACTCGGCCGACGCGCTGATCGCGCTGGAGGCGGTCGCCGCCGTCCACCCCGTCCTGCGGGACCTGGCCGCCCAGCTGCACCTGGTGGCCGACAAGCCGGCCGGGTAGAGCCGTGAGCCGCAAGCAGCAGCTGCACCGGCCGGGGCCGCAGCCGGGCCCGCCCGCCGACGACACCGGCTGCGCCATCCTGCACGTGGACATGGACGCGTTCTTCGTCAGCGTGGAGCTGCTGGAACGTCCCGAGCTGCGGGGGCGTCCCGTCGTCGTGGGCGGGGCCGGGCCGCGCGGCGTGGTGTCCGCGGCGTCCTACGAGGCCCGGACGTTCGGCGTCCACTCGGCGATGCCGATGACGCGGGCGCGGCGGCTCTGCCCGCAGGCGGTCGTGCTGCCGGTGAGCCACGGCAAGTACGGCCGGGTGTCGGCCGCGGTGTTCGAGATCTTCCGCTCGATCACGCCGCTGGTGGAGGGCCTCTCGCTGGACGAGGCGTTCCTCGACGTGGCGGGCGCCCGGCGGCGGCTCGGCCGGCCCGCGGAGATCGCCCGGATGATCCGCGAGCAGGTCCGCGACCAGCAGGGCATCACCTGCTCGGTCGGCGTCGCGAGCACCAAGTTCATCGCCAAGCTCGCCTCGACCCGGTGCAAGCCCGACGGGCTGCTCGTGGTGCCCGCCGGCGGGGTCGTCGACTTCCTGCATCCGCTGCCCGTCGCGTCCCTGTGGGGCGTCGGGGAGCGGACGGAGCAGACCCTCACCCGGCTCGGGCTCCGGACGGTCGGGCAGCTCGCCCGGGTGCCGCTGGCCACGCTGCAGCGCGAGCTCGGCACCGCGACGGGCACGCACCTGCACGAGCTGGCCTGGGGACGCGACCCGCGCGAGGTCGTCCCGCACACGCCCGACAAGAGCATCGGCGCGGAGGAGACGTTCGACACCGACGTCGACGACCCCGACGTCATCCGGCGGTCGCTGCTGCGGCTGGCGGAGAGGACCGGCGAGCGGCTGCGCGAGAGCGGGAACGCCGGCCGGACGGTCAGCGTCAAACTGCGAATGGCGAACTTCAAGACGATCACCCGGGCGCGCACGCTGAGCGAGCCGACCGACCTCGCCCGTGTGATCTATGTCACAGCCTGCGAGCTGTACGAGGCAGCCGGGCTGGAACGGGTACGACTCCGTCTGGTCGGGGTCCGGGTCGAGAACCTGGGTCCCGCCGGCGAGGCCCCCCGTCAGCTCGCCTTCGACGAGCCGGAACGCGGTTGGCGTGAGGCCGAGCGTGCCATGGACCAGGTAGCGCACCGATTCGGCCGCGGCGCCGTCCGTCCCGCCGCACTGGTGCGCCGGGCGGCGGACGGCGACGGACGCGACGGCAGGGACGGATAGGAATGAAGGAAGGCTGTGGGGTGACCGGTACCGGGCCCTCGACGGGCCGTTCACTTTCGTACGCTCGACAGTGCTCGTATTCTGGGCATATCACCGTTGACGTTCGCGTCCCGCATCGGATACCCCGTCGCGGAGCTGTCGTTGGGAGGTGCCGTGCCGCTCTCTGAGCACGAGCAGCGCATGCTCGAACAGATCGAATCGGCTCTGTACGCCGAGGATCCGAAGTTCGCTCACGCGGTTCGCTCGACCAACCCCCAGGTCCACTACAAGCGCCGGATCGTCAAGGCGGCCCTCGGCTTCGTCGTGGGCGTCTGCGCCCTGATGGCCGGTCTTGTGATCAACGAGGGCACGGTCACCATCGCGATCAGCGTGACCGGTTTCCTGCTGATGGTGGTGTGCTGCGTCTGGGCGTTGACGAGCTGGAAGCGGATGACCGGCATCGGACACGAGCCGGCCCGCGGCGGCGGGAGTTCGCCCCGCCCCGCCAAGGCCGGCTTCATGGAACGCATGGAAGAGCGCTGGCGCCGCCGCACCGAAGGCGACTGAACGACGTCCCGACCGTCCCGGTTCCGCGGGCTCACCCGCGGGCCCGGGACGAGCGTTTGTCGGGGTCGCCCCGCCCGCCGGCCGCTACCTGCGGCGGAGGCGGGCGGGAAGGGCGTTCACGCGGGCGGTGACGTTCAGGATCCGGTCTCCGGCGGTGCGGAGCGCGTCGCGGGTCTGCGTCATCGTGGACGGCGGCAGCAGCCGGGCGCGCAAGCGGGCCCGGCGGCTCACCGACGCCGCGAACGACTCCCGGACGGTCCGCACGTCGGCGCGCAGCCGCTCCACCGGCTCGGCGGAGCGGGACCGGGAGTAGCGGGCCAGTTCCTCGGCGCGGGCGATGCGAGTGAGGGCCCGCGCTCCGGCCGCGTCCAGTTCGAGCAGCTCGCCGAGGCGGCGCGCGGTGGCGCGGGGGGAGTCGCTGGCCCGCCATTCGAGCCCGTGGTCGAGCGCGTCGTCGTGCAGCTCCCGCCACGCGGCGTGGGCGGCCCCCGCCGGGTCGGGCGTCGCCGTGCGCGTCCGGGCCGGGGCGCCGGGCGACGGCGCGCGCGGCGGGGCCAGCGCGGACCAGCGGCGGCGCCGGGTGAACGTGCGCAGCGCCATCGGGACGCCCATCAGCAGCAGCGCCAGCAGCGCGCCCGCCAGCCACGGCGTGGCCGCGAACCCGCCCTGCCCGTCGTCCTGCTGGGTGGTGCGGTTACCGGGGCCCTCGTCGTCGCGGTGCCGGGCGCCCGTGCTCGGCGAGGCGCTCGTCTCCTCCCCTGGGGCGGAGGTGGCCGGCGTCTGCCCGGTCTGACCGCCGCTCTCGCCGCCGGCGGTGACGGCGGGCTGGCTGTAGGACGGCGTGACGGCGGTGCCCTGCCCGGCCGCGCCGGCCGGCGTCGGCTCGAACCGCACCCAGCCGGTGCCCTGGAAGTACAGCTCCGGCCAGGCGTGCGCGTCCCGCGACCGGACGACCCACTCGCCCGGCCTCACCTCGCTGCCCGGCGTGTACCCCATGGCCACGCGGGACGGGATGCCGAGGATCCGGGCCAGCAACGCCATCGACGCGGCGTACTGCTCGCAGTAGCCCCGCCTGCTGTGCAGCAGGAAGTCGACGAGGTCGCTGCCGTGCTGCGGCGCCGGCGCGGACAGGTCGTAGCTGAACCCGCCGCCGACGGTGAACCAGCGCTGCAGCCGCACCGCCTGCGTGAGCGCGGTCGCCGACCCGGCGGTGATCTGCTCGGCGAGCCGCCTGACCTGCGGCGGGATGTTCTTGGGCACCGCCGTGTAGTGCGAGACGACGTCGGCCGGGTAGCCGCCCGCGGCGGCGAGCTGCGCGGTGGTCGGGTCGGCGCGCAGGCTCTGCACGGTGTAGGAGCGTCCGCCGGCCGAGTCGCGCAGCGAGTAGAGCATCAGCGACGACGGATGCACCCGCCAGTCGCCCTTGATGGCCACGTTGGACGGCGCGTACGGCACCGGCAGGAACGTCATGTTCCTGACCTCGGGCCGTACCAGCACCCTGGTCGTCACCCTGTGGGTGCGTCCGATGGACAGCCCCGGCGGCGGCGGGAGCGCGCGCCCGTCGACCAGCTTGTCCTTGGAGCTGCTCTTCAGCGGGCTGTAGGTCCAGCGGTCGCCGTCGAACCGGTCGAGGGCGTAGAGGCGCAGGTAGTCGGGGCCCTGCGGATCGTCGGTCCGGTAGGTGAGGACGACGGAGTCGTCCAGCCGGGTCAGCTCTCGCTTCAGGCTGACGAGCGGGTCGGGCGTGGTCACGGTCCGGGTGCCCTGGCCCGAGCCGCCGCCGAGGCCGAACACCGCGCGCGGCTGCAGGCCCGGCACGGCGGCCGGCAGCAGCACCGCGACGGCGACCGCGCCGACCGCGATCCGGCGGCCGCTCGCCGCCAGCGCCGCCGCGTCGGGGCGCGCCTCCTCGCCCGGACGGGCCCGCGTCCCGGCCAGCGGCACCTCGGGGGGGCGGCTGCGCGTGGTGACCGTGCGGCCCCAGCCGCCGACCTTCTCCCGGGAGTCGGCCATCAGCAGCGCGAGGAAGCCGAGCGCCCCGGCGCCGAACGCCAGCCAGCCGACGCCGTCCTCGCGGACCGCCGCGGGCACGCTGTACATGGCCAGCAGCGGCAGCCCGGCGGGCGCGGTGCGGTGCAGCCGGACGGCGAGCATGTCGACGAGCACCGCGACCAGCCCGATCCCGGCGGCGGTCAGCATCGCGATGCCCGGCAGCAGCGGGACCGGCGCGGCGTACCGGTTCGCGGCCCGCCAGCCCTCCCCGGCGAGCTCGCCGAGATGATGCACCGATTCCGGGGACGGGATGAACACCAGCCACGCCTTGTCGGCGGCGTAGGCGAGATTGAGGTAGAGCAGCAGCGCCGCCAGCCCGAACACCAGGTTCAGCAGCGCGGGCAGCCGCAGCCGCCGGGCCAGCAGCCCGCCGCCCGCGACGGCGAGCACCGCCCCGAACCCGGCCCAGAACCAGCCGGACTTCTCGAACAGCGGGTAGAGGCCGAGCGAGCCGCCGAGCGTCGCCACCCCGGCCATGACCGTCATCCGGATCCTCATGAACCGTCCCTGACGAAGTCCTCGCCGGCCTTACCGGCGGTCGTCCACGCTTGGGCGAGATCCGCGGCGGACCGGACGGGCAGCACCCGCCACCCCGCCGCGCGCAGCAGCCCCGCGGCCGATCCGGTGTGCCCCGTGTCCGGTCGCCCCGTGTCCGGTCGCCCCGTGCCCCCGTTCCCGGGCGTGTCGGTGTTGCCGGGCCCGCCCCCGACCAGCACCGCGACGCAGGTCCCGGTGCCGCGCCGCATGGCCGCCACCGAGCGGGCCTCCTCGGCGGACAGGGCGCCGAACACCGCGACGACCAGCCCTTCACGCTCCCGTCCCCCGCCCGGCCCGCCGCCCGGCCCGCCGCCATGGGCGCCGCGCAGCGCGGCCAGCCCCGCCGACAGCGAACCCCTCGTGGACCGGCGCGCCACGGCGAGCGCGTCGAGCAGCAGCCCCTCGAACGTTCCCTCGGCCGGCGCGCCCGGCAGCGCCTCACCGGCGTCGGTGACGTACCGCAGGCTCATCCCCGTCCGGACGAGATGGACGCCGATCGACGCGGTCGCCGACACGGCCTGCTCGAACGAGCCGCTCAGCCCCTCGCCCCAGTGCGCGGAGCGGCGGGTGTCGAGGAACAGCGTCCCGCTGCTCTGGAAGTGCTGCTCCTCGCGCCGCACCATCAGCTCCCCGTGCCTCGCGGTGGACCGCCAGTGCACGCGGCGCAGGTCGTCGCCGTGCCGGTACTCGCGGGGGGCCACGTCGTCCTCGCCCGCAGCGGAGACCGCGCGGGCGACGCTGTCGCCGCCGCCCGTCCAGGCGCCCGACAGCCGGCTGTGCGGCAGCGGGACGATCTGCGGCGTCACGGTGAGGGTGTCGGACAGGCTGAACGAGCGCAGCAGCTCCACCATCCCGAACGGGTCGGCGAGCCGGACCGTCAGCGGGCCGACGCGGTAGCGCCCGCGCACGTCCGAGCGGATCCGGTAGCCGAGCTGGCGGGAGCCGTGCGGCTCGATCCGGTCCAGCACGAACCGGGCCCGGCCGCCGAGCGCGTACGGGACCCTGTCCTCCACCATCAGCAGCCCGCTCGGCAGCCGCGACACGTTCTCCAGCCGCAGGTCGACGCGGGCCTCGCGGCCGACCGGCAGCCGCGCCGGCTCCAGCCGCCGCGCGCACGCCAGCCGGTAGCGGGTCCGCGACACCGCGAGCATGCACAGCAGCGGCAGCACCAGCACGAGCACCCCGGCCCGCAGCAGGTCACGCTCGCCGAGGACGACCGCGCACGCGATCGCGGTGGCGCCGGCGGCCACGAAGGACCGCCCGCGGGTGGTGAGACCGGCGAGGGCGCGTCGCACCGGTCACTTCCCGGGGGAGGGGACCGGCAGCCGCTTCACCAGGTCGGCGACGACCTGCTCGGGACGGCGCCGCTCCACCTGAGCCTCCGCGGTCGGCAGCAGCCGGTGCGCGAGGACGGGGACGGCGAGGTCCTGGACGTCGTCGGGGACGACGTAGTCGCGGTCGTCGAGCGCGGCGTAGGCCCGGGCGGCCCGCACCAGGTGCAGCGTCGCCCGCGGGGACGCGCCGAGCCGCAGATCGGGATGCTTGCGGGTGGCGGAGACGAGGTCGATCGCGTACTGCCGCACCGGCTGCGCGACGTGCTGGCGCCGCACCACCTCGATGAGGTCGCGGACGTCGGCGGCGTGCGCGACCGGGGTGAGCCGGTCGAGCGGGGACGACTGGCCGTGCGTGTCGAGCATCTCCAGCTCGGCGGCCGAGTCGGGGTAGCCCATCGAGATGCGGGCGGTGAACCGGTCGCGCTGCGCCTCCGGCAGCGGGTAGGTGCCCTCCATCTCCACCGGGTTCTGCGTGGAGATCACCATGAACGGCGGCTCCAGCGCGTAGGTGGTGCCGTCCACCGTGACCTGGCGTTCCTCCATGCACTCCAGCAGCGCCGACTGCGTCTTCGGGGACGCCCGGTTGATCTCGTCGCCCACCACGATGTTCGCGAACACCGGGCCCGGCTTGAACTCGAACTCGCGCAGCTCCTGGTTGTAGGCGCTGACTCCGGTGATGTCGCTGGGGAGCAGGTCCGGGGTGAACTGGACGCGCCGCACCGAGCAGTCGACCGAGCGCGCGAGCGCCTTGGCCAGCATCGTCTTGCCGACCCCGGGCACGTCCTCGATCAGCAGGTGCCCCTCCGCCAGCAGCACGGTGAGCGCGAGCCGCACCACCGAGGGCTTGCCCTCGATCACCGACTCGACCGCGTCCCGGATCTTGTTCGCGACGTGGGCGAGCCCGTCGAGCCCGGGGCCCGGCCCGTCGCCTCCCGAAGAGCGCTGCCGGGCAGGGTGGGATGCCGGGGGGTCGGTCTCCATGAACGACTCGCCGTGCGTACCTACTGCCACCAAACCCTCCTCAGCCGTTCCACCCGACAGTACGTCGTCGGAAGGCCCGCCGCGATGTTCATGGGGAACGCGAGCCCATTGTGCTGCACGGTGCCGACGGCCGGTGCCGCCCGGCCGCGCGGCCCTTCCGCGCGGCCCTCCCACTCTGCCCTCCACTCCGCTCCACCGCGATCATCCGG
Source organism: Actinomadura chokoriensis (assembly GCF_041463665.1). GTDB lineage: Bacteria > Actinomycetota > Actinomycetes > Streptosporangiales > Streptosporangiaceae > Spirillospora > Spirillospora chokoriensis_A. The sequence continues at coordinate 46,121 of NZ_JAXCEJ010000010.1, forward strand.
GGCCCCGTCGCGGCCCACGGGAACGCGCCGCGCGCCGCCTGCCCGCGGTACGGCGCGCGGAGCGCCGGCCGCTGGGCCCCACTCCGCACCACCCTCTCTGACCTGCGGTTTCGTCCGCGAAATTCGGGCGTGAGGAGTGTTTTTCTTGTTGACGGTGGGGAAGAGTGGAGTAGAGTGGGGCGCCGTGGGGGCGGTAGCGCCCCATGCGGCGCGGGAGGTGGGGCCGGTGTTCCTCGGCACCCATTCACCGCGCCTCGACGACAAGGGACGACTGTTCCTGCCGGCGAAGTACCGCGAGGAGCTGTCGGGGGGATTGGTGATCACGAAGGGCCAGGAACGCTGCCTGTACGTCTTCCCCATGGCGGAGTTCCAGCGGATTACCGAGGCTCTGCGTGCCGCGCCGGTCACGGAGAAGGCGGTCCGCGGTTACAGCCGGGTCTTCTTCGCCAGCGCCTCCGACGAGGTACCGGACAAACAGGGCCGCGTCACGATTCCCCCGCCGCTGCGCAAGTACGCGGGGCTCACCCGCGACTGCACGGTCATCGGGGCCAACACGCGTCTGGAGATCTGGGACTCCCAGGCATGGGAGGCCTACCTGGAGCAGGAGGAGCAGACGTTCTCCGACGTCTCGGAGGAGGTGTTGCCAGGGATCCTCTGAGCGAAGACTCGTCGGTCCGTTGACCGGCTTTGGCCCACGTTCGGCCAGGTCTCCAGCCGCTCTCCGAGCCAGCTGGCGCAGCTTCCCCGGCGCCAGACGGCGACCCCCCGCGGAAACGCGGTGATCTTCCTCTAGGGCAGCGGATGGGGACCTGGCCGGGCGAGGCCGCCGCCGGGGGCACGGGACGGTCCGGTCCGGCGATGCCACAAGTCCGCGAGCGAGGTGGCAGTACAGGGGGTGAACCATGGACGCAGGCGACCACGCGTCCGAGGGTGCCGGCCGGCCGGCCGGCGACCGGGGGCCGGAGAGCGGCCACGTGCCGGTCATGCTCGGCCGCGTCCTCGAACTGCTCATCCCCGCGGCCGAGGCCGTCACGGGCCGCGACCCCGTCTACCTCGACGGCACGCTCGGCATGGGCGGCCACGCCGAGGCGATGCTGCGGGCCGTCCCGCGGCTGCGGCTCATCGGCCTCGACCGCGACACCGTCGCGCTGGAGCGCTCCGCACGCCGGCTCGCGCCGTTCGGCGACCGGGTGAGTCTGGAGCACGCCGTCTACGACGAGATCCCCGCGGTGCTGCGCCGGCTCGGCGTCCGCGCGGTGGACGCCGTCCTGTTCGACCTCGGAGTGTCCTCGCCGCAGCTCGACGAGGCCGGGCGCGGCTTCGCCTACTCCTACGACGCGCCGCTCGACATGCGGATGGACCGCACCCAGCGCCTCACGGCGGCCGAGGTCGTCAACGGCTACCCGCCCGCCGAGCTCGCCAGGATCCTGCGCGACTACGGCGAGGAGCGGTTCGCCCAGCGGATCGCCTCGGCCATCGTCCGCGAGCGCGAGCGCGCCCCGCTGGACTCCACCCGCCGGCTCGCCGACCTCGTGCGCGCCGCCATCCCGGCCGCGACCCGCCGCACCGGCGGCAACCCGGCCAAGCGCACCTTCCAGGCGCTGCGCATCGAGGTGAACGGCGAGCTCGACAGCTGGCGCCGGGCGCTGCCCGCCGCCCTGGACGCGCTCCCGGTCGGCGGCCGTGCCGCCGTCCTGTCCTACCACTCCCTCGAGGACCGCATCACCAAGCAGGTCCTCGCCGCCCAGGCGGCCGACACCACCCCGCCGGACCTGCCCGTCCCGCTGCCCGAGCACGAGCCGAGGTTCCGGCTCCTGACGCGCGGGGCCGAGCTGCCGTCCAGCGAGGAGACCACGACCAACCCACGGGCCGGATCGGTGCGGTTGCGCGCCGCGGAGCGGGTCCGGGAGGCGACATGACGACGACGAGCAGGCGCCCGCCGACCAGGGCGCCGAAGAAGAGGACCCCGTCGCGGTCAGCCGCGGCCACGGCCGCGAAGACCGCGCCCAAGACTCCGCCCAAGACTCCGCCCAAGACTCCGCCCAAGACTCCGGCCAAGACCCGGGCCAAGGCCGCGGCGAAGAGCCCGAAGACCGCGCCGAAGACGGCGCCCAGGGGCGCCGCCGCCGAGGCGGCGGTCACAAAGAACGCGAAGGCGGCCGTCCGGCCGGGGCCGGCCGCGGCCCGGCGGCCGGCGCCGCGCACGCCGTTCGTGCTGCTCATCGTCGGGCTGCTCGGCGGCGCACTGGTGAGCCTGCTGCTGCTCAACACCGTCCTCGCCGAGGACGCGTTCACGCTGACGCGGCTCCAGCAGAGCAACAAGCAGCTCGAACAGCAGCGTCAGGCCTACGAGGAGGACATCGCGCGCGAGGGCTCCCCGGCGGCGCTGGCGGAGAAGGCCAGGGCGCTCGGCTACAAGAAGGCCGAGGACCCTGCCTTCTTCGACCCCGACACCGGCCGGGCGAGCGGCGGCACGTTCCGTCCCGTCCCGCACGCGGCCGCGGCCTCGGCCGGCGCGGCGGGCGTCCTCGGCGTCCCCGGCACCGTGGTGCCCGGCGATGGCGTCCGGGGCCCCGCCGCGGGCCCCGCCGGCGCCGGTGCCCGCCCGGGCACGGGCGCTCAGACCGGGAACGGGGCGCCGTGACGGGGCGCCGCGGCATCGGGGAGCGGGGGGCACGGTGACGAAACGGCCGGGACCCGGGGCCGCCGGCCCCCCGCCCGGCCGGCGACGCGGCCCGGACGGGCGGGCCCCGCGGGGCTCGGCCGGGCGGGACGACAAGAGCGGCCCGGGCGCGGCGCGCGCGTCCGGGCATCAGACCGGCGGCGGTCCGCGCTCCCCGGGCGGGAGGGCGGACGGCGCGGGACGGCCGGGCGGCAAGGGCAGCGCGTCCCGCCGTCCCGCGCGCGGCGCTTCCAGGAAGGGCGCCGAGCACAAGGCCCCCGAGCGGAAGGCGCCCGAACGGAAGGCCACCGAACGGAAGGCCACCGAACGGAAGAAGGCGGCGTCGCGCACGGCATCGCGCACGGAGGCGCCCAAGGGCGCCTCCACCAAGCCCGCGCGCAAGAAGCCGCCCGCCGGCGGCGCGCCCGGCAAGGGCGCGCGCAAGAACGGTCCCGGCACGGCCCGCAACGGCCGTTCCGGCGGCTCCGGGCCGCGGCCGCCGGGCCGTGGGCCGCGCGGCCGCGTGCCCTTCCACCGCCGCGACCCGATGAAGCGCCTCAACGTCGGCCTGCTCGCCGTCGCGTTCGTGCTGTCGCTGTTCGCAGGGCGCCTCGTCCAACTGCAGACGATCGAGTCGGGCAAGTACACCGAGGAGGCGATGCGCCAGCGGATGCAGGAGATCACGCTGCCCGCCGTCCGCGGCGACATCACCGACGCCAAGGGGAATCCGCTCGCGATGACGGTGGAGGCGCGGGCCATCTACGCCGACCCGTCGCTGATCCGGTCGGGCAAGCGGCAGGCGGTCGTGAACGCGCTCGCCCCGACCCTCGGCCTGAACCCGGCGACGCTGATGAAGCAGCTCAGCAAGACCGGCACCAGGTTCGTGTACCTGGCGCACGGCGTCCGGCCCGACCAGGCCCGGCTCGTCACCTCGTGGAACTTCCCGGGAATCGGGACTTTGCCGGAATATCGCCGCGAGTATCCCAACGATTCGCTGGCCGCGGGCGTCATAGGTTTCGTGAACGACACGGGGAAGGGCGCCGCCGGTCTGGAGAGCTCGCTCAACGACGTGCTCGCCGGGCGCGCGGGCTGGCAGCGGGTGGAGATCAGCCTGGAGGGCCAGCACATTCCGATGGGCGAGGACCAGAAGCGCCCCTCCGTGCCCGGCCGCGGCATCCGGCTCACGCTGGAGCTCGACCTGCAGTTCATGGCGCAGGAGGCCATCGAGAAGCAGGTCAGGGCGACCGGGGCCCGCAGCGGCACCGTGATCGTGATGGACCCGCGCACCGGACGCCTGCTCGCCATGGCGTCGGCGCCCGGGTTCGACCCGAACCGCTACGCCGAGTCCGACCGGTCCCGCTGGGGCAGCCCACTCGTCCAGGACGCCTACGAGCCGGGCAGTACCGGCAAGGTCGTCACCGCCGCCGCCGTCATGGAGCACGGCGGGGTCACCCCGCAGACGCCCTACACCGTGCCGTACATGATCAAGAAGTACGACGTCAAGTTCCACGACTCGCACCCGCACGCGCCGGAGCGGCTCACCTTCGCCGGGGTGCTGGCCAAGTCCAGCAACGTCGGCACCATCATGGCCAGCGAGAGCATCACCCCGCAGCGGCTCTACCAGACGCTGCGCGACTTCGGCTTCGGGCAGAAGACCGGCCTGCAGCTGCCCGGGGAGACCCCCGGGCTGCTGGAGCCGCCGAACAAGTGGTGGGGGACCGACCGCTACCCGATCGCGTTCGGGCAGACGGTGTCGGTCAACGCGGTGCAGATGGCGAGCGTGTACGCGACCATCGCCAACGGCGGCGTCCGTGTCGCGCCCACCCTGGTCGAAGGCACCGTCGGCGAGGACGACAGGTTCACGCCGGCGCCCGCGCCGCAGCGCAGGCAGGTGATCAGCCGGAAGACGGCCCGGCAGATCAGCGACATGCTGGAGGGCGTCACCACCGACGAGGGCACCGCCCCCAAGGCACAGATCAAGGGGTACCGCGTCGCGGGCAAGACCGGCACCGCCGAGATCGTCAACCCGCGCTGCGGCTGCTACCGCGGCGGCGGCTACACCGCGTCGTTCGCCGGGTTCGCCCCGGCCGACGACCCGCAGCTGGTCGTGCAGGTCGTCCTGCAGGACCCGAAGCGCGGCAGCCACTATGGTGGCGATGCGGCCGCACCGGTCTTCAAGGACGTGATGAGCTTCGCCCTGCAGTCCCAGAAGATCCCGCCGACGGGGAGCCGACCGCCGATCATCCAGATCCACGCCCGAGACTGACCGCAGCGAGTACCCTCCTCGCCTGTGAGTCCACCACCCGTGTCCCAGCGGTCCCGTTCCGCCCGCACCGAAAGAACAGCCATGCGTCCGACCACCAATCCGGCCCGTCAGCTGAGCGGGCTCGCGGAGCTTCTCGGGATCGAGCGGGACGGCTGGGACCGCGTGTCGGTCAAGGGGATCACGCACGACTCGCGGGCGGTGCGGCCCGGCGACATCTACGCCGCGCTGCCCGGCGCGCGCGCACACGGCGCCCAGTTCGCCGGCCAGGCCGCCGACGCGGGCGCGGCGGCGATCCTCACCGACCCCGACGGGTACGACAAGGCGGCGGCGACGGGCCTGCCGGTCCTGGTGACGCCCGACGTCCGCGCGCGGCTCGGCGACGCGGCGTCGTGGGTGTACGGCGATCCGGGGGCGGACATCACGCTCATCGGCGTCACCGGCACCAGCGGCAAGACCACCACCGTGTTCCTGCTGGACGCGGGGCTGCGCGCGGCCGGCGTCGAGACCGGCCTGGTCGGCGGCGTCGAGATCCGGGTCGGCGGCGAGCGGGTGCCGAGCGCGCTGACCACCCCGGAGGCGACCGACCTGCACGCGCTGCTGGCGATGATGCGCGAGCGCGGCGTCGGCGCCGCCGCGATGGAGGTGTCCAGCCACGCGCTCGTTCAGGGCCGCGTCGGCGGCGCCCGCTACGAGGTCGCGGTGTTCACGAACCTCTCCCAGGACCACCTCGACTACCACCCGACCATGAAGGACTACTTCCTGGCGAAGGCTCGGCTGTTCACGCCGGAGTACTCCCGCGTCGGCGTGGTGAACCTGGACGACCACTACGGCCGGGAGCTGCTGGAGATCGCCACCGTGCCGACGACGACGTTCTCGGCGACCGGGGACCCGGCGGCCGACTGGCGTGCCGAGGCGGTCCGGGTCGGCGCCGACGGCAGCGTGTTCCGCGTCGTCGGGCCCGGCGGGGTCGAGGCCGACGCGGAGGTCGGGCTCGCCGGGCCGTTCAACGTCGCCAACGCGCTCGCCGCGATCGTCGCGCTGGTCGAGGCGGGCATCCCGCTGCAGGCCGCCGTCCGCGGGGTCGCGTCGCTGCCCGGCGTCCCCGGCCGGCTGGAGCGCGTCGACGAGGGCCAGGACTTCGTCACCCTCGTCGACTACTCGCACAAGCCGGGCGCGGTCGAGGCCGTGCTGACCGCGCTGCGGCCCGTCACCGAGGGAGATCTCACGGTGGTGATCGGCTGCGGCGGCGACCGCGACCGCGGCAAGCGGCCGCTCATGGGCGAGGCCGCCGCCCGGCTGGCCGACACGGCGTACTTCACCGACGACAACCCGAGGTCGGAAGATCCGCTCGGGATCCTCGCCGCTATGGTCGAGGGCGGGCTCAAGGTGCCGCAGCCCGAGCGCGCGCACATCGTCGTGGAGCCCGACCGCGCCGCCGCGATCGGGCTGGCCGTCGGCCGGGCCCGCCGCGGCGACGTCCTCGTCGTCGCGGGCAAGGGCCACGAACAGGGGCAGAACGTGGCGGGCGAGGTGCATCCGTTCGACGACCGCGAGGTCGTCCGCGCGGCGCTCCGGCGCCGGACACGAGGGACCAGAGGGGACGGGACGCAGGCGTGATCCCACTTCCGCTGTCGACGATCGCGGAGATCACGGGGGGTATCCGGCACGGGCCCCCGGACGTCGTGGTGAGCGGTCCCGTGGTGGTCGACTCCCGCGCGGTGGAGCCCGGGGCGCTGTTCGCGGCGCTGAAGGGCGAGCGCGCGGACGGGCACGACTTCGCGGCCGGGGCCCTCGCCGCCGGGGCCGCCGCGGTGCTCGCGCAGCGTTCCGTGGAGGGTCCTTGCGTGGTCGTGCCGGACGTCCAGGAGGCGCTCGGCCGGCTCGCCAGGGGCGTGCTGGAGCGGCTGCCGGACGTGACCGTCATCGCCGTCACCGGCTCGGCGGGCAAGACCTCCACCAAGGACCTCATCGGGCAGCTGGCGGGCCGTGCCGGGCCGACGGTGTATCCGCCCGGCTCGTTCAACAACGAGATCGGCCTGCCGCTCACCGTGCTGCGCGCCGACGCCGCGACCCGCAACCTCGTCCTGGAGATGGGCGCACGCGGGATCGGCCACATCGCCTACCTGACCGGGATCGCGCGGCCCGACGTCGGGGTGGTGCTGAACGTCGGCACCGCGCACGTCGGGGAGTTCGGCGGCCGGGAGAACATCGCCCGCGCCAAGGGCGAGATCGTGGAGGCGGTGCCGCCGGGCGGGACCGCCGTCCTCAACGCCGACGACCCGCTGGTCGCCGCGATGGCGTCCCGCACGCGGGGCCAGGTCGTCACGTTCGGCCGCGCGCCGGACGCGGTGGTCCGGGCGGTCGAGGAGACGCTCGACGAGCAGGGCCGGGCCAGGTTCACCCTGGTCACGCCGGAGGGCTCGGCGCCGGTCGCGCTGCGCCTGCACGGGGCCCACGCCGTCCCGAACGCGCTCGCCGCGGCCGCCGCCGCGCGCGCGGCCGGGCTGGCGCCGGAGGCGATCGCCGAGGGACTGTCGGCGGCCGTGCCGGTCAGCCGGTGGCGGATGGAGGTCACCGAACGGGCCGACGGGGTGACCGTGGTGAACGACGCCTACAACGCCAACCCCGACTCGACCCGCGCGGCGCTCGACGTGCTCGTGCACATGGCCCGCGGCCGCCGCGCGTACGCGGTGCTGGGGGAAATGGCCGAACTCGGCGCCTCCTCCGTGGCGGAACATGCCAAGATCGGGCAGCATGTCGCGCGCAGCGGGATCGCCGGCCTCATCGTCGTCGGCGCGAGCGCGGCGGCGATGGCCGAAGGGGCCGGGCAGGTGGCGTCATGGACGGGAGAGTGCGTGCAGGTGGATGACGTCGGCGCGGCGGTGGCCGCGCTCAGCGAGCGGCTCGCGCCGCGGGACGTCGTGCTGGTGAAGGGCTCTCGCGTGGCGGGACTGGAACGGGTGGCCGAGGCGCTCCTCGCGGAGGACGCCCGATGACCAACATCATCATCGCGGCCGGGATCGCGCTGATCTTCGTGATGGTCGGCACACCGGTGTGGATCCGGATCGTCAACCGGCTCGGCTACGGCCAGATGATCCGCGACGAGGGCCCCGAGGCGCACCTCAAGAAGCGCGGCACCCCCACGATGGGCGGGGCGGTCTTCATCGTCGGCGCGCTCGTCGGCTACGGCGCGGCGCACCTGGTCACCGGGGAGGAGCCGACGATCTCCGGCGTCCTGGTGCTGTTCCTGATGACGGGCCTCGGCCTCGTCGGGTTCGTCGACGACTACATCAAGGTGTTCAAGCAGCGGAGCCTCGGCCTGCGCAGCGGCGCCAAGATGATCGGGATCATCCTGGTCGGCGTCGTGTTCGCGGTCGCCTCCCTGAACTTCCCCAACGGCTACGACGTCACCCCCGCCGACCCCCACCTGTCCTTCCTGCGCGACTTCGGCCCCTCGATCGGCCCGTACCTGTTCGTGGTGTGGGCGCTGCTGCTCATCGCGGCCATGTCCAACGGCGTGAACCTCACCGACGGGCTGGACGGCCTCGCGGCGGGCCCGGCCGGCATGGTGCTGGCCGCCTACGTGATCATCGGGAACTGGCAGCTGCGCAACAGCTGCGCCGCGGCCCTCGCCCCCAACTGCTACAGCGTCCGCGACCCCCTCGACCTCGCGGTGGTCGCCGCGGCCGTGCTCGGCGGCGTGTTCGGCTTCCTGTGGTGGAACGCCCCGCCCGCGAAGATCTTCATGGGCGACACCGGCTCGCTGGCCCTCGGCGGCGTGCTGGTCGGCCTGGCGATCCTGACCCGCACCCAGCTGCTGCTCGCCATCCTGTGCGGGCTGATCGTGATGATCACGCTGTCGGTGATCATCCAGGTCGGCGGGTTCAAGCTGACCGGCAAGTTCATGCCGCAGCCGAAACGGATCTTCAAGATGGCCCCGCTGCAGCACCACTTCGAGATGTCCGGCTGGGCCGAGACCACGATCGTCGTGCGCTTCTGGCTGATGTCCGCGCTGTTCACGGCGATGGGCATCGGCCTGTTCTACCTGGAATGGATGCCGAAGAAGTGAGCGGGTCCTGGGACGGCCTCGCCGTGTGCGTGGCGGGTCTCGGCGTGTCCGGCCGCGCCGCCGCCCGCGTCCTGGCCGGGCGCGGCGCCCGCGTCACCGTCGTGGACGCCCGCGACGGCGACGAGCAGCGGGGGCACGCCGCCGAACTGGAGGCCCGCGGGGTCACCGTCCGGCTCGGCGACGGCGAGACCCTCCCCGAGGGCGCCGAACTGGTCGTGACCTCGCCCGGATGGAGGCCGGACGTCCCGCTGCTCGCCGCGGCCGCCGCGGCGGGCATCGAGATCATCGGCGAGGTCGAGCTGGCATGGCGGCTTCGCGAGCCGGGCGCGGCGCCGTGGCTCGCCATCACCGGGACCGACGGCAAGACCACCGTCGTCCGGATGCTGGCGTGCATGCTCACCGCCGCCGGCCACAAGGCGCTCGCGGCCGGCAACGTCGGAACGCCGATCGTCGAGGCCGTGTCCGAGCCGTACGACGTCCTGGCGGTGGAGCTGTCGAGCTACCAGCTGCACTGGTCCGGCTCGCTCGCCCCGGAGGCGGCGGTCGTGCTCAACGTCGCGCCCGACCACCTCGACTGGCACGGCTCCATGGACGCCTACGTCGGCGCCAAGGGCAAGATCTACGCGCCGGGCACCGTCGCGGTCTACAACGCCGACGACGACACGTCCACGGCGCTCGCCGAGCGCGCCCCGGGCGTGGACCGGCGGATCGGGTTCACCCTTCGGGTGCCGCGCCCCGGCGAACTCGGCGTCGTCGAGGACCTGCTGGTCGACCGCGCGTTCACCGAGGACCCCGCGAGCCAGGCCGCCGAGCTGGCCGCGCTCGGCGACGTCCGCCCGTACGCGCCGCACAACGTCGCGAACGCGCTGGCCGCCGCCGCGCTGGCCCGCGCGTTCGGGGCGCCGCCCGAGGCCGTCCGCGAGGGGCTGCGCTCGTTCGTCCCGGACCCGCACCGCATCCAGCACGTCGCGGACGTCGCCGGCGTCGCCTACGTCAACGACTCCAAGGCGACCCAGCCGCACGCCGCCGCCGCGTCCCTCGCCGCCTACGACACCGTCGTGTGGGTCGCCGGCGGCCTCCTCAAGGGCCTGGACGTCGACGACCTGGTGCGCTCGTGCGCCGGGCGGCTGCGCGGCGCCGTGCTGATGGGTCGCGACCGGCACCGGCTCGCGGAGGCACTCGCGCGACACGCCCCGGATGTCCCGGTCGTGGACGTCTCCGACACCGACACTGGGGCCATGGACCGCGTCGTCAACGAAGCGTCCCGGCTCGCCCGCGCCGGAGACACCGTGCTGCTCGCGCCCGTCGGGGCGTCCTTCGACATGTTCGCCAACTACCCGGCCCGCGGTGACGCCTTCATCGCGGCCGTGCAGCGCCTGGCGCAAGGCGTCCGCCCTGCTCACCCGGGGGACGCCCCCCGGAACCCGTGACCGCCGCCGCCGAGGAGGAGGGCGCCCGGCGGCCGGGGCCGCGCGAGCAGGTGGCCGCGGCCGTCGGGCTGCTCGACCGGCCCCTGACCTCCTACTACCTGGTGCTGGGCTGCTCGATGATGCTGCTCGCGCTCGGCCTGACGATGGTGCTGTCGGCCTCCAGCGTGAAGCAGCTCCAGACGACCGGGTCGGCGTACACGCTGTTCCAGAAGCAGGCGGTGTGGGTGGGGATCGGGCTGCCCGGCATGTGGCTCGCGTCGCGGCTGCCGGTGAAGACGTTCCGCGCGCTCGCCTACCCGCTGCTGCTGCTGTCGATCGTCTGCCTAGGGCTCGTGCTCGTCCCCGGGCTCGGCCGCAGCGCGAACGGCGCCACCCGCTGGGTCGACCTCGGGCCGGTCCAGATCCAGCCCTCCGAGCTGGCCAAGCTCGGCCTCGTGCTGTGGGGCGCCGACCTGCTGGCCCGCAAGGAGCGGCTCGGCCAGCTCACCGAGTGGCGGCCGCTGCTCGTCCCGCTGCTGCCGGGCGCCGGGGTCCTCGTCCTGCTCGTCATGCTGGGCAGCGACCTCGGCACCACGCTGGTGCTCCTCACCATCTTCCTCGGGCTGCTGTGGGTCGTCGGCGCGCCCGGCCGGCTGTTCGTCGGCATCGCCGGGCTCGTGTGCCTGCTCGTGTCGATCCTCATCCTCGTCGAGCCGTACCGGATGCAGCGCCTCACCGGCTTCCTCGACCCGTCCGGCAACCAGCTCACCACCAACTACCAGGGCACCCAGGGCCTGTTCGCGGTCGCCTCCGGCGGCCTGTTCGGCACGGGCCTCGGCGAGGGCCGCGCCAAGTGGGACTACCTCCCGCACGCCGAGACCGACTTCATCTTCGCGATCGTGGGGGAGGAGTTCGGCCTCATCGGAACCCTCGTGGTCGTCGGCCTGTTCGGGACGCTCGCCTACGCCGGGCTGCGCATCGCGCGGCGGGTGAAGGACCCGTTCACCCGGCTCGCCGCCGCGGGCGTGACCGCCTGGCTGGTCGTGCAGGCCATCGTGAACATCGGCGCCGTCATCGCCGTCCTACCCATCACGGGGATCCCGCTTCCGCTGGTCTCGTACGGCGGCTCGGCGCTCATCCCGAGCCTGTTCGCGCTCGGGATGCTGCTCGCCTTCGCCAAACGCGAGCCCGGCGCGCGGCAGGCACTCTCCGCACGTGGCCCCGGACCGGTCGTGAGGGCTCTAAGCTGGCTGGGTCTGGCACGGCGGTGAAATCCCCCCTTTCGACCACGCTGAGGAGTTGTCAACGAGCATGAGGGTTGTCCTGGCCGGCGGGGGCACCGCCGGACACATCGAGCCCGCCCTGGCCCTCGCCGACGCGCTGCGCCGCAACGACCCGAACACCGGGATCGTCTGCCTCGGAACCGAGCGGGGGCTGGAGACCCGCCTCGTCCCGCAGCGGGGCTACGAGCTCGCGCTGATCCCGCCCGTCCCACTGCCGCGCACGCTGACCCCGCAGCTGCTCTCGGTCCCCGGCCGGCTGCGCGGGGCGATCAACGCGGCTGCGGCGGTCCTCGACCAGGCCCGCGCCGACGTCCTGGTCGGGTTCGGCGGCTACGTCGCCACGCCCGGCTACCTCGCGGCGCGCAAGCGCAAGGTGCCGATCATCGTGCACGAGGCCAATCCCAAGCCCGGCCTCGCCAACAAGCTCGGCGCCCGGTTCACCGAGCACGTCGCCGTCTCGCACTCGGACTCGCCGCTGCCGAACGCCACGTTCGTCGGCATCCCGCTGCGCCGCGAGATCGCCGCCCTCGACCGGCTCGCCATGGGCGACAAGGCCCGCTCCTACTTCGGGCTGCTGCCCGACCTGCCCACGCTGCTGATCTTCGGCGGCTCGCAGGGCGCCCGCTCGCTGAACCAGGCCGCGGTGGCCGCCGCGCCGTACTTCCGGCAGGCCGGCATCCAGGTGCTGCACATCGTCGGGCCGAAGAACACCGAGGAGCCCGAGCCCTCGCCCGGCGGCCCGCAGTACGTCACGATCCCCTACTGCGACCGGATGGACCTCGCCTACGCCGCCGCCGACATGGCCATGTGCCGCGCGGGCGCGATGACCTGCGCCGAGCTGGCCGCCGTCGGGCTGCCGGCGGTGTACGTCCCGCTCCCGATCGGCAACGGCGAGCAGCGCCTCAACGCCGAGCCGATCGTCGCGGCGGGCGGCGGCATGCTGGTCGACAACGCCGAGCTGTCGCCCGACTGGATCGCCCGGAACCTGCTGCCGGTGCTCGCCGACCCGGCGCGGGTCGCGCACATGTCGGAGGCCGCCGGCCGGATGGGCCGGCGGGACGCCGACGTCGCGCTCGCCCGCATGGTGTACGACGTGGTCCGCTCGGCGGGCGCCGCGCGATGAGCCTGATCGACCCGGGGGAGGTGGTCCCCGCCGGCGAGCTCGGCAGGGTCCACTTCATCGCGATCGGGGGCGCCGGGATGTCCGGCATCGCCCGCATCATGCTGCGGCGCGGCATGGCCGTGTCCGGCAGCGACGCCCGCGACTCCGAACTGCTCGCCCAGCTCGGCGACCTCGGCGCCAAGGTCTACGTCGGGCACGACGCCGCGTACGTGGGCGACGCCGACACGGTGGTGGTCTCCACGGCGATCAGGGAGACCAATCCCGAACTGGTCGCCGCCCGCGAGCGCGGCCTGCGCGTCCTGCACCGCTCCGCGGCGCTGGCCTCCCTCATGGCCGGGCGGCGCGCCGTCGCGGTCGCCGGGACGCACGGCAAGACCACCACGACGTCGATGCTGACGGTCGCGCTCCAGCACGCCGGCGCCGACCCGTCCTACTGCATCGGCGGGCAGCTCGTCACCACGGGCCTCGGCGCGGACGAGGGCGCCGGCGACGTGTTCGTCGCCGAGGCCGACGAGAGCGACGGCTCGTTCCTCATGTACACGCCGCACATCGCGGTCGTCACCAACGTCGAGGCCGACCACCTCGACAACTACGGCGGCTTCGAGATGGTGAAGGAGAACTTCGCCCGCTTCGTCGACCGCGTCGAGCCGGGCGGGACGCTCGTCGCCGGCGCCGACGACCCGGTCGCGATGGAGCTCGCCGGCCTGGCGCGGGCACGGGGGCGGGGGCTCACCGTCCGGACCTACGGGGAGGCCGAGGGCGCCGACCTGCGGGTGACCGGATTCACCCCGCGCGGCCTCGGCTCCCGGTTCGAGATCGAGGGCGCCGGCGAGGTCGTGCTCTCCGTGCCCGGACGGCACAACGCGCTCAACGCCGCCGCCGTCGTCGCGGTCGCGCAGGCGCTCGGCATGGACGACGCGGCGGTGCGGGCCGGTCTCGCCGCGTTCGGCGGCGCGATGCGGCGGCTGGAGCGCAAGGGCGCGGCGGGCGGCGCCGAGGTGTTCGACAGCTACGCCCACCACCCGACCGAGCTGACCGCCGACCTGGACGCCACCCGCGACTACCTGGGCGAGAAGGGCGAGGGCGGCCGGATCGTCGCCGTCTTCCAGCCGCACCTGTACAGCCGCACCCGGTTCTTCGCCGCCGAGTTCGGCGCGGCGCTCGGCCTCGCCGACGTCGCGGTCGTGCTGGACGTGTACGGCGCCCGCGAGGACCCGGAGCCCGGCGTGACGGGCGCCCTGGTCGCCGACGCCGTCCCGGCAGGCACCGCGACCGTCTACGCGCCCGTCCGGGACGAGGTGCCCGGCATCGCGGCGTCCCTCGCCCGGCCCGGCGACGTCGTCATCACGCTGGGCGCCGGGGACGTGACGCAGCTCGGGCCGCTGATCCTGGAGCGCCTCGCCGGCTCCTGAGACCGACACGCCGCCGCCGGGGCGGTCGCCGCCGCGCGGGGGGAAGACTGCCAAGCTTGGGTCATGACCGAGGTACGGACGGACCGGCGCGCCGTCCCGGAGGACGGGGCGGCCGGCCCCTGGCGCGGCCGTCCGAACCGGTGGAAGGCGGTCTTCGTCACACTGCTGGTCGTCGGCGCGCTCGGCCTGGTGACCTGGGTGCTGCTCGGCTCCCGGCTGCTGGTGGTGCGGCACGTCGAGGTGACCGGCGCCGGCCTGGCGCCCCGCGACCGGATCGTCGCCGCCGCCGGGATCGACCTCGGCACGCCGATGGCCCGGCTGCGCACCGGCGCGCTCGGGGAGCGGGTCGAGCGGCTCCGCGAGGTCGAGTCCGCGCGGATCGAGCGGGACTGGCCGGGGACGGTCCGGATCGTCGTGCGGGAGCGGGTCCCGGTCGCGGTCCTCGTGCGCGGCGGGCGGTACCACCTGCTCGACCGGCACGGGGTCACCGTGGCCGACGGCGCGTCCCGTCCGGCCGGGCTCCCCACGCTGGCGGTCGCCTCGCCCGGGCCGTCCGACCTGGCCACCCGCGCGGCGCTCGCCGTGCTGTCCGGCCTGCCGGAACGGCTGAGCGGAAGGGTGGCCGAGGTGGAGGCGACCGGTCCGGAGACGGTGACCCTGCACATGAAGGACGGGCAGACCGTGGTGTGGGGCGCCGCCGAACGGGCAGGAGAGAAGATCAGGCTGCTGGACGCGGTGCGGCGCACCGCGGCCGGCCGTGCCGTCCGCACCGTCGACATCAGTTCCCCCGGGGTCCTGAAGACGAAGTGAGCCGGGTGCGTGTGTCGTGGCGATTCCCGCCGTCCGATCGGGCACGCTGGAACGGTCAGGCGGGAACGGTCAAGGCCGACGACGCGGAGCGGGAAGGGGACGCCGGTGCACGCGGACCGCGGATCGGGCGGACGCCCGACGCCAACCAGGGCACATCCGTGCCAGGTGCGACACGCCGGTGGAGTTCGGGGGAGGTTAGTTGACCCTGGCGGTAAGGCCGCCCTACTGTCCGTATCAGTCTTCAGGTTGACATAACTGTAAGCCTCAAGTTGAGGGTGAGGGTTTTGGCCCCGCCTCAGTGCACAGGTCGGGAATACCGCGGCGGCACGGTCGGCAGACCGGGCAGGGCGGTCGGAGATAGCGGAAAGGCCCCTCGTCGTGGCAGCACCGCAGAACTACCTCGCGGTCATCAAGGTCGTCGGCATCGGCGGCGGCGGCGTCAATGCCGTCAACCGGATGATCGAAGAGGGTCTCAAGGGCGTCGAGTTCATCGCGATCAACACGGACGCCCAGGCGCTGCTGATGAGTGACGCCGACGTGAAACTGGACGTGGGCCGCGAACTCACCCGCGGCCTCGGCGCCGGGGCGAACCCGGACGTCGGCCGGAAGGCCGCCGAGGACCACCGGGAGGAGATCGAGGAGGTCCTCAAGGGCGCCGACATGGTGTTCGTCACCGCCGGGGAGGGCGGCGGCACCGGCACCGGCGGCGCGCCCGTGGTCGCCAACATCGCCCGCACGCTCGGCGCGCTGACGATCGGCGTCGTCACCCGCCCGTTCAGCTTCGAGGGCAAGCGCCGCGCCATGCAGGCCGAGGCCGGCATCGAGACGCTGCGCGACGAGGTCGACACCCTCATCGTCATCCCCAACGACCGGCTGCTGTCGATCTCCGACCGGCAGGTCAGCGTCCTGGACGCCTTCAAGGCCGCCGACCAGGTGCTGCTGTCCGGTGTCCAGGGCATCACCGACCTCATCACCACACCGGGCCTGATCAACCTGGACTTCGCCGACGTCAAGTCCGTGATGTCCGGCGCCGGCTCGGCGCTGATGGGCATCGGCTCCGCGCGCGGCGACGACCGCTCGGTCGCCGCCGCCGAGATGGCGATCTCCAGCCCGCTGCTGGAGGCCAGCATCGACGGCGCGCACGGCGTGCTGCTGTCCATCTCCGGCGGCTCCGACCTCGGGCTGTTCGAGATCAACGAGGCCGCGCAGCTCGTGTCGAACGCGGCGGCCACGGACGCCAACATCATCTTCGGCGCGGTCATCGACGACGCGCTCGGCGACGAGGTCCGGGTCACGGTGATCGCGGCGGGTTTTGACGAGGGCCGTCCCGCCAAGCCGGCCCCCGAACCCGAGAGCAAGCGGCTTCCCCCGCCGCCCCCCCGCCCGGTGCCGCCGCCGGCGTCCGCGCCGGCCGCCGCGCCGGCCAACCCGATCCCGAGCAGGGTCGGCCGGTCCGAACCGGCGAGCACCCACCAGGCCGGGGTGCAGCAGCAGTCGGTGGCGCAGGCCGCCGCCGCGCCGCACCCGCCCGCCCCGGCCCCGCCGCAGCGGGTCGAGAGCGACCGACCGCAGCCGCCCGCGCAGCCGCCCGCGCAGGGGCACGACGACCGGGGGGCCGGCCGCGACCAGCCCGCCCGGGCGGACAACGCCCCGGCCGGGCCGCCGGGCGACCGCGACGCCGGCGGCTCCGCGGAGCCCGCCGGGTCGCGCGCTCCCGCGCCGCGCCAGCCCAGCGGGCAGTCCTCCTCCCGCGTGCACGCGGGGGAGAGCGACGGCGGCCCCGCCTCCTCCGGCCAGCGCCGCCGGCCCGTGGTGTTCGACGAGGACGACGAGCTCGACGTCCCCGACTTCCTGAAGTGATCACCTCCGTCGCCCTGGGCGACGGCGTCGGCGCAGCCTTCACCGACCGCGCCGGCGGCGTGAGCGGGCCCCCCTACGACTCACTGAACCTGGGCGGCGCGGTCGGCGACGACTCCGCCGCCGTGCTCGGCAACCGGCGCCGCGCCGCGGCCGCGCTCGGCCTCGACCCGGCCCGCACCGTCTTCATGCGGCAGGTGCACGGCGCGGACGTCGCGTTCGTCACCTCCCCCGAGCCCCCCGGCCCCGTCGACGCGATCGTCACGACCGTCCCCGGCCTCGCCCTCGCCGTCCTCGTCGCCGACTGCGCGCCCGTCCTGCTGGCCGACCCCGCCGCCGGCGTCGTCGGCGCCGCCCACTCCGGCCGTCCCGGCACCGCCGCCGGGGTCGTCCCGGCACTGGTGAAGGCGATGTGCGTGCGGGGCGCCGACCCCGCGCGGATGACCGCCGCGATCGGGCCCGCCGCGTGCGGCCGCTGCTACGAGGTCCCCGCCGAGATGCGGGACGAGGTCGCCGCCGTCGCGCCCGCCGCGTACGCCACGACGTCCAAGGGCACGCCCGGCCTGGACATCCGCGCCGGCGTCGCCGAGCAGCTCGCGTCCGCCGGGGTCCGCGGCGTCGCCGCCGACCCGCGCTGCACCATCGAGGACCCGGGCCTCTTCTCCTACCGCCGCGAGGGCCGCACCGGCCGCTTCGCGGGATACGTCTGGCTCGAGGACGGCGCGTGACCCCGCAGGAACGGACGGCCGAGCTGGCCGAGGGCCTCGCCGCGGTCCGCGCCCGCATCGCCGCCGCGTGCGCCGCCGCGGGCCGGGACGAGAACGAGATCACGCTCATCGCGGTGACCAAGACCTTCCCCGCCTCCGACGTGCGGCTGCTCGCCGGGCTCGGCCTCACCGAGGTCGCCGAGAACCGCGACCAGGAGGCCCGGCCGAAGGCCGCCGAATGCGCCGACCTCCCGCTCACCTGGCACTTCGTCGGCCGGCTGCAGACCAACAAGGCCCGCGCGGTCGCCGGCTACGCCGACGTCGTCCACTCCGTGGACCGCTCCCGGCTGGTCTCGGCGCTGTCGGAGTCCGCCGTCCGCGCCGGCCGCACGCTGCGCTGCCTCGTCCAGGTCTCGCTGGAGGAGGACGCGGCGGGCGGTCCGGCGGGCCGGGGCGGCGCGGCCCCGGACGCCGTGCCGGGGCTGGCCGACGAGATCGCCGGGGCCGCCGGCCTGCGGCTCGGCGGGGTGATGGCCGTGGCGCCGCTCGGCGCCGACCCGCTGCCCGCCTTCACCCGGCTCGCCGGGCTGGCGGGGGAGATCAGGCGGAACCATCCGGATGCCCGGATCGTCAGTGCGGGTATGAGCGGCGATCTGGAACAGGCGATCGCGTGCGGCGCGACACACCTGCGGGTCGGTACGGCGTTGCTCGGAGGCCGACGGGCAATCGTCAGGTAATGTCCCCCGAGTGGTACCTGGCGGAACGTGGGTCGCCACGACGGAACCAGTCCACCGGCGGCACCGGACGCGCCCGGCGCCGCGACCACAGGACACGGAGGGGCGTATGGCCAGCGCGATGCGCAAGATGGCGGTCTACCTCGGCCTTGTGGAGGACGACCGTTACGACGACAAGTACGGCGACTACGACGAGTACGAGGTCTACGACGACGAGACCGACCCGGGTCAGACCCGTCGCCGCGAGGACGAATCCGGCGGTCAGCATACCCGAGCCGAGGAGAGCGCGGACCGGGATCGCGACCATCACTCCACGTCGACCATAGAGCGACGCTCCGTCGCGCTCTACGAGTCCGGTACCACCGACCTCGCTCGTATCACTACTCTGCATCCAAGGACCTACAACGAGGCAAGGACCATCGGGGAGCACTTCAGGGAGGGCACACCGGTGATCATGAACCTGACCGAGATGGTCGACAGCGACGCGAAGCGTCTGGTCGACTTCGCGGCGGGTCTCGTGTTCGGCCTGCACGGGAGCATCGAGCGTGTTACGAACAAGGTGTTCCTCCTGTCGCCCGCCAACGTGGAGGTGACGGCGGAGGACAAGGCCCGGATGGCGGAACGTGGGTTCTTCAACCAGAGCTGATAGCCACATGCGAGAGTATCCGTGAACATCGCTGGACAGGTGCTGACGTACCTTCTGTACTTCTTCCTCCTCTTCCTGATCGGGAGGCTGGTGCTGGAGATCCTGCAGTCGTTCGCCCGCCAATGGAAGCCGTCCGGGGTGGTGCTGGTGATCGCCGAGGCGATCTACACCGTCACCGATCCGCCACTGAAGCTGCTGAGGCGTTTCATCCCGCCGCTGCGGCTGGGTAACGTTGCACTGGACCTCAGCTTCACCGTGCTCATCTTTGTGGTCCTGATCCTGACCAGGGTCGTCGGCTCCATATTCGGCGGTCCCTAGATCGATCGGATACCGTCCTTCAGGGACAGACTCCAAGCGCGCCAAGGAGACGAGACATGCCGCTGACACCCGCCGATGTGCGGAACAAGCAGTTCAGTACCACCAGGCTGAGGCCGGGGTACGACGAGGAAGAGGTGGACGCCTTCCTCGACGAGGTCGAGGCGGAGCTCGACCGCCTCATCCAGGAGAACGAGGAACTGCGGGCCAAGCTGGCCGAATGCCTGCGCGGCAAGGTTCCCGCCATGGCCGCCCCCATTGTGGAGCCGAAGCCGGACGTCCAGAAGATCCCTGAGCCGCCCCGCCCCGAGCCGCAGCCGCAGCCCGAGCCGGAGCCCGTCCTCGGCGGTCTCGGCATGGCCGCCGCGCCCACCGGCGAGGACAACATGGACACCGCGGCCCGCGTGCTCGCGCTGGCGCAGCAGACCGCCGACCAGGCGATCGCCGACGCGCGCCGGGAGGCCGACGAGACGCTCGGCCGCGCCCGCCGCGAGGCCGAGGAGATCCTCGGCAAGGCCCGCCGGCAGGCCGACCAGATCGTCAGCGAGGCCCGCTCGCGCGCCGAGGCCCTCGACCGCGACGCCCAGGAGCGGCACCGCCAGGTCATGGGCTCGCTGGTGCAGCAGCGCGAGGAGCTCGAGCGCGAGGTCGACAACCTGCGCGCCTTCGAGCGCGAGTACCGCAGCCGCCTGAAGGTCTACCTGGAGGGGCAGCTCCGCGACCTGGAGGCGGGCAGCACCGAGACGGGCGCGTTCGCCGCCGTCCCGGGCGCGGCTCCCGTCCAGTCCCAGCAGAGCGCGCCCCAGGGGCCGCAGACGGGCCCGCAGAGCAGCCTGGCGCACGTCGAGAACCGCAACGGCGCCGCCGGCGGCCCCTCTCCCGCGCCGGGCACGTTCCCGCAGCCCGCCGAGCACGGCCAGCAGGTTCAGCACTCGGCGACCGGCGCGTTCCACGCGGGCGGTGACAACCCGCCGCACGATCGGCGCTGACGCGGCCGCCGCAGGCGATAGTGTCGTCCCGATGCCCGCGCCGGGCGTGGCAGCGGCGCCACTCCGGTGATGCCGGGCGGTCGTGCGGGACGGCCACCGGGCCCTTCGCGCGGCCCGGAGCCGAGCGGTCCGAACGAGTGGGAGAGACCCTGTGATCATCCTGAGTGGCGTCCTCGTGGTGGTGGCGATCGCCCTGCTGGTAGCGGGAATCGTCGCCGGAAACGGAGACAGCGCCCAGGTCTTCGGCCTGGACGCGCTGGTGGTCATCTACATATCGATCGCCGTCAGCATCGTCTCGGCGCTGTGCCTGGCGATCGGGGTGTTCCTGCGGCGCAAGGAGCTGTGGGGCCCCGGGGCCTCGGCGACGCCGGCCCGCTCGAGCAAGAAGGCCAAGGCCAAGAAGGACAAGCGCCGGAAGGCCGCCCCCCCGGCGCCGGCCAAGAACGCCGCGGGCGCCAAGGGCGTCCCGGCGGCCACGTCACCGGCGGTGGATCCGGCCGACGACGCGCTGGAGATGCCCGCTCCGCCCGTCGACGTCCCCGACGACGCGCTGGTGTTCGTCGTCCGCGGCCGCAAGCGCTACCACCTCGACACGTGCCGGCAGCTCGCCGGGCGCGACACCGAGGAACTGACCTACGCCGAGGCCAAGGAGGAGGGGTTCAGCCCCTGCACCGCCTGCATGCCCGACACCGCACTGGCGGCGCGCGCCGCGGCGTCGGTCCCCGCGTCCCCTGACGACGGCGGGGATGCGAGCAAGGCGCCGGGGGCCGGGGCCCGCGAGCCCGGTGCGGAGCGCCGCGGGAGCGGCCTGGCGGGACTCGCCGAGCCCTCGCCCGCGCCCGCCTCGTTCGACGAGCCCGGGGCGTTCGACAAGCCCGCCTCGTTCGACCGGCCCGCCTCGTTCGACGAGCCCGAAGCGTTCGACCGGACGGCCGAGATCCCGCGGGCGGACGAGCCCGCCGTGGACCCGGCCGGGCCGACCATGACCGACGTCCCGGTCGCGGGGCTGTTCGGCAAGACGGCCGGGACGGCGCCGAGCGCGCCGGAGGCGGCCGAGGAGCCCGAGCCCGCCGTCCGGGAGCCGGAGGGCCGCTCCGCCTGGGACAGGCCCGCTGAGGCCGCGTCCGCCGAACCGGACGTCACCGCCGACCTCGGCCCGGCCCCGCACATCGGCTCCGACGCCGGGGCCCCGAAGCCGCGGCACGCCTTCGAGGGCACCGAGGACAGGGCCGGGGACAGGGCCGGCAAGGGGGCCGGTGAGGGGGAGGCCCCCGCGGCCGAGCCGGAGCCGGCCGACGAGGCCGAGCCGGCGCCGTCCGGTGGCGAGTCCGCGGGCGAGCCGGCCGGAGACGGCCCGCAGGTCCGCATCCTGAGCGGCACCAAGCGCTACCACCGGGTCGACTGCGCCCTCATCGAGGACATCGGCGACGAGGCCGACGACCTGGAGTCGCTGTCCCGCGCGGAGGCGAAGTCCCGCGGCTGCACGGCCTGCCTGGTCTGCCAGCCCGACCGCGAGCACGCCCGCGACTGAACCGGCGGGCCGGCCGCCGGGCCGGTTCGGCTAGCGTCTCCGGCGGCGCTCGTCGCGCAGTTCCCGCAGGTGCTCGCGGCGGGCGTCGCGGAGTTCGCGGTGCGCTTCCCGCAGTTCCTCGTGGTGGTGCCGGTGCAGCTCATGGCGCTCCCGGTGCCGGTCGCGGCGGCCGCGCTTCTCGCCGATCGCGCGGCGGCTCACCGAGACGCCGCCGAACAGCACCATCCCGGTGATCCGGATGACGGGCGCGTCCGGGTCCGCGGTGTCGTCCTCCGGCAGATCGTTGCCGCCGAAGACCGCGGTGTTGGATCCGACGACCCGCACCCCCGGCGGGACGATCATGTGCACGCCGCCGAAGACGCAGGTGACGTTGACGGTCACCTCGCTCCGGCTGAGCACCGCCTGCCGGAAGTCGAGGTCGGCGCCGCCGAACACGCAGGAGACGTGGGTGGTGGGCTCGACCAGCCACCGGCCCTTCCGCTCCACCCCGGCGAAGATCGCCACGAGGTTGGGCGACTGCGGCGGAGGCGGCGCGAGCGCGGGCTCCTTGCGCAGGTCGACCCGGGGCCGGGGCGCCTGCTCCGATGGCAGGTCGCTGAGGACGGGCTCCAGTTCGGCGTACGTCTTGGCCTTGTAGACGGCGTCGATGCGCTCGGCGTGCTCCTCCGCCGTGATGCGCCCCTCCGCCAGCGCCTCGCGCAGGCGGTCGGCCACCTCGTCGCGGTCGGCGTCCGACGCGCGCATGTTCGCGGGGGACTGCGGGGCCGGGCGTTCGGAGCCGGAAGGCTGCTCGGGAAGACTCACCGGACCATCATCGCAAACGAGATGTGTCGCGATGAACCCCATGGCGGAAAAGTTCTCCGCCGCGCCCGGATCCGGCCGGGCGCGGCGGAGAGCCTCATGCCTTGCGGAGGTAGTAGGTGAGGCCGAGGTCCTCGTCCCGGGTGGCGGGGACGCCCGCCGGACGGCCCTCGGTCACCGCGGTCGCGAGGACCTCGGCGGCCACCTCCCGCGTGTGCGCGCGCAGCGCCTCGGCGAGGTCGCTGCCGGTCGCCTCCCACCACAGCTCGATGCGGTCGGTGACCTCCAGCCCGGCGGCCTTGCGTGCCTCCTGGACGAGCCGGACGGCCTCCCGCACCAGGCCCGCGCGGCGCAGCTCGGGCGTGACGGTGAGATCCAGCGCGACGGTCTCGCCGGCGGCGCTCTCCACCGCCCAGCCGCTGCGCGGCCGCTCGGTGACGATCACGTCGCCCGCAGACAGGGCGACGGTCCCGAGGTCGGCGGCCTGCACCTCCGCGTGACCCGCGCGCAGCGCCCGCACCAGGCCGGCCGGGTCGGCGGAGGTGATCGCCTTGGCCACCTTCGGGGTGTCCTTGGCATAGCGCTTGCCCAGCTCCCGGAAGTTCGGCTTGACCTCGTACTCGACCAGGTCGCCGCCGATCGAGGACAGCTCCTCGAAGCCGAGGACGTTCAGCTCCTCGGAGATCTGCGCCCGCAGCTGCTCGGGCAGCGCGGACCAGCCGGGTGCGCCGACGAGGGCGCGGCCGAGGGGCTGGCGGGTCCGGACGCCGCTCGCGGCCCGCGCGGAGCGCCCGAGCTCCACCAGGCGGCGGACGAGCGCCATCCGGGCGGTCAGGGCCTCGTCCACGAGGTCCTCGTCGACGGCGGGCCAGTCGGCCAGGTGAACCGACTCGGGGCCGTCCCCGGGCCTGATGACGTCCCAGACGTGGTCGGTGATGAACGGGACGATCGGTGCCATGAGGCGGGTCAGGGTCTCCAGGCACTCGTAGAGCGTGGCGAACGCGGCCGAGCCCTCCGGGGTCTCGGGGCCCTCCCAGAAGCGCCGCCGGGAACGCCGGACGTACCAGTTCGACAGGTCGTCGACGAACTGCGAGAGGCGCCGGCCCGCGCGCGCGGTGTCGAACTCCTCCAGCGCGGTGTCGACCTCGCGGACGGTGCGGTGCAGCTCGGCGAGCGCCCAGCGGTCCAGGAGCGGGCGGTCCGCCGGGGCGGGGGCCTCCGCCAGCCGGTCCGGCGTCCAGGCGCGGCCCTGCGCCTCGGCGGCGTTCGCGTACAGGACGAAGAACGACGCGGTGTTCCAGTACGTGAGAAGGACCTTGCGGACGATCTCCTCCAGCGCGCCGTGCCCGACGCGGCGGGACGCCCAGGGCAGCCCGGTCGCGGCCATGAACCAGCGCACCGCGTCGGCGCCGTGCTCGTCCATCAGCGGGATCGGCCGCAGCACGTTGCCGAGGTGTTTGCTCATCTTCCGGCCGTCCTCGGCCAGGATCAGGCCGAGGCACACGACGTTCTCGTACGACGACCGGTCGAACACGAGCGTCCCGACGGCCATGAGGGAGTAGAACCAGCCGCGGGTCTGGTCCTGGGCCTCGCAGATGTACTGGGCCGGGTAGGCGTTCTCGAAGACGTCGTTGTTGCGGTAGGGCGCGCCCCACTGCGCGAACGGCATCGACCCGGAGTCGTACCAGGCGTCGATGACGTCGGGCACGCGGCGCGCCTCCTCCCCGCAGTGCGGGCAGGGGAACGTGACGTCGTCCACATACGGCCGGTGGGGGTCGAGTGTGGACAGGTCGCGTCCGGCCAGCTCGCCCAGTTCCTTGAGGGAGCCGACACAGGTGATGTGCTCCTCGTCCTCACCGCAGACCCACAGCGGGAGGGGCGTGCCCCAGTAGCGGCTGCGGGACAGCGACCAGTCGACGTTGTTGCGCAGCCATTCCCCGTACCGGCCGTGCTTGACGGTCTCGGGGTACCAGTTGGTCTTCTCGTTCTCCTCCAGCAGCCGGTCCTTGATCTGCGTGGTGCGGATGTACCAGGCGGGGAGCGCGTAATAGAGCAGCGGCGTGTGGCAGCGCCAGCAGTGCGGGTAGCTGTGGTCGAAGTGTGCGCCGCGGAACAGCAGCCCGCGCGCGCGCAGGTCGTCGGTGAGGGGCTCGTCGGCGTCCTTGAAGAACTTGTTGCCGACCAGGGGCACCTCCCGCAGGAAGCGCCCGTCCGGCCCGATCGGGTTCACGATCGGCATCCCGTACCGCTTGCAGACGGCCATGTCGTCGCCGCCGAACGCGGGCGCCTGGTGGACGAGCCCGGTGCCGTCCTCGACGGTCACGTAGTCGCCGAGGACGACGTAGTGCGCATCGGGGATGTCGACCAGTTCGAACGGCCGCTGGTACGTGGTCCGCTCGAGCTCGGTGCCCTGGAAGGCGGCGAGCCGCTCGGCGCCCTCACCGAGAACCTGGTCGACCAGGGGCTCGGCCACGACGAGCACCTCGTCCGATCCCTGCGGACGGGCGGCGGCGTACGTGACTTCGGGGTGGACGGCGACGGCGGTGTTGGACACCAGAGTCCATGGGGTCGTCGTCCAGATGAGCAGCGCGGCGCCCATCTCGGCGAGCGGACCGGACGTGACGGGCATCCGCACGTACACCGACGGGCTGGACACGGTCTCGTACCCGCCCGGCTGGCCCAGTTCGTGGTCGGACAGGCCCGTCCCGCAGCGCGGGCAGTACGGCGTGATGCGGAAGTCGCGGAACAGCAGGCCCTTGTCGAACACCTGCTTCAGCGACCACCAGACGGCCTCGACGTACTCGGGGTCCATCGTCCGGTAGGCCTGGTCGGTGTTGACCCAGTACCCCATGCGCTCGGTCATCTCTTCGAACGCGTCCACGTGGCGCAGGACCGACTCGCGGCAGCGGGCGTTGAACTCCGCGACGCCGTACTCCTCGATGTCCTTCTTGCCGGTGAGGCCGAGTTCCTTCTCCACGGCGACCTCGACGGGCAGGCCGTGGCAGTCCCAGCCGGCCTTGCGCGGGACGTGGCGGCCCTTCATGGTCTTGAAGCGCGGGAAGACGTCCTTGAACACGCGGGCCTCGACGTGGTGGACGCCCGGCATGCCGTTGGCGGTGGGCGGCCCCTCGTAGAACACCCACGGGTCGCCGGACGCCGTGCGCTCCAGCGACCGCTCGAAGACCTTGCCCTCCTGCCAGCGGCGCAGCATGTCCCGCTCCAGGGCGGGCAGATCGACCTGCGCGGGAAGCGGCCGAAAACCTCGGCTCACGATGGCGGACCTCCGGATCGACGTGACCACGTTGACCGGAGGGACGAGGCGCTCGGCCCCGCGGTACCACCCTCCTTGACCGCGCCCGACGGCACGGCCCGCTTCGTTCGAGTCTCGGCCGCCGGGTCTACTGCGCCCGCGGACGCGTCCGCGGGCGGTTCTTCCGGCGGCTCCGGGGTGATCAGACCGCCGGGCTCGCCCCCGGGCTCGCACCGTCCCCGGGTCGCTCATGGCCGCGTTCGGCGGCAGGTGTCCCCATCAGGGCCTGCCGAGAAACATGCTCGCCTGCACTTTAACCTACGCGCGCCCCGTGCTCTTCCCGTTTTCGGCCGCCGGGCCGGCCGGGCGGCCGGTGGCGTTCCTTTGCGATCTCGTGCGCCGCAGGGGAGTTTCCGGGCGATCGGCGACCGGGCATAAGCGGTCGGTACCACGGCCAAGGTTGTTTACCGCGCCCGAGGAAGGGGACCAATGCTGCCCGCAATGCCCGTCGAGGCGATCAGCGCGAGGGAGGCCGACATGGCCGGCGCGACGAAGGGCACCGCCGCCGCGAAGCCCACCGAAAGGCCCGCCGCGAAGTCCGCCGCAGGCAAGAACCGGGGCACGGCGCCCGCCGCCGGGGGCCCGGCCGGGAAACCGGGCCGGCCGGGCCCCCGGCGCGGCCGGGCCCCGGCGAAGGCGGCCAAGGCTGCGGAGCTTCCGGTGCGCGAGGGGGAGCACCGCTGGACGCCCGGGGAACTCGCCGAGGCGCGGGCCGGGCTGCAGGAGCAGATCGAGGGCCTGCGGGCCGAGATCGCCGCGTCCGCCAGCCAGATCGCCGAGGGCGACGGCAGCGACGGGGCCGGCGACGACCAGGCCGACGCGGGCGCCAAGACGTACGAGCGCGAACACGAGCTCGCCCTGGCCTACAATTCACAGGACCTGCTCGCCCAGATCGAGCGGGCGGTCCAGCGGATGGACGCCGGCACGTACGGAACCTGCGAGTCGTGCGCCAAGCCGATCGGCAAGGCGCGACTCCAGGTCTTCCCGCGTGCGACCCTGTGTGTGACATGCAAACAACGCGAGGAACGTCGCTGAGCGACTCAACGAACCCAGAGCGCGAGGCCGGGGAATCCACGGGATCTCCTCGGCCGCGCCGCGTCGGCGTGCTGGTCGCCGTGGCCGTGGCCGCGCTCGCCGCCGACATCGTGTCCAAGATCATCGTGGTGGCGACGCTGGAGGACCGGGAGCCGATCCGGCTGCTCGGCGGCCTGCTGACGCTGCGCGAGACCCGTAACAGCGGCGCCGCGTTCTCGATCGGCACCGGTTACACGGTCGTGTTCACCCTGATCGCCTGCGGCGTGGTGGTGGCCATCCTGCGCACCGCCCGCAACCTGCGCAGCGCGCCGTGGGCGGTCTGCCTCGGCCTGCTGCTCGGCGGCGCGATCGGGAACCTGATCGACCGGCTGCTGCGCGCCCCGGCGCCGCTGAAGGGCCACGTCGTCGACTGGATCCAGCTGCCGCACTGGCCGGTGTTCAACCTGGCCGACTCGGCGATCGTGTGCGGCGGCGTCCTCGCCGTGTGGCTGGCGGCGCGCGGCCTCCAGGTCGACGGGACGCGCATCGCCGGCAAGGACGACGACCCCGGCGAGACCGGCTCCGCCGAGGCGCGAAAGCCCGAGGCGGGGGGCTCCGGGGCCGGAACCCCGGAGCCCGGCGCCTGTCCGGTCGCCGAGGACGACCCGAAGGCGCCCGCTCCCGAGGAGAAGAAGTCCTGATGGGGCAGGTGCGCAGCCTCCACGTGCCGGACGGCCTGGAGGGCGAGCGGATCGACGCCGCCCTGGCGCGGCTGTTCGGCCTGTCGCGGAGCGGCGCCGCGGACATCATCGCCGCGGGCGAGGTCCTGCTGGACGGCGCCGAGGTGGCCACCAAGTCCGAGCGGCTGCACGCCGGCGCCTGGCTGGAGGTCACGCTGCCGCCGCCGCCCGCGCCGCCCGCCCCGGTCGCCGAGCCCGTCCCCGGGATGGCCGTCCTGTTCGAGGACGACGACATCGTCGTGGTGAACAAGCCGATCGGCGTCGCCGCCCACCCCACCACCGGCTGGACGGGCCCGACCGTCCTCGGCGGCCTCCTCGGCGCCGGGCACACGATCGCGACCAGCGGCGCGTCCGAGCGGCAGGGCGTCGTCCACCGGCTGGACGCCAACACCACCGGCGCGATGGTCGTGGCGAAGAGCGAGATCGCCTACTCCAGGCTCAAGCGGGCGTTCAAGGAACGCCGCATCGACAAGCGCTACCAGGCGCTCGTGCAGGGCCATCCGGACCCCTTCCGGGGGACGGTCGACGCGCCGATCGACCGGCATCCGTCCGGCGACGGGCGGTTCGCGGTCGTCGCGGGCGGCAAGCCGTCGGTCACGCACTACGACACGGTGGAGGCGTTCCGGGCGGCGACGCTGCTCGACATCGACCTGGAGACGGGGCGCACGCACCAGATCCGGGTGCACATGTCCGCGATCCGGCATCCGTGCGTGGGCGACATGGCTTACGGCGCCGACCCGACACTGGCGGCTCGGCTCGGCCTGAAGCGGCAGTGGCTGCACGCCGTCCGGCTGGGGTTCGAGCACCCGACCAAGAGCGAGTGGGTGGAGTTCGAGAGCCCGTACCCGGATGATCTGGCCCGCGCCCTGGAGATCGTCGAAGCGGAGTCCTGACCCCCGCCGGCCGGCTCCGGGGGGCGGCGTTCAGCGGTCCGCGGGTTCGGGCGAGTCGGGACGCGTGGGGCGCCCGATGCGGTTAGGCTCTCAGGACCGCGTCATCCCGGCGTTCCGTCCGGGTTGACGATCTTCCCCGGGACCGACAACGCCACCACGTGCCGGCCAGGCGACGTGGGCGGTCGCATGCGACGAGCAGGAGGCGCAGCGCACATGGCCGACTCTTTCGTTCATCTGCACGTTCATACGGAGTACTCCATGCTCGACGGAGCCGCTCGCCTGAAGCAGATGTTCGAAGAGGTGGGCCGGCAGAAGATGCCGGCGATCGCCATGACCGACCACGGCAACATGCACGGCGCCTACGACTTCCACAAGCAGGCCACCGCCGCCGGGGTCACGCCGATCATCGGCATCGAGGCCTACCTCGCGCCGGAGTCCCGCTACCACAAGAAGAAGGTCCAGTGGGGCGAGCCGAGCCAGAAGCGCGACGACGTCTCCGGCGGCGGGCTGATCAACCACAAGACGCTGTGGGCGCGGAACAGGACCGGCCTGCACAACCTGTTCAAGCTCTCCAGCCGCGCGTACACCGAGGGCTTCGTCTTCAAGTACGCCCGCATGGACGAGGAGCTGATCGCCGAGCACGCCGAGGGCCTGATGGCCACGACCGGCTGCCCGTCCGGCAAGGTGCAGACCCGGCTGCGGCTCGGCCAGTTCGACGAGGCGCTCAAGGCCGCGGCGACGTTCCAGGACATCTTCGGCAAGGAGAACTACTTCCTGGAGCTGATGGACCACGGGCTGGAGATCGAGCGCCGCGTCCGCGACGGCCTCATCGAGATCAGCAGGAGGCTGGACATCCCGCCGGTCGTCACGAACGACTCGCACTACACGCACGAGTCCGAGGCCACCGCGCACGACGCGCTCCTCTGCGTCCAGGTGGGCAAGCAGCTCGCCGACCCCGACCGGTTCCGGTTCGACGGCAGCGGCTACTACCTGAAGACGGCCGAGGAGATGCGCGGCATCGACTCGTCCGACATCTGGCTCGAGGGCTGCAGGAACACCCTGCTCATCGCCGAGAAGGTCGACCCGGCGGGCATGTTCGAGTACCGCGACCTCAGCCCCCGCTTCCCCGTCCCCGAGGGCGAGACGGAGGAGAGCTGGTTCCGCAAGGAGGTCTGGAAGGGCCTCGACCGCCGCTTCCCCGACGGCCTCCCGGACGGGTACAAGGAGCAGGCCGAGTACGAGATGGGCGTCATCCTCGGCAAGGGGTACCCGTCCTACTTCCTCGTCGTCGCCGACTTCATCATGTGGGCCAAGGAGAACGGCATCCTCGTCGGCCCCGGCCGAGGCTCCGCCGCAGGCTCGCTGATCGCGTACGCGATGGGCATCACCGACCTCGACCCGATCCCGCACGGGCTGATCTTCGAGCGGTTCCTGAACCCCGAGCGCGCGTCCATGCCCGACATCGACATCGACTTCCCTGAAGACCGGCGGGCCGAGGTCATCAAGTACACGACGGAGAAGTGGGGCGCCGACAAGGTCTCGTTCATCGCCACGTTCGGCACCATCAAGGCGAAGGCCGCGATCAAGGACGCGGGCCGCGTCCTCGGCTTCCCGTACGCGCTCGGCGACCGGATCTCCAAGGCGTTCCCGCCCGCCGTCATGGGCAAGGACATCCCGCTCTCGGGCATCTTCGACGACAAGCACCCGCGCCACGGCGAGGCGGGCGAGCTGCGCAAGCTGTACGAGGAAGAGACCGACGTCAAGCAGATCATGGATCTGGCGCAGGGCCTGGAGGGGCTGATCCGCCAGACCGGCGTGCACGCCGCCGGGATCATCATGTCCGGTGAGACGATCACCGACCATGTCCCGATCATGCGCCGGGACGCCGACGGGGCGATCATCACGCAGTTCGACTACCCGACCTGCGAGACGCTCGGTCTGCTGAAGATGGACTTCCTGGGCCTGCGTAACCTGACGATCATCGACGACGCGCTCCAGGGGATCAAGAAGAACAAGGGCGTCGAGGTCGACCTGCTCGGTCTCCCGCTGGACGACCAGCCGACCTACGACCTCCTCGCGCGGGGCGACACCCTAGGCGTGTTCCAGTTCGACGGCGGCCCGATGCGGTCCCTGCTGCGCCTGATGAAGCCGGACAACTTCGAGGACATCTCCGCCGTGGGCGCCCTGTACCGCCCCGGCCCGATGGGCGCGAACTCCCACACCAACTACGCCCTCCGCAAGAACGGCCAGCAGGAGATCACCCCGATCCATCCGGAGCTGGAGGAGCCGCTCAAGGAGATCCTCGACACCACCTACGGCCTGATCGTCTACCAGGAGCAGGTCATGGCGATCGCGCAGAAGGTGGCGGGCTACACGCTCGGCAAGGCCGACCTCCTCCGCCGCGTCATGGGCAAGAAGAAGAAGGCCGAGCTGGACGCCCAGTTCGTCGGCTTCGAGCAGGGGATGATCGACAACGGCTTCTCCAAGGAGGCCGTCAAGACGCTGTGGGACATCCTCGTCCCGTTCTCCGACTACGCGTTCAACAAGGCGCACTCCGCCGCGTACGGGCTCGTCTCCTACTGGACGGCCTACCTGAAGGCCAACTACCCGGCCGAGTACATGGCGGGGCTGCTCACGTCCGTCGGCGACGACAAGGACAAGAGCGCCCTCTACCTGTCGGAGTGCCGCCGGATGGGGCTGAAGGTCCTGCCGCCGGACGTCAACACCTCCGAGGCCGACTTCACCCCGCTGGGCGACACCGAGATCCGCTTCGGGCTGTCGGCCGTCCGCAACGTCGGCCACAACGTCGTGGACGGGATCGTCGCGGCCCGCCGGGAGAAGGGCGCCTACACCGACTTCAACGACTTCCTCAACAAGGTCCCGCCGCAGGTCTGCAACAAGCGGGTCGTGGAGTCGCTCATCAAGGCCGGCGCGTTCGACGAGCTGGGCCACCAGCGCAAGGCCCTGCTGATGGTGCACGAGCAGGCCATCGACTCGGTCATCGACATCAAGCGCAAGGAGGCCATCGGCCAGGACTCCCTGTTCGGCGCCCTGGAGGACGACGGCGGCGAGGACGCCTTCACCGTCGCGATCCCCGAGGGCGAGGAGTGGGACAAGACCACGCTCCTCGCCTTCGAGCGGGAGATGCTCGGCCTGTACGTCTCCGACCATCCGCTCCTCGGCGTCGAGCACATCCTGGAACGCGAGGCCGACTGCACCATCGCCGTCCTGAACGGCGGCGAGCGCCCGGACGGCCAGGTCGTCGTCGTGGCCGGGCTCCTGTCCGGCCTCCAGCGCAAGGTCACCAAACAGGGCAACTCCTGGGCGATGTTCCAGTTGGAGGACCTGGGGGGCTCCATCGAGGTGATGTGCTTCCCGTCGTCCTACCAGCTGTGCTCGACCCTCCTCGCCGAGGACGCCATCCTCGTCGTCAAGGGCCGCCTCGACCGCCGCGAGGACGTCGCGAAGATCATCGCGATGGAGGTCACCCAGCCCGACCTCACCATCACCGACGCCACCGGCCCGCTGTCGGTGACGATGCCGCTCGGCCGCTGCACGCCACCGACGGTCACGCGCCTGAAGGAAGTCCTGATCACCCATCCGGGCACCGCCGAGGTGCACCTGTATCTCCAGAACGGCCCGCGCACCACGGTCGTCCGCCTGGACGACCGGCTCCGCGTGGCGCCGTCCCCGGCCCTGATGGGCGACCTGAAGCAGCTCCTGGGCCCGTCCTGCCTCGGCTGAGGCGGGTTTTCTCGCATTGCCCTCGGTGTCAGGCGCTGGAGCGCCTTCCTTCAACGGGCGAAGCGGCGATGGCGGCATCGCTCCGGCTCGCCCAGGGGCTCGCTGCGCGATCGCAACCCGGCGGGTTCGCGCAGGCAGGGCTGAGAGACGTAGCGACTTGAGGCCGTCGCATAGCGGGGGCGGCGACGCTCAGGTCGCGACGGTGGCGGGGGTCAGGTCCGCGTCCCACTCGACGAGTCGGCCGAGGCCGTCGAAGGCCGCGCGGGCGGCGCCGCCGCCGGGGAGCATGACCTCGGTCAGCACGTCGGTCTGGCGGTAGGGGACGCGGTGGTGCGACAGGAACCCGGCGAGCGTCAGCCTCGGCTCGCGCGGGAACAGGCTCGCCGCGTTCGCCAGCAGCCGGGGGAGCGGGACCGGGTCCCACCGCGCGGCCGGCACCTGCGGGTCGTCGACGTGCAGGTAGGCGGAGCCGCCGTCGTAGCCGGCCCCGAGGTAGCCGGCGCCGCCGAGCACGCCGCCCGCGGCCATCGCGATCAGTTCGCCGCCGTGCCCGGCCGGGCCCGCGTACGAGGACAGGTCGACCTCGGGAGTGGTGAACTCGGGGATGCCGAGCCGTTCCCCGACGGCCCGGATGACCAGCGTCGGGGCGACCGCGGGGTGCGCGTCGCCGAACTGCGGGTTCGCCCAGCCCCACAGCCAGGTGCGCTCGCGGGCCGCGTAGCTGCCGAGCAGCGAGACGCGGACCGTGACGCCGCCGCTGGCGTAGGTGCGGGCGGTCAGGTCGGCGCTCCAGTCCTCGCGCGGCAGGAACTCGGCGAGCGTCTCCTGCTGCTGCAGGACGACGGCCGCACGCGCGGCGCCGAGGCGTTCGAACGCAGGACTGAATCCGGACATGTCGGGCACATTATCCCAGTAATCGGGACGGTCGTGGGCGGGAATCGGACACCCTTCGAGAGTCGATCGGCGGAACCGGGCAGGCTAGGCTTTCGCTGTCACTTTCGCTGTCAGAGGACTCACATCTAGGAGCGTACGAGGTGCGGCGACCCGCCGGGAGGCTCTTCGCGACGAGGCTCTGGCTGGCGGGGGGCGTCGCCGCCGTCGTGGTGGCGCTGCTCGGGCCGCTCGCGGGCCTGCTGTGGGCCGGGATCGCGCCCGCGGTGACCTACGTGATCGTGCAGGGTGAGCCGCTTCTGGCCGAGCCGGAGGGGCAGGCGCCGATCGGGGTCGACGCGAGGTTCGCCCTGATCGCCCTGGTCACCGGGATTCTGTGCGGTCTCGCCGCCTATGCGGCGGGCGGGCGCGGCAACGACGTCGCGCTGCTGCTCGGACTCGCCGCCGGGGGGTGCGTCGCGGCCGTCCTGGCCTGGCGGACCGGCCACATGATCGGGCTGGGCGACTTCCAGGACGCCGTCCGGCACGCCCGCGACGGCACCGCCGTCACCGGCGTCGCCGACCTGCGGGCCAGGGGCGTCCTCGTGTTCTGGCCGGCGTCGGCCGTGGCCGCGTACGGGCTGCTGGAGGTGGTCGTCCGCCGGCTACCCCCGGGCGATCACGGCGACACCGGCGCCGGTGAGGCGGACGAGGTCGGCGGGGACGAGCTCGATCTGGAGTCCGCGCCGACCGGCCGAGACGTAGACGGTCGCGAGCCCTGACACCGACGCGTCGATCACGGCGGGCAGCCGCCGCCGCTGCCCGAGCGGGCTGATCCCGCCGACGACGTACCCGGTGGCGCGCTCGGCGTCCTTCGGGGCGGCCATCCGCGCCTTCTTCCCGCCCGCTGCGGCCGCGAGCGCCTTGAGGTCCAGGCTGGACGACACGGGGACGATCCCGACCGTGAGCCGCCCGTCCACCTCCGCCAGGAGGGTCTTGAAGATCTGCCCGTAGGGGATGCCGAGGGCGTCGGCGGCGGCCTCGCCGTAGGACTCGGCGTCCGGGTCGACCTCGTAGGCGTGCAGGGTGTACTCGATCCCGGCGCGCGTCGCGGCGACGGTCGCCGGGGTCCCCTTGCCGCCCTTGGTCCTGCTGCTCATGGGGGCAGTCTGCCGTGCCGCCTCAGTTCGGCGTGAACGACCCGTCCAGGAACTGCCCGGCGGGGATCGTCGGCAAAACGTTCAGGATGCGGTTCTCCCGGATCAGCAGGTCCCGTTCGGCCGACAGCCGCAGCGCCGCGTCCTCGCATTCCAGCAGCCGCTGCTTGTCGTGCCCGTCCAGCACGAGCGCCGCCGCGATCACGTAGGACAGCGCCACCGGGTCGTCCGGCGGCTCGGTCTCGTCGAAGGTGGCCGAGCCGGCGGCGCCGAGCCGGTGCCGGTACAGCCGGAACAGCCGCCGGACGCGCGCCGCCATCGGGCCGGGGTCGCCGCCGGCCTCCTCGGGGAGGAACTCGACCTCGCCCTGCAGGTAGGGCCGGGAGCGGTCCAGTTCCTTGACCCGGAACCGCCGGGCCCCGACGGTCACGATGTCGTACCGGCCGTCCGGGTGCGGGGCCACCTCGCGCAGCTCGGCGACGCAGCCGACCTCGGCGAGCCGGTGCGCGGCGCCCTCCCCGACCTCGTGGCCGAGTTCGATGCCGACGACGCCGAACCCGCGGGGCTCGGGCCGTTCGAGCAGGTCGGCGATGAGCCGGCGGTAGCGGTCCTCGAACAGGTGCAGGGGGAGCACCAGCCCTGGAAAGAGCACGGTGCCCAGGGGGAACAGGGCGAGCCGCTCGGTCACACTCTCACTCCCGCGCTCCTGGGCGCCGCCGGGAGGCGCCCTCGCCCCGCCAGGGTACGTCGATATCGATGATCTTGGTAAGGGGTGATTTTTCACATTGTGAAGCCGGAGTCATCATGGTGGGCCGGGAGGGGCCACTTCGCGCGAATTGGCCCTATGGCGTGGCCCGGGACGGACGCTAGCGTCGGCGACATGAGGATCCTCGTCGTCGACGCGTTCACCGACCGCCCGTTCGCCGGGAACCCCGCCGGGGTCTGCCTGCTCCAGGACGAGGCCGACCCTGGCTGGATGCAGCGCCTCGCCGCCGAGATGAAGCACTCGGAGACGGCCTTCGTGCGCCCGGTCGACGACTCCGCCGCGGATTTCGAGTTGCGGTGGTTCACGCCCGTCATGGAGGTCGCCCTCTGCGGGCACGCCACCCTGGGCGCCGCGCACGCCCTCTACGACACCGGTACGGTCGCGCCGGACCGTCCGATCAGGTTCCGGACGCTGAAGAGCGGCGTCCTCACCGTCACCCGGGAGGAGGGCGGGGGCCTGGCGATGGACTTCCCCGCGGCGCCCGCCGCGCCGGTCGAGGTCCCCGAGGGGCTCGCCGAGGCCCTCGGCCTGCCGGTGCTCGACGTCGGCCGCAACGCCCAGGACGACCTGCTGGTGGAGGTCGCGGACGAGGCGGCCGTCCGCGGGGCCGCCCCGGACGCCGGAGCCCTCGCCGGGATCGACGCCCGCGTCGTGATCGTCACGGCGGCGGCCGGCCCGGGCCGGGAGCACGACTTCGTGTCCCGGTGCTTCGCGCCGCGCGTCCTGCCCGGCGACGCCGAGGACCCGGTCACCGGCTCCGCGCACTGCGCGCTCGCTCCTTTCTGGGCCGCCCGGCTCGGCCGCGACACGCTGACGGGCCACCAGGCGTCGGCGCGCGGCGGTGACGTCCGCGTCGCCCTGCGCGGCGACCGCGTGACCCTGTCCGGCAGGGCCGTCACCGTGCTCGACGGCACCCTGCGGATCTGACGGACACGCCGCGTCTCGGGAGCTGAGACGATGCGCGGGGCGCCGGTCCCACTCCGTAGACTGGACGCGTGATTTCCCGTATCGACCTGCGCGGCTCGCTTCCCGGCGATCTGCGCTCCGTGCTGCCCCGCGCCGAACTCGACGTCGAGGCCGCCCTGGACAAGGTGCGGCCCATCTGCGAGGACGTCCGCCATCGCGGCTCGGCGGCGGTCCGGGAGCACACGAAGGCGTTCGACGGGGTCGAACTGGAGAGCACGCGCGTTCCGGTGCAGGCCGTCCACCAGGCCCTCGCCGACCTCGACCCCGCCGTCCGGGACGCGCTGGAGGAGAGCATCCGCCGCGCCCGCGCCGTGCACCGCGACCAGCGCCGCGCCGACGTGACCACGCAGGTCGTGCCGGGCGGCACCGTCACCGAGCGGTGGATCCCGGTCGGGCGCGTCGGCCTGTACGTGCCGGGCGGGCGCGCCGTCTACCCCTCCAGCGTGGTCATGAACGTCGTCCCCTCGCAGGAGGCGGGGGTCGGCTCGCTCGCCGTGACCTCGCCCGCGCAGAAGGACTTCGGCGGCCTTCCGCACCCGACGATCCTGGCGGCGTGCGCGCTCCTCGGCGTGGAGGAGGTGCATGCCGCCGGCGGCGCGCAGGCGATCGCGATGTTCGCCTACGGCACCGACGAGTGCCCCCGCGCCGACCTGGTCACCGGCCCCGGCAACGTCTACGTCGCGGCCGCCAAGCGGCTGCTCAAGGGCGTGATCGGCATCGACGCCGAGGCCGGCCCGACCGAGATCGCGATCCTCGCCGACGGCACCGCGAGCCCGGTCGACGTCGCCGCCGACCTGATCAGCCAGGCCGAGCACGACACGCTCGCCGCCGCCGTCCTCGTCACCGACTCGGCGCGGCTCGCCGACGAGGTCGAGACCGAGTTGAAGGCGCAGGTCGCCCGCACCAGGCACATCGAGCGGATCACCGAGGCGCTCGCCGGGCGGCAGTCCGGCATCGTCCTCGTGGACGGCGTCGAGGACGGCCTGAAGGTCGTCGACGCCTACGCCGCCGAGCACCTGGAGATCCACACCGCCGACGCCGCCGCGGTCGCCGCCCGGGTCCGCAACGCCGGGGCGATCTTCGTGGGGCCGCACGCGCCGGTGTCGCTCGGCGACTACCTCGCCGGGTCCAACCACGTCCTGCCGACCGGCGGGTGCGCCTGCCACTCGTCCGGGCTGTCGGTCCAGTCGTTCCTCCGCGGCGTGCACGTCGTCGAGTACGACCGGGACGCCCTCGCCGAGGCCACCGGGCGCGTGGTCGCGCTCGCCGAGGCCGAGGACCTGCCCGCGCACGGCGCCGCCCTGAAGGCCCGCTTCGACTGGGAGATCCCCTCGTGACCTCGCTGAACGACCTGCCCCTGCGGGACGACCTGCGCGGCCGGAAGCCCTACGGCGCGCCGCAGCTGGACGTCCCGTACGCGCTGAACACCAACGAGAACCCGTACCCGCCGTCCGAACGGCTGGTGAAGGCCCTCGGCGAGGCCGTCATGGACGTCGCCGGGGCGCTGAACCGCTACCCCGACCGCGACGCCGTCGCGCTCCGCGAGGACCTCGCCGCCTTCCTGAACAGCGACACGGCCGCCGCCGGCCTCACCGCCCGCCGGGTGTGGGCGGCGAACGGCTCCAACGAGATCATCCAGCAGATCCTGCAGGCGTTCGGCGGGACGGGCCGCACCGCGCTCGGCTTCGAGCCGTCGTACTCGATGCACCCGATCATCACCGCGGTGTCGGGCACGCGCTGGCTGAACGCCTTCCGCGACGAGGACTTCGGCCTCGGCCCCGAGCGGGCCGTCGCGGCCGTCGGGGAGCACCGTCCCGACGTCGTGTTCCTCACCTCGCCGAACAACCCGACGGGCACCGCCCTGCCGCTCGAAGCGATCGAGGCGGTGCTGGAGGCGGCGCCGGGCATGGTCGTCGTCGACGAGGCGTACGCGGAGTTCCGCCGCGCCGGGACGCCGTCCGCGCTGACGCTGCTGGAGCGCCATCCGCGGCTGATCGTCACCCGCACGATGTCCAAGGCGTTCGCGATGGCGGGGGCCCGGCTCGGCTACCTCGCCGCCGACCCCGCCGTGATCGAGGCGCTGCTGCTCGTCCGGCTGCCCTACCACCTGTCGGCCGTCACCCAGGCCGTCGCCCGCACCGCCCTCGCCCACGGCGAGGAACTGCTCGGCGGCGTCGAGGCGCTGCGCCGCGAGCGTGACGAGATCGTCGCGTGGCTGCGCGCCGAGGGGTTCCGGGTGGCCGACTCCGACGCCAACTTCGTCCTGTTCGGGACGTTCCCGGACCGCCGCCGGGTCTGGGAGAACCTGCTCGAACGAGGCGTGCTGATCCGGGAGGTGGGACCGCCCGAGTGGCTGCGGGTCAGTGTCGGCGCCCCGGCGGAGATGGCCGCCTTCCGCACTGCACTGAAGGAGAGCGTGTGACGCGCAAGGGACGGGTCGAGCGCGGGACCGCGGAGACCCGGGTCCTCGTCGAGATCGACCTCGACGGGACCGGGCTGGTCGACGTCGCGACCGGAGTGGGGTTCTTCGACCACATGCTGGCCCAGCTCGGCAAGCACGGGTCGTTCGACCTGACCGTGAAGACCGCGGGCGACCTGCACATCGACAGCCACCACACGATCGAGGACACCTCCATCGCGCTCGGCCAGGCGTTCCGGGAGGCGCTCGGCGACAAGGCCGGCATCCGCCGCTTCGCCGACGCCTCGATCCCGCTCGACGAGGCGCTCGCGCAGGTCACGGTGGACGTGTCCGGCCGCCCCTACCTCGTGCACGTCGAGCCGGACGGCATGGCCCCGATGATCGGCCCCGAGTACGACACCACGATGACCCGGCACATCTTCGAGTCGTTCGTGTCGAACGCGCGGGTGGCGCTGCACGTCCACGTCCCGTACGGGCGCAACGCCCACCACATCGTCGAGGCCCAGTTCAAGGCCCTGGCCCGCGCGCTGCGCGACGCGGTGGCGTTCGACCCGAAGGTGCACGGCATCCCGTCCACCAAGGGGGCCCTGTAGCGTGGAGATCGGCGACCTGGACCTCACCTACGGAAACATCGCGATCTTCGCGGTGGGGGTGTTCCTGCTGGCGGGCGTCTACAGCTTCGTCAAGCAGGGCATCAAGATCGGCGCGCTGCTGCTGCTCGTCCTCGCCGGGCTGGCGTTCGCCGGGGGCGTGCTGTGGCTGTGACGAAGATCGTCATTCTGGACTACGGC
Source organism: Actinomadura chokoriensis (assembly GCF_041463665.1). Classification (GTDB taxonomy): domain Bacteria; phylum Actinomycetota; class Actinomycetes; order Streptosporangiales; family Streptosporangiaceae; genus Spirillospora; species Spirillospora chokoriensis_A. Next base: position 85,405 of record NZ_JAXCEJ010000010.1, read on the forward strand.
TCGGGCAACCTGCGCTCGGCCGAGCGCGCCGTGGCCCGCGCGGGCGCCGAGGTGACCGTCACCGCCGACTGGGACGCCGCGCTGAACGCCGACGGCCTGGTCGTCCCCGGCGTCGGCGCGTTCGCGGCCTGCATGGCGGGGCTCCGCTCGGTCCGCGGCGACCAGATCATCGGCCGCCGCCTCGCGGGCGGGCGCCCGGTGCTCGGCATCTGCGTCGGCATGCAGATCCTGTTCACCAAGGGCATCGAGCACGGCGTCACGACCCAGGGCTGCGACGAGTGGCCGGGCACGGTCGACCGGCTGAACGCGCCGGTCGTCCCGCACATGGGCTGGAACACGGTCTCCGTCCCCGAGGGCTCCGCCCTCTTCGACGGCCTGGCGGACGCGCGGTTCTACTTCGTCCACTCCTACGCCGCCCGCGGCTGGGACCTGGAGCCCGACCCGACCGGCCTCATCGCGCCGCCGCTGGTCACCTGGGCCGAGCACGGCGACCGCTTCGTCGCCGCCGTCGAGAACGGCCCGCTGTGCGCCACCCAGTTCCACCCGGAGAAGTCCGGCGACGCGGGCGCGGCCCTGCTCGGCAACTGGCTGGGCACGCTCGCCTGACCACCCCGTCCCATCTGCCTCGATAGGGTTTCCGCATGACTTTGACGCTCCTTCCCGCCGTCGACGTCGCCGACGGCCAGGCGGTCCGCCTGGTCCAGGGCGAGGCCGGCACCGAGACCTCCTACGGCGCCCCCCTCGAGGCGGCGCTGGCCTGGCAGCGGGCGGGGGCGGAGTGGATCCATCTGGTCGACCTGGACGCCGCGTTCGGGCGCGGGTCCAACCGGGAGCTGCTCGCCGAGGTGACCGGGCGGCTGGACGTGAAGGTCGAGCTGTCGGGCGGCATCCGCGACGACGCGTCGCTGGAGGCGGCCCTGTCGACCGGGTGCGCCCGGGTCAACATCGGCACCGCCGCCCTGGAGGACCCCGCGTGGTGCCGCAAGATCATCGCCTCGCACGGCGACAAGATCGCGGTCGGGCTGGACGTGCGGGGCACGACGCTCGCCGCGCGCGGCTGGACGCGGGAGGGCGGCGACCTGTGGGAGGTCCTCGCGCGGCTGGAGGACGACGGCTGCCCCCGCTACGTGGTCACCGACGTCACCAAGGACGGGACGCTGCGCGGCCCCAACACCGAACTGCTCCGCGAGGTCTGCTCCCGGACCGACAAGCCCGTCATCGCCTCCGGCGGCGTCTCGTCCCTCGACGACCTGCGGGCCCTCGCGGGCCTCGTCGGCACGGGCGTGGAGGGCGCGATCGTCGGCAAGGCCCTGTACGCGCAGGCGTTCACCCTGGAAGAGGCCCTGGAGGCCGTGAAGTGACCGTGGCCGTGCGGGTGATCCCGTGCCTGGACGTCGACGCCGGGCGCGTGGTCAAGGGCGTCAACTTCCAGAACCTGCGGGACGCCGGCGACCCGGTGGAGCTGGCACGCCGCTACGACGCCGAGGGCGCCGACGAGCTGACGTTCCTGGACATCACCGCGTCCAGCGCCGACCGCTCCACGACCTACGACGTGGTGCGCCGCACCGCCGAGCAGGTCTTCATCCCGCTGACCGTCGGCGGCGGCGTCCGCACGGTCGAGGACGTCGACCGGCTGCTGCGGGCGGGCGCCGACAAGGTGTCGGTGAACACGGCCGCGATCGCGCGTCCGGAGTTCCTGCGGGAGGCCGCGCACCGCTTCGGGTCGCAGTGCATCGTCCTGTCGGTGGACGCGCGGCGCGTCGTGCCCTCCCACGAGCAGGCCACCGAGCAGGCCATTGAGCAGGCCATTGAGCAGGGCACGGAGTCGGGCTTCGAGGTGACCACGCACGGCGGGCGCAAGGGTACCGGCATCGACGCGGTCGAGTGGGCGCGCCGCGCCGAGGAGCTCGGCGTCGGGGAGATCCTGCTGAACTCGATGGACGCCGACGGCACCAAGGCGGGCTTCGACCTCGAGATGATCCACCAGGTCAGGGAGGCGGTGACGGTGCCGGTGATCGCCAGCGGCGGCGCCGGGGCCGTGGACCACTTCGCCCCGGCCGTGGCCGCGGGCGCGGACGCGGTCCTCGCCGCCAGCGTCTTCCACTTCGGGGAGCTGACCGTCTCCGAGGTCAAGGCGGCCCTGCGGGAGGCCGGCAACCCCGTCCGCTGAGACGCCCGAAGAGGAACCCCCCGAGATGACCCCCCGACATGAACCCCCCGACATGACCCGCCCGGAATGAGCGTCGCGTTCGCGACGTGGTCGCTGCTGCCCGGCGGGAGCGACGACGTCCAGGCCCTCATCGCCGCCCTCGCCCCGCTGGGCGTCGACGCCGAGCCCGCCGTCTGGGACGCCGACGTCGACTGGTCCCGCCACGATCTCGTCGTCATCCGCTCCACCTGGGACTACACCTCCCGGCGCGAGGAGTTCGTGGGGTGGGCGGAGAGCCTGCCGCGCGTCCTCAACCCCGCCGGGCTCGTCCGCTGGAACACCGACAAGCGCTACCTCCGCGACCTCGCGGACGCGAACCTGCCCGTCGTCCCGACCCGCTGGGACCCGGACGACGTCCCGCCTGACTGGCCGGAGTACGTCATCAAGCCGGCCGTCTCCATCGGCTCCGGCGACACGGCCCGCTGGGGGCCCGGCGAGGAGGAACAGGCCCGCGCCCACCTGCGCTCGCTGCGCGGCGCGGGACGGACGGCGATGGTCCAGCCCTACCTGTCCGCTGTCGACACCGCCGGCGAGACGGCCCTGGTCTTCTGCGAAGGCGAGTTCAGCCACGCCGGGCGCAAGGCCCAGATCCTCACCGCCGGCGCCGGCGTCCAGGGCTCCGTCCGCGACGACACCGAGCGCGGCCAGGTCACCGCGTCGACCGCCACCGAAGCCGAGTTGGACGTCGCGAACCGCGCGCTCGCCGCCGTCCCCGGCGGCCGCGACCTCCTCTACGCGCGCGTCGACCTCATCGCCGGCCCGGACGGCGCCCCGCTCATCATCGAACTCGAACTGACCGAACCCAACCTCTACCTCCAGCACGGTCCCGGCAGCGCCGAAAGGTTCGCCAAGGCGATCGCCGCCCGCCTCTAGGGCGCGTCCTCCTCTAGAGCGCGTCCTCCTCGGGGGCGGGGACGGCGGCCTCGGGGGAGCGCTCGGCGACCGGGAGGATGATCGCGGACGGATGGTCCGGGTCGTGGAACACCTCCTGGCGGGCCTTGAGCATGCGGGTCGCGGCGGTGGCCAGGGGCTCGCCGGTGCCGGGGTTGGCGGCGACCTTGGGGTGGGCTCCGCTGGTGACGTGGACGCGGACGCGGTGGCCGCGCGCGAAGCGGTGGCCGGTCGGCCACAGGTCGACGGCGACGCGGCGGACGCCGTCGGCGCCGACGCGCTTCCCGTCGGCCGCGGGCAGGCGCAGGCCGCCCTCGCAGACGTTGCGGGACGTCCCGTCCGGGGCGACGTCGCAGAGCCGGACGACGAAGTCGGTGTGCTCGCGGTCGGAGCGGACGAACAGGTCGGCGCCGACCGGGCCGATCACGTCCATGTCGGCCCTGAGGGGCCGGGAGGTGAACACGAGGACGTCCCGGCGCCGCTCCAGCGGCCTGTTGTCGACGGGACGGGAGCTGCCGAGCAGCGTGGGACCGCCGAGCGCGGGCGTGGGATCGGCCGGGTCGAAGGTGTAGGTGCTGGCCGGATGGTCCTGCGGGCCGTCCTCGCCGAGGCCGTGCCGGTCCGACGGGCCCGCGTGCAGGTGCCAGCGCACCCGCCGGGTCCCCGGCGGGGGCCAGTCGCGGTAGTGCCGCCATTCGCGGGCGCCGGTGACGTAGACGCGGACGGGGTCGGAGCGCAGGCCGGACGGGTCGCCCTGCAGGTGGGCGCGGAACCAGGCGAGCGACTCGCGGATGCCCGGAAGGCCGTGCCGGGCGTCGGTGTGCCACCAGGGGCCGATGGTCAGGTACGGGGAGTGCCCGGCGGCGCGCAGCGCGAGGTAGTCCTTGATCTCCCACGGCAGGAACACGTCGTACCAGCCGCCGAGGAGGCTGACGGGCGCGCCGACCTGTCCGACGGTGCCGCTGAAGTCGCGCCGGTCCCAGTAGCCGCGCGTGACGGAGTGGTTGGCGAGGAGGTCCTGGTAGAAGCGCATGGGCCGGCCGCCGGCCAGCACGTCCAGCTCGGTGAGGGGACGGCCGGAGCGGGCGGCGCGCACGGCGCGGCGCCGGGACGTCAGCGGTGCGGTCAGCAGGCCGAGCGGCCGCTGCTGCCGATGGGTGAGGTCCGTCCAGGCCAGCGCCGACTCCAGCGCGAACGACCCGCCCACGTAGGCGGCGTCGCGGAACGAGGACGCGGTGATCTGCAGCGACATCGCCTTCAGCGCGGGGCCCGCCTCGGCGGCGGTCGCCCACGCCGAGTAGCCGAGGTAGCTGGGGCCGAAGGTGGCGAACGTGCCGTGGAACCAGGGCTGCCGCTTCATCCACTCGATGGTGACGAGGCCGTCGTCGCGTTCACTGCCGAGCGGATCGAACTCGCCGCCGGAACCGGACGTCCCGCGCGCGCTCTGCACGACCAGCTGGAAGCCGAACGGGACGAACAGCAGCCCGTTGGCGAGGGCGGCGGGCCCGCGCCGCCCGTAGGGGGTCCGCACCAGGATCGTGGGCGGGCGCTCGACGCCGGCGGGGACGTACCGGTCGGCGAGCAGCGTCACGCCGTCCGGCATGGTCGCCGGCAGGTCGCGCTCGACCGTGTAGCGCGACAGCCCTCGCGGGTAAGGGAGCCCAAGCGCCATGCCGCCTCCACGTGAGGTTGCTACCACCTGGTAGATAACCGCGGAGGCGGGCCGCAACCGTCAGGGGCCGGTGATGAACGCCCACGGGTCGGGAGCCTCGGCGGCCGAGGCGCCCAGTTCGTCCGACCAGGCCGTCTCGTTCCCGTACTCGTCCCGCCAGGACCAGAGCCGCAGCGTGACCTGGCGCAGCACGTGCTCCTCCGTGACGCCGAGCGCGCCGTGGACCTGGTGCGCGATCGCCGCCACCGTGCCCGCCGCGCGCGACGCGTTCGCCTTGGCGGCGGCCACCGCGACCGGGTCGCCGGGGGCGGCGACGGCGGCGCGCACCGCGACGTCGGCGACCGTGGCCTCGCCCGCGAGTTCGGCGAGCATCTGCTGGACGGCCTGGAACCGCCCGACCGGCCGCCCGAACTGCTCGCGCTCGCCCGCGTAGCGGACGGACAGCTCGAGCGCCCGCCCCATCGCCCCGGTCAGCTGCAGTGCCCGCGCCAGCGCACCGCGCCGCCGCAGCTCCGCCGCGTCCACGCCGCACGGCGCCACCGCCTCCGCCCGGACGCCGGACAGGACGACGTCGTCGCGGGGCTCGCCCGCCACGTTCTCCCCCTCGGTGATCTGCGCGCGCGCCGGATCGACGATCGCGACGAGTCCTTCCGCCAGGACGGCGAGCCGGTGCGCGGAGCGCGCCCACGGAACCCGCCGCAGCGTTCCGCTCAGGGTCCGGCCATCGCCGACCTCGACCTCCCCGGACGCCGCCGTGAGGACACCGGGCGGAACCGGCAGCCCGGCCCCGGCGAGAAGCCGGCCGGCGAGCCAGCCCGTCTCGGCGAGGGGCACGGAGACGGCGTGGCGTCCCGCCGCGCGGAGCACGACGGCGGCGTCGGCCGGGGACCCGCCGCTGCCGCCCGCCTCCTCCGACACCCCGACCAGCGCGAGCCCGGACTCCATCAGCGCCGCCCACGGCTCGTCCCCGGACAGGATCTCGTTCGCGGTCTCCTCCAGCAGCTCCATCAGCGCACTCCCAGGCCGCGCGCGACGATGCCGCGCAGGATCTCGTTGGTGCCGCCCCGCAGCGTGAACCCGGGCGCCTGGACGACCGACTCCGCCAGCGTGCGGGCCAGCGGGTCGGGGGAGGCGAGGTCGGGCTCCACGCCCGCGTGCTCGCGCACGACCTCGATGACCTCGCGTTCGAACCGCGTCCCGAGGTCCTTGACCAGCGCCGCGGGGACGTCCGGGGTCCGCCCGGCCTCCAGGGCGCCCGCCACGGCCAGGGACGCCTGCCGCAGCGACCACAGCCGCCCGGTCAGCCGGCCGAGCGCGCGCCGCGCCGCCGGGCCGGTCGCGCGCTCGTGCAGGAGCCGGATCAGCATGAACGTGCTGAGCAGCCGCTCCGGGCCGCTGCGCTCGTAGGCGAGTTCGGCGGTGACCTGCCGCCAGCCGTCCCCGGCGCGGCCGAGCACCATCGCATCCGGGACGAACACGCCGTCGAACACCACCTCGTTGAAGTGGTGCTCGCCGGACAGCCCGCGGATCGGCCGGATCGTCACCCGCTCGTCCGGCAGCGGGACGATGAACTGGGTCAGGCCCGCGTGCCGGTCGTCCGACCTCGGCGCGCTGCGCGCCAGAAGGAGGATCGCGTGCGCGATGTGGGCGCCGCTCGTCCACACCTTGGTGCCGTGCAGGCGCCACCCGCCCTCCGCGCGGTCGGCGCGGGTGCGGACGGACGCGAGGTCCGAGCCGGAGTCGGGCTCGCTCATCCCGATCGCGAAGAAGCACTCGCCGCGCGCGATCGCGGGCAGGAACCGCGCCTTCTGCTCCTCGGTGCCGTTGGCGAGGATGCTCGGCCCGGTCTGCCGGTCGGCGATCCAGTGCGCGCCCACTGGCGCTCCGGCGGCCAGCAGCTCCTCGATCACCACGAACCGTTCCAGCGGGGAGCGCCCGTGCCCGCCGTACCGTTCGGGCAGCGTCATGCCGAGCCAGCCGCGTTCGGCGAGCCGGCGGCTGAACGCGGGGTCCGCGCCGGTGAGCCAGCTGTCGCAGCGGGCCGTGAACGGCGTCCGCGCCAGGAACTCCCGTACCCGCGTCCTTAGCTCGGCGGCCTGCGGGGGGAGCGTTCCGGGCTCCAGGTCGGTCGGTGCGGCCACGTGCGCCTCCTCAGTCTCAGGGTGACGTTACAGACGCGCCCTCGGACTGTGGTCAGCGGGCCCTTACCCGGGCCCGCCCTTGGCGGGCGGCGTGTTGCGGTGGCCCGTTCCGGCCACCGGGAAACCGGCGTCCCGCCGGTAAACCGATCCCGCCTACGTTCGTCTCTGGCCCGTGACGTACCAACAGACAGCGGAGGCCGCGGCCGTGGCGCCCGAGGACTCGGACGACGGGTACGAGGAACTGTTCACCGCGCACTTCTGGGGGCTGGTCAGGCTCGCCGCCCTCCTCGGCGCCGACGACGCCGAGGACGTGGTGCAGGACGCCTTCGTCCGCCTGCACGGCAGGCGCCGCACCCTGCGCGACCAGAACGCCGCGCTGGCCTACCTGCGGTCCAGCGTGTGCAACGCGTGCCGCAGCCGGCTGCGGCACCTGCGGATGGCGCGGCGCCGGCACGCGCAGCTCGCGCCGCCCGGCGAGGACGGGTCCGCGGAGCACCAGGTCGTGCACGGCGAGGACGTCCGCGCCCTGCTCGCGGCGGTCGCGGACCTGCCCGGCCGGCAGCGGGAGGTGCTCGTGCTGCGGTACTGGCTCGACCTGAGCGAGCGCGACACGGCCGGGACGCTGGGCATCGCGCCGGGCACCGTCAAGGCCCACACCGCCCGCGCCATCGCGGCACTCGGCAGACGACTGAAGGACCGACCTGAGGACGGGGAGAGCGCGTGAACGGGATCGAGGAAAGGCTCAGGGAGGCCTTCGGCGCGGGGGCGGAGACCGTCCGCCCCCATGCCGGTGCCCACGCGGAGAACGCCCGCAGGCTCCGCCGCGCGCGAGTCCGCCGCCGGATCGCCGTACCGTCGGCCGTCGTGGCCACCGCCGTCGTGGCCACCGCCGCCGCGGTCGCCGCGCCGCTCGCCCTGTCCGGCCCCCCGGAGGACGCGCCGGACACGCTGGGAGGGATCACCGGCAGGCCGCCGGGCGTCCCGATGGACGCCTCCAGCATCGTCACGATCCCCACCCGGCTGCCGGGCGGTGGGACGTTCCGGGCGGACGCCGTCGGCGCCGACGGCTCGGTCATCGGCCGCGCCCCGGACGGCCGCGTCTGGCGGGCCGGCCCCGGGGGCGGCACGCCCCGCCGCCTCGGCGGGCGCGCCGCCGGAGGGCTCGCCACCGGCCGCGGGTTCGGCACCTGGATCGCCCCGGGCTCGAATCGGCTGAACTGTCGCGTCCCGGGCGGCCTCACCCGCGGGATCGACGATCAGGGCGCCATGGCCGAGCGTCCGGTCCTCGCGGGCGGCGGCGTGGTCATCGGCAGCGACGTCATGGACCAGCCGTTCCTCGCCACCGGCTGCGGCGCGGGGAAGACGATGGAGAACCCGCGGGGGAGCTTCGGCTACGCCAAGGCGCTCGCCTACCCGACGCTGTTCACCGTCGACCCCACGGACAAGGCCAACGGCCTCCGCGAAGTCGACGTCCGGACGAGCGAGATCACCAAGCGCCACCCCCTGCCGGGCGGGGTCCGCGCGCAGAAGCCCACCGGGAAGCCGAGCGGATCCATGGGGGGGCTCACATCCGTCGGTCCCGACAGGAGGCCGAAGGGAGTACAGATACCGGTCGAGGGGCCGCTGTCGCCCGAGCCGGTGTGGCAGGCGGCGGCGACCGGCCGCTACTTCGCCTGGGCCGTCGACGGGACCGTGACCATCTTCGACCGGAAGACGTGGACGAGGGTGCTCGGCATACACCAGGGGCGGCCGCTCACCGCCGGCCAGGCCCCGGCGGTGCGGCTCACCGCCGGCGACGACGTGATCGCCTACACCGTCGCCGGCCTCGCGACGGTGTGGGACACGCGCTCGGTGCGACTGGCCACATGGCGAGGCGAGGTCCTCGCGGCGGGCGGCTGGCTGCTCTGGCGCGACGGCTCCGTCTACCGCCTCGGCAGGACGCGGTGACCGCGGCTGCGGGCGTCGATCAGGAAAAGGGGGCCGTCGTGAGCGGGCCGTACGACACCGAGGGCGACGTCGCCGCGGACGTCCGCGACCTCTACGCCGCGTACTGCAAACCCGGCGTGGCGCGGGCCAGGACCTTCGACATGCTGCTCCGGACATGCGCCGAGAACGGTGTCGAGCTCGGCGCCTACGACCGGGAGGTGCTGCGGTGGCTGGCCGGACTGGCCCCGGAGAAGGCGCAGGTCGTCGCGAGCCTGATCGCCCGCGTCAGGAGGTGAGCTCGCGCTCCAGCGGGGTGCGGAAGCGGGGGACCGCGCGGACGTCGCCGTACCAGGCCGACATCCGCGCCGCCTCCCGCTCGATCGCCGCCTCCGCGTCGGCGCCCACGTCCTCCAGGACGCGGACGGCGATCTCCCCGTCCGCGCGCTGCGCCCAGCCGCCGACGACACGCCCGTCCCACCAGACCGACGGGCCGATGTTGCCGTTCCGGTCGAACAGCGCGGGGCCGTGGCCGCCGAGGAACCAGCCGCGCTCCCGCCAGCCCATCGGCGTCGGGTCGAGAGCGGGCAGCAGCGCCGCCCACGGCTCCGGCCCGGGTGCGGGCTCCAGGTCGTCGGACAGCACGATGCCGGTGCCGCCGCCGAGATCGACCTCGGTGACGTCGAGGAGCGCGAGGGCCCCGCGGACGTCACCGGCGTTCCAGCCCGTCCACCACTTGACGTCCGCGACCGGGGCGGGGCCGAACGCGCGCAGCCAGCGGCGGACGAGGGCGGCGCGGGCGTCGGCGGCCGGGACGTCCTCGATGCCGCCCGGCAGCCACGCCTCGACCGGCGACCACCTGTACTGGCTGCTGGCCCACGACCCGTTCGGCCGCCCCCGCACGATGCGGCCCTCGCAGCCGAGCGTGACGAGGACCCAGGTGGTGACGCTCGTGGGCCGGGAGTAGGACTTGCCCGGCGCCGGGTCGACCCGCGTCCGCAGCACGGGGGCGTCGGCGCCGAGCTGCGCGCCCGTCGCCTCGCCGCGGCCCAGCAGCGCCTCGTGTGCGGACTCCTCGGCCGCCGCGAACCACGCCGGGGCGTCGCGGATGTCGCTGCCCCGCTCGATCATCCGGGCGTAGGTGGCGCGCTGCTTGGCCGCCAGCCCGTTCGCCGTGGACGCCTGCAGCACCGGGACCAGCTCGGTGGGGGCGACGAACATCGTCCGGCGCATCGCGAGCATCCGCAGCAGCGTGCGGTCGTCGTACAGGGCGCGCTCCACCGCGTCCGGGGCGGCGTCGACGCTGCGCGCCGCGACGGACAGGAACACCGTGGCCGGATCGGTGGCGTGCAGCACCACCATGGACCGCGCGATGTCGAGGACGTCGTCCGTCCTCGCCTGCGGGGCGAGCCGGTGACGGAGCGCGAGCCGGGCACGGCGCTCCGCCGGATTCATCGAACGCATGTACGAAGCTTAGGGCGGGTCAGCCGCTGTTGGAGATCTTCACCACGACACTGTCCTTGGTGACCGACTGGACCGAGATGTCGAACCCCTCGGCCTGCTCGCCGTCGCCCACCGGCACGGTCACCGTCTGGCCCGCGACCTTGAGGGTGACCAGCTGGCCCTGCACCTTCACCAGTTCCGCCTCCACACCGAGGATGGACGCGCTCGCGTCGACGCCGCGCTCGAAGGTCACCGTGCAGGAGCTGACGTTGCAGGAGGTCTTGCTGTTCTCGCCGCCGCACGCGGCCAGGGCGCCGAGCGGCAGCAGGACGAACGGGATCACGGCCAGCTTCCGCCGGAGGGGAAAGGAGGTCATGCGGTGGAGTCTATGGGCCCGCCGGGCGGCCGTCGCCCTCCCCGGGGCGGAGCCGCTCAGGACGAATGTGGTACCGCGCGGTGACGCGGCTGGATCTTCCCGGTGACACCGTGCTTCGCTGTGCGGGTGAGTACCGACAGCGCCCCGGTGAGCGGCGACGGGGCCGTGGAGTCGCCCGTGCTCGGCCCGGTCGTGTGCGCCGCGCTGCGGATGGAGGCCCGCGCGGTCCGGCGCGGGCTCAGCCGCACCCCCGTCGTGGTCGTCGGCTACCGGGCGCGGCACGCGGCCCGGCTGCCGGACGCGTGCGCCGCCCTCGTCGCCGTCGGCTTCGGCGGCGCGCTCGACGAGCGGCTGCGGCCGGGCGACGTCCTCGTCGCCGACGAGATCCGCGGCGCGGGCGGGGCGGCGGTGCCGTGCAGCGCGCCGCGCCTGCTCGCGGAGGAACTGATCCGGGACGGCCTCAGCGTGCAGGTCGGCCCCCTGGTGACCACGGACCACGTCGTCCACGGCGCGGAACGCGCCAGGCTGGCCGCGCAGGGCGCGCGCCTCGCCGACATGGAGTCGGCCGTCGTCGCCGCACGGGCCGGCAGGCTGCCGGTCGCCGCCGTCCGGGTCGTCGTGGACGGCCCCGGGCACCCGCTGTGGCACCCCGGCACGATCGGGCGCGGGCTGGCCGCGCGGCGCGTCCTGGCCCGCACCGGCCCGGCCCTGGAACGCTGGAGCGTGCTGCTGGTCCGCGGCGAGGAGGGCACCGCGACCGGCTGAGCCGTCCCGCCCAGCGCTCAGCCGTGCCCGCCTCCGTGCGCGCCTCCGTGCCCGCCTCCGGAGCCGGCGCCGTCGTGGTGGTCACCCTGGACGATCTCGCCGCCGAGGTCCTTGCGGAGCGACTCCAGTGTCGGCTTCTCGCTGACCGCCACCCAGCGGGCCCCGACCAGGTACCACCCGCCCCACGGCTTGGCCTCGTGCAGCCAGGAGTCCATGCCCTGGTCGCTGACGAAGCTCAGCAGGACGTAGCGGCCGCGCGGGGTCTTGCAGTTCCCCTGCTCCAGATCCTTGACCTTGCGCGTGCCGGTCACGTCGCAGTCCGTCCGCCGGGCCAGCTCCCGCAGGCTCGCCGGCTCGGCGGCCTTCCCGCCGGAGGAGGCGTCCGGCTTCGCGGAGCAGCCGGCCGCGAGCGGCGCCGCCAGCGCCGCCGCGCACAGCAGCGCGGCCCTCACGCGCGGCAGCGTGATCGGGCCGAGGGGGTGTCGGGGACCCATCGCCATTCCTCTCCGGGGTGAGATGCGCGATTCGACGGATGAATACGCGTCCCGCCCCGGCGGGGTTCACCGATCCGCTCAGGCCATCAGGCGCGCGCCCGCCGCCGCGCGGACGTCGGGCTCCTCGGCGCCGTCCTGGTGCAGCCGTCGCAGCCGCAGCACCGTCTCGCGAGTGAGCGGGGCTGAGCGGGCGGCCTCCGCGCGCACGCCCTCCTCGCAGTCCCACAGCCCCTCGGCGGTGTAGGACTCGGCCGTGTGCGGGGCGGTTCTCGTCAGCGCGGTCAGGATGCGGGGTCTCAGATACGCGTAGGTGGACTCGGTCCAAGCGGTCTTCAGCAGCGGGACGGCCTCGCCCGCGCGCAGCCGCCCCAGCCCCTCGATCGGCCCGGCGGCGCCGCCCCACTCCCGCCGGGCGACGGCCCCGCGCAGCTCGTCCATGAGCAGCGGGATGTCCTGCCGGGTGCCGTACCGGGCGAGGATGCGCAGCCCCATGTCGGCGCAGCCGCCGCGTTCGGCCGCCCAGGCCCGCGCCCGCGGCAGCGTCTCCGGCCCGTACTCGCGCAGCGCCCGGCGCACCGCGCCGCCGAACCTGCTCGGCCGCTGCGGCAGCAGCTCCTCGGCGAGGTCGAGCAGCGCCGGCGTCCGCCGCCGCCCCAGCTCGAAGATCGCCGCGATGGCGCCCTCGCCGCGCCGCCGCGCCAGCTCCAGCAGTTCCGCCTCGCTCTGCGCGTCCCGCGCGGTGGCGGCGGCCATCGCGCGGCGCGCCGCGCGGCCCGCCTCCCGCTGCCGCGCCAGCGCCCGCGCCACCCGCGGCTGCCGCGCCGCCCACGCCTCGATCACCGGGTTGCGCCCGAACGGGATCAGCGTGTCCAGGTCGGCGTCGTCGCACCGCGCCGCCACCAGCTCGTCCAGACCGATCGTCAGGGACGGATCCTCGAGGTCGATGAGCTCGGTCACCGCGTCGAACCACTGGGCGCCCTCCTCGGCGTACCGCCGCAGCGGCGCCGCCGCCTCGCGCCGGCTCAGCCGCACCAGGTCCGCGAGCACGCCGAGCGCCAGGTCGACCCGCCAGTCGTCGGGATCGGTGTGGTCGGACGGGTCGAACAGGTGCTCGGCCACCGGCCCGGCCGGCAACTCCAGATCCACCATCAGCCGGGCGTAGTACAGCCGCCGCGACTCGCACTGGCGGTCCCATCGCGGGTCCCGCCGGACGCAGGCGTACACGTACTCGCCCGCCCCCGGCCTGTCCGCCGCGCGCCGCGCGGCCCTGCCGAGCCCACGCTGCAGCTGACCGTGCAGCGTGCCCGCCGATTCCAACACGACCTCGTTGCTCACCCCGCCAGAATGCGCACTAGACCAGATAACGGGCAAGTCCTTTACCCCAGGTCGTCCTCGTCTCACATCTCCCGCTGCGCGGTCCAGGAGGCGTGCAGGTCGGCGTAGACGCCGGGCCGGGTGACGAGGGTCTCGTGGGGGCCGCGCTGGACGATGCGCCCCGCCTCGAAGACGATCACCTCGTCGGCGGCCTCGGCGGTGGAGAGGCGGTGGGCGATGGAGATCGCCGTGCGGCCGCGGGTCAGGCCGTCCAGGGCCCGCTGGATGCGGACCTCGGTGGCCGGGTCGACGGCCGAGGTCGCCTCGTCCAGGACGAGCAGGTCCGGGTCGGCGATGTAGGCGCGGGCCAGGGCGACGAGCTGGCGCTCGCCCGCCGAAAGGGATTCGCCGCGCTGGCCGACGGGCGTGCCGAGACCCTGGGGGAGCCCGGCCAGCCAGCCGGCGAGGCCCAGCTCCGTGAGCGCGCGGACGAGGTCCTCGTCGGACGCGCCGGGGCTCCCGTAACGGATGTTGTCGCCGAGGGACGCGTCGAACAGGAAGCCGTCCTGCGGGACCATCACGATCCGCTCGCGCAGGGACGAGAAGCGGACGTCGGTGAGGGGCACGCCGTCCACGAGGACGCGGCCGGAGACGGGGTCCATGAGGCGGGTGAGGAGCTTGGCGAACGTCGTCTTGCCCGAACCCGTCTGCCCGACGATCGCCACGCGGCTGCGGGGCGCGATGTCGGCGTTCACGTCATGGAGGACGCGCGGGCCGCCCGGATAGGCGAACCCCACCGACTCGAACCGCACCTCGATCGGGCCGCGCGGCAGCGTCCGGCCGGCGTCGCCCGGGTCGGCGACGTCCGGGACGGTGTCCAGCACGCCGAGCACGCGGCGCCAGCCGGCGATCGCGTTCTGCGCCTCGTTCAGCACTTCGGTGGCCGTCTGCATCGGGCTGACGAACAGGGTGACGAGGAAGAGGAACGCGACCAGTTTCCCGGCCGAGACCTCGCCCGCGATGCCGAGCAGGGTGCCGGCGATGACGACGGCGGCCGTCGCCACCGCGGCGACCAGCTCGCTGACCGGGAACGTCAGCGCGACCATCATCTGCGCGCGGGTCTGCGCCGCCCGGTAGGACTCGACGGTCTCCTCCACCTTGGCGCCGGTGCGCTCCTCGGAGGCGTAGGCGCGGATGACCGGGGCGCCCACGACCGACTCGCCGACCGCGGCCAGCAGGTCGCCCATGCGCTCGCGCACCCGGAAGTAGGCCGCCGACACGATCCGCTGGAAGCGGCGCAGCGCGAACGCCAGCGGCAGGAACGCCGCCCACACCAGCAGCGCCAGCTGCCACGAGTAGACCAGCATCAGCACGCTCGCCACGAGCAGCTGCCCGATCGACACGATGAACATCAGCCCGCCGGACTGCATGAACTGGCTGATCTGGTCGACGTCGCCCGTCACCCGCGACACCAGCGCGCCGCGCCGCTCCCCGCTCTGGGTGAGCATCGAGAGGTCGTGGACGTGCCGGAACGCCTTCACCCGCAGCGCCGCGAGGCCGCCCTCGGACGTCCTGTAGAGCCGCACGTTCATCAGGTACGCGCACACGGCCGTCACCAGCACGGCCACCGCGCACAGCAGCACCGCGGTCCGGATGAAGGCGATGTCGGGGCCGCCGGCGCGGCCGAGGCCCTTGTCGATCGTCTGCTGGACGGCGACGGGCACCACCACGCGGCCCGCCGTGGACACGAGCGCGAGGGCGAGCGTTCCGGCGAGGCCCGCGCGGAACTCCGGGCTGAGCCGCAGCCCCCGCCTGAGCGTGCTGATCGCGCCCTCGGTCACCGCCGCGGTGTCCAGGCCCACGGTGTTCGGGGCCGTGCTGGTCCGGCCCGTGCTGGTCTGGCCCGTGCTGTTCTGCCCCGGGCCGTTCGGGCCGGTGGTGTTCAGGATCGTCATGCCAGTGCCCCCTCGCCGCCCTCGACCGCCTCGTGCTCCGCCTCGGCCCGCTCGTAGGCGTTGACGAGGTCGCGGTAGCCCTCCGACCGCTCCAGCAGGTCGGCGTGGCCGCCGCGCGCGACGACGCGGCCGTGCTCCATGTAGACGACCTCGTCGGCCAGCGCGATCGTGGCCTTGCGGTAGGCGACGACGACCACGGTGGCGCCGCCCGCCTCGCCCGACTGCGCCTCCCGCAGGCTGCGCAGGATGCGGGCCTCGACCTGCGGGTCGACGCTGGACGTCGCGTCGTCCAGGACGAGGAGGCGGGGCCGCCGCACCAGCGCGCGGGCCAGCGCGAGCCGCTGGCGCTGCCCGCCCGACAGCGTCGCGCCGCGCTCGCCGACCCGCGCGTCGAGGCCGCCCGGGAGCGCCGCGACGAAGCCCTCCGCCTGCGCGAGGCGCAGCGCCTCCCAGACCCGCTCGTCCGGCACGTCCAGGCCGAGCGTCACGTTGCCGCGCACGGTGTCGTCGAACAGGAACGTCTGCTGCGGAACGAGCGCCGCCGTCGCCGCGACCCCGCCGCGGCGGACGTCGCGCAGGTCGACGCCGTCCAGCAGGACGGAGCCGTCGGCCGGGTCGACCAGCCGGACCAGCAGGGAGGTCAGCGTCGACTTGCCGGACCCCGTCGGGCCGACCACCGCGATCGTCCGGCCAGGGGACGCGGCGAACGACACGTCGTGCAGGACGTGCCTCCCGGAGCCGCTTACGTCCCCGGCCGCCTCGTAGGCGAACCTCACCTCGCGGACCTCCAGCTCGGTCGCCTTGCCGGAGCCGTCCACCGCGCCGTCCCCGTACGGGAGGGAGCCGCTCGCGTCGAGCACGCCGCGGACCCGCCGCCACCCGACGACGCTGCGCGGCACCTCGCCGAGCACCCAGCCGAGCGCCCGGATCGGCCACGACAGCAGCGTGAACAGGTAGGCGACGTTCACGAGGTCGCCCGGCGACATGGCGCCCGCCTCCAGCCGCAGCGACCCGATCAGCAGGACGGCGAGGACGCCGAGGTTCGGCAGGGCCTCCAGCACCGGGTCGAACAGCCCGCGGATCCGGCCCACCGCGACGTTGGCGTCCCGCAGCGCCTCCGCCCGCTCCCGGAACCGCCGCGTCTCGGCCGCCTCCCGGCCGAGGGTCTTGACGACCAGGCCGCCCTCGAAGCTCTCGTGCGCCACCTCGCTGACCTCCGCGCGCAGCTGCTGCGCGCGGGTCGCCACCGGCGCCAGCCGCCGCTGGTACACGACGTTGATCAGCGCGACCGCGGGGAAGACCAGGAAGCCGGCCGCGGCCACGACGACGTCCGTCACCAGGATCGACACCGCCGAGATCAGCAGCATGAACACCACGCCGACCGCCATCGGCAGCGGCGCGATCGGCGCCCACACCGCCTCCACGTCGGCGTTGGCGTTCGACAGCAGCTGCCCGGCCGGATGCCGGTGGTGCCAGGCCAGCGGCAGCCGCAGGTACTGCCGGGTCACCGCGCGGCGGTAGGACGCCTGCATCCGGTACTGCATGAGGCCGGCGTAGAAGCGGCGTCCCGCGACGCCGAGCGCCTTCAGCAGCGCCACCGCCATGATGAGCCCGGCCGCGCCGGCCAGCGCTCCCGCCGTCGTGCTCCCCGACTCGAACGCCGGGAGCACGACCTCCTCGGCCGCCCAGCCGAGCACCCGCGCGGTCGCCACGGTCATCGCCGCGTACAGGGCGCTGGCGAGCACCGACACCGTGAACGCCCGCGGCTCGGCCTTGACCGCGACCCACAGCACGCCCATGCCCTCCCTGAGCACATGCGGGCTGACGCGTCTGGACGCAGGTGGCACGGCGACTCCTCGATCACGACGGTGCCCGGAACATGCCCCCTGCGACCGGGGTGAGGGGATCCACGGGCCTGCACATTGCCTACCATCCCGCTCCGGCGCTTATTCCCGGCGCTCCCGCCACGGCCTACGATCAGGTGATGAGCACACCCGAGGACGGCCCGGCCGATCCCGGCTCCGTCCGGAGCGAGCGGCTGCTGCTGGCCGCCGCGCTGGCGGAGGCGGGGCCGGACGCGGCCACCAAGTGCGCCGGCTGGAGCGCCCGCGACCTGGCCGCCCACCTGGTCGTCCGGGAGAACCGTCCCGACGCCGCCCCCGGACTGGTGCTGTCCCCGCTGTCCTTCTACACCGAGCGCGTCCGGCGCCGCGCGGCGCGCGCCGTCCCGTTCGACCGCCTGGTGGAACGGTTCCGGGACGGACCGGCGAAGTTCTCCCTGTACGCGCTTCCGGGAGTCGACAAAAACGCGAACGGTGTCGAGTTCTTTGTTCACCATGAGGACGTCCTGCGGGCGCGTCCCGACTGGGAGCCCCGGGAGATCTCGCCGGAACTCGAGGAAGTGCTCTGGCGGCGCATAAAAATTGCCCGCTTTGTCCTAAGAAAGTGTCAGGTCGAGGTAACGCTGGTGCAACCGGACGGCCGCGCCCTGCGGGTGCCCGCCCGCGGCCGCGCCGCCCGCGGAGCCGTGCGCGTGCACGGCCCGGTCGGCGAACTCGTCCTGTGGGCGCTGGGCCGCCGGGACGTCGCGGACGTCCGTCTCACCGGGGCCACGGACGCTGTCAAGAGCCTGACCGAGACCGGTTGGA
The DNA here is from genome assembly GCF_041463665.1 of Actinomadura chokoriensis. GTDB lineage: Bacteria > Actinomycetota > Actinomycetes > Streptosporangiales > Streptosporangiaceae > Spirillospora > Spirillospora chokoriensis_A. The sequence goes on from NZ_JAXCEJ010000010.1 coordinate 103,236, forward strand.
GTCTTTAACGGGCAGGTAACGGCATCGTTCGCCGGGGGGAGAATCGCGTGCCTTGCGGCTCCTCCGCTTTACGGGGAAGCGGTGATACTGTGGGCCCGTCGGTTGCAGTCGTGGTTCTCGATCGTGCAGACGCCCGCGAACTGATGGCAGCGGGCGTTTTGGCTTTTCCGGGACCGTACGGGGGGCGAGAGCGTTCCGCAGCGACCGCACGGGCCCGCGAGGTGTGGGCCCAGGTTTTGCCGCAAGGAGAAAGACATGCCCCAGCAGGGCACCGTGAAGTGGTTCAACGCCGAGAAGGGCTTCGGATTCATCGCCGTCGACGGCGGCGGTCCGGACGTCTTCGTGCACTACTCGGCCATCCAGTCCTCCGGATACCGCACTCTGGACGAGAACCAGCGCGTCCAGTTCGAGGTGACGCAGGGTAACCGGGGTCCGCAGGCCGACCAGGTCGTCCCCCTGTAACACCCGTAGTCGTACGTCTGGGCCCGTTCCCCCCGCCTGGGAGCGGGCCCTTTCGTTCATGGGGCGCCCCGGGCGCAATAAACTTCGTCCATGTCCGTACGAGCGTCCAATCTGGACCCCAAGATCGCGGAGCGGCTGAAGCGCGACCCGAACGGTCTGGTGCCCGCCATCGCCCAGCAGTACGACACCGGCGAGGTGCTCATGCTCGGCTGGATGGACGACGAGGCCCTGCACCGCACGCTCACCACCGGCCGCTGCACCTACTGGTCGCGGAGCCGGCGGGAGTACTGGGTGAAGGGCGAGAGCTCCGGCCACCAGCAGTGGGTCAAGTCGGTCGCGCTGGACTGCGACGCCGACGCCCTCCTGGTGAAGGTCGACCAGGTCGGCGGCGCCTGCCACACCGGCGACCGCACGTGCTGGGACGCCGACGTCCTCGACGCCGTGGTCGGGGAACGTCCCGAGCAGAGCTCATGACGCCCGGGCGTGAGCGCGGCCTGACGGCGCTGCTGTGCGCCGCCGGCGCGGGTCTCGCCCTGCTCGCCGCCGGGCGCACGTGGGCCACCGTCAGGGCCGAGGACGCCATCACCCCGTTCACCCAGACGCTCACCGGCGGCGACCTCGGCGGCGCGGCGGGCGCCCTCGGCTGGGCCGGTCTCGCCGGTCTCGCCGCCCTGTTCGCCACCCGCGGCCGTGTGCGCGCGGGCGTCGGGGTCCTCATCGCCCTGTTCGGGGCCGGGATCGCCTACGCGTCGGCCGTCGCCGTGCAGCGCCCGAACGTCCTGTCGGCCGCCGGCGACAAGAGCGCCCTGCTCGGGCTCGGCGCCGACCCCGCCCTGCACGTGAACCTGTGGTGGATGGTCTCCGTCACCGGCGGGGTCCTGCTGGCCGTCGCCGGGCTCGTCACCGCCGTGCGCGGCGCCCGCTGGCCCGGCATGTCGTCCCGGTACGAGCGCGCGGCCGACCGCGGGCCCGCCGCGCCGGAGCCGGCCGCGGCGGACGACCCGTCCGCGATGTGGCGGTCCCTCGACCGCGGCGAGGACCCGACCGCCCGGCGGAACGGGCCGGCGTGACCGGCGACGGTGGCGGCCTCGTGCTCCTGGTCGAGCATGACCCCGCCGTCGCCGAGCTGCAGCGCCGCTACCTCGCCCGCGAGGGCTTCGACGTCGAGATCGAGGCCGACCCCGCTCGCGCCCCCGCCGCCGCCGAGCGCGTCCGGCCCGACGTCGTCGTCCTCGACCTGTCCACCGCCGGGCTGCCCGCCGAGCTCTACCGGCGCGTCGCCGACGCCGCCCGCCCCGCTCCCGTCGTCGCCGTCACCGGTCCCCTCGACCCCGCGCTCGCCCGCTCGCTCGGCGAGCACCGCGTCGGCCGCCCGTTCGGCCCCCGCGTCCTCGTCGGCTCCGTCGCCGAGGCGCTGCGCCGCGGTACCCCCGCCCGCGCCGCCGGCGGGGCCCCCGCCCCGCTGCGCGCCGGCGCGATCGCCCTCGACCCCGGCGACCGCACCGCCGCCGCCGGCGACCGCCGCGTCTCCCTCACCGTCACCGAGTTCGACCTCCTCGAATTCCTCATGGCCAATCCCGGCCGCGTGTTCACCCGCGAGCAGCTCCTCGACGCCGCCTGGGCCCCCGGCACCGGCGCCGGGAGCCGCACCGTGGACGTCCACGTGGCCCAGCTCCGCGCCAAACTGGGCGAAGGAACCCCCATCAGAACCGTCCGGGGCGTCGGCTACGTCCTGGACGGCTGACGGGCTGTCTATCGTGGACGATGTGACCCGGGTATCCGCTCCGCCGCAGGGAGCGTCGGCGCGCGAGCGGGCGCGGGCGCTGCTGCCGCAGGCGGCGGTGCTCGGCGGTGCGGCCGGCGTGGCGCTGGTCGTGGCGTTCCGAGGCGATCCGAACGAGGCGGGGCACTATCCGGGCTGCCCGTTCCTGACGATGACGGGGTACTACTGCCCGGGGTGCGGCATGACGCGGCTCGTCTACGCTCTGACGCACGGGGACGTGGGCGCCGCCTTCGGCTACAACCCGCTGCTGTTCGCGCTCCTGCCGGTCTTCGGCTACCTCCACGTGCGGTGGACGGTCAGGACCGCGCAAGGGCTGCCGATGCGGACCGTGCTGTTCAGACCGGCGGTGGTGTACTCGTTCCTCGGCCTGGTGGCGGTCTACTGGGTCGTCCGCAACCTGCCGTTCGCGTCCGCGCTGGCACCCTGACCTGCGCGGGGCCGCCGGGTGGGCCTCCCGGGTGGGGGGCGTGCCCGGCGAGGCGGCTACGATCGGTGCACGGAACGACCTGAAATAGGGGGCCTGCGACCTTGAGCGTTTTGGACGAGATCATCGAGGGCGTCCGGGCCGATCTCGCCGACAGGCAGCGCGAGGTCCCGCTGGACGCCGTCAAGGAGAAGGCGGCGGGCGCCCCGGCCCCGCGGGACGCGCTCGCCGCGCTGCGCGGCCCGGGCGTCGCGGTCATCGCCGAGGTCAAGCGCAGCAGCCCGTCCAAGGGCGCGCTCGCCGCGATCGCCGACCCGGCCGCGCTCGCCCGCGACTACGAGGCCGGCGGCGCCAAGGTGATCAGCGTGCTGACCGAGCGGCGCCGGTTCGGCGGCAGCCTCGCCGACCTCGCCGACGTCCGCGCCAGCGTCGACGTCGCCGTCCTCCGCAAGGACTTCGTCGTCACCTCCTACCAGCTGTGGGAGGCGCGCGCCGCGGGCGCCGACATGGTGCTGCTGATCGTCGCCGCGCTCCCGCAGGACGCCCTCGTGTCGCTGGTCGAGCGGGCCGAGTCCATCGGGCTGCTCCCGCTCGTCGAGGCGCACACCGAGGAGGAGGCCGCCCGCGCCGTCGAGGCCGGCGCCAAGGTCGTCGGGGTGAACGCCCGCGACCTGCGCACCCTCAAGGTCGACCGCGGGGTGTTCGCCCGGGTCGCGCCCACCCTCCCCAAGGACGTCGTGAAGATCGCCGAGTCCGGGGTGCGGGGCCCGCACGACCTGCTCGCCTACGCCTCCAGCGGCGCCGACGCCGTGCTGGTGGGGGAGAGCCTGGTCATCGGCCGGGACCCGCGCGCCGCGGTCGCCGACCTGGTCGCCGCCGGCGCCCACCCCGCGCTGCGGCAGGGCGGCTGAGCCCCGTGCTCGCGGCAGGGGTGCGGGGGTCCTCCCGCCACAGCGGCGCGCCGACTGGATAGGGTGTGGGCATGCAGGTCGAACCGCTCCGGGAGCGATGGCGGGGGTAGTCCAGGATCCCGTTCACCCCGATCGACCACTTCTCCCACGACAGGACGCGTTTTCCCATGACCATGGACACCGCCGCGCGCGGTGCTGGACCCGTACCCGACGCCACGGGCCACTTCGGCCGCTTCGGCGGCCGGTTCGCCCCCGAGGCGCTGATGGCGGCGCTGGACGAGCTGACCCGCGAGTTCGAGGCCGCCAAGCAGGACCCCGGCTTCACCGCGGAACTGGACGACCTCCTCGCGAACTACGCGGGACGCCCCAGCCTGCTCACCGAGGCGAAGCGCTTCGCCGGGCACGCGGGCGGCGCCCGGGTGCTGCTGAAGCGCGAGGACCTCAACCACACCGGCTCCCACAAGATCAACAACGTGCTGGGCCAGGCGCTGCTCACCCGCCGGATGGGCAAGTCCCGGATCCTCGCCGAGACCGGCGCCGGGCAGCACGGCGTCGCCACCGCCACCGCCGCCGCGCTCCTCGGCCTGACCTGCACCGTCTACATGGGCGAGGTCGACACCGAGCGGCAGGCCCTCAACGTCGCCCGGATGCGGATGCTCGGCGCCGAGGTCATCCCGGTGCGGACCGGCAGCCGCACCCTCAAGGACGCCTGCAACGAGGCGTTCCGCGACTGGGTCGCCACCGTCGACGACACCCACTACTGCATCGGCTCCGTCATGGGCCCGCACCCGTTCCCGATGATGGTCCGCGACTTCCAGCGCATCATCGGCGTCGAGGCGCGGCGGCAGTGCGTCGACATGACCGGGGCCCTGCCCGACGCGGTCGTCGCCTGCGTCGGCGGCGGCTCCAACGCCATCGGCACCTTCCACGCCTTCGTCGAGGACGAGTCGGTCCGGCTGTACGGGTTCGAGGCCGGCGGCGACGGCGTCGCGACCGGCAAGCACGCCGCGACCCTCACCGGCGGCTCCCTCGGCGTCATCCACGGCATGCGGACCTACCTGCTGCAGGACGACGACGGCCAGACCCTCGAAACCCACTCGATCTCCGCCGGCCTCGACTACCCGGGCGTCGGCCCCGAGCACTCGTGGCTGCACGACAGCGGCCGCGCCGAGTACCGCGAGATCACCGACGCCGAGGCGATGGACGCGTTCGCGCTGCTGTGCCGCACCGAGGGGATCATCCCCGCCATCGAGTCCGCGCACGCGCTCGCCGGCGCGCTCAAGGTCGGCAGGGAACTCGGCCCGGACGCCACGATCCTGGTGTGCCTGTCCGGGCGCGGCGACAAGGACATGCACACGGCCGCCGCCTTCTTCGGCCTGATGCCCGGGGGAGAGGGCCGATGACCGTCCAGACCGCCTACGACAAGGCCGAGGCCGAGGGGCGGGCCGCGCTCGTCGGCTACGTGCCCGCCGGGTTCCCCACCCGAGACGGCGCCGTCGAGGTCGCCAGGACCATGGTCGACGCCGGCTGCGACGTCATCGAGATCGGCCTGCCCTACACCGACCCGATGATGGACGGCCCCACCGTCCAGGACGCCGTCCACCAGGCCCTCGTCGGCGGCGCCCGCGTCGCCGACGTGTTCGGGACGGTCGAGGCCGTCGCCGCCACCGGCGTCCCCGTCCTCGTCATGACGTACTGGAACCCCGTCGACCACTACGGCGTCGACCGGTTCGCCCGCGACCTCGCCTCCGCGGGCGGCTCCGGGCTGATCACGCCCGACCTCACGCCCGAGGAGGGCGGCGAGTGGCTGGAGGCGTCCGACGCACGCGGCCTCGACCGGGTGTTCCTCGTCGCGCTCAGCTCCACCGACGAGCGCATCGAGACGATCACCGGCGCGTGCCGCGGCTTCGTGTACGCGGCGTCGCTGATGGGCGTCACCGGCGCCCGCTCCGCCGTCGACACCGGCGCCCCGCGGCTGGTCGAGCGGACCCGCGCGATCATCGACAAGGCCGGGACCGGCCTGCCCGTCGGGCTCGGGCTCGGCGTCGGCACCGGCGCGCAGGCCGCCGAGGTCGCCGGGTTCGCCGACGGCGTGATCGTCGGGTCGGCGTTCATCCGCCGCGTCCTGGACGCCCCCGACCTCGGGTCCGGGCTGGCCGCCGTCCGGTCGCTCACCGAGGAGCTCGCGGCGGGCGTCCGCGCCGGCCGCTGACCCGGCCCGCTGGCGCTGCCTGCTGGAGTTGCCCGCTGACCACGCGTCAACCGTCCGCCCCGCACACGCCTGCCGAGCCCGCGCGGAACGCGGAGAACCCGCCTCCGCGCGGGCTTCGCGGTCCGCCGGGAACTCTGGACGGCCGCCGCCGAGTTCATGCTTGTGGTACCGCCGCTCTCCAATAGGGTGTGATCGCCGGCGGAGCCGGCGGAGGCGGTCCGGAAGGAACACGATGACGCAAGAGATGACGGCGGAGGGCCGGGCCGGGACGGCGTCGCCGCCGATGCCGCCCGCGTGGTTCCAGGTCGCGGCGTGGCTGCTGACGCTCGGCGGGTTCGGGATCTCCGTCTACCTGACGATCAGCCACTACGACGAGGGCGCGCTGGTGTGCTCGGCGACCTCGACGATCGACTGCCACGCGGTCACGACGAGCAAGTACTCCAGCCTGCTCGGCATCCCGATGCCGCTGCTCGGGCTGGCGTTCTTCGTCGGGTTCGCGGCGCTGCTGACGCCGTGGGCGCTGCGCGCGACGTGGCCGCCGCTGCGCTGGGGCCGGGTGGCGGCCGTCTCGGTCGGCGTGCTGTTCGTCGTCTACCTCGTCACCGTCGAGCTGGTGATCCTGCACAAGATCTGCCTGTGGTGCACCGGCGTCCACGTCGCCACCGTCCTGCTGTTCCTCCTCGTCCTGGCCGACGAATTCCGACGGATCGGTCAGGTCGACTAATCTCGCCGTTACCGCGCCGCACTATGCGGCGCCGGTCCGCACGCATAGGAGAACCAATGAGCAAGGCCGCACGAGAGCGGTCCGCGAGGGAGCGCCTGGCCGCCGAGCGCAAGCGGCAGGCGGCCCGGGACAAGCAGCGGCGGCTGCTCGCCATCGTCCTCGGATCGGTGGTGGCGGTGGCGCTGATCGTCGTCGCGACCGTCCTGGTCGTCGACCAGAAGAGCAAGAACGGCCGGGCCGAGCCGCACACGGGGGCGCTCGCCCCGCTCAGCCGCCAGGACGACGGCTCCATCGTGATGGCGAAGGCCGGGGTGACCAAGCCGGAGCTGGAGATCTTCGAGGACTTCCAGTGCCCGATCTGCAAGCAGTTCGAGGCGGCCACCGGCAAGACCGTCGAGGAACTCGCGGTGCAGGGCAAGGTCAAGGTCGTCTACCGGCCGTTCCACCTGTTCGGGCAGCAGAAGGACCCCGTCCGCATCAACTCGCTGCGCTCGGCCGAGGCGGCCCTCTGCGTCCCGGCCGACAAGTGGATCTCCTACCACGACGCGCTCTTCAAGTTCCAGCCCGCCGAGGGCTCGGAGGGCTTCTCCCCCGACGACCTCGTGAAGTGGGGCAAGGACGTCGGCGTCACCGACGCGAACTTCGAGAAGTGCGTCCGGGACGAGCAGAAGAAGTCCACGGTCGACGCGATGACCAACTACGCGCTGCAGCAGCGCGGCGTCGATGGGACGCCGACGGTCTTCCTGAACGGCCAGAAGCTCGACCAGTCCCAGTTCATGAACCCCGCCGGGCTGCGGGCGGCCGTCGAGGCCGCCGGCGCCTCCGGGAAGTGACCTCCCCCTCCGGCGCTTCCTGAGGACCTCGCCCGCCCGTCACCGCTACGCTCGTGACAGATCAGGAGCACGCACGGTAGCGATCGGGGGATCGATGAGCGAGCAGGGCAGGGGACCGTCCGCGCGGCGGCGTCTCGCGGACGAACGGGCGCGGGCGGCGGCACGGGGACGCCGGCAGCGGGCGCTGCTGGTCGTCCTCGGCGCCGTCGCCCTGGTGGCGGTGGCGGTCGTCGCGGTCGTCGTGCTGACCTCCCGGACCGGCGGCACGCCCACGATCAGCAACTACAAGGGCGCGCTCGCCCCCGCGACCCGGCAGCAGGACGGCTCGGTCGCGATGGCGAAGCCGGGGGTGAACGCGCCCGTCCTCGACGTCTGGGAGGACTTCCAGTGCCCCGCGTGCAAGTCGATGGAGGAGCGGCTCGGCGGGGCGATGAAGCAGCTCGCGGCGGAGGGCAGGCTGAAGGTCGTCTACCGGCCGTTCCAGCTGTTCCAGCAGGATCCGCTCATGTCGAACTCGCGGCGGGCCGCGAACGCCGCCGCCTGCATGCCCGCCGACCACTGGGTCCAGTACCACGACCGGCTCTACGCCGAGCAGCCCGTGGAGGGGACGAGGGGCTTCCTCCCGCGGGACCTCGTCGAGTGGGCCGCCGATCTCGGGGTGACCAGCCCGTCCTTCGCCGCCTGCGTCAACGGCGAGCAGCAGATGAAGGCGGTGGACCAGGCGAGCGTCCGGGCGGGCCGGGCCGGCGTCGACTCCACCCCGTACCTGGCGCTGAACGGCAAGAAGGTCGGCGCCGGTGTCCTCGGCTCGCCCGACGAGCTGAGGAAGGCCGTCGCGAAGGCCGGCGGCGGCACGCCCGTCCCCGGCGGCACGCGGTCCAGCGGCACGGCCTCCGGCCTGCGCGGCGGCATGCCGGAGGCAACGGCTTCGTTGCGGTGGTAGAGAGGGCGCCCATCGCGCCCGGGAGGCGGTAACGTCAACGGTCATGCACCCGCTCGCCTACATTCCGAGTCCCTCGCAGGGCGTCTGGCATCTCGGGCCCGTCCCGCTCCGCGCCTACGCCATCATGATCATCCTTGGCATCGTCGTCGCGGTATGGCTGGGCGAGCGGCGCTGGGCCGCCAAGGGCGGCACGCCGGGCGTGATCGTCGACGTGGCCGTGTGGGCGGTGCCGTTCGGCCTGGTCGGCGGCCGGCTCTACCACGTGCTCACCGACTACCAGCGCTACTTCGGGGCGGACGGCGACCCCGTCCGGGCGCTGGAGATCTGGAAGGGCGGCCTCGGCATCTGGGGCGCCGTCGCGCTGGGCGCGGTCGGCGCGATCATCGGCTGCCGGCGGCGCGGCATCTCCGCGCTGGCGCTCGCCGACGCGGTCGCGCCCGGCATCGCCCTGGCGCAGGCGATCGGCCGCTGGGGCAACTACTGGAACCAGGAGCTGTACGGCCGCCCGCTGGACGCCTTCTGGGCACTGAAGATCGACGAGAACCACCGGCCGATGCTGGACGGCGGGCCCGCCCTCGACCCGAAGTACGCCGACGTCGCGACCTACCATCCGACGTTCCTGTACGAGTCGCTGTGGTGCGTCGGCGTCGCGGTCCTCGTCATCTGGGCCGACCGCCGCTACAAGCTCACGCACGGCCGCGCGTTCGCGCTCTACGTCGCCGCCTACACCGTCGGGCGCGGCTGGATCGAGGCGCTGCGCATCGACGACGCCCACCACGTCCTCGGCCTCCGGCTGAACGACTGGACGTCGATCATCCTGTTCGCCGGCGCGGTCGCCTACCTGTACCTGTCCCGGGGCCGCACCGGCCCCGAGAACGTCGGCGTCCCCGCCGCGGCGGCGTCCGGCGACCCCGGCGCCGTCCCCGGAACGGTCAAGTCCGAGACGGCGAGCGGTGCGAAGGACGAGACCGAGGGCGCCGAGGACGACGGGAAGCCGGCGGACGGGAAGCCCCGGGCCGAGACCGAGGACGCGACGGACGCCGACGAACCGGAGACGCTCGCCGAAGAGTCCGCCTCCGCGGAGGACGACCCCGAAGACCCAGCCGGAGACGTCCCCGCGGACGCCGCGAAGCCCGAGCCCGAGCCCGAGCCCGTGGCCGGGGACGACAAGGGTGACGATCTACCCGAGCCCGCCCGGGTAGACAAGGCGGAGCCCGTCTCGGACGGGAAGTAGGAATCGGAACGGGGCGGACGCGGGCACGATGACCAGTGAGAAGACCAGTGAGAAGACCAGTGTGACGACCGAGCCGACGCACCAGCACCGGGACGTCACCGGCGGCTGGCTGCGGCCAGCGGTGTTCGGCGCGATGGACGGGCTGGTGTCCAACTTCGCGCTGATCGCGGGCGTGGCGGGCGGCCAGGCCGACCAGAAGGTCGTCCTGCTGGCCGGACTCGCCGGCCTGGCGGCGGGCGCGTTCTCCATGGCGGCGGGGGAGTACATCTCCGTCGCCTCCCAGTCGGAGCTGGCGGAGGCGGAGATCGAGGTCGAGCGGCGGGAACTCGCCCGGCACCCGGTCGCCGAGGAGCGCGAGCTCGCCGAGGTCTTCGAGGCCCGCGGCGTCGACCCCGACACCGCCGCCGAGGTCGCCCGGCAGCTGTCCCGCGACCCCGACGAGGCCCTGGAGGTGCACGCCAGGGAGGAGCTCGGGGTGACGCCCGGCGACCTGCCCTCGCCGGTGCTGGCGGCGGGCTCGTCGTTCCTGTCGTTCGGGATCGGCGCGATCCTGCCGGTCCTGCCGTACATGCTGGGGGCCACCTCGCTGTGGCCCGCGGCGATCGTCGCGGCGCTCGGCCTGTTCTTCGCCGGGGCGCTGGTGTCGCGGATCACCACCCGGCCCTGGTGGTTCGGCGGGACGCGGCAGCTGCTGTTCGGCGCCGCCGCCGCGGGGATCACCTACGGCGTCGGCGCGCTGATCGGCACCAACGGCCTGTAGCACCGAGGAATCTGGACGAAAAGCCCTTTTGGGCGCGCGGGGGCGACGCGGCCCGCTAAGCTCCGGGGCGTGATCGAGGCTCGTGACACAGGTTCCGCCGAGGCCGCGCAGAAGGGCCGCGGGCGGGACTTCTGGCCGGCGGACAAGCCCGGCCGCAAACTCCCCCGCCCGAAACTGCTGCTCGGCGCCGGCGCCGGCGCCGCCGCGCTGGTCGCGCTGGTCGTCGCGGTCGTGGCCGTGGTCCTGCTGACCGGCGGCGGCGACGAGCCAGCTCAGAAGGCGGCGGTGCCGAGCGCCTACACGCCGGACTACCTCGGTGAGGGCTTCGCGCAGATCGCGGCCCGGACCGCCGACGGCCGGGCGATCACCGAGGGCGAGGCGTTCGGGGCCAAGAGCCTCAAGACCGACAAGTACGCGTTCACGCTGGCCGCGTCGAGACTGACTGACTGCAAGTCCGGCACGTGGGGCGCCCGCCTGCAGGGCGACCTCGCCAAGTACGGGTGCAGCCAGATCGTCCGCGCCGCGTACGTCAGCGACGACAAGAAGCACGTCGGCCAGTTCATCGTGCTCAACATGGCGACCGAGGACGGGGTCAAGCAGGTCCTGCGCGATCTGGAGCCGGCGACCGGCGCCGGCTGGGTGGAGCCGCTGAAGGCGCCCGGCGTGCCCGCGTTCGGGCCCGGGTTCAGCGCGGCCTACGCCAAGACCTACGGCCACTACGCAGTGATCACCTGGGTGGAGCGGTCGGGCGGTGCGCAGCCCGCCTCGCTCAACGAGATGATCGATGTGAGCCTCGTCATCGAGAACGCCGCCGACTTCCTCTACGGACGGCTCGACCTGGCCGCCGGCGGAAGGCCCGCGCAGTGAGCGGGCCGGACGCGGGCGTGTCACCGGCCGGCGGGCAGTAGTCTGCGCGCCCGTGGACCCCGATGACCCCCGCCGTCGCGGCGGCCGCGGCCGGACGCCGGTGAGCCGGCAGGGCCGCGGCAGGCCAGGACCCCGCGGGACGGCTTCCGGCGGTACGGGCGGCCCCTACCGCGGCGCGCCGCCCCGCCGTCCCGAACCGCGCCGGGAACGCCCGGCCCCGCCGCCTCCAGCACCGTCGCCGTACGACGAAGCTCCGTACGGGGGCGAGCCTTACGGAGACGCCTCTTACGGAGATGTGCAGTACGAGGACGCCCAGTACCGGAACGTCCAGTACGAGGACGACCCCTACGAGGGCGCCCGGTACGAGGACGCCTACGACGCCGCCTTGCCCGGGGGGCCGCGCGGCAAGAAGCCGAAGAAGGCGCGCGGACCCAAGAAGGCGGGCAAGGCGAAGAAGAGGGCCGAAACCGGGGGGCCCGGGCCGAAGCTCTACTTCGGCGCGGCGGCCGTCCTGGCCATGTTCGTGCTGCTCGGCGCCGCCGCCGTCGTCGTGATCCGCGACTGGAACGGTCCCGACGAGGGGCAAGCGGCCAACGCGAGGATCGGGACGCCGGCGGGCAACGGTCCCTCGCCGGTCTCCTACTCCAGTTCTCCCTCGGCGTCGGCGTACGCCGGGATCACCTCCCGCCGCGCGGACCCCCGGCCGCTGACGATCGGGGAGGCGTTCCCGCCGGAGGCGGCGTCGCTGGCCGTCCCCGGCGGGAAGACCAGGCTGAAGCTGCGCGCCAAGCGGCTGGACGGCGACTGCGCGGCCGCCGTGTGGGGCCGTTCCGTGGGCGCCGAGCTGGGCAGGGGCGGCTGCACGCAGGCGGCGCGGGGCATCTACTCCGACACCCGGCGCGGGTACGCGCTGGCCGTCGCCGTGTTCAACCTGAACGCCTCGGCGGACGCGGACCGGTTCGTCGACGGGCTGGAGCACACGATCGGCGCGGGCTTCGTGCTGCCGCTGGAGGCGCCCGGACCCCTGGACGACTTCGGCCGCGGCTTCGGCATGGCGCGGGGGCTCGCCATGGGCCATTTCGCCGTGGTCTCGTGGGCGCAGCGGCTGGACGGCAAGGGCGACGAGACCGACGAGACGCTGCTGTCGCTGCTGATCGAGGGCGGCAAGTCCCCGGCGGTGCTCGGCCGCGCCGCCCGCGCGTCCGACTACGGGCCCGCCTGACCAGGGCCCGGGGTCAGCGGCGGGTCGCCGCCGGGTCAACGTACGGCCGGTGTGCGGTCGTCCTCCGGTCAGCATCCTGTTACGGGAATATTTCGGTAGGTCACCGACTTCTCACAGTAAACATCGCGTTTCGGTGATGATGCTCACCGGGGCCGATGCGATGTCGGGCCCAGGTGAACCGCTAACCTTGGTCTAAACCAATGGGGGATGGCGCATCGGCGGATCGCGCGGAGAAGTTTCGCGATCTGGTGCAGTCGGGCATGATCCCGGCAGTGATGTAATGTCATCTCACCGCAGCAGGGCCAACGTCGTCCCACGACTGCACTGACATCGAAGCAGTGACACGAGACGACGGGAGGGTTGATGGCCTCGGCTGCCTTCACACCTGCTGCCCGCGTACAGGGCCGCCCCGATTCACAGGGGCTGTACGACCCGGCCAACGAGCACGACGCCTGCGGCGTCGGCATGGTCGCCGACATGCACGGCCGCAAGAGCCACGACATCGTCGAGAAAGCCCTGACCGTCCTGAAGAACCTCGACCACCGCGGAGCTGTGGGCGCGGAGCCGGACGACGGAGACGGCGTCGGCATCCTCGTCCAGATCCCGGACGCGTTCTTCCGTGCGGTCTGCGACTTCCGGCTCCCCGAGGCGGGCGCCTACGCCGCCGGCATCGGCTTCCTGCCCGCGGACGGCGCCGAGCGCGCCGCCGCGGTCGCGCACGTGGAGACGCTCTGCGTGCAGGAGGGCCTGACGGTCCTCGGATGGCGCGAGCTTCCCCACGACCCGGACTTCACCGGCCCCGCCGCGCGCCGCGTCATGCCGCACTTCACGCAGCTTTTCATCGCCCCCGCCGCCGGCGGCCCGCACGCGGGCAAGACCGGCCTGGAGCTCGACCGCGTCGTGTTCTGCATGCGCGAGCGCGCCGAGCAGGACGTACGGGTCTACTTCCCGAGCCTGTCCAGCCGGACGATCGTCTACAAGGGCATGCTGACGACCCCGCAGCTGGAGCCGTTCTTCCCCGACCTGTCGGACCGCCGCTTCACCAGCGCGATCGCCCTGGTGCACTCGCGGTTCTCGACCAACACGTTCCCCGCCTGGGAGCTGGCCCACCCGTACCGGTTCATCGCCCACAACGGCGAGATCAACACGGTGAAGGGCAACCGGAACTGGATGCGGGCCCGCGAGGCGCTGCTGAAGTCCGACCTGATCCCGGGCGACCTCTCCCGGATCTACCCGGTGATCGACATCGTGGCGTCCGACACCGCCTCGTTCGACGAGTGCCTGGAGCTGCTGCACCTCGGCGGCCGGTCGCTGCCGCACGCGGTGCTGATGATGATCCCGGAGGCGTGGGAGAACCACGCCGAGATGGACGCCGGCCGCCGCGCGTTCTACGAGTTCCACTCCACCCTGATGGAGGCGTGGGACGGCCCCGCCAGCGTCAGCTTCACCGACGGCACCGTGGTCGGCGCGGTCCTGGACCGCAACGGGCTGCGCCCCGGCCGGTACTGGGTGACCGACGACGGCCTGGTCGTGCTGGCCAGCGAGGCCGGCGTGCTCGACATCCCGGCGAGCAGGGTGGTCCGCAAGGGCCGGCTGCAGCCCGGCAAGATCTTCCTCGTGGACACCGCCGCCGGGCGGATCGTCGAGGACGACGAGGTGAAGGCCGAACTGGCCGCCGAGCACCCGTACGGGGAGTGGCTGCACGAGGGCCTCGTCCGGTTCGAGGAGCTGCCGCAGCGCGAGCGGGAGATCCCGACGCACGAGACGCTGGTCAAGCGGCAGCAGACGTTCGGCTACACGCTCGAAGAGCAGCGGATCATCCTGACGCCTATGGCGAGGAACGGCGCCGAGCCGATCGGGTCGATGGGCACCGACACCCCGATCGCGGTGCTGTCGGAGCGGCCGCGGCTGCTGTTCGACTACTTCAAGCAGCTGTTCGCGCAGGTCACGAACCCGCCGCTGGACGCGATCCGCGAGGAGCTCGTCACCTCGCTGCAGTCCACGCTCGGCCCGGAGGGCAACCTCCTCGAGCCCGGCCCGGACTCGTGCCGCCGCCTCGTCCTGCCCACCCCGATCCTGGACAACGACGAGCTTTCCAAGATCATTCACATTGACGACGAGGGGGCGCTGCCGCACCTGCAGGCCTACGTCGTGCAGGGCCTGTACGAGGTCGCCGGCGGGGGGGAGGCCCTCGAGAACCGGCTGGAGGAGATCAACTCCGAGGTCAGCCGGGCCATCGGCGCCGGCGCCCGCATCATCGTGCTGTCGGACCGGGGCGCCGACTCCGCCCTCGCCGCGATCCCGTCGCTGCTGCTGACCGGCGCCGTCCACCACCACCTGATCCGGGAGAAGACCCGCACGCGGGTCGGCCTGGTGATCGAGACCGGCGAGGCCCGCGAGTGCCACCACATGGCGCTGCTCATCGGGTACGGCGCGTCCGCGATCAACCCCTACCTGGCGATCGAGACCGTCGAGGACCTCGTCCGCGCCGGCGTGATCGAGGGCCTGACGCCGGGGGAGGGCGTCCGGAACCTCGTGAAGGCCTACGGCAAGGGCGTCCTGAAGGTCATGTCGAAGATGGGCGTGTCCACGGTCGCCTCCTACACCGGCGCGCAGATCTTCGAGGCGATCGGCCTCGGCGAGGACGTCGTGTCCCGCTGCTTCACCGGCACCACCTCCCGGCTCGGCGGCGTCGGCTTCGACGTGCTGGCCCGCGAGGTCGCGCAGCGGCACGCCCGCGCGTACCCGCCGGGCGGCAACGACCTCGCGCACCGGACCCTGGAGGTCGGCGGCGAGTACCAGTGGCGCCGCGAGGGCGAGCCGCACCTGTTCGACCCCGACACGGTGTTCAGGCTCCAGCACGCCACCCGCACCCGCCGTTACGAGATCTTCAAGGACTACACCGCCCAGGTCGACTCGCAGGCCGAGAGGCTGATGACCCTCCGCGGGCTGTTCCGGCTCAGGGAGGGCGACCGGCAGCCGGTGCCGATCGACGAGGTCGAGCCGGTCTCGGAGATCGTGAAGCGGTTCTCCACCGGCGCCATGTCCTACGGCTCCATCTCGGCCGAGGCGCACGAGACCCTCGCGATCGCGATGAACCGACTCGGCGGCAAGTCCAACACCGGCGAGGGCGGGGAGGACCCGTCCCGCTTCACCCCGGACGAGAACGGCGACCTGCGGCGCAGCGCCATCAAGCAGGTCGCGTCCGGACGGTTCGGCGTGACCTCGGAGTACCTCACCAACTCCGACGACATCCAGATCAAGATGGCGCAGGGCGCCAAGCCCGGCGAGGGCGGCCAGCTGCCCGGCCACAAGGTCTACCCGTGGATCGCCAAGACCCGGCACTCCACGCCCGGCGTCGGCCTCATCTCGCCGCCGCCGCACCACGACATCTACTCGATCGAGGACCTGGCGCAGCTCATCCACGACCTGAAGAACGCCAACCCGGCGGCGCGCGTGCACGTCAAGCTCGTCGCGGAGGTCGGGGTCGGCACGGTCGCGGCGGGGGTGTCCAAGGCGCACGCCGACGTGGTCCTCATCTCCGGGCACGACGGCGGCACCGGCGCGTCCCCGCTGACGTCGCTGAAGCACGCCGGCGCGCCGTGGGAGCTGGGCCTCGCCGAGACCCAGCAGACGCTGCTGCTGAACGGGCTCCGCGACCGGATCGTCGTGCAGACCGACGGGCAGATGAAGACCGGCCGGGACGTCGTCATCGCCGCGCTCCTCGGCGCGGAGGAGTACGGCTTCGCGACCGCTCCGCTGGTGGTGTCGGGCTGCGTCATGATGCGGGTCTGCCACCTGGACACCTGCCCGGTCGGCGTCGCCACGCAGAACCCCGTCCTGCGGCGGCGGTTCTCCGGCAAGCCCGAGTTCGTCGTGAACTTCTTCGAGTTCGTCGCCGAGGAGGTCCGCGAGTACCTGGCGGCCCTCGGGTTCCGCTCGCTGGAGGAGGCGATCGGGCACGTCGAGATGATCGACACCCGCGAGGCCGTCGAGCACTGGAAGGCGGCCGGCCTGGACCTGACCCCGATCCTGCACACCCCGGAGGTGGCGGACGGCGCGTCGCTGCGCCGCACATCCGAGCAGGACCACGGGCTGGAGAAGGCCCTCGACAACACGCTGATCCAGCTCGCCGAGGGCGCGATCGCGTTCGGCGACGCGGTGAAGCTGGAGCTGCCGATCCGCAACGTCAACCGGACGGTCGGCACCATGCTCGGCCACGAGGTGACGAAGAAGTGGGGCGGCGCGGGCCTGCCCGACGACACGATCGACATCGCCTTCACCGGGTCGGCGGGCAACTCGTTCGGCGCGTTCGTGCCGCGCGGGGTCACGCTGCGGCTCACCGGCGACGCCAACGACTACGTCGGCAAGGGCCTGTCGGGCGGGCGGCTGACGCTGCGTCCCCCGGCCGACGCCGGGTTCGCGGCCGAGGAGCAGATCATCGGCGGCAACGTCATCCTGTACGGCGCCACCTCCGGCGAGCTGTTCGCCCGCGGGATCGTCGGCGAGCGGTTCTGCGTCCGCAACTCCGGCGCCACCGCCGTCGTCGAGGGCGTCGGCGACCACGCCTGCGAGTACATGACCGGCGGCCGCGCCGTGATCCTCGGCCGGACGGGCCGCAACCTCGCGGCCGGCATGTCCGGCGGCATCGCCTACGTCCTGGACCTGGTGCCCGAGCGCGTCAACGGCGAGATGGTCGACCTCGAACCGCTCGGCGCGACCGACGCGGACCTCGTCCGGACGCTGGTCGAGCGGCATCTGGCCGAGACCGGCTCGCAGGTCGCCCGGCAGCTGCTGGACGGCTGGGACGCGGCCGCGGTCCGCTTCACCAAGATCATGCCGCGTGACTACCGGCGGGTCCTGGACGCCATGGCCAAGGCCGAGGCCGAGGGACGCGACGTCGACGAGGCCGTCATGGCCGCCGCGCAGAGCTGAGAGAGAGGGGGATACCTTCATGGCTGACCCGAAGGGTTTCCTGACCGTCCGGCGGGAGCTCCCGAAGCGCCGCCCGGTGGACGTGCGGATCAAGAGCTGGTCCGAGGTCTACGAGAACTTCGGCAACGACCGGCTGGAGAAGCAGGCGAGCCGCTGCATGGACTGCGGCATCCCGTTCTGCCACCAGGGCTGCCCGCTCGGCAACCTCATCCCCGAGTGGAACGACCTCGTCTACCGCAAGGACTGGCACGAGGCCGTCGAGCGGCTGCACGCCACCAACAACTTCCCGGAGTTCACCGGGCGGCTGTGCCCGGCGCCGTGCGAGAGCGCCTGCGTCCTCGGCATCAACCAGGACCCGGTGACGATCAAGCGGGTCGAGGTCGAGATCATCGACCGGGCGTTCGCGGAGGGCTGGGTGCGCCCGCAGCCGCCCGCCGTCAAGACCGGCAGGACGGTCGCGGTCGTCGGCTCCGGCCCCGCCGGCCTGGCCGCGGCGCAGCAGCTCACCCGCGCCGGCCACGACGTCACGGTGTACGAGCGCGCCGACCGGATCGGCGGCCTGCTGCGCTACGGCATCCCCGAGTTCAAGATGGAGAAGCGGCACCTCGACCGGCGCCTCGCCCAGATGCGCGCCGAGGGCACCGCCTTCAAGACCTCGGTGAACGTCGGAGTCGACGTCACCGCCGACGAGCTGCGCGGCCGCTACGACGCCGTCGTCCTCGCGGGCGGCGCGACCGCCTGGCGCGACCTGCCCGTCCCGGGCCGGGAGCTCAAGGGCGTCTACCAGGCGATGGAGTACCTGCCGCCGTCCAACAAGACGCAGGAGGGCGACTACGAGGAGTCGCCGATCTCGGCGAAGGGCAAGCACGTCGTCGTCATCGGCGGCGGCGACACGGGCGCCGACTGCATCGGCACCGCGATCCGGCAGGGCGCCGCGTCCGTCACCCAGCTGGAGATCATGCCGCGCCCGCCGGAGGCCCGGCCGGACTCCCAGCCGTGGCCGACCTACCCGATGCTGTTCAAGGTGGAGAGCGCCCATGAGGAGCTCGCCGGCCTGGGCGGCGACCGCGTCTACGCCGTGTCCACCACCGAGTTCGCCGGCGACGAGGACGGCAACGTCCGCGCGCTGAAGCTCGTGGAGGTCGGCGGCCCGCAGACCGGGTTCGCGCCCGTCGAGGGCACCGAGCGGGAGATCCCGGCCGAGCTGGTCACCCTGGCCATGGGCTTCCTCGGCCCGGAGCGCCAGGGCCTGCTGGAGCAGCTCGGCGTCGAGCTGGACCAGCGCGGCAACGTGGTCCGCGACGGCGACTACAAGACGTCCGTGGACGGCGTGTACGCCGCGGGTGACATGGGCCGCGGCCAGTCCCTGATCGTGTGGGCGATCGCCGAGGGACGCGCCGCCGCGCACGGCGTCGACGCCCACCTCACCGGCCGCACCGACCTGCCGTACCCGATCCCGCCGACGGCGCGGCCGCTCGCCTGAGCGCGCGACCGTCCGTCCAGCGTACGGCGGCCCGACCAGCGCACGGCGAAGGCCCCGGAGGATTGCTCCTCCGGGGCCTTTCGCTGTTCCGCCGTCCTTTTCGGTCATCGGTCGGCCGGGCGGCGGAGCAGGGGGAGCAGCGCCACCGCGACCACGATGTGGATCAGCGTCAGCATGGCGCGGGTGGCGGTCGAGGCCTGCTCCAGGCCGATCGGCACGAACGACAGCACCAGCACGGCGGCGGCGAGCACGCTCCAGACGACCCGCGCGTGCCGGGTGAGGCGCTCCAGCAGCGCCATCGCCCCCCAGCCGAGCAGCCCGAACACCAGGGTGAACACGGCGATCTCCGCAACGATCAGGTGGTGCGACTCGGTCTTGCCGGGGTCGGTGAGCAGGAAGTCGGTGCCGGCGGCGGAGGCCGCGAGGTAGAGGGCGACGTTGGCGGCGACCGCCGCGCCCACCGCCGCCGCGCGCACGCGCCGGACGCTCCAGGTCTTCGCGGCGGGAACGGTGCTCCGGATCGTCGTCGTGGTCATCGCAGTGCTCCTTCGGTTCGCCCGGGCCGGGAGCCCGGGGGGATGCCCACCATCCTGTGCTCAGACAAGCAGAGTTGTCAAGACAAAAAAATTTGTCGGTCGTCCCGGCGTCCGGCCGGGACGACCGTTTCCTACAAGACCGGCGGGACGCGGCCCGCCTAGCGTGGGCCGCATGAGAGTCCTGCACGCCACCGACCTGGCCCGCGCCGAGCAGTTCATGCGGCTCAACGCCCGCATCATCGACCGGCGGCGGTTCGCGCTCCACTTCCGCGGTGGAACCGCCGCACCCGTCGTCGCCGCGCTCGGGGCCTACGAGAACCCCGACGGCGGCTACGGCCACGCCCTCGAACCCGACCTGCGCGGGGAAGGCAGCCAACCCGTTCCGGCCCAGCACGCCCTGCAGTTCCTGCACGAGGCGGGCGCGGACGACGATCCCGCCGTCGACCGCGTGGGCGGCTACCTGGCGTCCATCGCCGGGGACGACGGGGGAGTTCCGTTCGTGCTGCCGAACGTCCGGGACACCCCGCACGGCCCGTGGTGGCAGACGACCGACGACCCGCCCGGGAGCATCAACCCCACCGGCACCCTCGCCGGAATGCTCCACCGGGCCGGCTCCGGCCACCCATGGCTCGGCCCCGCCACCGCCTTCTGCTGGCGCTACCTGGACGGCCCCGCCGCGGAGCCCGGCGCGTACGACGTCCTCTCCGTGCTGACGTTCCTCGACCACGTCCCCGATCGCGACCGTGCAGAGGCCGCGTTCAACCGCGTCCGGGACACCCTCGCGGCCGCGGCCGGCAGCGACCACCAGGGACCGCTCGACTTCGCCCCGGCCCCGGACGGATACGGGCGCCGCCTCTTCGGCGACGACCTCATCGAGGCCGGGCTCGACGCGCTCGCCGACGCGCAGGACGACGACGGCGGCTGGGACATCGCGTTCCCCAGCTGGACCCCGGTCACCCGGCCGGAGTGGCGCGGTCTCGTCACCGTCGGACGGCTGCTGACGCTCCGCGCCTACGGCAGGCTCAAGCCCTGACTCACAGCAGGTTCCGGACGGGCTCGCCCGCCAGGTCCCGCACCTCGTGCGCGAAATGGGCCTGGTCGGCGTAGCCCGCCGCGTACGCGGCCTCCGCCTGCGATGCCCCGGCCCGCACCAGCGCCAGTGCCCGCTGGAAGCGCAGGACCCGCTGCAGGGTCTTCGGCCCGTACCCGAACGCCGCCAGCGAACGCCGCCGCAACTGGCGCTCGCCGATGCCGAGCTCGTCCGCCGCGTCCCGGACCGAACCGCGCGCCAGCGCCGGCACCACCGCCGGGACCAGCGGATCCGGCGGGCCCATCCGCTCCCGCACCGCCGCGACCAGGGCCGCGCGCCGGTCGCCCGCCGCCGCCACGGTCTCCGCCAGCCGGTCCGCCTCCGCGCCCCACAGGTCCCGCAGGGGGACGCGCCCGTCCCGGATCGCGTCCGCCGGGACGCCCAGCGCCGGCGGCGCCGTCCCCGGCCGGAACCGGACCGCCACCATCGCCTCGCCCGGCCGCATCGTCGCCGGAACCGGCCCGGTGTCGGGCCCCGCGACGAGGACGCCGGCGTCCGACCAGATCAGGTCCACGCAGCCGTCCGGCACGACGCGCTGGACGAACGGCCCGGCGCCCGGCGGCAGCGCCGCCGTCCACGCGCACGCCAGCCCCGGCGCCCGGTACTCGCGATAGCCGGTCGGACTCATCCCTCCTGCATACCACCCGGCCATCCGGGCAAGGCATCTTAAAGCCGACCAAAACAGGAGAACTCATGTCGAACGATCTGCATGACAAGACCATCGCCTTCCTCTGCGCCCCCGAGGGCACCGAGCAGGTCGAGCTCACCGAACCGTGGACGGCCGTCGAGCAGGCGGGCGGGCGCCCGCGCCTGGTCTCCACCCAGTCCGGCCGCCTCCAGGCGTTCGACCACCTGGACCGGGCCGACACCTTCCCCATCGACACCACGGTCGACGTCTCCGACCACACCGAGTTCGACGGCCTCGTCCTGCCGGGCGGCGTCGCCAACCCCGACTTCCTGCGCACCGACCCGGTCGCGGTCGCGTTCGCCCGGTCGTTCTTCGAGGCGGGCAAGCCCGTCGCCGTCATCTGCCACGGGCCGTGGACGCTCGTGGAGGCCGACGTCGTCCGGGGCCGCACCATGACGTCCTGGCCCAGCCTCCAGACCGATCTGCGCAATGCGGGCGCCACATGGGTGGACGAGGAGGTACAGATCTGCGAGGACGGGCCGAACGTCCTCGTCAGCAGCCGCAAGCCGGACGACCTCAAGGCGTTCTGCCAGGCCGTCGTCGAGGCGTTCAAGCGCTGACCGGGAGCGGACATGGTCTAGACCTCTGACCTAGACCAATCGGTGAACCGGGGGCGACCATATCCTGCACGAATATCCGTACCGGCAAGTAACTAAGTACGGTTGTGGACGTGACCCGTCGAGCGAAGATTGTCAGCACCATCGGTCCCGCCTGCTCCAGCACCGAGCAGATCAACGCCCTCGTCGAGGCCGGCATCGACGTCGCCCGGCTCAACATGAGCCACGGCGACCACGCCGTCCACGAGGAGGTCTACCACCGGCTCAGGGCCGCCGCCGAGGCCACCGGCCGCGGCGTCGGCATCCTGGCGGACCTGCAGGGCCCGAAGATCCGCATCGGCCGCTTCCCCGACGGGCCCGTACGGCTCACGCTCGGCGACGAGTTCACCATCACCACCGACGACGTCCCCGGCACCCGCCGGGAGGTGTCCACCACCTACCAGGGCCTGCCGGGGGACGTCGGCCCCGGCGACGCCGTCCTCATCGACGACGGCCGCGTCGCCCTCAAGGTCGTCGACGTCGACGGCCCCCGCGTCCGCACCACCGTCACCGTCGGCGGCATGGTCTCCGACAACAAGGGCCTGAACCTCCCCGGCGTCCCGGTCAGCGTCCCCGCCCTCACCGAAAAGGACGAGCGCGACCTGCGCTGGGCCCTGCGCCTCGGCGTCGACCTCGTCGCCCTCTCCTTCGTGCGGACCCCCGCCGACGCCGACATCTGCTACCAGATCATGGAGGAGGAGGGCGTCCGCGTCCCCCTCATCGGCAAGATCGAGAAGCCGCAGGCCGTCGAGCGCCTCCCCGAGATCGTCGCCGCCTTCGACGGCATCATGGTCGCCCGCGGCGACCTCGGCGTGGAACTCCCCCTCGAACAGGTGCCGATCGTCCAGAAGCGCGCCATCGAGCTCTGCCGGGAGAAGGCCCGCCCGGTCATCGTCGCCACCCAGATGCTCGAATCCATGATCTCCGCGCCCCGGCCGACCCGCGCCGAGACCTCCGACGTCGCCAACGCCGTCTTCGAGGGCGCCGACGCCGTCATGCTCTCCGGCGAGACGAGCGTCGGCCAGTACCCGATCGAGTCCGTCCTGACGATGAGCCGCATCGTGCAGACCGCCGAGCAGGCCGTCCTGCACGCCACCCACACGCTCGAACGCATGCCGGAGACGGTCGGCGGCGCCATCGCCCGCGCCGCCGCCGAGGTCGGCGCCATCGTCGGCGCCGAGGCCCTCGCCGCGTTCACGATGTCCGGCGAGACCGCCCGCAGGCTCTCCCGCTACCGCTCCCCGATCCCGCTGCTCGCGTTCACCTCCGTGCCGGCCGTCCGGGGGCGCCTCGCGCACGTCTGGGGCGTCGAGACCTTCATCGTCCCGCAGGTCGACCACACCGACGCGATGTTCGGCCAGGTCGAGCAGGCCCTCCTCGAACTCGGCCGCTGCCAGAAGGGCGACAAGGTCGTCGTCGTCGCCGGCTCGCCTCCCGGTACCCCCGGCTCGACCAACGCCCTGCGCGTCCACGCCATCGGCGAAGCCATCGCCATCTCCCACTGACCGACCAGGAACGACCGCCCCGGCTGCACGCCACGGCCCGCCGGGGCGGCCCGCCGGGGCGGCTCGCCGGGCCGCGTCGCCGTCCCCGGGCGATCACCAGCCGGTCTCTTTTCCGCCTCGCTCTGGACATGACCCCAGCGCATCTCGTCCCGGCCTGTCATCCTGCGTCCCCGCGCCCGGCTCACTCTCAGTGTCTCGGGATCACCGTTCCTGAGCGGCCTTCGGACGCGGCGTACGCCTCGGCAGCCGTCCGAGTGGACGAGGCCGCGGACGAACTCGCGCGCGTGACCGAGAAGATTTCACGCCACACTGACAGTGCAGGCGTGATCGCTGTGAGGGTACCGGGAGCGGGATTCGAACCCGCACGCCCTCGCGGACAAATCCTTTTGAGGGATTCGTGTCTACCGTTCCACCATCCCGGCGTTATCCGGACATCTCGCTTATGTCCGGTTTAGTGCCTCGCTGGGGCGGGGCACCTGGGACCAGAGTAGCGGGTCCCGGTAGTCTCGTGCGCGTGACGGAGAGCGCTCGGCGAGTTGTGATCGCAGAAGATGAGGCCCTGATCCGCCTGGACCTGAAGGAGATGCTCCAGGAGGACGGGTACGACGTCGTGGGCGAGGCCGGCGACGGCGAGACTGCGGTGCGGCTGGCCGTCGAACTCAAGCCCGATCTGGTGATCCTGGACGTGAAGATGCCCGTCCTGGACGGGATCTCGGCGGCCGAGCGGATCTCCGCGGACCGGATCGCGCCGGTCGTGATCCTCACCGCGTTCTCACAGCGCGAGCTGGTGCAGCGGGCGACGGAGGCGGGCGCGATGGCCTACCTCGTCAAGCCGTTCACCGCGACGGACCTGGCGCCGGCGATCGAGATGGCGGTCAGCCGGTACGCCGAGATGCGGGCGCTGGAGGCCGAGGTCGCCGGGCTCCAGGAGCGGCTGGAGACCCGCAAGGTGGTCGATCGCGCCAAGGGGCTGCTCCAGGAGGCGCACGGCTGGTCCGAGCCGGAGGCGTTCCGGTGGATCCAGAAGACCTCGATGGACCGGCGGCTGACGATGCGCGCCGTCGCCGAGGCCGTGGTCGCGGGCGCGACGGGGGAGAACCCGGCCGCCGCGGGCTGACCGGAGCCGCCGCCCGGGACGGTCACGCTGCGTGATCATCGCAGGCGATGCGGGGGATCGGATGAGCACGGAGCCGTAACGAACGAGTAACCCTTCTGTCCGGGGGAGCTGTTCTGGCCGGGGTTGTCGGTGTACGACATAGCAAGTCCCCGGGTGACTGTTATCTCCGTCCGTGAGGTTCGGTCCCGGGGTGTGACGTCTAGCCGATCCACGACCTCGGATCAGGACTGAAAGGTTTGGCACCTTGCGGCGCAACAAGATGAGGTTCACCAGCGCGCTGGCGCTGGGTACGGTGCTGGCGCTCGGCGCCGCCGCCTGCGGTGAGGGCGACGACGGTGGCGGCGGCAGCGACGAGCTGACGATCGCCTATGTGGGTGTCCAGACCGGCGACAACTCACCCGAACTCGGCGTCAACATCTCCAACGCGGTGAAGCTGGCCGTCGACCAGTACAACGCGACGAACCCGGCCAAGAAGGTCGCGTTCAAGGCCTACGACACCAAGGGCGACCCCGCGGTGGCCCCGGGCCAGGTGCAGAAGGCCATCGACGACGAGGTGACCGCGGTCGTCGGCCCGGTGTTCTCGGGCGAGTCCAAGGCCACGGTGCCGAGCCTGGAAGAGGCGGAGATCCCGAACATCTCCCCGTCGGCGACGGCCTCGGCGCTCGGTAAGAACGGCTGGAAGTACTGGCACCGCGTCATCTCCAACGACGACGCGCAGGGCCAGGTGGACGCCGAATTCTCCATCAAGACCCTGGGCGCCAAGAAGATCTTCGTGATCGACGACAACCAGGAGTACAGCGTCGGCCTGGCCGACAAGTTCATCGCCTCGGCCACCGCGCTCGGCGTCACGCCGGAGCGGGACAAGATCGACCCGAAGGCGACCGACTACTCCAGCACCGTCAACAAGGTCAAGTCCGCCAAGCCGGACGTGATCTTCTTCGGCGGCTACTACAACGGCGGCGACAAGCTGCTCAAGCAGCTGCGCGACGGCGGCGTCACGGCCAAGTTCCTGTCCGACGACGGCGCGCTGGACGCCAAGCTGATCGACGGCGCGGGCAAGAAGCAGGCCGAGGGCGCGCTGCTGTCCTGCGCCTGCCAGTCGATCAACCCGACGGCGGAGAACCCGGCGGTCGCCAAGTTCATCGCCGACTACAAGGCCGCGTTCAGCAAGGACCAGGGCACCTACTCGGCGGAGGGCTACGACGCCGCCACGGTGTTCCTGAACGCCTTCAAGGCCGGCAAGACCTCCCCGGCCGAGCTGAACGAGTACGTCAAGACCGTGAACTTCCAGGGCGTCTCCAAGCCGATCAAGTTCGAGGCCAACGGTGAGATCGCCGTCAAGACGATCTACATGTTCCAGGTCGTCGACGGCAAGCTGAAGTTCCTGGGCGACGCCGCCAAGGTCAAGCCCGAGTAGGTCCGGCCTCTTCGCCGGAGACACGCCGGCAGACGGCGCGGGGCGGGAGCGCCACAGCGCTCCCGCCCCCTCTTTTCCTTGGGGAACACTTAGTGCTTCACGACTTCACATCCCAGTTCTGGGCGAACACGGTCGACGGCCTGACCGTGGGTTCGATCTACGCGCTGGTCGCGCTCGGCTACACGATGGTCTACGGCGTGCTGCGGCTGATCAACTTCGCCCACTCCGAGATCTTCATGATCGGCACGTTCGGCGGCCTGACGCTGATCCAGGTCTTCGGCTTCACCGGCGGCCCCTACACCGGCTTCGCGCTGGTCGGGGTGCTGCTGCTGTGCCTGGGGACGTCGATGCTGGCGGCCGGCGGCGGGGCGGTCGTGCTGGAACGGGTGGCCTACCGGCCGCTGCGCAAGAAGGGCGCGTCCCGGCTGGCGGCGCTGATCTCGGCGATCGGCGCCTCGCTGTTCCTGCAGGAGCTGTTCGCGACCGTGATCATTCCGCGGTTCTACGGCGACGGCCGGGGCCGTGACCCGATCTCGGTGCCGGACCTGCTGGAGAAGAAGGTGCTGTTCAGCATCGGGTCCGGCGACGTCCGCAACGACAAGCTGCTGATCTTCGTCGCGGCGATCCTGATGATGGTGATCCTCAACCAGTTCGTGAACGGGTCGAAGCTCGGGCGCGGGATCCGCGCGACGGCGCAGGACCCGGAGACGGCGGTGCTGCTGGGTGTGAACATCGACCGGGTGGTCGTGGTGACCTTCCTGGTGGGCGGCCTGATGGCGGGCGCGGCGGGGTTCTTCTTCACGCTGCTGTACCAGCAGACGATGTTCAACATCGGGTTCGTGCTGGGGATCAAGGCGTTCACCGCGGCGGTGCTCGGCGGGATCGGCAACCTGCGCGGCGCGCTGCTGGGCGGGTTCACGCTGGGCCTGGTGGAGAACTACGGCGGCTCGGTCTTCGGCGGGGAGTGGAAGGACGTCATCGCCTTCACGCTGCTCGTGGTGATCCTGCTGTTCCGTCCCACCGGCATCCTCGGCGAGTCCCTGCAGAAGGCCCGCGCATGAGCGGGGGGAGTGAACGGATGACTGAGGGAGACAAGCCGGTGAGCGACGGCCCGGCACCGGGCGGCAAGGGCACGGCGGGCGCGCTCGGGCGGACGGCGGGCGCGGTCCGCTCCGCCCCCGACGCGCTGCGCCGGAACTGGGACCACGCGTCCGGCTGGCAGCGCTGGATCGTCTACGCGCTGCTGATCGTCGGCGCGCTGTTCCTGCCCTGGGAGGGCCTGGCGCCGATCATGTCGCCGGAGTCCAAGTGGACGTCGATCCTGTTCTACCCGATCGGGATCTACGTGCTGCTGGCCCTCGGCCTGAACGTGGTGATCGGCTACGCGGGCATGCTCGACCTCGGGTACGTGGCGTTCTGGGCGATCGGCGCGTACACGATGGCGACGATGTCGACCAAGTACGGCTGGGGCTTCTGGGAGCTGCTGCCGCTCGGCATCATCATGGCGGCGATCTCCGGGGTGATCCTGGGGGCGCCCACGCTGCGGCTGCGCGGCGACTATCTGGCGATCGTGACGCTGGGGTTCGGCGAGATCGTCCGCAAGGTCGCGGAGAACAGCGAGTGGCTGGGCGGCACCCGCGGCATCGACCACATCCCGCACCCGCCGTCCAAGGAGGACGTCTGGTTCGCGGGCGTGGAGATCTTCACCTACAAGATCCGTGACGCCCGGCCGTACTACGTGCTGGTCGTCGCCCTGATCGTGCTGGTGATCATCTTCTCCAAGCGGCTGGAGATCAGCCGGATCGGCCGCGCCTGGTCGGCGATCCGCGAGGACGAGGACGCCGCCGAGATCATGGGCGTGCCGACGTTCAAGTTCAAGCTGCTGTCGTTCGCGATCGGCGCGGCGATCGGCGGCGCGGCGGGCGTGCTGTTCGCGTCCAAGGTGATCTTCGTGTCGCCGCCGAACTTCCCGTTCCTGCTGTCGGCGACGATCCTGGCCGCGGTGGTGCTCGGCGGGGCCGGGAACATCCCGGGCGTGATCGTGGGGGCGTTCCTGGTGGCGTGGCTGCCGGAGCGGTTCCGCGACGTCGCCGAGTACCGGGACCTGGCGTTCGGCGCGATCCTGGTGGTGATGATGATCCTGCGGCCCGAGGGCCTGATCCCGTCGCGGCAGCGCAAGGCGGAGATGAAGGAGGGCTCGGGCGGTCTCGGCAGCATGGGCGCCGAGGTCGCCGGGCCCGGACAGTCGGCCGGAGCGGAGGTGGCGGGGCAATGAGCGACGCGCAGACCGGCGGTCCGCCGGACCTGGCCAAGGGCGCCGCCGGGGAACCGCCGCCCCCGCTGCTGCGGCTGGCGCGGGTGACCATGAAGTTCGGTGGCGTCACCGCGCTCAACGAGGTCGACCTCTCGATCAACGAGGGCGAGATCTTCGCGCTGATCGGCCCGAACGGCGCCGGGAAGACGACGGTGTTCAACACCATCACCGGCGTCTACAAGCCGACGTCGGGCGGGATCTGGTTCGGCGACCGGCTGCTGGGCAGCATGAAGCGCTACCAGGTGACCAAGCTGGGCGTCGCCCGCACGTTCCAGAACATCCGGCTGTTCCCGAACATGACGGCGGAGGAGAACGTCCAGGTGGGCGCGGACGCGCACCACAGGGCCGGGCTGCTCAGCGTCACGTTCGGGCTGCCGTGGCACCGCAACGAGGAGCGCGCGGGCAAGGCGCTGGCGCGCGAGCTGCTGGAGTTCGTCGGGATCGGGCACCGGCTGCACGACCTGGCGAAGAACCTGCCGTACGGTGACCAGCGGCGGCTGGAGATCGCACGGGCGCTGGCGACCGGCCCCAAGCTGCTGCTGCTGGACGAGCCCGCGGCCGGAATGAACCCGGCGGAGAAGGTCTCGCTGCAGGAGCTGATCCGCAAGATCCGCGACAGCGGCCGCACGGTGCTGCTGATCGAGCACGACATGGGCCTGGTGATGGGCATCAGCGACCGGGTCGCGGTGCTCGACTTCGGGCAGAAGATCGCCGAGGGGCTGCCCGCCGACGTGCAGAGCGACCCGAAGGTGATCGAGGCGTATCTGGGGGCTCCGGCCGATGCTTCTTGAGCTGAAGGACGTCCGCGTCCACTACGGCAAGATCGAGGCCCTGCGCGGCGTCTCGCTGGCGGTCGAGGAAGGCGAGATCGTCTCCCTGATCGGCGGGAACGGCGCGGGCAAGACGACCACGCTCAAGACGATCTCCGGGCTGCGCCCGCTGACGTCGGGAGCGGTGCTGTTCGAGGGCGCCGACATCGGTTCCATGGCGGGGCACCGCCGGGTGCGGCTGGGGATCGGGCAGGCGCCGGAGGGCCGCGGGATCTTCCCGGGCATGTCGGTGCACGAGAACCTGCTGATGGGCGCGTACGCCCGCAAGGACGACCATGCCAAGGAGCTGGCCGAGGCGTACGAGCTGTTCCCGCGGCTGGCCGAGCGCCGCACCCAGGCCGCCGGCACCATGTCGGGCGGCGAGCAGCAGATGCTGGCGATCGGCCGGGCGCTGCTGGCCAAGCCGAAGGTGCTGCTGCTGGACGAGCCGTCCATGGGCCTGGCGCCGATGCTGGTGCAGCAGATCTTCTCGATCATCGAGGAGATCAACCGGCGCGGCACCACGATCCTGCTGGTGGAGCAGAACGCGCAGCAGGCGCTCCAGCTCGCGCACCGCGCGTACGTGCTGGAGACGGGCCGGATCGTCAAGTCGGCGCCCGCGTCGGACCTGCTGGACGACCCCGAGGTCAGGGCCGCCTACCTCGGCGGCGACCTCGGTGTGGCCGACGCCCCGGCGCAGGCCGACACCCCCGCGGAGGACTGAGCGTTTCCCCGGGGTGGTTCAGCCGAGCGGCAGTTCCACCCCGGGGTCGTGGGGCAGTTCCACGCCGAGCCCGTCGGTGGGCGCTGAGTAGAGCCGCAGCGCCTTGGGGCGGGCGTCCTTGGGTACGTCGTACATCAGGTCGTACTCGATCCGGTTGCGGGAGCCGAGCTCGATCTCGGTGGGCTGGCGCTTGACCCGCATGGCGTTGACGTCCGGCGCGAAGGTGCGGCCGTCGGTCGCGACGAGGAGCTGCCTGTCCAGGTCGATCTTGTGGAAGGTCGCGTACCGGTTCTCGGTGACCATCCGGACCCGGACGAACGCGCCGCGCTCGGAGGGCAGGTCGGCGTGGCTGCCGGTGATCGTGGTGAGCCCGGTGCTGATGCCCAGGGCCGCGAACGCGACCTGCCCGTCGGCGACCTCGCGGTAGGGGAGGGACCGCTCGTGGTCGCGCACCGGCCGGTCGGGGAGACGATAGGTCTGCGGCCCGCCGCCGGAGCAGCCGGACAGCGCGAGGGCCGCCAGTAGGGCGGCAGGGAGGGCCCGCATCCCGGCACTGTAGCCCGTAATGGTCAACCCGGGATCACCTTTGGGGCCGTACGAACCTTCCCCGGGCGCGTACGTTGTCTACTCGGTGATCCCGGGCCGTTCCCATCCACGCTACAGACCCCGGGCCGCGCATCGCAAAGAAAGCGCGGATCACGCCGGGTCGGGCGTCGGGGCCGGCGAGGAGGCCGGGCGCGGAGGCGGGGCGGGGGCCCAGCGCCGGTCAGGCGCCCGGGGGAGCGTCCCGCAGCATGCAGGTGAGCCGGGCGGTGCAGACCCGCCGGTCCTGGTCGTCGGTGATCACGATGTCGTACGTCGCGAGGGTGCGCCCGCCGTGCGTCCGGGTCGCCACGCCCGTCACGTACCCCTCGGTCGCGGACCGGTGGTGGGTGGCGTTGATCTCGATGCCGACGGCGATGCGCCCCGGACCGGCGTGCACCGCCGCCCCGGCGGAGCCGAGGGTCTCGGCGAGCACGCAGGACGCGCCGCCGTGCAGCAACCTGTACGGCTGCGTGTTGCCCTTGACCGGCATGCGGCCCACGACGCGTTCGGCCGACACCTCCAGATACTCCACGCCCATGGTCTTGGCCAGATCGCCGTACCCGTCCAGCTCCTCGCTGGACCTGATCTTCGCGGCCACTTCCTGCGGGGACATCCCGCCGGTGTCAGTCACTTACGCCTCCACACAACTGTCGTACGCGCAGACTAGAGTCCTCGTGTGGCGACGACACCAGCGACCCCTGACAAGCGTGACCGGCTTCTCCTGCTCGACGGGCATTCCCTGGCCTACCGGGCGTTCTTCGCGTTGCCGGTGGAGAACTTCTCCACCACCGACGGGCAGCCGACCAACGCCGTGTACGGCTTCACCTCGATGCTCATCAACGTGCTGCGCGACGAGCAGCCGTCCCACATCGCGGTCGCGTTCGACCGGTCGGAGCCGACGTTCCGGCACGAGCAGTACGTCGAGTACAAGGCGGGGCGCCAGAAGACCCCCGACGAGTTCCGCAGCCAGATCAGCCTGATCTTCGAGGTGCTGGACGCGCTGCGCGTCCCGCGGCTGTCGGTCGCCGGCTTCGAGGCCGACGACATCATCGCCACGCTGTCGGTCCAGGCCACCGAGGCCGGGCTGGACACCCTGGTCGTCACCGGCGACCGCGACGCGTTCCAGCTCGTCAACGAGCACGTCACCATCCTGTACCCGGTCCGCGGCGTGTCCGAGCTCGCCCGGATGGACCCGGCCGCCGTCGAGGCCAAGTACGGCGTCCCGCCCGAGCGCTACCGGGAACTGGCCGCGCTGGTGGGGGAGACCAGCGACAACCTGCCCGGCGTGCCCGGCGTCGGCCCGAAGACCGCCGCGAAGTGGCTGACCAAGTACGGCGACCTCGACACCCTCGTCGCCCGCGTCGACGAGATCAAGGGCAAGGCCGGCGACAACCTGCGCGAGCACCTCGCCGGCGTGCTGCGCAACCAGCAGATCAACAAGCTCGACACCGAGGTCGGCCTGGAGCTGACGCCGCCCCAGCTCGCGATGGGCCAGTGGGACCGCGAGGAGATCCACACCCTGTTCGACTCGCTGCAGTTCCGCGTCCTGCGCGAGCGCCTGTACGCGTCGCTCTCGGCGGCCGAGCCCGAGGCCGAGGAGGGCTTCGAGGTCGACCTCGACGCGCTCGAGCCCGGCGCGCTCGGCACCTGGATCCAGGCCAACGCCGGCGAGCGGCTCGGCGTCGCCGTCACCGGCACCTGGGGGCGCGGCACCGGCGAGATCACCGCGCTGGCCCTGGCGTCCAAGAAGGGCCCGGCCGTCCACCTCGACCCGGCCGAGCTGATCGAGGACGACGAGCGCGCCCTGGCCGCCTACCTCGCCGACCCGGCGCGTCCCAAGGCGATCCACGAGGCCAAGGGCCCGATGCTGGCCCTCGCCGCGCGCGGTATGCGGCTGGACGGCGTCACCAGCGACACCGCGCTCGCCGCCTACCTCGCGCTCCCCGGGCAGCGGACGTTCGACCTCGCCGACCTCGTCCTGCGCTACCTGCACCGCGAGCTGCGCAGCGAGACCGAGGACTCGGGCCAGCTGACCCTCGACGGCTCCGGCGAGGAGGAGGCGGCCGAAGCCCTCGCGGTCCGCGCGCGCGCCGTCACCGAACTCGCCGACATCCTCGACAAGGACCTCGAGAAGCGCGGCGCCACCCGGCTGTTGCACGAAGTGGAACTGCCGCTCGTCGGCGTCCTGGCCGGCATGGAACGCGCGGGCATCGCCGTGGACGCCGACCACCTCGCGCACCTGTCGGCGTCCCTCGGCGGCCAGGTCAAGGAGCAGGAGCAGCAGGCCCACGACGCCGTCGGCCACGACTTCAACCTCGGGTCGCCCAAGCAGGTCCAGCAGGTCCTGTTCGACGAGCTGAACCTCCCCAAGACCAAGCGCACCAAGACCGGCTACACCACCGACTCCGAGGCCCTCACCACCCTCCTGGAGAAGGACGGCCACCCCGTCCTGGAGCACATCCTGCGCTGGCGCGAGGTCGCCAAGCTCAAGAGCATCGTCGACTCCCTCATCCCGATGCTCGACGACGCGGGACGCATCCACACCACGTTCAACCAGATGATCGCCGCCACCGGCCGGCTCTCCTCCACCGACCCGAACCTGCAGAACATCCCGATCCGCACCGCCGAAGGCCGCCAGATCCGCGAGGCCTTCGTCGTCGGCGAGCCCTACGAGTCCCTCCTCACCGCCGACTACTCCCAGATCGAACTGCGCATCATGGCGCACCTCTCCGAGGACGACGCCCTCCTGGAGGCGTTCGGCTCCGGCGCCGACTTCCACACCATCACCGCGTCCCGCGTCTTCGGCCTCCCACCCGAGCAGATCGACTCCGAACTCCGCGCCCGCATCAAGGCCATGAACTACGGCCTCGCCTACGGCCTGTCCGCCTACGGCCTCTCCCAGCAGCTGCGGATCTCCCCCGACGAGGCGCGCGGCCTCATGGAGGAGTACTTCGAGCAGTTCGGGGGCGTCCGCGACTACCTGCGCGACATCGTCGCCAAGGCCCGCCAGGACGGCTACACCGAGACGATCCTCGGCCGCCGCCGCTACCTGCCCGACCTCAACTCCGACAACCGCCAGCGCCGCGAGATGGCGGAACGCATGGCCCTCAACGCTCCCATCCAGGGCTCCGCCGCCGACATCATCAAGGTCGCGAGCCTCAACGTCGACCGCGCCCTCCGCAACGCCGGCCTCACCTCCCGGATGCTCCTCCAAGTCCACGACGAACTCGTCCTCGAAGTGGCTCCCGGGGAACTGGACGAGCTGAAGACCCTCGTCAGCGCCCAGATGGCCGGCGCCTACGAACTACGCGCCCCCCTGAGCGTCTCCATGGGCACCGGACGAACCTGGCAAGACGCGGCGCATTGATTGGCATTGCCCTCGGCGGTCGGCCCCTGGGGGCCCTTCCTTCAACGGGCAATGCGTGCGATCGCTGCATCGCTCCGGCTCGCCCAGGGGCTCGCTGCGCGATCAGTTTCTCGCTTCGCTCGAAACTGCCTTCGGTCGCGATCGCGACGGTTGGGGCGGTCGCGTGGCTGGGCTGCCGGGTTGATGTGGGTGTGCCTGTCAGGCGGCTCGTCCTGCTGTCCGTCCTGTGGTGGCTGGCCGTGCGCTTGCTTCGCTCGTAACCGCCGCGGTCGGCTACCGCGGCGGGGGTGGGGCGGGCGCGGGGCCGATGTGCGGGCGTCTCCTCGACGCCTTGGGAAACGGCAATGCACATTTTGGTGGATGCGGAGCCGGGGGCGGGGATCCTCGGGGATCATGCGGGTAGGCCGGTGGGTGTCGTAGATGTCCGGGGGGTCGTACGCTGTCCCCCTGGTCCTGTTCGGGTCGACCGGCGGGGGTATCGTGCCTCTCCTTCACAAGATCGCTGGAGTTGTGGTCGTCTGCGCCGTTGTCCTCGGGCTGACGCTGCCGGGGGAGCGGCGGGGGCGGGACGAGGGGAAGGCGGCCGAGCGGGCCGGGGCGGCGTCCAGCGTGCCGCCGACCGCGCAGGCCGCGAAGGCGGGCGTGGCGCCCTCGGCCGGGGCGTCCGGGACGGCGAAGACCGGGTCGCCGTCCGCGGCGCCGCCCGCGCCGATCCCGGCGGCGGCGCCCGCCGCCGTGGCGGCCAAGGCGAACGAGCTGGGACAGGTGCCGGTGCTGATGTACCACCGGATCCTGAAGAAGCCCGAGCTGTCGCTGGACCGCTCGACCAAGGAGCTGTACGACGAGCTGACGCGGCTGGCCAAGGGCGGCTACCAGCCGATCACGGCGGCGGAGTTCGTCGGCGGCCGGTTCGCCGTGCCGGCGGGCAGGCATCCGGTGGTGTTGACGTTCGACGACAGCACGCCGGGCCATTTCGGGCTGGACGCCCAGGGCAACCCGAAGCCCGACACGGCGGTCGCGGTCATCGAGCAGGTCGCGCGGGAGAACCCGGGGTTCCGGCCGACGGCGACGTTCTACCTGAACAAGGAGTTGTTCGGGATGGACGACGTGCAGGCGGCCGCCGGGCTGAAGTGGCTCCAGCAGCACGGTTTCGAGATCGGCAACCACACCGTGACGCACCCGAACCTGTCCAGCATGTCCGAAAAAGCGGTGCGCAAGGAGATCAGCGGCATGGAGGACCGGATCGCCAGGCTCACCGGGACGCACACCACCACGTTCGCGTACCCGTTCGGATCCGTGCCGAAGAAGGAGGCGTGGGCCGAGAGGCAGGACGACGCCTACTCCTTCCAGGGCATGTTCCTCGCCGGATGGCGGCCGTCGATCTCGCCGTTCGACGAGGACTTCGACCGGTGGAAGATCGACCGCGTCCGCTCCGAGGGAAAGATCAAGGAGAACGACTGCAAGCGGTACTGCTCGACCGCGTGGCTCGACTATCTGGACAAGAACCCCGATGAGCGGTACACCTCTGACGGTGACCCGAACACCGTGACGTTTCCGAAGGCCGCCGAGGACCGGATCGCCAAGGAGCACAGGGCTCGTGCGCGGACGTACTGATCACCGCCGCCCCGCACGGATTGACCACGCGAGATTGGTCCCATATCCTGATCGCTGCGCTGTGGGCCTGCGCGCGCTTCGGACGGAGCAGGCTCGCGCTCGGTCAGGTCGGCGACATCGGTTCGGTTCACTGACGCGGCACGGCCCGCGTTCCATTCCGGTCTTCGGCAGGGCGGATAACGGCCCTCCGCGCACAACCCATACGACTTCCATGTCCGTACCGGAGCCAGCCGACACATGACGAGCAGCACCGAGGCCACCTCGACCACCCCGCAGGTAGCGGTCAACGACATCGGGTCCGAGGAAGCCTTCCTCGCGGCGATCGATGAGACCATCAAGTACTTCAACGACGGCGACATTGTCGAGGGCACTGTCGTCAAGGTCGATCGTGACGAGGTCCTCCTCGACATCGGCTACAAGACCGAGGGCGTCATCCCCTCGCGTGAGCTGTCCATCAAGCACGACGTCGACCCCAACGAGGTCGTCACCGTCGGCGACCACGTCGAGGCCCTCGTCCTCCAGAAGGAGGACAAGGAGGGTCGGCTGATCCTGTCCAAGAAGCGCGCCCAGTACGAGCGCGCCTGGGGCACGATCGAGAAGATCAAGGACGAGGACGGCATCGTCACCGGCACGGTCATCGAGGTCGTCAAGGGCGGTCTCATCCTCGACATCGGCCTGCGCGGCTTCCTGCCCGCCTCGCTGGTCGAGATGCGCCGGGTGCGCGACCTGCAGCCGTACGTCGGCCGCGAGCTCGAGGCCAAGATCATCGAGCTGGACAAGAACCGCAACAACGTGGTCCTGTCCCGCCGCGCCTGGCTCGAGCAGACGCAGAGCGAGGTCCGCCAGACCTTCCTCAACACCCTGCAGAAGGGCCAGGTCCGCAAGGGCGTCGTGTCCTCGATCGTCAACTTCGGCGCGTTCGTCGACCTCGGCGGCGTCGACGGCCTGGTGCACGTCTCCGAGCTGTCCTGGAAGCACATCGACCACCCGTCCGAGGTCGTCGAGGTCGGCCAGGAGGTCACGGTCGAGGTCCTGGACGTCGACATGGAGCGCGAGCGCGTCTCCCTGTCGCTCAAGGCCACCCAGGAAGACCCGTGGCAGCAGTTCGCCCGCACCCACCAGATCGGCCAGGTCGTGCCGGGCCGCGTCACCAAGCTGGTGCCGTTCGGCGCGTTCGTCCGGGTCGAGGAGGGCATCGAGGGCCTGGTGCACATCTCCGAGCTGGCCGAGCGCCACGTGGAGATCCCCGAGCAGGTCGTCCAGGTCGGCGACGAGATCTTCGTGAAGATCATCGACATCGACCTCGACCGGCGCCGCATCAGCCTCTCCCTCAAGCAGGCCAACGAGGGCGCGGCCAGCATGGAGGAAGAGGACTTCGACCCCACGCTGTACGGCATGCCCGCCGAGTACGACGACCAGGGGAACTACAAGTACCCCGAGGGCTTCGACGCCGACACCGGCGAGTGGCTGGAGGGCTTCGACGAGCAGCGGGAGACCTGGGAGCGGCAGTACGCCGAGGCCCGCACCCGCTTCGACGCCCACCGCAAGCAGATCGAG
Organism: Actinomadura chokoriensis; assembly: GCF_041463665.1. Lineage (GTDB taxonomy): Bacteria > Actinomycetota > Actinomycetes > Streptosporangiales > Streptosporangiaceae > Spirillospora > Spirillospora chokoriensis_A. The sequence goes on from NZ_JAXCEJ010000010.1 coordinate 139,948, forward strand.
GAGGCCCGCAAGGCCGAGGCGGAGGCCGACAGCGCCCCCGCGAGCACCGGCGGCGGCGGCGGCGAGACCTCCTACTCCGGCGGCGGCGAGAGCGAGTCCGGCGGTGGCGCCCTCGCCACCGACGAGGCGCTCGCCGCGCTGCGGGAGAAGCTCTCCGGCGGTCAGTGAGCCGCGTCCCTCCTCCGGCGGGCGGTCCGCCCGGCCGCCGGAGGAGCGGAGCTCGGTGACGGCGCGCTGACCGCTCGCCCGCGCCGCCGCACCGGACCGCCTCGGCGGTCCCCGTGCGGCCGGGTGGACAACACGAACACGGCCGGAGAACGATCTTCAGGATCGGCCTCCGGCCGTGCTTCGGTTGCGTCACGATGGCGGGGGGCCCGCGTCCCCGACGCTTCACCCCACCCCCGAAGGTCCGCTCGTCCCCGGGAGCACTCGTTCAATTGGCCAGGACAGACACCGGCACCGACGTCGGCACCAGGCCCGGCGGCCCCGCCGCGGCCGGCCCCTCGATCGTCCCGCAGGGCCCCGCCCGGCTCGCGCTGATCGCGGTCACGGTCGCGGTCCTCGCGCAGACCCTGCGGTTCTCGCTGCCGCAGCTCGACCACTTCGCCGACGAGACCGGCACCGCGCTCGCCGCGGTGGGCGTGCTGGTCATCTACCTCGCCGGGTTCACGGCCCCGCTGATCCGCCGCGCCGCCGGGCCGCGCGGGCTGCTGCTCGCCGGCGTCGGCGGGCTGTTCGCCGTCCGGCTGCTCGCGCAGGCCATCGACCCGCAGACCTGGCTGGCGTTCGCCGGCACCGCGATCGGCATGATCGCCGTCGCGGCGCTTTTCGAGGGCGCCCGCGGCCTGTCCGGCGTCGGGTTCGCCACCGCGACCGTCGCGGGCCTGTCCATCGACGGCGCCGTGCGGATGTGCTTCGCCACCTGGGACCCGGTATGGCGGGACGGCGCCGGCCCGTGGCTGGCGTGCCTGGCGTTCGTCGGCGTCGGCGCCGCCGCCCTCTACCGGGAGCTGGCGTCCGGGCCGGTCAGCGCGCCCGGGGTGTCCTGGCGGGACGCGCTCGGCGCCGCCGCGCTCGGGCCGTTCCTCGCGCTGCAGGTCCTCGTCCTCGCCAGCCCCGCGTTCGTGGCGTCGTCCGGCTGGCAGTCGCTGACCGGCGCGCACGTCACCATCGTCATCGGGCAGGGCCTCGCGCTCGCCTTCCTCGCCTCCGGCCTCGCCGTGCGGGCGGTGCCGGGCGGCGTGTGCGTGCTCGGCGGGACCGTCCTCGGGGTCGCCGCCGGCGCCGTCGCCGGGACGTACGCGGTCTCCGGCATCGAGGTCGTCCCCATCGTGCTCGTCGGGCAGGTGCTGGCGGCCTGGCTGCTGGCCGTGGCGGTCCGCGCGCCGCTGCGCCGCGCCGGGACCGGCGGGCCGGTCTGGCGGATCGACGCCGGCGCCGCGCTCGGCGGCCTGCTGATCGCCGCGATCCTGATCCCGTACCAGGTCAGCGCGGTGTCGCGGCTGCCGTTCCCGAACAACCTGCTGCCCGGCCTCGCCGGGATCCTGCTCGGCGCGCTCGCGGCGTTCGCGGCCGCGCGCGGCGGCCCGCTGCCCGCCCGCGCCCCGCTGCGCGCCCTCACCGCCGGCGCCGCCGCCCTCGTGCTGCTCGCCGGGACGCTGGTGTTCACCGTCGCGGCCCCGGACGGCAAGGCGCAGCCGGCGGCCGCGTCCGGCCACGTGCGGGTGCTCAGCTACAACATCCACGACGCTGTCGACCAGTCCGGCCAGCTCGACCCGGAGGGGATCGCCCGCGTCATCGAGGGGCAGCGGGCCCAGGTCGTCCTGCTGCAGGAGGCCGGCCGCGGGTCGCTGATGTCCGGCACCACCGACGTCGGCGTGTGGCTGTCGCGGCGGCTCGGCATGAAACTGATCTGGGGGCCGGCCGCCGACGGCCAGTTCGGCAACGCGATCCTGACGTCGCTGCCCGTGCGCAGCTCCGGGACGGGCCGGATGTCGCGCGGCGACTGGTCGCAGATCCGCGGGTACGTGTGGGCGAGGCTCGCCGTCGGGAGGACCACGATGGACGTGTGGTCGACGCATCTGGAGGGCGGCGACGGCCGGGCCGCCGAGCGGTCCCGGGAGATCGCGACGCTGCTGCGGGCCTGGGGCGGCGCGCCCCGCACGATCATCGGCGGCGACTTCAACACCGACGCGGGCAGCCCCGAGCTGGCCGCGATGACCGAGGGCACCGACCTGCGCAGCGCCGCCCTCGGCGGCGAGCCGTACCCGACCCGGCCGGACGGCTCCGTGCACGACTGGATCTTCGGGTCGGACGGCGTCCTCGTCACCGACTACGAGGTGCCGAAGTCGGCGGCGTCCGACCACTACCCGGTCGCGGTGACCGTCCGGATCGGGCGGTGAGCCCTCCCCGCGGGCCGGCCGCCGCTAGGGTCTGCACATGAGCGAGCCGTCGGTCGTGATCGAGCGGGCGGGCCCCGGTGACGCCGGGGAGCTGATGACCGTCCAGCGCGCCGCCTACGTGGCGGAGGCGCAGCTGTACGGCGACCCGTTCCTCCCGCCGCTGGTCGAGTCGGTCGAGCAGCTGCGCAAGGTGCTGGACACGGACGCGGTGGTGCTGAAGGCGGTGCTGGACGGCCGCCTCGTCGGCGCGGTCCGCGCCCAGTTCAGCGACCACACCTGCCTGGTGGGGCGGCTCGTCGTCGTCCCCGACCTGCAGGGCCGCGGCATCGGGCGGCGCCTGCTGGCGGAGCTGGAGGCCGAGGTCGCCGGGCGGGTGGACGCCTGCGTGCTGTTCACCGGGCATCTCAGCGAGTCGAACCTGCGCCTGTACCGCCGCCTCGGCTACAGCGAGACCCACCGCGAGCGGGTCGCCGCGCACCTCACCCTCGTGCACATGCGCAAACCCCTCGTCCCGGCCGGAACCGGGTAGCCGTTAGGGTGAGCCCGTGCTGAAAGTGGGACTCACCGGCGGTATCGGGTCGGGCAAGAGCGAGGTGTCCGCGCGGCTGAGCGAGCGCGGCGCGGTGGTCATCGACGCCGACAAGATCGCCCGTGAGGTCGTGGAGCCGGGCACCCCCGGTCTCGCCGCCGTCGTGGCGGAGTTCGGCGACGACGTGCTGCTGCCGTCCGGCGCGCTCGACCGCGAGAAGGTCGGCCGCATCGTGTTCGCCGACCCCGACCGGCTCGCCGCGCTGAACGCGATCGTCCATCCCCTCGTCGGGGAGCGCATGCAGGAGCTGATGGACGCCGCCCCCGCCGGCGCGGTCGTCGTCTACGACGTCCCCCTCCTCGCGGAGAACGGCCTGGCCCCCATGTACGACGAGGTCGTCGTCGTGGACGCCCCCGAGAAGACCCAGGTCGACCGGCTGGTCGCCCGCCGCGGCATGACCGAGGAGGACGCCCGCGCCCGCATGGCGAACCAGGCGTCCCGCGCCGAGCGCCGCGCCGTCGCCACCCACGTCATCGAGAACTCCGGCACCCTGGACGACCTGAAGGCCCAGGTCGACGCCCTCTGGGAGTCCCTCACCCGCCGCGCCGCCCCCTAGAACGGGGCGTCGAGGGGGAGGCGGTGGACCTCCGGCAGGTAGGGGTCCAGCTCGCCGGGTTCGAAGCGGCACATGCCGACGGCGTACCAGAACTCGGCGGTGGCGTTGCCCTCCCATTTGTAGCGGCCGTCGGGGGCCAGGGCGGCCCAGCCTTCGGCCAGGCCGAGGAGTGTCACCCGGCGCGCGGGGGCCTCGCGGTCGGTGACGTCCCAGAGGATGACGGCGCCGTCGTCGCCGGCGGTGGCGAGGAGGGAGCCGTCCGGGCTGAAGGCGGCCGACCAGATCCGGCGGGTGTGACCGGTGAGGGTGTGCAGGAGTCGTCCACTGGAGGGGTCCCAGAGGCGCACCACCATGTCGTCGCCCGCGCTGGCGAGCATGGCCCCCGACGGATGGAACGCGGTCGTCCACAGGCGGCCGGTGTGGCCGGTGAGGATGTGGAGCGCCTCGCCGGTGGACGGGTCCCAGAGCCGGACGGTGCCGTCGTTGCTCGCGCTGGCGAGGGTGTCGCCGGACGGCGAGAACACCACCCGGTAGACGCGGTCGGCGTGGCCCCGCAGGGCGGCGGCGAGCTCGCCCGTGCGGGGGTGCCAGAGGCGGACGAGGCCGTCGTCGCAGCCGGTGGCGAGGAGGCCGCCGGCGGGGTGGAAGTCGATGGAGCGGACGCGGCCCCGGTGGTCGGCGAGGTTGACGGTCTCGCGGCCCGTCGTCCAGTACCAGAGGCGGACGGAGTCGTCGTCGTTGGCGGTGGCGAGGACGTCCCCGGCGGGTGCGAACGCCTGCGCCCACACGTGGTCGGTCTCGACGTTCAGCTCGCGTTCGAAGGTCCCTGTCCCGGCCTGCCACAGGTGGACGCCGCCGTCGTTGGTGGCGGTGGCGAGCTGGGAGTCGCGGGTGTTGAACGCGGCGGAGGTGAGGTTGTCGGCGACGCCGCGCAGCTCGCGGATCATCCGGCCGGAGCGCGGGTCCCAGAGCCGGACGAGGCCGTCGTTGCCGCTGGCGGCGAGCATGCCGCCGTCCGGGCTGAACGCGACGCCGGTGACGCGGCGGCCGTGGCCGCGCAGCACGACGCGGCACTGCCCGGTCTCGGCGTCCCACAGCCGGGCGGTGCCGTCGTTGCTGCTGGTGGCGAGCTGGGCGCCGTCGGGGCGGAACGCGAACGGCCACACGGCGCCGCGGTGCCCGGCGAGTTCGAGGCGCTGCCGCCCGGTCCCGGGGTCCCACAGGCGGACGGACCCGGCGCTGTCGGCGGTGGCGAGGCGCCCGCCGTCCGGGCTGAACGTCGCCTGGTAGATGCCGCCCTCGTGGCCGGACAGGGTGCTGCGGTGCCGGCCGTTCTCCCAGAGGCGGACGGACCCGTCGGTGTCGCCGCTGACGAGGAGGCCCCCGCCGGGGTGGAAGGCGATGGCGTACACGCGTCCGGTGTGGCCGAGGAGTTCCTGGCCGATCTCGCCGGTGCGGATGTCCCAGAGCCGGACGACGCCGGCCTCGTCCCCGGCGGCGAGGTGGGAGCCGTCGGGGTGGAACACGGCGCGGAACACCGCGCCCCGGTGGCCGGTCAGTTCCCGCATGAGCGCGCCGGTCGCGAGGTCCCAGACGCGCAGGGTGCCGCCCGCGTCGCCGGTGACCATGAGGGAGCCGGCGGGATCGAACACGGCGGTGTAGACGGGCGCGGTGTGCCCGGAGAGCTCGTGGAGCAGGGCGCCGGTGGCGGTGTCCCAGATGCGGACGGTCCCGTCCGCGGCGCCCGCCGCGACGAGATCGCCGCCCGAGGGGGCCCGCCCGCCGACGACGACGGGCCACACGCCTTCGGGGTGGACGGTGAGGGTGTGCGCCGAGTGCCCGGTCGCGAGGTCCCACAGCCGGACGGTCCCGTCCGCCGAACCGCTCGCCAGGAGGTTGCCGCCGCTGTCGAACGCGACCGCGTAGGCGCGGTCGGTGTGGCCCTGGAGTGTGCGCAGCGGAGTGCCGGTGACGGCGTCGCACACGAGGACGCCGCCGTCCTCGCTGCCGACGGCCAGCACGGAACCGCCGGGGCTGTAGGCGAGCGGCTGGGGCAGCCGGCTGGTCTGGAAGTGGAAGCCGTACGGGACGCCCACGGCGGGCGGCGCGATCTGGATGTCGATGGGACGCCCGGGGGCGATCGCGGCCTCCCGCAGTTCGGGCGCCGCGGCGATCCGGTCGGGGAGGACGGCGTCGACGAGCGCGGCGCGCGTCCAGCGGCTGCCGTCGACGGCGACGTCGCGCAGGTCGGCGCGGGCGAGGCGGGTCCGCGACAGGTCGGCGCCGCGCAGGTCGGCCCCGGTGAGGCGCGCCTCGTCCAGCCGGGCCCCGGCGAGCGACGCGTCCCGCAGGACGGCCCGCGACAGGTTCGCGCCGACGAGCTGCGCGTCGGTGAGGTCGGCGCCGGTCAGGTCGACCTCCTGCAGGTCGCGGTAGGACAGGTCCTCGCCCTGGAGGCGCGCGCCGCGCAGGTCGGTGCGCGCCGGGGTCCGCAGCCGCGTCGTGATGCGGATCGCGTTGGCGCGGGCCAGGTCGTCGGCGCCCGGATCGGCGAGGACGCCGGCGGCCCAGTCCTGGCAGGCGCGCGTGTCGGCGAGGTCGCACAGGAAGTCGACGGTGAGCTGCGTCAGAGCGCGCAGGGCGAGCGCCGCGGGCGCCGCGCCCCGGGCGAACTCGTCGGCGATGTGCCGCGCGACGAGCCACTCCATCACCGACGCGTGGATGAACCCGAACAGCCCTTCGTCGGTGCGGACGAGCAGGCTGCCCGCCCCGACGGCGTGCGTCACCTGGTGCGGCGACATGCGGCCGTCGGCGAGGCCGGTGAGGGTCTCGGCGATGTCGCCCATCTCGTTGAGGCTCAGGAACTGCTCGTTGCCCTCCCACAGCCGCAGCGCGAGCGTGCCGACGGCCCGCCACATGTCCTCGGCCCTCAGCCCGGACGGCCCGCCGGAGCCGCCGACCCGGACCGCCTCGTACGCCAGCCACGACGACAGGATCTCGTGGTAGAGGTCGGCGGGGGACACGGCGCGGCGGGCCTGCGCGACCGCGCGCAGCCGGTCCTCGGGCAGGTCGGCGATGAACGACAGCATCCGCGGGTTGGAGGTCAGCGCGAGCAGTTCCTCGATGCCCGCGAGCAGGATCAGCCGCGCCTCGGCGGCGTCCTCGTCCCCGTACCGGTTCACCAGGTAGGAGCGGACCTGCGGCGGCGCGAACTCCTCCAGGCCGAGGACGCGGCGGTGCGGCAGCACGCCGACCTTCTCGCCGAGGGCGGTCAGCACCTGCGCCTGCGACTTGAAGTGCTGCGTCCGGCTGGCCACCACGATCTTGGCCTTGTCCTGGGCGGCCTGGAGCAGCGTGTCGAGGTGGTCGGCGGCCTGGTCGTAGGTCATCCGCGTCACCAGCTCGTCGAACCCGTCGAAGAGCAGGACGATGCGGCCCTGGCGGAGCATGTAGTGGAACGCCTTGAGGTCGATCAGCTCCTCGCCGTGGTTGGCGAGGTGCGCGGCGACCAGGCCGTCCACCGAGTGCGCCTTGTCGAGCGCCCGCAGCTCGATGAGGATCGGGATGACGTGCGGCAGCTGCTCGGGGATGCGGCGGGCCAGCTCGCGCAGCGCGAACGTCTTGCCGCGCCCGAAGTCGCCGAGGAGCAGCAGGAACCGCCCGTGGTCGGCGGCCAGCAGCCGCAGCATCTCGCCGACGACGTCCTCGCGGACGTCCCCGGCGAGGCGCGTCCCGTCCTGCGGCGTCTGGAAGCGGTCGAGTTCCCGGAACCGCTGCGGGACGTACAGGGACGGCGGATACAGCCCGTCGGCGGACAGCCGTCCCGTCTGCGCCGTCACGTACTCCGACAGGTCGAGGAGCCCCTGGAACTCGGTGAGGCTGCGCACCCGGATGCCGCGCCGCAGCGCGTCGTCGCGCAGTGACCGGGACGGCGCCGGCCCCAGGTACACCAGTTCCGACCCGTGGTCGGTGCCGTCGGCGTGCACGTGCCGGGCGAACGCGTCCACGTCCGCCTCGGTGGCCTGCCCGACGTGGGCGCCGATGCGGTACTGGCGGACGAACCCGTCCTCCAGGTGGGTGAGCAGCAGGTGCGGCGGATCGGACCGCCCCTCCTCGCGCGTGGGCGGGACGATCCGCCGGATGGTCGCGCGCTCGAACCGCGTCTCGCACGCCTCCGTCAGCCGGTCGAGCAGCCGCGCCGTGGGGTCGGGCACGGGGTCGGCGGCGCCGTCCGCCGCCGGGCCGAGCTCCGGGACGGGCGGGGCGGGCGGCGTCTCCGCGCGCGGCGCCGGGAACGTTCCGCCGGCGCCCGACCAGGACCGTTCGAGACGTTCCGGGCCGCGCCGGTCGGCGTCCTCCGGGATCCACCGCTCCAGGCCGTCCCGCCCCAGCACGACGATCTGGTGGCGGCCGGGGCCGAGCGCCGGGACGGCCGGGGCCCCGCCGCGGAGCAGCGGGACGGCGCCGAACTCCGACTCGGTCCCCTGGAAGAACAGGTTGACGTGGCCGCCGAGCAGCGTCTCCACGGTCTCGGGGTCGCGCAGCGCCCCGGGCTCACCGGCGACGGGCGTGTGCTCGACCGCGCCCAGGCGGAGCCATCCCTCGCCCTCGAAATGCCGCAGCCGCTCGTTGAACCAGGCGGCCTGGGCCTGGCCGACGCGGCCGTACCGGTCCTCCTCGCGGTGGGTCTGCGGCAGGGTCGAGTTGAGGCCGGCCACCACGACCCGGAGGTCGGGGACGGGGTACAGCGTCCACGGCTGCGCGCTGTCGAAGATCAGTGCGTCGATGCCCTGGTAGAACTCCTTGAACAGGCTGGCGTAGTGCCGCCATTTCGGCCAGTACGGCGGCTGCGGCTCGATGTCGTCGGCCTCGCAGCTGGAGAAGTACGCCTGGCACGCCGCGCGGGTGACGTCGTGGGTGCCCGGCACGACCACGACGCGCTGCGCCTCCAGCCCGAGCAGCGCCCGCAGGCTGGTCAGGAACGACAGCGCCTCGGCGAACTCCTTGCGGCTGCCCGAGTGGGTGAGGTTGCCGGTGACGATCAGCAGGTCGGGGCGCGGCACGCCGGAGTCGGCCAGCCGGGTCACATCGCTCCAGATGCGGTCCTGGAGCTCGGTCGCGGTGGTCGGCTCGCCGGGCTCGGCGAGCGTCCGGCCGAACCGGGGGCCCGAGACGTGCAGGACGCTGAGCCGCTCGCGGGGCTCGTGGCCGCCGCCCCCCGCCGGGAACGCGGGCGGGGCGACGGGCGCCCGCCGGACGGGACGCTCCTCGTCCGGCTCCGGCGGGCCGTCAGGCGGCTCCAGACGGCCGGGCAGCACGCCGCCGCCCTCTGGCGGGGGAGGGCCGCCTCCGGGGAATCCGGGGCCGTTCAGCGGACGCGCGTGGCCGGCCAGGGCCTCCTGGATGCGCCGCATCAGCAGCCCGCGCGCCTCGTCGGGGTCGTCGATCCCCACCAGGTCCACGTAGGTGATCGTGGAGAGCAGGCCGTCGATCGGACAGTCCTCGATCCGGACGGTGACGAGCTTGCGGGCCGGGTCGTCGGGGTCGGCCCGCAGCGCCGCCATCCACTCCAGCCGCCCGTACCGGGAGCGCAGGTAGTTGCGCGACAGCACCGCCACCACGGCCTTGGCCTCCGACAGGCCGCGGTCCATGAAGTCGATGAAGTTGGTCCCGGGGACGAAGTCCCATGCCTGCATCATCGTCCGGTGCCCGGCGGCCTCCAGCTGCCAGGCGATCCAGGACGCCCACCGCTCGTCCGCTGGGGAGTAGCTGATGAAGAAGTCGGTCGGACGCTCCTGCCCGATGAGGCCGCCGCCGGGGAGAGTCATGCCGCCAGTATCGCGCGGCGGCCGGAGGAATTCATGGCCTGTCCGCCTATGGGATCATGGCGGCCGTGCAGCCCTTGATGGAGACCCTGCGCCGCGCCGCCTGCTCCCTGGGCGTTCTCGACTGGATCCGCATCGGCGTCCTCGTGCTGGGGCTCGTGTTCGTCGCCACCGGCCTGCTGCCCGCCGACACGGCGCGCGCCAGCATCGGGCGGATCGCGCCCCTGCTGCTCTTTCTGTTCAGCGTCATCATCCTGGCCGAGCTGACCAAGGAGGCCGGGGTCTTCGACGCGATCGCGCAGCGGATGGCGCGGGCCGGCCGGGGGAACTACGTCGCGCTGTTCCTGCTGTGCGTGGCGTTCGCGTCGCTCACCACGGTCTTCCTCAATCTGGACACGACCGCTGTACTGCTGACCCCCGTCATGCTGGCGCTGGCGGCGCGCGCGCGAATCGCGACCCTGCCGCTCGCCATGACGACGGTGTGGCTGGCCAACACCGCGAGCCTCCTGCTGCCGGTGTCCAACCTGACCAACCTCCTCGCCGCCGAGCGGGTGGCCCTGCAGACCCGCGCGTTCGCGGGCCGCATGTGGCTGCCGCAACTGGCCGCCCTCGCCGTCACCATGGCGCTGCTGTGGATGTTCTACTGGCGGCGGAGCATGCGCGGCGAAGATTCCTATGACCCGCCCGATCCCGTGCCCGTCCGCGACCGGATGCTGTTCTCCGCGACCGGGATCGCGTGCCTGCTATTCATCGGCGCGATCCTCGCCGGCGTGCACACCGGTATCCAGCTCGGTGTCGCCGCGACCGTTGCCGCCGTCGTGGCCGTCGTCGCCTTCGCCGTGCGCGACCGGTCGGTGCTGCGCCCCGTCCTGATCCCGTGGCAGCTCATGGTGTTCGTCACGGGGCTGTTCCTGGTCGTCCCCACGCTCGAGCGGTTCGGGCTGGACGACGTGATGCGCGCCTTCGTCGGCCCTGACGGCGACGCCGTGGGGGCTTTCCGGGCGGCGTTCTCTGGGGCCGGCCTGTCGAACGTCCTCAACAACCTCCCCGCGTATGTGGCGGGGGAGTCGGCCGTACCCGCATCGAACAAGGATCAGCTTCTCTCGCTGCTCGTCGGGACGAACGTGGGGCCCGTCATCACCCCGTGGGGGTCCCTGGCCACTCTGCTGTGGTTCGAGTGGTGCCGCCGGTGGGACGTGCGTGTACCGATCCGCAAGTTCGTCCTGACGGGGACGGTCCTGGCGGTGCTGGGCTGTGCGGCCTCCGTCGGGGCGCTCCTGGCGACCGGTTAGCCGACCGGAACCGGCGCTGGAAACCAGACGACGCTGGAAACCACGCGGGCGCTAGAAGGCGACGTGGAAGCGGCCGTCGGGCCTCGCCACCTGCGTCGTCGTCTCAAGGAGGCGGTCCAGGAGGTCCGGGCGGGCGGCGACGAAACCCAGTTCGGACGCCGGACGGTCGATGCCCATCTCGTACGGGCCCCCGTCCAGGCGGCGCAGCTCGGCACCGGCCTCGGCGGCCACGAGCGCTCCGGCGGGGAGGTCCACGATCTCGGGCAGATAGCCGACGATGCCGTCGATGTCGCCGCGCGCGAGCATCGTCCAGGCCACCAGCGGCGCCCACAGCTGCAGCATGCGCGCACACTGCTTCTCCACGGCCGTGCGCAGGGTGAACGCCACGAGATCGTTCGACTTGACCTGATGCCCTTGGGTCCACGCCAGGACGGGGTTCTCTTCCCTGCCCGGCCGCGGACGGCCGGGCAGCCTCAGCGGAACCCCCTTCGGGCCCAGCGTGCCTTCACCGCGCACCGCCGACCACGTCCGGCCCGAAACCGGGTCGTGGACGACGCCCAAGACCGGCTCGGCGCGCGCGCACAGCGCCAACCCCACCGCGTACACCGGCATGCCGATCGCCACGTTGTTGGTGCCGTCCAGCGGGTCGACGAGCCACACCATCTCCTCGCCCGGCGCCCCGTCGAGGACACCGGACTCCTCCGCGATGATGCGATGCCCCGGATACGCGCCCCGCAGCCGTCCGACGATCAGCTCCTCGGCGGCCGTGTCCAGCGCCGTCACGACGTCACCGCCCGAGCCCTTCGGACGGACGTCCAGGGGCCCGCCCATGCCGGCGCTCAGCAGGGCGCCCGCCGCCTCGGCGGCGGCCACCGCCACGCCGCGGGCCTCGGAGAGATCGACCGGAAGGGCCGCTGACGGGGTCGTGGATCTCATCGGGCCTCTCCAGTCGGGTCCGGCGGCGGGCCTACCGGCGCGCCGAGCAGTGGGCGGCGGCGATCCTTCGCGCGGACCGCCGCAGGGCGCGCTCGGTATCGGCTTGATCGGAACGGAACCGGTGCACGCTGTGCGTCGCCATGTCCAGGGGGCCGAGGGACAGGTCGCCGCCGCCCGGCGTCTGGCGCCCCAAGGCGACCGTGGCCGCGTCTTTGCCGTCCTCTATGAGTGTGCTGTGGAACACACCCGCGGGAAGAGTGTACGACTCGCCGGTCCGGTGCGCGGTGGAACGGCCAGGGGAGCAGTGGACGGCCCGCCCCGTCGCCCTGAGCTCGTCCACGTCGCCGTGGCTGACGACCTCGAAAACCTGCTGCGGCGCCTTTCCCGCGGCCTCGTCGACGTCCATCCGCACGTTCCGCACCGTCCCGTACAGGACGAAGCTGAGCAGTTCCCAGCTGTGGCAGTGCACCGGCGACGTGGTGGAGGGGGCCGGCCGTACCTCCGGCGTCCAGATGTGCAGGCACACGCCGAGGTCACCGCTGCGCTCCACCGGAAGGCACAGGAAGCCCAGCGGGTGGCGCACCGCCGGGACGGGCGGCGCGCCCGCCGCGAGGCCGTCCAGGATCCCGCCGAGGACGCCCCTCGCCCACGCCGGCAGCGTCCGCGCCGCGGTCCCGGCGCGGATCTCCTCACGGATCTCGTCGTACTTCACTGTGGCGGCCCCATGTCTCGCGTCATCGGCCGTCACTCGTACGGGTCCTTGGCCCGCAGCGCCTTACGGATGATCTCGATGACGTCGCGGTCGGTGTAGCCGTGCGCGAGGTCGATGCCGATCACCTCGAAGAGCTTGCGGACCTCCTCGACCGTGGGCTCCTCGTCCAGCGGCGCCAGCCTCGCCTGCTCGACCGGCACGCGGCGCGCCTGGTCGAGGCTGGTCTGCAGCTCCGCGCTCACCCAGCTGTAGTAGAACTTCGAGTTGTCGATGACCAGCGCTTCGCCGCGCGGATCGTCGCGGGTCACCACCAGGCGGGACGCGGAGAGGTCGTAGCGCAGCGTCGTCATGGTCCGCGCCAGGCCGATGTCGATGTCGAGCATCGCGAACCGCTGCTTGTGCCAGCACGCCGCGAGGATCGTCGCGTACGCCTCCTTGCGGGTGCGCTCCAGCGTCCACGGCTCGCCCGTCGCGTCCGGGCCGTCCGACACCGAACGGCGGTGGCGCGCGTACGCCTCGCACACCTCCACGTTCGTGGGGTCGAGGATCTCCAGCCGGAACAGCAGCGTGCGCCGCTCCCGGCGCGCCGCCGCCACGCACTCGGGCAGCGTCCGCGCGCGGATGTAGGTGCCCGTCCCGCCCTTGAAGAACCACCGGTCGGTGTCACGGCGGGCCTCCTCCAGGACGTGGGCGACCTGCGCCCCGCCGATGACCCGGACGACCGTGGTCTCGTCCAGCGCGCGCTGGGTGTCGGACAGGACGTGCTCGAACCCCTCGATGCGGGTCAGCTTGGCGCTCAGCTCGCTCAGCGTGGCCGACGACGACCGTAGCGTGTCGCGGACCTCCGCCTCGACCGGGATGCGCCGCCCCCGGTCCCGCAGCACCGACGTCGCCAGCAGGCCGATCACCGCGAGGATCCCGCTGTTGGTGATCTCGTCCTCGTTCGGCAGGTTCACCCCGAGCCCCAGCACCGCGACGACGATCGCCAGCACCAGCGCGATCACCGCGTCGGCGTTCTTCCCGAGCCAGTTGGTGAAGCGGGTCATGTTCTGCTGGCACCCCGTCCCTAGTCGGAGCCGGAGACGTCCAAGGGAGTGCGGGGTCCTCCCCATCGAACGGCACGGTCGGCGCCGTCATCGTAACCGGAGTGCCTGGGCTGCGGAAAAGCCCCGCAGGTAAGGGCTTCGGTCCCTTGCGCGACCGGGTGTCCTCCCGCTCGCCATAGACTCGGCGCATGCGCGTGCGGGGCCGGTGGGCGAGGGCGTGGACGGGGGCTTGGCCGAGCCGGCGCTCGCGTGCGCTCGACGTGTTCCTCGCCGTGTCCCTGGCCGCCGCCGACGGCACGTTCCTGTGGTTCGCCGACCAGCGGTTCTGGCTGCCGCCGTCGGTCGTGTCGGCGTGCAGCGTGGTACTCGGCCTGGCGCTGGTCGTGCGGCGCGTCCATCCCGTCGGTCTCGCCATGTTCGCGCTGGTGTTCGGGACGATCACAGGAGCGGGCGTCTTCGCCGCGCTGGTCGTCCTCTACTCGCTCGCCGCGTACGCCTCGTCCCGCCGGACGGTGCTGACGATCGCCGTCCTCGTCTACATCGCGGGGCTGGCCTTCCCGGGCCCGACGGCGACCGAGAATTTCGCCGCGCAGGCCATCTTCGGCGTCGCGTTCATAGCCGTCCCCGTCCTGCTCGGCCTTTACATGGGGGCGCGCAAGCAGCTCCTCGCATCGCTTCAGGAGCGGGCCGCGAGGCTTGAACGTGAACAGCACCTCCTCGCAGAGCGCGCGCGGGGCGAGGAACGCACCCGCATCGCGCGGGAGATGCACGATGTGGTCGCCAACCGGATCAGCGTCATGGTCGTGCACGCGGGCGCCCTCAAGGCGATCGCCGCCCGCGATCCCGACCGCGCCGCCGAGACCGCGACGGTCATCGGGGACATGGGACGCCAGGCGCTGGAGGAGCTGCGCCACGTCATCGGGGTCCTGCGCCAGGGCGAGGAGGCCCTTCCCCAGGAGGGCGTGACGCTCGCCCACGTCCGCGAACTCGTCGGCCAGTCCGGGGCGGCCGGCCTCCGCGTCGACCTGTCGGTCCGCGGCGACGAGCGCCCGATGCCCATCGCCGTGGGACGGACGGTCTACCGCCTCGTCCAGGAGGCGCTCACCAACGTCCACAAGCACGCCGGGGCCGCCGACACCCGCGTCGCCCTCGGCCTGCTGCCCGAGGCGATCGAGGTGGAGATCGTCAACGCCCCGCCGACCGCCCGGCCCGAGCACCGGCTGCCGAGCGGCGGGAACGGCCTGCTCGGCCTGCGCGAGCGGGTCACCGCCCTCGGCGGCAGCTTCGAGGCCGGGCCGCGCGAGGGCGGCTACGCCGTCCAGGCCCGGCTGCCGCTGCCCGCGTCCTGACCGGCGCGGACGCGGAATGTCGGACCCCGTGCATACAGTTGTGGGGAGCAGGGAGAACGCCGGAGCAGGGGAGTGCCGATGCGCCCAGTCACCGATCTGCGGCGCCGCGTGGCGCCGTTCGAGGTCGTCACCGAGATGACGCCGTCGGGCGACCAGCCGCAGGCGATCGCCGAGCTGACCGCCCGCATCGAGGGCGGCGACAAGGACGCGGTGCTGCTCGGCGCCACCGGCACCGGCAAGACCGCCACCATCGCGTGGCTGGTGGAGAAGCTGCAGCGGCCCGTCCTCGTCATGCAGCCGAACAAGACGCTCGCCGCCCAGTTCGCCAACGAGCTGCGCGAGATGATGCCGCACAACGCCGTCGAGTACTTCGTCTCGTACTACGACTACTACCAGCCCGAGGCGTACATCCCGCAGACCGACACCTACATCGAGAAGGACTCCTCGATCAACGACGAGGTCGACCGGCTCCGGCACTCGGCGACCAACTCGCTGCTCACCCGCCGCGACACCGTCGTCGTCGCGTCGGTGTCCTGCATCTACGGCCTCGGCACCCCGCAGGAGTACGTCGACCGGATGGTCCGGCTGCACGTCGGCCAGGAGATCGACCGCGACGACCTGCTCCGGCAGCTCGTCGGCATGCAGTACACGCGCAACGACCTCGCGTTCACCCGCGGCACGTTCCGGGTCCGCGGCGACACGATCGAGATCATCCCGCAGTACGAGGAGCTCGCCGTCCGCATCGAGATGTTCGGCGACGAGATCGAGAAGCTCGCCACCCTGCACCCGCTCACCGGCGAGCTCATCACCGAGGACGACGAGCTGTACGTCTTCCCCGCCTCGCACTACGTCGCCGGCCCCGAGCGCATGGAACGGGCCATCCGCGGCATCGAGAGCGAGCTGGAGGAGACCCTCGCCGCGATGGAGCGGCAGGGCAAGATGCTGGAGGCGCAGCGCCTGCGCATGCGCACCACCTACGACATCGAGATGATGCGCCAGGTCGGCACCTGCTCCGGCATCGAGAACTACTCCCGCCACATCGACGGCCGCGGCCCCGGCACCGCCCCGAACACCCTCCTCGACTACTTCCCGGAGGACTTCCTCCTCGTCATCGACGAGTCGCACCAGACCGTGCCGCAGATCGGCGCCATGTACGAGGGCGACGCGTCCCGCAAGCGGATGCTGGTCGAGCACGGGTTCCGGCTGCCGTCCGCCATGGACAACCGGCCGCTGAAGTGGGAGGAGTTCCTCGACCGCATCGGCCAGACCGTCTACCTCTCGGCGACGCCCGGCACCTACGAGATGAACCGCGTCAAGGGCGACGTCGTCGAGCAGGTCATCCGCCCGACGGGCCTCATCGACCCCGAGATCGTCGTGAAGCCGACCAAGGGGCAGATCGACGACCTCATCCACGAGATCCGCGAGCGCACCGAGCGGGACGAGCGCGTCCTCGTCACCACCCTCACCAAGAAGATGTCGGAGGATCTCACCGACTACCTCCTCGAACTCGGCATCCAGGTCCGCTACCTGCACAGCGAGGTCGACACGCTGCGGCGCATCGAGCTGCTCCGCGAGCTGCGCGCCGGCGAGTTCGACGTCCTGGTCGGCATCAACCTGCTCCGTGAGGGCCTCGACCTGCCCGAGGTGTCCCTGGTGGCGATCCTGGACGCCGACAAGGAGGGCTTCCTGCGCTCGGAGACGTCCCTCATCCAGACGATCGGCCGCGCGGCCCGCAACGTGTCCGGCCAGGTCCACATGTACGCCGACACCGTCACCCCGTCGATGGAACGGGCGATCGACGAGACCAACCGGCGCCGCGCCAAGCAGCAGGCCTACAACGCCGAGCGCGGCATCGAGCCGCAGGCCCTCCGCAAGCGCATCGCCGACATCCTCGACTCCCTCGCCCGCGAGGACGCCGACACCGAGACCCTCATCGGCGGCGCCGGACGCCAGCAGAGCCGCGGCAAGGCGCCCGTCCCCGGCCTTGCGTCCCGCACCAAGGAGGTCGGACGCCACGCCGCCGACCTGGTCGGCGAGCGCCCCCGCGAGGAACTGGAGGCGCTGATCGAGCAGATGACCGACCAGATGCACCAGGCCGCCACCGACCTGCAGTTCGAACTCGCCGCCCGCCTCCGCGACGAGATCAAGGAACTCAAGCGCGAACTCCGCGACATGAAGGAGGCCGGCGTCAGCTAGGCACGGCCCGGCGCCCCGGCGCCCCGGTGCCCCGGTGCCCCGGTGCCCCGGTGCGGCGTCCACGCGTCCGCGGACGCCGACGCGGCCGGCGGTGCGCCCTTGACGGCCCGACCTGCGCGTTCCACCCGGCCGGCACGTCCGCCGGTTCCCGGGCCCCCTTTCACGGCGGAAATCCCGCGACGGAACGGCGGGAGGCATGTCAGCATCAAGGCGACCGTGCCCGGCATGGCGGACGAGAGCAGGCGCATGAGGTTGCGGGACCCCGACGGGATCGACTGGGCCGGGCTGGAGCGCGCCTCCGCCGCGGATGAGCCCCTGCGCGGCCTGGTGCGGCAGTTGGCGGAGCAGGCGGACCGGGCCGAGAACCCGCGGGACGGGGATGACATGTTCTTCTCGCCCGGGTCGCTGTACGAGGAGTCGATACCGGCCCTGCCGTTCCTGGCCGGACTCGCCGAATCCGGCGATGGGGCCGTCCGGGTCGACGCGCTGCGCCTGCTGGGGCGGCTGAGCACCGAGGCGAACGAGTGCCCCGGCGACTGCCGCTCCCCTGAGTGGATGCCCGCGTTCCGGGGCATCGTGCCGCGGCTCCTGGCGATGCTCTCCGATCCGGACGTCGCGGTAAGGCGGGCGCTGGTGGGCGTGCTGGCGTCGGCGGTCGCCGATGCGGAACCCGTGGTGGACGCGCTGTGCGCGGGCGGGGACGACGACGAGGCGGTACGGATCCAGTCCGTGCTGGCCGTGGGCGGACTCGCCGGGCGCTGCTCGGCCGCCGTCCTGCCCGAGGCGCTGACCTGGCTTCGGGACCGTTGCATCGAGGGGAGCCCGCAGGTCGCGATGGCGGCGTCGGTCGTCCTGGCCGGGCTGGTCGACGCGCAGCGCGCCGACGTCGACGTGGTGACGCGGGCGATGAGCGGAACCGATGTCGAGGCGTGGCGTCATGTCCGCGACCTCCCGAGGCCGGAGCATCGGGAGGCGCCTGCCGGGACCGCGTCGCGGCTCCTCGGCTGGGTCGACGAGCGGCTCGGCGACGATGTCGCCGCGCGCACCGCCCTCAGCGCGGCGCTCGCACGTCACCGGGACGCCGACCGGCGCGGCGCCGCGATCAGGACCGCGGCGAACCTCGCCGCGGGCTGGCGGTCCGCGGGCGCCGAACTGCTGCCCGTCATGGCCGAGCACGCGTCGGACGAGGCGGTGAAGGACCGCCTGCACGCCATGCACGTGATCGCGGCCATGGGCCCGGACGCCGGTGATCACACCGAGGCGCTCGTCGCCGGGCTGGACGACGACCGGCGCTTGAGCTCCTGGACCGGAGATCGGATGGCCGACGTCGCCGCATGGGGCCTGGCGTGGCGCGGCGACCCGCGCTGCCTGCCCCATCTGATCGCCCGGCTCGGTGACCAGGGGCTTGTCTACGGCCCCGGCGACCTGGGCGCCTCCACGCGCGGGTACTCGACCGCGCTGCCGGGCGTCGCGGACGTCCTGGCCCCGCTCGGCGACCATGCCGCGGCGCTGCTGCCGGTGATCCGCGACCGTCTCGGCGACGTCCCCGAGACTCCGCCGGCCGCCCACGTGCGGGAGCGGCCCTCCCGTGCGGAGAAGGGGCTGGTCCGGCTGGTCGGAGCGTGGGGCGAGGCGGGCGTCCCGGCCGTCCCGGAGCTGATCGGCCTGCTCGGCGGCCGGCTGGGGGTGCCGGCCGTGGAGGCGCTCGCGGCGATGGGACCGGCCGCCGCGGACGCCGGACCGATCATCGAGGAGGCGCTGCGGCGGGGCGCGTACGGGGGCGACCGGTCCGACTACCTCCGGCGGCTGGCCTTCGCGCGGGCGCACTTGAAGATCACGGGCGATCCGGCTCGCCTCGCCGACGCGGTGCGCGCCCAGGTCGGAGCGCGCAGCCTGCCGGACGACCTCCTGCCGTACATCGCGGATCTGGGGCCCCACGCCGCGGACCATGAGCCATGGGTGCGGGATTTCATCAACTCCAAGCTCGAACGTGTCCGCTTCAGTGCCGCGTACGCGCTGGGCAGGATGACCGGCAGGCCGGACGCCGCGTCCCTGACGCTGAAGCGCGAACTCGACCGTCTCGCCGAGGGCGACTACCACCCCGCGAGCTGGGGGGCCGTCCGCCTTCTCGTGGAGTTGGGCGCCGCTCCGCACGGACGCCGGCGGGAGCTGCGGAAGATCATGGATGCCGACCGGCGGCACCAGTACTCCGGCGGCTGGCGGAGCTTCACCGAGGACCGTGAACTGCGCTCCCTGGCAGCGACCCTCCACGACGCCACCGCCTACTGAATCCGCGGCGGTCGAGAGCCGCGTAACACCGGCCCGGCGGACGCGGGGATCGCCGCGGCGGCGTGAGCGAGCCGTGCCGATAGCGTGACCGGCATGGCGGACATGATGGACGAGCGGATGCTCGGATGCCTGTTCGGCGGGGCCGTCGGCGACGCGCTCGGGCGGCCCGTCGAGGGCATGCCGCTGCGCGAGATCCGCGCGGCGCACGGGCCCGCGGGCGTCACCGGGTACGCGGGGCGCGGTGAGATCGGCGAGGCCACGCAGCTCGGCCTGCTCACCGCGCAGGCGGGCGTCCAGGCGTCCATCCGGGCCCGCGCCCGGGGGATCGGCGGCGCGTACTTCGGCCTGGTGCAGTCCAACTAGCTCGGGTGGCTGCGCGCCCAGGGCGAGCCGATCCCCGCGCAGGGCACGCCCGTTGGCGGCCCGGCGCTGCGGGACCCGGCGGTGACGGCCCGCCGCGGCGCCGGCCGCACCACGCTCGCCGCGCTCCGCGAGGCCGCCGCGCGCGGCAGACCCGGATGGCCGCTCGGCAGGGTGGACGAGCCGGTCAACGACTCCAAGGGCTGCGCCGGGACGGTCCGCGCGGCGCCGGCCGGGTTCGGACGCCCCGACCGCGAGGCGGTCTTCACGCGCGGCCAGGGCACGGCGGCGCTCACCCACGGCCACCCGTCCGGCCACCTTCCCGCCGGAACGCTCGCCGTCGTCGTCTCCGCCCTCGTCCACGGCGCGGCCCTTCCCGACGCACTGCGGGACGCCCTGGCGGAGCTGGGCAAGCACCCTGGACACGACGAGACGACGGCCGCGCTCGAACGCGCGATGGACCTGGCTGCGGGGCGGTCGCCGTCCCCGGAGGCGCTGGAGAGCCTCGGGCGCGGCTTCACCGCCCCGGAGGCCCTCGCCATCGCCGTCTACGCCGCGCTCGCCGCCGAGGCCGCGGGCGGGTATCCGCTGGAGATCGTCCCGCGCGGGCTGCTGCTCGCCGTCAACCACTCCGGCGACAGCGACTCCACCGGCGCCGTCTGCGGGAACATCCTCGGCGCCCGGTACGGCTCACGGGCCGTTCCCGAGCACTGGCGCGCCGGGGTGGAGGCCGGGGCCGTCATCGCGGAACTGGCGTACGGCTCCGCCGTCGAGTTCGGCCCGGAGCCGCCCGCCGACGCCTACGGCGAGCCGCCCATGGACTGGCACATGCGCTTCTACGCCTGACGCCCGATCACAGCATGACCTCGTAGGCGATCTCGTAGGACGTCCCGCCCTCCTCGTGCCGGGCGAGGGGCACGAAGTCGGGGACGGTCCGCGCGGCGCTCGCCTTCAGCCTTCGGAGGGCCTCCTCCGTCCCGAACGGGGTGAGGCCGAGCAGGCCGAGAAGCCGGTCCCGCCGGGCGGGGTACTCGGGGTCGTCGTCGACGATCTCCGCAGCCGGCTCGTCCGGCGGATGGCCCAGCCCGAGGGCCCGCCAGAACGGGCAGGACGCGATGAGCGTGACGGCCTCGACCAAGTCGGCGGCCATCAGCACGGCCTGCCCCTCCGAGTCGGCGAACAGGACCGGGCGGGTCCCGCCGGGGTCGCCGCAGAGGAAGTACGTCCCGCCGGCGCCGTCCCCGGCGATGGGCGCCAGCGCCATGCCGGACGGCAGCCGCAGCTCCTCCACCGGGTCGCGCCGCCCGATGTCGAAGTCGCCCGGCCAGGTCAGCAGGCCGGCGAGTTCGGGCTCGTTCTCGATCCGGCGCAGCAGGTCGTCAGAGGCGGTCATGGGCGGCACACTAGCCCGCCGCCCGGACGTTATGGGGAGGCGCGAGCGCGAGGGCGCGGCCTACGATCGCGGGATGGAGTATGAGGTTCGGGTTGCGCGGGCCGGGGATCTGGCGGGACTGGCGGCGATCGAGAACTCGTGCGAGGAGATGTTCAAGGAGATCGGGATCGTGTTCCCGCCCGGTCCGACCGTGGTCGAGCAGGTGATCGGCAAGGGCGCGGAGATCGTCGTGGCCGGTGATCCGGCGGTGGGGTTCGCGGCGGCCCGGGAGGTCGACGGGGCGACGCATCTGGAGCAGATCTCGGTGCGCGGCGACCTGGTGGGACGGGGGATCGGCGGCGCGCTGCTGGCGGAGGTCGTGGCGCGGGCGGCGGCGGCCGGGTCGCCCGGCGTGAGCCTTCTGACGTTCCGGGACGTCCCGTGGAACGGCCCCTGGTACGCCCGGCACGGGTTCGCGGAACTGCCCGAGGAGCGGTGGGGGAGCGGGATCAGGTCCTACTGGGACGCCGAGATCGAGGCCGGGCTGCACGGGCTCGGGCCGCGCCTCGTCATGTGGGCGCCGACCGGGTAGCGGCCCGCCGCCGTCGCCGGCGGCGGTGGAGGCGGAGACCCGCGTAGCCGAGCAGCAGGACGGCGAAGAGCCCGACGATCGGGGCGAGGATCGCCAGCACGCTCATGACCAGGGACGCGACGTCCTCGACCGTGCTCAGGACCGGCGCCCCGGCACCCATCGTCCCGGCGTTCGCCACCGGCCGGACGGACGCCTTCGTCGCGTGGACGATCAGCGCCACCACGATGCCGAGGCTCCAGCCGATCCACGGGTGGTCGTGCATGAACGTGGAGGAGTCGAGCTTCCCGGCCGCGTCGGTGGCGGCGAAGACGGCGCCTCCGGCGGCCGGGCGGACGAACGTCTGCACGGCGTCGTTGACGCTGTCCACGACGGGCACCTTGTCGAGGACGACCTCCGCGGCGAGCAGGACGGCAAGCCCGGCGAGGACCCGCCCGTCGGTGAGCCAGCCGAACTCGGCGGGCAGCCGGACCAGGTCGCTGTACCGGGCGATCAGGCCGACGAGCAGCACCGGGATGTAGGCGTTGAGACCGGCGGCCGCGGAGAGGCCGAGGCCGGTCAGTGCCGCGAGCATGCGTCCCTCCCAGCTGACTTATCGTTGGTCTCTTGGACGCACGGTCTCCCGCCCGCGTTCCACCAGAAGATCTACAATGTAAAGGCGGGAACCCGGGACGGTCCGCGGACGTCTGGCCCATGGACGCTAAGGAGGACGATGATCAGCCCGGTGTCATGGGTGCGGGACCGTCTCGGCGAGCGACGGGCCGCGCTCGTCCTCCTGGTGGCGCTGCTCCTGCTGGCCGTCGTCCCGCTGGTGGCGCTGCCGGCGGCGCGCTGCGAGGTCTTCGGCGGCGGATGCCGGACGCCCGCCCCGGAGCAGCGCGCCGATCCGGTCGCGGCGGAGAAGGCACCGACGCCGCTCGACGTGGCCACGCGGGGGTCCTACGTCGCGCTGGGGGACTCCTACTCGGCGGGTGTGGGCGCGGAGGCGACCCCGGCCGATCACAACCCGCTCGCCCGCTGCCACCGGACGTCCAAGGCGTACTACCACGAGGTCGCCCAGGCGTTCCGCTTCGCGAAGGGCACCTCGTTCTGGGCCTGCTCCGGCGCCACGACCGACGACGTCCTGGACGGACGAGGCGGCGAACCCCCGCAGATCGGACGCATCGGGCGCGACACCAGCCTGGTCACGATCAGCATCGGCGGCAACGACGTCGGGTTCTCCAAGGTGCTGGCCGGGTGCGTCGTCAGGCTGCCGTGGAGCAGGGGCTGCGCCGAGCAGGGCGAGGAGATCGCCGGGAAGATGGCCGAGCTGCGGCAGAGCCTCCCGGCCCTGCTCGCCGACATCACCGCGCGGGCGCCCTACGCGCGGGTGATCGTGATGGGTTACCCGAAGGCGTTCTCCGAGATCAGCGGCGTCGACGGGGACAACATCACCGTGTCGGACCAGCGCTGGCTGAACGCCCGCGCCTACGACCTCGGGCGGCTGATCCGGCAGACCGTCGCGGAGGCGGACGCCCGGAAGGCCGGGACGCGCGGCCGCGGCAGCGTCGAGTTCGTCGACGCCTACGGCGCGTTCGCCGGGCACGAGGTGGGCAGCCGGAACGCGTACATGAACGGCCTGGCGCTGAACCTGCCGGCGCTCCAGGCCGAGCCGCGCAGCTACCACCCGACGATCGCCGGGCAGCACGCCCTGGCCCAGCTGTTCATCGCCCAGATCGAGAAGGGCCCCGGCCGCCCGCTCTCCTAGGTGCCCCGCTCTTCCCAGGTACCCCGCTCATTCAGGTACCCAGCTCTACCAGGGACGGAAGCTTATCCCCGCGTCCTGGAGGAGAGGAACCGCTCATGAGCGAACATGGTGCGAGCGTGCTGTCGGAGCGGTTGTTCGACCAGGCCGTGGCGACGATGGAGGCCGCGTCCGTCTGGCTCGGCCGGCGGCTCGGCTGGTACGCCTCGCTCCACGAGGACGGACCGGCGACCGCCCGGGAACTCGCCGAGCGGACGCGGTCGCAGCCGAGGTACGCGCGCGAATGGCTGGAACAGCAGGCCGTCGCCGGGATCGTCATCCGGGGGGAGGGGGAGCGGTACGAGCTTCCGGCCGGGCACGCCGAAGCGCTGCTGGACCGCGACAGCCAGGCGTGGACGGAACCGCTGATCCGCCAGATCGTCTCGGCCGTACTCCAGTTGCCCGCCCTCGCGGATGCCTACCGGACCGGTCAGGGGGTCCCCTGGCACGCGTACGGCGCGGAGATGTCGGAGGCCCAGGGCGACCTCAACCGCCCGATGCTGTTGCACGCCCTCGCCCGCGACTGGGTCCCGCAGATCCCGGACCTCCACGAACGCCTGGTGGAGGGCGCTCGCGTGGCCGACGTCGGCTGCGGGCAGGGCTGGTCCGGCATCGGCCTGGCCACGGCGTATCCGGAGATCGAGGTGGACGGTTTCGACCTCGACCCGGTCGCGCTGGAGGCCGCGCGCGAGAACGCCGCCGAGGCCGGGGTCGCCGAACGGGTGCGATTCCATCACGCGGACGCGGCGGCGGACCTCGCCGGCGGCCCGTACGACGTGCTCATGCTGATCGAGTGCCTGCACGACATGCCGCGTCCCGTCGAAGTGCTGTCGGCGATGCGGCGCGTCGCGAAGCCCGGCGCCGTCACGCTCGTCGTCGACGAGGCGGCCGACCCCGTGCTGACCGCGCCGGGCGATGAGGTCCAGCGGCTGCTTTACGGCTTCAGCCTGCTCGTCTGCCTGCCCGATTCGCTCAGCCACCCGCACTCGGCCGGCGTCGGGACCGTCATGCGCCCGGACACGCTCGCCTCGTTCGCGTCCTCGGCCGGGTACGCGGGCGTCGAGTCCCTCGATGTGACCGATACCGGTTTCTGGCGGATCTACCGGCTTGTCGCCTGACCTGTGGGTACGGATAGGGAATGGCCATCAGGGTGGCGCTCGCCGGGGACACCATGCTCGGCCGGGGCGTGGCGGCGGAGATCGCCGCGTCCGGTCCGCACGGCCTGTTCTCCGGCGGCGTGCCCGACGTCTTCGCGGAGGCCGATCTGGCGCTGCTGAACCTGGAGTGCTGCGTCTCCGATCGCGGACGGCCCTGGGACCCGCTGGGCAAGCCCTTCCATTTCCGGGCGCCTCCGGCCGCTGTCGAGGCACTCGCCGATCTCGGCGTCGACTGCGTCACGCTCGCCAACAACCACGCCCTCGACTACGGCCCGGACGCGCTGGCGGACACCCTCGACATCCTCCGGGGGGCGGGGATCCGCACGGTCGGCGCCGGGGCGGAGCTCACGGAAGCGCGCGAACCCGCCGTCCTGGAGGCGGGGGACACCCGGGTCGCGGTGGTGGGCGTCACCGACCATCCGTCCGACTTCGCCGCCGGGCCCGGCCGTCCCGGCGTCGCCCACGCCGACCTGCACGAGCGCGTCCCGGACGACCTGGTGCGGCAGATCCGCGAACTGCGGGATGAGGCCAGCGTCGTCGTCGTCATGCCGCACTGGGGCCCGAACATGACCCGGGAGCCGCCGCACTACGTCCGGCGGGCGGCCAGGACCCTCGTGGACGCCGGCGCGTCGCTCGTCGCGGGCAGTTCCGCGCACGTGTTCCACGGCGTGGACTGGCCGGTCATGTTCGACATGGGCGACTTCATCGACGACTACATCGTGGACGAGATGCTCCGCAACGACCTGGGCCTGCTGTTCCTGGTCACCGTGGACGGCGGCGGCCCGTCCCGGATCGAGGCGGTCCCCCTCCGGCTCGACTTCGCCCGCACCCGGCGCGCCGAGGGCTCCGACCGCGCCTGGATCATCGAGCGGTTCGTCGCGGCCTGCCGCCCCTTCGGGGCGGACGTCACCGTCGAGCGCGACCGCCTGGTCGTCGACGCGCCGCCATAGCGGATCGCGCCGCTACAGCGGATCGCCGAGCGGCCCGTACTCGTCGACCAGCGCGTCGGCCCAGTGGGCGGCGAAGTCCGGCCGGGTGCCGTCGGCGTCGGTGAACCCGTACTCCCGGTACAGGCCCCACGTCGCCAGCGCCCGCCCCGTCCGGTCCATGATGTCGGGGTCGGCGGCGAGGGCCGCGACCGCCCGGCCGAGATAGGCGGGGGACTCCGAGTGCGCGAAGTGCGGGTCCTGCGCGACGCCGTCCCGCCAGTTGTCCTCGGTGACGCCGAAATGGTCGAGGACGGCCTCGGACCGCAGGAAGCCGGGCGTGACGGCGACCGCCGCGACCCCGTACGGCTTCAGCTCGGCGGCCTGCGCGACCGCAAGCCGGATGACCGCCGACTTCGCCAGGTCGTAGAAGAACGAGCCGCGATACCGGGCGGTGTTGCCGTCGGTCACCTCCACCACCAGGCCGCGCCTCCGCGCGACCAGCAGCGGCAGCGCGAACCTGCTGGTGATCACGTGCGTCTCCACCGCCTGCCGCAGCAGCCGCAGGCCGGTGTCGAGGTCCTGCTCCCACAGCGGGTGCTCCCAGTCGGTGAGCGGGTCACCGCCCCACACGGAGTTGACCAGGATGTCCAGCCGGCCGTCCTGCTCGGCGGCGATCCGGTCGGCGAGCGCGCGCACCTCGTCCGGGCGGCCGTGGTCGACGCGGACCGCGATCCCGGTGCCGCCGGCCGCCGTGACCTGTTCGGCGGTCTCCTCGATCGTCTCCCGCCGGCCGAGGTCGGAGCGCCTGGAGCCGCTGCTGCGCCCGGTCACGTAGACGGTCGCCCCGGCGGCGCCGAGCTGGACGGCGATGCCCCGCCCGCCGCCGCGCGTGCCGCCGGCGACCAGAGCGACCTGATCGGTCAGTTTCCCCACGGTTCCCCCTCAGAGATGTGCGGTGCGAGGACGGCGTCGATCTCCCGCCGGAGCCGTTCCGGCAGCGTCCCCTCACGGTCGAGGGCCCAGGCCAGGCCGGCTCCCGCGATGATCGCCACCACCGTCCGGGCCAGTGCGCCGGTGTCGGTGCCGGGCCGGAGTTCGCTCGCCGACACGGCCTCGGCGAGCAGCGTCTCGATCACCCGCCCGGTCGCCCGGTGGACGGCCAGGGCGTGCTCGTGAAGCTCCGGATCGGTGAGGTCCAGGCACAGGAACGCCAGGTGGTTGGCGTACCGCTCGGGTGTGGACATATCGGACATCGATCCGACGGCGAAAGCCGTGAGCGCGCCCAGCGCCGACGCGTGCCCCGTCCTCGCCCTCTCGTGCAGGGCCTCCGGATCCTGGACGGACCGTGCGGCCAGCGCCACCAGCAGCCCGCGCTTGGACCCGAACCGCTGGACGAGCGTGGCCGGCGCCAGCCCGACCTCCCCGGCCACGGCGGCGAGCGTGAGCCCGGCCGGACCGACCCGTCCGATCACCTCGACCGCCGCCCGCAGGATCACCGCGTCGTCGACCCCTCGCGGCCGTCCCGCCATCGCACCTCCATTAATAAATGAACGTACATTTATTAAATCATCCGCGCCGAGATCAGGCAACTTAGGTTACTAGCGGTGTTTATTGAAGAACTCAGTGTGATGAAAAGTCCGGCCCGGGCGCGTCGTCACCCTGCAATCCAGCCGGACGAAGGCGGGACCCTTCCGCTGACCGCCGCCACCTGGGCCGTCACACTTGTATCCTGCTGTGCTACACCGACGCCCCGCCAGTGTCAGGCGTCCCACGCCTTGAGGGTACGGACAAACGCGTTCCAGGTGTCGGGCGCAATAGTGAGGACGGGGCCGTCCGGGTCCTTCGAGTCCCGCACGGCCACTGCCCGGTCAGTGCTCGCCAGTTCAATGCAGTCATCGGCTTGTGAGCCGCTGTGGCTACTCTTGCGCCAGGCGGCGCCTGGAAAGTCGGAAGCTCTCATGTCTCTGAGATTATTCTGTTGATCAGTTCACGGGAAGGAGATTCTGGAAGCGCCGAAGTGCGCAAGTCCGTGAACTTCTCGTGGTACTGGTAGATGTCCTTGTCGTCCTCCAGGATCCACTGACCAGTGAAATGGTCAGTCAGCACCGTACTCAGGATTGTAGGGTTTCCGAGCTCCGTAAGTTGGAACTGGCCGACATATGCGGGACCGGGGTCCACGGAAAGCGGTAGAACCTGCAAGAGGACGTGTTCCTGTTCAGACTCGTTGAGGAGCCTTCGGAGTTGGCTACGCATGACTTGGCGACCACCACGTATGCGCCGGAGAACGGCCTCATCGAGGACGACTTCGAGTGATGTCGGGCGGTCGCGACGTAGGATCTTCTGACGAGCAAGACGAAAGGCTACGTAGCGATCGATGACATCGTCTGGTCTGACCGGGACTCTCGTGAAATTGACGGCGCGGGCGTAGCTTTCGGTTTGGAGGAGGCCGGGGATGAACGTGGTCTCCGTGGAGATGATGCGCGAGGCGTCGTGTTCGAGGGAGGCGCGGTCGAGGGCCTCGGGCGTGACGAGGTCCTTGTAGGCGTCCCACCAGCCGGGTTGGCGGTCCTGTTCGGCCAGCGTCATGAGCGCGGCGCGGAGGTCGGTGGGGACGTTGTAGCGGTCGAGAATGAAACCGAGGTCGCGGAGGCGCAGCCACTGGACGCCGTTCTCGATCTGGCTGAGGGACGACGGTGACCGTTCCAGGCGGCTGCCTGCGGTCTTGAGGGTGTAGCCGGACTCCTCCCTGAGCTGGCGGAGCACTCGACCGATCTTGCGGCGACGCGTGGTGGAGAGGGTCGCTTCCGACATGTGACCAGCCTGTCACGTTCCGGAGTCACGCGTCGGAGAACCGATGGGCGCTGAAAATTTAGTGAGGGGTCGTTTCGGGGGATGCGGACTGTGTTGAGGCCGGTGCGCAGCGCTTGGAGTCTGGGGCCTGAAAGGGAGGACCCTATGGCGATCAGCGAGATCATAGCGGCGCTCACGCTGCCGGGCGTGGAGCGGTCGGCGAGGCATGCGCGGGTGTTCGCCCGCGACGTTCTCGGAGAGGGACACCCGTCGCTCGACGACGTCCAGGTGTGCGTCGACGAGGCGTTCACGAACGGGGTCGAGCACACCGCGTCGGGCCGGGGCGGGCGGGTAACGGTGATGTTCTCCCTGGCGGGGCAGGACATCGTCGCGGAAGTCGTCGATGACGGGGCGTACGGGGAGCGGCCGGTGATGCGGGACGATCCGCTGGCCGAGGGCGGGCGGGGGCTTCGGATCATCGACGCGCTGAGCCTGGAGTGGGGCGTCAGGGCGGACGGGGATCGGAGCGCCGTGTGGATGCGGTTCCCCGGCCCGCCGCCGCTGCGGTGACCTCAGCGGGGGCAGGGGTCCAGTTTGGGGGCCGGGACGCCGCCGTTGAGGCGGCCGCAGATCGGCGTGGAGATCGGTTCGCCGTGCTCCAGCGTGACCTTGATCAGGGTCAGGTTGCGGTCGCCCGGGCCGTTCAGCTTGTGCTGGTCGCCGCGGAAGTCGATGTCGCCCGTCGCGGCGTTGCGGACGTGCAGGTGGCGCAACTCCAGCAGGACGGCGCCGGACGTCACCGAGCGGCTGCCCGCGACGACGGCCGACCCGGGGGAGGTGAGGCCGAGGCCCGCGAAGGCGTTCTGCGCGGCCTGGCCGAGCGCGACGGTGGCGTCGTAGGTGAGGGCCATCTGCCCGTCCACGAGGAGCGGCTCGTCGGGGCGGACGCGGGGCGCGCCGATGCCGAGGAGGTTGCGGGCGAGGAGGAAGAAGCCGTTGGTCTGGTCGGCGTCGCCGGCGATCAGGAACGGCAGGTGGACGAAGGCCGTGTGGTATATGACGGTGTTCGCCGGGATCGGCACCTCGTGCGGGCTCGTGCCGAAGCGGGTCTTGGTCACGTCGTCGCCGGTCAGGAGGACGAGATGGCGCCGCGTGCAGCCGCCCTGGACGAGCCCGTTCATCAGGCCCGGAAGGTCCTCGGCGCGGCCGGCGAAGTACACGAACGGGGCCGGGGCGGATTCGCAGGCCGTCTTCACCCTGCCGGCGACGTCGTCGGTGCCGACGTAGTCGACGCGGTCGACGGCGCGGGGCGCGAGCGCGCGGGCGACGTCGTCGGCGATCTCGCGGCTGTAGGCGTCCTTGGACGGGCCGGGGCGGCGGTGCACGATCATCGCGCGGGAGATCGGCCGGCCGTTCAGCTCGGCGGCGACGGCGGCGCGGGTCGCGGCGGCCTCGTCGTAGTCGGTGGAGGCGAGCCCGTAGTAGTGCGGCAGCGCGGGGAGCCGGTCGGAGGAGTTGACGGTGTTGACGACCGGCAGCCCGGCGGAGATCAGCCGCCCGATGGCCGCCTGGGAGTTCTCGGTGTTGCGGCCGAAGCCGACGACCCCGACGAGGGTCGGGTCGCTGCGGGCGATGTCGAGGATGCGGTCGGCGGTCTCGGCGGAGAACAGCATGTTCTGCCCGGTGTTGGCGGGAAGCAGGCGCAGCTTGAGGGGGTTGCCGACCTCGCCGGGCTGGCCGGAGCGGTTGTTGCGCATCTGGGCGAGGTACGCCCCGGCGAGTTCGCGGATGCTGCTGACGGTCAGGTCGCTCTGCCCGGGGCTGGCGGTGAACACGCCCGCGTAGACGACGGTGACGTAGGGCTTGCGCGAGGCGAGGACGGTCTGGTTCTCGTCCTCGATGCGGCGCTGGAGGTCGGCGAGGGTGAGGCGGGAACCGGTGTTGCGGGGCGACGGCGCGCGCCGCTCGCCGTCCAGGCCGATGCTGTCGTGGCCGCGCTCGAACCGGACGCCGTGCGTGGAGACGCCGACGCATTCGCGGCTGCCGTCGCCGTTGTCCTGCAGGCGGGTGTCGCCGTTCCAGCCGAAGGGGAACCCGACGCTGCAGTACGTGGAGCGCAGGTCGGTCTGCACGTAGGCCAGGGCGAGCGCGGACACCAGGGCGGCGGCGACCAGGCTCCGCCACGACCACAGCCACGTCCAGCGGGGACGGCGCCGGACCGCGAAGTCGTCGGGCCGTTCGCTGGCGGGCTCCCCGGTCACGGGGATGCGCAGCAGGTAGGGCAGCGGGACCGATTCGCTCGGCCCCTGCGCGGTGCCGAGCGACGACCGCCACTGCTCGTACAGATCGCGCGGGTCGCCGCCCGGCGCGGGGCCGCCGAACTCGTCGCGGGTGGCGGTGCCGACGGAGGCGATGACGATCAGCGGGTGGAACTCGCTGCGCCGGGCGCGGATGTCGCTGATCGCCGACAGCATCGCGAGGCCGCCGTTGCGGCGTCCGAGGCCGGCCAGGAACACCACGGGCGGGGCCGGCCGCTTGAATCCGCGCAGGTCCGGCGCGAGCCGCCGGTGCTGGTCGCGCAGGTCCTCCAGCAGCGCGAACGTCTTGATCTGGAGCAGGAACCGGGCCGCGTCGGGCTTGGTGAGCCGCTCGTACACCCGGTGCAGCCGGCCCTCGAAGCCGAGGTCGTCGCCGCCTTCGTCGCCGTCGCCGAGGACGGCGAAGAACGACGTCCGGGCGAACCAGCGGTACCGGCCGCCGAAGCCGAGGCGGGACAGGACGGGCAGCCAGATCCGCCGGGTCGACAGCGCCGCGACGAGCAGGAGGACCGCGGCGAGGCACCCCGCGGCGGTGAGCAGGATGAGGCTGGGCGTCTGCTCGGCGATGCCGCCGGCCAGCACGGCGATCATGGCGACGAGGGACCCGCCGACGGTGGTCCACCAGCCGGGGGCGCGCAGCGGCCCGCCCTGCCAGCGGAACAGCCGGGCGCGCTCGTTCCAGCGGTCGACGGCGGCGACGGGGGAGCGGCGGTACGGAGGCGGCGCGGGGGAGCCGTCCGGGCCGGGTTCGGCGGCGGCGGCCTGGATCGTCCGGACGAGGTCGGAGCGGGGGAAGCGCAGCCGGCCGAACGGCGACCGGGTGTGCGTCCAGGTCAGCGGCTGGGAGATCGTGTCGACCAGCTCGATCGCGGCGGTCTCCGCGCCGTCGCCGGCGAGGTCGGGGGCGATCGCGGGCAGGCCCGTCTCGGCGGCGAGCCGCTTCAGTTCGTCGAGGTGGCGGCCGGGCGCGTCCGGGTCGTCCGCCGGTTCCAGGACGATGACCGGGTACGGGCGGGAGTCCAGCCGCCACGGCAGGCGCCCGGACATCCAGTCGAACAGCGCGAGGAGTCCGCGCCCGGACTCGGTGGGTCGGGGGTTTCCCACGGCTGGCCTTCCCGCGCGGGAGATCTTGTGGGAAGCGTAAGGGCGTGACCGGTGTGACGCCATGGGTCGCTGACCGATTCACCCCATGGCGTCACGTCCGGTTTCGGTCGTTCAGTCCTGACCGGTGATGGTGTTGAGGCGGTCCACGGCGTTGGCGAAGTCCTCGACCATGTCGTAGACGACCTGGCGGGCCGGTTTCACGGTGTTCATGAGGCCGACGCACTGGCCGACGAAGTAGTTGGCGAGGGCGCGGGCGCCGGGGTTGCCGGACTCGGCGACCTTGGTGATCTGCCGCATCGCGCCCTCGGCGACGATCATCTGGAGCGGCATGCCGAGCGGGCCGGGGCTCGCGGGGCCCTCCCACTCGTCGGTCCAGGCGGAGCGGAGCTGGCGGGCGGGCTTGCCCGTGCGGGAGCGCGAGCGGACGGTGTCGCGGGACGTCGCGGCGAGCATCTTCTCCTTGACCGACGGGGGCGTCTCCGCCTCCTCGGTGGTGAGCCACACGGAGCCGCACCAGACGCCGGACGCGCCGAGGGCGAGCGCGGCGGCCATCTGGCGTCCGGTGGCGATGCCGCCCGCGGCGAGGACGGGCACCGGCGCGACGGTGTCGACGACCTCGGGCACGAGGACCATCGTGGAGATCTCGCCGGTGTGCCCGCCGGCCTCGCCTCCCTGCGCGATGATCAGGTCCGCGCCGGCGGCGACCTGGCGGCGGGCGTGCTCGGAGGTGCCGACGAGCGCGGCGACGGGGATGCCCGTCTCGCGGGCCTTCTCCACCATCAGCGGGGGAGGGGTGCCGAGGGCGCTGGCGATGAGCCCGATGGGGTGGGCGAGCGACACGTCGATCAGCTCGGACGCGCCCTCCTTGGTGACCTGCGTCCCGCCGCGGGCGTTGGCGCGCTTGGCCTTGTCGAAGTCGGGCGGCGGGACGTCGTACTTGCCGAACAGGCCGATGAGGAAGCTCCAGTGCTCCTCCGGGATCGCGGCGAGCATGGCGTCGAGGCCGCCGCCGCTCTCCGCCGACTTGTCGATCTTGCCGGGGACGAGCACGTCCACGCCGTAGGGGCGGCCGCCGACGTGGTCGTCGATCCATCGCAGTTCCTCTTCGAGCCGCTCGGGGCTGTAGGCGACGGCCCCGAGGACGCCGAAGCCGCCGGCGTTGGTGACGGCGGCGACGACGTCGCGGCAGTGGCTGAAGGCGAACAGCGGGAACTCGATGCCGAACCGTTCGCAGACCTCGGTGTTCATGCCCCGACGCTAATGGACCGAATGCCATTCGGTCCAGTCGCTCAGGGGCGGAACAGGATGTAGGGCTCGCCCTCCTCCGGGTGCTCGAACGCCACGCGCAGCGGCAGCCCCTCGCGGAGGTCGCCGCGGGCCACGCCGTCCAGCCGCGCGTGCAGCCACGGGCCCTCGGCCAGCTCGACCAGCGCCAGGAAGGCGGGCGGCTCCTTGGGCAGGACGGTCCAGGTCACGAGCGTCGCCGCGCCGCTCGCCTCCGCCCAGCCGAGGTCGTCCTCGCCGCAGCCCGGGCAGCCGGGCTCGTCCGGCGCGAACCACGCCTCGCACGCCTCGCAGCGCTTGATGACGAGCCGGCCTGCGGCGGCGCCGTCGAAGAACGGGTCGGTCCGCCCGTCCCGCCGCAGAACGCCGATCTCCATGGCTAGGCCCCCTTCCGGTGCGGGCTGACGATCAGCGTGGAGTGGTGGTCGAGGATGCCGCCGTTCCCGCTGACGAGGATCACGTCGTTGGACGCCGCCTGCCGCTCGCCGCCGTCCCCGCGCGCCTGGATCACGGCCTCCGAGAGCGGGGTCATGCCCCACATGTAGTACGCCGACAGCTGTCCGCCGCCGGTGTTGGTCGGCAGCGACCCGCCGGGGCCGAGCGCGCCGGACGCCGCGAACGCGCCGCCCTCGCCCTTGGCGCAGAACCCGTAGTCCTCCAGCGACACGAGGACCGTGTAGGTGTAGCAGTCGTACAGCTCGCACACGTCCACGTCGGACGGGGTGATCCCGGCCATCTTCATCGCCGTCGCCCCCGAGGAGACCGCGCCGGTCGTCAGGCCGAAGTCGCCGCCGCGCTCCTTGCGGTGCCCGGGATGGCCCTGCCCCCACCCCCACAGGCGGACGGGCGGGCGGGCCAGGTCGCGGGCCCGGTCCTCGCTCGTCACGATGACGGCGACGGCGCCGTTGGAGACGAGGCAGCAGTCCAGCAGGTGGAGCGGCTCGGACACCCAGCGGGAGTTCTGGTGGTCCTCCAGGGTGATCGGGTCGCGCATCTGGGCCAGCGGGTTGCGGGACGCCCACTCGCGGGTCGAGACGGCGATCGCGCCGAGCTGCTCGCTCGTCGTTCCGTACCGGGCCATGTGCCGCTGGGCGGCGAGCGCGTAGAAGGAGTTGACGCTGCGCAGCCCGAGCGCCGCCGTCATCCCGCCGAACCCGTACCACTCGCGGGCGCTGCGGTTGTAGGCCGAGCCCGCGGACTGCTTCGGCTTCAGCGGCGCGTCCGCGAACACGCACGCCACGGTGGTCGCGGTCCCGTTCAGCACCGACATCGCCGCGAAGGACACCATCGCCCCGGCGGTCGCGCCGAACGAGTTGACCTGCGACAGCAGCCGCAGGTCCCGCAGGCCCAGCGTTCCGGCCAGCTCGATGCCGGGAGAGCCGCCCATCCCGTGGCTGACCAGCAGCCCGTCCAGGTCGCCGAGCGCCAGCCCGGCGTCCCGCGCGGCGAGCCGCACCGCGTCCGCGGCGAGCCGCCGCGGGCTCCGCCCGTACACCTTGCCGAGCTCGGTCATCCCGAGCCCCACGATCGAAGTGCCCATCGCCTCGCTCTCCTCGTTCGTAGGTGCCACGGTACCGAATGACGTTCGGTGCGGGCTGCGCCGGGGTGATCGGAAACGGCCCCGGAAGGCCCCGCGGCAGGCAGGAAGATCATCGCCGCCGCCTGGCCGGGCGTCGCCTGAGCGCGCTGAGACGAGGGTCGCCCGCGTCCCCGGGGCGACGGGGACGCGGGCGACGGGCACGCGACGCGCGGGCCTAGGAGGCCAGGACGGCCTGCAGGAACTCCCGCGTGCGCTGTTCGGACGGTTCGCCGAAGATCTGGTCCGGCGGGCCCTCCTCGACGATCTGGCCCTGGTCGAACATCAGGACCCGGTTGGAGATGTCCTTGGCGAAGGCCATCTCGTGGGTGACGCACAGCATGGTGAGGTCGCTCTGCCGGGCGATGTCGCGCAGCAGGTCCTGGACGCCGACGACGAGCTCGGGGTCCAGGGCGGAGGTGACCTCGTCCAGCAGCAGCACCTTGGGCTGCATGGCGAGCGCCCGCGCGATCGCCACCCGCTGCTGCTGCCCGCCCGACAGCTGCGTCGGGTGCGCGTTCTCCTTGTCGGCGAGGCCCACCAGGTCCAGCAGGCCCTTGGCGCGCTCGACCGCCTCGTCCTTGGACAGCCCCAGCACGCGCACCGGCCCCTCGGTGAGGTTGCGCAGCACGTTCATGTTGGGGAACAGGTTGAACTGCTGGAACACCATGCCGACCTGCTTGCGCATCTCGTGCAGGTGACTCTGGTTGGCCGGGACGCGTTTGCCGCCACGCTCCATGTGCCACAGCGTCTGGTCGCCGATCCAGATGACGCCCTCGTCCAGCGTCTCCAGCGTCATCAGCAGCCGCAGGATCGTGGTCTTGCCCGACCCGCTCGGCCCGATGAGCGTCACGCGCTCGCCGGGCGCCACGGTGAAGTCGAGCTCGCGCAGGACGACATTGGAGCCGAACCGCTTGACCACCTTCTCGAAGCGGATCCCCGGCGCGCCGCCCTGCGGCAGGTCCGCGGCGTGCCCGCCCTCAGGCGCGCCGCCCTTCTCCGTGGTGACGCCCTGTGCGGGGACGCCCTTGCCGGTGACCGGGTTCAGGGTCGCGTCGGCCGCGCCCTTGGGCGCTTCCGGTGTGATGTCAGCACTTTCCGAGGGGAGGTGTTCCCCCGGTGCGGCTCCGTCGGTGTTAGGTGGTGGCATAACGCCTCTCCAAGCGGCGGACGAGTATCGAAGATATGACGCTGACGACGACGAACAACAGACCGACCATCGTGATGGGCTCCAGGAACTGGAGACTCTTCGAGCCGACCTGGTAGGCGGAGAACAGCAGCTCCGCGACGTTGATGGCCAGCAGCATCGGCGAGTCCTTGAACATCGCGATCAGGTAGTTGCCGAGCGTCGGGATCACCCGGCGGATGGCCTGCGGCAGGATCACGTCCAGCCACACCCGCGACTTCGGCAGGTTCAGCGCGGTGCACGCCTCCCACTGCCCCTTCGGCACGTCCGCGATCCCCGCCCGGTACACCTCGGCGGTGTAGGTCGAGTAGTGGATCCCGAGTGTGAGGATGCCCGCGGTGAGCGACCCGATGGTGATGCCCCAGGCGGGCAGGACGAAGAACACGAAGTACAGCTGCGGGATCAGCGGCGTCGACCGGATGAACTCGGTCATCCAGCGGATCGCCTGGTTGAAGACCCGGCTCGGGGTGCGGCGCAGCAGCGTCCACACCAGGCCGAGGACGATCGCGATCACGTAGCCGGCCAGCGTGGCGACGACCGTGTAGCGCAGTCCGCTCAGCAGGTCGGGAAGGATCTCCCCGGAGTAGTGCCAGTCCCAGCTCATCGGCCGGCCACCCCCGCCCCGGGGGCGCCGGCCGCGATCGTCCCGAGGGACGGCTCAGCGGGCAGCCGGCGGCCGAGCATGCGGTCCACGCGGCGCTCGGCGTAGCGGACGAACAGCTGCAGGACCTGCGCGATGACGAAGTACAGGACCAGGACCACCGAGAACGCCGCGACGGTCTCGCCGGTGCTGCCCTGGATGTTCTTCGAGACGCGGGTCAGGTCGACGAGCCCGACGAGGGACACGATCGCCGTTCCCTTCATCAGCTCGATGAGCAGGTTGCCGAACGGCGGCAGCATCAGCGCGAACGCCTGCGGCAGCAGGACGCGCCGCATCCGCTGGAACGGCGTGAAGTTCAGCGCGATCGTCGCCTCGTACTGGGCCCTGGGGACGGCGTTGATCGAGCCGCGCACCACCTCCGCGCCGTAGGCGCCGACGTTCAGGCCGAGGGCCAGCACCGCCGCGAACATCGTGCTGAACCGCAGGCCGACGAGCGGAAGCGCGTAGAAGAACCAGAACAGCAGGACGAGGGTCGCGTTGCCGCGGAAGAACTCGACGTACACGCGGTTCAGCAGCCGCACCCACGGGTGGCGCGAGGTGCCCGCCATGCCGAAGAGCAGGGCGAGCACCAGCGCCAGCGCGCCACCGAGCAGGGTGAGCCGGACCGTGACCCACGCGCCGTCCAGCCACTGCGGGTAGCCGTCGAGGACGTCGGACACGTGCGATCAGCCCTGGCAGAACTTGGCGGCGGTGTCCTCGGCGCCCGGCATGTCCGCCTGCGTGAACCCGAAGGGCTGCAGGATCGGCAGCAGCTTGCTCTGCTGCTTGAGCTTGGCCAGCTCGCCGTTCCAGGCGGTCATCAGGTCCGAGTCGGCCTGGCGGAACGCGAACGCGCCCGCGCCGAGCTGCTCCTTGCCGTCGATGACCGGGGTGAACGGCTCGGTCACCTCGAAGCCCTCGCCCTGGTGCTTGGTCAGCAGGTCGGCGAGGGAGATGCGGGTCAGCCAGATGCAGTCGATGCGGCCGGCCTTGAGGCCCTCGTAGGCGCTCGCCTGGTCGGCGAACGTCTTGATGTCGCCCTTCTTCACGCCGCTCTTCTCGGCGTAGTCGGCCTCGACCGCGCCGGTGAGGACGCCGACCTTGACGCCCTTCGCGGCCGGGTCCTTCTCGCCCTTGAGGCCCTTCGGGTTGCCCTCCTTCACCATGAAGGCGCTCTTGGCGACGTACTCGGGGTTGGCGAAGGCCGCCGACGCGCACCGCTCCGGCGTGATGAACATGCCGGCCGCGATCGCGTCGAACCGCTTGGCGTTGAGGCCGGCGATCAGGCCGCCGAAGTCGACCTGGACGCCCTTGATCTCGTCGATGCCGAGGTTCTTGAAGATGACGCGGGCCAGCTCCGGCGCTTCACCGGTCAGCTTCCCGGACTTGTCGGTGTAGCCGTAGGGGGCCTCGTTCGCGAACCCCACGGTGATGGAGCCGGCGTCCTTGGCCTTCTGCAGCGTGCCGCCGCCCGCCTTCTCCTTCTCCGGATCCGTCGTGGAGCAGCCCGCCGCGGCCAGTGGCGCCGCGGCGGACAGCAGCACGGCGGTACGGAGGAAGTCTCTTCTCGAAGAAGTCATCGTTGAACTCCTGTCGGTGTCCCAAGCGCACGCGGGGGGCCGGGAGCGGCCCCCCGCGTGCGCGGGGCGAACGGTCGGGTTATCGAATTGTTGTCCGCCGGTCAGTCGTGGACCGGCGTGAAATCGCGCGCGCCGATGAAGGTCGGACGGGGCGCGGGCGCCGAGAACGGCTCGACGCACGTGTTCTCAACGCTGTTGAAGACGATGAACACGTTGGAGCGCGGGAAGGGAGTGATGTTGCCGTTCGAGCCGTGCATGCAGTTGCAGTCGAACATGGTGGCGGAGCCCGCCTGGCCCGTGAACAGCTCGATCCCGTGCTTGTCCGCGAGTATCGAGAGGCTGTTCGGATCGGGCGTCCCGATCTCCTGGCCGCGCAGGGACTCCTTGTAGTGGTCGTCCGGAGTCTCCCCCACACAGGCGACGAACGTCTTGTGCGAGCCAGGCATGATCATTAGCCCGCCATTGTGCACGAAATTCTCGGTCAGCGCTATGGATATGCTCACCGCGCGCATCCGCGGCATGCCGTCCTCGGCGTGCCAGGTCTCGAAGTCGGAGTGCCAGTAGAAGTCCTTGCCGGTGAACCCCGGCTTGTAGTTGACCCGGCTCTGGTGCACGTAGACGTCCGAGCCGAGGATCTGCCGGGCCCGGCCGACGACGCGCGGGTCGCGGACGAGGGCGGCGAAGACCTCACTGATCTTGTGGACCTCGAAGATGGATCGGACCTCGTCCGAGCCGCGCTCGGTGACCGTGCGCTCGTCGGCCAGGATCTCCGGGTCCGACGACAGCCGGCGCAGCTCGGCGCGGTAGTCCTCGACCTCCTCCGGCGCGAGCAGCTGGTCCACGGACAGGAAACCGTTGGCCTCGAACGAGTCGAGGGTGGCGCCGTCGATCGGGCCGTCCTGCGGTTCGCCGTACACGACCGGGTCCTGCCGGTACAACAGGGCCGCCTCGGCGGCCTTCCGGGTGGGGTAGGCGTCGTCGATGCTCGGATGGGACTCGATGATGCTCATGCGTCCTCCTCAGTCAGCAGGGGGTAGACACCGTTTTCGTCATGCACCTCCCGGCCGGTGCAGGGCGGGTTGAAGACGCAGACGGTCTTCACGTCCGTGTGGGCGCGCAGGGTGTGGTGCTCGTGGCCGTCCAGCAGGTACATCACGCCCGGCCGGAGCTCGTGCTTCTCACCGGTCTCGTCGTTGGTGAGCTCGCCATGGCCCTCGATGCAGTAGACGGCCTCGATGTGGTTGGCGTACCACATCCTCGTCTCGGTTCCCGCGTACAGGATCGTCTCGTGCAGCGAGAACCCGACGCCCTCCTTGGCGAGCACGAACCGCCGGCTGCACCAGGTCGGCGCCTGCACGTCGCGCTCGGTGCCGACGATCTCGTCAAGGGAACGAACGATCATGAATCTCCTCTTTCCATCGGTGCCGGCGGGCGGTTCAGACCGTGACCTTCTCGCGGACGGCCCCGACCGAGTCCGCGATGATCTCCAGGCCGCGGTCCAGCTCGGCCTCCGTCGTGGTGAGCGGCGGCAGCAGCTTCACGACCTCGCCCTCGGGGCCGGAGGTCTCCATCAGCAGCCCCCGCGCGAACGCCTCGTTGCACACCTTCGGCGCCATCTCCGCGTCCTTCATCACCAGGCCCCACGCGAGGCCCCGGCCGCGCACGCCGTCGATCGCGCCGGCGTGCGCGAGGGCGATCTCCTCCAGCGCCGCCTGGACCTGCTGGCCCTTGGCGAGGGTCTGCTTCTCCATGTCGTCGCCGGTCCAGTAGTGCTCCAGGGCGGCGACGGCGGTGACGAACGCGGGGTTGAAGCCGCGGAACGTGCCGTTGTGCTCTCCCGGTTCCCACACGTCCAGCTCGCGCTTCATCAGCGTGACCGCGAACGGCAGCCCGTAGCCGCTGAGGGACTTGGACAGGCAGACGATGTCCGGGGTGATCCCGGCCTCCTCGAAGCTGAAGAACGAGCCGGTGCGGCCGCAGCCCATCTGCACGTCGTCGACGATGAGGAGGATGTCGTGCCGGTGGCACAGGTCCTGCAGGCCGCGCAGCCACTCGGCGGTGGCCACGTTGATGCCGCCCTCGCCCTGCACGGTCTCCACGATGACCGCGGCGGGCTTGTCCAGGCCGCTGCCGCTGTCGTCCAGCATCGTGTCGAACAGCAGGAAGTCGGGCGTGCGGCCGTCGAGGTAGTTGTCGTAGGGCATCGCCACGCCGTGGCCGAGCGGCACGCCGGCGCCGGTGCGCTTCATCGAGTTGCCGGTCACGGCGAGCGCGCCGAGCGTCATGCCGTGGAAGGCGTTCGTGAAGCTGACGATGGTCTCGCGGCCGGTGTACTTGCGTGCGAGTTTCAGTGCGGCCTCGACCGAGTTGTTGCCCGCGGGCCCGGGGAACTGGACCTTGTAGTCGAGCCCCCTCGGCTGCAGGACGTACTCGCTGAAGCGTTCCAGGAAGTCCCGTTTCGCCGTGGTGTACATGTCGAGGCCGTGCACGACGGCGTCGCTGCTGAGATAGTCCAGCAGCCGGCGTTTCAGCTGCGGGTTGTTGTGCCCGTAGTTGAGCGTCCCTGCACCGGCGAAGAAATCGAGATAGGTTTTACCGTCCTCGTCGGTCATATGGCTGCCCCGCGCGGTGCTGAACACGGTGGGCCAGCTTCGGCAGTAGCCGCGGACTTCCGATTCCAGGCGGGCGAAAACGTTCATTTCTGCCTCCAGGCAGGTCGGGGAGCGGATGAAGGAGTGACGTGGTCAGATCCCGGCGATCGGGCCGATCCTGAAGAGCACCTCGGGCTCGTGTCCCCCTTCGGGGAAGTGCTCCGCGCCGAACAGCGGGCTGCGGGCGAGTTCGCACCCGCGGTCCCGGGCGAACGATTCGAACATCGCTGTGGAGGCGGTGTTGCCCGGCGTGACCGTGGCCTCCATGTACCGGTGCCCGCGCGGTGCGAGCCGGTCGGCCAGGCGGTCGAGCATGCGGCGGGCCAGCCCCTGGCCGCGGTGGCCGTGGTCGACCGCGACCTGCCAGACGAAGAACGTGTCCGGCCGGGCCGGGCGGACGTAGCCGGTGATGAAACCGCACGGGCCGGCGCCGTCACGCGCGACCACGGAAGTATCCCCGAAATCGCGGCACCAAAGCGTGTAGCTGTACGGCGAGTTGACGTCCAGAACCCGCGAGTCCCGGGCGAGCCGCCACAGCTCCGGCCCATCGGAGAGGCTCGGCTCCTGGAGTTGCACTTCCGCGTTCGTCGCGTCGGTGTCCGGGCGTCGTGTCGGTGATTCCAGGGGTTGCGCTGCCATGTCCAGGCAACTTAGCGAATCTCGCGCCGTGATCGCAGATGAATGTTATCTGCGAGATGTTTAGCCGACCTGCGCACTGGGTATGGTTAAGGGCTTTGCCGAATTCGGTGCAATTCGAACGAGATCCGGCCCGGCGAAAATCCGCCTTTCCCGCTGTTACGCAGGAGTTACTGCCGGGTGCACCGGAGCGGCCGCCAGGGCGCTTCCTGAACGCCAGCTTAATGTTCCGGTGTTACAGGGAGACTGCATTCGTGTATCGGTTGTGTGAGGTAAGTCACTAAGATTTGCTGTCAACGGCATCGGTGCGGTGGGCGTCACGTCGCATCGCCGGTGGTCGTCCGGTCGCGGCCGTCCCTGGGGCGGATGGGAGCCACGGCGCTCCACGCGCGCCCTGGGGATCGCGCCTGGTTGCCTGCAAGGGGTAGCTTCGCTGGCCGCGGGGTAAGGCGTTGATTGCTGACAGGTAAGAAATCGGAGGGTTCAGGGCGCGGACGACTGGGCCGGGACTCGCCCGGGAGGGTGAATCCCGGCCATATTACGGTCCGCTCGGCCGCCGCATTATGGTGCAGCCGATTCTTCGGGCCTCCTTGAGTCGCCGTTTACCGGTTCTTGGCGAAGCGGTCGGTCGCCTCGACAAGGCGATGCAGGATGCCCGGCTCGCTGTAGGCGTGCCCCGCGTCGTCCACGATGTGGAAATCGGCCTCCGGCCACGCGCGGTGCAGATCCCACGCCGTCGCCGCCGGCGTGCAGACGTCGTAGCGGCCCTGCACGATCACCGCGGGAATGTGGCGGATCTTGTCCACGTCCCGGATGAGCTGGTCGTCCTCGAAGAACCCCTCGTTCATGAAGTAGTGGTTCTCGATGCGGGCGAACGCCACCGCGTAGTCCGGCTCGCCGAAGTCCGCCGCCAGCTCCGGGTCCGGCCGCAGCGTGATCGTCGAGCCCTCCCAGGTCGCCCACGCCTTCGCCGCCGCGACCCGCACGTCCCGGTCCGCGGAGTTGAGCCGCTCGTGGAACGCCGAGAGGAGGTCCTCCCGCTCGTCCTCGGGGATCGGCTCGACGTACTTCTCCCACAGGTCGGGGAACAGCAGCGAAGCCCCCTCCTGGTAGAACCAGTACAGCTCGAACGGCCGCAGCGTGAAGATGCCGCGCAGCACCAGTTCGGTCACCCGCTCGGGATGGGTCTGCGCGTAGGCCAGTGACAGCGCGCTGCCCCAGCTCCCGCCGAACACCAGCCAGCGCTCGATGCCGAGGTGCTCGCGCAGCCGGTCCATGTCCGCGACAAGGTTCCAGGTGGTGTTCGCCTCCAGCGACACCTCCGGGTCCTTCGCGTGCGGCAGGCTGCGCCCGCAGTTGCGCTGGTCGAACAGGACGATCCGGTACGCCTCCGGGTCGAACTGCCGGCGGTGCGCCGGGCTGCACCCGCCTCCGGGCCCGCCGTGCACCATGACCGCGGGCTTGCCCTCGGGGTTCCCGCAGACCTCCCAGTAGATCCGATCGCCGTCGCCGACGTCGAGCAGCCCGGATTCGTGCGGCTCGATCGGCGGATACAGGGTGCGAAGCTCCATGGAGTGCGATTGTCCCACCCGCGCGTCCCGCCGGGCGGATGTGACCCGCGGCACCGTGACACGGCCCGTACCGGCCGCCATCCGGCGGCCTGCGTGCGGGAACGCCGCGGGGGCGCCGAGAAAGCAAACCCCAAACTGGGCAAACGCTCCGCTGCTCGGGACTAGAGTGCCTTCAGTGAGCTGAGCGAGGGGCCCACAGGGCCGGCTGCGGAGCGAACAGATGTGCACAACGACCCCCGCGAACGCGGCCGCGCGCCGCCTGGCGAGGAGACACGTGAGCGAAGTGACGAGCCGTCCGAGGAAAGCGGCGAGCAGGATGGGCGGCGCCATGCCGGTCACCGGGCTCCCGGCCGTGAGGCGAGGAGAACGGTGAGCGAGCTGAACGGATCGGGCGGCAACCGCGGCGTCCCGGACGCGGCCGCGCCCTGGCCCGCGATGGGACGCGACCCGGGCCGCGCGCCGGAGGCCGCACCGCCGGCGGCGCCGCCGCCCGCACTGCCGCCCGCGCTGCCGGCCGCCCAGCAGCCGATCCACGTGGCCAAGCCGGGCCAGCCCGGCCAGCCCGCGCAGGGCGGCCAGCACGGGCGGCACGGCCAGACCGGGGAGATCGCGCGCCCCGACGCCGAGCAGTCCGAGGCCCAGCCCTGGGACATGGTCGAGCGGCTCCGCCAGATGGCCGACCTCATCGGCGACGCGCTCGCCGCCGGGGAGCGCAAGGTCAACGAGGCGCAGAACGAGATCGCCTCGCAGATCGCGGCCGTCCAGCAGGAGAAGGAGTCGGCGCAGCGCGACGCGGCCGCCGCCTGGGGCGAGGTGCAGCGCGCCCGCGGCCAGGCCGAGCAGGCCGACCGGCGCGCCGTCGAGGCCGAGCGCCGCCTCGGCGAGGCGCAGAACGAGATCGCCTCGCAGGTCACGGCCGTCCAGCAGGAGAAGGAGTCGGCGCAGCGCGACGCGGCCGCCGCCTGGGGCGAGGTGCAGCGCGCCCGCGGCCAGGCCGAGCA
Organism: Actinomadura chokoriensis; assembly: GCF_041463665.1. GTDB lineage: Bacteria > Actinomycetota > Actinomycetes > Streptosporangiales > Streptosporangiaceae > Spirillospora > Spirillospora chokoriensis_A. Next base: position 183,667 of record NZ_JAXCEJ010000010.1, read on the forward strand.
GGCCGAACGCCGCGCCGTCGAGGCCGAGCGGCAGCTCGCCGACGCCGAACGCCGCACCGCCGAGATCCAGAACGAGGCCGTCACCCAGATCGCCGCGCTCCAGACCGAGAAGGAGAACACGCAGCGCGACGCGGCGGCCGCGTGGAACCAGGCCCAGCAGGGACGCGTCCAGGCCGACCAGGCCCGAGCCCAGGCCGACCAGGCGCGCGCGCAGATGGAGCAGGTGCAGGCGCAGGTCGAGCAGGCCGAGCGTCGCCTCGCCGAGGCCGAGGCCACCGTCCGCCAAGCGATACAGCAGCGCGACGCGATGAGCGAGGCCCGCGACGACGCCCTGCGCGCCGTCGAGGACGCCACCGGCGGGCGCCGCTCCGCCGAGGCCGAGCGCGACCGCGTCGCCGAGCAGGCCGCCGAGCTGTCCCGCGCGCTGGAGGCCGCGCACGCCGAGCTGTCGGGGCTGCGCGCCAAGGTCACCGACGCCGAGATGACCGCGCAGAACCTGCAGCACGCCGTCGTCGCCGCCGGCAAGGAGGTCGACGAGTCCAGGCGCCGCGCCGAGGTCGCCGAGCGCCGCGCGCAGGAGAACGAGCGCCGCGCACAGGAGGCCGAGCGCCGCGCGCAGGACGCCGAGCGGCGCGCACAGGAGACCGCCGCACGCGCCGAGGCCGCCGAGGCCGAGCGCCAGCAGGCCCTCGACCGGGCCTCGCAGTCCCTCGAAGCCGCCCAGAAGGCCGAACGGGAACGCGACGCCAACGCCAAGGGCAGGGAGGCCGCCGAGCGGACCCGCGAGGCCGCCGTCCAGGCCCAGGCCCGCGCCGAGTCCGAACTGACCCTCGCCCGGGGCCGAGCCGACCAGGCGGGCCGCGAGCGCGACAAGGCGGTGACCGGGATGCGGCAGATGGCCGCCGAACGCGACGCCGTCGCCGAGAAGCTCGCCGAACGCGACCAGTGGGTCGACCAGCTCGCCCAGGCCGTCACCGAGCAGCGCGCCCAGATCGCCGAGCTCTCCCAGGAGCGCGACGCCGCCCGCCAGGCCGCCGATCAGGCCCGCTCCCTGATCGACGAACTGACCCGGCAACTCCGCACCATCATGCCGAGCGCGGCCACACCTCGGCTGTGACCCGAGAGCGGACGTCCGGCCCGCAAGGCCAGGACGTCCGCTCACACCCACCCGGCACCCCGGCGCCTGATCGCGCGGCGAGCTCGCAAGGCGAGCCGGAGCGATGCGGCGATCGCCGCTTTGACCGTGGAAGGAGGGCCCCCAGGGCCCGACGCCGAGGTCAATGCAATAAACCCGCTATCCTGGTGGCCCGTGGACGTTGAGTCTCGTCCGCCTCATCACGACCACGGGAGCGCCTTCTTGCCTTCGGCAGCCAATGGCAGGTCACGTCCTACCAAGCATCTCTTCGTCACCGGCGGAGTCGCCTCCAGCCTCGGCAAGGGCCTGACGGCCTCCAGCCTGGGGCGGCTTCTCACGCTTCGCGGCCTGCGGGTCACCATGCAGAAGCTCGACCCCTACCTCAACGTCGACCCCGGCACGATGAACCCGTTCCAGCACGGCGAGGTGTTCGTCACCGACGACGGCGCCGAGACCGACCTGGACATCGGGCACTACGAGCGGTTCCTGGACACCGAGCTGCACGGGTCGGCGAACGTGACCACGGGCCAGGTCTACTCGAACGTGATCGCCAGGGAGCGGCGCGGGGAGTACCTCGGTGACACCGTCCAGGTGATCCCGCACATCACCAACGAGATCAAGGACCGGATCCGCGCGATGGCGGGGGCCGGGGGGGTCTCCGCACAGAACGGGTGGGGCGAGGACGGCGACGTCGACATCGTCATCACCGAGGTGGGCGGGACGGTCGGCGACATCGAGTCGCTGCCGTTCCTGGAGTCGGTCCGGCAGATCCGGCACGAGATCGGCCGGGAGAACTGCTTCTTCCTGCACGTGTCGCTGCTGCCCTACATTGGGCCGTCCGGGGAGCTGAAGACCAAACCGACGCAGCATTCGGTGGCGGCGCTGCGCTCCATCGGCATCCAGCCCGACGCGATCGTGTGCCGGTCGGACCGGGCGATCACCGACGGGCTCAAGCACAAGATCAGCCTGATGTGCGACGTGGACCGCGAGGCCGTGGTGTCGGCCGTGGACGCGGCGTCGATCTACGACATCCCGAAGGTGCTGCACTCCGAGGGCCTGGACGCCTACGTGGTGCGGCGGCTGGACCTGCCGTTCCGGGACGTGGACTGGGGCGCCTGGGACGAGCTGCTCCGGCGCGTCCACAAGCCGGCCCGCGAGGTCACGATCGCGCTGGTCGGCAAGTACATCGACCTGCCGGACGCGTACCTGTCGGTCACCGAGGCGCTGCGGCACGGCGGGTTCGGCAACGACGCCAAGGTCCACATCCGCTGGGTGAAGAGCGACGACTGCGAGACCCCCGAGGGCGCCGAGCGGGAGCTGGACGGCGTCGACGGCGTGCTGATCCCCGGCGGGTTCGGGGTGCGCGGCATCGAGGGCAAGCTCGGCGCCGTCCGGCACGCCCGGGAGAACCGGATCCCGCTGCTCGGCATCTGCCTGGGCCTGCAGTGCATGGTCATCGAGGCGGCGCGGACGCTCGGCGGGCTCGCCGACGCGGGCAGTTCCGAGTTCGACGCCACCACCGCCCACCCGGTGGTCGCGACGATGGCCGACCAGCTCGACGTCGTCGCCGGGGAGCGCGACATGGGCGGGACGATGCGGCTCGGCCTCTACCCCGCCCACCTGGCCGACGGTTCGGTCGTGCGGGAGCTGTACGGGGACGCGAAGGTGTCCGAGCGGCACCGGCACCGCTACGAGGTCAACAACGCCTACCGCGACCGGCTGGAGGAGGCGGGGCTGCGGTTCTCCGGCCTGTCCCCGGACGGCCGGCTCGTCGAGTACGTGGAACTGCCCCGCGAGCGGCACCCGTTCTTCGTCGGCACGCAGGCGCACCCGGAGTTCCGGTCCCGCCCGACGCGCCCGCACCCGCTGTTCACCGGGCTGATCGCCGCCGCCCTGGACTACGCCGAGCGCATCGCGGACGAAGCGTGAGCGCGGAGCTCGGCGTCGACGACGTCCGCGACCGGCCCGAACGCTGGAACGTCGTGGAGTCGTCCGCGGCGTTCCATGGGCCGGTGTTCGGGGTCCGCCGCGACCGGGTCGAGATGCCGCGCGGCGACGGCACCGAGATCGTCGGCCGCGACGTGGTCGAGCACATCGGCGCCGTCGGCGTCCTCGCCCTCGACGACCGCGACCGGGTGCTGCTGCTGCGCCAGTACCGGCACGCGGTGGGGCGGCTGCTGTGGGAGGCGCCCGCCGGCCTGCGGGACGTGGACGGCGAGCCCCTCCACAAGCTCGCCGAGCGGGAGCTGCTGGAGGAGGCCGGATACCGCGCCGAGCGCTGGGACACCCTGGTCGACGTGTACACCTCGCCCGGCATGGCCGACGAGCGCGTCCGGATCTTCCTGGCCCGGGGCCTCACCGAGGTGCCCGCCGACCAGATCGACTTCGAGCGCGTCCACGAGGAGGCCGACATGCCGGTCGTGTGGGTGCCGCTGGACGAGGCGGTCCGCAAGGTGCTGGCCGGCGAGCTGCACAACATGATCGCCTGCATGGGGGTGCTCGCGGCGCGCGCGGCCCGCGACTCCGCCTTCCGCACCCTGCGCCCCGCGGACGCGCCCGAGGGCTGAGCAGCCCGATCGGGTCCCCCCGTGCCGGCCGGAGGGGGCATGATGGGCGGGGTCCCCGCAGTCCCCGGCCGGAAGAGGTGGCGCACTGTCCCCGAGCCCGTCCCCCCGGAGTGCCGCCGCGCAGGACGCGGGTTCCGCGCTCGACTCGGCCGTGCGCACGTATCTGGGGCATCTGGCCGTCGAGCGGGGCCTCGCCGCCAACACGCTCAGCTCCTACCGCCGTGACCTGCGCCGCTACGCCGAGATCCAGGGCGCGCGGGGCCGCGCGGCGATCGGCGAGATCACCGAGGACGACGTCCGCGCTTTCCTGGTGGGGCTGCGGGAGGGCGACGCCGGGCATCCGCCGCTGTCGGCGGGGTCGGCGGCGCGGGCGCTCGTCGCCGTGCGGGGGCTGCACCGGTTCGCGCTGCGGGAGGGCCTCGCCGCCGGCGACCCCGCGCACGACGTCAAGCCGCCGACGCCGCCGCGCCGGCTGCCGAAGGCGATCTCGCTGGAGGACGTCGAGCGGCTGCTCGCCGCGGCGTCCGGCGATCCGGGCACCGCGCGCGGCCTGCGCGACCGGGCGCTGCTGGAGCTGCTCTACGGGTCCGGCGCGCGGATCTCCGAGGCGGTCGGCCTGGACGTCGACGACCTCGACCTGCGGGACGGGTTCGCCCGCGTCGCCGGCAAGGGCGGCAAGGCCCGGGTGGTGCCCATCGGCGACTACGCCCGCGAGGCCGTGGACGCCTACCTGGTGCGGGCCCGGCCGCGGCTCGCCGGGGCCGGGCGGGGCGGCCCGGCGCTGTTCCTGAACGCGCGCGGCGGCCGGCTGTCGCGGCAGGGCGCGTGGATGGTGCTGCGCGCCGCCGCCGACCGCGCGCGGCTGTCGGAGGTGTCCCCGCACACGCTGCGGCACTCGTTCGCGACCCATCTGCTGGACGGGGGAGCCGACGTCCGCGTCGTCCAGGAACTGCTCGGCCACGCGTCGGTGACGACGACGCAGGTCTACACGCTGGTGACGGTGCAGTTGCTGCGGGAGGTGTACGCGACGTCGCATCCGCGTGCGCGGAGCTGACCATGGAACGGCCGCGCCCGGGACGCCTGCGGAGGGATGATCCGGACGGACCGGCACGCCGAGAAATCGCGACCTTCGGCGCGCGTCGGCTTGAGCGACGGGGACGACGGCCCTAGAGTCCCCGTTCTGGATGGCATTTCCGGGCCGCCGGGGAGGGATCTAGTGACCAGCACTAACAGTGCGGATGGAGTCCTTTCCTCCGCCACCATAGAGACCGATCCGAGCCGGGCTCTCGGGCCCACTCAGCGACCCGTGCCGGTGTTCCCGGAGCCCGAGCCGCTGGCCGAGCACGGGCCCGCGCGGATCGTGGCCGTGTGCAACCAGAAGGGCGGCGTCGGCAAGACCACCACGACGATCAACCTGGGCGCGGCGCTCGCCGAGTACGGCCGCCGTGTCCTGCTCGTCGACTTCGATCCGCAGGGCGCCCTGTCGGTCGGCCTCGGCAAGGGGGACCCGCGCCAGCTCGACGTGACGATCCACAACCTGCTGCTCGAACGCGACACCGAGTGGGAGGACGTCGTCATCGAGACCGGTGTCGACGGGATGGACCTGCTGCCGAGCAACATCGACCTGTCCGGCGCGGAGGTCCAGCTCGTCCACGAGGTCGGGCGCGAGTACATCCTGCAGGGCGCGCTGAAGTCGGCCGTCGACCACTACGACTACATCCTCATCGACTGCCAGCCGTCGCTCGGCCTGCTCACGGTGAACGCGCTGGCCGCGAGCGAGGGCGTGCTGATCCCGCTGGAGTGCGAGTACTTCGCGATGCGCGGTGTCGCGCTGCTGATGGAGACCATCGAGAAGGTGCAGGGCCGGATCAACCCGGACCTCGTCATCGACGGCGTCCTCGGCACCATGTACGACTCCCGGACGCTGCACACCCGCGAGGTCCTCGGCCGCATCGTCGAGGCGTTCGGCGACAAGGTCTTCCACACCGTCATCAACCGCACGGTTCGCTTCCCCGACGCGACCGTCGCCGGGGAGCCGATCACGTTCTTCGACCCGAGCTCGATGGGCGCGAACGCGTACCGGAGCCTCGCGCGCGAGGTCCTCATCCGGTGGGCCGAAACCGAGTGAGCCGACCCGGCGTCCCCTGAGACGGAGCACGCACATGGGCGAACCCCCGCCGCCCCCATACGGCCCGTTACCCGGCGCACCGCCGCTCCCGCCGCCCGCCCGCGCGCCGGGGCCGCTGGTCTTCGTGCTGATCGCCGTCGGCGCCGCCGTCCTCCTCGTGATCGGCGGTGTCGTCGGCTACCTCGTGGTCACCGGCGACGAACCCGAGCCGATCGCCTCGTCCGGCCCGCTCGACCTGCGCGAGCCGCTGACGTTCGCGCTGGTCGAGGAGGTCTCCGACCCGCCGTGCGGCGGCGGGGCGCTCACCGTCGCCGGGGCGGGCTCCTGCTACTCCTTCGGCTCGGACAGGCTGACGGTGCGCCGGCTGGAGGAGGTCAGGGCGCTCGGGCCCGACCCCGCGGCCGGCCGCACCGGCTGGAGCGTGTCGATCACGCTGACGCCGGCGGACGCGGCAGGGTTCGCGGAACTGACCGGCAGGGCGGCCAAGGCGTATGCCGGCCGGCTGCCCGGAGGGCGGATGGGCATGCTCCTCGGCGGGACGCTCCTCTCCGAGCCCGCGCAGGTGGCGGCGCCCATCCCGGGCGGCAGGATGCAGATCGACGGCGCCGTCGACAGGCCCGACGCCCGCGGCGACGCCGAGAGCCTGGTCCACCGGCTGACGGGGCGGTAGCGGCCGGACGGCCGTCACCGCTCGTGATCGCCGGTGGTGCGAGCCGCGCGCCGGGCATGGGACGATGTGGCCGGTGAGCACAGCGCGGGACGAGTCCTCCGCTACCGTGAGCGACGTGGACGAGACGTCGCCGGAGCCGGAGCGGGAGGGCGAGCAGGAACAGGGCTTCCGCGTCCACCTGGACAACTTCGAGGGCCCGTTCGACCTGCTGCTCGGCCTGATCTCCAAGCACAAGCTCGACATCACCGAGGTGTCGCTGCACAAGGTCACCGACGACTTCATCGCGCACATCCGCTCCTACGGCAGGGAGTGGGACCTCGACCAGGCCAGCCACTTCCTGCTGGTCGCCGCGACCCTGCTGGACCTGAAGGCCGCGCGGCTGCTGCCGTCCGGCGAGGTCGACGACGAGGACGACCTCGCGCTGCTGGAGGCCCGCGACCTGCTGTTCGCGCGGCTCCTGCAGTACCGCGCCTACAAGGAGGTCGCGCAGGTGATCGCCGGGCGGATCGCCGACGCGAGCCGCCGGTTCCCGCGCCTCGTGCCGATGGAGCCGCAGTTCGCGAACCTGCTGCCCGAGGTGCTGCTCGGCCTCGGCCCGGAGGAGTTCGCGCGGCTCGCGGGCCGGGCCCTCACGCCGAAGGCGCCGCCCGCGGTGTCGGTCGAGCACATGTACCAGCCGAAGGCCAGCGTCAAGGAGCAAGCCGCGATCGTCGTGGAGATGCTCCGCAGGCTGCGCGTGACGACGTTCCGCGTCCTGGCGGCCGACGCGGAGGGCACCTACGAGGTTGTCGCGCGGTTCCTGGCCCTGCTGGAGCTGTACCGGGAGCAGGCCGTCACGTTCGAGCAGGACGAGCCCCTCGGCGAGCTCCACGTGACCTGGACCGGCACCGACGACGGCGACGTCGAGGTCGGCGACGACTACGAGGGCGCCCCTCAGAAGGACGGCACCGAGAAGGACAGCACTGAGAAGGACGAGGAAGACGATGACTGAGCAATCCGGCGCGGACGCGCCGGAGCTTCCGGGGCTGCGCGCCTCGATCGAGGCGATCCTGCTGGTGGTGGACGAGCCGGTCACCGTGATGACGCTGGCGCAGCTGCTGGAGCGTCCCCGCGGCGAGGTCACCGCCACGCTGCGCGAGCTGGCCGCGGAATACACCGAGCAGGGCCGCGGGTTCGATCTCAGGGAGGTCGCCGGCGGATGGCGGTTCTACACCCGGGACGTGTGCGCCCCGGTCGTGGAGCGGTTCGTCACCGACGGGCAGCAGGCGCGGCTGACGCAGGCGGCGCTGGAGACGCTCGCCGTCGTCGCCTACCGGCAGCCGGTGAGCCGGGCCCGCGTGTCGGCGATCCGCGGCGTCAACAGCGACGGCGTCATGCGGACGCTGACGCTGCGCGGCCTGATCGAGGACGCCGGGCAGGACCCGGAGTCGCAGGCGCACCTGTACCGCACGACCGGGTACTTCCTGGAGCGCCTCGGCCTGCGCGACCTCGACGAGCTGCCCGAGCTCGCCCCCTACCTGCCCGATGACCTGCCAGACGACATAGTGAGTGGTTGAGGATCCGTGAGCGACAACGAGGGCGTGCGGCTGCAGAAGGTCCTGGCCGAGGCCGGGATCGGCAGCCGCCGCCACTGCGAGGAGCTGATCGGCGAGGGCCGCGTCACCGTGGACGGGAAGAAGGTGTTCCGGTTCGGCGAGCGCGTCGACCCGGAGACCGCCGTCATCCACGTGGACGGCAAGCGCGTCGAGACCCGCTCCGAGATGCGGTACTACGCGATCAACAAGCCGCGCGGCGTGGTGTCCACGATGTCGGACGAGCGGGGCCGCAAGTCCCTCGCCGACTACGTCGAGGTGCCCGAGCGGCTGTTCCACGTCGGGCGGCTCGACACCGACACCGAGGGCCTGATCCTGCTCACCAACGACGGGGAGCTGTCGCACCGGCTCACCCACCCGTCCTACGGGGTCTACAAGACGTATCTGGCGGAGATCCACGGCCCGATCCCGCGCGATCTCGGCAAGCGGCTGAAGGCCGGGGTGACGCTGGAGGACGGCCCGGCCAAGGCCGACAAGTTCCGCGTCTTCGACCAGGTCGGCCGCCGCGTCCTCGTGGAGATCACCCTCCACGAGGGCCGCAAGCACATCGTCCGGCGGCTGCTGAAGGAGGTCGGGTTCCCGGTCCAGCAGCTCGCCCGCATAGAGTTCGGGCCGATCAAGCTGGGGTCGCTGAAGCCGGGCGGGATGCGAGCGCTGACCGTGCGGGAGGTCGGCGAGCTGTACGCGGCCGTCGGCTTGTAAGGGCATCGGCTTGTCAGGGCATCGGACACGAGGAGGGAACGACTGTGGCGGTACGCGCGGTCCGTGGGGCGACGCAGATCGACGCCGACGACCGGGGCCAGATCCTGGAGGCGACGACGGAGCTCGTCTCCGAGGTGATGGCCCGCAACGAGCTGAGCACCGACGACGTGATCAGCGTCATCTTCACGGTGACGCCGGACCTGACGGCGGAGTTCCCGGCGCTCGCGGCGCGCAAGCTCGGCTTCCACGAGGTGCCGCTGCTGTGCGCGACCGAGATCGGTGTCCCGGGCTCGCTGCCGCGGGTGATCCGGCTGATGGCGCACATCGAGACGGACCGCCCCCGCTCGGACGTCCAGCACGTCTACCTGCGCGGCGCGACGGCGCTCCGGCTGGACATCGCGCAGTAGCGCCATTGGTGGGGCGCAGTAGCGTCATTGGTGGGGCGCAGTAGCGCCAGTGGGTGGGGCGCGGTGGCGCCCGAGCGGAGCCAGGCGTCGGCAGGGCGCGGGGCGCAGTAGGGTTTTCGGCGTGAGTGAGGACGTGGTGGCGCGGCGCATCGTCGTCGTCGGGACGGGGCTGATCGGGACGTCGATCGCCCTGGCGATGCGGGAGCGCGGCGCCGAGGTGCTGCTGACCGACCGGGACGCGGCGGCGCTGGCGCTGGCCGTGGAGCTCGGCGCCGGCGAGGCGCTGCCGGACGGGGCGCGCGAGGAGCCCGCCGACCTGGCGGTGCTGGCGGTGCCGCCGGCGGCGGTCGCGGTGACGCTGCTGGACGCGCAGAAGCGCGGCCTCGCCGTCGCCTACACCGATGTGGCGAGCGTGAAGGCGCTGCCGCTGGCGCAGGCGGCCGAGCTGGGCTGCGACCTGACGACGTTCGTGGCGGGGCATCCTCTGGCGGGCAGCGAGCGGTCCGGTCCGAGCGCCGCGCGCGCCGACCTGTTCCTCGGCCGCCCGTGGGCGCTGTGCGCGCCCCCGGAGGCGACGCCGGAGACCGTCGAGGTCGTCACGGGGCTGGCGAAGGCGTGCGGGGCGATGCCGGTCCAGGTGGACGCCGCCGAGCACGACCGGGCCGTCGCGCTCGTCTCGCACGGCCCGCACGTGGTGTCGGCCGCGGTCGCCGCCCGGCTGACCGGCGCGGACGACGTGGCGCTGGGCCTTGCCGGGCAGGGGGTCCGGGACGTGACCCGGATCGCGGCGAGCGACCCGCGGCTGTGGATCGGCATCCTCTCGGCGAACTCCGCGCCGGTCGCGGACGTCCTGGAGGCCGTCGCCACCGATCTCGCGGTGGCCGCGTCGCTGCTGCGCGACGGGAGCGAGGAGGCCGCGGCGCACGTCGCGGACCTGCTGCTGCGCGGTAACGCGGGCCGGTCCCGGATCCCCGGCAAGCACGGCGGCGACCAGCCCGCGTACGCGACCGTTCAGGTGGTCATTCCGGACCGTCCCGGCGAGCTCGCGATGATCTTCCAGGCGGCGGGGATCGCGGGGGTCAACATCGAGGACGTGACGATCGAGCACTCTCCGGGCCGTCCGCTCGGCGTGCTGGAGCTGTCGGTCGTCCCGGAGTCGGCCGAGGGCCTCGCCGCGGAGCTGCGCGCCCGCGGCTGGTCCGTCCCCGGCTGACCGGCGGCGGGGCGGCGGCCGGCCGCTCGTGCCGGGGAATCTCGGCGGGCGTCGTCCAGCGTGACCGGGTCCGGCTCGGTCCCTGCCGGTCGCGGGGACCGGTAGCCTGGTTCGCCGGGGCCTGTCCGGGGGACGCATGCGCCGGGGCGGCGTCGAGCGCCGCCCGATCCGCTCGCCGATCCGGGGTCGGCGGGCGCTCCGACGGAGAAGAGAGGGAGCGATCGTGCCGCTCGTCATCGCCATGGACGGACCCTCCGGTTCGGGCAAGTCCAGCGCGTCCAAGGGCGTCGCCCGCGCGCTGGGGCTGCGGTACCTCGACACCGGTGCGATGTACCGCGCCATGACGTGGTGGATGCTGGAGCACGGCGTCCCGGTCGAGGACGGCGTCGCCGTCGCGGCCCGCGCGCTCGACCCGGAGATCGCCTGCGGCACCGACCCGGACGCGCCCACGATCACGGTGGACGGGACGGACGTGTCCGGCCCGATCCGCGAGCGCACGGTGACGAACGCGGTCAGCGCGGTCAGCGCCGTCCCGGCGGTCCGCGCCCGGCTGGTGGAGCTGCAGCGGGAGATCATCGGGGCCGGCGGGATCGTGGTGGAGGGCCGCGACATCGGCACGGTCGTCGTGCCGGACGCGGCCGTGAAGGTGTACCTGACGGCCAGCGAGGAGGTGCGCGCGGCGCGCCGCGCGAAGGATCTCGCGGCCGACCCCGGGGCGTCGGTGACGGTCACGCGGGCCGAGCAGGCCCGCCGGGACCGGCTCGACTCCACCCGGAAGGCGTCGCCGCTGACGAAGGCGGCCGGCGCGCACGAGGTCGACTCGTCCGAGCTGAGCCTGGCCGAGGTCATCGAGGCGGTCGTCCGCCTCGCCGAAGAGCATGAGCGAGCACTGTATTGAGTGATTACGAGATCGAGACGGTCGACCGGGTCGAGGACGTCGCCGCGGACGCGGGGCCGGCCCCCGTCGTGGCGGTGGTCGGACGGCCGAACGTCGGCAAGTCCACCCTCGTCAACCGGATCCTCGGCCGCCGCGAGGCCGTCGTGGAGGACGTCCCGGGCGTGACCCGCGACCGGGTCGCCTACGACGCGGCCTGGAGCGGGCGCCGGTTCACCGTCGTCGACACCGGCGGGTGGCTGCCCGACTCGTCCGGCCTGGCCGCGGCGATCGCCGAGCAGGCCCGGCTGGCGGTCGACCTGGCGGACGTGGTGATGTTCGTGGTCGACGCGACCGTGGGCGCGACCGACGTGGACGAGGCCGTGGTGGAGATCCTGCGCCGGTCCGGCAAGCCGGTGGTGCTGGTCGCCAACAAGGTCGACGACGTCGGCGCCGAGTCGGACGCGGCGCTGCTGTGGTCGCTCGGCATCGGCGAGCCGCACCCGGTGAGCGCCCTGCACGGGCGCGGCAGCGGCGACCTGCTGGACGCGGTGCTGGACGCGCTGCCCGAGGAGCCCCCGGCGGAGTTGTTCGGCGAGGACGGGGGGCCGCGCCGGGTGGCGCTGCTGGGCCGCCCGAACGTCGGCAAGTCGAGCCTGCTGAACAAGCTGGCGGGGGAGAACCGCGCGGTCGTGGACTCGGTGGCGGGGACGACTCGCGACCCGGTCGACGAGCTGATCGAGCTCGGCGGCAAGACCTGGCGGTTCATCGACACGGCCGGGATCCGGCGGCGGCACCGGGAGAACCAGGGCGCCGACTTCTACGCGACGCTGCGCACGCAGTCGGCGCTGGAGCGCGCCGAGGTCGCGGTGGTGCTGGTGGACTCCGACCAGCCGCTCGCCGAGCAGGACCTGCGGATCATCTCGATGGTGATCGACTCCGGCCGCGCGCTGGTGATCGCCTACAACAAGTGGGACCTGCTGGACGAGGAGCGCCGCCACTACCTGGAGCGCGAGATCGACCGGCAGCTGCACAACGCGCGCTGGGCGCCGCGGGTGAACATCTCCGCGAAGACGGGCCGGCACATGGAGAAGCTGGTGCCGGGCATCGAGACGGCTCTGGAGGGCTGGGGCTCCCGCGTCCCGACGTCCAAGCTGAACCAGTTCTTCGCCGACCTGGTGAACTCCCATCCGCATCCGGTGCGGGGCGGCAAGCAGCCGCGCGTGCTGTTCGCGACGCAGGCGGGGGTGCGTCCGCCGCGGTTCGTGCTGTTCACCTCCGGGTTCCTGGAGGAGGGCTACCGGCGGTTCATCGAGCGGCGGCTGCGCGAGGAGTTCGGCTTCGCCGGGACGCCGCTGGACATCACGATGAAGATCCGGGAGAAGCGCGGCAAGGCCAAGAAGTAGCGGAAATATTCGCCATACGGCCCGTCCGGATCTTTCCCGGACGGGCCGCGGCATGTCAGGATGCACTCGACGGGACGCGCGTAAGTCTTCCATTACTCGCTGATCCCGGGACGGACACCGGTTTCACCCGGAGGACCGCGGTCTTCCGGGCAACAGGGCGCGGTCGAGGGGTGCGACGTGAAGCTCTTGCTGCTCATCTCCGTTGCTGTCGTCTGCGTGGCGCTGAGCTTCGCCTGGCGGGAGCCGTGGATCGGCGGCGTCGGCCTGCTGGTCGCCTTCGTCGCCATGTTCACCGACCGCGACGACGTCCGGACGGACGACGAGCGCGGCGACTACGAGACCACCAAGGCGGTCCGCAACATGCGCAGCCGCAACCGCTGACGCCCGCCCCTAACGGTCGTAGCGGCCGTAGCGGTCGTCGCCCGCCACATGCTGGTCTCCCGGCCTCGGCTGCTGCGCCGGCCCGTTCTCGCGCGCGTAGCGTCCGTGCACGATCGGATGGGTGGTGGTCGCGCCTCCGGCCGAGCCCGCCGCGTCCGCCTGGGCCCGTTCCCGCGCACCGATGACGGCGAAGCGGCCGAGCGCGAACGCGGCGAGGAAGACGATCGCGACGCCGAGCCCGGTGAGCCCGGAGAGCTGCTCGGCGATGATCTGGTGCTTGGTCGTGCCGAGCGGGGCGCCGACGCCCGAAACGCCCCACAGCGTGGCGAGGGGCGCGCCCACCGCGAACCAGGCGCCGCCGAGCGCGGCCAGCCAGCCGCCGAACATCGCGACCGCGCGGTTGGCGCTGACGAGCAGGATGAGCCCGCCGAGGACGGTCGCCGCAGCGGGGGCGATGCTCAGTTGCAGCCGGTCGATGTTGTAGACCCAGGTGTCGTTCGGCGCGAAGCCGAAGTCGAAGTAGGGGCCGACGAAGGGCAGCAGGCCGCCCCACAGCCCCAGCAGGATCAGCAGGACTCCGCTGAGAACGCCCCGGGTGCGTGGTGCTCGCATGGTCCCAGCCATGATCATTCCTCCTGACCGGGCGTCCGATTCTGTTTGAGGCACCGTTTACCCGGAGCGGAGCGGTCTACGCGACCGGAAGGCCCACACATGGCCAAAAAGGGAGCATTTCCATGGAAAGTGGGCTGGAGGACCGGGCCGGTGCTGGAACCCCGGGATGTGTGCTCGCTGCATCTGCCAGCCTGATGTCGTGACATAGCTCGCAATCTCTGGATCTATCGCCAACTTCCCCTCGTATCTGCAATTGGCTAGGCTCGCCCCCGTGCCCACGTTCAGGATCAGCGAGGCGGCGACGCTGCTCGGCGTCAGCGCGGACACCGTCCGCCGCTGGGTGGACGGCGGGCGGCTCCCGGCGTCCCGCGACGAGCACGGCCACCGGCGCGTGCCGGGCGCCGAACTGGCGGCCTTCGTGCGCGACCAGGCGCGCGGCGCGGGGCCGCCCGACCAGTCCGAGCGGTTCTCCTCGGCGCGCAACCGGTTGCGGGGCATCGTGACCGAGGTCGTCCGGGACGGCGTGATGGCGCAGGTGGAGATCCAGGCGGGCCCGTTCCGGGTCGTGTCGCTGATGAGCCGGGAGGCCGCCGACGACCTCGGCCTCCGCGTGGGCGTGGTCGCCGACGCGGTCGTGAAGTCGACGAATGTCGTGGTCGAGGTCTCGGAACCGGGAGCATCATGATCAAGCGCGCCGCCGTGGCGGCGGCCCTCCTGCTCACGGCCGCGGCCGGCTGCGGCGACACCGAGAAGACCTCGTCCGGGACGGGCGGCGGCGCCGCCGGCGGCGGGACGCTGACGGTCTTCGCGGCGGCCTCCCTGACCGAGACGTTCACCGCGCTCGGGAAGAAGTTCGAGGGCTCGCACCCCGGGGTGAGGGTCAGGTTCAACTTCGGCGGCAGTTCGACGCTCGCGCAGCAGATCACGCAGGGCGCCCCGGCGGACGTGTTCGCCGCCGCCAGCCCGGCCACGATGAAGACGGTGACCGACGCGGGCGACGCGTCCGGAACGCCGCGGGTGTTCACCAAGAACCGCCTGGTGATCGCCGTCCCCCAAGACAATCCCGGCAAGGTGGCCACGGTGGGCGACCTGTCCCGGCGGGGGCTGAAGGTCGTCCTGTGCGCGGTGCAGGTGCCCTGCGGCGCCGCCGCGCAGACCGCGCTCGAAGCCGCCGATGTCGAGGTCGAGCCCGTGTCGCGGGAGCAGGACGTCAAGGCCGTTCTCACCAAGGTCGGCCTGGGGGAGGCCGATGCCGGGCTCGTCTACCGAACCGACGCGAAGAGTTCGGGCGGCAAGGTCATGGGCATCGAGTTCCCGGAAGCGGCGAAGGCGATCAACGACTACCCGATCGTCGAGGTCGCCAAGGCCCCGAACGGCGCGCTCGCCAGGGACTTCATCGCGCTCGTGCTCGGCGAGCAAGGCAGGGCGGTGCTGACCAGGGCGGGCTTCGAGGGGCCGTGAGATCCGCGCGGGAGGCCGACCGGCTTCCGGGACGGCCGCCGTGGGTCCTGCTGCTTCCCGCTTTGGCGGGGCTCGCGTTCCTGGTGCTGCCGCTGCTCGGGCTGCTCGTCCGGGCGCCGTGGTCGACGCTCGGCACCCGGCTCGTGGAGCCGCAGGTCCTGGAGGCGCTGCGCCTGTCGCTGCTCACCGCCACCCTCGCCACCTGCCTGTGCGTGCTGCTCGGCGTCCCGCTGGCCTGGACGATGGCCCGGGTCCGGTTCCCCGGCGTCCGGCTCGTCCGGGCGCTGGTGACGGTTCCGCTGGTGCTGCCGCCCGTCGTCGGCGGCGTCGCGCTGCTGCTCGTCCTCGGCCGGCGCGGCCTGGTCGGGGGCTGGCTGGACGACACGTTCGGGATCACGTTCCCGTTCACCACCGCCGGTGTCGTGCTGGCCGAGACGTTCGTCGCGATGCCGTTCCTGGTGATCAGCGTCGAGGGCGCGCTGCGCGCCGCCGACCTGCGCTACGAGGAGGCCGCCGCCACCCTGGGCGCCGACCGCTGGACGATCTTCCGCCGGGTCACGCTGCCGCTCGTCGCGCCCGGCGTGGCGGCCGGCGCCGTGCTGTGCTGGGCGCGGGCGCTGGGCGAGTTCGGCGCGACGATCACGTTCGCGGGCAACTTCCCGGGCCGGACGCAGACGATGCCGCTCGCCGTCTACCTGGCGCTGGAGACCGACCCGCAGGCCGCGATCGTGCTCAGCCTCGTCCTGCTCGCCGTGTCGGTGCTCGTCCTGGCCGCCCTGCGGGATCGCTGGGTGAGCACCGCGTGAGCGACGGCCTAGACGCGCGGCTCGTCGTGCGGCGCCCCGCGTTCGACCTCGACCTGTCGCTCGTCGCCGCGCCGGGCGAGGTCGTGGCGCTGCTCGGCCCGAACGGCGCGGGCAAGAGCACCGCGCTGCGGGCGCTGGCCGGGCTCGTCCCGCTGGCTGACGGGCACGTCCGGGTGGACGGCGAGGACCTGCGCCCGCTGCCGCCCGACCGCCGCCGGATCGGCATGGTCTTCCAGGACTACCTGCTGTTCCCGCACCTCAGCGCGCTGGAGAACGTCGCGTTCGGGCCGCGCTGCCGGGGCGCGGGCCGCCGCGCCGCCCGGCGCGTCGCCGCCGAATGGCTGGACCGCGTCGGGCTGGGGGAGTACGCGGCGGCCCGTCCCCGCGCGCTGTCGGGCGGGCAGGCGCAGCGCGTCGCCCTCGCCCGCGCGCTGGCCGTCGAGCCGGGCCTGCTGCTGCTGGACGAGCCGCTCGCCGCCCTCGACGCCCACACGCGGCTGGAGATCCGGGCCGCGCTGCGCCGCCACCTCGCCGGGTTCGAGGGCGCGGCCGTCCTCGTCACGCACGACCCGCTGGACGCGATGGTGCTGGCCGACCGCATCGCCGTGGTCGAGGGCGGGCGTCTCGTCCAGGAGGGGACGCCCGCGGACGTCGCCCGCCGTCCCCGTACCGGCTACGTGGCGCGGCTGGTGGGGCTGAACCTGTACCGGGGGCGGGCCGAGGGCGGGACCGTGGCGATAGGCGACGGGGACGGGACCCTCGACACCGTTGACTCACCCGAGGGCGATGTCTTCATAGCCTTCGCGCCGTCCTCGGTGGCGCTGTACCGGACCCGTCCCGACGGCAGCCCGCGCAACCTCTGGCGGGCCCGCGTGGCGGCGGTCGAACGGCAGGGAGACCGTGTCCGGGTGCGGCTCTCCGGGCCGCCTTTCGACGCCGTCGCGGACGTGACTCCGGCCGCCGTCGCCGAGCTCCAATTGTCGGAGGGCAGCGCGGTCTGGGCCGCCGTCAAGGCCACCGAGACCCACGTTTACCCAGCTTGAGGCGGTGCCCGCGAGGCTCGGCACGGAGGACGGGCAGGGTGGCGGGCGTCACGCCCCGCGAGGAGTGAGAACAATCACAAAGCGGGCATACAACCACAAAAGCGGGCGCGATTGGTCCAGACCAAATGGCAAAAACGTCGGGTCTTGTTCATCATGCAAACATCCTGCGAACAGCTGAAGGAGTTGCCCGTGTCCATCCAGGTCCCCGGCCTCGACCAGGCCCCTACCGGCCACACCGAACTGATTGAGTGGGTACGCGGGATCGCCGAGCTGACCAAGCCGGACCGCGTCGAGTGGTGTGACGGCTCGGACGAGGAGTGGGAGCGGCTGACCGGTCTCCTCGTCGAGCAGGGCACGCTCACGCGGCTCGATCCGGCCAAACGGCCGAACAGCTTCCACGCCGCGTCCGACCCCACCGACGTCGCCCGTGTTGAGGACCGCACGTTCATCTGCTCCGAGAAGGAGGAGGACGCCGGTCCCACCAACCACTGGGTCGCGCCCGCCGAGATGAAGGAGACCCTGAACGGTCTCTTCGACGGCTGCATGAAGGGCCGCACCATGTACGTGGTGCCGTTCTGCATGGGCCCGCTCGGCGGCAACATCTCCCAGCTGGGCGTCGAGATCACCGACTCCGCCTACGTCGCCGTGTCCATGAAGATCATGACGCGG
Organism: Actinomadura chokoriensis; assembly: GCF_041463665.1. GTDB lineage: Bacteria > Actinomycetota > Actinomycetes > Streptosporangiales > Streptosporangiaceae > Spirillospora > Spirillospora chokoriensis_A. The sequence continues at coordinate 201,333 of NZ_JAXCEJ010000010.1, forward strand.
ATGGGCGCGGGCGCGCTGCGGCTCATCGAGGAGCGCGGCTCGTTCGTCAAGGCCGTCCACTCCGTCGGCGCGCCGCTGGAGCCCGGCCAGGCGGACGCCAAGTGGCCCTGCAACTCCACCAAGTACATCACCCACTTCCCCGAGACCCGGGAGATCTGGTCGTACGGCTCCGGCTACGGCGGCAACGCCCTGCTGGGCAAGAAGTGCTACGCGCTGCGGATCGCCTCGACGATGGCCCGCGACGAGGGCTGGATGGCCGAGCACATGCTCGTCCTGAAGCTGACGCCGCCCACCGGGGAGACCCGCTACGTGGCCGCCGCGTTCCCCTCGGCGTGCGGCAAGACCAACCTCGCCATGCTGGAGCCGACCATCCCCGGCTGGAAGGTCGAGACCATCGGCGACGACATCGCCTGGATGCGGTTCGGCGACGACGGCCGCCTCTACGCGATCAACCCGGAGGCCGGGTTCTTCGGCGTCGCGCCCGGCACCGGCGAGAGCACCAACGCCAACGCCGTGAAGACGCTGTGGGGCAACAGCATCTTCACCAACGTCGCGCTCACCGACGACGGCGACGTGTGGTGGGAGGGCCTCAGCGACGAGCCGCCCGCGCACCTCACCGACTGGAAGGGCAACGACTGGACGCCGGAGTCGCAGACCCCGGCGGCCCACCCGAACGCCCGCTTCACCACCCCGGCCGGGCAGTGCCCGATCATCGCCGACGAGTGGGAGGACCCGAAGGGCGTCCCGATCTCGGCGATCCTGTTCGGCGGCCGGCGCGCCTCCGCCGTCCCGCTCGTCACCGAGTCGTTCGACTGGCAGCAGGGCGTGTTCCTCGGCGCCAACATCGCCTCCGAGAAGACCGCCGCCGCCGAGGGCGCCGTCGGCGAGTTGCGCCGCGACCCGTTCGCGATGCTGCCGTTCTGCGGCTACAACATGGGCGACTACTTCGGCCACTGGCTGGACATCGGCAAGGCCACCGACGCCGAGAAGCTCCCGCGGATCTACTACGTCAACTGGTTCCGCAAGAACGCCGACGGCAAGTTCATCTGGCCCGGCTTCGGCGAGAACAGCCGCGTCCTGAAGTGGATCGTGGAGCGGCTGAACGGCAAGGCCGACGCCGCCAAGTCCCCGATCGGGCACCTGCCGACCAGGGAGGCGCTCGACACCGACGGCCTCACCATCGACGACGCCGACCTGGAGACGCTCCTGTCGGTCGACATCGAGGTGTGGAAGCAGGAGGCCGCGCTGGTGCCGGAGTTCTTCGAGAAGTTCGGCGACCACACGCCGCAGGCGCTGTGGGACGAGTACCACGACCTGGTGCGCCGCCTGGAGCAGTGACCCGAGGGCGATCGCCGGCGTGAACCGGGGCCGGTCGAGGACTTTGCCGAGTCCGCGACCGGCCTTGACCCTTCCTGCGGGATGCGGGGGCTGCAATGAGATGAGTCCCCGTCACGGGAGGCCGGAATGCTCGACCTGATGACCCGCCACTGGTGGGCGCTCGCGCTCCGCGGCGCGTTCGCGATCCTGTTCGGCATCGTCGCCTGGGCGTGGCCGGGCATCACCGTCTGGGCGCTGGTGCTGCTGTTCGGCGCGTACGCCATGGCGGACGGCCTGATCGCGGTGACGCACGCGATCCGCGGGGCGGCCGGAGCGCCGCGCGGCCTGCTCCTGCTCGTCGGCGTCGCGGGCATCGCGCTCGGCATCGCGGCCCTGGTGTGGCCGGGCATCACCGCGTTCGCCCTCCTGATGCTCATCGCCGCGTGGGCCGTCGCCACCGGCATCCTGGAGATCGTGGTCGCCATCGCGATGCACAAGGAGCTCCGCGGCGAGTGGGTGTACGTGCTGACCGGCGCCGTCTCGGTGCTGTTCGGGATCCTGCTGTTCAGCTGGCCGGTCTCCGGCGCGATCGCGATCGTCTGGCTGATCGGGCTACTCGCGATCCTGACCGGCGCCGCGATGCTCGGCGCCGCGTTCCGGCTCCGCCGGCTCGGCCGGCAGGCCGAACGGCAGGGCCGGACGAGCCCGGCCGCCCGCTACTAGCCGTCCGGGCGCCGCGCCCGGGGACCCTCGAGCCCCGGTTGAGGCCGCATAGGATGGCGATCATGACGCGGCTGGAGCACCGGGTGCACGAACTGACCGTCGGGCAGCTCGCCGAACGGAGCGGCGTGGCCGTCTCGGCGCTGCACTTCTACGAGGCCAAGGGGCTGATCAGCAGCCGCCGGACGGCCGGCAACCAGCGCCGGTTCAGCCGCGACACGCTCCGCCGGGTCTCCTTCATCAAGGTGTCGCAGCGCGTCGGGATCCCGCTCAGCGACATCCGCGACGCGCTCGCCACCCTCCCCGAGGAGCGCACCCCCACCGTCGCGGACTGGGCGCGCCTGTCGGAGACGTGGCGCAGCGACCTCGACGACCGCATCCGGCAGCTCGAACGGCTGCGCGACGACCTCACCGACTGCATCGGGTGCGGCTGCCTGTCGATCAACAAGTGCGCCCTGGCCAACCCCTATGACCGGCTCGGCGACGAGGGCCCGGGGCCGCGCAGGCTCCTCGTCGGAGGCAAGGCGGCCGGCGGGCCGTCCGGTGAGGAGAAGCCCGGGGTGAGCGCGAGGCCCCCCGGGTGCGAGGACGTCTGCGCTCCGGGGGACCTACCGGCCGGACCGGGCCGCTAACGGCGGCGCCGGGGGGTGCGGACGTGCGGGTCGAAGCGGCGCGGCGCCGGTTCCCGTCCGGCCGGCTGGGGCGGCGCCGGACGCGCCGGTAGCTGCTCGATCGGCAGCTCCACGGGCTCCTCGCCGAGCGTGAACCTCTCGCCGTGGTGCAGCACCGGGAGGTCCGGTCCGTCCAGCAGCTCGTAGCGGGCCGTCTCGCCCGTCACCCCGACCTTGATCAGGCTGCCCCGGTAGCGCATCCGGAACACCAGTCGGCTGATCCCGCCCGGCAGGCGCGGCGCGAACCGCACCTCGCCCCGGCAGGCCCGCATCCCGCCGAACCCGGCGACGAGCCCGCTCCACGCCCCCGCCATCGAGGCGATGTGCAGCCCGTCGCGGGTGTTGCGGTTCAGGTCGTGCAGGTCCATCAGGGCCGTCTCGCCGAGGTAGTCGTGGGCCAGCTCCAGATGGCCGACCTCGGCCGCGACGACCGCCTGCGTCTGCGCGGAGAGCGAGGAGTCCCGGACGGTGAGGCCCTCGTAGTAGTCGAAGTCGCGCTCCTTCTGCTCGGCCGTGAACCACTCGCCGCACAGGTGCAGGGCGAGGACGAGGTCGGCCTGCTTGACGACCTGCTTCCGGTAGAGGTCGAAGTAGGGGTAGTTCAGCAGCAGGGGATAGTGGTCGGGCTTGGTCGCCGCGAAGTCCCAGCGGGCGTGGTTGGTGAAGCTCTCGCTCTGCGGATGGACGCCGAGCCGCTCGTCGTAGGGGATCAGCATGGCCGCCGCCGCGTCCCGCCACGACGCCGCCTCCTCGGCGTTCACCCCCAGCCGGTCGGCCACGTCCGGGTGGCGCATCGCCACCCGGGCGGCCTCCTGCAGGTTCCGGCGCGCCATGAGGTTGGTGTAGACGTTGTTGTCGACGATCGCGCTGTACTCGTCCGGCCCGGTGACGCCGTCGATGCGGAACACGCCGCCGACGTCGTGGTGGCCGAGGCTCCGCCACAGCCGCGCGGTCTGCACCAGGACGTCGAGGCCGACCTCCCGCTCGAACTGCTCGTCCTGCGTGGCGTCGAGATAGCGGACGATGGCGTCGGAGATGTCGGCGTTGATGTGGAAGGCCGCGGTCCCGGCGGGCCAGTAGCCCGAGCATTCCTGGCCGCGGATCGTCCGCCAGGGGAACGTGGCGCCGTGCAGGCCGAGCTGCCGGGCGCGCTCGCAGGCGAGCGGCAGCGTCATGTGCCGCCAGGCGAGCGCGTCGGCCGCCGCGCTGGGGGACGTGTAGGTCAGCACGGGCAGCACGAACGTCTCGGTGTCCCAGAACGTGTGCCCGTCGTAGCCGGGGCCCGTCAGCCCCTTGGCGGGAATCATGCGGCGTTCCGCGCGCGCCCCCGCCTGGAGGACGTGGAACAACCCGAACCGGACCGCCTGCTGGATCTCGGCGTCGCCCTCGACCTCGACGTCCGCACCCTCCCAGAACTCGTCGAGGTAGGCGCGCTGCTCGGCCAGCAGACCCTCCCAGCCGGTCTGCCGCGCGCCCGCCAGCGCCCCGACCACCTGGTCGTGCAGCGCGGGCCGCGACCGCCGGCTCGACCACCCGTAGGCGATGTACTTGACGATGCGCAGCTTCTGCCCCGGCTCCAGCCGCGTCGCGACCGTCAGCCGGCCGACGTCCGGGGCGCTCTCGGTCTCCACCTGCATGGACTCGGGGCCCTCGATGTCGTGCGACATCCCGGCGCCCATCCGCAGCCCGCTCTGCCGCGTCCGGTGCAGCAGCAGCACCTTCGTGCCGTTGGCGAAGTGCTCCTCGCTGACGAGGGGGCTGTCCAGGATCGCGGACGCGCGCGGATCCTTGCCGCCGCCGGGCAGCGCCTCGTTGGCCACCAGCTCCGACTGGGCGACCAGCCGCACCGCGTCGCCCACCGGCTCGACCTCGTAGCAGATCGCCGCGACCGCCCGCTGGGTCAGCGACACCAGCCGCACCGACGTGACCTTGATCGTCTTGTCGGCGGGGGAGGTCCACTCGACCTGCCGGGTGAGCGTGCCCGCCTGCAGGTCCAGCACCCGCTCGTGGTGGTGGACGCGGCCGTAGCGCACGTCGAGCGGCTCGTCGTCCACCAGCAGCCGGATCACCTTGCCGTTGGTGACGTTGATGACCGTCTGCCCCGACTCGGGGTACCCGTAGGCGGTCTCGGCGTGCGGCAGCGGACGCTGCTCGTAGAACGAGTTCAGATACGTGCCCGGCAGCCCGTGCGGCTCCCCCTCGTCGAGGTTGGCGCGCATGCCGAGATGCCCGTTGGACAGCGCGAACACCGACTCGCTCTGCGCCAGCCGGTCCAGCCGGAGCTCGGGCTCGCGCACGCACCAGGGCTCCACCGTGAACACCGGCCGGTCGGCGGTGCTCTGGCCCTCCGGCGCTCTCACGACCCCTCCAGCAGCTCGGCCAGATCGTCGACCACCACGTCGGCGCCGTGCTCGGCCAGCGCCTTCGCGTGCGCGTCGCCCACCCGGTTGACGCCCACCACGTACGCGAACCCGCCGGCCCGGCCCGCCTGGACGCCGGCGAGCGCGTCCTCGAAGACCACCGCCCTCGCCGCCGGGACGTCCAGCTCCCGCGCGCCCGCGAGGAACATGTCCGGGGCCGGCTTGCCGGGCAGGTGGCGCTCGGCCGCGACGACGCCGTCCACGCGGGCGTCGAACAGGTCGGTGATGCCGACCGTCCGCAGCACCTGGACGGTGTTGGCGCTGGAGGACACGACCGCCGTCCGCAGCCCCGCCGCCCGCGCCGCGCGGACGTAGTCGATCGACCCGTCGAACGTCTCGACGCCCTTCTCCTCGATGATCTTCAGCACGAGCGCGTTCTTCCGGTTGCCGAGGCCGCGGATCGTCTCGGCCTCCGGAGGGTCGTCCGGGTCGCCCTCCGGCAGGGTGATGCCTCGCGACGCGAGGAACGAGCGCGTCCCGTCCTCGCGCTTCTTGCCGTCGACGTACCGGCCGTAGTCGTGCACCGGGTCGAATTCGGTGAACGGCTCACCCGTCCGCCGGGAACGTTCCCGCAGGTAGCCGTCGAACATCTCCTTCCACGCCGCGGCGTGGACGGAGGCCGTCCGGGTGAGCACACCGTCGAGATCGAAGAGACACGCCGTCGCCTCGTCCGGCAGTCCCAGCATCCGCACCCCCTGCAGTGGCACCATCGAAATGATCCTCAACCGTAAAGATCCTCAACGCGCGGAACCGTTCCCACGCTCGACCGCGGGCATGCGGGCCCGGCCGCTCGAACGCAGGGATCATGATCCGCGTACAACCCCTTCGTCAGGGTCGCACACGAGGAGGAGTGAGCCAATGGAGAAGGCGCGAATCGGCGTCACCGGCCTGGCGGTGATGGGCCGGAACCTGGCCCGCAACCTCGCCCGGCACGGCCATCCCGTCGCCGTGCACAACCGCACCGCCGCCAGGACCAGGGCGCTGGTGGACGAGTTCGGCGACGAGGGGACGTTCCTGCCGGCCGAGACGGCGGAGCGGTTCGCGGCGTCCCTCGAACGGCCCCGCCGACTGGTGATCATGGTCAAGGCGGGCGGGCCGACCGACGCGGTCATCGACGAGTTCGCCCCGCTGCTGGAGCCCGGCGACATGATCGTGGACGGCGGCAACGCCAACTTCGTGGACACCCGCCGGCGCGAGTCCGCACTCCGCGAGCGCGGCATCCACTTCGTCGGCGCCGGCATCTCCGGCGGAGAGGAGGGCGCGCTGCACGGCCCGAGCATCATGCCGGGCGGCTCCGCCGAGTCCTACGCCGCGCTCGGTCCCCTGCTGGAGGACATCGCCGCCAAGGTGGACGGGACGCCCTGCTGCACCCACGTCGGCCCCGACGGTGCCGGGCACTTCGTGAAGATGGTGCACAACGGCATCGAGTACGCCGACATGCAGTTGATCGCCGAGTCCTACGACCTGCTCCGGCACGCCGCCGGCCTCGCGCCCGCCGAGATCGCCGAGGTCTTCCGGACCTGGAACACCGGCCGGCTCGGCTCCTACCTCATCGAGATCACCGCCGAGGTCCTCGCGCACACCGACGCGTCCACCGGCAGGCCGTTCGTGGACGTCGTCCTCGACCAGGCCGAGCAGAAGGGCACCGGCCGCTGGACCGTGCAGACCGCCCTCGACCTCGGCGTCCCCGTCGGCGGCATCGCCGAGGCCGTCTTCGCCCGCGCCGTCTCCGGGCACGCCGCACTCCGCGAGGCGGCCCGGGGCCTGCCCGGCCCGCCCCGCGCCGCCATCGCCGATCCGGGCTTCGCCGACGCCGTCGAGAAGGCCCTCTACGCGTCCAAGATCGTCGCGTACGCGCAGGGGTTCCACGAGATCCAGGCGGGCAGCGCCGAGTACGGCTGGAACATCGACCTCGGCGCGATGGCCACGATCTGGCGCGGCGGCTGCATCATCCGCGCCCGCTTCCTGGACCGCATCCGCGCCGCCTACGAGGCCGACCCGCGGACCCCGACCCTGCTGACCGACGACCACTTCGCCGAGGCCGCCGGCGACGCCCAGGACGCCTGGCGCGAGGTCGTCGCCACCGCCGCCCGCCTCGGCATCCCGGCGCCCGGCTTCTCCACGGCCCTCGCCTACTACGACTCGCTGCGCGCCGACCGCCTGCCCGCCGCCCTCACCCAGGGCCAGCGCGACTTCTTCGGCGCCCACACCTACCGCCGCGTGGACCGCGACGGGTCCTTCCACACCCTCTGGGGCGCCGACCGCACCGAGGTCACCGCCTGATAGCCGCCCCCGGTTCCCGAAGGCGCTCAGTCGGTTTCCCTTGGGTGCACCCAAGGGAAAGCGACTGGAGGGTGGGGTGATTCGCGGGTGGCCCGTTGTGGCTAAACGTGATCGAATGACGACCTGGAGTCCTCGGGGCGTGCCAGGTTGAGGTGTCGCTCTCCCGCGAAAACAGGACCAGAAGGAGAGGTAGCATGCCCGTCATGTCGCCCAAGCCCCTCGACCAGGTCACCCTCGCTGACCTGGTCACCAAGGACGACCTCAAGAACCTCGTCACCAAGGACGACCTCGCCAGGGAGCTCCGCTCGCTCAAGCAGGAGATCCACCAGGAGTTGGGCTCGGTCAGGCAGGAGATCCACCAGGAGTTGGGCTCGGTCAGGCAGGAGATCCACCAGGAGGTGGGCTCGGTCAGGCAGGAGCTGGGCTCCGCGGTCAACTTGATCATGGGCGAGTTCGGCAAGATGGCCGCTCGCCAGGAGGAGATGGCCGGGACGCTGGCCCGCCTGGTCGCCAAGTCCGAAGGCGTGATGCAGTAGCAGCGCTATGCGGTAGCAGCCGTGGACGAGACGATGCCCCCGGAGCGTTTCTCCGGGGGCATTGACATGTGCCGGGTCAGGGCGTGATCGCGTCTAGGGCGTCGTGAACCGTAGGGTTGGCGGGGTGCGGATTCCGGGGGACGACGAGGTCCGGGCGTTGCATGAGAGGTGGGCGCCAGGGCGGGAGGCGTTCGAGCTCGTCTGGACGCACTGCGTGATCGTCTGTGAGATCGCCGAGCAGATCGTGGCGCGTGCCGGGCTCGTGGTGGACGCGGCGCTCGTGCGTGCCGGGTGCCTGCTGCATGACGTCGGGGTCTACCGGTTGTACGACGACACCGGGAGGTTCGATCGCGGGCAGTACATCCGGCATGGGGTGCTCGGGCATGAGCTGCTCGCGGGCGAGGGGTTTCCCGAGGCGATCTGCCGGTTCTGTTCCTGCCATACCGGGATGGGGTTGACGCGGGACGACATCGAGCGGCAGGGGCTCGCGGTGCCGCCGGGCGACTATGTGGCCGAAAGCGGGGAGGAGCGGCTCGTCATGTACGCCGACAAGTTCCATAGCAAGACCAATCCGCCCGCGTTCGTGTCCGCCGAGACCTATGCCGTTCATGTGCGGCGGTTCGGGGTGGAGAAGGCCGCCGCCTTCGGGGCGATGTGCGAGGTGTTCGGCGATCCGGATCTGCAGCCCTTGGCGGCCGGGTACGGGCACGCTCTGGTGTGACGTCGGCCGGGCGGAAGCGCCGCGATGACGCGGGCAGTGGGGGATCGGGGGCAGGATGGAGGGGTGAGCCTTATCGATGAGCTGCCCTCTGGAAATGACGTCGACGCCGATTCGTTGTTCGAGGCGTTCGAGCGGTGGGTGTCGGGGCGCGGGATCACGCTGTACCCGGCGCAGGAGGAAGCGCTCATCGAGGTGGTGTCGGGCGCGAACGTGATCCTTTCGACGCCGACCGGGTCGGGCAAGAGCCTGGTGGCGGCCGGGGCGCTGTTCGCGGCGCTCGGGAGGGACCAGGTCGGGTTCTACACGGCGCCGATCAAGGCGCTGGTGTCGGAGAAGTTCTTCGACCTGTGCGAGATGTTCGGGCGCGAGAACGTCGGGATGATGACCGGCGACGCGAGCGTGAACGCGGACGCGCCGATCATCTGCTGCACGGCCGAGGTGCTGGCCAACATCGCGCTGAGGGACGGCGCCGACGCCGACATCGGTGTGGTCGTCATGGACGAGTTCCACTTCTACGCCGAGCCCGAGCGGGGGTGGGCGTGGCAGATCCCGCTGCTGGAGCTGCCGCAGGCCCGGTTCCTGCTGATGTCGGCCACGCTGGGGGACGTCTCGTTCTTCCAGAAGGACCTGACGCGGCGGACGGGACGGCCGACGGCGCTCGTGACGTCGGCGGAGCGGCCCGTCCCGCTGATCTACGACTACCGGGTGACGCCCCTGCACGAGACGATCGAGGAGCTGCTCGCCGAGCAGAAGGCGCCGGTGTACCTGGTGCACTTCACGCAGGCGGCGGCGATCGAGCGGGCGCAGGCGCTGATGAGCGTCAACGTGTGCACCAAGGAGGAGAAGGCGCGCATCGCGGAGCTCATCGGCAACTTCCGGTTCACCACGAAGTTCGGGCGGAACCTGTCGCGCTTCGTCCGGCACGGGATCGGGGTGCACCACGCGGGGATGCTGCCGAAGTACCGGCGGCTGGTGGAGCGGCTCGCGCAGGCCGGGCTGCTCAAGGTCATCTGCGGGACGGACACGCTGGGCGTGGGCGTCAACGTTCCCATCCGGACCGTGGTCTTCACCGCGCTGAGCAAGTACGACGGGCACCGGGTGCGGCGGCTGCGGGCGCGGGAGTTCCACCAGATCGCCGGGCGGGCGGGACGCGCCGGCTTCGACACGGTCGGGTTCGTGGTGGCGCAGGCGCCCGAGCACGTGGTCGAGAACGAGAAGGCCCTCGCCAAGGCCGGGGACGACCCGAAGAAGCGGCGGAAGGTGCAGCGCAAGAAGCCGCCCGAGGGGTTCGTCGGCTGGGACGAGGACGTCTTCGCCAAGCTCCAGGAGGCCCCGCCGGAGATGCTCCGGTCCCGCTTCCAGGTCAGCCACGCGATGCTGCTGTCGGTGATCGCGCGTCCGGGCAACGCGTTCCAGGCGATGAAGCGGCTGCTCACCGACAACCACGAGGAGCCGGCGGCGCGCCGGCGGCACATCTCGCGGGCGATCGCGATCTACCGGTCGCTGCTCGCCGGCGGGGTCGTGGAGGTGCTGCCGGAGCCCGACGAGAAGGGGCGGTACGCGCGCATCACCGTCGACCTGCAGGAGGACTTCGCGCTCAACCAGGCGCTGTCGACGTTCGCGCTGGCCGCGTTCGAGGTGCTCGACCCGGCGTCGCCCTCGTACGCGCTGGACGTCCTGTCGGTGATCGAGGCGACGCTGGAGGACCCGCGGCAGATCCTCGCGGCGCAGGTCAACAAGGCGCGCGGCGAGGCCGTCCAGGAGATGAAGGCCGAGGGCATCGAGTACGAGGAGCGGATGGAGCTGCTCCAGGACGTCGACCACCCGAAGCCGCTGGAGGAGGAGCTCGACGCCGCGTACGAGATCTACCGGGCCGGGCATCCGTGGGTCGGCGACCATCCGCTGCGTCCGAAGTCGGTCGTGCGCGACATGTACGAGCGGGCGATGACGTTCACCGAGTACATCGCCTACTACGAGCTGGCGCGGACCGAGGGGCTCGTCCTGCGGTACCTCTCGGGGGCCTACAAGGCGCTGCAGCAGACCGTCCCGGAGTCGATCAAGACCGACGACCTGATCGACCTGATCGAGTGGCTGGGCGAGCTGGTCCGGCAGGTCGACTCGAGCCTGCTGGACGAGTGGGAGCAGCTCGCGAACCCGGCCGCCGAGGACGTGGACGAGCCGATCGAGGAACGGGTCACCAGGGTGACCGCGAACACGCGGGCGTTCCGGGTGCTGGTCCGCAACGCGATGTTCCGGCGGGTGGAGCTCGCCGCGCTGGAGCGGTACGGCGAGCTGGGCGAGCTGGACCCCGACTTCGGCGCCGACGCCTGGGCGGACGCCATGGACGGCTACTTCGCCGAGCACGAGGAACTGCTCACCGGGGCCGACGCGCGGGGGCCGAAGCTGCTGCAGATCGAGGAGGTCCCGGAGGACGCGCTGTGGCGGGTCCGGCAGGTGTTCGACGACCCGGAGGGGCATCACGACTGGGGAATCAGCGCCGAGGTCGACCTCGCGGGCTCGGACCAGGAGGGCGAGGCCGTGGTCCGGGTCACCGCCGTTGACCGGATGTAGGCCGGATGTAGGGAGGCAGCGATGGTGCAGGTCGCGGTCGCGCAGTACGCGCCCGGGGTCAACAAGGACGAGAACCTGGCGGCGATCGGCAAGCTCGCCGGGGAGGCGGCCGGGCGCGGCGCGCGGGTCGTGGTGTTCCCCGAGTTCGCCATGTTCACCGCGCCGAAGCTGGACGAGCGGTTCGTGGACTCCGCCGAGCCGCTGGACGGCCCGTTCGCGGGCGGGCTCGGCGACCTGGCCCGGCGGCACGGCGTGCACCTCGTCGCGGGGATGAACGAGCGGCTGGACGACCCCGGCCGCATCTCCAACACGCTCGTCGCCGTCGGCCCCGGCGGGGACGTCGTCGCCGAGTACCGCAAGCTCCACCTGTACGACGCGTTCGGGTACACGGAGTCGGCGCTGGTCCTGCCCGGCGAGATCGGCGAGCCGGAGACGTTCACCGTCGACGGTGTCAGGTTCGGCATGCAGACCTGCTACGACGTCCGGTTCCCGGAGGTGACGCGGCGGATCGTGGACGCGGGCGCCGATGTCGTGGCGCTGCCCGCCGAGTGGGTGCCGGGCCCGCTGAAGGAGGACCACTGGCGGACGCTGGTCCGCGCCCGCGCGATCGAGAACACGATCTACGTGGCCGCCGCCGACCAGTGCGCGCCGACGGGCGCCGGCAACAGCATGATCGTCGATCCGATGGGCGTGGTCGTCGCCGGGCTGGGGGACGGGCCGGGCGTCGCGTCCGGTGAGATCTCGCTCGAGCGGGTCGCGGCCGTCCGCAGGCAGAACCCGGCGCTCGGCCTGCGCCGCTTCACGGTCACCCGCGCCGGGTGACCCCGTCGGTCTCGTCCCCGTTCGTCGAGGAGTTCGCGCCCGTGGTGGAGCTGCCCGCCGGACGGTGACCGCGCATCGGCCGGACGGTGGCCGTGTATCAAGGTGACAACGGTCGAGGTCATTCTCCGTGTTCGGATGTGTGCTCAGCGTGAGTATTGGAGGGTGCGCCTCTCCTCCAGCCTTCCGCCCGCAGGATTCACCCGCGCCGAGCCGAGCCCGCCCGTCCGCGCGCGCCGTCTCCGGTCGCCGTGGCTGATCGCCACGGCCCTCGTGATCGTCCTCGGCGCCGGCCTCCTCGCGGCGGGCCACCGGACGGCACGGCCGGCTCCGGCCCGGACGGCGACCCCGGACGCCGCCACACCGTCACCGCCCTTGAGACCGCCCGTGCGGTCCGCGAGGCCCCCTGCGCCGTCCGTGAGGCCCCCTGCGCCGTCCGTGAGGCCCCCTGCGCCGTCCGTGAAGCCGCCCGCGCCGTCGGCGGAACGGCCCGAGCCCGAGGACGGCTCGCCCGCCACGCTTGCCGAGAAGCGAACCCCTCGCCGGGGGCACCCCGCTCCGAAGCCCCGGCAACATCGCCCGGCCGCACCGCGCGAACCGCGCCCGCCCGCGAAGCACAAGACGCGCCCCGCACGGCCCGCGCCCCCGTCCTGGGTCACCGCGGAATGCCGCCGCCGCTTCCCGGACGATCCGCTCCGCAGGGACGCCTGCGTCGCCGCCCTCACCGGCGAGTTCGGACGCTGATCAGGCCGCCTCGGCCGTGAGCAGCCGCTCGACGTCGGCGCGCAGCGCCCCGACGTCCACGCCCGCCTCTCTCGCGAGCCGCACGGACGTGAAGTCGTCGTCGTGCAGGACGCCGAGCAGGAGGTGCCCGCTTCCGATCTGCTTCTGCCTGAGCCGGAGCGCGTGCCGGAGGCTCAGCTCCAGGGCCTTCTTCGCCTTCGGCGTGAAGGGGATGTGCCCCCTGCGGTACCGGTTCTGCTTCCCGGCGGGGGCGTCGAGGGCGCCCTCGCCGAAGCTCTGCTCCGTGGCCTCCCGGATGGCGTCCAGGTCGATCCCGATGCTCTTCAGCGCGTCCGGGTCGAGGACGTCGCCGCCGGCCCGGTCGCGGGCGATCCGGGCCCGCAGGTCGGCGGCGGCCAGCCCGCGCTCGCGGAGGGCGCGGCCCACGGCGTCGTCGCTCGCCAGCAGGGAGAGCAGGACGTGCTCGGTGCCGATCCGGTGGTCGCGCAGGGACCGGGCTTCCGCCTGGGCGCCGGTGACGGCCTCGCGGGCGGGGCCGGTGAAACGCTCGAACATCTCGTTCACTGCTCCTTCTTGGTGAGGCGGCGCCCACCGCCGTGCTTCTTGTGGACGGCCTGCCTGCTCACGCCGAGGCAGACCGCGATCTCCTGCCAGGACCAGCCCTGCTCGCGGGCGCCGGCGACCTGCAGCGCCTCCAGCCGCTCGGCCAGCTCGCGCAGCGCCCGCACGGCCCGCAGCCCCACCGCCGGGTCGCGGCTGCTCGCCTCCTGGGCGAGCGTCACTCCATCGCTCATGGTGTCAATGTAGGTTGACATTCGAGCCACGTCAACCAACGTTGACATTTCCCGCCGGTGTGTTCCGCCCGTGGTTCAGCGGACGGTCAGGAGCGTGGTGAGCAGGTCGTCCAGGCTGACCAGGCCGGCGACTCGGCCGTCCGGGGCGATGGCCAGGCCGAGGTGGCTGTGGTGGGACTTCAGCACGGCGACGGCCTCGCCGACCGGGGTCGCGACAGGCATCGCCGGGACCGGGTGCGCCAGCTCCCCGGCCGGCGTCGCGGCGCCCCGCGCGCGGGCCAGGTAGGCGTCGCGGACGTGCACCATCCGGGCGGCGCCCGGCCGGCCCGGATCGCGCAGCATGATCCGCGTGTGGCCGGTGCGGGCGGCGGTGTCGACGACCTCCTGCGGGGACGCCGTCACCGGAACCGACACGATGCCGGAGACCGGGACGACGAGGCCGGCCAGCGGGGCGCGCGGCGCGTCCAGCGCGGTGGTGAGCAGCGACAGCTCGTTCTCCTCGATCAGCCCGAGCCGCCGCGACTCCTCGGCGATGCTGCGCAGCTGCTCCGGCGTGCGCGACACCTCCCGCGAGTCGGCGGGCCGGACGCCGACCGCGCGCAGCAGCAGGTTCGTCGCGCCGTTCAGGGCGGCCAGCACCGGCCGGGCCACGGTCGTGAACGCGCGGAACGGCAGGCCCAGCACGGTCGCGGAGCGCTCCGGGTCGGCGATCGCCCACGACTTCGGCGCCATCTCGCCGACGACCATGTGCAGGAACGTCACCAGCGCGAGGGCCAGCACGAACGCGACCGCGTGCGCGGCCCCGCCGGGCAGCCCGGCGGAGTGGAACAGCGGGGCGAGCGCCCCCGCGAACACCGGCTCGGACACCAGGCCGAGGCCGAGCGAGCACATCGTGATGCCGAGCTGCGCGCCCGCGAGCGTCAGCGACAGCTCGTCGATCCCGGCGACGGCCGCGCCCGCCGCGCGCCCGCCGCGCGCGGCGGCCCGCTCCAGGCGCGGCCGCCGCGCCGCCACGAGCGCGAACTCGGTGGCGACGAAGAAGCCGTTGCCGGCCAGCAGCGCCAGCGTGACGGGCGCGCCGAGGGCGAGGTTCACCGGTCCTCCCGGGCGGTCTCGACGGTGTGGAGGCGGATCAGCTCGGGCACGTGCCGGCGGACGGTCAGGACCTCCACCACGGCGGTGCGGGGCGGCTCGCCCAGCCGGTCCGTGGGGAGGTCCACGGTGACCACGTCGCCGGGCCGCGCGACCCGGCCGAGCCGTTTCAGCAGCAGCCCCGCCACGGTCTCGTAGTCGCCCTCCGGCAGCGCGACGCCGGTCTCGTGGGCGACCTCGTCGATCCGCAGACCGGCGTCGGTCGTCCACCACTCGCCGGTCCGGATCGCGAGGTCCTCGCCCGGCTCGTTCTCGTCGGCGATCTCCCCGACCAGCTCCTCGGCGACGTCCTCCCAGGTGACGATGCCGGCGAAGCCGCCGTACTCGTCCACCACGCAGGCCATCGGCTCGGCCGCGGCCTGCAGCCGCAGCACCACGTCCGGCAGCGGCAGCGAGGAGGGCAGCAGCAGCGGCGGCCGGGCGATCTCGCCGACGCCGGTGCCCGCCGCCTCGGCCGGGCCGAGCATGATCAGCTCCTCCAGCCCGACGACGCCGACGACGTCGTCGACGCCCTCGCCGAGGACGGGGTAGCGGGTGTGCCCGCTCGCGGAGATGACGTCGCTCAGCTCGGCGGCCCGCGCGGACGCGGGCACGGTGATCACGTCCACCCGCGGCACCATGACCTCCTCGGCGTCGCGCTCGGAGAAGGCCAGCGCGCGTTCCAGCAGGTCGACATGCCCCTCCGGCAGCTGCTCGCCGGACTCGCCGATGATGTGCCCGAGCTCCTCCAGCGTCGCGCCGTGGTGCAGCTCCTCCACCGGCTCGATGCCGATCGCGCGCACCAGCCGGTTCGCGGACGCGTCGAACAGCCTGATCAGGGGCCCCGCCACCATCAGGTAGACGAGGGTGGACGCGGCGAGCGCGCGGGCCAGCGATTCGGCCCGCGCGAGCGCGAGGTTCTTCGGGAACAGCTCGCCCAGCACCATCTGGATCACGGTGGCGAGGGCGAAGCCGACCGCCACCGCCATGCCGCCGGCCGCCGCGTCCGGCACCCCGCCCGCGCGCAGCACCGGGTCGAGCAGGTCGGCCAGGGCCGGCTTGGCGATGAACCCCACGACCAGCGCGGTGACCGTGATGCCGAGCTGCGCGCCGGAGAGCATGAACGACAGCCGGCCCATCACCCGCACCGCCCGCGCGGACGCCCGGTCGCCCTCGGCGGCCCGCTGGTCGAGGGCCGGCCGGTCCGCGGTGACGAACGCGAACTCCTGCGCCACGAAGTAGCCGGTCGCGGCCGTCAGCACCAGCACGGCCAGCAGCCCGAGCGCGCCGTTCACGCGGCCTCCCTCCGCCGCGCCTCCCGCCGGCGCCGGCAACCATGATCCTCCTTACCCCGCCGGGACGGTGTCTCTCCCGATTGCGAGACGGTTATCGACCGCTCTGCGTGGAATGAACCCTTCACCGAGCAGGAGCCTGACCGAGCAGGAGCCGGGGCCACGAGTGCGAGGGGGCGCCGATGCCCAGACCGTTCGCGTCGTCCGCAGATCTGGGCGACAAGACGCCGACGCTGGAGATCCTGGCCGACGGGGTGTACGCGCTGACGGCCGAAGGCGACCCGAACGTCGGCGCCGTCGAGGGCGAGGACTTCGTGGTCTGCTTCGAGGCGCTCGCCACGCCCGCGGCGGCCCGCGACTGGCTGGCCGTGCTGCGCGCGCACACCGACAAGCCGATCCGCTACCTGGTGCTGTCGCACTACCACGCCGTCCGGACGCTCGGCGCCAGCGCGTTCGGCGCCCCGGGGGTGATCGCGCATGATCTGACCCGCGCGCTGATCGCCGAGCGCGGCAAGCAGGACTGGGAGTCCGAGCTCGGCCGGATGCCCCGGCTGTTCAAGGACCCGGACGGCATCCCCGGGCTCACCTGGCCGTCGGTGACGTTCGCCGGCACGCTGACCATCGACCTCGGCGGCGACCGCGGCGACCTCGACCTGGCGTACTGCGGGCGAGGGCACACCGAGGGCGACATCGTGGCGTGGCTGCCCCGGCACCGGATCCTGTTCGCCGGCGACCTCGTCGAGACGCAGGCGGCGCTCTACACCGGCGACGCGTTCCACGGGGAGTGGGCGTCCGGCACGCTCGACCACGTCGACTCCTTCGGCGCCGAGACGCTCGTCGGCGGGCGCGGCGCCGTCGCGCACGGCCGGGACGCCGCCCGCGCCGCGGTCGCGCAGACCCGCGCCTTCCTCACGACGATGATCGGCGAGGTGGGCCGGGTCCGGCGGGATGGCGGCACGCTCAAGGACGCGTTCAGCGCCGTGCACGCCGCCCTCGCGCCCGCCTACGGCGGCTGGCCGATCTTCGAGCACTGCCTGCCGTTCGACGTGTCGCGGCTCTGGGACGAGCTGGACGGCGTCGAGCGCCCCCGGATCTGGACGGCGGAACGCGACCGGGAGGTCTGGACGGAACTCCAGGACTAGCCGGGCGGCAGGCATGCGATGTCCGAATCTCGTGACAATCCGGAACGGGATGGATTCGGTGGAGAGAATCGGTTCCGTCCCCGGCTACCGGAGGATTCCCGGACACGGAGGGATGTGGCGATGACCGGACAAGACCGTCCCCGCCCGGTGTTCGACCCGGCCCTCGGCACCGAGACCCGTGCGCTGCTCGCCGCGGCCCCCGAACGGCTGGTCGCGGCCTGCCGGCCGGCGCCGGGGCCGCCGCGGCTGCGCGCCGCCACGGTCGTCGCGCGGCTCGTGTGGATCCCGGCGTTCGCCGTCTTCTACGGCGTCCTGCCCGGCGGGTGGCTGCGCGTCTGCCTCCTCGCCTCGCTGGACGACGACGAGCTGCTGGGCGGCGCGATGCGCTGGGGGAGGCTGCCCGTCCTCGCGATGATGCTCACCCCGGCGCTGCAGATCCTGCTGCTGATGCTCGGCCAGATCGAGGCCGCCGCGGTCCTCGCGGCCGTGAGCTTCACCGGCTGGGTGACCGGCGCGCTGCGGCACGTCCGCGAGCCCGCCGCCGCCCGCGCCGCCCGCGAGCACCACGGCTCCTACCTGCTGCCCGCCGACTTCGACCGGCCCGCCGCGGGGCTGCTCGTCCGCGCCCAGCGGGCCGTCGACGCCGTCCTCGGGTCGCGGGCGCACGGCGCCGGGCTGCTGGACGACATCCACAACGCCGTCGTCCTGCCGAGCCAGGAGTGGGCCATCGCGGGCGCGCTCGCCGAGCACAGCCGGCTGCGCCGGGAGCGCGTCGCCCAGCAGCCCGAGCGGCTCTCGCCGCGGGTCCGGGCGCTGCTGGAGCCGCAGGACCGCGCCATGGAGGCGTCGGTCCGCTCGGTCACCGGGCGGATCGAGGCGCTGGAGGCGTACGCGCGCCGCGCCGCCGAGGCCGACGACGCCTACCACGAGTCGCGGGTGCTGCAGGGCCTTCCGGAGCAGAACGCCCGCTACCGGGACCTGCTCGCCGGCACCGTCGGGGACGACATGGCGGGTGCGGAGATCCGCGGGATGGCCGAGGACGCCCGCCGGGCCGAGACGGCGCTGCGCGAGCGCGTCGCCGGCGCGATCCGCGCGGGCCACGACCTGGCCCTGCCGTCCGAGCGACCCGGTGTCAGTCCTCGGCGAGCACGATGACGCGGTCGTCGGCGGCCAGCGTGATCGGCGCCGCCTTGTCGGGGTTCAGCACCACGCCGTAGCCGGGCGGGTCGTGGAAGCGCGAGGTCAGCCGGTAGCCGAGCGCGACCTCCCCGCGCCGCCGCGCCGACTCGATCAGCGTCGCGAAGTCGGCCTCCGCGCCCGGCACCAGGTAGTCGCAGGCGGGCTTGAGGTAGATCTCCGAGCCGGCCGGGTCGAGCAGGTCCACGAAGACGTCGTACAGGTGCCGGTTCTCGCTCAGCTGGGTCAGCATCAGGCTGATCAGCTTCTCGCTGACCACGAAGTCGTCGGCCTTGGTGACCTGCGCGATCTCCCGGTTGGCGTCGTCGTTGATCTCGCTGACGATGGCGAACGGGTCGCCGAGCGCGTCCTCCAGGTCGCGCAGGTGCAGCAGCGTGACGAGGGTGCGGGCGTCGGCGTGGTCGGGGTCGTGGCCGGCGTCGGACAGGACGATGACCTTCTGGAAGGAGCCGACGTCGAGGGACTCCAGGGACGGCCGCTCGGTCGGCTCCGCCCGGACGAAATCGATCTTGAGGTTGGCGGCCGGCGCCAGGTCCGCGGTCGGATCCTCCCGCGGCGCGGCCACGACCAGCTCCGAGGACGGGGCGAGGAACTCCTCCAGCAGCTCGATGATCTTCGGGGCGCGGTGGTTCCAGCCGAGCATCAGGGTCCGCTCGGGCACCGGCTCCCGCGCGGTGGCCGTGCTGATCGCCTCCTCCCGGACACTCGGGGCGGGGCCGCCGGAGAGCCTGATGAGCAGGTCGTCCTCGGCCAGGACGATGATCTCGTCGTCGGCGCGGATCACGGTGTCCATCGGCGGGTTGAGCAGCACGGTCCCGTCGCCGCGCCGCAGCCCGGCCGGGACGCCGAGGTCGTAGGCCGACAGCGACTCGCCGAACGGCGTGCCCGCGAGGGCCGGCTCGGGCCGCATGTAGAACTCGTGGCCGGCGAAGTCGAGCAGGTCGGTGCAGACCTGCGAGAGGCCCGACTGGCGGTGCGACTGCACGATCAGCCGGATCGCGACGTCGTCGGCGTCGATGACGTGCGCGCGGGGGCCGCCGGCGAGCCGCGCGGCGGGCAGGTTCGCCGAGTCGTGCACGGCGGCGACGACGTGCGGCCGGCGCCGCCCCCAGTCGCGGGCGCCGAGCGACAGCAGCACCTTGATGACCCGGGTGTCGGCGTCGTCGGCCTCGGGCGTGACGACCATGATGGAGCGGGCGGTGCCGGGGCTGACCAGCTCCACGTCGGCGACCTTCAGCGGGTCGCCGGTGCGGCACACGATCCGGGTGCGGCCGAGGTCGCCGACCCGGGCGCGGATCGCGTCCTCCATCTCGACCTTGTCGCGGTTGGCGAGGATCGCCACGCACGACCTGCGCTTGCTCTGGTTGGCCTCCACGAGCTCGGCGACCACGGTGAAGACCTGCTCCGACCAGCCGAGCAGGACGGTGTGTCCGTGCTCGACGATCCGCGACCGGCCCTTGCGCAGCTCGCTGATCTTCGCTTCCAGGCCGGTGGTGAGGACGCCGATCAGCGAGCTGACGATGAAGATCCCGCCGATGGTGGAGACCAGCATCAGCGCCAGGTACGGGCCCGTGCCGGTGTCGCCGCCCATGGTCCCCGGGTCGAGCGTGCGCAGCAGGCTGCGCCAGACCATGCCGGGCCAGTGCCCGTTCTCCTCGCTGTCGCGCGGTGCCAGGACGACGGCCGCGCTCGCCACCACGAGCACGAGTGCCACCGAGGCGAGTCCGAGCCAGCCGATGAGCGCGGGCGTCCCTTTCGACATCGTCCGGTCGAACCAGTACCGGACACGGTCCCGTCGTGTCACAGGTGCCAACCGCTCCGCCCCCTCCAGCCGCTGCCCGCCAGACAGCCTATTGCGGCGACTCGCACCATTCCCGGCATTCTCTGCTAATGGCGATTTGCCCGGTGTGCACGGAAGAGGCCGGGGTGTGAGAATTCCACCCCGGCCCCTCGGTGCCGTGCCGGAACGCCGCCGGCCCCGGGACCGCTAGTGCGCGGCCTCGTACTGCTCGATCACATTGGCGGGGATACGGCCCCGCTCATTGACCTTGATGCCGTGGTTCTTGGCCCACTCGCGAATCTCGGCGGAGCGCTCACGGCTCCCCGCGGTGCGCGACCCGCGGCCGGCGCGGCCGGCGGTCTTGCGGGCCTTGCGGGCGCTCGCCACGAACGGCTCCAGGCCGTTGCGCAGCTTGGCGGCGTTCTTCTTGCTCAGGTCGATCTCGTAAGTGGTGCCATCGAGGGAAAAGCTGACGGTCTCGTCAGCCTCTCCACCGTCGATGTCGTCCACGAGAAGGACTTCGACCTTCTGTGCCATGCGGGGACTCCCTCTAGCTATGCGTCCGGCTTGGCGTCCGGATGTGCCTCGATGAATGCAGCATAGACCTCATCCGATATCTTGCCACGTTCGGAGACTTCGATGTCCTGACGCAATGCCCACTCGCGGACATCGCCGTTCGTGTAGCCCTTGATCTTCGCGACGCGGGACTTGCGGCCCTTCCCGGCGGGCTTCACCTCCGCGGCCTTCTCGATGAAGGGCGCGAGCGCGTCCAGCATCTCGTTCAGCCGCTTGAAGTTGTCATCGCTCAAGTCGATCGTGAACGTCCGACCCAAGACTTCGAAGTCTCGCTTTACGACGTCGTCGCCTTCGGAGCCGTCGATGTCGTCCACGCGAATGACCTTCTCGGCCATGTGCTCTCTGTCTTCCTTCCCCTCGCCTACGCGGCGTCCCCGACCGTAGCGGATTCCGGCCTGGCAGGAGGACGGACGCGGCCGTGCAGGGGCAGGTGTCAGGCGTCGTGGCGCTGGATCCAGGTGTGCAGGAGGAGCATCGTCTCCAGCCGGATCTCCGGGTCCTCGATGTCGAAGTCGAACATCTCGTGGAGCTGCGCCAGCCGGTAGCGGACGGTCTGCGGGTGCACGCACAGGACCTCGGCGGCGCCGGTGGCGTTGAAGCCGTGCTTCATGCACTCCAGCAGCGTCACGGCGAGCCGCAGGCCCTGCCGCGGCCCCGCCGCGTCCAGCGGGGCCAGCCGCCGGGACGCCACGATCGCGGCGAGCGTCCCGCCCTCGCGCAGCAGCAGGCTGGGGAGGTGCTCCTCGGCCCGGACGAGCACGCCGCCGCGCCGCGCCCCCCGGCGGCCGGCCGGCTCGGCGGGGGCGAGGTCCAGCGCGCGGCGCGCCCACAGCAGCGACGTCCCGGCCTCCTCCACCGGGACGGACGGGCCGATCGCGCCCGTCCAGCCGGCGAGCGTCGCGGTCAGCTCGTCGACGCGGCCGGGGCCGTCCGGGTCGGGCATGATGAGGCAGGGGCGGCCGCGGTCCAGGCCGGTCAGCAGGGAGGGCGGCAGCCCCGCGGGGCCCTCGCCGCCGCTGCCCGGCCGCGGGCGCAGCACGATCACCGCCAGCCGCCGCGGCAGCGGCCAGCCCGCCCGGGCGGACTGCTCGCGGGCGACCTCGGGCGGCGCCGGCGGGTCCGACAGCAGCAGCGCCAGCAGCCGGCCGCGGCGCTGCTCGCGCTCCCCGGCCGCCTTCTCCCGGGCCCGCGCGTAGCCGTGCGCCGCCGCGGACGCCAGCGCGTCCAGGTAGGCGAAGTTCGCCTCGGCGAGCAGGCTGACCAGCGCGCGGGGGCGGCCGAGCCGCTCGGCCTCGACCGCGAGGTGCCGCCAGGCGATCCGCGACCCGACCCGCATCGCGTTCTGCAGGTGCTCCAGGCTGCGGCCCTCGACGGCCTCGCCGTAGCCGACGTCGAAGAAGACCTGGTACACCTCCTTCCACGAGGTGTCCGGGTCGGCGATCATCTGCACGAAGTGCTCCATCGCGTGCGCGACCGCGGCCTCGGCCACCCGCCAGTAGGCCGCGTCGCCCGGCCGGTCGTACTCGGGGACGTGCCGCAGCACGCCCTTCACCATCACGCCGAGCAGGTCCGGCAGGCGGGGGCGCATCCAGCGCGCCTCCTCCGCCGGGACGTCCCGCCACGGCTCCTCCGTCAGGCCCTCCAGGACCGGTGATCCGGAGTGCGGGTCCTCGTACGCCGCGGTCACGGTGCCACCTCCCGCTCGCTTGCGCGAAAGCGCCATTCCCGGGCCGCCCGGCGTCCCGGTCGTCCCAACCTAGGTACGCGGGGTGATCCGCGACACTCAGCGGCCTTCACCCGTGTGGAGATGCGTTTGTCATCCCGCTGACAACCGCCCCGGGAGCGCTCCGGAACGGGTGCGCCGGAGCGGACTCAAGTTCAGGTCAAAGCGCGCATGGCGCGGGCATCGGGGGGTAGCCGCATCGACATGCCCATTCACCATTGAGGGAGCTGGACCATGGCCGATCCCGCCGACCGGGCGGACCCGAAACAGGAGCAGATGGACCTCCGGCGGGTGAGCCCCGAAGGCACGAAGCTCACCACCGATCAGGGGATCCGGGTCGACGACACCGACAACTCGCTTTCCGTGGGCGAGCGCGGGCCGTCCCTGCTGGAGGACTTCCATCTGCGCGAGAAAATCACACATTTCGACCACGAGCGGATTCCCGAGCGGGTCGTGCACGCGCGCGGTGCCGGCGCGTACGGCGAATTCACGCTGCACGAGTCGCTCGCCGAGTACACCACCGCCGAGTTCCTCACCGACACGTCGCTGACGACGCCGGTGTTCGTGCGGTTCTCCACCGTCGCCGGTTCGCGCGGATCGGCCGACACCGTCCGGGACGTCCGCGGCTTCGCGACGAAGTTCTACACGCGGCAGGGCAACTTCGACCTCGTCGGCAACAACATGCCGGTGTTCTTCATCCAGGACGGCATCAAGTTCCCCGACTTCGTGCACGCGGTGAAGCCGGAGCCGATGAGCGAGATCCCGCAGGCGTCGTCCGCGCACGACACCCTCTGGGACTTCGTGCAGCTGCAGCCCGAGACCATGCACATGATGATGTGGCTGATGTCGGACCGGGCGCTCCCGCGCAGCTTCGCGATGATGCAGGGTTTCGGCGTCCACACGTTCCGGCTGGTGAACGCCGAGGGGCGCCCGACGTTCGTGAAGTTCCACTGGAAGCCGAAGCTCGGCACCCACTCGCTCGCCTGGGACGAGAGCCAGAAGATCGCCGGGAAGAACCCCGACTTCGGCCGGGCGGACCTGTGGGAGCGGATCGAGTCGGGCGCGTTCCCCGAGTACGAGTTCGGGGTCCAGCTCGTCCCCGCGGAGGACGAGCACCGGTTCGACTTCGACCTGCTCGACCCGACCAAGATCATTCCGGAGGAGGACGTGCCGGTGCGGCCGGTCGGCACGCTGGTGCTGAACCGCAACCCCGGCAACTTCTTCGCCGAGACCGAGCAGGTCGCCTTCCACCTCGGCAACGTCGTGCCCGGCATCGACTTCAGCAACGATCCGCTGCTGCAGGCGCGGCTCTTCTCCTACCTGGACACGCAGCTGATCCGGCTCGGCGGGCCGAACTTCCCGCAGATCCCGGTCAACCGGCCGGTCGCGCCGGTGCACAACCACCACCGCGACGGCTACCACCAGATGGAGGTCCATCAGGCGCAGGCGGCCTACCACAAGAACTCGCTGTCGGGCGGCTGCCCGGCCGTCGGCGGCGAGGGCTCGTTCACCCACTACCAGGAGCGGGTGGAGGGCAACAAGATCCGCAAGCGGAGCGAGAGCTTCGCCGACCACTACTCCCAGGCGACGCTGTTCTGGAACAGCATGGCGGACTGGGAGAAGGAGCACATCGTCGGCGCGTTCCGGTTCGAGCTCGGCAAGTGCGACCACATGCACATCCGGGAGGGCGTCGTCGGGCACCTCAACCACGTCGACCACGATCTCGCCGTCCGCGTGGCCGAGGGCATCGGCGTGTCGCCGCCGGAGGCGGCCGCGACCCCCAACCACGGCCGCAGCTCGCCCGCGCTCAGCCAGGCGAACTCGGCCGCGGACTCGGTGCTGGGACGCAAGGTCGCGATCCTGGCGGCGGACGGCGTCGACTCCGGCGCCGTCACCGCGGTCGGGGACGCGCTCACCGAGGCGGGCGCGGTCTGCGAGGTCCTCGCCGCCGAGGACGGCTTCGTCCAGGCGGCCGACGGCGGTCAGGTCGAGGTCACCCGGGCCATGTCGACCGTCGCGTCCGTCCTCTACGACGCGGTCTTCGTGCCCGGCGGCGAGGAGAGCGTCCGGGCGCTCGCGCAGGACGGCGACGCCGTCCACTTCGTCGCCGAGTCGTTCGTGCACTGCAAGGCGGTGGGCGCCCTCGACGCCGGCATCGGGCTGCTGGAACGCGCCGGGATCACCGGCGTGGAGTTCGCGGACCAGAACACGGTCAGCGACGCCGGCGTCGTCACCGGCGAGGGAGCCTCCAGCGACTTCCCCGCCAAACTGATCGAGGCGGTCAAGGCGCACCGGCACTGGACGCGCGACAAGGCGCACGTGCCGGCCTGACGGCCGCCGGGCATCCGTTCCGGGGGAGCGGGGGCTCGGGAACGGGCCCGGTCCGGCGGACGCATGCGAGCCGCCGGGCCGGGCCCGCCGCCTTCCGCCGACTGTTCATGACCGAGCCCGCCTGCCGGGACCACCGATGGGCGGGCGCTCAGGCGAGGCCCATCTCCCGCCGGACGTTCTCGAACTCGACCGCCATCGCGTCCGACAGCGCGCGGGCGCCCGACAGCGGCCGCACCATCACGCAGAACTCGTCGATGAGCCCGGCGTCGTCATGGTGCAGGAAGTCGCAGCCGTGCACCTCGCGGTCGCCGACCCGCGCCTTGAAGACCAGCGCGTGGTCGCGGCCGTCGCTGATCTCGCGGACGTAGCGGAAGCCGGTGAACACCCGGGTCACCGCGCGCAGGATCGCGGTGACGGCGGCCCGTCCCTCGTACGGCGCGAACGCCACCGGGCTGAGGAACGTGACGTCCTCGGCCAGCAGCGCCGGGAGGGCGTCGACGTCGCCCTTCTCAATGGCCGCGCGGAACGGGTGCATGGGCCCACCTCCAGGCTCGGGTCATCGGCACGCCCCGTGAGGGCGTGCCGAAAGCCTAGGGGGAGCGGGGCCGCGCCGCGATGATCTCGCGAAGGACGCGTCACGCCCCGGGCTGCAGCAGCACCTTGATGGCGCCGTCCTGCTTCTTCTGGAACATCTCGTACCCCTCTGGCGCCTTCTCCAGCGGCAGGCGGTGCGTGGCGAGGTCCATCACGCCGAGCGGGTCGGAGTCGTCGGTGACGAGCGGCAGCAGCTCCTCGACCCACTTCCTGACGTGCGCCTGGCCCATCCGGAGGCCGATGCCCTTGTCGAACATCCGCAGCATCGGCAGCGGGTCGGTCATGCCGCCGTACACGCCGATGACCGAGATCGTGCCGCCGCGGCGGACGATCTCGATCGCGGTGCCCAGCGCCGCGAGCCGGTCCACCCCGACGCGCGACATCAGCGGCGCGGCGGAATTGCCCGGCATCAGCCCGGTGAGGGTCTGCGCCAGCTTGGCGCCCGGCGAGCCGTGCGCCTCCATGCCGACCGCGTCGATCACCGAGTCGGTGCCGCGGCCTCCGGTGAGCTGCCGCACCGCGTCCGGCACGTCGTCGGCGTCATCGGAGTCGATCACCTCGATGCCGTGCCGGCGCGCCATCTCCAGCCGCTCCGGCACGAAGTCGACCGCGATCACGCGGTACCCGAGATGGCGGGCGATCCGCGCGCACATCTGGCCGATCGGGCCGAGGCCGAGCACGGTGACCGTCCCGCCGTCCGGGACGTCCGCCCAGTCCACGGCCTGCCGCGCGGTCGGCAGCACGTCCGACAGGTAGACGAACCGCTCGTCCGGCGGGCCCTCGGGCACCTTGATCGGCCCGAAGTGCGCCTGCGGCACCCGCAGGTACTCGGCCTGCGCGCCGGGCACCTGCCCGTACAGCTTGGTGTAGCCGAACAGCGCCGCCCCCGAGCCGTGCTCGCGGACCTGCGTCGTCTCGCACTGCGCGTACAGCTGCATGCCGCACATGTGGCAGCGTCCGCACGCGATGTTGAACGGGACGACCACGCGGTCGCCGGGCTTGACGTGCTTGACCTCCGGGCCGGTCTCCTCCACGACGCCCATCGGCTCGTGGCCGAGGATGTCGCCCTCGTCGAGGAACGGCCCGAGCACCTCGTACAGGTGCAGGTCCGATCCGCAGACGCCGGACGAGGTGATCCGGACGATCGCGTCGTCGGGTTCCTTGATCTGCGGGTCGGGCACGGTGTCGACGCGGACGTCGCGCTTGCCGTGCCAGGTGACAGCCCTCATCGTTACTCCTCCTCGACGCGGTGGCCCGTCCCAGGCGGGCCTACCCCGACGATCCGGGCGAAACGTCCCTCAGGGGCAGCGGTGGGCGCGTGCCACCGCCAGGACGGCGGCGGCCCTGGTGGCCCACAGATGGGGCGCGGCGAGCCGGTAGGCGTCCGGACCCGGCCCCGGGCGGAGCCGGTACCCGCGCGCGTCGCGGGCCTCCCAGCCGGTGCGGCGCCCGCGCAGGCCGAGGGCGTGCGTCACGGTCCCGGCGGCGTGGTCCCCGTGCCGCAGATGCCAGCGGTGGGCGTCCCGGTCGGCGAGGGTGACCTGGCACAGCCGCCACCCCGGGGCGAGGCGGTGCGCGAGGTCGAGCGTCACGAGCGGTTCACCCTCGGGCGGACGCCTGGCGGGCGGCGGCGCGGCCCGGCGGCCGGCGGAGCGGGCCGCGGGCTCCCGGCCGCGGTCGTCGACGAGGCGGGTGAGCTCGCGGGCGGCGGCGGACAGGACGCGCGCGGCGTCGGCCACCTGGCGCTCCCACCCGGGGTCGACGCGGGTCCGTTCGGCGCGCCGGCGCGCGGCGTCCAGCCCGTCGATGGCCCGGACGGCCTCGTCGCGGGCGGCCGCGACGTCGGCCCGCGCGCCGACGCCGTGCGGGCCGGTGTCCCGAGCGTCCATGTCGTGCGACACCGGGAGTTCCTCCAATAGTCGCCTTCTCCAGCGGCCTTCCCGAAGTCGCCGCCTTCTACCGCACCGCCGCGGCCTCCCGGCGGCGGGTTCGGACTGAGAACGTAAATGCGGGGTAAAGCACGTCGCATGAACGACGGCCCCCTGCGTCTCGGCGTGCTCGACATCGGCTCCAACTCGGCGCACCTGCGGGTGGCCGACCTCGACCCCGGCCACCCGCCCATGCCCGTCCGCTCGGTGAAGAGCGCCGTCCGGCTGGCCGAGGCCACCGACCGGCACGGCGTCATCGGCCGGCCCGCCGTCGGGCGGCTGATCGCCGCGGTCCGGGAGGCGGTGGCCGCCGCCTCGGCCCTCGACGTGGCCGAACTGGTCCCGTACGCGACGTCCGCGCTGCGCGACGCCGCCAACCGCGACGACGTCGCCGCCGAGGTCCGCGCCGCCACGGGCGTCGAGCTCGGTTTCCTCACCGGCGAGCGGGAGGCGCGGCTGACGTTCCTCGCCGCCCGCCACTGGTTCGGGTGGTCGGCGGGGCCGATGCTGCTCGCCGACATCGGCGGCGGCTCCCTGGAACTCGCCCACGGCGCCGGGCGGGAACCGGAGATCGCGCTGTCGCTGCCGCTCGGCGCGGGCCGCCTCACCCGGCACCACCTGCCGCCGCGGCCGCCCGTGCGCAAACGCACCCGGCGGGCGCTGCGCGCGCACGTCCGGTCCGTGCTCTCCGAGGCGACCATCGCGATCGCCGGCCGGCCGGAGCCGGTCCGGGCCGTGGCGACGTCCAAGACCTTCACCCAGCTCGCCCGGCTGTGCGGGGCGCCCCGGGCGAAGGCCGGGCCCTACCGGGAGCGGCACCTCGACCGGAGCGACCTGCACCGCTGGATCCCGAAACTGGCGAAGCTGCCGGACGAGGAGCGGGCCCGGCTGCCCGGGGTCAAGGCGTCGCGCGCCCACCAGATCCTCGCGGGCGCGATCGTGGCCGAGGGCGTGATGGACGTCCTCGGGCTCGACCGCCTCGACATCTGCCCGTGGGCGCTCCGCGAGGGCATCTTCCTGAACCGGCTGAGCGAACTGGCGGAGGGGCGCCCTCCCGGGCTCTTCCCCGAGCAGCGTCCCATGACCTTGCGGGGCGCCTGGCTGTGCGCCGTCACCTGACACCCGCCCCACCAGCGAGATCGCTCCTCTCCGGCCGCGTTTGAAAGCACCCGTCGGGGCAAGTGCCCCGATGGGCGCCGGACGGGGGAGGGAGGGCCGGGGATGACGGCCGTACAGGGCGGGGACGACACCAGCGTCGCCGAGGCGCTCTCGCGCCACCGCAAGGGCACGAAGATCAGCCACGTCCTGGCCACGACCGACCACAAGATGGTCGGCTACCTCTATCTCGGCACCTCGTTCACGATGTTCCTGATCGCCGGGCTGATGGCCATGCTCATGCGGGCCGAGCTCATGGAGCCCGGCCACCAGGTGATGAGCAACCAGCGCTACAACGAGCTCTTCACCATCCACGGCACGATCATGATGCTGCTGTTCGCGACGCCGCTCTTCCTCGGCTTCGCCAACGTGATCGTCCCGCTGCAGATCGGCGCGCCCGACGTCGCGTTCCCGCGGATGAACGCGCTCACCTACTACCTGTTCCTGTTCGGCGCCCTCATCGTCCTCGCCTCGTTCGTCACGCCGGGCGGCGCCGCCGCGTTCGGATGGTTCGCCTACTCGCCGCTGACGTCCGAGACCTACTCGCCCGGCCCGGGCGGCGACATGTGGGTCATGGGACTGGCCCTGTCCGGCTTCGGGACGATCCTGACCGCGGTGAACCTGACCACCACGATCGTCGCGATGCGCGCCCCCGGCATGGTCATGTTCCGGATGCCGATCTTCACCTGGAACGTGCTGCTGACCAGCCTGATGGTGCTGATCGCCTTCCCGGTGCTGACCGCCGCGCTGTTCGCGCTGGAGGCCGACCGCAAGCTCGGCGCGCACATCTACGACGCCTCCCACCACGGCGCGCTGCTGTGGCAGCACCTGTTCTGGTTCTTCGGCCATCCCGAGGTCTACATCGTGGCGGTGCCGTTCTTCGGGATCATCACCGAGATCATCCCGGTGTTCGCGCGCAAGCCGCTGTTCGGGTACCTCGGCATGGTCGCGGCCACCATCGCGATCAGCGGGCTGTCGATGGTCGTGTGGGCGCACCACATGTTCGCCACCGGCGGCGTCCTGCTGCCGTTCTTCTCCATCACCTCGTTCATGATCGCCGTCCCCACCGGGATCAAGTTCTTCAACTGGGTCGGCACGATGTGGAAGGGGCACCTGTCGTTCGAGACCCCCATGCTGTTCGCGGTCGGGTTCCTCGTCACGTTCCTGTTCGGCGGCCTGAGCGGGGTCATCCTGGCGTCCCCGCCCCTGGACTTCCAGGTCACCGACTCCTTCTTCGTCGTCGCCCACCTGCACTACGTCCTCTTCGGCACCGTCGTGTTCGCGATGTTCGGCGGCTTCTACTTCTGGTGGCCGAAGATGACGGGCCGGATGCTCGACGAGACCTGGGGGAAGATCCACTTCTGGTCGCTGTTCGCCGGCTTCCACACGACGTTCCTCGTCCAGCACTGGCTGGGCGCCGAGGGCATGCCGCGCCGCTACGCCGACTACGCCGACGAGTTCTCGACCCTGAACTTCGTCTCGTCCATCGGCGCGTTCATCCTCGGGGCCTCGACGTTCGCGTTCCTGTGGAACGTCCTGCGGACCTGGCGGCACGGCGAGAAGGTCGGGGTGGACGACCCGTGGGGCGCCGGCGGTTCGCTGGAGTGGGCGACGTCCTGCCCGCCGCCCCGGCACAACTTCACGTCCATGCCCCGGATCCGTTCCGCGCGTCCCGCGTTCGACCTGCACTACCCGCCGACGGAGCCGCCGCAGGAGGCCGAGCCTGCGCTGCCGCCGCCGAGTGGGGCCTGAACCCCGGTCAGCCGCCCTCGCCGTCCTCCGCCGAGTCCCGCTCCAGGTCGCCCTGGCCGCCACCGTACGACTCCGACTGGTAGTCGAGGTAGAAGCGGTTGGCGCGGGTGCGTATCTGCGTGCGGGCACGGTCGGGGGTCGGCAGCGGGATGAGGTGGTTCGGGTAGGGGGCGACGAGTTCGCCGGGCTGCCGGGTCCGCAGGACGGCCTCCCGATCCGCGGACGGCCGCTCGTGCCGCTCCTCGTAACCGCCGCCCGGGCTCAGCGAGATCAGGCCGCTCTCCACCCCCTCTTCGCGCATGCGCAGGTCGCGGCGTTGCAGGCTCAGGCAGGCCCGCCGGGCGATGACGAACGCGACGATCGGCGCGACGAAGAACCCGACGCGGAAGAACCACGTCGTCCAGAAGAGCGGGATGTCGAACGTGACGGCGATGATGTCGTTCCCGCCCGCGGCCAGCAGGTTGACGTACCAGGCGACCGCCGCGGCGCCGATGCCGGTCCTGGTCGGGGCGTTGCGCGGCCGGTCCAGCAGGTGATGGATGCGTTCGTCTCCGACCGCCCAGCGTTCCGCGAACGGATACACCCCGATGAGCGTGAAGAAGATCCCCGGCAGGAGGACGGCGGGCACCAGCACGTTCCACGCGATGGTGCGCCCGGCCACGGTCGTCGCCAGAGGCGGCATGATGCGCAGCGAGCCTTCGAGGAAGCCGACGTACCAGTCGGGCTGCGAGCCGGACGAGATCTGGTCCGGCGCGAAGGGACCGTAGAGCCAGACCGGGTTGATCTGGAAGAGCGCCGCCAGCGCCGCGAGGACGCCGAACGTGAAGAGGAAGTACGCGGTGCTCTGCGTGGCGAAGTGGGGGAAGGTCTTCTCGCCGCTCACCGACATCTCCCGCCGGCCTCTGCCCGGCCATGTGGTGTGCGTCTGGTGCCACAGGATCATCAGGTGCGCGGTGACGAGCGCGATCAGGATCCCGGGGATGAGCAGGATGTGCACGGTGAACAGCCGCGGGATGAAGTCCTCGCTCGCCGGGAACTCGCCGCCGAAGGCCCACAGGCTCACGTACGTCCCGACGACGGGGATCGACAGCATGATGCCCTGGGCGATCCGCAGACCGGTGCCGGACAGCAGGTCGTCCGGGAGCGAGTAGCCGGCGAACCCCTCGGCGAGCGCCAGCACGAACATCGTGACGCCGATCACCCAGTTGATCTCGCGCGGTTTGCGGTACGCCCCGGTGAAGAAGATCCGCATCAGGTGGACGACGATCGCCGCGAGGAAGACGTTCGCCGCCCAGTGGTGGATCTGCCGCATCAGCAGCCCGCCCCGGACGTCGAACGTGAGGTCGAGGGTGGAGGAGTACGCCTCGCTCATCTGCACGCCCTTCAGCGGCGCGTACGAACCGTCGTAGACGAGCTCCGAGCCGCTCGGCTTGAAGAACAGCGTGAGGAAGACGCCCGTGATGATCAGGATGATGAACGAGTAGAGCGCGATCTCACCGAGCAGGAACGACCAGTGCTTGGGGAACGCCTTCTTGATGTTCACATCGAGGAACGTGGTGGAACCGAGCCGGTCGTTGACCCCCTCGACCAGGTCTCCCAGCCGCTGCGACCCCGACCGGCCCTTGCGTCCCGCCATCGCGCCTCTCCCCAGGCCGATCATCGTCTCCGCAGGGCGGGTACCCGGGCCGGACCTCGACAAACGCCGCCCCACGGCCACCGGCGGCCCCGCCCGGCAGCGGCCCCGCGCGCGGCTCGGGGCCGCCCGGTCAGGCGACGCGGGCGTCGCCGGCGGAGTTGAGGCGGTGCCGGACGATCCGGATGTCGGCGCGCAGCCGGTCGGCGGCCAGCGGGTCGGGCTCCAGGCCGCCGAGACCGTCCTCGATCAGCTCCAGCTGGTCGGCGCGGAGCCGGGCGAGCAGCCGCCGCGGCTCTCCGGCCGGCACGCCCCACCGCTCCTTGCGGCGCCACTTGCGGAACGCGAGCACGTGCCCCTCGCCCGGGACGAGGACGCCCTTCGCCGTCTCCGCGTGCACCGTGCGGCGGAAGTGCGACAGGTAGCGGCGGCGCGCGAGCCGGTAGGCGACGATCGCCGCGAGCAGGATCGGCGCGCCCTTCACCGGCAGCAGTAGCACCCCGGGCAGGACGGGGGCGTCCCACCACGAGTGCAGCGCCATCGCGAGCAGGAGCGCCCCCGCCGCGACGGCGAGGCCCGTCCGGGACGCCCGGCCGAGCAGGCAGCCGAGCCCCGCGCCGCCGACCGCCGTCATCGCCCAGTGGCTCCACCACGCCCCGCCGATCACCCGGCTGCCGAAGGAGAAGAACGCCGCGTTCGCGTCCTGGGTGGCGCCCGTCAGCACGATCGTGTTCAGGACGTACAGGAAGTTCTCCGCGAACTGGAAGCCCAGCCCGGCGAGCGCGCCGTAACCCCAGCCGTCCAGCGGCCCGCGGACCGCGGCCGGAGCCATCAGCGCCAGGACCGCGACGCCGAGCAGTTTCAGGATCTCCTCGTCGACCGGCGCGGCGATCGACGCGCCCCACACCGAGTTGAAGGCCGGCCCGGCCGTCTTGCCGAGGATCGACTGGAACGCCGAGTTCGCGGGCAGCGCCATGCCGAACGCGGCGAGGCCGCCCCACGCCACCGCGACCAGCGCGTACCCGAGCGGAAGCGGCCGGACCGGATGCAGCCGGCGCAGCGCCCAGACGCCCGCCACCAGGGTGGGCGCCAGCAGCGCGAACCCGAAGATCGCGCCGGCCGGGAAGGCCGCGACCCCGAGGCCGATCCCGCGGAAGGCGGTCCAGAGGCCGAGCAGGCACGCGGCCGCCCACAGCCAGAACGCCGGCCGGCGCGTCATGACGGCGCCGAGATCGTGATGGTCCGCACCATGGCGTCGACCTCCGCGGCCAGCCTCCCGTAGGCGCCCGGCGGGCCCGACGCGGTCACGGTCGCGCCGAGCGTCCTCGTGGCGAACACGGTCGCCGTGCCGGTGCGTTCCGGCCCGCCGAGCAGCCCGGTCAGCCCGGTCAGCCCCCGCGCGGTCGTGATCGGGACGGGCCGCGCGTGCAGCCGCGACCGCCCGCCGACGGCGACGATCCGGCCGAGGCCGTCCCACAGTTCGCGGGCGTCCAGCGGCGCCAGCGGCACGACGACGCTCACCGAGAGGCCGACCTCGGCGTTGGCCAGTTCGACGTTGCTGGCCAGTGACGAGTGCGCCTGGTCGAGGACCCAGCCGGGGGAGGGGACCGAGAACGTCACCGGCCGGACGCCGTCGCGCTGCGTCCCCAGCGACAGGACGGTACCTGCCGCAAGCGGTCTCCCGTGGCCGCCGAGGGCCGTGTCCAGCAGCGGGAGCCCCGCGCCGAGGACGAGCAGCACGAGCGCCACGAGCCCCGTGCCCCACCATCTCACCCGCGCCACGTGACCCCCCGATGACGTGCGCTGCGGGAATGCCCCTTGACAAGGGCCCTAAACGAGAGCAGGGCGCGCGGGCCGCCGGTGAGCGGGCCGCTCGACGGCTCCGGGCGACCGCGTGGCGGCATGGTGGGATACAGTCCGGAAACGCCCATGTCGACATCCACGACCGAGTCCGCCATCGTCTCCAGGCTGCGCGCCGCCGGCTGCGTGTTCGCTGAGGACGAGGCGCGGCTGATCCTCGCCACCGCCCGCACGCCGGACGACGCGTCCGCCATGGTGGACCGGCGCGCCGCCGGGCTGCCGCTCGAACACGTCCTCGGCTGGGCGGAGTTCTGCGGTCTACGGGTCGCCGTCGAGCCCGGGGTGTTCGTGCCCCGCCGCCGCACCGAGTTCCTCGTCCGGCGGGCCGCCGCGCTCGCCCCGCCGCGCCCGGTCGTCGTCGACCTGTGCTGCGGCTCCGGCGCGCTGGGCGCCGCGCTCGTCGCCGGGCTGGACGGGTACGCCCTGCACGCCGCCGACGTCGAGCCCGCCGCGGTGCGCTGCGCCCGCCGCAACATCGCGCCGTACGGCGGCCACGCCTACGAAGGCGACCTGTTCGCGCCGCTCCCGGACGCGCTGCGCGGGCACGTCGACGTGCTGCTCGCCAACGTCCCCTACGTGCCGTCGGGCGACCTCGCCCTGTTGCCGGCGGAGGCGCGCGACCACGAGCCGCGGGTCGCGCTCGACGGCGGCCCCGACGGCCTGGACGTCCTGCGCCGCGTCACCGCCGAGGCGTCGCGGTGGCTCGCCCCGGGCGGCCACCTGCTGTTCGAGACGAGCGAGCGGCAGGTTCCGGACGCGGTCGCCGCCGTCGAGCGGGGCGGGCTCGCCGCCGCGGTCGCGACGTCCGAGGAGTTCTACGCCACAGTCATTGTCGGGGCAAAGCCGGTGTAAAACGCGACGCTCGGGTACGGGTCGGATAGGACGACCTGAAGGAGTGAATTCCGATGCGCCGCATCAGCGCAGCGTTCAGCGCCATCATCGGCACGATCGTCAGCATCGTCACCCTCCCGATCCGGGTGCTGCAACGGCTGCTGACCCCCTCGCGCGGGGGGCGCACGGCCCGAACCCGCCGGTAGCGGCGGTGCCGCGTGACCGGCCGCCCCGGGCCAGACGGACCGTCTGGCCCGGGGCGGCCGCATTAAAAAAATGCTTTGCGCATTCACACCCCGTCCCGCACCCTATGGGTAACGAATTCACGGGTCTGTAGCTCAATGGGAAGAGCGTCCGCCTTGCAAGCGGGAGGTTGCCGGTTCGAGTCCGGCCCGATCCACCCGGCGGGATCTCGCCGTTCCGCCGCCCTGCCGCAGAGGGCTGGACGATGAGGGGCCTGACCTCCAGTCAGGGGAATCGAGTTCGATTCTCGGGTGCGGCTTTGAACTGGGCCGGCGGGAGTAACGACCTCCGGCTGGTTCCGCACGTGCCCGGGGCGGGCGGACGCCACCGCCTGCCGGCGGGTACGACCGGCGAGTCACCCTGCCCACTTTGACGACGCTCACCGCCCTTGCGGCGGTCGCCCGCCCGTGGGCCCGACATTCCAGACCGTCGACCTCGCCGGGCCGGATCCAGTCGAGCCGAGGCCGGCCTGGCGCAGGAGCGCCGACGACTCGGTGCCCGCCAGGCTGCCGCGCACCTTGGAGACGCCTTGACCGGACGGCGGGGCGTCAATTATTTTGGCCTTCAAATATTTGTCGTCAAAGTATTGGGGCAGGTGGACGGACGATGAGCGACTACCCGGCGTACGCGCCGTCGGAGGAGCATGAGCTGCTGCGGCGTACGGTGCGTGAGCTGGCCGATGCCAAGATCGCTCCTTTCGCGGCGGTGGTGGACGAGGAGTCCCGGTTCCCGCAGGAGGCGTTGGACGCGTTGGTGGCGGCGGATCTGCATGCGGTGCACGTGCCCGAATCGTACGGGGGTGCGGGGGCGGACGCGCTGGCCACGGTGATCGTGATCGAGGAGGTGGCGCGGGCGTGCGGGTCGTCGTCGTTGATTCCGGCGGTGAACAAGCTGGGGACGGTTCCGGTGCTGCTGGCCGGTGGTGAGGAGCTCAAGAAGCGGTATCTGGGGCCGGTGGCGCGTGGTGAGGCGATGTTCTCCTATGCGTTGTCGG
>NZ_JAXCEJ010000011.1:0-221729 GCF_041463665.1 Actinomadura chokoriensis
GTCGGCGCGGATGGCGTTCAGAGGGCGGGTGTCGCCGTCGGTCTTGATGCCGCGCGCGGCGGCGGTGATCTTGTTGTGGATGGCGTGGGCGTCCTCAGGAGCCAGGTCGCACAGCGCGAGATCCGAAGTGCCGGACGGGTTGTCCCACACCTCCAGGCGCCGTTGCCGGACGGCTTCCCGTTTGCGTTCTTCGGTCGCCTCGGGTGCCAGGCGCTGCGCGATCCGTTTGATGCGGCGGCGCAGTTGCCCGGTGGTCTGCTCGGTCGCCTTCTCCAGCGCCGCTGATTCCACTCGGCCGGCTGTCTCGGGCGGCAGGTGCTCGGTGACCTCGCAGATGGTGCGGGCCTTGGCCATGTCGATCCGTCCGGCCTCCAACGCCGCCCCGCTCTCCGCCAGCGGCCCGGTCAACCGTTCCGCCAGGTGGACCAGGGTGGCGGCGGTGTTGCCGGTGACGGTCAGCGCGGCGGAGACCTCTTCGGTGACCGACTCGCGCGCTGACAGGATCCGGTAGTCGGGGTCGCCCTGGTCTTCGTCGGCGGTGCGGCGGCGGGCGAGCTCGGCGATCGCGGCCAGCTCCCGCGCTTGGGCCCAGGAGGTTTGCCTGCGTGCGGCGGCGGCGACTTGCAACAACTCGTCGTCGGTCAGGTCGTTCAGGCGGTTCTTCCCGCCGGACAGGCAGATCGCCAGTTGCGGGCCGGGCGGGAACCACTCCCGGTTCTCCCATTCACGCTGGCCGCCAGAGATTGTGGTGGCCTGGGCGGGCATCGACACCGGGGGTTCACCTCCCAACCTCAATTCCTGCCCCAATTATATTCGGCGCCCCCGCCGGAAGTGGTGGACAATTCAGACACGCCACATTTCTGTCACCGACTATTGTTACGGCCGGCGCACCAGAAAGGGACGTTCCTTGCGGTCGGTGGTCGTCCAACGGTTGGTGGGGGTTGAGCGCGGCTTTATCGGGGTCGGGGTGGTTGCTGCAGGTGGGCGGCTGGGGTGGCCTCCCGAAGGTGGGTGCGCACCGGACGGCGGGCTGCCGGTTGCTGTCACGTTGGTTGCGGTCGCCGGGTTGAGGGAGGTGTTCAGGTGGAAGCCGGGGCGCAGGGTTCTCGCGCCCCAGCACCCCAGCGCCCCAGCGCGCGCTTCGCGCGCGCCATCACCGACAACCCCCACCCACCGCCCGTCCTCGCCGACTGCTTTTCCGCGCGCAGCGCGGCACCGGCAGCACCCCGCGCCCACCCCGCAGCAAAACACCCCACCCAAACCACCACCGCAACCAACGTGACAGCAACCGGCAACACACAGAAACAAACGCACCCGCCTTCGGAAGGCCACCTCAGCTACCCACCCACAGCAACCACACAAAACCCGATAAAAGAAGACCTCGACCACGCGTGGCATAAGGAGACGCGGCAACCGCAACCCCGCGGCAAGCAGCGGGGCGCCCGAGCCGGGTCGCCCGCGAAGGCGTTTTGGCAGCCTGGTCGGGCGTGCAGCCATTTCTCCGGTCAATCCGCGGGCCGGTCCGGCGCTGTCGCCTCGTGGAAGGCCGCCCAGGCATCCGCCACAACCCCGACGTGCCCGAGTTTGTCGGGGTTGTTGACCGCGCGGATCGTCTGGATCCGTCCGTCGAGGATGTCGAGCGCCCAGGTGCTCAGGACCTTGCCGTCCCGGTCGCGGACGATCGCGCCCGGCTGGCCGTTCACCTGGTGCGGCTCCATCACCCCGCCGATCCGGGCGAACCGTGACACCGACCAGTCGAGCACCCGGACCACGTTCTCGGTACCGATGATCCGGCTGCCGAACTGCGGGGCCTTGCCCCCGCCGTCGCCGACCATCTGGACGTCGGCGGCCAGCAGCTCCCGCAGCCCGTCGACGTCCCCGTCCCGGAAGGCGTCGAGGAACCGCCCGGCGAGTTCCTCGCGCTCGGTCCGGCGGGCCTCGAACCGGGGCCGGCCCGCGTCCATGTGGCGGCGTGCCCGCACCGCGAGCTGGCGGCACGCGGCCTCCGAACGCCCCACCGCCGCAGCGACCTCGCCGAACCCGAACCCGAACACGTCCCGCAGCACGAAGACCGCGCGTTCGAGGGGGCTCAGCCGCTCCAGCAGCAACAGGGCCGCCATCGACAGCGAGTCGGCCAGCTCCGCCGCGCGCTCCGGATCCTGGTAGGGGTCGGTCAGCAGCGGCTCGGGGAACCACGGGCCGACGTACTCCTCCCGCCGTACCCGGGCCGAGCGCAGGACGTCGATCGATATCCGGGTGACCACCGCCGAAAGGAAGGACTTGGTGGACGCGGGTGGTGTCGGTGAGGCCGTGTAGCGCAGCCATGTTTCCTGGACCGCGTCCTCGGCCTCGGTCACGCTGCCCAGGATGCGGTAGGCGATCGAGAACAGCAGTGGCCGCAGCTCCTCGAACTCCTCGTTCTTCGTCCGATCCATCACCAGGCCACCGGGCCCTCTCCGGCGAAGAATCCCGCGGTCGGTCCGTCCGCGCCGAGTGTGGCCAGGCGCACCACGACCGCGGCGCCCTCCGCGACGGTGAGCACCCCGGTGTGGTCGTTGCTGTCGGTGTCGACGAAGCCGGGCGCGACGGCGTTGACGAGGATGCCGTCCTTCCGCAGCTCGTTGGCGTACTGCACGGTCAGTGCGTTGAGCGCGGTCTTGGACGGTGAGTACGCAGCCGACGGCAGCAGCGCCGCGAAGGGGCCGTCCGGGTCGCTGAAGAGGGTCAGCGACGCGGCGTGGCTGCTGACGTTCACGACGCGCGGCGCGGCCGACCGCCGCAGCAGCGGGAGCATGGCGTTGGTCACGGTGATCACCCCGACGACGTTGGTCTCGAACACGGCCCGGACCATCTCCAGGTCGACGACGCTGGGGACCTGGTCGTGGGCGTCCTCGGGCGAGACCTGCCCGGAGCCGGTGATGCCGGCGTTGTTGACCAGGACGTCGAGGCGACCGAAGCGCTCCTCGATCTGACGCGCGGCCTCCAGGACGGTCGCCGGGTCGGTGACGTCCAGGGCCACCGCGTGCACGTCACCGCCCGCCGCGCGCAGTGCCGCAGCGGCCTCCTCCCCGCGGCGCCGGTCTCTGGCGCCGATGAAGACCGTCGTCCCGAGCGCGGCGAGCTGCTCGGCGACCCCGCGCCCGATCCCCTTGTTCGCCCCGGTGACCAGCGCGACCTTCTGCCCGCCCATGGTTGACTCCTTCGTCATAGAGGTGCGTCCCTTCCCGGAACCCGTCTTCGCGACCCGAGACGAGACAGCCGGGACCTCTGTGACATGTGGACGCCGAGCCGGGCCCTCCCGGTAGGTTTGCGAGCCGTGAGCGGGTTTGGGGGGACCATCGCGACGGCGGTCGGCATGTTCGTCGGGACGAACATCGACGACATCATCGTGCTGACGGTGCTTTTCCTGTCGTCGCGGGCGGCGGGCAGCCCCCGGCCGTGGCAGATCTGGGGCGGACAGTACGCCGGGATCGCCGTCCTGGTGTTCGTGTCGGTGGTCGCCGCGCTCGGCCTCACGTTCGTGCCGGACGACTGGGTCGGCCTACTCGGCCTGCTCCCTTTCGCCCTGGGCGTCAAGGGCCTCGTCGCGGCCGTTCGCGCCCACCGAGACGGCGAGGACGCCTCGCCCGTCGTCGCCTCCGGCCTTTTCTCGGTCGCGGGGGTGACCATCGCCAATGGCGCCGACAATATCTCGGTCTACACGCCGGTTTTCCGCACCATTGGCGCCGGTCCCACCATCCTCACCATTGTGGTGTTCACCGCCGACGTCGCCCTGTGGTGCCTGGCCGGTTCCTGGCTCGGCTCCCACAAGAAGGTCATCGAGATCGTGGAACGCTACGGCCAATGGCTCGTCCCCGCCGTCTTCGTCGCCATCGGGGCCCTCATCGTGGCCGAGTCCGGCGTCCTCCTCAAGATCTTCTGACGGCGGTTCGCTGCCTGAGCCGCCGAAACGCCCACGCACTCCAGTACCCGAGGGCGACCAGACCGCCCACGAAGAGCAGCGTCACCAGGAGCCAGTCCCACGACCAGGTAGCGGGATAGACCAGGACGCGGGATCCGGTGTCGCGTGCTTTCACGCGATCTCCCACGTGGTCGACGGAGCCGCCGCTGGCCAGCCGGACGTTGCGGCGCACTCTGGAGCCGTCGTCGGAGATGAAGTCGCCCCGCCATGAGCAGGTCTTGCCGCAGTCCTCGTCCCGGGCGGTGAAAACGCCCGGCTCGCCGACGCGGAACAGGGCGGCGTACGACGGCCGCAGGTCCTGTGCCGCGTAGAAGACGAGGACGGCCGCCGTCAACGGCATGATCACCTTGAAGACCCACGTCCCATCCCGCATGTCGCACCCCCATATTGGAGACGCCTGACCCCCATCTCTCGATTGCCTGTCCGCTCCTGGTTGCGAAAGCGCTCAGCGGGGTGTGTTCGCGCGGTGTTCGTAGACGCTGATGTGGCGCCAGCTGATGGATGTGTAGGGCTCGCCTTTCCAGCCGCCCCAACGCTCGCGCAGGCGGAGACCGGCGATTCGGGCCATCAGATCGAACTCCGGTGGATTGGCCAGGCGGAGCCTGATGGGGCTGAAGACGATGCCCTCCGTGCTGATGCTGACATGATTCTCGTCCAGGATCTGGGTCACGGGGTCGTAGCGGCAGACGTCCAGTCCGACGGCGTCGACGTCGATGTGCTCGGGGTCGACGAACCGGTGGCCGGGGCGTGCCGGGGCCGTGGGTATGCGGCATTCGAGGACGAACACCCCGTCGTCGGCCAGGTGCCGGGCGGCGTTCTCGAAGCAGCGGACCTGGTCGTCCTGGGTGAGCACGTTGCCGATCGTGTTGAACACCAGGTAGACGAGGCCGTAGGTGCGTCCGGTGGTGGCGCGGGACATGTCGCCCATGGTCACCTCGATCCGGTCGCCGTCCGGCTTCTCGCGGATCCGGTCCACCATGTCCGGCGACAGTTCGATGCCGTCCACCTGCACGCCGGCCCTCAGCAGCGGCAGTGCGATGCGCCCGGTGCCGACCGCGAACTCCAGCGCGGGACGCCCATTGGCGAGGCCCGCGAGGAATGCGACCGTCTGGTCCTCGTCACCTCGATGGTCCTCGACGTCGTAACGCTTGGACGCCTCCGGGCCGAAGCTGGTCCGAGGGTCGAAGCCCTTCATGTGCACGCCCTTCCGTTCGGGGGTCATGAAGGCCAGTCCACGCCGGGGGAGCGCTGCGGCCAAGAGATGTAGCGTGGGGCTTAATGATCAGCTTCGAGCTCGGTGTCGA
Source organism: Actinomadura chokoriensis (assembly GCF_041463665.1). Classification (GTDB taxonomy): domain Bacteria; phylum Actinomycetota; class Actinomycetes; order Streptosporangiales; family Streptosporangiaceae; genus Spirillospora; species Spirillospora chokoriensis_A. The sequence goes on from NZ_JAXCEJ010000011.1 coordinate 5,266, forward strand.
GGACCTCGCGGACACCCGGTTCGCCCTGTCGCCGCTGGACGAGACGGCGCTGAGCCTGCGCGTGCTGCGCGAGCCCGGTCTGCAGGCGGTGCATCTGCCGTGGCGCAGGTTCGCGCTCGCCCGTCTCGACCCGCGCGACGTCCGCCTGCTGACCTCCCTGGTCGGGACGAGGCTGGCCATCCCCGACTTCCTGGGACCGCGCCCCACGACCTTCGCGCCGAGGTTCGAGGACGAGCTGTCCATCGTCCGGCGGACGCCTCCGGAACTCGTCCGCAGGGACATGGAGGCCGCCCTCGTTCAGGCGACGCCACCGGACGACGCCGCGGCCGTCAGGCTCCGCGATGACGCATGCGATGTGCTGCACCGGTACTGGCGGACGGTGCTCGAACCGGTATGGCCGCAGATGCGGCTGCTGCTGGAGGCCGACATGACGTACCGGGCGCGGCAATTGGCCGTGGGCGGCGCGCGGCTGCTGTTCGCCGACATGCACCCGAACCTGCGCTGGCAGGACGGCGTGCTCCACATCGACAAGATGATCGGACGGCACCGCGTGGCGGTGGCCGGGCGCGGACTGCTGCTCATGCCGGCGGTGTTCGCCCACAAGCCCGCCCCACCCGTCCACCCGGACGAGCCGCCCAGCCTGTCCTATCCCAGCCGCGGGGTCGCCACCCTGTGGGCGGCGGCACCGGAACCGGACGACACCGCGCTGACGTCCGTGCTGGGCCAGCGCCGCGCCGCCCTGCTCGCTGTCCTGGACGAACCGCTGCCGACGGTGGAACTCGCGCGCCGTCTCAACGTGACCCCCAGCGCCGTCTCCCAGCATCTGCGAGTTCTGTACGCGGCGGGCCTGCTCACCCGGGCCCGCGACGGGCGGCACGTCCTGTACCGCCGAAGCGACCTCGGGGATCAGCTCACGAGGGGGGTCAGGGGGTGAGGCGGCGGATCTGGGCGTCGTACTCGGCCATGGGTTGCAGGCCCACGGCCGCGCGCCGGTCGTCGAGGCTGCCCGAGTCCTCGATCGGCTGCGGGCCGAAGCCCGTCTCGGTCATCCCGTACTGGGTTCCGTACAGCTGCGGACGGCCGGCGTTGACGCGGACGCGGTCCTCCAGGTAGGCGAGGTCCTTGCGTTCGGCGTCCCCGCGCTCGGCCGCCTCCGCCATGGCCTCCAGGAACATGCGCTGGACGTGCGGTTTCCGGTCGGCGTGCTGGGCGAGCAGCCAGGCCGCGTGCGCGCCCTCCGGGCCGACCGCCGCGATGCCGGGCCACCCGGACCGGCGGACGAGCCGGGCGAGCCACCGCGTGTTGCGCCGGTCGATCCAGATCCCGCGCAGCCCCTGCCAGATCGTCATCCGGCCCGTCCCCGCGGCCGGTTCCCTGACCCGCTGGTCCCGTTCGGCTCGGCGCAGTAACTCTTCACGCGACATGCCGCCATTCTGCCCATCCGACAGGGGCCGAGAACACTTCGCAGGTGGCGCGGGAAGGCAGCCAACCGGCCGCCGCCGACAGTCGGGGTCGTTCAGGAGATGTCGGTCTCGACCTGCTTGCGGAGGACCTTGCCGGTCGCGTTGCGGGGGAGCGGGTCGCTCGTGACGTGCCAGCGGGACGGGACCTTGAAGTAGGCGAGCCGCTCCTTCGCGAAGTCCGCCAGCTCCTCGGTCGAGGGAAGATCGTCACCGGCGGAGACGACGACCGCCGCGACCTCCTGGCCGAGCTCGGGGTGCGGGACGCCGATGACGATGCACTCGGAGACCCCCGGGTACTCGGCGAGGACGTTCTCGATCTCGATCGGGTAGACGTTCTCGCCGCCGCGGATGATCAGGTCGGAGCGGCGGGTGGTGAGCCGCAGCCGGCCGTTCTCGATCATGCCGATGTCGCCGGTGCGCAGCCAGCGGTCCGCGTCGATGCTCGCGGCGGTGGCTTCCGGGTCCCGCCAGTAGCCGATCATGTTGTAGGCGCTGCGGGCGCACACCTCGCCCTCGGCGCCGTCCGGGACCGGCCTGCCCTCGGCGTCGCGGATCTCCACCTGGACGCCGATGTTGGGGGCGCCGAGCGTCCCCGGCGCCTCGGCGAGGTCCATCGGGGTGGCGACGGAGATGGCGGTGCACGACTCGGTCAGGCCGTAGCTGTCGACCAGGGCGCCGCGCGCCGGCGGGAACACGGCCTGGAGCCGCTCCTTGAACGCGGGCGAGGAGGGCGCCGAGGCCAGCGCGAACCCGGTCAGCGACGACAGGTCGTACTTCGACAGGTCGCCGTGCTCCATCATGCGGTGCGCCATCGTGGGGACGGCGCCCCAGTTCGTGACCTTCTCCTGCTCGACCAGGCTCAGCACCCCGTCCACGTCGAAGCCGCCCATGTGCATGACCACGGCGGTGCCGGTGGCCAGCCGCGGGACGGCCAGGTTGTGCAGCGACGCGATGTGGAACAGCGGCAGCGCGAGCAGGTAGCGGCGGCCCGAGGCGTCGATGCCGAACGCGCCCATGAGGGCGTCGTTGTACCGGTGGTACTCGACCACCGAGGTGAGGTTCCGGTGCGAGTGGACGGCGCCCTTGGGGCGTCCCGACGTGCCGCTCGTGTAGAGGATGACCGCCGGGTCGTCCTCGGCGACGTCCGGGATGTCCAGCTCCGCGTCCGGGTAGCGCCCCATCAGCGAGGGGACGTCCTTCTCGACGGTCAGGACGTCCTCGGAGATCAGCGCCGCGCGCTTGGCGTCGGCGATGACGACCTTCGGGTCGGTGTGGCCGAGCGCGTACTCGATCTCGCGCGGCGCCCACCAGGCGTTGTAGCCGACCGGGACGGCGCCGGCGGCGACCGCGGCCCAGAAGGAGACGATCCACTCGGGGCTGTTGGCCGCGTTGATCGCGATGCGGTCGCCGGGCCGCACGCCGAGGTCATCCCGCAGCGCCTTCGCCATCGACGCGACGGCGGCGGCGTGCTCGGCGAACGTCAGCCGGCGCGTCGCGGTGACGATGTAGTCGCGGTCGCCGTACTCCGCCGACCGGGCCAGCACCTCACCGAGGCTGCGGGCGCGGTTCGCGAACACGGGCAGCCGCGCGCCGAGCACCTCCTCCTCCCGGAGTTCGAACTCGCCCCCGGGACCGGTCAGCTGCTGGATGATCTCCATCGGAACCCCTCCTCCTCGCCGGACGGCCCATTGTGGGCTGCCGCACACCGGGTTCACCAGGGCTTTCCGCTCAGCGGGACGATCGGGCGGACCGTTCCACACAAGTCATTCCCGCTGAGCGGGACTGGACCTTTTGCGTGCGCCGCGTCACATCACCATGACCGCACCAGGACTGAGAAGACCGGACTGACCGGGCAAGATCCGGCAGACCGGGCTAGGCGCGCTAGCAGGACTGAGCAGGAGAACCGATGGGAAGCCTCAGCGACAGGGTCGCGATCGTCACCGGAGCGGGACAGGGCGTAGGGCAGGGCATCGCCCTCGCACTGGCCTCCGAGGGCGCGGCGATCGCCGTGCTCGGCCGCACGGCGGCCAAGCTGGACACGACCTGTGAGCTGATCCGGGAACGCGGTGCGAAGGCCGCCCCGTTCGTCTGCGACGTCGCGGACACCGAGGAGATCCCCGGCGTGGTGGAACGGGTCGCCGAGACGTTCGGCGGCGTCGACATCCTGGTGAACAACGCCTACTCGGGCTCCTACGGCCCGCTCCTGGAGATGAGCGACGCGAAGTTCCAGAAGGGCTTCGTCACCGGCCCGTTCGCCGCGTTCGCGTTCATGAAGGCTTGCCACCCGCACATGAAGGCTCGGGGCGGCGGCAGCATCGTCAACCTGGTCACGTCCGCCATGGTCCGCTGGGACCCGGCGACGTACGGCGCCTACGCCGCCGCCAAGCAGGCCCTCCGCTCGCTGACCCGCACGGCGGCGGCCGAGTGGGGGCCGGACGGCATCCGCGCCAACAACATCGCCCCCCACGCCCTGTCGCCGGGGCTGAAGTGGTGGGCGGAGAACAACCCCGAGGCGGCCGAGGAGTTCCGCAAGACGATCCCGCTCGGCTACATCGGCGACTGCGAGGACGACATCGGCAAGGCCGTGGTGGCGCTCGTCCAGCCGGCGATGCGCTACCTCACCGGGGCGACCATCCCGCTGGACGGCGGCCAGGCCAACTTCGGTTAGCGCCGTCGACGCAGGGCCGGTTGCGGCCCTGAGCAGAACACGAACACCTCACGGATCCCGGCCTGCCACAGGTGTGCCGCTGATTCGCTCCCACCCAGACCCCGTCCCCCGCCTGCCCGAAATACCACTCGCCGCCGCGGCGGCCGGTGAAAGGAGTACGACCGGATGAAGGTCGACAAGATCGGACGCCTCGCAGCGGGCGCCCTCGCGGTCGCGCTCGTGACCGCGTCCTGTTCCAGCGAGCGTTCGGGTACCGACGGCGTCTCCGACGGCAACGGCTCGGGCGGCGGCACGGCCGTGTCGAGCAAGACGTTCGGGACGCTGGCCTCCCCCTGCGGTCCCGGCGACGCCAAGGGCAAGACCGACCAGGGCGTCACCGACGACGCCATCACCGTCGGCTTCGGCGACGACCGCGGCTTCACCGCCGCGCCCGGCCTGTCCAAGGAGATGGGCGACGCCGTCGCCGCGATGATCGACTGGTGCAACGACCAGGGCGGCATCAACGGACGCAAGATCAAGGGCAACCAGTACGACGCCGCCTACATGCAGTCCGCGAAGGTGGTGCAGGAGTCCTGCAAGCAGGACTTCATGCTCGTCGGGCAGGGCTTCGCGATGGACGAGGCCGCCGAGCAGTACCGGGTGGGGTGCAAGCTGCCGACGGTCGCGGGCTTCACCGTCGGCCCGAACTCCTCGATGGGCCCGATGAAGTACGAGGCCGTCCCGTACCCGGTGGACATGATGAACATCGGCGGGCTCCGCATCGCCGAGAAGCTGTTCCCCGACTTCAAGGGTAAGACGGACATCCTGCTGTCCACCTCCCCGGCCGTCAGCGCCGGCACCGGCAAGATCGCCGGCGCCATGAAGGAGATCGGCGTCAAGCCGCTCAACTGCGGCGTCCGGCTGAACGACAAGGGCGAGAGCAGCTACATGCCGTTCGCCGAGAAGATCAAGAAGTGCGGGGCGGGCTACCTGTGGTCGTCCGACTCGCCCGACGCCGGCCAGTTCAGCCTGCTGGAGTCGATCGAGCGGGCCGGCGCCAAGCCGAAGTACCTGTTCGAGGCGACCTGGTACAGCCCGCTCGTGTCCAAGTGGAACACCTCGGGCGCGGGTGACAACCTGCACATCGGCATGATCTTCCAGCCGCTGGAGAACGCGGACAAGGTCCCGGCCGTCAAGCAGTACACCGACGTCGTGAGCGCCAAGAACGGCAAGGTCGCGATGCTCGGCATGCAGGCCACCTCGTCGTTCCTGCTGTGGGCGCAGTCCGCGCAGAAGTGCGGCTCGGACCTCACCCGGCAGTGCGTGATCAACGAGCTGTCGAAGGTGCACGAGTGGACGGGCGGCGGCCTGCACGCGCCCACCGACCCGGGCAACAACAAGCCGGCGTCCTGCTCGCTGATGGTCAAGCTCAACAAGACCAAGTACGAGCAGGTCTACCCCAAGAACGTCGGCGAGTTCGAGTGCGGTCCGGAGTTCGTCGTCAAGACCGACCCGAAGACCTCGGGCGTGAAGCTGAACGACGACCGGATCTCGACGAAGTTCCTGACCGGCGACGTCATCAAGCCCCAGTCCTCCTGATCCGACCGCCGGAGGCGGTGACCACATGGCGGTGAGCAAGTGACGACGTTCCTGACCTATACGATCCTGGGGCTGGTCCTGGGGTCGGTCTACTCCATCGCGGCATCGGGGCTCGTACTCACGTACAACACCTCGGGCATCTTCAACTTCGCCCACGGCGCGCAAGCGATGTTCGGCACGTTCCTGTACTGGCACTTCACCGAGCGGTGGGGCTGGCCGGTGTGGCTCGCGCTGATCGTCGTGATCGGGCTGGTCGGTCCAGCGATGGGCGCCGCGCTGCATGCCGCGATCATGAAGGGCCTGCGCGGCACCGCCGACGTCACGAAGATCATCGTGACGGTGGCGGTGCTGCTCGGCACCGTCTACCTGGCCCAGTGGATCTGGAATCCGGACGAGGCCCACAGCGTGGACATGTTCTTCGGTGCGGGCTCGAAGATCACGGTGGCCGGCGTGGTGATCCGTTACCACGAGATCGTCTGCCTGGTCGCCGCCGTGGTGATCGCCGTCGGGCTGCGGGTGCTGTTCACCCGCAGCCGGACGGGCGTGATCATGCGCGGCTCGGTCGACGATCCCGACCTGCTGCGCCTGAGCGGCCACGACCCCGAGCGCGCCGCGATGCTGTCGTGGGCGCTCGGCTCCACGCTCGCCGTCCTCGCCGGGGTGCTGATCGTGCCCATCAGCGGCGGCGGGCTGGACGCGAACGCGCTGACCCTGCTGGTGATCGACGCGTTCGCGGCGGCGATGTTCGGCCGGCTGCGCAGCATCCCCCGCACGTTCGTCGGGGCGATGGTGCTCGGCCTCGCCGCCAACTACGTGCTCGCCTACCTGCCGTCGGCGGGCACGTTCACCGGCAACCTGCGCGTCTCGCTGCCGATGATCATCCTGTTCGTGGTGCTGGTGGTGCTGCCCCAGGACCGGCTGCGCGGGGCCGCGGTCCGGACCCGCGAGCGGTACCGGGTGCCGAGCGTCCGGAGCGCGGCCGTGTGGGGCCTCGTGCTGGTCGCCGTCGTCTACCTCTACAGCCTGCTGCTGTCGGACGGCGCCGTCACCACGTTCTCGCTCGGCATGACGTTCGCGATCATCGCGCTGTCGCTGACCGTCCTCACCGGCTACGCGGGCGAGCTGAACCTCGCACCGCTGGCGTTCGGCGCGGTCGCGACCGTGGTCGCGTTCCACGCCGGCGTGGAGGGCACGGGCCTCGATGCGCGGATGAACGTCCAGGGCGTGCTGCTGGCCGTCGCGGCGGCGGCGCTCGTCGGCGGGCTCGTCGCGCTGCCGGCGCTGCGGCTGCGCGGCCTCTACCTCGCCCTCGCCACGATGGCGTTCGGCGAGTTCCTGTCGAACATGGTGTTGCGCGACACCACCGAGCACAAGCTGTTCGGGTTCACCTTCACCCTGTTCCCGGACGGGTCGCTGGTCGTCCCGCCGCTCAAGGTCGGCCCGCTCGACCTGCGGGACGGGACGACGTCGCTGATGACGGCCACCGTGCTGTTCGCGCTGATCGCGATCGGGCTCGCTGCGCTGCGCAACAGCGGGTACGGGCGGCGGCTCGCGGCGATGAAGGACAGCCCGGCGGCGTCGGCGATGCTCGGCCAGAACCTGGTCCGGCTGAAGCTGAGCGTCTTCATGATCTCCGCGGCGATCGCGGGGCTCGGCGGCGTGCTGATGTCGGCGGCGACCGGGACCGTCGGGCAGGACAACTTCACGTTCATCGGAAGCCTCGCGCTGCTGATGCTCGTCGTGGTCGCCGGCATCGGCTACCTCAGCGGCGCGCTGATCGGCGGGCTGATCGCGGGCGTCGGCTCGGCCGTGCTCGTGTCGACGTTCAGCGAGCTGGCCCTGGAGAACGAGGGCATGGCGACGATCTACAAGGCGATCGGCCACCTCGTCCTCGTCGGGACGGCGCTGGTCGGGATGGGCGTCGGCCGGAACCCGAGCGGTTTCCTGCACGACCTCATCGGGGGCTACCGGGCGATGCGGGACGCCAAACCCGTCCTGTACGGGGCGGGGGCGCTCGGCGTCGTCCTCTACCTGCTCGCGCTCACCGGCGTGATCGGGACGTGGACGTTCGCGCTCATAGCCCTGTGCGTGGTCATGCTGCTGCCCGTCTTCGGTCGCATGTACCTGGACGAGGGGCGGCGCAACCGTCCGACACCGCTGGAACTCATCGGCGTGGACGAGCCCTACACCGACGAATTGCGCGCGCGCCTCGACCGCGAACTCGGCCTGAAGGGAGGGGTCCATGCCTGAAACACCGTCCTTGAATGAGACGGCGCTGCTCGAAACAAGGGGCATCACCGTCCGGTTCGGCGGCAACACCGCCGTCGACGATGTCAGCCTCACTATGGGCGAGGGGCAGATCACCGGGCTGATCGGCCCGAACGGCGCCGGCAAGACCACGATGTTCAACACCATCACGGGCTTGCAGAAGCCCGCGTCCGGCCAGGTGCTGCTGGACGGGGACGACATCACCAAACTGTCCCCGGCCAAGCGCGCGCGCCGCGGCATGGCGCGGACGTTCCAGCGCCTGGAGCTGTTCCTGTCGCTGTCGGTGCGCGACAACGTCCGCGTCGCCGGCGACATCCTGCGCAGCAACACCCGCAAGCGATTCGACCTGGACGAGCAGACCGACAGGGTCCTCGAACGGACCGGGCTCACCGACATCGCCGACCGCGATGTTTCCGACATCCCGATCGGACGGGCCCGCGTCGTGGAGGTCGCTCGCGCGCTGATGACCTCACCGCGCGTCCTGCTGCTGGACGAACCCGCGTCCGGGCAGACCGAGCGCGAGACGGAGGAGTTCGCCGAGATGCTGACCGGCCTCGCCGGCGAGGGTCTCGCGATCTGCCTCGTCGAGCACGACCTGCCGCTCGTCATGAAGCTGTGCTCGTCGATCCACGTCCTCGACTACGGCGCGCTCATCGCGTCCGGCGCGCCGGCGGAGATCAAGGAGTCTCCCGAGGTCATCGCCGCCTACATCGGCACGGAGGAGGCGTCGCATGCCTGACCCGAAGGTGGTCCCCGAGCCGCGGACGGAGCCGCGGACGGCGCCCGGGGAGGGGACGGCGGAGGCCGAGCCGCTGCTCGAACTGGTGGACGTCCGCGCGGGCTACGGCGCGATCGAGGTCCTGCACGGCGTGAACCTGGCGCTGAAGCCGGGGTCGCTGCTGGCCCTGCTCGGCCCGAACGGCGGCGGGAAGTCGACCACGATGCGCGTGTGCGCGGGCCTGCATCCCCCGACCGGCGGCGAGCTGCGGTTCGCCGGACGCAAGGTGAACGGCATCTCGGCGCAGGACGCGGCCCGCCTCGGCGTGTGCTCGATCCCCGAGGGCCGCGGGATCTTCCCGAACCTGACGGTGCGGGAGAACCTGTGGGCCGCCACCGGAACCGGCGCCAAGCTGGAGGACCTGGAGGACAAGGCGTACGGCCGGTTCCCGATCCTCGGCGAGCGCCGCCACCAGCTCGCCGGATCCATGTCCGGCGGCGAGCAGCAGATGCTCGCGCTGTCGCGCGCGCTCGGCACCGATCCGGCGGTGCTGCTGCTCGACGAGCTGTCCATGGGCCTCGCGCCCATGATCGTCACCCGGATGTACGAGACGGTCGCCGAGCTGGTCGAGGGCGGCCTGTCGGTGCTGGTGGCGGAGCAGTTCGCCCGCGCCGTCCTGCCGATCGCCGACACCGCCGCGCTGATGCTGCACGGGCGCGTGGTGGCGGTCGGCCCGCCCGAAGAGATCGAAGACCGGCTGTCCAGCGATTACCTGGGAGGTTGACCCCATCATGCTCACTGAGGAACGGCGCCAGCAGTTCAAGGACGACGTGGCGAACCAGAAGCTGAAGACCGATCAGTCCCGCTTCGACGGGGTGCTGCGCATCGCCGGTCTCGTCGCGATGGTCGCCGGCGTCGCGGGCGCGTTCATCGCCTACAACGTCTCGCTCGCCAAGGACGACATGCGGGACGTGGGCTCGCTGCAGACCCTCGCCATCGGGTTCCTGGCCGTGACCGTCCTCGGCGCGGCCCTCTACCTGGCCGCCGCCGTCACCCGCGTGCTGCGGCTGTGGCTGCTGCGCCAGCTCGTGGAGCAGCAGGCGCAGGCCGACCAGATCGCCGGCGCGCTGCGCCAGAAGGGATAGCGGGGAGGCGGGTCGACGCTCCCAGTCAGCGGGATGTCCGGAGTGTTCGGACATCCCGCTGATTAACGTTCTGTTCCGGATGGAGGACTCTGAATGAACGACCCGAAGCCCGACGTGTCCGCACCGGCGAAGCCGGGGCCCGTCACGCTGCGGAACCGCATGACCGCGATCCTCGGCGGCACCCACTGCGTCCTGCCCACCGAACCGGCCTGGGGAAGCGCGAGTGCGTGACGAGACGATCGCGGGCCTGCTTCTCGCGCGGCTGGGCGACGACCGCCCCGGCCTGCGCAGCCGCGAGCGGACGTGGACGTGGGACGAGGTCGTCCGGGAGAGCGCGGCCCGCGCGTCGCTGGCCCGGGAGCTGCGCCAGGACGGCCCGTTCCACATCGGCGTGCTGCTGGAGAACGTCCCCGAGTACGTCCTGTGGCTCGGCGCGGCGGCGCTGAGCGGCGCCACCATCGTCGGCATCAACTCGACCCGTACCGGCGCCTACCTGGAGCAGGAGGTCCGGCACACCGACCTCCAGCTCCTTGTCACCGACCAGGCGGGGCTGAAGCTCCTGGACGGCCTCGACATCGGCGTCCCGCGCGACCGCTTCCTGCTCATCGACGACGACGGCTACCCGGCCCGCGTCCGCGCCCACGCCTGCGAGCCCGCGGCCGACGCGTCGGTCACCCCGACCACGCAGATGCTGCTGCTGTTCACGTCCGGGACGACGGGCGCGTCGAAGGCGGCGCGCTGCTCGCAGGGCAGGCTCGCCGAGCTGGGCCGCAACAACAGCGCCAAGTACGACGTCAAGCGCGACGACATCAGCTACTGCTCGATGCCGCTGTTCCACGGCAACGCGCTGATGGCGCTGTGGGCGCCGTCGCTCGCGGCCGGCGCGACCGTCGTGCTCGCGCCGAGGTTCTCCGCGTCCGGGTTCCTGGACGACGTCCGGTTCTACGGCGCGACGTTCTTCAACTACGTCGGCAAGGCGATCGGGTACGTCCTCGCCACGCCCGAGCAGCCGGACGACGGCGACAACACGCTCACGCACGGGTTCGGCACCGAGGCGTCCCCCGAGGACAAGGCCGAGTTCCTGCGCCGGTTCGGGGCGCGGCTCGTGGAGGGCTACGGCTCCAGCGAGAGCGCCGGCATGATCAAGCGGGACCCGGCCACGCCGCCGACCGCGTTCGGGCGCCCCGCCCACGAGGGCGTCCGCATCGTCAACCCGGAGACGCGGGAGACGTGCGCGCCCGCGATCCTGGACGAGCACGGCCGCGTCACCAACGCCGAGGCCGCCGTCGGCGAGATCGTCGACGTGCGCGGCGCCGCCAAGTTCGAGGGCTACTACAACAACCCCGAGGCCGACGCCGAGCGGGTCCGGCACGGCTGGTACTGGACCGGCGACCTCGGCTACGTCGACGGCGACGGGTTCCTGTACTTCGGCGGACGGTCCGGCGACTGGATCAGGGTCGACTCGGAGAACATCTCCGCGCTGCTCACCCAGAACGTCGTCCGCCGCCACCCGAAGATCGTGGACGCGGTCGCGTTCGGCGTCCCCGACCCGCGCTCCGGCGACCAGGTGATGGCCGCGATCGAGATCCCCGAGGGCGTCGAGTTCGAGGACCTGGACTTCGCGGCGTTCCTCGCCGCCCAGGGCGACCTCGGCACCAAGGGCGCGCCGCGGTTCGTGCGCGTCTCGCACGCGCTGCCGACGACCGGTTCGGGCAAGCTCAAGAAGAAGGAGCTGCAGCTCGACGGCTGGCGCACGGGCGACCCCGTGTTCTGGTGGGCGGGCCGGGGCTCGCCCGAGTACGTCCTGATGACCGAGGCGGACAAGGCGGCGCTGCGGGATGAGTTCGTCGCCGCCGGCCGCCGCCGTTTCCTCCCGTGAGTTCAGAAGGGGCAGGTATGGATCTGCGTGAGTCCGACGCGCATCGCGAGCTGCGCGCGGAACTGAGGGCGTACTTCGCGGGCCTGCTGCCCGAGGACGTCCGGCGACGCGCCGGCGAGCAGGGCGTCGGCGGCGACCGGTTCCGCGAGATCGTCAAGATGCTCGGCAACGACGGCTGGCTCGGCTACGGCTGGCCGGAGGAGTACGGCGGGCAGGGCAAGTCGATCGCCGAGCAGTACGTGTTCTTCGACGAGGTGCAGCGGGCCGGGCTGCCGTTCCCGTTCGTCACCGTCAACACGGTCGGCCCGACGCTGATGCGCTTCGGGACGGACGAGCAGAAGAGGAAGTACCTGCCGGGCATCCTGTCGGGCGACATCGTGTTCGCGATCGGCTACACCGAGCCCGAGGCCGGCACCGACCTCGCCTCGCTGCGGACCAAGGCCGTCCGGGACGGCGACGGGTTCGTCATCGACGGCAGCAAGGTCTTCACGAGCGGCGCCAACACCGCCGACCACGTCTGGCTCGCCGCCCGGACCAACCCGGACGCGCCGAAGCACAAGGGCATCTCGATCCTGATCGTCCCGACCGACGCGGACGGGTTCTCCTGGAGCCCGATCCCGACGGTCGGCGGCATGGTCGTGACGTCGACGTACTACAACGGCGTCCGGGTGCCCGCGTCGTCGGTCGTCGGGGACGTCGACGGCGGCTGGAGCCTCATCACCACCCAGCTGAACCACGAGCGCATCGGCCTCGCCGCGCTCGGCGGCCGCATGATCCGGCTGTGGGAGGACGTCCGGGACTGGGCCCGCGACAACGGGGTGCTGGAGCTGCCCTGGGTCCGCGCCGACCTCGCCCGGACGTACGCCAGGCTCGAGGCGATGCGGCTGATGAACTGGAAGATGACCATGGCGGTCGAGGCCGGGACGCTGACGGGCGCGCAGGCCGGGGCCGCGAAGGCGTACGGGACGGAGACGCACATCTTCGTCCAGCGGACGCTGACCGGGGTGCTCGGGGCGGCCGGACGGGTCCGTCCCGAATCGCCGGGCGCGGTGCTGCACGGGCAGATCGAGCAGCTGTCCCGGCAGGGCATCGTCAACACGTTCGGCGGCGGCGTCAACGAGGTGCTGCGCGACATGGTCGCCGTCCAGGGGCTGGGCCTGCCGAGGATGAAGCGGTCATGAGCGACAACGCGGTTACGAAGGACAGCGCGGTCACGGGCGACAAGGCGCTGACGAGCGAGTACGAGGACGCCCTCCAGGCGTGGGTCGGGCGCGAGCTGACCCGCCGCGTCGGGCAGGACCCGGTGAACGTCCCCATGATCCGGCACTGGGTCGAGGCGATGGAGGACGAGAACCCGATCTACCTGGACGAGGCCGCCGCCCGGGAGGCCGGACGCGAGGGCGTCGTGGCGCCCGCGTCGATGATGCAGGCGTGGACGATGCGCGGCTACGCGGCGTCCGTCCACCCCGATCCGGCGCCGACCGCGTCCGACGAGCTGAACGCGCTGCTCGCCGAGGGCGGGTACACCTCCGTCGTCGCCACCGACTCGGAGTTCGAGTTCGAGCGCGAGCTGGTGCCGGGCGACGTGGTCAGCGTCGAGGAGGTCGTCGAGGCGATCTCGGCGGAGAAGAAGACCGGGCTCGGCGCCGGGCGCTTCGTCTCGACCGTCCGGACGTACCGGGACGCGTCCGGCGAGGTCGTCGCGGTCCAGCGGTGGCGGCTGCTGCGCTTCCGGCCCGCCGCCAAGCCGGCCGCCGAGGAGGCGCCGCCGAAGGCGCTGCGTCCGCGGCCCGCGATCAACCCCGACAACGCGTTCTGGTTCGAGGCGGCGCGGGAGCACCGGCTCGTCATCCAGCGGTGCGCCGACTGCAAGTCGCTGCGGCACCCGCCCGGCCCGTGCTGCCCGCAGTGCGGCTCCTTCGACTGGGACACCGTCGAGGCGCAGGGCGAGGGGCACGTCTACAGCTACGTGATCAACCACCATCCGCGCCATCCGGCGTTCGACTACCCGCTGGTCGTCGCGGTGATCGAGCTGGCCGAGGGCACCCGGCTGATCGCGAACATGACCGGGGTGGCCCCCGAGGACGTCGAGGTCGGCATGCCCGTCGTCCTCGACTGGATCGACCCGGACCCCGACCTGTCCCTGCCGGCGTTCCGCCCGGCCGACGCAGACGCTAAGGAGCGCTGATGGACTTCACCCTGGGCGAGGAGTTGGAGGCCGTCCGGGACCTGGCCCGGCAGATCTTCACCGACCGGGCCACGCAGGCGCGGATCAAGGCCGCGGAGGAGTCCGAGCGCGGTCTCGACGAGGGCCTGTGGACGGAACTGGCGGAGACGGGCCTGCTCGGCGTCGCGCTGCCGGAGGCGGCGGGCGGGGCCGGGCTCGGCGTCGCCGGGCTGGCCGTCCTGCTGGAGGAGCAGGGGCGCGCGGTCGCACCCGTCCCGATCTGGCCGGTCGTCGCCGCCGCGCTGACGCTCGCCTCGCACGGGTCGGCGTCGCAGCAGGAGGTCCTGCCGTCCGTGCTGGACGGGGCCGCGCGGCTGACGGTCGCGCTGGAGGAGTTCGGGCCGTCCGACCCGGCGTCGCCGCGCTGCGCCGCCGTGCGGGACGGGGACGGCTGGCTGCTGACGGGCACGAAGGCGGTCGTCCCCACACCGTTCGGGACGAGCCACGTGCTGGTGTCGGCTTCGTCGCAGGACGGGCCCGGCCTGTTCCTGGTCGAGACGTCCGCTGCCGGAGCGTCGTGGGAGCGCGCCGAGACCACCAGCCGCGACGTGGCCGGGCATCTCACCCTCGACGGGGCGCCGGCGCAGGCCCTCGCCTCCGGCGCCCTGGACGCGGTGCTGGACTCGGTCCGCGTGTCGCTCGCCGCCGTCCAGGTCGGCGTGGCCGAAGGCGCGCTCCGCATGGCTGGCGACTACCTGGCCGGGCGCGAGCAGTTCGGCCGCCCGCTCGCCACCTTCCAGGCCGCGCAGCACCAGCTCGCCGACTGCTACATCGAGATCGACGCGCTCCGCGTCTGCCTCTGGCACGCGATCTCGCTGATCGCCGCCGGGGAGGACGCCGGGACCGCCGTCCTGGTCGCCAAATGGTGGTCGGACGAGGGCGGGCTGAACGTCGTCCACCGCGTCCAGCACCTGCACGGCGGCATCGGCGTGGACGTCGACTACCCGGTGCACCGCCACTTCCTGTGGGGCAAGCAGCTCTCCGGCACGCTCGGCGGCGCGTCCTTCGACCTGGACCTGCTGGGAGCCGCCCTGTGAAGCGCTTCGCGGACGTCGCGGTGGGGGAGGAGCTGCCCGAGCTGCGCATCCCGCTGACCCGCACGATGATCGTCGCGACCGCGATCGCGAGCCGCGACTACCAGGACGTCCACCACGACCCGTCGCTCGCGGTCGAGCGCGGCTCCAGGGACGTCTTCATGAACATCCTGACGACCAACGGGCTCGTCGAGCGGTACGTCACGAACTGGGCCGGGCCCGCCGCCGTCGTGAAGGCCGTCAAGATCCGCCTCGGCGCGCCCAACTACCCGGGCGACACGATGGTCCTGACCGGCGCCGTCGCGGGCAAGCAGGACGGCGGCCGGGTCGAGATCAAGGTGCGCGGCGTGAACGAGATCGGCCCGCACGTGACCGGCACCGTCGTCGTCCAGTTGCCGGTGGCCCAGGCACAGGGGATCCGAGCACAGGGGATCCGAGCACAGGGGATCCGAGCACAGGGGAGCGGTGCATGAGCGTCCTGCCAGGGGCGGCGGCGATCGCCGGGATCGGCGCCACGGAGTTCTCCAAGGAGTCCGGCCGCAGCGAGCTGCGGCTCGCCTGCGAGGCGGTCCTCGCCGCCATCGTGGACGCGGGGCTCCAGCCGTCCGACGTGGACGGGATGGTGACCTTCACCGCCGACACCAGCTCCGAGATCCACATCGCCCGCAACCTCGGCATCGGCGAGCTGAAGTTCTTCTCCCGCATCGGGCACGGCGGCGGGGCCGCCTGTGGCACCGTCCAGCAGGCGGCCATGGCCGTCGCGACCGGCGTCGCCGACGTCGTCGTCTGCTACCGCGCGTTCAACGAGCGCTCCGGCACCCGCTACGGCCTCGGCCAGGCGGACCGGCCGATGGACGTCAGCGCCGACCGCGCCGCCTACTCGTGGATGACCCCGTTCGGCCTGTCGACCCCCGCCCAGTGGGTCGCCATGTTCGCCCGCCGCTACATGCACGAGTACGGCGCGACCAGCGAGGACTTCGGCCGCGTCGCCGTCGTCGACCGGGCGCACGCCGCGAAGAACCCGGCCGCGTGGTTCCACGGGCGGCCGATCACGCTGGAGGACCACCAGGCGTCCCGGTGGATCGCCGAGCCGCTGCGCCTGCTGGACTGCTGCCAGGAGAGCGACGGCGGCCAGGCGCTGGTCGTCGTCTCCGCGGAGCGCGCCCGTGACCTCCCGCATCGTCCCGCCCTGATCTGGGGCGCCGCGCAGGGGTCCGGCAACGACCAGCACATGATGACGAGCTACTACCGCTCCGAGATCACCGGCATCCCGGAGATGGGACTGGTCGGACGGCAGCTGTACGCGCAGTCGCGGCTGACCCCGTCCGACGTCCAGGCCGCGATCCTGTACGACCACTTCACGCCGCTGGTGCTGCCGCAGCTCGAAGAACTCGGCTTCTGCGCCAAGGGCGAGAGCAAGGACTTCATCGCGGACGGCAATCTCGAACTCGGCGGCCGGCTGCCGACGAACACCCATGGCGGGCAGCTCGGCGAGGCGTACATCCACGGGATGAACGGCATCGCCGAAGGCGTGCGGCTGGTGCGCGGAACGTCGGTGAACCAGCCGGGGGACATCCACAACGTCCTGGTCACCGCCGGAACGGGCGTCCCGACCAGCGGCCTGATCCTGGGAGCGGACGCGTGAGCGGGTGGAGCGGCCGAGACCTCGGCACCAAGACCGTCGCCTATGACGAGACGCAGGCCATCCTCTACGCGCTCGCGGTTGGCGCCGACGCATCCGACCTGGATCTGGTCTTCGAAGAGAAGCTCCGGGTCCTCCCGACGTTCGCGCTGACGCTCGCCCAATGGGCCCCGGACGCCCTCGGCTCGGCGGGCGCGTTCGATGTCCGGACGGCGGTCCACGGCACCCAGCGCCTCCGCGTGCTGAACGACCTCCCGCGCTCGGGGGCTGTGGAAATGACAGCCCGTGTGGCGGAAGTCTGGGACAAGGGCTCGGCGGCGGTCTTCGACGTGGCCGTGGAAAGCGAGTACTTCGAGGCGACGTGGTCGCTGTTCGCGCCCGGTTGCGGCGGATTCGGCGGTGACCGGGGCCCGTCCGCCCGCCGCCGTCCGGAGACCGCCCCGTCCGGCACGCTGGACGTGCGGACGGCCACCAACCAGGCGGCCCTCTACCGCCTCCTGGGCGACCGCCACCACCTGCACATCGACCCGGAGGCGGCGGTGACGGCCGGGATGCCGCGCCCCATCATGCACGGCCTGTGCACGCTGGCGGCACTGACCCTTCCGCTGGCATCGTCCGTCGGCGCCCACCCGGCCGACCTCCGCGAACTGGAGGGGCGCTTCGCGTCACCGGTCTTCCCAGGCGACGAACTCCACGTCGAGACCTGGAAGGACGGCGAAGCGACCCTCTTCGAGGCATCGGTGGACGACAGAACAGTCATCTCCGCCGCCCGAGCCCACTTCGCCTAAGCCCACCGCTCGCCCTCTCGGAGGCGTCAGGTGGGCATTTGGGCCCAGGCGATTTTTCCTTCGCCGGTGGCGGAGGGACGGGTGCCGGTGTGGAACTGGCGGAGTCGGGTGACCGGGCGTGGGGTGCGTGCCCCCGCCGCCGCTACCTCGTTGACTTGCGGCATGTTGTTGCTTCCGGCACTCCTCTAACAACGACTCGCCGCAAGTCAACGCGCTCGAAGTTGTGGATCATGCTGTCCTATGGGAGGTTGCGTGCTCCGCAGGTTTCCGGGAGGACGGGCACGTGCGCGTGGGCGGGAAGAAGCTGGCTGAGTGGGAGCGGGCCGCCGTGGTCGCCGGCTTCGTGACCTTGGCCGTCTCCCTCGCGTTGGCGGTGCTCGTCCCCGATCTTGGCAGGTCCCAGCAGGAGTCCGGCATCTCTGCGAGGCAGCGGCAGGGGCTCGGCGCCGCGGAGCAGGCGCGGATCGCAAAGTTCGGCACACGCCAGCTGCTCGCCCTGAACACTGCGGACCTCACCCAGCCCGGCGAACGTCGGCGCATCGCAGACTCCATGGCCACCGGCGATCTGCACGAAGAGTTGGTCGATGACGGCACAGCCCTGAACAAGCATCCGCGGAACAAACTGACCGGAGCGCGGGTGTCGACGTTCCTGCTTACGTCTAGCGGACGGGGGCCCAGGGTCCCGAACGACACCTACCACGACGACGGCTGGGCATCCGCGATGGCCGTGGTTCGGGGGATGACCGCCGGGCCGGACGGCGCCCCGGTCCGGACCGTACGCCGCTACGAAGCGATGATGACGCTCACGCCGCAGGGCTGGCGTTTCGACTACTTGGTGCTGTGTCCGGACTCGACCGTCCCTCAGTGGAGGGGGACTCTCGTCGTGGGTAAGCCGACCGAGGAGATGCTGTTCAGGGACGAGATCGAGAAGACCATGGGTGTGGTATTGGGGGCGCCGTCCCACTCGACGGCCGAGCGCCCGGCCCGGGACGAGCGCCTCCGCCCGCTGACCGGTGAAGGTCGGCGGCGGTACTCCGCCTGGCTGGCCCGGATCGGGATCCGTGGCGGCCAGGTCGACGGCAGTGCCGAACGCACCGCGATCATCCGGCGCGACCGGGACTCCGCTGTGCTGCTGATGTTCGTCAACGTCAGGGACCCCGATCCGATCCCCTTCTCGTATGTGGTCCCCCATGGCGACGGTACGTACCAGACGATGCAGCCGCCCGCGTGGGAACGCTCGGCCAACGTCCTCTTCCCTCAGGGCGGCGCCTGCGCGCTCAAGGTCACCGTGGTGGGGGAGCGCGGCGAGTGGAAGATCGACCGCGTGGCGGACGCCTGAGCCTGCTGCGTTGACGTGCGGCGAGTCGTTGTTATGAGCGCGGCGAAAGCAACGACACGCCGCAAGTGAACGAGGTGGCGACCCGGCGGATCGGCTCGCGTACGCAGGTCCCGGAGGGCCCCTGGCAGGTTGCGCCCAAGGGCGGGCCCGCGCCTGGGCAATGCGTGACATTTATTCGTATTTGCCGTAAATGTCACCGTCGCAGTGCCGCCGTTCCCGATCCCCCTCGGGGCGCCCCCCGCCCTGGCCGGGAACGGCCGCGGAAGGGCTCCCCCGATGCGACGCCTGCCGCCGTTCCTGCTACCGGTCGTCCTGGTCGCGGCGCTGATCGCCGTCCTGGACGCGCCGGCGTCCGCGACCCCGCCCAACATCCCGTCCGCCGCCACGGCCGCGAGCCGCCTGGCCACCCTCACCGTCGCCGCCGAATCGCACGGCAGCACCTACGACCGCGACCTGTTCCCGCACTGGATCACGATCTCCGGCGCGTGCAACACCCGCGAGACCGTCCTCAAGCGGGACGGCACGAACGTCGTCACCGACTCCGCCTGCGCCGCGACGTCCGGCAGCTGGTACTCGCCCTACGACGGCGCGACCTGGACCGCCGCGTCCGACCTGGACATCGACCACATGGTCCCGCTCGCCGAGGCATGGGCGTCCGGCGCCTGGGCGTGGACGACGTCCCGCCGCCAGACCTACGCCAACGACCTCGGCGGCCCCGAGCTGTGGGCCGTCACCGACAACGTCAACCAGGCCAAGAGCGACAAGGACCCCGCCGAGTGGCAGCCGCCGCGGAGCGCGTTCCGCTGCACCTACGCCCGCGCCTGGATCCAGGTGAAGTACTACTACGCCCTCAGTGTCGACAGCGCCGAGAAGAGCGCCCTCACCTCGATGCTCAACACCTGCTGACCCGCCCCGGCCCGCCGCCCGCCGGAACGGGCGGCGGGCCGTCCCGGAGCGGGACTCCTAAGATGCGGGACCATGTCCCTGTCGCATCTTCCCGACTCGGCGCATCCGCGGGTCGCCGTCGATCCCGCCCTCCCCGCCGAGGACCAGCGGGCGCTCCGTGAGAACCAGGACGCGCTGCCGCCGGGGACGAGCCCGCCACCCGGCCGGCTGCACGGGCTGGTCGGCGGGGGCGCCGCTCGCCTCGCCCGCAGGCTGTCCGGCCGCTACATCGTGGCCGCCGACCTCGACCCCGACGCCAAGATCCTGCTCTGCAGGGCGCAGGACGCGATCGGCGCGGTCCTGGAATCGGAGGTGAACCGGGCCGGGCTGCTCGACGGCATGGACAACGCGCTCACCCTTCCCGCCGAAGAATGGGAGATCGCCCAGACGCTCGTGGCCCACTCGCGGATGCGGGACGAGCAGCGGGCCCTGCGCGAGTCCGACCTGACGCCGCTCGAGAAGGCCGGGTTCGCTCCGCAGCGGGACGCCCTGCGGCGTTCCGTGGCGGCGGTGACCGGGCGGATCGAGGCGCTGGAGGAGTACGCCGCGCGCACGGCGGCGGCCGATGCCGTCTACCGGAGGCAGCGGCGCGGGACGCTGCCTCCGCCCGACCGCAGCGCCGAGATCTCCGAACTGCGACAGCGGGACGAGGCGTACGAGGAGCTTCTGGCCCGCACCGCCGCGCACGATCTCGCGACCGAGCGGATCGGCGAACTGGCCGAGGACGCGTCGGAGATCGAGGCCGCGCTGCGCCGGGCCGCCGACGCGAGCACCAGCCTCGGCCCCCCTTCCGGCCACGGACCCTGACCCCTGGATCCCGGGTGTGCTGGTGGGCCCGCTCGGCGCGCTCGCCGCCCCGGCGACGAGCGCCCGGATCCAGCCCGGCGTGGCCCGGGCCCGGCCGCGACCCCCTCGGCGTCGTGCCCCGCGCATGCGACGACCAGTCCGATTCCGGCATCTCGCAACACGCCGCCGGTCTGGCAGGGATGATCACGCATCTCGCGTCCGCTCCGCCAGCCTGCCTCCGGTGCGGCGGGTCAGGCGGCCCCAGGGTTTGGCCACGGCCAGGACGGTGGCGAAGGTCAGGGCCGTCAGGGAGACCGCCGGTGGGAAGAACAGGTTCGAGATGAAGGCCGGTTCGGGGGCGCCGGCGGTGAAGGTGCGGCCGTACTCGTTGACCTCGTCCATGCCCGGCTGGAGGGCCACCACGATGAGGGTGCACAGGACGAGGTTGAGGACGAGCTTGACCGCTACCCACCAGTAGCGCACCAGACCCCACCGGGTGCCGAGGCCCAGGATCAGGCCGGTGACCAGGCAGATGAGCGCGGACGTCAGCATCGGCCACACGATGAAGGTCGCCAGGGCCTGGTAGGCCAGGCCGCGAACCTCGCCGGTCGTGCCGAAGCGTCCCGTCAGGACGAGGACGGCCACGATGACGTCAATCCCGATCCACGCGCCGGCGGACACGATGTGGACGATCAGCGTCGTCCTGCGCCACCCCCTGCCGAGCCGGAGGCGGCCGTCCTGGCGGGCGCGAGTGCGTTCCTGTACCGCCATGTCCGCGGTCCTTTCTGCTCGTCGTCCTTCTGGACGTGACGATGCTGGGCGGATGGGGGGCGTGTCGTCGGGTGTGCGGCGGCATCGGGTGTACGACGGACGGCGCAGCGGGAAGGGGGCGAGTACCGCGGGCGGCGTGATTGGAGAAACTCTCTAGAGAAGCTCTCTGGAAATGGGTAGGGTGCCCGGCATGGACGAGACGTTGCGAGTTGTCGTCACCGGTGGAAACCGGGGTGTGGGGCGCGCGGTGGCGGCCGAGGCCGTGCGGCGGGGGCACCGGGTGGTGATCGTGGCGCGGCGGCCGGACGCGGGGGCGGCCGCCGCGCGCGAGATCGGCGCGGAACTGGTGGTGGGGGATCTGTCGTCCACGCGGACCGTGCGGGAACTGGCCGGCGCCCTTCCCGAGGTCGACGTCCTTGTCCACAACGCGGGGCTCTGGCCCGACCGGCGGGTGCTCAACGAGGACGGGTTCGAGCAGGCGTTCTTCACCAACCATCTCGCGCCGTTCCTGCTGAACCGGATGCTGGAAGAGCGCTTGCGGCGGGTCGTGCAGGTCAGTGCCGGGCTTTACGTCACGGGCAATGTGGATCCAGACCGGACCCCCACGGGAAAGGACTTCCACGCCGTCAACACGTATGCCAACACCAAGCTGGCGAATCTGCTGATGGTCCCCCTGTTCGCCGAGCGGTGGAAGGACGCCGGGGTGACGATCGACGCCGTCCACCCGGGAGTCCTGCGGACGGATCTCGGCGCTCGGCGCGGCGTCCTCGGGGCGCTGCTGAAGACGGTCAAGTGGACGCTGAAGCCTCCCGGGAAGAGCGGCCCGCCCGTCGCGGACCTCATCACGGCCGACGGGACGGGCCGGTATTTCCACGTGAGGAAGGAGACCCCCCTTAGGGCCAAGGCTCTGGACGCGCCATTGGCGGAAAGGCTCTGGGCGGACGCCGAGAAAGCACTCGATGTCCCCTAAGCACCAGGGGACGGACGAGACCGTCGCGCGGATCCTGACCGAGGCGCTCCGGGTGCACGCCGAACGCGGGCACGAGGGCTTCACGATGAAGGCCGTCATCGCGGCCACCGGGATGAGCAGCGGCAGCCTCTACCACCATTTCGGCTCGTTCGACGGGCTCGCCGCCGCCCTCTACGCGCGCTGCATGGCCGAACTGCTCGACACCCTGCTGGACGCGCTGGACGGGGTGACCGAGCCGCGGGCGGGCGTCGAGGCCGCGACGCGCGCCTACCTGCGCTTCACCCGCGAGCGCGGCGGGGCCGCCCGGTTCATCCACGCCTCGGCGTACGCGGCGTTCCTGCCGAGGTACGCCGCGCTGCTCGCCGAGTCGAAGGCGCCGCGCATCGCGCGCCTCACCGCGTGGATAGCCCCGCACGTGGCCGCGGGCCGCGTCGCCCGCATGTCCCCGGTGATGATGGAGATGCTCCTCGTCGGCCCGGTCGCCGAGACCGCCCGGCGCTGGCTGTCCGACCCGGCGGCCGTCGACCTGGACGAGGCCGCCGCCGTCCTGCCGCCCCGGATCTGGCGCTCCCTCCAGCCCTGACTCAGCCGGTTTCGGCGCGGTGCCACATCTGCAGGTACGCCTCGGCGCCGCGGGCCAGGTCGTCGACGACCTCCGTTCCGCCGATATTGCGCATGTCGGCGATCCAGTCGGGGACGAGCCCGTAGTTCGCGACGCCGTCGATGTTGACGTCCCAGGTGCGCTGCCCGGTCCGCTGCCGGTCGAGCGTGACGCCGTTGATCGGGGACGTGAACGGGTAGAGCAGCGGGTTCACCGAATTGTTCGCGCGTGGCGGGGGCAGCGGGCCCATGCCGTTGGCGTCCAGGCCGTAGCCGTATCCGAACGTGCGGGCTGGGTCGCGGTACTGCTTGTTGCGCTTCCACTCCGCGACGAACCGGTCAGCGGCGTTACCGTAACCCGTGACCATTCCGCCGAGCCCGTAGATGCGGTGAACGTAGTGCTCGTCAGTCCAGCTGTGTGACGAGATGACGCCCGAGTAATGCGCGTTCTCCAGGATGTCGAGCGTCTCTCCGGCGGCCTTGGCGCTCATGTGGTCGATCTCGACGATCATGTGCCGCTTCATCATGCCCCGGAGCATGTGTTCCCCGAGGTCGGTCAGGCCGAGGATGTTGCAGTGCGGTGCCTTCGGATACAGCGGGAGCGTGATGCCCGCCGCCCCGAGCCGCCGCAGGAACGCGGCCGTCTGGTCGTCGACGGCCCCGGCGGGCGCGATCGTGTTGTCGTGGACGGAGCCGGTGCACGTCTCGGCCTGCCAGAAACGGCCGGTGCCGAGGAAGTTGCCGGTGTTGACGATGGCGCCCGTCGTCCCGCCGTCGAACCGGACGCCGCAGAGCGCGTTGTCGAACTTGTGGCATGCGAACATCGAGGCGATGCCGAGGCGCTTCACCTCGTCCAAACCGCGGTCGATGTCCGCGCGCGTGCATTGCGGTGTCCCGTTGACGACCCGGCAGCCGAACGGTTCCGACGTCTCGATGCCGAGGACGACGGCGAGTTTCCCTTCCTGGATGATCCGTCGGGCCTCGCCGGAATCGCTCACGATGCGGAACCAGCCCCTGCCGGGGCCGCCATTCTGCGCGTCGATATAGGACTCCATTTCGCGCATGCGCTGTGCCTCGAGCCGGATGACGTCCATCTCGTCGCACGTGTTGCGCTTGAGCGGATACACCTCGCAGAGCTGACGGTTGGCGACCAGGTGGTTGACGAGGACGCGCTGCCCGGCGCGCCAGGAGCGTTCCAGCCACGTGTAGTAGACCTGCTGGTGAGTGCGGGAGTCCCAGGCGGGCCAGTCCTTGAACGTCGGCCAGCCGGTCGGGTCGTGCGTCCCGAACGGGCTGCCGTGCCGCATGAAGTTCTCGAACCAGGCGAACGCCCCGTTCCCGGCGTGGTCGGGGCAGTCGCTCAGCGCCGCCTCGACGCCGCGCGGGTCGAACGGCTTGCCGCAGAGCACCTGCCCGCCGAATGCCTCGTACGACATCAGGTGGCTGTGGGCGTCGACGTATCCGCGCACCTCGCCGCCCGCGCCCGCGTCGGCGTGCGCGGGCGGGGCGGGACGGACGGCGAGGAGCAGTGCGGCGAGAAGAGCGAGGGCGGCGAGAAGAGCGAGGGCGGCGAGAGGGGCGAGTGCGGTGAGAAAGGCGGGGGCGTGGAGGGAGCGTCGGAAGGGCATTGGGGGCACCTCGACCGGGTGGGAGTCCACGATTCTCCATCGAGTGAAACACCGATCCGGATAAAAATGAACAAGCCTCACATTGAGGATGTAAGGCGGGTACCGGTCAGCGGGATGGGGTGGCCCGATCCGCCCCGCCGCGCCCATCATGGAGGGTTATGAGCGAGCTGACGATTCCAGGTGTGCTGGCGCGGACCGCGAAGGAGTTCCCGGACGCGGAGGCGGTCGTGGACGGCGACGTCCGGGTCACCTACGCGGAACTGCACGCCCGGGTCCGGGAGGCGACGGCCGCGTTCATCGGCGCCGGCGTCGACGCGGGCGACCGCATCGCGATCTGGGCGCCGAACGGGCTGCGCTGGATCGTCACCGTGCTCGGCGCCATGGGCGCGGGCGCGACGCTCGTCCCGCTCAACACGCGTTACAAGGGCGACGAGGCCCGGTGGCCGCTCACCAAGGCCGAAGTGAAGATCCTCTTCGTGGAGGACGGATTCCTCGGCATCGACTACCCCGGCATGCTCGGCCTGGACGAGACGGGCGCCGTCCCCGGGCTGCCGCGTCTTGAGACCATCGTCACGTTCAACGGGTCCGCGCGGCCGGGAGTCACCGACTGGGACGCGTTCATCGCGAAGGCGGTGCCGCTGGAGGAGGCCGACGCGCGGGAGGCGGGCGTCGGGCCGGACGACATCGCCGACATCCTGTTCACGTCCGGGACGACCGGCCGGCCCAAGGGCGTCGTGGTCACCCACGAGCAGAACGTCCGCACCTACGCGGCGTGGACGGGCCGGACCGGGCTGAAGGCCGTCGACCGCTACCTCATCGTCAACCCGATGTTCCACTCGTTCGGCTACAAGGCGGGCGTGCTGGCGTGCGTGCTGAAGGGCG
This sequence comes from Actinomadura chokoriensis, assembly GCF_041463665.1. GTDB lineage: Bacteria > Actinomycetota > Actinomycetes > Streptosporangiales > Streptosporangiaceae > Spirillospora > Spirillospora chokoriensis_A. The sequence continues at coordinate 30,597 of NZ_JAXCEJ010000011.1, forward strand.
CCGCGATGGTGCTCCAGCGCACCTTCGACGTCCCGGAGACGCTGCGGCTGATCGAGCAGGAGAGGATCACCGTGCTGCCCGGCCCGCCGACGATCTACACCTCGCTGCTGGACGCGCCGGGCCGCGACGAGCGGGACCTCTCTTCCCTCCGGCTCGCCGTGACGGGCTCTGGGGACGTGCCGGTCGCGCTGGTGCGGCGCATCAAGGAGGAACTGTTCCCGCAGGTCGTCACCGCGTACGGGCTGACCGAGTCATCCGGGACGGTGACCGCCTGCTCGGTGGACGACGACGACGAGACCATCGCGACGACCTCCGGCCGCGCCATCGCCGACGTCGAAGTCAAGATCGTCGACGAGAAGGGCGAGCAGGTTCCGGCCGGCGTCGACGGGGAGATCCTCGTCCGCGGCTACAACGTCATGAAGGGCTACCTGGGCGACCCGGAGGCGACGGCCGAGACGATCCGCGACGGCTGGCTCGACACCGGCGACCGCGGCCGGCTCGACGAGCGCGGCAACCTCGCCATCACCGGGCGGACCAAGGAGATGTTCGTCGTCGGCGGGTTCAACGTGTACCCCGCCGAGGTCGAGGACGCCCTCGCCCGCCACGACGCGGTCGCCGAGTCGGGCGTCATCGGCGTCCCTGACCAGCGCATGGGCGAGGTCGGGCGCGCCTACGTCCGGCTCCGCCCCGGCAGGGAGGCCACGGCGGACGAGCTGGTCGCGCACTGCCGGGAACGGCTCGCGAACTTCAAGGTCCCCCGGGAGGTCGTCTTCGTGGACGACCTCCCGAAGACCGCGTCCGGCAAGGTCCGCCGCGTGGAGCTCAGAGAGCAGCGATGACGCGAGCCCTGTGCTCGGCCACCGAACCCCAGGCCGAGTACAGCGCGCGCGCCTTGCGGATCCACAGCGACGGGTCGTACTCGTCGGTGTAGCCGATCGCGCCGTGCACCTGGAGGGCGGTCTTGGCCAGCCCGTAGGACGCCTCCGACGCGGCGACCTTCGCGGCGGAGACGTCCCGAGCGAAGTCCGGCGTCCCGTACGACAGGGCCGCCCCGTACACGAGCGGCGCGGCGAACTCCAGCTCGACCATCGCGCTCGCCAGATGATGCTTGATCGCCTGGTACTCGCCGATCGGGCGCCCGAACTGCTGCCGCGTCTTGGCGTACTCCACGGACACCTCCAGCAGCGCCCGGCCGAGCCCGACCTGCTGCGCCGCGCACAGCAGCGCGCCGAAGCCCGTGAACCCGGCCCCGCCCTCGACGCGGAACAGCCGCCGCGCCGGGTCGAGGGACGCGAGCGCCTCCCCGGCCTGCCGCTCGACCCCGTCCACGGTCAGCACGAGGTCGGCGACGTCGGCGTCCAGCGCGTGCGGGACGGCCAGCGACACGACCGCCTCGCCCTCCCCGATCCGCGACAGCCACGGCGACTCGCCCAGCAGCTCGGCCGCCGCGAGCGTCTCCACGTACGGCCCGGGGGCCGCCGCCCGGCCGAGCTCCTCCGCCGCGACGACCAGCTCGACCGGCAGCAGCCCGGCGCCGCCGAACTCCTCCGGCACCGCGACCGCGAACACTCCGGCCTCCGCGACGGCCGACCACAGCGCCCGCCCCGGCCCGGTGTCCCCGGCCGCCCAGTCGCGGGCGGCCTTCGCCGTGCCCGCGCCGGCCAGCAGTTTGCGCAGCGTCTCGCCGAACATCCGCTGCTCGGCGTCCAGGACGAATTTCACCGTGCCCTACCTTCCTGGGGGGCTGCCCCCATACCCCCGGGGCGCGGCCCCGACGATCCTCGCTTCGCCGCGGTCATCGGGATCCTCTCGGCAGCCCGAGCAGCCGCTCGGCGATCACGTTGCGCTGGATCTCGTTGGTGCCCGCGTAGATCGGGCCGGCCAGCGAGAACACGTAGTTCTCCAGCCACTCCGACTCCAGCTCGCCGTCCGGGCCGAGCAGGTCGAGCGCCGTCTCGTGCAGCGCCACGTCCAGCTCCGACCAGAAGACCTTGTTCAGGCTGGACTCGGCGCCGATGTCGTCGTCCCGCGAGATCGTCTCGAAGCCCTTGAGCCGGTAGGCCCGCGACCTGATCCACGCGTCCGCGACCCGGTCCGCCAGCGCCGTGTCGGCGGGGTCGGCGCGCTCCTTCCACAGCTCGACGAGCCGCTCGGTCGCCGCCGTGAACCGGCCGGGGCTGCGCAGCGTCAGCCCCCGCTCGTTCCCCGCCGTCGCCATCGCGACCCGCCAGCCCTCGCCGGGCGCGCCGATGACGTCCTCGTCGGGGACGAACACCTTGTCGAGGAACAGCTCGGCGAACGCGGGCTTGCCGTCCAGCCGGCCGATCGGGCGAACCGTCACGCCCTCCGCGTCCAGCGGGAACATCAGGTACGTGAGCCCCTTGTGGCGCGCCGACTCCGGGTCGGAGCGGAACAGCCCGAACCCCCAGTCGGCGAACGCCGCCCGCGAGCTCCACGTCTTCTGCCCGTCCAGCAGCCAGCCGCCGTCGGTGCGCGTCGCCGTCGAGCGCAGCGCCGCGAGGTCGCTGCCCGCGCCCGGCTCCGACCACGCCTGCGCCCAGATCACCTCGCCCGCCGCCATCGGCGGCAGGATCCGGGCGAGCTGCTCCGGCGTCCCGTGCTTCAGCAGCGTCGGCGCCAGCAGGTTGATCCCGTTCTGGCTGACCCGTCCGGGCGCGCCCGCCGCGTAGTACTCCTCCTCGAAGATCAGCCACTGCAGCACCGACACGCCGCGGCCGCCGTACTCCCGCGGCCACGACACCACCCCGAGCCGCGCCGCGCCGAGCGTCCGCTCCCACTCCCGGTGGGCCGCGAACCCCTCCTCGGTCTCCAGCGAGGGCAGCGGCTCCGCCGGGACGTGCGCGCGCAGCCACTCCCGCACCTCGCCGCGGAACGCCTCGTCCGCCGTCCCGAACTCAAGATCCATGAGAACCTCTTTCTAACAACTGTTTGGTAGAGTAACCGCCCTTCCGGACCCCCGCGGCCCCCTCCCGCCCAGTGAGATGCGGGCGCCCGCGAACTCCCGCCGCCCATGCCTGTCGCGCGCGGCGGGACGCGGTTAGGATCGCGCCCTAGAATCGCGTTCGGAATCCCCGGAGGGGCCATGACGAGGGTCATCGAGCACGGCACCTGGAATCTGCGGCCTACGGACGAGGGATTGCACGATCCCGGACCCGAGCAGCTGTGGAACGAGTCCTACTACTTCGACTTCGCCGCCCCCGACGGATCCATCGCCGGCTACGTCCGCCTCGGCATCTACCCCAACTGGGAGCGCGCCTGGTACTGGGCCGCGCTGGTGCGGCCGGGCGAGCCGCTCCTGCTCCTCGCCGACAACGACGCGCCGCTGCCCAAACCAGGGACGGCCGACGTCCACGCCGAGACCTACACCGCGACCCAGCAGATCACCGACCCGTTCGGCCCGGCCAGGATCACCCTGAACGGGAACGCCGCCGTCCTCCCCGACCCGGCCGCGGCCGACGGCGACCTCGCCGCCGCCGAGACCATGGGCCTCTCCTTCGACCTGCGCTGGGACACCGTCGGCGGCGTCTACCCCTACAAGGACATCCCGCGCTACGAGATCCCCTGCACCGTCACCGGCCTCATCTCCGCGGGCGGCAGGAAGATCCCCGTCAACGCCCACGGGGAACGCGACCACAGCTGGGGCGAGCGCGACTGGTGGAAGGTCTCCTGGCTCTGGACGTCCGGCCGCCTCGACGACGGCACGTTCGTCCACGGGATGCAGGCCAACATCGGCGTCCCGCTCCCGTGGCCGTGCTTCGCCGTCCCGCCGGACGGCGAGATCGAGCACCGCGACGGGTTCTCCGCCGAGACCGCCTTCGCGGACGGCCTGCCCGCCCGCTCCGATCTCCGCTTCCCGGGCGCACCCATGACCGTGACGCCGGTCGCGTTCGCGCCGGTCACCGTCACCTCGCCCGACGGCCGCCCGGCCCGCTTCCCGCGCGCCCTGTGCCGCTTCGAGGCCGAGGACGGACGAACCGGATACGGCTGGACGGAATGGCACCAGCCGCCCGGCTGGGAGGACCACGGCTGGACCCACCTCGCCGGGGAGACCGCATGACGGGGCCGGTCTCCGGCGCCGAAGCGCTGACCGCGTCCTGGCTGACCGACGCGCTCGGGACGAAGGTCGCCGCCGTCCGGACCGAACCCGTCGGCACCGGCCAGGTGTCCGACAGCCTCCGCCTCTTCCTCACCTACGCGGGCGACACCGCGCTCCCGTCCACGATGGTCGCCAAGGTCCCGGCGGCCGACCCGGCCAGCCGCGCCGCCGCCCGCGCCGTCCGCACCTACGAGGTGGAGGCGAGCTTCTACGCCGAGATCGCGGACCGGCTCGACGCGGGCATCCCCACCTGCTACTTCTCCGCCTACGACCCCGAACCGGACGAGTACGCCGTCCTGCTGGCCGACCTCGCGCCCGCGCTCCCCGGCGACCAGCTCGCCGGGATCACCCCGCAGGACGCCGCCGCGGCGATCACCGAGATGGCCGCCCTGCACGCCGCCGGCTGGGACGACCCCGACCTCGCCGCCCTGACCTGGCTCAACCGGCACGACGCCGACGCGGCCGCCTTCACCGCCGCGATGGTCACCGACCTCTACACCGGCTTCAAGGACCGCTACGCCGCCGACCTGGACCCCGAGGTCATCAGCCTGATCGAGGACTTCCTCCCGTCGATCGGCGCCTACCTGGCCGTCCGCGAAGGCCCGTCCACCATCGCCCACGGCGACTTCCGCGCCGACAACCTGCTGTTCGGCGGCCCGCGCACCGCCGTCCTCGACTGGCAGACCTGCGCCTACGGCCCCGGCGTCGCCGACCTGTCCTACCTGCTCGGCTCCAGCCTCCCCGTCGAGGACCGCCGCTCGCACGAGCAGGAACTCGTCCGGCGCTACCACACGGCCCTCACCGCCCGGGGCGTCCAGCTCACCTGGGACGACTGCTGGACGGCCTACCGCCGCCACGTGTTCCACGGCATCGTCATGGCCATCGGCGCCGCCATGCTCGTGGAACGCACCCCGCGCGGCGACGAGATGTTCCGCACCATGACCACCCGCCACGCCCGCCACGCCCTCGACCTGCACTCCCTCACCCTCACCGGCTGACGCCTCCCGGGTCGCCACCTCCTTGACCTGCGGCGAGTCGTTGCCTCCGGCGCGCTCATAACAACGACATGCCGCAAGTCAACGCAACCGACCGCACTAGGGCAGTTTCAGCGGTTGGCGGGGGAGCCGCAGCACTTCTTGTACTTGCGGCCTGAGTCGCACCAGCAGGGGGCGTTGCGCTCGGGTGGCCAGACAAGGGTGTGGGCGCCTGCGCGGACGCGGTCCGCGAGATGGTCGGCGCGGGTCTGCTGGTCCTTCGGGTCACGGCCCTGGTCGCTCGCGAACTTGAGGAGATCGTCCACCCTCGTGGGGAGGAGGCGGAGTTCGGACGCGCCGATCTCGTCGCGGGAGGCGCGCCAGCCGCGTTCGACCTCGCAGTGGTAGGTGGCCGCGTCAGCGGGGCCGTGCACCAGGCCCTCGGCGAAAGCGCGGACGACGTCTGAGCGGACGAAGAAGGAGGCCGTGTGCGGCTGGGCCGGGGCCGCGGCCCGCTCCAGGAGTTCGGCGAACTCGGCCTGCTGGTCCTCGCAGTACAGGTCGAGGTCGTCGGGCGGGAGGCCGAGCGCCCGCCGGACGCGCCGCCGCCCCAGCAGGTCGGACCTCCCGAACAGCGCGTTCTCGGGGAGCGCCTCGTCGTCGGTCAGGAAATCGCGGCAGGCGATGTTGAACCAGGTGAGGGCGTCTTCGAGCCGTCCCTGCCCTTCGAGGAACTCGGCGACCAGGGTGGCGGGCCCCGAATGGACGCGGGTCCGGCCGAGCCGGGTGATCTCCGCCTCCGCCTCGTCGGTCCGGCCGAGTTCGGTGAGCAGTGAGATCCGCTCCGAGGCGGCGAACTGCGCGTCCTCCTCGCCGCCGGAGGACATGACGTCGTCGTAGATCCGCAGTGCCCGGTCGGGGTCGCCCGCTCGCGTCCACTGCCCGGCGGCCTCCAGGAGAATCTCCGCGCGTTCCTCAGGGTACTTCTCCGCGTCGCGTTCGAGGTTCTCGGCGAGGCGCCGTGCTCGCTGCTTGGAATCCGTCACGGGGTCACCGTACAAGAACACGTCCGTGGCAGCCGGTCAGAGGGACTTATATGGTTGTCGGGCGATTTCAATAGCGGCGATGGAGGAGGAATTGGTGGCATTGGACGGAGAATTGCCAGGCCAGGATAAGCTTTCCCGGGTCGACACGAACATCCCTCACCCCGCCCGGGTCTATGACGTCTGGCTCGGAGGCAAGGACAACTTCGCCGCCGACCGGGCTGCCGCAGAGGCCGGACTCCAGGCTTTCCCGTCCACGGTCAAGTCCGTCCGGGCGAACCGCGCGTTCCTGGCGCGGACGGTGGAGTACCTGGTCGCCGAGGCCGGGATCCGCCAGTTCCTCGACATCGGGACGGGCCTGCCGTCGGCGAACAACACCCACGAGGTCGCCCAGGCGATCGCGCCCGAATCCCGCGTCGCCTACGTCGACAACGACCCGATCGTGCTCGTCCATGCCGAGGCGCTGCTGAAGAGCAACGCCGCGGGCGCGACCGACTACATCGACGCCGACCTGCGCGACCCGGCAACGATCCTCCGGGAGGCGTCCCGCACGCTGGACTTCACCCGGCCGGTGGCGGTCATGCTCGTCGCCGTGCTCCATTTCATCCCGGACGGGGCGGACCCGTACAAGATCGCGGAGACGCTGATGTCCGCCGTCCCGCCGGGCAGCTACCTCGTGGTGTCCCACACCGCGAGGGACATTTTCCCCGACGAGATGGCCGCCTTCGAGCGGGCCATGAACGCGAACTCGGCGGAGCAGGTCACGCTGCGCGACCGCGAGCAGGTCACCGGTTTCTTCCGCGGGCTGGAACTCGTCGAGCCCGGCGTCGTCCAGGTCCCGCACTGGCGCCCCCGCTCCGACCTCGAGGCGTCCGCCCCGGCCGCCCTCTGGGGCGGAGTGGCCCGCAAGCCGGCCTGAAGCCCGCGATCAGCCCCCGCCCACGCCCGCGCGCCGCTCGTGGCGCGCACGCGCGAGGCGGTAGGCCGCGTCCAGCAACTCGCGGACCGCGGCCTGGGTGCGCGGGCCCGGGTTCACCACCCCCAGCCAGCCGACGCCGCCGTAGACGGGATGGGCGATCACGGTGTCGGCCGCGCTCGGGTCGGCCTCCGCACCGGCCCGTTCGCGCGGCCGACGAGCGCGAGAAAGTCCGGCTGGCCAGGGAGGCCGTCCGGACGATCTCCGGCGAGCCGGTCGGCGACGTGCGCGCCTCGGACTCGATGACCGTCTCCGAACTCGCCGCCGCGCTCGGCGTGCGCCCTTCGACGCTGCGGCACTGGGACAAGGAGGATCTCGTCGTCCCCGACCGCGACCCCGCCGCGGGAGCGCGGCGCTACACGCCGGCCCAGGTGCGGGACGCGCGGATCGTCCACCAGCTGCGCCGGGCCGGATACCGCATCGAGCCGCTCCGGGCCCTCATGCCGGAACTGCGGAGCGCCCGGCGGCTGGAGGACGCCGCCTCCGCGCTGGAAGCCAGGGACGCCGGCATCGAGGCTCGCTCCAGAGCCCTCCTCGACGGTGCCGCCGCCCTTGGTACCGTCCTCTCGATGTGCGCCGTCTGATGTACTGGGCGGGTCCGGTGGCGGTGATCTCGGGGAGGCGTGCGGCATGGCGAACGAGAACGCCGACAGGCTGGCGGTGCTCATCGACGCCGACAACGCGCAGGCCGCGATCGTCGAGGGGCTGCTGGCCGAGGTGGCCAAGTACGGGACCGCCCACGTCAAGCGCGCCTACGGCGACTGGACCGGGACGACCCTGCGGAGCTGGAAGGCGCATTTGCTCGACCAGTCGATCCAGCCGATCCAGCAGTTCGCCTACACCACCGGGAAGAACGCCACCGACGCGGCGATGGTCATCGACGCGATGGACCTGCTGTACTCCGATCGCTTCGACGGGTTCTGCCTCGTCTCCAGTGACAGCGACTTCACCCGGCTGGCCGCGCGGATCCGCGAGTCCGGCCTGACCGTGTACGGGTTCGGCGAACGCAAGACGCCCAAGCCCTTCGTGGCGGCATGCGACAAGTTCATCTACATCGAGAACCTCGCCTACGACCAGGACCCGACCACACCCGCCGCCTCGCTCAAACCGGCTCCGCCGACGTCGGCCGCCAAGCTCAAGCAGGACACCTCACTCGTCAACCTCCTGCGCAACGCGGTGGAGGCGGCCTCCGACGAGGACGGATGGGCACCCCTTGCGTCGGTCGGCCACATCATCACCAAACAGCGCCCTGAGTTCGACTCCCGCAATTACGGCTACGCCAAGCTCAACGAGCTGATCGCCGCGACGACGCTGTTCACCCTGGACCGCCGCAGCCCCGGCGACGGGAAGGCCGGAATCATGTACGTCCGCGACAAACGCCACCAGGACAAGAAGCCGGGCTCATAGCCTCGTCGCCGGACTGCGACGCCGCGCCTACCTGAACCGGCGCGATACTCGAGCGGTCATCCGGTCACGACACGGCGAGGTGGCTGCGGTGGTTTCGCGGCGTCTCGGCCTCATCGAGCAGGACGAGGGCGAAATCCGCATAGGAGATGCGGGCGGCGGGGTCACCGTGTTCGCGGATCTCGTAATGGCCGGTGCGCTCCCCCTGATGGTCGAAGTCGCCGGAAGGGCTGACATACACCCAGTCCAGCGCGCCGCTCTCGACACGCAGCACCTCAAGACCCTCGGCGTGGCCTAGGCAGAAAGGCCGGAACTCGGCGGGGAAATCGGGCATGTCCATCAGGCGGGCGCCGTCGGAGCCGGGTAGGAGCGATGCCAGCCCGACCGCGACAAGCCTCTCCACCCCTGCCTCCCGCAGACCTTTGATGAGGGCACGTGCGCCATTGGCGAAGAATTCCGTCGGCTGGATCACCGCCGCCGCATGGATCGCGGCGTCGTGTCCGGCCGCCAGTGCGGCGACGTCCGCCGCGTCGGTGACGTCCCCGGCGGCGATCCGTACGCTGTCGTCCGCCAAGCCGCCGTGACGGGAGGGGTCGCGGACCACCGCGGTGACCTGGTGGCCACGCCGGCGCGCCTCAGCGACGGCCTGACTGCCGGCCCGGCCGCCGGCCCCGAAAACCACGAACTTTCCCATCGCTGGAATACCTCCTGTTGGCTCGATGCTCCGGAAGGTATCCGCATGGGCGGTTACCTTCTGGATACCGAGGCCGGCTACCGGCCCCAGCCGACAGGCAGGAGAGAACATGATGGGCCGCGAGCCACTGCCACCGGACATGTTCGACGAACTGTGTCCGTCATCGCTGTTGCCATTCCGCTTCGGCGACAAGTGGACGGCCCTGATCCTTCGCTGCCTGGAAGACAGCCCTCGCCGGTTCTCCGAGCTGCGCGTGCCACTACACCGCGTCACTCCGAAGGTGCTCACGCAGTCATTGCGCGCTCTGGAACGAGATGGGCTCGTCTCACGCACGGTCCACGCCGATCCGAAACTGCGCGTGGAGTACGCGCTGACGCCGCTGGGTCGCAGCATGCTGGAACCATTGTATGTCGCGTGCGAGTGGGCAGCGGAGCACTGGGACGAGTTGCTGGATGCACGAGAGCGACCGTTGAGCTAGCGCGCACGTTGCGGTACCCCGCTCATGCTCCACGCTAGTCGGGACTGGACGAGCGGAACACGCCGATGCCGTTGGCGACGGCGCGTTCGGTGCCGTCCGACGGTCTGTTGCGGACGGTCACGGACGACTCACCGGCGCTCCGCGTGACGAGCGTTGACGAGCCGCCGCCGTCAAGGTTCACGGCGTCATCGGCGCCCACCTCGTCCAGCAGGGACGCCAGCTCGGCGAGGGTCAGGCCGCCGCTCTGCTCCGACCTGCCGTCCGCGACGACGAGGAACAGGTGCCGCCCGTCGCGACTGACGCCCGCGCCCGTCCGCGGCGCCGACCCCTTCGGGCCAACGTCGAGCGGCTCACCGTCCCGCAGGATCGGAAACCCGCCGACCGCGAAACGGAAAGGGACCGGCCCGGTGAAGCGGTAGGAGACCCGCACCCGGTCGCCGACCTTGAGCCGGCGCAGCGCATCGGCCCCCTTCTCCCGCCCGACCAGCACGTCCGTGCCCTCTGGGATCGCGCCCTCGCCCACCTCGTCGGACACGTCCGCCACCACGCCCTGCCGGACGGTCACCTCGGCGGTGTTGGTGCTGCACGGGGCACCGCGCACCTCGTCCGTTCCGCACACCGCACGCTGCCGGGCAACCTCGCCCCACCGCGAGTCGAACGCGCCGACGCTTCCGACGTGGAGCGCGTACTGGTTGAGCCCGCGCAGGGCGATGGACGTCTTCCCGGACCGGACGCTCCCGGCCAGGCGGAGCCGCGCGACATGCCCGCGCCGGTCGGTGCCGACACCGATGACATCCTCGGCGGACGCGCCGGGCGGCAGCGCGGGCCCGAACCGCTGCCCGTCCGGTACCGCGCCCTTGAGCGGACGGCCGTCGTCCACCTCGGGGCCTGACGATGACCCGGTCGCCGCCACCCCCGGACGCGTCTCGCTGACGTTGAAGAAGTCACCGTTCACCCCGGCCACGGCACCCTGCGCGTCCGCCATCCGGGACACCGTCCGCCGCGCCGCGACGACCGGCGGATGCAGCAGCCCCACGTCCACCCGCCGATCCGTCAGATCGACGTCCAGCAGGTCACCGTGCACCCGTCCCGCTATCCCGGACGTCTCAAAGACCCGGAGCACCGCCCCCGGCGCCACCTGCTCCGACGAGGTGAACCGCAACTCCCCGACAGCAGACGCCGACGGCAGCGCCCGCGCCCGAGCGTCCGGGACGTCCCCGGCCCCGGCCACCCATCCCACGATCACCAAGGCCACGAGCCCGACCCACATCGACGCCCCTCCCAGCGGAAACCAGCCCGCTGATCATGACGTGCGCACGCTGTTTCCGCCCGCTTGCCGGATGCCAACATTCGCGCAAGACCATGTAATGAGCCGTTGACCGGCCAGGCCACGATGCGGGCGGGGCATCTCCCGGACATGCCAGCGGCCCCGCCGGAAGGCGAGGCCGTTGCGTTACCTGTTGGGGGACGAAGGGTCTACAGGTGCAGCCCTCCCCGCTTCACAGCGGTGATGAGCTGGGCAAAGCTATGCGTGGAGAGCATGAGGTGTCCGGTGTCAGGAGCCTTGCTGTCGCGCACACCGATTACGGTGTTGAGGCTCGCGACCTCAACACAGTCGCCGCCCGTGGAACTAGAGCGGCTCGACTTACGCCAGGCGGGCTCGGTCATCGCGTGGTCTCCATCTGATCGGCGATCAACCTACGGGTCAGGGTCTCAGGCAGCGCCCGCGCCCCGATTCGCTCCCACCGTAGTCCCATATCGATAAGCTTTGCCGGATCAGTGATCAATCTTCCCTCTATCGCGGCCTCGATGTAGACCACATCGCCACGCCCGACCGTCATCAGCTTGAACGAGCCGTCTTGCCCCATATGCGCGCCGGCTTCCCAAGGGATGATGCGCACCATGGCGTGCGGCCAATCGGCCACCTTGAGGAGGGCGGCGAGCTGCTCACGCATCACTTCCCGCCCGCCGACCTGGCGCGTGATCACTGCCTGATCAAGCAACACGTAGAACTGCGGGGGGTTGGGCCCATCCAGGATCGCCTGGCGCGCCAACCGCTGCTCCCATAGCTCGTCCGCTCCCGGCTTGCCGATCCCTGCGGAGTCGAACCCAGCCCGCGCGTAACCCTCCGTCTGAATAAGACCTGGGACCCACAGACTCTCGTAGGCCCTGATGACAGACGCCTTTGCCTCGTACTCAATGTTCTGGTGGCGCCAGTCTGGGTCGTGCATCGACTCCGCATATCGGCGAATTCGGACGAAATGGCCGCGAGTATGCCAAAGCTGGTCAATAATTTCGGCCTTGCGTTCGGGTACTTTCGATGTGCCCGATTCGTAGTTCGAAACCGTGGAGTCGTCAACTCCCAGGATCTCGGCGAGCTGGGCCTGTGACAGGTTGCGTTCGATGCGCCATATGCGCAGGTCAACGGCCAGCCAGTGCCATGGGTTGTTGTCCGGATCGAGTCGGTCGGCCTTCCGCATTCAAGATCCTTAATGTTGATATTCCTGAGCGAAAGAAGACAAGCATAACCGTCCGACGTCAGGCTGTGGACAGAAACGCAAACCGCGAGAGGGCGGCCGATGTCCGCGACACCCATAATGGACAAAAATCACCAAAACATATTGAGCGAGATCTTCCGGGCCTATCCGGAAACCGTCTATCTCGCACGCGAAGTCGTGAAGAGCGCGCTCGCCTCCTGGGGGCTTGGCGCCTTCGAGGGGGACGCCGTACAGATCATGAGCGAGCTGGCGTCCAACGCGGCCAGGCTGTGCGAGGGCAGGAAGATCCGCGTGTGGATCAGCCGGATCGACCAGGGCGTCGAGATGTGCGTCTGGGACGACCACCCCGGCCGGCCCGTGATCCAGCACCCCCACGAGTTCGGCACGTCGGGGCGCGGCCTGATCCTCGTTCAGGCGCTCGCCTCCGGCGGCTGCGGCTGGTTCGACCTGGGCGAAGGCAAAGCAGTGTGGGCGCGGATCGCGATCGACCACGGATACATGCTGGGTGCCGCGCGCAAGGCGGGCTGCCCGATCCTCACGCCCTTGCAGCACGTGGACCGGCCGCACGTCCCGCTGCGCTCATAGACCGCCCCCGCCCTGCGGAGCGCGTCCCACCGGTTCCCCCAACCTGGTGGGTTCCCCCAACGCCCGCAGGGCGGGAGGCCAACAACTCGCCCCGGGCGTCGGCGTCAGCCCCGCCAAATCGATGCCTGTGCAAGGCGTCTGCTCCAGATCACCTACGCGTCAACCAGCTTCATAAGGGCTTCCCGCTTGTCTGAAGGAGCGTCGCGTAGCACCTGCCGAGCACGCAGAAGGGCGTCCACATCAGCGGCGGCGGCGGCGACCTCTGCGGCAACCGAGTCGATCTTCCCGAGTCCGGCATCGGCAAGCCAGCGAGACACCTGTGCCCAGGAGTACAGCTTGACGCGGCTGCCGCGATGGATGGCCGGAGCGGGAAAGCCTCCAGGCCCGCGTTCACCGGTCGTCCAGTGCCCGACCGCCGGGGCGGATCTGCCGGTCTTCTCGGCGATGTCGTCGATGGTCACCAGGTCTTCCATGACGCCGGTCACCGCCAGTCCACTGCGCTCGCTGTCGTCGATGGCCGACAGGACCGCCCCGATCGCGTTGGGCGCCTCGCGCGAGAACAGGATCGTGCCGCCCTGTTCATCGCCGGAGAGTTGACCGTCAACGCAACGCGAGTACAGCCGCTCTGCGGCCTCCTCAAGGTCACTGACCGGGCCGACCTCAAGCTCGAACCAGTAGGTGCTCATCAACCCTCCCCTTCCCGCCGTGCGGCCACCTTGGCGTCGTGCTGTCGCATCCGCCTAAAGATCTTCTGCGCCTCGTGTTCGTCGACGTCGGGAATTCCGTTGATCGAGAAAGGAGGGGCGCAGCAGCCGGGGCCGCCAGGACAGGACGCCCTCGCATAGGCGTGAGCCCGTCCGCTGGTGTAGGTGATCTTCCACCCGGCTTCCTCTAACTCTTTGATGGCCGCCCGCGCGCGCTTCCCTTACGTGTAGTGATAGGACTACACGTGTAGGTCTAGACTAAACATGCCCTTCTGATGGTGCCTTGCCACGCTTGCTCCCGCTGGGCCGCGCGGCCTCCGGCGAGGTGAGACGCACTTGCCCGACCTCGGATGGTGGTAGCGCCCGCACCTGCAGCCGCTCTCCAGACCCGCCCTGTGGTTCCCCCTGGACAACGCAACAGAGGCGCCGCACATGCGACGCCTCTGCGAGCGGCAGGCCGGGCGGGGCTACCCTCGGCCCACCCGACCCGGTATCACAACCTCAACCAGTCATATGGATACAAACCACCACGATAATCGGCGCCACGGTGAGCACCAGACCAGTGGTCAGTGCGTTATGAAAAAGGCGGGTCATGCAAATCCAATCCACTTGAGAGCAAGGAACCCGCCGGTCTGTCCGGGTTCCTGGTGAGATCGTACTCAGTCCGGCTGCTTGTGCGCGGCAACTTTGTGGCTCTCGTGCCTGACAGACCGAGATGTGGCATTGCGTGGGAGGGGCGGAGGCGAGGCGTCGGCTCGGCGTACACCCGGCGGGCGTCGCAGATTAGAACCGGTTTCTTGAATGATGTTCGGCACTGCGCGACGAGGTGTTCGAGTCACACGTCCGGCGGAAAATAGAATGAGTTCTAGTTTAGGGGTCAGGTGCCGGTGGCGTGGTCCAGGGACTGGAGGCGGGTTCGCAGGTCGTGCGCCTCCGGGAGGTTCAGGGTGGTGAAGATCCGGAGGGCCTCCTCCCACGGACGGCGGGCGGCTTCGCTGCCCTGGACGTGGAGGAGGGCTGCGCCCAGGCTCGCCAAGGACCTCGCCCTCTCGTCGGGGACGTCTATTTCGGTGGCTAGGGCATAAGCCTGCCGGAGGTGCTCGACCGCGGCGGGATAACGGCCAGACGCGGTCAGCGCCTCGCCTAGATGGCGGAGGGCCGCTGTCTCTTCATAACGCACCTTGATGGAGCGTGAAATGGCGAGGGCTCGCTCGTGGTGAATGAGAGCCTCGCCGTAGCGGCCGATGTTGTGGAAAGTGGCGCCGATACCGATGAGGGTGTCGACCTGGGTGCGTCGATCGCCCAATTCCATCGCTATCGCGAGTGCCGCCCGGTAATTGGCCAGGGCTGTTTCGTGATCTCTGGTGCGGCGGTGGACGTGGGCCGCGTTGATGAGCACGATGGCCTCGTGCTGGCGGCTCAGCTCGGCGGCGCCGGCGGTCTGCGCGTAGTACCCGGCGGCGCGATCGACGTCGCCCATGCGGATCATCAGGTCGCCCATGTTGTTGAGCGCCATCGTCCGGAGGTGCGGGACGTCGATCTCGGTGAGGATCGCGAGTGCTTCGAGGCGGAGCCGTTCGGCCTGGCGGTAGTCGCCGGTGAACTCCAGAATGATCGCGGTGCGATCGAGGTTCTCGGCCTCTCCGCGCCGGTCGCCGAGAGAGCGGTGGATTTCCAGTGCCTCCCGGCAGCGGACCAATGCTTCGGGGAACCGGGACTGCTGCCAGTGGATGAGGCTTATACGGCCGAGAATATGGGCCTCTCCGCGGCGGTCACCGGTCGAACGATGGATTGCCAGTGCTTTTTCCGCATTTTCCATCGCGGTGTCGTAGTCGCCGACGCGGAAACGGATGTGGCTCAGATCCGCCAGGGCGCGGGCGGTACCCGGACGGTCGTCCAGGCCCTGGAGCGCCTCGACCGCCTCGGTGTGCAGGCGTGCGGCGGCGTCCCAGTGGCCGCGCGACTCCAGATGGGCGGCGAGCACACCCGAGAAGCGGGCGACGTGCGTCGCTGAGCCGATGCGGCCGGATTCGGCTGCGGCGTTCAGGAGGCAGGCGTGCTCGGCGGCGAACCATGCGGTTGCGTCCACCTCGTTCGTCAGGGGCGGCAAGTCCTGCATGTCGGGCCCCGGGGCGTCCGGGCGGTGCTGGGACAGCAGGTGGTTCGCGTGGTTGGCCGCGGCCAGGTAGAAGTCGAGGATTCGGTGGATGGTCCGGCGGCGGTCCTCATCGGTGTCGGTCTCGCGGGCGAGGCGGCGGGCGTAGTCCTGGACGAGGTCGTGGAAGCGGTAGCGGCCCCGGACCGGCTCGGTGATCAAATGCCGGTCGAGCAGGTCCTCCAGGATCCGCTCCGCCTCCCGGACCGGGCACGTCAAGGCTGCGGCCGCCGCTTCCGCCGTCAGGTCGGGGCCGGGGTGCAGGCCGAACGCGCGGAACGCATCCCGCAGCCGCGGCGGGAGGCCGCGATAGGAGACCTCGAACACGGTGGTGATCTCGCGGTCCTCGTCGCGCAACTCGTCCAGCCTCCGGTCGTCGGGTGCCAGCCGGGCCAGCAGGTCGCGGGTGTCCCAGGCGCGGCGGTGACGCAGCCGGCTCGCCGCCATGCTCACCGCGAGCGGCAGCCGCCCGCAGCGTTCCACGACCGCGGCGACGTCGGCGCCCGCCTCCGCGCGGCCGGGGCCCGCGATGCCGGTGAACAGCACCATCGCGTCCCGGACGGGCAGAGTCTCCAGCGACAGCGGCCAGGCGTCGTGGAGCCCGGTCAGCCGGCGGCGGCTCGTCACTATCACCAGGCAGCCGGCGGACGCCGGGAGCAGCGGCCGGACCTGGTCGTGCCCGGCGGCGTCGTCCAGCACGAGGATCGCGCGGCTGCCCGCCAGCTCGGACCGCCACAGTGCGGCGCGCTCCTCCAGCGCCCGCGGCATCCGCGTCACCGGAACGCCGATCATGCGGAGCAGCGTGTCGAGCGCGTCCGCCGGATCGACGGGCTTCTGCCGGGCGTCATGCGCGTGCAGCTCCAGATACATGGTCCCGTCGGGGTAGTGCTCGGCCAGCCGGTGCGCCAGGTGGACCGCGAGCGCCGACTTGCCGACCCCGGCCATGCCGTCGATGGCAATGACGGTCATCGCGGAACCGGCGGGCGGGCCGGTGATGCCCGGCACCGTGTCCATGAGCTGCCGCATCTCCTCGTCGCGTCCGACGAACACCCGCGCGTGGTGCGGCAGGGTGTGCGGGCGCCGGTCCACGCTCAACTGGGTGCCGGGGACGCGCAGCAGGTCCGGGTCGCCTTGCAGGATCTGCTGCTGGAGCCGCCGCAGCCCGGGGCCCGGGTCGGTTCCGAGTTCCGTCGCGAAGAGGCTGTGCGCGCGCCGGTAGACGTCCAGCGCCTCCGCCTGCCGCCCGCAGCGGTAGAGCGCTTTCATCAGCCGTTCGACGGGCCGTTCGTCCAGCGGATGGCGCTCGGTGAGATCTGATAACTCGCGGAGGACGTCGGCGTGATTTCCGTGCTTCAACTCCAGGTCGATGCGCGCGAACGCGGCGGACAGCAGCTCCTGCTCCAGAATGTGCCGGGTGCGTTCGGCCCAGCCCCCGGAGAGGTCGGCGAGCGGTTCGGCCCGGCACAACTCCGCGGCCTGGCGATGGTGGTCGAGGGCGTATTCGTCGTCCCCGCTTTCGGCGATCGCCCGTGCCTGGCCGTGCAGCCGCCGAAACCGGTAAAGGTCGACCGATTCATCGTCGACATCCAGCAGATAAGCCCCCTGCCGGGAGATCAGCGCGGCGCCCTCCGCGTCCTCCAGCCTGTGGCGCAGCCGCGTCATGTAGACCTGGAGGCCCTGCCGGGCCTTTGCCGGCGGGTCGCGGTCCCACACTCGGCGGATGATGGTCTCGGTGGGCACCGGCTGCCGGAGCGCGAGGAGCAGTACGGCCAGCACGCAGCGTTCCTTGGGCGTTCCAAGGTCGCGCCGCCGGCCGTTCACCCACAGCTCGACGGGCCCCATGATGCGGAACTCCACCGGTTCCCCTTTGTGGAAATCTCTCCTCGTGAGCCGATTTTGGCACCGTGCGTACCGAATGGCCAGAGGAGTCGCGCGTTCTCCGCACCTTGCCGCTGATCCCACTACTCGTCGAGTCAGGATGATTGCAAGTTTTCGTCAAGCTCTCCGATAGACACTCGAATCCGGAGGGGCGGTTCATTTCGATCCGCGACGGAGGAACGGATGGCAGCATCCAAGGTCGAAGGGGGTTCGTTGACGGCAATGACCGGCTTCGAATGGCGTCGGGCCCTGACCGGGTTCGACCCCGGCTGGTGGGGACGGCTGGGGGACCGGCGCACCGTGCTGGTTGTGGTGGGCTCGCCCGTACCGGGGCAGCCCGCACTGGACGTGGCGCGACTCGCGGGAACCGACCCGCGGCTGCGCGTGCTCTTCGCGGCGGCCCCCGGGCCGTCCTCGACCGCAGTGGAGGTGATGCTCAAGGACGCGGGCGCAGCCCCGCTGCGCTGGTCTGAACTGGAGGGCGGTGACGTCGGCCTGGTCGTCACCGCGTCCCGGATTCCCGCGCGCCCGCCGGACGCGCCGCTCGTAGTCCTGCCGGGAGCGAACCCAGGGGAGGCTGCACACCGGCCTGCGGTGACCGTGTTCACCTGCGCGCACCGCCTGGACCGGCCTCCCGACGCCGGGGACGGCGGCACGGCCGTGGTCGGCGACTCCGACCATGATCGTTTAGTGGCGAGCCTGCCGCTGCGCGACTTCTACCGGCGCGCCCTCGGCGTCGGCGGGCGGCGCCGGCTCGTGGTGGTGGCCCTGCCCGAGTCCGGCGGCGCCCGGCCGTGTGTCCGCTGCCGGCCGCTGGACGTCGTGGGCCGCCTGCTCGCCGAGCTGCCGGCCGACCGGTACTACGTTCTCGGCGTCCCGGAGCCGGACGGTGTCCGGTGCGCGGGCGGACCCGGGCTCGCCGTCCACCTGCGGGACGGGCTCGGGCTCATGCCGCCGGAGGCGGACTGGCGCGCGGCGCTCGTCGCCGCCGACTGGATCATCGGGCCGCCCGGCCACGTCACCCGGTACGGGACGGTCACCGGCGCCCCGGTGCTGCTCACCGGGACGGCGGCGGGCGGCGCGCTGCGCCTCCTCGCCGCCCGGCTCGCGGCGCACCGTCCCGTCCGGCCGCAGCTGATCGAGGCGGCGGCGCGGTGGCGGCCGGAGCGGGTCCGTCCGGTCCTCGGGCGGATCACGTCCGAGCCGGGACGGTTCGACCGCAACATGCGCAGCCTGATGTACGGGCTGCTGCGGCTGCCGCAGCCCGCCACGATCCCCGTGGCGGACCCGGTCTCGCCGCCGTTCCGCGTCGGCTGCCACGCGGACGCGCTCGTCCGCGCCCGCAGGGGAGGCTGAGATGGACTTCCCATCGGACGGATGGGTGCCGGGCCCGTTCGGGCTGGACGCTCTGAAGGGCTCGACGGTGCAGGCCGGACGGACGGTCCTCGCCGTCGCGCACCATCTGACGGCGGCGACGCGGCTCGCCGACGTCATGCCGCTGCTGGAGACCGACCGGCGGGTCGCCGTCGCCTACACGGCCGCGCCGGCGTCGGCGATCACGGGCGGCCTGGACGCGCATCTGCGGGACCTCGGCGGGCTGGTACTGCCCTGGCGGCAGGCGATCAGCACCCGGTGGGACCTCGTCGTCGCGGCGGGCCACGGGATGCTGGAGAAGCTGCACGGACCGGTCATGACCGTGTCGCACGGCGCCGGTCCGGGCAAGCTGCTGCCCCGCTACGCCGGCTCCGGGCCGCTCTCGGCGCGTCCGGTCAGCGGCCTGATCAGGGAACGGCTCGTCGTCGGCGGGCGGGTCGTGCCGTCGTCGATCGTCCTGCCGCACGACCGGCACCTGGAGATGCTCGAACGCGAGTGCCCCGAGGCGCGCCCGGTGGCGTTCGCCGGCGGCGACCCGTGCCTGGACCGGCTGGTGGCGAGCCTTCCCTACCGGACGGAGTACCGCCGCGCGCTCGGCGTGCGGCCGGGCCGGCGGCTCGTGTTCGTCAGCTCCACCTGGAACGGGGACTCGCTGCTCGGCCGGCACCCCGACCTGCTGCTGCGCGTCGCGGCCGGGCTCCCGCGCGACCGGTACCAGGTCGTCGCCGCGCTGCACCCGAACGTGTGGTCCTTCCACGGAAGACGCCAGGTCATGGCCTGGCATGCGGACTGCCTGCGGCTCGGCGTCCGGCTGTTCCCGCCGGAGGAGGGATGGCGCGCGGGGCTGGTCGCCGCCGATGTGCTCGTCGGCGACCACGGGTCGGTCACCTGCTACGGCGCCGCGATCGGGGTGCCGGTGCTGCTCGGCACCTTCCCCGAGGACTCCGTCGCCCCCGGAACCCACGTGGCCGGGCTCGGCGCGCTCGCGCCGCGCGTCGACTGGGACCGGCCGCTCGCCCCGCAACTGGAGGAGGCGGCGCACGCCTTCTCCGGGCGGGTCCATGCCGCGATGCGGGGCGCCATCAGCTCCCGGCCGGGTGAGGCGGCCCGCCTCATCCGCGGGGAGATGTACCGGCTGCTGCGGCTGCCCGACCGGGACCGCCCGCCGGACGTCGAGCCCGTCCCGCTGCCGGTCCCCAGCGGGCTGAGGGCGGCGTGATGGTCGCGCTGGTACGGGTCTGGGACGACCTGCCCGGCGCGGAGCGGGTGCTCATCGGCGGGAGGGCGCTGACGCTGCGGCGCTCGCCCGCCGGTGGCCCCGCCCCGCCGCCATGCGACGAGCATCTCGCGGCCGGCCCCGGAGAGACGTCCACTGCCCTGCTGGCGTGCGCGGACGTGATCGTCAGCGGAGAAGGGGAACCGGCCCGGCTCCTGGCGGCCTATCCGGGCTGCCTCGTCGCGGCGGTCGCCGCCGGGCGGGCCTGCCTGGTGGCGGTCGGCGATGCGGAGGCGCGGCTCGACCCGGTCCTCGGCGGGACGTGCGCGCCCGCCGACGCCGCCCTGTACGCGTCGGCCGTGCACGCCTGGCTCGTGGCGGGCGGCTCGTTCGGCGCGGTCACCCGGCTCACTCTTCTCCGCGGGAACGCGATCACGATGGTCAGGGTGCGGCATCGCCCGGCGGCACGGCCGGAAGATCGGCGAGCCGTTCCCTGACCGGCGCCTCCTGAGGTGCGCCGAGCCCGGCGTAGAGGGCGAGCGCCTGCTCCAGGAACAGGCGCTCCGCCGCCGGATCGCCCCGGTGCTCGGCCACCCGGGCCAGTTCGCGCAGTGCGCCGGCCTCCACGTGCGGCGCGTCCATCTCCCGCGCGACCTCGCGCGACTCGTGCAGGGCGGCGGCGGCCTCGTCCGGACGTCCGGCCCGAAGCCGGGCCTGACCGAGGCACGTGAGCGTTCGCGCCCGGTGGTAGGGCTCGTCCAGCCGGGTGAACGTCTCCAGGGCGCCGGTCAGCGTCTCTTCGGCTTCCGTATGCCGACCGGCCGCGCTGAGCGCCTCGCCGGTGTGCCGGTCCATCAGCGCGACCCCGCGCGGACGCCCGAGATCGACGTGCACGTCCCGCGCCTGGGCGAACAGCTCGACCGCGCGGGACGGTGCGCCGGTGGCGAGCGCCGCGACGCCGAGTCCTTCGAGCGCCGACGCCTCGCCGAGCCGGTGTCCGGCCTGCCGCTCCAGGGCGAGGGCGGTGTCGTAGTGGTCGGCCGACGCGCCGAAGTCCTGGAGGTTGGCGTGGACGATCCCGAGCCCCTCCAGCATCCGCGCCTGGGCGCGCGGGTCGCCGCAGGACTCGGCGGCGGCGAGCCCCAGCTCGTACATCCGGAGCCACGACGGGTAGTGCTTGCGTTGCACGAACAGCGGCCACATCGCCTCGGCGAGCTGCCAGGTGACGGCGTGCAGCCCGGTCTTGTGGGCCTTCAGCGCGACCGCCGCCAGATTCGGCCGTTCCTGTTCGAGCCACTCCAGCGCCGCCGGGCGGGACGCGAACAGGTCGTCCGGCGGCGCCGCGTACCGCTCGCCGAGGTGCCACCGTCCCGGCATCAGGGTGCGGTCGGCGGCGACGGCCTTCGTCAGGTACCAGCCGGCGAGCCGCGCGAACGCGGCCTCGCGGTCGGACGCCGGGACCTGTCCGAGGGAGGTGTCCCGCGCGTGCAGGCGCACCAGGTCGTGGAAGCCGTACCGGTCTCCGGGGCCTTCGAGCAGCAGGCTGGCGTCCACCAGGCCGTCCAGGAGTTTCGCGGCGTTCTCCTCGTCCGTACCGATGAGGGCCGCCGCGGCGGCGACGCAGAGATCGGGTCCCGGATGGACGCCGAGCAGCCGGTAGGCCGTCGCCTGCGCCTCGTCGAGCGCCTGGTAGGACGTGTTGAACACGGCGCTCACCGAGATGTCCCCCTCGCCGGTGCGCAGCGCGGAGAGCCGCCGCGCCTCGTCGTCGAGTTCGGCCACCGCGCGGGCGATCGGCCAGCGCCGCCGCGCCGCCAGGCGGGCACCGGACGCGCAGACCGCCAGCGGCAGCGTGCCGCAGAGCGCGACCAGCGATCGGGCGTGGTCGCGTTCCGCGCCGATCCGTTCCGCGCCGATCAGGTGCTCCAGCAGTTCGAGCGCCCCCGGCTCGCCGAGCGGATCGACGTCCAGGAACCGCGCGCCGTCCACCACGAGCCCGGTCAGGCGGTGCCGCGAGGTGATCACGACCAGTGACCCGCCCACCCCGGGCAGCAGTGGGCGGACCTGTGCCGCCGAGATGGCGTTGTCGAGCATGACGACCAGGCGGCGCCCGGTGGTCATGGACCGGAACAGCGCGGACTGCTCGTCGGCACCGGCCGGGATGTTCGCGGGGGCGGCGCCGAGGGCCCGCAGGAAGCGTTCCAGCGGCTCGTCGGGCGGGAGCGGCTCGCTCCCGGAGAAGCCGTGCAGGTCGATGAAGAGCTGGCCCTCGTACCGGTCCTTGATCTCGTGCAGCCACCGCAGCGCCAGCGTGGTCTTGCCGACGCCGCCGGGGCCGACGAGGACCACGGGCCCCGGGCCTTCCGCGAGCGCGGCCAGCCGCCGCAGCTCGCCGTGCCGGCCGGCGAACAGCCCCGGTGACGGCAATTGAGCGGGGACGGGAACGGGGTTCGCTCCGGGCGCGGTGATGTGCACCCCGCCGGCGATGGACCCGGCCTGGACGCTGGAACCCGCTATTCTCCCCGTCAGTTCGTTGGTCCACCGGTCCCGTTCGTCGGGAGACTGCACGTTCTATCCAATCCATTGGGTCAGTGGCGTTGATCGCCCCGCTTTACGGTTAAAAGTACCTGATGTCCGCTTAAATATAGGGTGGATGGTATTTGCAATTTTGGTCACGTCATTAATCGCGAACGGGTCAAAATGGCGATTGTCCTTGCCTTTCTCGCGTGATGAACTGGGAAGGTGACCGATCCGATGACCGTCGCCATAGCCACCGCCATGGCCGGCAAGGCCGTTGAAGTAGTCGGGGAGCCGGTCCGGGCCGCCGTCGCCGAGCTGTCCCGGCGGGTCCGCGAGCGCCTGCGCGGTCGGCCGTCCGGCGAGGAGGCGCTGGTGCGGGCCGCCGCCGACCCGACGCCCGAGACGGTCGCGACCCTCGCCTCGGTCATCGAGCACCTGATGGCCGACGACCCCGGGTTCGGGGCGGAGGCGCGGAACCTGTGGAACCAGGCGCAGACGAACGCCGCCGCCACGAACGACGGCGTGGTGAACGTCCTCAACGGGCGGGCCGGGAACGTGATCCAGCTCCGGGACGTCCAGGGCGACCTGAACATCGGCTGACGGTCAGGCGCCGCCCGTCAGCCGTAGCGCTCCTGGTCGGACGGCCGCGGCGCCTCCGGGCCGTCGCGGCCGAGGCGGAGCATCCGGGAGACGCGGACGGTGCGGAACTCGCGCCCGCGGACGCTGAACGAGTGGCCGCGCGTCGCCCGGATCCCCGCGGCCATCGCCTCCCATTCGGCGAGCTCCTCGGCCGACGGCGGGTCGCCCTCGAACTCGCGGAGGCGGGGCAGCCGCCCGGTGAAGTGCCGCGCCAGCCGGTCGCGGGCCTCGCTCGGGTCGTCCCCGCCGGCGAGCGTCGCCCAGGAGTCGCCGTTGAGCTCCACCGAGATGAACGTGGGCGGGAGCAGCACCACCCCCGGTTGTGCCCGGATCGCGTGCCGCGCCTCCGTCCGGACGATGTCCGGGACGGTCCCGGCGGCCGGCATGAACCCGACGAGGTTCAGCCGCAGTTGCGCCTCCCACTGGCCGCACGGCTCCGCCGGATCGATCAGATGGTCGCGCAGCAGGCCGTCCGCGGCGAGGTCGGCGTCGGTGGACCGGGGCGGCTCCAGCACCCGGTCGCCGAACTGGATGAACTTCTCGACCCGGACGATCCGGTACCGGCGGTCGCCGATCTCCCACTCGTCCTTGGCGAGCTGCTCGCCCTCCTCCGGGTCGAGCCGGCCGGCCGCCGCCAGCATGGCCTCGGCGGTCGCCGGGTCGGGCTCGTCGTCGGCGGCCGTCCGCAGGTCGATGGCGAGCCCGTACCGGGCCGCGGACGGCTCGTCCGCCCCGAGCGACCCGATACGCCATTCATTTCCATATTGCATCGCGTGGCCGAAATCGGGGGAGCAGGCGGGGAAGATCTTCGGGTAGCGCAGAATCCGGTCGCCGAGTTCCCGGTCGCGCACCGCCGCGACCGGATCGAGGCGGGCGACCACGTTGATGTGGTCGTACCCGCGCATCAACGCGAAGGTCATGCCCGCATCCTGGCCGCACGCCGCTTCCCCGCGCACGGCTTTCCCGCATTCCCCGGCAGGACCGGCCTGCCTTGCCGCAATTATCCGTCTTTATGCGGTGGGCCTTTCGGCCGTCCCACGTCAAAGGCGCCGCGACGGCGCCCAGCCGTAGTCCCCGGCGGCGATCTCCCTGTCGGTGCCGCACACCCCGACGGCGAGCCCGTCGACCAGCAGGTCGTTCTCCCCGGGCTCCGGGTCGGGGACGTCGGTGACGGCCAGCGAGCCGGCCTTCTCCGGCAGGACGGTCAAGGCGCGCATGGCGTTTCTCCTTCGACGGCTTCCAGCGGTCGGGCCGACGGGCGGCGGGACGGGCTCCCGCTCGGGCGCCGCGCGGTGTCGCCGGGCCCGACGGGCGAGTACGCCTGCCGGGTGTTCCCGATCTGACGTCCGGTAGTCGTGTCGTACTCCTCGCTGAGCGGCCCGAGGCGTAGCACAGGCGCGGACCTGGTCGGCGGCGTGCCGATCGCCCGGCCTCTGTCGGCCATTTCTCCTGCGTGCCCCCGAGACGCCCAAATAGGATCTCTCCGTCGGCCGCGAGTACTTCGCGGCGCTGGGTCGACGTGCGCCCGAAAGAGAGGCCGAACAGATGAACAGCGGCAAAAAGGATTCTCTCGACCTCGATGAGGAGGTCGCGCATCCGGCCCGAATGTACGACTACTACCTGGGCGGCAAGGACAATTACGAGGCGGACCGGACGGCCGCGGAGTCCGCGCTGCGGGCGGCGCCCGAACTGCGGGCCATCGCCCAGGAGAACCGCGCCTTCCTGCGGCGCGCCGTCCGCCATCTGGTGAACTCCGGCGTCCGGCAGTTCCTCGACATCGGCGCCGGGCTGCCGACCCAGCGGAACGTCCACGAGGTGGCGCAGGAGATCGAGCCCCGATCCCGTGTCGTCTATGTCGACAACGACCCGATCGTCCTGGTGCATGCGCGGGCCCTGCTCTCGACGCACCCGCTCGGCAGGACCGCGGTCGTCCGGGCCGACGTCCGCGACCCGGAGTCGATCCTCGCCGACGACCAGGTCCGGTCGCTGATCGACTTCGAGCAGCCGCTCGCGGTGATGCTCGTGTCGGTGCTCCAGTTCGTCCCCGACCGGGAGCCGCAGGACCTCGTCGCCCCGCTGCGGGACGCGATGCCGCGCGGCGGCTACCTGGCCGTCTCCCACCCCACGCAGGACTTCCGCGCCAGCCAGGTCGACGAGGTCGCCAGCACCTACACGCGGGCCAAGGCCCCCGCGGTGCCGCGCCGCAAGGCCGAGATCGAGCGCGTCTTCGACGGCTTCGAACTGCTGGAGCCGGGCATCGTCCAGACCCCGCTGTGGCGCCCGGACGGCCCGGTCGCGCCCCACCTCGACCTCATCTGGATGTACGGCGCGGTCGGCCGCAAGCTCTGACAAACCCCATCCCCGGGAGGCGACATGGACGTCATCGAGGCCATGAAGACAACGGGCACCTGCCGCTACTTCAGCGACAAGCCGGTGCCCGACGAAGTGCTGATGTCGGCGTTCGACGCCGCCAGGTTCGCGCCGCAGGGCGGCAACCGGCAGCCCGTCCGCTGGATCGTCGTCCGCGACGAGGACCGCAGGCGGCAGCTCGCCGAGTGGTACCTCGCGCCGTGGAAGGCGTACCTGGCCGGGATCGGGGCCGGGGACATCGGCGTCGGCGCCCTCCCGAAGGCCGTCACCGACGCCGACCACTTCGCCGAGCACCTGCACGAGGTGCCGGCCATCGTCGTGCTGTGCGCCGAGCTGGACGGCCTGCACCCGACCGACCTGGAGCTCGACCGGCTGAGCGTGGTCGGCGGCGGCTCCATCTACCCCACCGCGCAGAACTTCTGCCTCGCGCTGCGCGACCAGGGCGTCGCGAGCGCGCTGACCACCCTCCTCGTCCACGCGGAACCGCAGGTCAAGGAGCTGCTCGGCATTCCGGACGGCGTCATCACCGCCGCCCACATCGCCGTCGGCTATCCGGCCCGGGGATTCCCGGCCAAACTGACCCGCACCCCCGTCGAGGAGATCGTTTTCGGCGAGACCTACGGAACCCCGATTTCCGGCGGACGGCCGTAATAGATGAATGCCCAGGTGGGCATCTCTTAAGGAGGCAAGCGGAACACGCTCCCGGGGGTTCTCCCGTTCCTCTCGCCGGATATCACCGCGCGGTCGGCGGAGGGAGAATGAGCATGAGCGGATGCGTGGACCTCGTCCTGGAGGGCGGCGGAGTAAACGGCATCGCGCTGGTGGGCGCGATCGCGGAAATGGCGGCGTCCATCGTGGCCCGCACGATGTTCGCCCGCACCGGCGGCGTCCTCGCGACCGACTTCCCCGGCTACCTGGCGAGACACCGCCATCTGGCGGCCGGGCCCTGACGGACCGGGGCATTATCTGGTGGCAGGTAATAAACATGTAGACTGTAAGCATGGCGAACCGAGCCGACGTGCCGCCGCCCATGGGCTACCTGCTCTGGCACGTCTCCCTGCGCTGGCGCGTCGCGATGGACCGGATCCTGGCCCCGCTCGGGCTCACGCACGCGCAGTACGCCGTCGTGGCCTCGCTGCACGCCATGACGGCGGGCGGCCTCCGGCCGAGCCAGCGGCAGCTGGCCGAGTACAGCGGCCTGGAGCCCATGTACATCTCGCGGCTGGTCCGCGTGCTGGAGCGCGCCGGGCTGGTGGAGCGCGCCGACAACCCGGACGACCCGCGGGCCGTGCAGCTCGCGCTCACCCCGCGCGGATCGGACGTCGTGGCGAAGGCCGTCCCCGAGGTGCGCAAGCTGGAGGAGCGCTACCTGGTGCCGCTGGGCGGCCGCGACTCCGTGCGGAACGTCGAGCTGAGGCGCGCCCTGCAGACGCTTCTCGCGCATGCCGACGCCCTCGGCGGGACGCCCGCGCCGACGGCGTTCGGCCAGGCCGCCGGCTGACCCGGGTCACCGGCCGAGGTCGTCGAGCTGGGACCACAGCCGGGACGCCTCCTCGCTGAGCGGCTCGCCGGGCACCAGGCGCTCGGGGTGGGCCGGCGGTGGGAGCGCGGGCGTGGACGACCTCTTGTCGGCCTCGCGCTGCGCGGTGTACCGCATGTACTGGCTCGGGGTCATCCCGAGCACGCCGAAACCGGTGTACCCGAGGCCGATGCAGAGATAACGCAGCACCCGGCGAAGCAGGCCCGATCGCATCGCGTCCTCCCGTCCTGAGCGCCCGTCGGTGCGGGCACGGACGGAGTGTGCGGAACGCCGCTCAAGGGGCGGTGGAAGATCGGTGGGCGGGTGCGGGGCCGCCGCCCGCCCGGCAACGCACGTCCAGCCGTCTTCCACCGGCCGTTGAGCCCGCCGGGTGACTCTGCCCAGGTGAGTACGCAGACGATGCCGACAGACGCGGTGCGGTGGTACGGCTGCCCCGCGTGCCGCGAGCTGACGTACGGCAAACGTTTTGACCGTTCCCTTCGTGTCTGCCCAGGTTGCGGGGCGCACACCCGGCTCACCGCGCGCCGGCGCATCGCCCAGCTCCTCGACGAGGGGTCGGCGGCCGTCCTCGACGACGTCACGGTGGCCGAGGATCCCCTCGGCTTCGTCGACTCGCGGCCCTATCCGGAGCGGATGGCGCAGGCGCGCGCGGAGACCGGGGAGGGGGAGGCCGTCACCTGCGTCACCGGGACGATCGAAGGACATCCGGTGGTGGCGGCCGTCATGGACTTCCGGTTCATGGGCGGCAGCCTGAGCTCGGGCGTCGGCGAACGCCTCGCCCGGGCCGCCAGGGTCTCCCTGCGGACCCGTGCGCCGTTCCTGCTGGTGACGGCCTCCGGCGGCGCCCGGATGCAGGAGGGCGCCTTCTCGCTGATGCAGATGGTCAAGACGAGCCAGGCGCTCGCCGAGCTGGACGAGGCGGGCGTCCTGACGGTCTCGATCATCACCGACCCCACCTACGGCGGGGTGGCGGCGTCCTACGCCACGCTGCCGGACGTGATCTTCGCCGAGCCGGGCGCCCGGGTCGGGTTCGCCGGGCCGCGGGTGATCCAGCAGACCATCCAGCAGGCGCTCCCGGACGGCTTCCAGACCGCCGAGTTCATGCTGGAGCGGGGCTTCGTGGACGCCGTCGTCCCGCGGGCGGCGCTGCGTGCCGCGCTCGGGTGCCTGCTCGCCGCAGGGTCGGGAACGGCGCCCGCCGCGCCGCCGGCCGGCGCGCCCCGGCTGGTCCGCGACCCGGAGGAACTGCCCGCCCGGGACGCGTGGGAGGTCGTCGGGCTCGCGCGGCACCAGAACCGGCCGACGACCGTCGACTACATCCGCCAGCTCCTCGACGACTTCCAGGAGTTGCGCGGCGACCGGGTGTCGGGCGACTGCCCCGCGATCGTGGGCGGGACGGGACGGCTGGACGGCCGTCCCGTCGTGGTCATCGGCCACCAGAAGGGCCGCGACACCGCCGACCGCATCGCGCACGACTTCGGCATGGCCTCGCCCGCCGGATACCGCAAGGCGGGACGGCTGATGCGGCTGGCGGCCAAGCTGCGGCTGCCGGTCGTCACGCTGGTGGACACGCCGGGCGCCCACCCGGGCGTCGAGGCCGAGGAGCGCGGCCAGGCGTGGGCCATCGCCGAGAACATCCGGCTGATGAGCGGCCTGCCGGTGCCGATCGTCTCGACGGTCGTCGGCGAGGGCGGCAGCGGCGGGGCGCTGGCGCTCGCCGTGGCCGACCGGGTGCTGGCGTTCAGCGGCGCCGTCTACTCGGTGATCAGCCCGGAGGGATGCGCCGCCATCCTCTGGAAGGACCGGGAACTGGCGCCGCTGGCCGCGTCGGCGCTGCGGATGGACGCCCGTGACCTGCTGCGGCAGGGAATCGTGGACGCGGTCGTGCCCGAACCGGACGGCGGGGCGCACGAGGACCCGGTGACCGCCGGCGAACTGCTGCGCGCCGCGCTCACCGCGACGCTGGACGAACTGGCCGACATCGCCCCGGACGAGCTGGTACGGCGGCGCCGTGCCCGGTTCGCCGCCTTCGGGGTGGAGGAGTGAGGTGCACATGACTGAGGACCCGACCGGGGGCGCCGCGAGCACCCTCGATGACCTGTGCCGCCGGGCCGCCGAGCTGATCGGCGCCACCGCCGGGCCGCTGAAGAGCGTGCGGGTCCGCGCGGGCGAACTGAGCGTCGAGGTGGAATGGCCGGACGCCGCCGCGCCCCCGAGCGGCCCCCCGCCGTCCGCCGCCGCGGCTTCGGCTCCGGCTCTCCTCCCGGCGGGCGAGCCCGCCGGTGCGGAGGACGGCTCCTTCCACGTCGAAGCGCCGCTGGTGGGCACCTTCTACCGGGCGTCCTCCCCCGGGGCACGGCCCTTCGTGGAGGTCGGCGACGAGGTGGAGGAGGGCCGGCAGGTCGCCATCGTCGAGGCGATGAAGCTGATGAACGCCGTCACGGCCGAGCGCTCCGGCCGCGTCGTCGAGGTGCTGGTGCCCGACGGCCGGCCCGTCGAGTACGGCCAGCCCCTGTTCGTGCTCGCCCCGGTCTGAACCCGCCACAGAGGAGCCTTCATGTTCTCGACCGTCCTGATCGCCAACCGGGGGGAGATCGCGCTTCGCGTGGCGCGCACCTGCCGGGAGCTCGGCATCCGTACCATCGCGGTGTACTCCGACGCCGACCGCGACTCCGCGGTGACGCGGCTCGCCGACGAGTGCGTCCGCATCGGCCCGGCGGCCCCCCGCCGCAGCTACCTCAACCCCGCCGCCATCGTCACCGCGGCGCTGCAGATGGGCGCCGACGCGGTGCACCCCGGCTACGGCTTCCTGTCCGAGGACCCCGACTTCGCCGAGATCTGCGCGGCCGAGGGGCTGACGTTCGTCGGCCCGTCCGCGCCGGTGCTGAGCCGGCTCGGCGACAAGGCCCAGGCCCGGGAGATCGCCCGGCAGGCCGGGCTGCCCGTGCTGCCGGGCAGCTCCGAGCCGCTGGAGACGGTGGAGCAGGCCAAGGCCGTCGCCGCGTCCATCGGCTACCCGGTCATCATCAAGGCGGTGGCGGGGGGCGGCGGCCGCGGCATGACGGTGGTGCGCGACCCCCGCGAGCTGCCCCGCGCCTACGTCGAGGCGCGCTCGGGCGCGCAGGTGGCGTTCGGCGACCCGCGCCTGTACGCCGAGCGGTACCTGGACCACGCCCGGCACATCGAGGTGCAGATCCTCGGTGACGGCGAGGGCGGCGTCGTCCACCTGGGGGAGCGGGACTGCTCGGTGCAGCGGCGGCGGCAGAAGCTGGTCGAGGAGACTCCGGCGCCCGGCCTGCCCCGCGAGCTGGCCGACCGGATCTGCGCGGCCGCCGTGCACTCCGCCCGCGAGCTGCGCTACGCGGGCGCCGGCACCTACGAGTTCCTCGTCGACCGCGACGGCGACTTCTACCTGATGGAGGTCAACTGCCGGATCCAGGTCGAGCACCCGGTGACCGAGCTGGTGACCGGCGTCGACTTGGTCCGCGAGCAGCTGCGGGTGGCCGCGGGCGACGGCCTGTCGGTCCGGCAGAGCGACATCGTCCCCCGGGGCGTGGCCATCGAGACGCGGGTCAACGCCGAGGACCCCATGCGCGGTTTCCTGCCGACGCCCGGTCTCCTGGACGAGTTCGCGCCCCCGGGCGGCCCGTTCGTCCGGGTGGACACGCACGCCCACCCCGGGATGCGCGTCACCGCCGACTACGACCCGCTGCTCGCCAAGGTGGCGGTGTGGGCGCCCGACCGCCGGCAGGCGATCGAGCGCGCCGACCGGGCGCTCAGCGAGTTCCACGTCGCCGGGAAGGGCGTGCGCACGACGCGCGACTTCCTGCGCGGCGTCCTCGGGAACCCGGCGTTCCGCGCCGGAAAGCACACCACCGCACTGGTGGACGAGATGAACTTCGGAGGTGACCGATGAACGCCGCCGCTGACACGCCGGTCGTCATCGCGGGCGGCAGCCTGGTCGGGCTGGCCACCGCGCTGTTCCTCGGCAAGCACGGCGTCCCGTCCATGGTCGTCGAGCGCAACGAGGGCCTGTCGCCCCATCCCCGCGCGCGCGGGGTCAACGCCCGCGCCATGGAGCTGTTCCGGTGGGCGGGCATCGAGGACGAGCTGCGCGCCATGCCGTCCGCGAAGGCGCTCGCGGGGAACAGCGGCATCATCGCGGCGGAGAGCCTCGCCGGGAAGGAACTGGGCGCGCTCAAGGAGGGCTACCACCGCGACACCGGCGCCACCGACGACGATGACGCCGGCTGGCTGGGCGCGACCGGCTGGTGCCTGTGCCACCAGCACGAGGTGGAGCCGCTGCTGCGCGAGCACGCCGCGCGGCACGGCGCCGACCTGCGGTTCGGCACCGAGCTGGCGGGCTTCGACCAGGACGCGGACGGCGTCACCGTCCGGTTGCGGGACGCCGCCGGCGCGGAGCGCTCCGTCCGGGCCGGCTACCTGGTCGGCGCGGACGGGGCGGGCAGCCTGGTGCGCCGCCTGCTCGGCATCGGGACGGACGGCCCCGGCGCGCTGGCCCACTTCCTCAACGTCCGGTTCCGGGCCGATCTGACCGGGCCGCTGCGCGGCCGCCGCTTCGTGATGTGCTACACGATCAGCGGGTCGTCGCGCAGCGCGCTGCTGCCGGTCAACAACGCCGACGAGTGGCTGCTGCACGTGCCCTACGACCCGGACCGCGCCGAGGAGTTCACGCCCGAGCACTGCGCCGACCTGGCGCGGACCGCCGCCGGGGTGGACGGCCTGGACGTGACGGTGGAGGGCGTCGCGTCCTGGGAGTCGGCCGGCCGGGTCGCCGGCTCCTTCGCCGCCGGACGGGTCTTCCTGGCCGGTGACGCGGCGCACGTGATGCCGCCGACCGGAGCGTTCGGGTCCAACACCGGCATCCAGGACGCGCACAACCTGGCGTGGAAGCTGGCGGCCGTGCTGCGCGGGGAGGCCGGCCCCGGGCTGCTGGACACCTACGAGGAGGAGCGCCGCCCGGTGGCCGAGGCGACCGTGGAGCAGACGGTCCTGCGGTCCAAGGACCGCCCGCGGCTCGCCGGCGGTCCCCAGCAGGCCCCGGACCCGCGGATCCAGCCCGACCCCGTCGTCACGTTCGGCCAGGTCTACCGGTCGGCCGCGGTGGAGCCGGACGGGACCGGCGGCGACCCGCGCTGGGAGCCCGAGCCCGCCGGCCGGCCCGGCACCCGCGCCCCCCACGTCATCGTGAAGCGGGACGGGAAGCTCGTCTCCACCCTCGACCTCTACGGGGACGCGTTCGTCCTCCTCACCGGCCCGGACGGCGCCGCCTGCGCGGACGCCGTGGCGCGGGCCGCCGCGGAGTCCGGGGTCGCGGTCGAGACCCTCGCCATCGGCCGGGACGTCCGCAACGTCGCGGTCGACCTGTGCGGCGCGCACGGCCTGACGCCCGAGGGCGCCGTGCTCGTGCGCCCGGACGGGTTCGTCGCGTGGCGGAGCGCGGGCCCGCCGGACCCGGCCGCCGACGTCGGCGCGCTGTTCGGCCGGTTGCTGTGCCGCCCCCAGGGCGCGCCCGCCGGCGCCGCGGGCGGGCTCGCCGGCTGACGGCGGGACGAACAACGGCCGCGTTGCCTCCCGGCTGGAACGCCGGGAGGCAACGCGGCCGTTCGCCGCGCTTCGCGTCGGTCAGCTCAGCGGCTCCCGCGCCATGCCGCCCTCCGCCATGCCGCCCTCCGCCATGCCGCCCTCCGCCTTGTACCAGGCGTCGTGGACCTCGAAGACCTCGTAGTGGCCGGCCGGACGCGTCCGGTCCTGGTAGGTCCGCAGCGGCGACGGGTGCCCGGCGGCGCGCAGGGACCGCTCCCAGTCGCGGTAGGAGGAGAAGTCGCGCCATGCCATCAGCAGCGCGTAGCGGCCGTCCGCCTCCGGGACCGCCAGCAGTTCGTGGCCGATCAGCCCCGGGGTGTCCCGCAGCGTGCGGCCGGCCTCCTCGTAGGCGGCCGTGACGGCTCCGGTGGGACCGCGGGGGTCACGGTAGTGGACGATGACCCGGACAGGATTCTCGGACACTGCTACTCCTCAGCGCGTGATCGGTCACGGACGGTCGGCCGGCGGGGAGCGGGGGGCGTGAATCCGGGCGGTCGGGGGCGGGCCGTCAGTCGTAGTAGGCGGGGGCGGCCCGCAGGTCGGTGAGGTTGGACGGCTCGTGGCCGCAGATGACGAGCGCGTTCTCGGCATGGGCCAGGTCGACGAGCTTCCTGGTGGACGCGCGGACCTCCGCCTCGTCCATGTCGAAGGGGAAGACGGGCCGCTTCTCCGGATCGAGCGCGGCGATCATGGGTATCGCGTCGGCGGCGAGCAGCACGGGCCCGGTGCCGGGCAGCCGGACCAGCACCGACTGGTGTCCGGGCACGTGCCCGCCGGACTCGATCAGCTCGATGCCGGGGAGCAGTTCGGTGTCGCCGTCGACGAGGCGGAGGCGGGCGTCCGGGCGGTCCCAGCGGTCCCGGGTGGACGCGCAGCGGGCTCCGGCGTCCGAGGTCGCCCAGGCGTGGTGGCTCCGCTGGACCACGTGCTCGGCGGCGCCGAAGAGGTCGTGGTTGCCCGCGTGGTCGGGGTCCAGGTGGGTGCTGACCAGCACGTCCACGTCGCCGGGAGCGACGCCCAGGCGGCCGAGCAGGCTCGGCACGTCCTCGCCGGGTTCCAGCTCCACCCGCTCGTCCGGGTCGGTGCGGTGGGCGCCCGCGCGGTCCCGCGGCGGGCCCGAGTCGACGAGCACCGTGGCGTCCCCGGTCCTGATCAGGTACGCCGGCACCGGGGCGCCGATAGGCCGGATCCGGCCGCTGAAGAGCAGTTGAAGCTTCATTCTTCACTCCGGAGTCTGGGAGCGGTCCCATTGATCGGGGACCGGACGGCCAGCGTAGGTACCCCGGATCGAATGCTGGT
The DNA here is from genome assembly GCF_041463665.1 of Actinomadura chokoriensis. Lineage (GTDB taxonomy): Bacteria > Actinomycetota > Actinomycetes > Streptosporangiales > Streptosporangiaceae > Spirillospora > Spirillospora chokoriensis_A. The sequence goes on from NZ_JAXCEJ010000011.1 coordinate 64,668, forward strand.
CGATGGCCTCGCCGCCCGCCCGAAACCATGAATTTCGGGTAATCTTTTGGGCTCTATTTATATGTCTGTGACATGGATGTAACTCCGGATTTCCGTAGATGCCTGATGACCACGGGAAATCGCGTTCTGCGGTCGGCTGTTCACAGATCATCCGGCGCCGAAAGGTGGAGTGAATAGCTGCCGCCAGTTATCGGTGCTCAGATGGCGGGTGACCAGCGCCGGAACCGCCTACGAGCGGTCTTCGAGCGGGCTCCGAGCGTCACGGGTGCACTGTGAGGCGGTCTTCGTTCGCGAAGGCCGAAGTTGCCGCATATCGGACGGTCCAGATCGTGCGGAGCGAGTGTCCGATTCGGCGAGAGGGTGCACGTCGCGGCTTCCCCGGGTGGCCGGGCAGAGAATTGTATAGAGGGTGATGCGCAATTTCAAGGGGCGCTTTCGGCTCGCGCTGAGCACGCCGCGGTCGGCTGTTGCCTGGGCTTTCGATCCAGCCGAGAATTCCCCAGGTGATTATCCGTGTGGGGCCGAAGTTCATCGAGATGTGATGTGACGACAGAACACGGGGAAGGATGCATGTATTTCCGGATTCTGGGTCCGCTGTGGGTGGCCAATGGTGGGATGGAACTCACCCCCACCGCGCCGAAGGTACGGCAGGTGCTCGCCTTCCTGCTCGTCCGGTGCGGAAAGCTCGTGCAGGTCGGCGAGCTCATCGACGAACTCTGGGGTGACGAACCGCCGGCCAGCGCCATGACGACTCTTCAGACCTACATCTACAAACTTCGCAAGGACGTCTTGGAGCGTTGCACATCCGCCACGCTCCACACCAGGGTCTCCGGATACCTGCTGGACGTCTCGGCCGAACGCGGTGACCTCCTGCGATTCGAGCGCCTGGCGCACGAGGGCCGCACGGCCCTCGACGAGGGCGACGCCGCCCGCGCCGCCGACCGGCTCTGCGAGGCGCTGGCGCTCTGGCGCGGGCCCGCGCTGGCCGACGTGTCGGCGGGCGAGATCCTGTCGGCGCACGTGACTCGGCTCGAGGAGGAGCGGCTGCGCACCCTGGAACTGCGCATCACGGCCGACCTCGAACTGGGCCGCCACCGCCAGCTGATCAGCGAGCTGAAGATGCTGGTGTCGGAGCATCCGCTCAACGAGCGCTTCCATTCCCATCTCATGACGGCGCTGCACCGGTCCGGGCGCCGATACGAGGCTCTGGAGGTCTACCAGGGGCTGCGCCGCATGCTGATCGACGAGCTGGGCATGGAGCCGTCCGCGGCCGTGCAGCAGCTCCACCTGAACCTGCTCAACTCCGATGCCGAATCGCGCGACGAGGGTGCTCCCGCCCCCGCCGTGCGCGGCCGTTTCGAGACCCTCCTGGTGCCCGCGCAGCTCCCCCCGGACACATCTGACTTTGTGGGCAGGGAGGAGATCCTGCGGGACGTGCGCCGCCATCTGGTGCGTCCCCCGGGGGAGAACACGGCCGCCCGGGCGGTGTCGATCTCCGGCATGCCGGGAGTGGGGAAGACGGCCCTCGCGCTGCGGGCCGGACACGCCGACCGCGCGGAGTTCCCCGACGGCCAGCTCTACGCCGACCTGCGCGGCACGGCCGAACGGCCGGCCGACCCGCATTTCATCCTGGAGGGCTTCGCGCGGGCGATCGGGGTGCCGGCGGCGGAGGTCCCCGACAGCCTCCAGGAGCGCAGCAAGCTGTTCCGCACCTGGAGCATGGGACGGCGAGTGCTGGTGGTGCTGGACGACGCGCACTCGGTGTCGCAGGTCGCCCCGCTGCTGCCGGCGTCCCCGAACTGCGCGGTCATCATCACCACCCAGCGCGGCCTGTACAGCCTGCCGGGGGTGCGGCACGTCGAGCTGGACGTGATGTCGACCAACAACGCGATGTCGCTGCTGGAGGCGGTGAGCGGGCGCCGGTTCACCGCGGACGAGCTGGCCGCCGCCGAACGCGTCGCCCGGCTGGCCGGGCGGCTCCCGCTCGCGGTGCGGGCGGTGGGCTCCCGGCTGGCGGCCATGCAGACGTGGCCGGTGGAGAAGCTGGCCGCGCAGATCGAGAGCCTGCCGCGCCGGCTCGACCTGCTGTCGTTCGCCGAGCTGGACGTGCGCGCCCGGCTGGCGGCCGGCTACCGGCGGCTGGAGGGCGGCGACCGCAGCGCGCTGCGCCTGATCAGCCTGCTGCCGCCGCCGGACTTCACCGCCACCACCGCGGCGCGGCTGATCGGCAGCGGCACCGACGCGGTGGAGGCCCAGCTGATCCGGCTGGCGGGCTGCCACCTGCTGACGGTCAGCATGGGCGGCGGCGGGGAGATCCGCTACCGGCTGCACGAGCTGGTGCGGGTGTTCGCCCGGGAGCGCCTCGACGAGGAGCTCCTGGAGCCGGCGCGCGACCGGCCGGAGGCGCGCGACCGCCTGGACGCCCGCGACCGGCCGGAGGCGAGCCCCGATCACGCCCACACCGTGCGCGAACCCGTCCGCACCGGACGGGAGAACGGCCGGCCGATGTGGGAGAACGTGGGTGATCGCCCCGACTGCGGGCACGAGCACCGCGATCCGCAGGTGGTCGGCGCGACGGAGCCGCCGGTCAGGCGGGCGCGTCCCGTGAACGGCGTCGTGCGGGCGTTCGGCAATGGGTGAGCGCGGGCCCGCGCCGGGGGTTTCCATCCCGGTTCCAGCGGAGTTCAAGCCGCTGCCGCGACAGTGGGGCCACATCGGCACGAGAGGAGAGACGATGGCCCGGTTCACGGTGAACGACGTCCGGCGGATCCTCAGGGACTGCGCGGGCGAGCCAGACTCCATCAGCCTGGACTCGGAGATCGGCGCGGTGACCTTCGACGAGATGGGCTACGACTCGCTGGCCCGGCTGGAGCTCGCGGCGCGGATCCAGCAGGAGTTCCTGGTGGCCATCCCCGACGAGAAGGTCGAGGAACTGAGCACTCCCGACGACGTGGTCGGCTATGTCACTCCGCGCATCGCCGCGGCCTGAGGGACGGCCCGGGGACGTGGTCGGGCGGGTGCGCGTGCTGGTCTACGCGAGCGCGCCCGGCGACGATCCCCGGGCGGTCGAGGACGCCTACCACACCGTCAGCCGCACCCTGGCGGGCACGCCGGGCCTGCTCGGCAACGTGCTGCTGCGGTCGGTCCACGAGCCGGGAGCCTTCGTCGTGATGAGCGAGTGGGCCGACCTGGACTCGTTCCGGGAGTGGGAGGAGGGCGCCGGGCACCGCGGCGCCACCGCCCCGCTCCGCCCCCTCCAGGACGGCCGGGGCCGCGGCCCGTTCGGGATCTACGAGGTCACCGCCGCCTACTGAGCGGCGCACGGTCGCCCTGGTGCCACGACTCCTCGGCGATGCGGCGGTGGGCCAGCAGCGGCTCCCACCAGGCCCGGTTGCTGCGGTACCAGCGGATGGTCTCGCGGACGCCGCGCTCGAAGGCGACCTCGGGCGCCCAGCCGAGCGTCCGCCGGATCTTGGCGGAGTCGAGCAGGTAGCGGCGGTCGTGCCCGGGGCGGTCGGACACCAGCGTCTTGAGCGTCCCGGGCAGGCCCAGTTCGTCCAGCACCAGGTCGGCGACCTCCTCGATGGTCGCCTCCTCGCCGCTGCCCACGTGGTAGGTCTCGCCGGCCGTCCCGCGGGCGAGGATGAGGTCGATCGCCCGGCAGTGGTCGGTCACCGAGATCCATTCGCGCTTGTTGCCGGTCGAGGCGTACATCGGCAGCGGCAGCCCGGCCAGCGCGTTCGTGACGAACAGCGGCAGGACCTTCTCCGGGAACTGGTAGGGGCCGTAGTTGTTGGCGCAGTTGGAGATCGTCACCGGAAGGCCGAAGGTGTGCTGGTAGCAGCGCGCCACGTGGTCGGAGCCCGCCTTGCTGGCGCTGTAGGGCGTGTGCGGCAGGTAGGGGCTGGACTCGGTGAACGACTCGGGCGAGTCCAGCGCGAGATCGCCGTAGACCTCGCACGTGGACACCTGGTGGAACCGGCCCACCCCGGCCCGCCGGGACGCCTCCAGCAGCGCCTGCGTCCCGAGGACGTTGGTCCGGAAGAAACGCGCCGGTTCCAGGACGGCCAGGCTGTTGTGCGTCTCGGCGGCGAAGTTCACGACCACGTCCACACCGTGTCCGCGTAGGACCCTGGTCATCTCCTCCTCGTCGGCGATGTCGTGCTGGACGAACACGATCTCGGCGCGGACCTCGTCAAGGTTGCGCACGTTCCCGGCGTAGGTCAGGGCGTCGATCGCGACGACCTTGTCCTCTGGATGGACCGAGCGCCAGTAGCGCACGAAGTTGCCCCCGATGAACCCGGCGGCGCCCGTCACGGCGATGGTGCGTGGCATCTGTCTCCCCTTCGGCTCGCTTTCCCCCGGAGCGTGGCCGCACGCTCGCAACGGCTGCTCGATTCCCGAGCGAGATGGACTCTCCAGCGCCCCTTGAGAACACCGCGCGACCGTGGCCGGGCTCGATCACCCACGCGGGAAGGGACGGCCAATGCTGAGCAGACGGGGAGTCTTCAGGCTGGGGGCGGTCGCCGCCGGCGCGGCGGTGGTGCCGGGGTCGGCGGCGGCACTCGGGCGACGGGATCGCGCGTGGGCGGACGTCGCGGTGCCCCCGCCGTTCTCGGTGCCGCTGACCGTGCCCGAGGCGGCGGTCCCGGTGCGCCGGACGGCGACCACCGACTACTACGACATGACGATCAAGCACGCCGCGGCGGAGATCCTGCCCGGCGTCAGCACTTCGATCATGGGGTACGACGGGCGGTTCCCCGGCCCGACCATCCGCGCCGAGGCGGGGCGCCGGGTGGTCGTCCGGCAGACGAACGCGATGATGCACGAGACAGTGGTGCACCTGCACGGCGGTCTCGTCCCGCCCGGCCAGGACGGGCATCCGGCCGACGCCATCGCGCCGGGCGCGCAGCGGCAGTACGTGTACGACAACCGGCAGCCCTCGGCGACGCTGTGGTACCACGACCACAGCCACCACATGGAGGCCGAGATGGTCTTCCGCGGGCTGGCCGGCTTCTACCTCGTCAAGGACCCGCGCGAGCGCGGACTGGGCCTCCCGTCCGGCCGCTACGACGTCCCGCTCATGCTGCGGGACGCGCGCTTCGACGAGCAGGGCCAGTTCCTGTTCGAGATGGACGACTTCCGCTACCGCAACACCCTGCTGGTCAACGGCCGGCCCCAGCCGTACATGCGGGTGGACGCGCGCAAGTACCGGCTGCGCCTGCTCAACGGCTCCAACGAGCGGTACTTCACGCTGCGGCTCGGCGAAGGCGAGGGCCAAGGCGAAGGCGACGCGATGACGGTCATCGCGTCCGACGGCGGCCTGCTGCCCGCCCCGCTCACCGCCACCAGCGTCATGCTGTCGCCCGCGGAGCGCGTGGACGTGGTCGTGGACTTCTCCAGGTACCGGCCCGGCACCCAGGTCGTCCTGCACAACACCGACGGGACGTCCGAGGAGACCACGAACGTCATGCGGTTCGACGTCGGGCACCGCGTCCCCGACTTCAGCCGGGTGCCCGAGCGGCTCGGCCGGGCCGCCGACCTCGGCGAGGCCATCGTGACCCGCGACGTCAACATGAACCTCGACCTGACCATCGGCCAGTTCGTCATCGACGGCAAGACGTTCGACATGGACCGCGTCGACACGCGGATCAAGCGCGGCGAGACGGAGATCTGGCGCGTGCACAACCGCGACGTCCGGCCGTCGGTGCCGCACAACTTCCACGTGCACGGCACCCACTTCCAGGTCCTGGACCGGAACGGCCAGCCGGTCACCGGGCACGAGGCGGGCCGCAAGGACACCGTCGCCGTGCCGATCGGCGGCGACGTCCGCATCAAGGTCCGCTTCGACCGGTACCTCGGCCGGTACCTGTACCACTGCCACCTCCTGGACCACTCGTCCATGGGAATGATGGCGCAGGCCGAGGTCATCGGATGAAAAAGGTCACCACCGCGTCTCCAGAGGTGCTCTAGCCCGGCGCGAAACCGTTCAGATCCCGACCCGGCGACGTCCAGGAGGAATCCGCACCATGGCGGGACACACCGACAACTCGATCGTCATCAACGCGCCGATGGACCTGCTCTGGGACATGACCAACGACGTCGAGTCCTGGCCCCGGCTGTTCAGCGAGTACGGCTCCGCCGAGATCCTGGAGCGCGACGGCGACACCGTCCGCTTCCGGCTCGCGCTGCACCCCGACGAGAACGGCACGGTCTGGAGCTGGGTGTCCGAGCGCACGCCGGACCCGGCCACCCGCACCGTGCGGGCCCACCGCGTGGAGACCGGTGTCTTCCAGTACATGAACCTGCACTGGGAGTACGAGCACGTCGACGGCGGCGTGCTCATGCGCTGGAAGCAGGACTTCGCGATGAAGCCGGACGCCCCGCTGGACGACGACGGCATGACCGCGCGCCTCAACCGCAACACCGCGGTCCAGATGGAGCGCATCAAGCGGATCGTCGAGGAGGCCGCCGAGCGCGCCGCCGGCGGCGTCCGCTTCGACCACACCGGCCGGCGCGTCCTGGTCACCGGCGGGACCCGCGGCATCGGCCGGGCGATCACGCTGGCGTTCGCCCGCGCCGGCGCCACCGTGCTGACCTGCCACCGGCAGGACGGCCCGGCCGTCGACAGCCTGGTCAAGGAACTGGCCGAGACCCCGGGGGACCACAAGGTCGTCAAGGCCGACATCGGCGACGAGGCCGACATCGAACGGCTGATCGGCGAGTGCCGCGCCCACCTCGGCTCGCTCGACGTGGTCGTCAACAACGCGGGCGCGATCAGCCACGTGCCGTTCGAGAAGCTGCCCGTGGACGAGTGGCGGCGCATCCTGGACGTCAACCTGACCGGCTCCTACCTGGTCACGCAGAAGGCCCTGCCGCTGCTGACGCCCGGCGCCTCGGTCATCAACGTCGGCTCCAAGGTGGCCACGGTCGGCATCCCGCTGCGCGCCCACTACACCGCGTCCAAGGCGGGCCTCACGGGCCTGACCCGGTCGCTGTGCAAGGAGCTCGGCCCGCTGGGCTTCCGGGTCAATCTCGTTGCACCCGGCCCGGTGCAGACTGAGGAGGACGTCCCGCCCGAGGTCCGCGAGCGGTACCAGCGCCTCACCGCGCTCGGCCGGCTGGGGCAGCCCGCCGACATCGCCGGCGCGGTGCTGTTCCTGGCGAGCGACCTCGGGTCGTGGATCAGCGGGGAGACCCTCAACGTCGACGGAGGAATCTGACATGGCCGCTACTTCCGGCATCTTCCGCGTCATGCTGCGGATGAACATCCACCCGGGCATGGAGCAGGAGTTCGAGGAGACCTGGCACAAGGTCGGGCACGCGATCACCGAGCATCCCGCCAACCTGCGCCAGTGGCTGTCGCGGGGAGAGGGCGAGGAGGACGGCGTGTACTACGTCGTCAGCGACTGGGTGAGCGAACCCGGCTTCCGCGAGTTCGAGCAGAGCCCCGAGCACCTCGACCACCGCACCCGGCTGCACCCGTTCCGGGCGTCGGCGTCGATGGTCACGATGAACGTCGTCTACGAGATGACCGGCCGGGCCCTGCTCGGCGGGACGCCGTCCCCGTCGGCCTCGCGCTAGCGGACCGGCCCGGTGGACGCCGTCGCCTCGGTGAGCGTGAGCCAGGTGCGGCGCAGCCCGTCCGGCAGCGAGGTCCGCGGCCGCCAGCCGAGGACCTCGCGGGCGCGGCGAACGTCGAACCACACGTCGCGGCGGTCGAACCCGCGGGCGGGCAGCCGCTCCACGCGCGGCTCCCGCCCGAGCGCCGCGGCGACGAGCCCGGCCAGCTCGCCGAGGGAGACCGGCACGCCGGAACCGATGTTGAACACCTCCGGCGCGCCCCCCTCGGGCAGCCGGTGGACGAGGTGACGGGCGTGCAGGAGGGCCTCGACGACGTCGTCCACGAACACGTAGTCGCGGCGTGCCTCAGACGGCCCGTAGAGCCGCAGCGGCAGCCCGGCCGCCGCGGCCTCCAGCCAGTGCCCGACGACCCCCTGCATGGTTCCGGTCCGCTGGCCGGGGCCGTAGGCGTTGGCGATCCGCACCACGATCGGGCGGACCGCGTCGCGCGCGTCGAAGAGCGCCCGTTCGAGCCCCACCTTGGCCCGGCCGTACGCGGAGGCCGGGCCGAGCGGGTCGGTCTCCGCGTAGGGCGGGGTCCCGTGCGGCGCGTACACCGCGCCGGCGCTGCTGGTCAGGATGAGCGCCGGGCGGTCCCCGGTGCGGCGCAGCGCGGCCAGCAGCCCGGTGAACGCGGCGTGGTCGGCGGCGACCCGCTCGGGATGCCGCTCGGCCAGGGCCGGGTTGACGGTGCTGGCCAGATAGAAGATCACCCGGGCGCCGCGCAGGGCGGGCGCGGGGCGGCCGTTCGCCACCGCCGGGGTCGCGCGGGTGACGGGCGCCGCGGGGACGCCCGCCATCGTCAGCGTCTCGGTGAGCCGGGCGCCGATGAACCCGCCCGCTCCCACCACGGCCACCGGTTCCGGTTCCGTGTTCGCGTCTCCGTGAGAGACCACTCCGTGAGCAACCACGCCCCGAACGGTTCCAGCGGCGGCTCGACGGCCGCTGTGAGCCGGATCGAGGCGCCCTAACGAGGAAGAAGTGAGTGCGATGCACGTTCTGGTCACCGGCGGAGCCGGGTTCATCGGATCCCGGGTGGCGGGCGCCCTGCTGGCCGCCGGGCACCGGGTGCGCGTCCTGGACGCCCTGCTGCCCGAGTTGCACTTCGCCGCGCCGCGGCTGCCCGAGGGCGTGGAGTTCGTGCACGCCGACCTGCGCGACGAGGACGCCGTCCGGCGGGCGCTGCGCGGCGTGGACGCGGTCAGCCACCACGCCGCGATGGTGGGGCGCGGGCGGGAGATCCTGGACGCCCGCCGGTACGCCGACTGCAACGACCTCGCCACCGCGACGCTGCTCGTCGGGATGGTCGAGGCGGGCGTGGAGCGGCTGTCCTACGCGGGCTCCGTGGTGGTCTACGGGGAGGGCCGGTACCGCTGCCCCGAGCACGGCCTGGTGCGTCCCCGGCGCCGGACGGTGCCCGACCTGGACGCCGGACGGTTCGAGCCGCGCTGCACCGAGTGCGAGCGGGAGCTGGCCGCCGAGGCGATCGAGGAGGACGACCCGCTCGCCCCCGCGTACAACATCTACGCGGTCACCAAGCTGGCGCAGGAGAACCTGGTGGCCGCCTGGGCGACCGACACGGGCGGGAGTGCCTCCGCGCTGCGCTACCACAGCGTCTACGGGGCCGGGATGCTCGGCAGCTCCTACACCGGCGTGGCGGGCACCTTCCACCACGCCGTGGTGGAGGGGCGCCCGCCCCGGGTCTTCGAGGACGGCCTGCCCCGCCGCGACTTCGTGCACGTGGCCGACGTGGCGGAGGCCAACGTCGCCGCGCTCCAGCGCGGCGTGCCGGGGTTCCGCGCCTACAACGTGGGCAGCGGGACCCCGCACACGATCCTCGACGTCGCCCGCGCCCTGGCCGCCGCGGCCGGCGGGCCGCCGCCCGTCGTGACCGGCGAGTACCGGGTGGCGGACGTGCGGCACGTCTTCGCCTCACCGGCCCGGATCATGAGCGAGCTGGGCTGGCGGCCCCGCGTCGGCCTGGAGGCCGGCCTGCGCGAGTTCGCCGCCGACCGCATGCGCGGCGGGGTGACCCCGGGCTACCGGCTGGAGCGGCGGCAGACGAACGCCACGAAGAAGCGGGTCGTGTAGACCTCCACCACCTCGTCGAAGACCTCGTGCAGGAGGGGTTCGACCGAGGCGGCGGTCAGCAGCTGCGTCCGGTACGAGGCCCACCGGACGCGGCCGCCCGTCGCGCGCATCACGACCGCGTTCGCCAGGAACAGCGCGGAGCGGCCGAGGTGCCTGCCCGCCCCGTAACGGCCGCGCTGGTAGTCGTGGTAGTTGTCGATCGTCCAGAGGTTGCCGACGAAGGTTCCGCCGGGCTCCACGAACGTCTTCAGCCGTTCCAGGACCTTCCGCACCTGACCCATGTGGTGGATCGCGTCCACGCAGAGGACGAGCGGCGCGGGCTCGATGCCGTCGAGGGTCCAGAAGTCCCCCTGGCGCAGCGTGAGCCCCGGGTGGTCGACCCGGTCGCCCGTGATCTTCAGAGCGTGCTCGGAGATGTCGTTCGCGAGGATCTCCTTCGCCGGCGTCAGCCCGGCGGCCATGGCGGTGAACTCGCCGGTCCCGCAGGCGAACTCCAGCACCCGGGAGGCGTCCCGGCCGTACTCCTCGATGTACTCGGCGATCTTCTTCTTCTGCGCCCGGAAGTCGTCGCCGAGGACGGGGCGGCTCTCCACCTCCTCGCGGTCCCAGAACCGCCTGGACCAGTAGTCGCGCCCCTCGGGAGCGTGGTCGCCGATGAGCCTGTGACCGGCGCTGACGAAAGTCTCAGCTAGCATGAACGGCCCTTTCGAAGACGGCGTCGTCACCTCGCCCACGTCCCATGCCGCGTGTCGAGGCCCAGGCCGAAGCCTTCGGTATGGCGGTCGAGGTGCCCTAGAAGCCCGGTGGACCGTCCGTCGAGCGGGCCTCGATCGGCGGGTGCGAGCCTCCAGCGCGGAATCGGTCCCCGACGGCGCCGGAGCGGCGGCCCAGTGCGGCCGCGCCGGGCCGGCGACGAGAGGAGCTGTCCGTGGGCGAAGGCATGGGGCGCCGTGAACTGATCGGGAAGGGCGGGGCGCTGGTGCCCGCGGCGGGCGCCGCCGCGCTGCTGGCCGCGGCGCTGGCGCCGGAGCCGGCGTCGGCCGACGGCACGGTGCGGGCCCCGATCCCGCTGCCGGGCACGTGGGCGGTCACCGTGACCATCCCGGACCTGCCGGACTTCCCGCCCGAGCCCGGCCTGTTCGCGTTCGGCCGGGACGGCCTGCTCACCGGTACCGGCGGCGCGTCGAAGGTCGTCGGCTTCGGCACCTGGAAGGCGACCGGCGCCGCCACGTTCGCGGTGGACTACCGGCACTTCGTCATCTCCGACGACGGCAAGGTGACCGGGACGGTGCGCGTCGCCCAGACCGGCACGCTGGCGTCGCCGGACAAGCTGACGATGGCCGGCGAGGCGGCCCAGGTCGACAACGACGGGAACGTGGTGGTCACGTTCAGGGCGACGTCCGTGGGCGAGCGCTACGGTTTCGGTCCGGCCGGCCTCGGCTGAGCGTCCGGCGACGCGCCCGTCCCGGGGCCGCCGGCCAGCCGGCGGCCCCAGCGCCGGTAGTAGCGCGCCCGCACCAGCCGCCGCGGCAGCATCTGTGACATGGCGACCCGCCACCGGTAGTCCAGCCCGGGGACGCACACCGGGCGCCCGGCGGCGACGGCGTCCAGCGCCTCGCGCGCCACGTCGTCCACGTCGAGCAGCCTGCCGAGCCGCCCCGACTCGCGGTGCCCGGCGGAGCGGTGCAGCCGCGTCCCGCCGGTCGACCCGGGGCACAGCGCGGTGACGTGCACGCCGTTCCAGCAGACCTCGCCGTGCACGCTCTCGCTGAACGACGTGGCGAAGGCCTTGGCCGCCGCGTACGGGGCGCCGCCGGGCGCGGGCAGGAAGCCCATCACCGACGAGACGTTGACGACCCCGCCGCGGCCGCGTTCGAGCATCCCGGGCAGCGCGGCCCGGGTCAGCCGGACCAGCGCGCCGGTGTTCAGGGCCAGGCCCTGCGCCAGCTCGGCGGGGTCGCGGCGGGCGAGCGGGCCGATGCCGCCGAGCACCCCGGCCCCGTTGACCAGCAGGTCGACCGGCCGGTCCGGGTCGGCGAGCCGCGCGGCGACCCGCTCCAGCCCGGCCGGGCCGGCCAGGTCCGCGGGCAGCAGCTCCACGTCGGTCCCGTGGTCGCGCTCCAGCTCGGCGGCCAGCGCGCCGAGCCGCGACACGTCGCGCGCGACAAGGACGACCGCGCCTCCCTCGGCCGCCAGCCGGCGCGCGAACGCGGCGCCGATGCCGCCCGACGCGCCGGTCACCACGGCGCTGCGATACCGCGTCATGTCCACTCCTTCGTCACCAGGCGACCGGCAGGGTCAGCGGGCCGCGGATCATGCCGCCGGTCCGCCACTCCGGCGGGCTCCCAGGGTCGGCGTGCCGCAGCCCGGGGAACCGTTCCAGCAGGGTGCTCAGCGCGACGGCCAGTTCCGCCCGCGCGAGCGCGGCGCCGAGGCAGCGGTGCACGCCGTGCCCGAACGCCAGGTGCGGGTTGGGGTCGCGGCGCAGGTCGAGCCGGTCGGGGTCGGTGAACACGGCGGTGTCCCGGTTGGCCGAGGTGATCGCCGGGAGGACGGCCTCGCCGGCGCGGATCCGCGTCCCGCCGAGGTCGAGGTCGGCGGTGGCGACGCGGATCGTCCCGCCGCTCGCGGACACCGCCACGTAGCGCAGCAGCTCCTCGGCGGCCGCCGGCATCCGCCCCGGGTCGCGGCGCAGCTCGGCGAGCTGCTCGGGATGGTCGAGCAGGGTCTGCACCGACCCCGCGATCATGCCGGCCGCCGTCTGGTACCCGGCGACGAGCAGGGTGACGCCGAGGGCGATGAGCTCCTGCTCGGTGAGCCGCTCCTCGTCCTGCGCGGTCACCAGGGAGCTGATCAGGTCGTCGCCGGGGTCGGCGCGGCGGGCCGCGACCAGGGAGCCGAAGTAGGCGCGCAGTCCCTCGGCCGCGCGCCGCACCGTCTCCGGGTCGGTGCCGGTGGTGCCGAGGTAGTCGTCGGCCCACGAGCGGAACCGGTCGTGGTCGGGCTCGGGGACGCCCAGCAGCGCGCTGATCACCCGGATCGGCAGCGGCCCGGCGTACCCGGCCACGAGATCGGCCGGGGGACCGGCGGCGGCCATGGCGTCCGCCAGCTCTTCGGCGATCGCGCGGATCCGCGGCCGGAACCGCCGCATCCGGTGCGCGGTGAACTCCCCGGCGATCAGCCGCCGCAGCCGGGTGTGCTCCGGCGGGTCCAGCACGGTGATCGCGCCGGCCTCCAGCGCGATGCCGCGCACCCGCGGCGCGCCCTCGCGGGCGGCGGCGGCCCGGCTCAGCCGCGCGTCCGCCAGCAACCGGTGGTTGTCGGCGTACCGGCTGGCCAGCCAGGCCGGCCGCCCGTCCGGCAGCCGGACGCGCGCGACGGGCCGGTGCGCCCGCAGTTCCGCGTACTCCCGCGCCGGATCGGGGCCCGGGGGCACCCGCGGCGGGAAACGCAGCTCCTCCTCGGAGGTCATGTCAGCGTCGGCCATGTCAGCGTCGGCCATCTCAGCTCCCTGGCTCGGCTGCTACCGCGACCGGCATCGTCGGCCCTGCGATTCGAGGGCCGCTCGACGCGGCCCCGCCGACCGGCTCGATCACGCTTCGAGGCGGACGCCCGACGCTGGCCGAGTGCGGACGCCGCCGGCGCCCGCACCAGCGAGCCGACCGGAGGGAGCACCCGTGCTGGACAACGCGCTCGGTGTCGTAGCGCTCTCGGGAAGCGGTATCACCGCGGGCGTCCTGTTCGCCGTGGCCGTCAGCGTCGTCCCGACGCTGCGGGCGGTGTCCCCGCCCCTCTACGTGCGCATCCACCAGCTGCTCGGCCGGAACTGGGACCCCACCATGCCGGTGATCGTGCTGACCTCGGCGGTGACGAGCCTGGTGCTCGGGCTGATCGCCGACAGCGGCGCGGCACGGGTGCTGTTCCTCACCGGAGCGGTGCTGCTGGTCGCGGTCTCGGGCGTCTCCCACCTGCTGAACGTCCCGCTGAACCGCCAGGTCAAGGGCCTGGACCCGGACGCGCCGCTGCCGGAGGACTGGCGGGACCCGCGCGCCGAATGGCGGCGCTGGCACCTGCTGCGCACCGCCCTGGCGATCGCGGCCGTGCTGGTGAACGCGACGGCCGCGGTGATCTGAGGAGGGAATCGTGAGCGTAGGACTGCGAGACAGGCGGACCCTGGTGACCGGCGGCACCCGCGGGGTGGGACGCGAGGTCGCCCTGGCGGTGGCGCGGGCGGGTGGACGCGTCGTCGCCGGCTACCACCGGGACGAGACCGCGGCCAAGGAGCTGGCGGCCGAGCTGGACGGCATCGGCGACGGGCACCGCGTCGTGCGCGCCGACGTGACCACCGAGGCCGGCGCCGCGCTGCTGGTCGACCGGTGCCGCGACGCCCTCGGCGGCCTGGACGTGCTCGTCAACAACCTGGGCGTGGACGCCTCCGCCGGGCTGCCCGAGCTGGAGCGCGCGGAGTGGGGGCGGGTGCTCGACGCCAACCTCACCTCGATGTACCTGGTCACCCGGGCCGCGCTGGGGGTGCTGGCCGACGGCGCGTCGATCGTCAACGTCGGCAGCTCGCTGGCGCAGCGCGGCGCACCCGGCCGCGCGCACTACGCCGCGTCCAAGGCGGGCGTGCTCGGGCTGACCAGCTCGCTGAGCAAGGAGCTGGGGCCGCGCGGCATCCGCGTCAACACGGTGCTTCCCGGGTTCGTCGACAAGCAGGACGGCGGCGGGCCGCCGCCCGAGATCCGGGAGCGGCTCGCGGGCATGACCGCCCTCCGGCGGCTGGCCCGTCCCGAGGACGTCGCCGGCGTGGTCCTGTTCCTCGCCGGCGACCTGTCGAGGGCCGTGACCGGGGCGACCGTCCCCGCCGACTGCGGTGTCTGACCATGCCGGACGGTGTCTGATCATGCCGGACAAGGAGAACTCATGAGCGACGACGGCGGCGGGCGGATCATCGGATTCCTCGGGCTGGGCGTGATGGGCACGGGCATGGCCACCCGGCTCGTGGAGGCGGGCTACGACGTGCGCGTCCACAACCGGACCGCGGCCAAGGCCGCACCGGTGGTCGAGGCGGGCGCGCGGGCGGCGGCGACGCCCGCCGAGGCGGTGGACGGGGCCGGCGTCGTGGTCGTCAGCCTCGCCGACGAGCCCGCGGTCGAGAAGGTGCTCTTCGGCGACGCGGCGCCCGGCCTCGCCGAGGGCGCCCTCGTCATCGACACCTCCACGGTCTCGCCCGACTTCGCCCGCGAGGCCGCGCGCCGGCTGGCCGCCCTCGGTGTCCGCCGCGTCGAGGCGTGCGTCTTCGGCAACCCGCTGCAGGCCCGGTCGGGTGAGCTGCGCGTGCTGACCGCCGGGGACCCGGCGGACGTGGCCGCGGCGCGCGGCGTGCTGGAGGCGGTCGGCAAGGACATCCGGCACTTCGGGCCGCCCGGCTCGGCCGCCAGCATGAAGCTCGTCCTCAACATGCTCATCGGGACGGAGATCGCCGCCCTGGCCGAGGCCGCCGAGCTCGGCCGCAGCGCCGGGCTGGACCGCGACGCCGTCCTGGACTGCGTCGCCTCCAGCGGGGTCGCGTCCATGGTGATGGCGTTCCGCGCGGCGATCATGCGGGAGCGCCGGTACGAGCCCGCCGCCTTCCGCACCCGGCTGATGGCCAAGGACCTGCGGTACGCCGTCGAGCTGGCCGGCGCCGGGGGCGGCGGGCTGCCGCTGGCCGAGCGGGCGCTGGAGATCGTGACGCGGGCCGTCGACCGCGGCGACGGCGACAAGGACCTGGCCGTGCTCGCCGAGCACGCACACGACCCACGACAGGGGTGAGGCATGACCGACACCACCACGGCCGTACCGCAGCGGGACGAGGACGATCCCGCCGACCGCGCCGCCTTCGACGTCCTGGCCGCGCTTCCCGCCCGGCACCGGCTGATGATGCTGACGATGGGCCGGGTCATCGCGCCGGTGGTCTGGGCGCTCACCGAGCTGGGCGTCCCCGACCGGCTCGCCGGCGGCCCGCTCCCGGTCGGCGAGCTGGCCCGGGCCACCGGGACCCACGAGCCCACCCTGCTGCGGCTGCTGCGCGCCGCGGCGTCCTTCGGGGTGTTCGCCGAGGAGCCCGACGGCGGGTTCCGGCTGACCCCGATGGCGGAGTTCCTGCGCGCCGACGCCGAGCAGAGCGTCCGCGACCTGGTGCTGATGAACGGCACGGAGCTGTTCTGGCGGCCCTACGAGGCCGTCCTGCACACCGCGCGCACCGGCGAGCCCGCGTTCGACCACGTCTTCGGAGAGTCCCTCTTCGAGTACCTGGAGGACCGGCCGGAGCTCGCCGGCATCTTCCACCGCGCGATGACGGCGGCCAGCCGGCGCGGCTCCGCCGCGGTCGCCGCGGTCATCGACCTGCCGCCGGGGTCCCGGGTGGCCGACGTCGGCGGCGGCCAGGGCTACCTGCTGGCCGAGGTGCTGCGCCGGCACCCCGGCTGCCGGGGGCTGCTGTTCGACCGTCCGGCGGCCGTCGAGGACGCCCTCGGATTCCTCGCCGAGCGGGACCTCGCCGGCCGCACCGAGTGCGTCGCCGGCGACTTCTTCACCGAGGTCCCCGCCGGGTGCGACGCCTACCTGCTCAAGCACGTCCTGCACGACTGGGGCGACGACGACGTGGTCCGCATCCTGCGCAACGTGCGGCGGGCCGCCGGCGACGACGGGCGGGTGCACGTGATCGAGATGGTCACCGGGGAGATCAACACGCTGGACGTCGTGCGGCTGCTGGACATCGACATGCTCGTGTCCGCCGGCGGCCGGGAGCGCTCGGCCGGGGAGTACCGGCGGCTCGCCGCCGCGGCGGGCCTGCGCCTCACCGGGCGGCGCGCCGCCGCCGGAACGACCGTCCTGGAGTTCCGCGCCGAGGTCAGCGCGGGCTGAGGACCTGCCCCCGCCGCCCGCGGTCGCCGAGCGCCTCCAACGAGCCGACCAGGGCGGCGGGCGCGGGCAGCCCGGCCACCTCGTCCCTGATCGCCCGCGCGGCCCGCGCGTAGCCGGCGCCCTCCAGCAGGGCGCCGGCTTCCGCGCGCATGCGGTCGACGGTGGTCTCGGCCAGCGGCAGGGAGCGCCCGGCGCCGCTCGCGGCGACCTGCCGCGCGTTGACCGGCTCGTCGGCGAACGAGGGCACCACCAGCTGCGGCACCCCCAGCACCGCGGCGGTGATCGTGGTGCCGGCGCCGCCCTGGTGGACGATCGCGTCGCAGGCGGGCAGCGACAGGTTGAGCGGCACCGACTCCAGCACCGGCGTGCCGGCCGGCAGTTCGCCGATCAGGTGCCGGTGGCCCGCGCCGATCGCGACGAGGATGTCGACGTCCAGGTCGCAGAGCGCCTCCACCGCGCACCGCACCGGGTCCAGGTGGCCGGTCTGCTTGACGAACGTCGTCCCCCACGTCACGCACACGCGCGGCTTGTCGCGTGGCCCGGCGGGCAGGTCGGGGACGATGCCCGAGCCGTTGAACGGCACGTACCGCATCAGCGTGCGGTTGGGCGCCTCGGCCAGTTGCAGGCGGGGCGGGCACACGTCGAGGGTGACCGTGCCCAGGTGGTCGGCGCCCGGGACGCCGTGCCGTTCCAGCAGCGGGGCCAGCGCGGGCGACTCGAGGTCCCAGCGATCGCAGGTGTAGTCGGTGCCCCACAGGTGGCGCACCAGCGGCAGGCCGAGGACCTCCGCCGCCACGAGCCCGGCGTAGGCGCGCGGCTCGTACACGATGATGTCGGGCCGCCAGCGCCGCGCGAACCCGATGACGTCGTCGGCCATCGCCTCGGCCACGGCCGCGAACATCCGCATCCCGCGGGCGGACCGTGCCTCCTCGCTGCTCTTCCAGCCCGGGTCGCTCTCGCCGTCCTGGTACCAGACCGCGCCGAGGTCGACGTCGACGCCGGCCTTCACCGCCGGCAGCCCGGTGCCGCGCACCGCCTGCAGGTAGGACGGCTGGGCGGCGACGGCGACCTCGTGTCCCGCGGCGCGCAGCGCCCACGCCAGCGGGACCATCGGGAAGAAGTGGGAGGGGGCGGGAAAGGTGGTGAAGAGAACGCGCATGAACGGATTCCTCGCTCTCGGCTGGAGGGCCTGCGACTGGAGGGCTACGACTGGAGGGCTACGACTGGAGGGCTGCGACCTGGGGTCCACGGCGCCGCGCGCCGTGGACCGCGGGCTCAGGAGCCGACGTGGTAGAGGCCGGCGAGCGCGCCCGCGACCAGGTCTCCCGCGTCGGAGACGGGACGGTCGGGGCTGCGCCAGGAGACGAACCCGTCGGGCCGGACGAGCACCGCCCCGTTCGGCGGCATCCGGTGGCCGTCGCCCCACACGTCCCCGGGATCGTGCAGGCCGTCGCCGAACCGGTGGACGTCCAGGGGGACGCCGAGCCGGTCCGCGGCCGTGCGCGCGCTCGTGGACCACATGCCGCCCTCGGGCCCCGCGACGAGCACGGGACGGTCGCGGTAGAGGTCGAGCGTGGAGATCCGCTGGTCGTCCCGCCGGATCCACGCGTGCGGGGCTCGGGTGCCGACCTGGCCGGTGAGCCGCTCGGGCGGGAACGCCTCCGGGCCGGCGGGATCGCCTCCGTCGGGATCGCCCCCGTTCCCGTACCGGTAACCGAAGACGATCGCGTAGTAGGGCACGGCTTCCTCGTCGGTGCCGAGCACGTTCCGTCCGGTCCGGTCCCGCATCTGCAGGAGGGCCTGGCGCATGGTGAAGGCGGCCACCGGCCTGCGTTCGGCCTCGTAGCCGTCCAGGATCCCGGGCCCGGCGTGCCCGTTCAGCACGGCGGCCAGCTTCCAGGCCAGGTTGTGGACGTCCTGGATGCCCGTGCCGGAGCCGAGCGCCCCCACCGGCGGCATCGCGTGGACGGCGTCGCCGGCCAGGAACACCCGCCCGGCGCGGAACCGCTCGGCGACGACGGCCCCGATCCGGTAGCGCAGCAGCCGCGTCCCGTCCTGCAGTTGCGGGACGATGCGCGGCTCCAGGCCCGGGTCGCCCACCGCCTTGCGGATCATGTCGGCGGCCTCCGCCGCGTCCACGCGGGTGACCGGGACGCTGAACACCCACCGGTCGGCGCCGTCGTGCGGGACGATCACCGTGCCGGGCACCGGCCGGTCGACGTGGCACACCGCGATGCGGCGGTCGCCGACGTGCCGCGACAGGTCCGCCTCGAACGCCAGCGTCACGGTGTCGCCGAGCACCCCGGGCCCCTCGCCCGCGATGCCCAGCCGCTCGCGCACCGGGCTGTCGGCGCCGTCCGCGGCGATCAGGTACTCGGCGGAGATGGTGCGCTCGGCGCCGGCGCCGTTGCCGGTGTCGGCGTCCAGGTCCACGACCACCGCGCGGACGCCGTCGGCGTCCTGCTCGAAGGACTTCAGCGCGGTGCCGAAGCACAGCCGCGCCCCGAGCTCGGCGGCGTGCTTGCGCAGCAGCGCCTCCAGCCGGTCCTGGTCGATCGGCACCCACGGGCACGGGCTGAACTCGGCGGGGTCCTCGGCGGGCTCGCCGCCGAGCCTGCTGCGCTCCGGGCCGGCCAGCGTCTCCGCCGTGATCATCAGCTCGCCGGTGTTGACGTTGCGCCGGTCCAGCACGTCCGCGGCGAGGCCCGCCTGGCGGAACAGCTCCTGGGTGCGCGGGTTGACGGTGCGGGCCCTCGGGTGCACGAGGATCCCGCGGTGCCGCTCGACCACCGTGACGGGGACGCCGAGCCGGCGCAGGAACACCGCCGCGGACAGGCCGGTCAGCCCGCCGCCGACGACGAGCACGGGGACGGTCTCGTCAGCGGCCATGGCACGACCCGAAGCACGTCCGGACGTCGCCGACGAACACGTCCTGCGGATCGCCGGCCCGCTCCCCGCTCATCACGAACGCCGACACGAACCCGCTCGGCGTGTGCGCCAGCCCGGTGTAGGTCCCGAGGAACGGGCCGCCGAACCAGCGGAACGCCTTGTCCAGGTCGAACGGCCCGCCCAGGCGCTGCTCCTGGAAGCCCCTGCCCTGGACGCAGCCCGACCCGCTGCAGGTCGCCATCCAGTGGGCGGTGGAGGTGCCCGCCTCGGCCGTGTCGTCGCGCAGGTCGTAGTAGGTGACGGCGAGGGTGCCGTCCGGCGCGGCGTCGATCTGCGGGGTGAACGCCTGCCCGGCGCCGCCGGGCGGCGAATCGGGCGTGCCGTTCACCCGGCGCGGGCGCGTCCACGTCCGCCCGCCGTCGGCCGAGGCGGACAGCGCGACCGCGCTGCGGCTCTCGCTGAGCCGCGCGTCGTTCCACACCATGTACACGCGGCCCCTGGCGTCCACGGCCACGTCGGGGACGAGCGAGGCGCCGACGATCGGCACGGCCGTCCCGGGCAGCGTCGGGACGCCGAGCTCGGTCGCCGCGATCGTCGCGGGCCCGGACCAGGTCGTGCCGCCGTCGGTGGAGCGCATCACGCGCAGCAGCTCGGGGCCGTCCTCGGTGGTGGCCGCCGCTCCGCCGCCGGGCGCGAACGGGCCCTCGTGGAACAGGTTGAGCAGGGTGCCGTCCGGCAGCACGACGATCTGGTTGCCGATCGTCCCGTCGCCCACGGGCGGCCGGTGGATCGCGCGGGCGGGCTCCCACGTCCGCCCGCCGTCGGTCGAGCGGCTGAACAGCAGGTCGTGCGTCTGGTCCGTCTTGTTGTGGCGGTTCCACACCAGGTACGCGCGGCGCGGGCGGCGGGGGTCGACGGTCAGCGCCGGCTTGTCGTGGAAGTAGCCGGCCATCGGGTCGGCGGCGACCTCCACCGGGGCGCTCCAGCTCTGCCCGCCGTCACCGGAGGTGAGGACGGCGACGCCGGTGGTCAGCGGGGCGAGCCCGGCGACCATCACGGCCGCGTAGAGCCGCCCGTCCGGGCCGAAGGTCAGCCAGGGGTTGGTGATGCGGCCGTACGGTCCGCCCGAGCAGAGCGTGAGGGGCGGCGACACCTGCCGCCAGGACCGGCCGCCGTCGGCGGTCACCGCGGTCGTCATGCCGCGCGCGCTGCCGTAGGCCCACCGGTCCTGCTGCCAGCCGACGACGCGGCGGCGCGGGTCGGCGGGGTCGACGGCCAGGGTCGGCTCGGCCTCGCTGCCCGGCGTGTGGACGTCCCCGGGGAACACGTCCGCGGTGCACGCGGCGAAGGGGCTGTCACCCGACACCCGGACAGGCGGCGCGGGGGAGGCCGCCGACGCCGCGGCCGTCACCGCCGGCGCGCCCAGCAGCGGGACCGCCAGGAGGGCGGCGAACAGGGATCGGGATCTGTGTCGCATCATCGAAGACCTCGCTCATCGAAGACCTTGCGTCGTCGTGACCGGCAGGGCTCTCGGGATCGTCGCGCTCGGGATCGCCGCCGTCCGCCGGCGGAAGGCCAGGCCGACGGTAGGGGTCGCGGCTGGAAGATCGCTCGAATCCGCGGCGCCGTCCCGCGCCGCGGCGCCGTGCCGATTCGAGCGTCCGCCGACCCGCGGGTCCCACAATCCGTCCCATGAGCGGCCTGATGGAGACCGAGGTGCTGATCGTGGGGGCCGGGCCGGTGGGCCTCACCGTTGCGGTGGAGCTCGCCCGGCGCGGTGTGCCCTGCCGGGTGGTGGAGGAAGCCCCCGCCCCCCGGGAGAGCACCCGAGGTTGCACCGTCTACCAGCGCACCCTGGAGGTCTTCGAGGCCATGGGCCTGCCGGTGGACGACTACGTCGCCGAGGGGGCCCGGATGGCGCGCCGCGTCTACCACCTCTTCGGCGAGCGGATCGGCACGGTCGACATGGCCGAGCCGCGCAGCGCCCACCCCTACCCGCTGGTCGTCGGCCAGAACGTCACCGAGCGGTACCTGGAGCGGCGGCTGGCGGACCTGGGCGTGCTGGTGCAGCGCGGCACGTCCGCCGGCGCGGTCACCCAGGAGAACGACGGCGTCACCGTCGTCCTGCACCACGAGGGGGGACGGCGGTCGATCATCCGCGCGGCCTGGCTGGTGGCCGCGCAGGGCGCGGCCAGCGGCGTCCGCGACTCGCTCGGCATCGCCTGGCGGGAGTGGCGCCGCTTCACGGGCCTGCGGATGCTGCAGATCGACGCCCGGGTGCGGCTGCCGTTCGGCCTGGAACCGGACGAGGCGCACCTCTTCTTCGGCGCCGGCGGGCACGTCGGCTGCGTCCCGCTCCCGGACGGGCGGCATCGCGTCTTCGTCGTCCGGCAGAGCCTGGAGGACGCCGGCGAGCGCGGCGACCCCCGGCCCGCCGAGATCGCCGCGGCCATGGAGGGCCTCTGCGGCGTCGGCGAGGTCGGCCTGACCGAGGGCCGCTTCGCCTGGCGGGTGCGGCTGCAGAACCGGTTCGCCGAGCGGATGCGCGCCGGCCGGGTGCTGCTGGCGGGGGACTCGGCGCGGGTGTTCGCGCCGGTGCACGCGCAGGGCATGAACACCGGCGTCCAGGACGCCTTCAACCTCGGCTGGAAGCTCGCGGCCGTGGCCGGGGAGGGCGCCCCCGAGACGCTGCTGGACAGCTACGAGGCCGAGCGGCGCCCCGTCGCCGAGGAACTGCTGGCGCGCACCGAACGCTCGCTGGACTTCGGCGTCCAGGAGTCGCCCGACCGCGACGCCCTGCTCGGCGCGATCGCGGTGAACCGCCCGAAGCGCACCCAGCTCGCCATCGACTACCCCGACTCCCCGCTCACCCGCGACCTGCTCGGCGACGACGCCGGGCCGCGCGCGGGCAGGCGGGCCCCGGGCCGGTGGGACGGCCGCTGGACGCTGCTCGTGCTGCCCGGCCCGCGCCCCGACCGGCGGGGGATCGGCCGGCTGATGACCGGCCTGGACCCGCGGGTGGACGTCATCGTCGACGTCGACGGTGAGGCGTCGTCCGCGCTGAACGCGGCGCCGGACGCCCCGGCCTTCCACCTCATCCGGCCCGACGGCCACATCGGGCTGCGCGGCGGGCTCGAACACGCCGCGCAGGTCGCCGCCTACCTCGACACCGTCCTCGGCCCTGTCCCGCCCAGAAACCGATCCACGGCCTAGGAGTTCGCATGCCGGCCTTGAAAACCTTCAACGTCCTGACCGCCGCGCTCGCCGCCCCGCTGCTGCTCGCGGTTCCGGCGGCCGCGCCCGCCGCCGGGGCGAGCACCGCCGCGGCCCGGTCCGGCCCGCAGACCGTGCCGGTCGAGGTGACCGGTGACGGGTTCTGCGCCCCCGGCCCGGACCCGCGCCCGCCGGGCCCGATCACCTTCCGGGTGAGCACGCCCGATCCGGCGGGGCACTGGTGGGCGGTGATGCGGCTGCGCGGCGAGGTGACCATGGACCAGGTCCGGCAGGAGTTCGCCGAGAGCTACTCGCCGGACCCGGCCGTGTCGCTCCCCGCCATCCGCGCGATCTACCGCGACGTCGACTTCCGCGGCGGCGCCTCCGTCACGCCGGACGCGCCGGTCTCGGTCACCTCCGCCTTCGAGCCGGGCACCTACTACATGTCGGACACGGCGCTGGAGGGCGCGACGGACGGCTGCGGCACGGGCCGCACCCACCTGCAGCGCTTCCGCGTCGCCGGCCCCTCGCGGTGGACGCCGCCCCTCAGCGGCGAGACGGTGATCCGGGCGCGGACGACCGCGGACGGCGGGCAGCGGTTCGACATGCCCCGGTCGTGGCCGTCGCGGGCCTCCGTCGTGGTGCGCAACCAGGCGGAGCAGCCCCACGAGGTCATCATCGTCGGCGTGGCGCCGGGCACCACGGACGCGGACGTCGCCGCGTACTTCGACGCCCTGCGGAATGGCGACACCAGCGCGCCCAATCCGTTCGGGGCGACCGTGGGCGGGATGCTCGCCATTTCCCCGGGACGGACCGCCTCATTCCGCATCGACCTGCGACCGGGGCGCTACTGCGTGCTGTCGTTCGTGCGCAATCCCCGGACCGGGGTCAAAAGCGCCCTCGAAGGAATGTACACGACCGTGACGGTCCGCTGAGAAATGATCCGCTGCCGGTCGAGCACGGCTCGAGCGGCCGCGTGCACGATCGACCCGGCCCTTTCCGAAACGCAGCCGAAAGGTGGTTCCATGTCCCTCGATCACGCCTCCGAACAGGTGCAGCGGCTCAGCCGGATCGTCTTCCGCCCGTGGGAGCCGCAGATCATCTCCACATTCGTGCGGTTCGAAATGGCCGACCGGCTGGCCGGCGGCAGCAGAACGGTCGGAGACCTCGCCGGCGAACTCGCCGCGCACCACGATTCGCTCGGCCGGTTCCTGCGTTCCTGCGTCGTCCTGGAACTGCTCGAAACTGACGACGGCGAGACGTTCGGCATTACCGAACTCGGCCGGCTCCTGTGCTCGCGCGAGGCCGGAATGCGCAACATCGTGATGATGAACTTCACCCCTGGGATCTGGAACCGGGCCGGCCGGCTGCACGAGACGGTCATGACGGGGAAGACCGTCCTGGACGACAAGGGCGAGGACCTCTACGACTACTACCGGCACACCCCGGACGAGCGCGCCTGGCACGCGGCCGCCATGGCCGACCTGGCCGGCGACGCGGGTGCCGCGATCGCCGAGCACCACGACCTCGGCGGCGTGTCCACGGTCGTGGACGTCGGCGGCAGCCTCGGCGTGCTGCTGTCGAGCCTGCTCGAAAGGGCGCCGGACGTCACCGGCACCGTGTTCGACCTGCCCGGCATCGTGGAGAGCGGCCGGGAGTGGATCGCGGGCAAGCCGGTCGCCGACCGGCTGTCCTACGTCGGCGGGAGCTTCTTCGAGGACGTCCCGCCCCCGGCCGACCTCTACCTGCTCAAGCAGGTGCTCTGCGACTGGGGCGACGAGGACTCGGCGCGGATCCTCGACTCCATCTACCGCGGCGCCCCGGCGGGCAGCCGGCTGGTGGTGATCGAGTGGATGCGTCCGGACGGGAACGAGCCGTCGGAGTTCGACAGCATGAGCCTCGGCCTGCAGACCGTCACCGGCGGCCGGGTCCGGACCGAGCGCGAGTTCGTCGGGCTGCTGGAGGGGGCCGGGTTCAAGTTCGAGTCGACCGTCTCCCTGCCGAGCGCGCTGCTGCCCCGGCCGTGGCACCTGATCCAGGCGGTCCGCCCGTAGGCGCGGGGAGTGGTGCGCGTCCCGGTCCGCCTCCGCGATGTCGGCCGCGACTTGACCGGGACCGGTGTCACCAGTTCCATGGGAATGACGCGGAATTCTCCCTGAGATTTCCGGACCCATGGGACGAAAGCAAGGAGAATCCTTCGATGGCCGATTCGAAACGACCGTCCTGGTCAGCCTCGGGAGTCGTGGACGCTCCTCCCAAGGAGGTGCTGAAAGCCCTCGTGCGCTCCCTCAAGGAGTCCGGCGTGGGCGAGGTGACGGTGAACGAGGCGGAACGGCGCGTCTCCCTCCAGGGCGACTGGTGGTACCGCGGCGAGCACATCGTCAAGGACCACGACGGCGGCAGCCTGATCCAGTACCACGTCTACAACATCGCCTCCGGGGGCACGCGCTGGATCGTGCCGCTGGTCGCGCCGTCCAAGGCGAAACTGCGCGACGGCTTCCAGGAACTGCTCCGCGGTCTGGGGCAGAGCCTTCGCGCCGGGGCCCGTTACCGCGGCAAATAGTCGCACCTGGAGCAGTTCTCGGGAAATAACGGAAGATGTGATATCTGGCGCCAGCCAATTGCGGTGCGACCGGAAAACCGATGATCCTCGACCTCCCCTTGAGCGAGTGGCCAGCGCCGCCGTCCACGATGGCGGCGTTCCACTCGTCAGCGGGGAGGTCGGCTCATGAAAGCACTCGTGCTGTGCGGCGGACACGGGACGCGGCTGCGGCCCATCACGCACACCTCGGCCAAGCAACTGGTTCCCATCGCCAACAAGCCCGTCCTGTTCTACGGCCTGGAGGCCCTGCGCGACGCGGGCGTCCAGGACGTCGGCGTCATCGTCGGCGACACCGCCGAGGAGGTGTGCAGGGCGGTCGGCGACGGCTCGCGGTTCGGCCTGCGGGTCACCTACATCCGGCAGGAGGCGCCGCTCGGCCTCGCGCACGCCGTGCTCATCGCCCGCGAGTACCTCGGCGACGACGACTTCGTCCTGTACCTCGGCGACAACTTTCTCCTCGACGGGCTGACCGGCGTCATCGAGGGGTTCCGCCGCACCCGGCCGGACGCGCAGCTGCTGCTCACCCCGGTCGCCGACCCCGGCTCGTTCGGCGTGGCGGAGCTGGACGGCGACGGCCGGCTGCTCGGCGTCGAGGAGAAGCCGGACCGGCCGCGCAGCGACCTCGCCATCATGGGGGTGTACCTGTTCACCCCCGTCGTGCACGAGGCGGTCCGCTCGATCAAGCCGGACCCGCGCGGCGAACTGGAGATCACCACCGCGATCCGGTGGCTGCTGGAGCGGGGGACGCGGGTGACGTCCCACATCGTCCACGGCTACTGGAAGGACACCGGGCGCGTCGAGGACATGCTGGAGTGCAACCGGCTCGTCCTCGAGTCCCTGGAGCCGCGGATCGAGGGCGAGGTGGACGGGGCCACCGAGATCACCGGGCGCGTCGTCATCGAGGAGGGCGCCCGGGTGACCGGCTCGCGGCTGGTCGGCCCGCTGATCGTGGGGGCCGGCGCGGTCGTGCGCGGCAGCTACCTCGGCCCCTTCACCTCCATCGGGCCCGGCTGCGTGATCCGCGACACCGAGGTGGAGTTCTCCATCGTCATGGAGCGCTCGTCGGTGCTCGGCGTGCCGCGGATGCGCGACTCCCTCCTCGGCAAGGACGTCGTCATCACCCCCGCCGCCGAGCAGCCCCGCGCCCACCGGTTCGTCGTCGGCGACCACAGCCGCGTCCGCCTCGGCTGACGCCCGCCGCCGACCGCCGGTCCAGCGAGCCTCAAGCGGTCGCGTGTCCGATGGCGGCACGTTCCCTCTCTGCCTTGGAGGTCCACCATGCCGTACGCGGCGATCACCTACCGGGTCAAGCCGGGATCCGAGGACGAGCTGGCGGAGGTCTTCGCCGGCTTCAAGCGGGTCGACACCCCGGACATGACCGACGAGAACGGGGAGACGGCCGGTCGGCTGCTCGGCACCGCGGTCTTCGTGAAGGACGACGTCATGGTCCGCTTCATCCACTACGAGGGCGACTTCATCGCCATCGCCCGGCACATGGCCGCCCAGCAGGGCGTCCACAACCTGGAGGAGAAGCTCGGCCCGTACCTGACGCACCGGCGGCCCGCCGCGTCCCCCGAGGAGTTCAAGGAGAACTTCCGCAACGCGCTGATGCGGTGCATATCCGAGCTGTCCGTGGACACGCACCCGGCGGGAAGCTGACGCGGAGGGAGTTCGTCGAGAGCGGAGCCGAGCGCGATGGACATCCTGCCTGCGAGCGTCGACCCGGTGGGCGTGCCCGGCCCGCCGCCGGCGGCGGACCTCGAGCCCGCGTCCGGGACGCGGTTCACGGTGCTCGGGCCGCTGGAGATCCACGACGGGCTGCGGATCCGCACCCCCCGCGCGCACAAGCTGCGGGTGCTGCTGGCGCTCCTGCTGGTGCGGTGCAACACGGTGGTGTCGACGGAGTCGCTGATCTTCGAGCTCTGGGGCGACCGCCCGCCGCGCACGGCGCTCAAGGCGCTGCGGGTGTACGTCTCGCAACTGCGCCGGATCCTGTCGGCGCTGCCTCCGCACGACCAGCGCCCGGCCATCGTGACCCGCGATCCCGGCTACCGGCTGGAGATCGACGACGGGACCCTCGACCTCGTCCGGTTCGAGCGGCTCTGCGAGCTCGGGCGGATGGCCGCCGGCCAGGGCGACCTGGAGCGCGCGTTGGGCCACTACCGCGCGGCCACCGAGCTGTGGCGCGGGCCGGCGCTGGCCGACGTGCGCTCCTCGTCCGTGCTGGAGGGGGTGGCGCTGAGCCTGGAGGAGTCGCGGATCTCCGCCCTCGAACGCCGCATCCGGCTGCAGATCCGGCTCGGCGGCCACGTCGAGGTCATCGGGGACCTGCGCGCCCTCGCCGCCGAGCATCCGCTGCACGAGCGCGTCCACGCGCAGCTGATGGTGGCGCTGCACCTGGCCGGGCGGAGGGCGGACGCCCTGGCGGCGTTCCGCGTCCTGCGCGAGACGTGCGTGGCCGACCTCGGCGTCGAGCCGAGCCACGACCTGCAGATGCTGCACCGGTCGATCCTGGAGGCCGACGAGGCGTCCCCGCGGCGCTGGGAGGCGTGGATCGCCTAGCGGCGCGGTTTTCCCGAGACTGGCCGCTGCTTTATCCGGGGTTGAGACGCTCTAGACCGTAGCCACTCACAGTCACCGCCGGGGAGTGGAGCCGGACAAAGGAGCGGCACCATGGATTTCGGTCTCAAGGGACGCCACGCGGTCGTCACCGGGGGAACCCGGGGCATCGGGCGCGCGATCACCAGGGCCCTGCTGGAGCAGGGCGCCTCGGTCACCGCCTGCCACCGCCAGGAGAACGCGGAGGCGGCCGCCCTCCGCGCGGAGTTCGCCTCGCGCGGCGCGTCGGCGCGGCTGGTCCGCGCCGACGTGACGCGGGAGGCGGACGCCCGGTTGCTGCTCGACAGCGCCCGCGACGCGTTCGGCGCCGTGGACGTGCTGGTCAACAACGCCGGGATCATCAGCCATCTGCCGCTGGCGGAGATGGCCGAGCAGGAGTGGGCGCGCGTCGTCGACACCAACCTCGGCGGCACCTACCGGCTGATCCGCGCGTCGCTGGACCGGCTCGCCCGGCCGGCGTCGATCGTCAACATCACCTCGGCCGTCGCCAAGCACGGGATGCCGAACGCGTCCCACTACGTGGCGTCCAAGGCCGGGATCATCGGGCTGACCCGGGCGCTGTGCAAGGAGCTCGGCCCCGAGGGGATCCGGGTCAACGCGATCACCTGCGGGATCGTCGACGACACGGGCCAGCCGAACCCGAACGGTGAGGAGGGCAAGCGGCGCTACGCCGCGATGACCGCGCTCGGCCGGCTCGGCGAACCGGCCGAGATCGCCGACGCCGTGCTGTTCCTGGCCTGCGACGCGTCGCGGTACGTCACCGGCGCCGTCCTGGACGTGGACGGCGGGATCTAGGAGGTGACGACCATGATCCGTGCCGTGCTCACCATGCTCGTCCGGGAGGGCTGCGAGGCCGCGTTCGAGGACGTCTGGCGGCGCGCCATGCGGGACACCCAGCCCCGCGGCAGCCTCGGGCAGGCGCTGACCTGCGATCCGCAGCTGCGCCGCAGGTACATCATCACCGGCGACTGGGAGAGCTCCGAGGCGCTGCGGGCGTTCGAGAGCAGCGCCGAGCGGCGTTCCATGTCCGCCGCGTTCGAGCCGCTCCGCGAGTCGGCCAGCAAGCAGGTCCTGGAGATCATCGCCCGGGTGTGACCGGGCGGCCCAGAGAGGAGACGTGACTGCCATGACGTTCCGCATCGTGGTGCGTGCCACCCCCCGGCAAGAGGACCAGGAGAAGTTCGAGGAGGCCTACCGGCAGGTGACCGAGACCGTGCGCGGCACCCCCGGTCACCTGCACGACGAGCTGCTGCGGGACACCGAGGACGGGCGGACCTACATCCTGCTGGCCGAGTGGGAGAGCGAGCAGGCGTTCCGGGCCTGGGAGGACGACCCCGGGCACCTGCGCATGGCCGCGCCCATGCTGCCGTACTGGGGTGACGACGGGGTCGAACGCCGCATCTTCGAGGTGCGCGCCCGGCTCGACAGCGTGTGACCGCCATGGCGGCGGTGCGCAAGGCCATCGTGGTGGGCGCGGGGATCGGCGGTCTGACCACCGCCATCGGCCTGCGCCGGGCGGGCGTCGACACCGTGGTGCTCGAACGCCGCTCGACCCCGGGGCGGCTGCTCACGGGCGGCGGCTTCATGCTGTGGCACAACGCGCTGCTCGCCCTGCGCGAGCTGAAGTTGGCCGAGCGCGTCGCCGAGGCCGGCGTGGAGATCGTGTACCACGAGTTCCGGTCCGACCGGGGCCGCCGGCTGGCCCGCTGGGACATCGCCCCCGAGGCCGAGCGGTACGGCGCCCCGGCGCTCGGCCTGCGCAGGTCGGCCCTCAACACGGTGCTGATGGACGAGGCCGGGGACGACGTCAGGCTCGGGTGCCGCTGCACCGGGTTCGAGCAGGACCCCGACGGGGTGACGGTACGCCTCGCGGACGGCACCGAGCTGCGCGCCGACATCCTGATCGGCGCGGACGGCATCCGCTCGACGGTCCGGGACGTCCTGCGCAAGGGGCACGACCTCCCGCTGCGGTACGCCGGGTACACCGCCTGGCAGGCGATCACCCGGCTGCCGGGCGAGGACGCGGTGCCCACCGGCACCTTCTTCAACCTGTGGGGACGGGGCGGGCTGCGCTTCCTGTACATGCGGCTCAACCCGGAGGAGGTGTACTGGGACGCGATCACCGCCGACAGCGTGGGCGCGTCGTTCGACATGCTGGCCAAGGACCGGCGCGAGGTGATGGCCGAGACGTACCGGCACTGGCCCGAGCCGGTGCCGCGCATCCTGGCGTCCACCGAGGAGGACGCGATCCTTCCGATCGAGATCTTCGATCGTCCGCCGGACCGGGCGGCCGGCTGGGGGAAGGGCCGTGTGGTGCTGCTCGGCGATGCCGCGCATCCCATGACGCTCAACCTCAGCCAGGGCGCGGGGCAGGCGATCGAGGACGGCGTCGCCCTCACCAGGCTGCTGGGCGAGCACGACCGGGTGCCCGAGGCGATCGCCGCCTTCGAGGAGCTGCGGCTCGCCCGCGTCGCCGGGATGACCGGCACGGCGTGGTCGATCGGCGCGATGGGACGGTGGCGGAGCCGGGCGCTCTGCGCCGGGCGGGACCTGTTCATGCGCGCGTTCTTCGACGGCAAGGGCCGCCGGGAGAGCTACGCCCAGATGATGGACGTGCGGTTCTGATGGTCCCGGACGCCGTGGTCGACGTGCTCCTGGCGGCGTTCCTGCTGCTGTCGGGCGTGCTGGCGGGCGTGCTCTTCACGGTGGAGAGGGCGATCGTGCCGGTGGTGGGGGTGCTGCCGGCCGAGCGTTACGTCCAGGTGCACCGGTTGCTGGACCGCCGGTTCGACCCGATGATGCCGCGGGTCAACAAGGTGTCCCTGGCGGTGTGCGCGGGGCTGGTGGCGGCGGCGGGCGGGGTCTGGCCGCGGGTCGTCATCGCCTGCGCCGGGCTGTGCATCGTCGGCGTCGCGGTGGTGTCCGAGGGCTGGAACGTGCGGCTGAACCGGGTCATCGACGGCTGGGATCCGGCCGCGCCGCCGGCGGACTGGCCGAGCGTGCGGGCGCGGTGGGCGGTGGCCAACCGGGCGCGCACGCTGCTGGCGGTCGCGGGTTTCGGCGCCGCGATCGCGGGTGCGGCGCTGGTGTGGTGAGGGGGCCGGACGACACGGTCGGGACGGGCATCGTCGCAGGTCGGCCATAGTTTCCGGCCAGCTAGTGGCCACCCATTTCATACATGTAGACAATAATCATGTTTACTGTTCTGCTCCCGACCGTCCGAGACCGAGAACCTGGAGGTTCGCTGATGTCGAGGTTGCTGGTGATGCCCGCCGGCCGCCGGGCGAAATGGATCGTCCTGGTGGGCTGGCTGGTGATCCTCGCGGCGTCCGGGCCGTTCGCCGGCAAGCTGTTCCAGGCGGCCGAGAACGACCGGATCGAGTACCTGCCGAACAGCGCCGAGTCGACCGCCGTGCTGCAGGCCCAGGAGGCCTTCCCGCAGGGCCAGGTCATCCCGGCGATGATCATCTATCAGCGGGAGGGCGGGCTGACCGCCGCCGACAGGCAGCGCGCCGTCACCGACTCGCAGCGGCTCACCAAGGAGTTCGCGCCGCACGCCACCGCGCAGCCGCCCCAGTCCTCCAAGGACGGCAAGGCCGTCATCTACACCGTCCCGCTGGCCGCCACCGGCGACGAGCAGGAGGGCGAGGTCATCCTCGACGCCGTCGACGGCATGCGCGAGCGGCTGGGCGAGGGCTCGGGCGGCCTGGACATCAAGGTGGCGGGGCCGGCCGGGCTCGGCGCCGACGAGTTCCTGATCTTCCGGGACATGGAGTTCACCCTGCTGCTCATCCCGGTCCTGGTGGTGGCGGTCCTGCTGCTGCTCATCTACCGGAGCCCGGTACTGTTCCTGGTGCCGCTCTTCAGCGTCTTCGCCGCCAACCAGTTCGGCAGCGCGATCGTGTACGGGCTGATCAAGGGGCCGGGCCTCGCGGTCAACTCGATGGCCACCAGCGTGCTCAGCATCCTGATCTACGGCGCAGGAACCGACTACGCGCTGCTGCTGATCGCCCGGTACCGGGAGGAGCTGGCCCGGCACGAGGACCGGCACGAGGCCATGCGGGAGGCGCTGCGCCGCTCCGGCGGCGCCATCGTCGCCTCGGCCGGCACGGTCGGCCTCGGACTGCTCTGCCTGGTCGTCGCCGACCTGAACTCCACCCGCTCGCTCGCCCCGATCGGCGTCCTCGCGGTCGGCTCCGCGGTCTTCGCCATGATGACGCTGCTGCCCGCGCTGCTCGTCGTCTTCGGCCGGTGGATCTTCTGGCCGCGCGTTCCGCACGCGGGCGAGGTCCCGCACGCGTCCCGGATGTGGACGCGGGCCGGCGCCCTGGTCGGCTCCCGTCCCCGCGCGGTGTGGACGCTGACGGCGCTGGGGCTCGCCGCGTGCGTGCTCGGGCTGCTGTCGTTCAACGTCCCGCAGCAGACCCGCTTCACCGAGAAGCCGGACGCGGTCAAGGGCCAGGAGCTCATCTCTGCCCACTTCGCCGCGGGCGCCGGCAACCCGGTCGACGTGATCGCCAACGTCGGGCAGGCCGACGCGGTCAAGCAGGCCGCCCTCGCGGCCGGCGCGACCACGGCGCAGGAGTCCGGCCGCGCCGGCGGCAAGGTCCAGATGCAGGTCACGGTGGCGGCCGAGCCGGAGACCGTGGCCGAGCGCGACGCGGTGAAGCGGCTGCGCGACCGCCTGCACGCGGTGCCCGGCGCGGACGCCAAGGTCGGCGGGCCCGCCGCGATCGAGGTGGACATGATCCGCACCATCCAGCGCGACTCGCTGCTGACCATCCCGCTCGTGCTGGTGGTCATCCTCGTGGTGCTGTGCCTGCTGCTGCGCGCCTTCACCCTGTCGGTGCTGCTGATCGCGACGGTGGTGCTGTCGTTCGGCGCCGCGATGGGCATCTCGACGGCGGTGTTCGAGCACGTCTTCCACTGGACCGGCCAGGACGCCCAGCTCCCGCAGATCGCCTTCGTGTTCCTCGTCGCACTCGGCGTCGACTACAACATCTTCCTGATGAGCCGGGTACGCGAGGAGACCAAGCTGCACGGGACCCGGCAGGGCACCATCAACGGCCTGGTGTCCACCGGCGGCGTCATCACCTCCGCGGGCATCGTGCTCGCCGCCACCTTCAGCGTCCTCGTGACCCTGCCCGTCGTCGGCTTCGCCGAGCAGGGCTTCGTCATCGCGCTGGGCGTGCTGATCGACACCTTCATCGTGCGGTCCCTGCTGGTGCCCGCGCTGACCTACGACCTCGGCGACCGGCTGTGGTGGCCGAGCAGCCTGGCCCGCGGGCGGGCGGCGCGGTCCCGCGAACCCGAGCGCGAGCTGGCACCCGAGCAGAGGGGCTGATGACCGTGACGAGCGAAGCGACCGCCGGCGGGCACGCGGGGGGCGGCGAACCCGTCTGGAAGGGCGAGCCGGGCAACACCTCCACGCTGCTCGGCCGTCCGGCCGTGGGGTACCTGGACGCCGCCGCCGACACGCTGGCCACGGTCAAGCGGGAGATCCTGCGCCGGCTGGCGCCCGCGCCCGGCCAGCGGTTGCTGGACGTCGGCTGCGGCAACGGCGCCGACGTGCTCGAACTCGCCGGCCGGGTCGTCCCGGCCGGGGAGGTGATCGGCGTCGACGTCAACGAGCGGGCGATCGAGGAGGCCCGGGCGCGCGGCACCGGAACCGGCGTGCCCGCCTCGTTCCAGAGCGCCAGCGCGTTCGCGCTGCCGTTCGCCGACGGTCACTTCGACGGCGTCCGCGCCGAGCGGGTCGTCCAGCACCTGCCCGACCCGGCGGCGGCGATCGCCGAGATGGTGCGGGTGGCGAGGCCGGGCGGGCGCGTCCTCGTCGCCGACCCCGACCACGGCATGTGGGCCCCGGACCTGGACGACCGGGAGGCCACCCGCGCCGTCCTCGCCTGGTGGTTCGACAACATCCGCAACCCCTGGATCGGCCGCCGGCTGTCCGGCCTGCTGCGCGCGGCCGGGCTGGTGGAGGTGCAGGCGAGGCTCATGCCCGTCGTGCTGGACGGGGTCACCGCCGCCGACGGGCTGACCGGCTTCAGCGACGCGGTCCGGCGCGCCGGGGAGTTGGGCGTGCTCGAACCCGACCGCGCCCGCGCCCTGACCGCGAACATCGCCGAGCGGGAGGCCGACGGCGGGTTCCTGATGTACGGCGCGATGATCCTCGCCGAGGGCCGGAAGGGGGACTGACGATGCCGGACGGGGGAGTGCCGGCGCCGGCCGCGGAGGGGCCCGGCGCCGGCCGCTACGCCGCCGCGGTCGACGACGCGCTCGACCGGCTCGTGGACGTCGGGTTCGAGTTCGGGCCCGACTTCGCGATGCACGCTCCGATGGCGGCCGAGACGCTGGTCACCCTGGACCATCCGGACGAGGTGCCGTCCTGGATCGAGCGCAACCTCCGGCGGCGCCGCTCCTACGCCCCGCCGCCGCCGATGGAGCCGATCCCGGCCGGCGACCTGGCCGGGCGGCGGGCCGCGCTGGGCGACTACCGCCGCGTCACCGACTGGGTCGAGTACTTCGACCGCCGCCTCGCCGAGGAGCCCTGGCGGGACGTGGTCGCCCGGTGGTGGCCGGTGCTGCTGGACGGGGCCTTCGCCGCCTTCACCCACGGGCTGATCCGGACGGCGCACGCGGTGCGGATCCTGCGCACCGCGCCGAAGCCGAGCGGCCTCCAGCTGAACGAGCTGGCGCGCGGGCTGGCCTACTGGGCGGCGCGCTTCACGCCGGTCCGCGGGCCCGGCGGGACCGGGGAGATCCCGGTCACCCTGGCCGCCCGGGTTCCGGCGGACCGGGTCCCGGCCGCGCTGAGCGAGCTGACCGTGGTGAACGCCGGCCTGTACGCCGAGTACGCGCCCCGCCCGCCGGTCCCGGCCGTCCACACGGTCACCGCGCCGGCGGCCGTCCGCCTCGTCCTGCCGATCCTGCCGGAGGAGCTGTGGGCGCCGAGCTACGCGGCCGCCGAGGCGCTGGCCGCGCAGGTGTGGGCGGTGTCGCGCGGCTTCTCCGGGAAGGGCGCGCCCCTCCCGGACGGCGACCCGCCCGCCGCGGACGCCCTCGTCGAGCAGGCCGTCGAGATCGGCGAGGAGCACGCGATCAAGCTCGCCGAGGCGTGCCGGCGCGAGTACGCGCTGCGACCCGACCCGCGGTACCTCGCCGCGGCGCACACCCTGAACGTCAACTGCAGGCACGAAGGAGGACTCTGATGCCCGCCAGGCCCGACATGACGATGATGCTGGTGACGCACAAGGCGTTCCGCCGCGACCTGAGCCATCTCACCGACGCCGCCGAGCGGCTGGACGCGGGCGACGCCCGCGGCCTGGAGGCGGTCGGCGTGGGCTGGCACACCCTGCGCGCCATGCTGATCAGCCACCACGAGGGCGAGGATCGGTACATGTGGCCGCGGATGCGGGCGGGCCTGCACGGACGCGCCGACGACCTCGCCGTCCTGGACGCGATGGAGGCCGAGCACGAGCAGATCGACCCGCTCGTGGCGGCGGTGGACGACGCGCTCGCCGCGCTGCCCGGCGAGAACGGCGGGGACGGAACCCGGCTGGCCGCGGCGGCCGAGGAGTTCCGCGCCGCGCTGGACCGGCACCTCGAGCACGAGGAGGCGGACGCGCTGCCCCTGGTCGGGGTCGCGATGTCGCCGCGCGAATGGGACCGGTGCCTGGCCGAGATGCGCGGCGGCGGGCTCGCGGCGCTGCGCAGCGCGCCGGAGTTCTTCCCCTGGCTGATCGGGGAGGCCGCCGTCGCCGACCGGACCGCCGTCCTGCGCCGGGTTCCGCCGCCGGTGCGGCTGCTCTTCCAGAAGGTGTGGCTGCCCCGTTACACGAGGCAGCCACGCTGGCTGTGAGCCGGGTGGGCGGCCCGCCGGTCAGCGACCGGCGGGCGGACCACCGGCCGGCGGACCACCCGCCGGCGGACCACCGGGGCCGCCGCCGGGGGGACCGGGGATGACGCCCAGCTGCCGCATCATGCCGAGGTCGTCGCGGACCGCCCAGTGCTCGGCGATCCTGTCGCCGACGAACCGGATCATGTGCAGCTGGCGCACCTCCACCCGCTTGCCGGTGCCGGGCAGCCCGGACCCGGGCAGCGGCCCCTCGTGGGTTCCCTTCATCGTCAGCCGGAACGCGACGTAGTCGCCCTCGGCGATGACCTGCTCGATCTCGTAGTCCAGGTCGGGGAAGGCCCGGCGGGCCTGCTCGGCCACCGCGAGCACCCGCGCCGGCCCCCGCTCGGGCGCCCCGCTGTTGTCGGTGTAGTCGGCGGTGTAGGTCTTGTCGGCCAGCTCCGGGCCCGCCTTTCCCCGGAGAATGTCGAGCGAGTTGACAAGGATTTCCTTGTTTCTTTCCTCGCGACTCTGTCCTGCCATTTTTGCTCCATTCATCGAAGCGGTCTCCAGCATGGTCCAATAAAAAGCCTAAACAGCGTCCATAATTATTGTCAAGGTGATGTGAAGGCGGCCTTTCCTGCGCTTATCCGCGAATTAACCGGGGCCCGCGAGACTGGGCCGGCGGCCCGCGAGGGGCCCGCGCGGCACAGGAGGGCGAGCATGGCCGAACGGTGGACCCCGGCCGACATCCCGGACCTGACCGGGCGCACGGCGATCGTCACGGGCGCCAACAAGAACCTCGGCTTTCACACGGCGCTGGAACTGGCCCGGCACGGCGCGGACGTCACGCTGGCCTGCCGGCGCCGGGACCGCGGAGAACGTGCGCTGGCCGAGATACGGCGGCGCGTCCCGGACGCGTCCGTCCGGCTCGGACTGCTCGACCTGGCCGACCTGTCGTCGGTCGAGCGGTTCGCCGGGGAGTACGCGGCCGAGCACGTCGCGCTGGACATCCTGGTCAACAACGCCGGCGTGCTGGGCATCCCCAGGCTGCTCACCGCCGACGGCCACGAAATGCAGTTCGGCGTCAACTACCTCGGCCATTTCGCGCTCACCGGACGGCTGCTTCCGCTGCTGAAGGCGCGCCCCGGCGCCCGGGTGGTGAGCCTCGGCACCTGGGTCGTGAAAATGATGGGGAAGATCGACCTGGACGATCTGCAGAGCGAGCGCGCGTACGACAAGTTCAACGCCTACAACCAGGCCAAGCTGGCCAATCTGGTGTTCGCCCGGGAACTGGCCCGCCGCTATCGCGGCCAGGGGCCGGTAGGCGTCGCCGCGCACCCCGGCTTCGCGGCCAGCGACCTGCAATACACCGGCCCCCGGATGGAGGGCAGCCGGTTCCAGGAGGCGTTCTTCAAGATCCCCACCCGGATCTTCGCCAAGCCGACGGCGCTCGGCGCCTGGCCGTCGCTCTACGCCGCGTGCGCGCCCGGAGTGGAGCCCGGCGCCTGCTACGCGCCCACCGGTCTCGGGGAGATCTGGGGCCCGGTCGGACGGGTGAAGACCCCCGCCAAGATCGAGGACCCGGAGCTCGGGCGGCGGCTGTGGGACATCTCCGAACGGCTGTCCGGCGTGTCGTACGAATCGCCGGCGCCCGCGGCGAAGGAAGGCTGACCATGACCGACAACGCACCGTCCGCCAACGCACCGTCCGTGCCGGAGACCGAGGACCTGCGGGGCCGGGTGGCGCTGGTCACCGGCGCGAGCAGCGGGATCGGCGCGGCCGCGGCGCGCGCGCTCGCCGCCCGCGGCGCGGCCGTCGCGGTCAACTACCACCGCGGCGAGAGCCCGGCCAAGGAGGTCGTGGAGGCCATCGAGACGGGCGGCGGCCGAGCGCTCGCGCTGCAGGCCGACGTGACCGACCGCGACCAGGCACGGGACCTGGTCGAGCGCGCCCAGACGGAACTGGGCCCGGTCGACGTGCTGGTCACCAACGCCACCGGCCTGTACGGGTTCGAGGTGAAGGTGGCCCCGTTCACCTCGACGTCGGTGGAGTACTGCGAGTGGATCGTGCAGCGGCAGCTGCGGGCCATGCTGAACCCCGTCGACCTCGTGCTGCCCGGGATGATCGACCGCGGGCACGGCGCGATCGTGGCGGTCGGCGCGGCGCTGTCGCGCACCCCCGCGCCCGGGTTCCTGCCGCTCAGCATGGCCAAGGCGGCGGTGGAGTCGGCGGTGAAGGTGCTCGCCCAGGAGGCGGGCCCGTACGGCGTGCGGGTGAACGGGGTTGGGCCGGGACTGATCCTCACCCGGGTCGCCGACGGCCTGCCAGAGCAGGCGCTGCGCGCCAACGCGCAGCGCGCGGCCATGCGCCGCAACGGGGTGCCGCAGGACGTCGCGGAGGTGATCGCGTTCCTGGCCACCGAGCCCTCCGGCTACCTCACCGGAAGTTACCTGATCATCGACGGCGGCACCGCGCTGGTGTGACCGGAAGGCGACGAACGTGAAACGACAGGCGAAGGAACAGCCGAAAGAAAAGGGCACGGAGACCGAGTGCGACGTCCTGATCATCGGATCGGGCATCGCCGGATCCATGCTCGGGGCCATCCTCGCGGGCAACGGCGCGAGCGTCGTGCTGGTGGACGGCGTCCAGCATCCGCGGTTCGCGGTCGGCGAGTCGACCATCCCGCACTACCTGGTGCGGCTCAACATGCTCGCGTCCCGCTACGGGATCCCCGAGATCACCACGCTGGAGAGTCTGAACTCCGTCGACAAGAAGATCGGCAGCACGTTCGGCATCAAGCGGCACTTCGCGTTCGTGTCGCACCGGCCGGGCGAGGAGCCCGACCCGGACGAGACGATCCTGGCCGGCGTGCCCAAGGTGCTGTACAAGGCCACCCACATCTTCCGGCAGGACAGCGACGCGTACATGTTCCACGTCGCGATCAAGTACGGCTGCGAGCCGCGGCAGAACTGGCGGGTGGCCGACCTGGACCTGGCCGAGGACGCGGTGACCGTCACCGGGCAGAACGGCGAGCGCATCCGCGCCCGCTACCTGGTGGACGCCAGCGGCTTCCGCTCCCCGGTGGCCGACAAGCTGGACCTGCGCGAGAACCCCACGCGGCTGAAGACGCACACCCGCTCCATCTTCACGCACATGACGAACATGCCGCCGTTCGACCACATGGTGGACTGGCCGCGCGAGGACCGTCCGCCGCTGCGCTGGCATGAGGGCACCCTGCACCACACCTTCGACCGCGGCTTCTTCTGGATCATCCCCTTCGACAACCACCGCAAGTCGACCAACCCGCTGTGCAGCGTGGGCCTCGTCCTGGACACGCGCGTGCACCCCAAGCCCGAGGACATGACGCCGGAGGAGGAGTTCTACTCCTACGTGGACAAGTTCCCGGCGGTGGCACGGCACTTCCGGGGCGCGCGGCGGGTCCGCGAGTGGGTGTCCACCGGGCGGGTCCAGTACTCGTCCAAGAAGACCGTCGGGCACCGGTGGTGCATGATGTCGCACGCCGCCGGGTTCATCGACCCGCTCTTCTCCCGCGGCATGTCGAACACCGTCGAGGTCATCGACGCGGTGGCGTGGCGGGTGCTGGACTCGCTGAAGGACGACGACTTCTCCGAGGAGCGCTACGCGTACGTGGAGCGGCTCCAGCAGGGCCTGCTGGACTACAACGACGACCTCTGCAACGTGGCCTTCCTGTCCTTCCCGCACTTCAAGCTGTGGGACGCCATCTTCCGGGTCTGGGGCTTCTCGTCCAACTACGGCGCGATGCGGCTGAGCCGCGCGCAACTCCAGTACAACCTCAGCGGCGACGACCAGATCTACAAGGACCTGGAGGTGACGCCGCACGCCGGGTTCTGGTGGCCGGACAACGCGGAGACCACGGCCATGTGGGACGTCATGGTGGAGACGGTCGAGAAGTTCGAGATCGGCGAGATCTCGGCGGACGACGCCGCCGAGCAGATCCTGCGCATGGTGCTGGAGTCGGACCTGCCGCCGGCCGCCTTCGGCTACAAGGACCCCGACAACCACAACCTGCACCCGACGACCCGGGACCTGGCCAAGTTCATGTACTGGGCGATCCGCAGCGGACCGCCCGGGGCCCGCGAGCTGGCGGCGGGCACCCTGCAGGCCATCGGCCGGGCGGCGCTCCGCCGGAAGAAGATCGCCTGATCCTCCGGGCCGCGCCCGTCCCCGCGGCCCGGACCCACCCCCCTCCGAACCCCTGACCGGCGACCCCACGACCCTGACCGACGTCCCCACGAACCCGACCGACGACCCGGAAGCCGAACCATGACGCGGAGGTAGCGGTCATGACGCACACACCCGGAAAGCTCGTCTGGCGCGACGAGGTGCCGCCCGTCCGATGGCAGGGGGAGGAGGGCAGGTTCCTGCTGCGCACCGAGGACACCGGCGGCCTGTACTCGTTCTTCGAGGTCACCACGTCCCCGGGCGGCGGCCCGCCGCTGCACGTCCACTCGGCCGAGGACGAGGCCTTCTACGTCGTCGAGGGCCGGTACGCCATCCGGCTCGGCGACCGGGAGCACGAGGTCTCCGCGGGCGGGCTCGTGTACGGGCCGCGCGGCGTCCCGCACAAGTTCCGCAACATCTCCGCGGGCCCCAGCAAGCTGCTGGTCGTCGCCACGCCCGGCGGGGTGGAGGGCTTCTTCGAGGGCCTCAGCGAGCTGATGTCGGGCGGCGGGCCGCCCGACCCCGCCGCGATGATCGACCTGGCCGGCCGCTTCGACGTGGAGGGGCTGGAGCCGGTCGGCCCGCCGCCCGGCGCCGGACGTCCCGCGGCCCGCCCGCCCGCGGCCCGCCCGGCCGCCTCGTGAGCGCCGCCTCGTGAGCGCCGGCGAGGCGGGCAAGGAACTGGCTCGGCGCTGGCTCGCGGAGGGCTGGTGCGGCGGCGACCTCGACCTGGCCGACCGGATCTTCGCCCCCGGCTTCGTGCTCCGCGGCCGGCGCGTCGGGCCGGCCGGCCCGCGCGAGGCCGCCCGGCGGATCCGCGCCTCGTTCGCCGACCTGGCCGTGGACGTGGACCTCCAGGTGGCCGAGGGCGACCGGGTCGTCACGCACTTCACCGCGCGGGGCCGGCACGTGGCCGGGTACCGGGGCATCCCCCCGAGCGGACGGGCCGCGTCCGCCTCCGGCATCCAGATCTGGACGCTCCGCGACGGCCTCGTCGTGGACGACGTCAACGTCTTCGACGAGTGGGGCCTGGTCTCCCAGCTCCGCTGACCGCGCCGCCATCCCCGAGCCACGCAGACCGAGCCCACGCGAGAACCGGGCCCGCCTCCCTGGGAGGCGGGCCCGGTTCGTCGTTCCGTCAGGTTCGCCGTTCCGTCACTCGGGCTTGTGCCCGATGACGACGGTGTGGCCGTCGTAGTCCTGGAGGGCGACGGTCTCGACGTCGCCGAAGCCGGCGTCCTTCATCCACCCCACGCAGTCGGAGGCCGAGTAGCCCGAGCCGCCGACGCTCAGCGTCATGGCCAGGCTGAGCAGCAGCGGGTTCAGCCGGCCGCGCTCGTCGTCGAACATGAGGTCGTACACCATGAAGGCGCCGCCCGGCCGGACCGCCTCGAACGCCTTGCCGATGACCGTCCGGCGCTGCTCGGTGTTCCAGTTGTGCAGCGCGTGCCCGCACAGCAGGGTCTGCCCCTCCGGCAGCGGGTCGGCGAACCAGTCGCCGCCCTGGTAGCGGGCGCGGTCCGCCACGCCGAGCCGCTCCATGTGCTCGTCGAACAGCGGCCGCAGCGGCGGCATGTCGAACACCGTGCCGGTCAGGTGCGGGTGGGCCTGCAGGAGGATGCCCGCGACGTTGCCGCGGGCACCGCCGAGGTCGACGACGTCGGTCCGGCCGCTCCAGTCGATCCGGCGCGACAGCTCCCAGGCCAGCTCGCTGCTCAGCGCGTCCTGCGCCTCGATGAACATGCGCTGGAGCTGCGGGTCGGCGTAGGTCTGCTCGAAGAACTCCTCGCCCTCGCCCTGCGGCGCGTCGCCCTGCGGCGGATGCGGGATCTGCGGGCTGCCGGTGCGCATCACCTCGGCGAGCCCCTCCCACGTCGGCCGCATGAACCGGTCGACGAACCCCAGGTAGGTGCCCATGAAGTAGCGCTTGCCGGGGACGAGGTAGTAGTCCGCCTCGGCGCTGTTGCGGTACCCGTCGCCGTCGCGTTCGAGCATGCCCATGGCGACGAGCGCGTCCAGGAACTCGGGCAGGGCGGGCGACTTCAGGCCGAGGCCGTCGGCCAGCTCCGCCGCGGTGGCCGGGCCCTCGGCCAGCCGCGCGAACACGCCGAGCTCCGCCGCGCTGACCAGCATCTTGGAGTGCCAGAAGGCCGTGCTCAGCTCGTAGATCCGCGCGGGTGCGAACGGTGGCGCGCCCGCCGGGGTGGTGTCGGTCGGTGCCGTCATGGTGCCATCTCCTCATCTGGGGTTCGCCGGGTCGTCGGGCGATGGAGGGGCCGCCTACTCGCGCCAGGCGGACCACCATTCGAAGTCGGTGTCGAGGGAGCGGTAGCCGCCGGCGAAGTACACCAGCGGCTGGCCGAGGTCGCCCGCGTCCATCTCGATCGCGGCGACCCGTCCGATGATCACGTCGTGGTCGCCGGCGGGCCGCCGCTCCGGCTCGACGCACTCCAGGGTGGCCAGGGCGCGCGGCAGCAGCGGGACGCCGGTCCGCCCGGGCCGCGGCCGCAGCCCGCGGAACCGGTCGAAGCCGGGGCTGGCGAACCGCCGCGACTCGGTGGTCTGGACGTCCCGCAGGATGTTCACCCCGAACGCCGCCGCCTCCGCGAAGACCGGATACAGGCTGGACCGGCGGCTCGCGCAGAACAGCACCAGCGGCGGGTCGAGCGACACCGAGGTGAAGGAGTTCACCGTCATCCCGACGGGCGTGCCCGCCGGGCTGGTCGCGGTGACGACGGCGACTCCGGTGGCGAACCTGCCCAGTGCCGCGCGGAGCCGGTGCGTGTCGGCGGGGTCCGTCGTTCGCGAGTCAGGGGTTCGCATGGGCCTCCCCGTCCCGGGATCGGTGCCGGGGCGTCCCGCACACGCTCCCGCGCGGTGCTCGAAAACCACTCGGGACGTTCTCAAGCGCGCACGCCCCGCCGCCGCCGGGCGGGCGCCTGCTTCCAGTGCTTCTGCAGCGGGGGTCAAGCGGCTGCATCGAAGCTCGACATGGTGATATCCGTCAGCCTGCCCGTCGCCCGGGCCGGCCGCAGGGAGGAGCGTCCATGCACCGAACGCTGATCGTGGCCCGGATGGAGCCGGACCAGGCCGGCTCGGTGGCCCGCCTGTTCGGCGAGTCCGACTCGACCGAGCTGCCCCACCTGATCGGGGTGTCGCGCCGTACCCTCTTCCGCTTCCACGACCTGTACTTCCACATGGTCGAGGCGGACGGCGACATCACCCCGAACCTGTACAAGGCCCGGAGCAACCCGCTCTACACCGAGCTGAGCGACCGGCTCACCGCGCACGTCCGGCCCTACGACCCGAACTGGAAGGAGCCGAAGGACGCGATGGCCGAACCCTTCTACATCTGGACCGCCGGCGACGGCATCCAGCTCACCCCATGACGTCCCGCCGGTTCCCCTGCCCGTCTCCCCAGGTCAAGGAGTCGCAACCGTGTCCATACCGCGCATCCGGAAAGTGACGGCGCAGGACGTCGTCCCCAACCGCCGCCGGGGCGGGGACATCCGCGTCCTGCTCAGCCCCAAGACCGTGAAGTCCACCTCCGGGTTCATGGGCGAGCTCACGCTC
Organism: Actinomadura chokoriensis; assembly: GCF_041463665.1. GTDB lineage: Bacteria > Actinomycetota > Actinomycetes > Streptosporangiales > Streptosporangiaceae > Spirillospora > Spirillospora chokoriensis_A. The sequence goes on from NZ_JAXCEJ010000011.1 coordinate 108,230, forward strand.
GAACCCGGAGAGTTCGTCTCCGAGCACCGCCACCCGTACTCGGAGGAGTTCCTGTACGTCGTCCGCGGCTCCGTCCTGATGAGGGTCGAGGGCGAGGAGGTGCGCCTCGGTCCCGGCGACTCGCTGATGGTGCCGATCAACGACCGGCACCGCCTGGAGAACGACGGCGCCGAGCAGGCGTTCGCGGTCTTCCACCTCAGCCCGCTGGCGCCGCGGCCCGAGCTCGGCCATGTCGACACCGAGCCGCTGCCGAACGCCGGCGAGGCCGCGCCGAAGGTCGGGTGACCCGTGACCTCCGCGCGCTCAGCCGCGATCACCGGGATCGGGGTGGTGGCCCCCGGCGGCATCGGCACCAAGGCGTTCTGGGAGATGCTCACCGCGGGCCGCACCGCCACCCGGACCATCTCGCTCTTCGACCCGTCCGGATTCCGGTCCCGGATCGCCGCCGAGTGCGACTTCGATCCGGCCGCCTGCGGCCTGACGCCCCAGGAGATCCGGCGGATGGACCGCGCCGCCCAGCTCGCCTCGGTCGCCGCCGACGAGGCCGTCGCCGACAGCGGACTGGAGACCGGCGCCCTGCGGCCCGACCGCGTCGGCGTCAGCCTCGGCAGCGCGGTCGGCTGCACGATGGGGCTCGAGGAGGAGTACATCGTCCTCAGCGACGGCGGCCGGGACTGGGTGGTCGACCACCGCTACGGGGTGCCGCAGCTGTACGGCTACATGGTGCCCAGCACGCTGGCGGTCGAGGTGGCGTGGCGGGTCGGCGCGGAGGGGCCGGTGGCGCTGATCTCCACCGGCTGCACCTCCGGGCTGGACGCCGTCGCGCACGGCGCCCAGCTCATCCGGGAGGGCGCCGCCGACGTGGTGATCGCCGGGGCCACCGACGCCCCCATCTCGCCGATCACCTCGGCCTGCTTCGACGCGATCAAGGCGACGTCCCCCAGCAACGACGACCCCGCGCACGCCTCGCGGCCGTTCGACCGCGACCGGAACGGCTTCGTGCTCGGCGAGGGCTCGGCCGTGTTCGTGCTGGAGGAGACGTCGGCGGCGCGCCGCCGCGACGCCCACGTCTACGCGGAGGTCGCCGGGGTCGCCGGCCGCAGCAACGCCTACCACATGACCGGCCTGAAGCCCGACGGCCGGGAGATGGCCGAGGCGATCACGGTCGCCATGCGGCAGGCGAGGCTGGGCCCGGACGACATCGACTACATCAACGCGCACGGGTCGGGCACCAAGCAGAACGACCGGCACGAGACGGCCGCGTTCAAGCGCAGCCTCGGGCAGCGGGCCTACGAGGTCCCGGTCAGCTCGGTCAAGTCGATGATCGGGCACTCGCTCGGCGCCATCGGCTCGATCGAGGTGGCGGCGAGCGCGCTGGCGATCGAGCACGACGTGGTGCCGCCGACCGCCAACCTGCACACGCCCGACCCCGAGTGCGACCTGGACTACGTGCCGCTCACGGCGCGCGACCACCGCACCGACGTCGTGCTCAGCGTGGGCAGCGGCTTCGGCGGCTTCCAGACCGCCATGCTCCTCGCCCGTCCGGGGAGCACCGGATGACCGCGGCCGTCGTCACCGGGGTCGGCGCGGTCACGCCGCACGGCGTGGGCGTGGACGCGTACTGGGAGGGGACGCTCGCCGGACGGTGCGCGATCCGCCCCGTCAGCCGCTTCGACCCGGAGTCGTATCCGGTGCGGCTGGCGGGGGAGGTGCCGGGCTTCTCCGCCGCCGAGCACGTGCCGAGCCGCATCATCCCGCAGACCGATCACTGGACGCATCTCGGTCTCGCCGCCGCGGCGATGGCGCTGGAGGACTCGGGGATCGACCCCGGGCGGATGCCGGAGTACGAGATGGCCGTGGTGACGGCCAGCTCGTCGGGCGGCACCGAGTTCGGCCAGCACGAGATGGTCAACCTCTGGGGCCGGGGCCCGGAGTTCGTCGGCGCCTACCAGTCCATCGCCTGGTTCTACGCGGCGACGACCGGCCAGATCTCCATCCGGCACGGCATGCGCGGCCCCTGCGGGGTGATCGCGACCGAGCAGGCGGGCGGGCTGGACGCGGTGGCGCAGTCGCGGCGGCTGCTGCGCGACGGCACCCGGATGGTGGTCAGCGGCGGGACGGACGCGTCGCTGTGCCCGTACGGGCTCGTCGCGCAGATCAGCAACCGGGCGCTGAGCGTCCGGGCCGACCCCGAGCGGGCGTACCTGCCGTTCGACGCCGAGGCGTGCGGTTACGTGCCGGGGGAGGGCGGTGCGCTGCTGATCGTCGAGGACGGCGCGCACGCCCGCGACCGGGGCGCCGGGCGGATCTACGGGGAGATCGCCGGCTACGGCGCGACGTTCGACCCGCCGCCCGGCTCGGACCGGCCGCCGACGCTGCGGCGGGCGATCGAGAAGGCGCTCGACGACGCCGGCATCGCGGCCGGCGACGTGGACGTGGTCTTCGCCGACGCCATGGGCGTGCCGGAGCAGGATCGGGCGGAGGCCGACGCGCTCACGGCCGTCTTCGGGCCGCGCGGGGTGCCCGTCACCGCGCCGAAGACCCGGACGGGACGGCTCTACGCGGGCGGGGCCGCGCTGGACCTGCTGGCGGCGCTGCTGTCCATCCGCGACTCGGTGATCCCGCCGTCCGCGCGGGTGGACGGCCCCGTGGCGGACGAGCTCGACCTTGTGCAGGACGCCCCCCGCCCGGCGCGGGTGCGGAACGCGCTGGTCGTCGCCCGCGGATACGGCGGATTCAACGCGGCGCTGGTCGCCCGCGCGGCGGGCTAGCCGCCGGGTACGGCCCGGGCATGGAAGGAGAAGGAAAGTGAGCCAGATCCTCGTCGTCGCCGCCCTGATGGGCAACGCCGTGGCCGTGGGGGTGTTCTGCGCGACCGTGCTGGGCGGCGTCCCGCTGCTGATGGCGCTTCCCGGGGAGCAGTACGTCCACGCGCACGGGTTCCTGGCCACGCGCTACGACCCGTTCATGCCGGTCACGATCCTGCTGACGGCACTGGCCGACCTGACGCTGGCGGTCGCGGCGCCGGGCTGGGCGGGGCCGCTGGCGGGCGGGTTGGCGGGGCTGCTGATGATCTCGGTGATCACGGTGTCGCTGACCAAGAACGTGCCGATCAACCACTGGGTCACGGCGCAGGACCCGGCGTCGCTGCCGCCCGACTGGACGGAGCGGCGCGGCCGGTGGCGGCGGTGGAACGCGGTGCGGACCGCGCTGGCGGCGGGGGCCCTCGCGGCCAACCTGGCGGCGGCCCTGGTCATCGTCGTGTGACCCCTGGAAGGCGGCGGACGCGAGACGTTTTCGTCTCGCGTCCGCCGCCTTCGCACGTCGGCAGGTTGCCCGTCACGTCTGTCCCGGCACGTCTGGTTCGCAAATCCCCGGCGCGGTATACTCGGCTCAGAGTATCCGCCACCGGAGAGTCTCCCATGGTCAAGCGCAAGGTCTCCAATCCGCTCGCGTTGGCAGTGCTCGCCGTCCTCTCCGAAAGCTCCATGCATCCGTACGAAATGGCTCAGAAGCTCAGGGGGCGCGGCAAGGAGCAGAGCATCCGGATCAACTACGGGTCGCTCTACACGGTCGTCGATGCCCTGTGCCGGGCCTCGTTCATCGAACCGGTGGAGACGTTCCGGGAGGGCAGGCGTCCCGAACGCACCGTCTACTCACTCACGCCCGCGGGCAGGGTCGAGTTGCGGGAGTGGCTCAGCGAGATCCTGCGCACCTCGACCAAGGAGTACCCCGAGTTCGAGGCGGGCCTGTCGCTGATGCCCGTGCTGCCGCCCGAGACGGTGGCCCCGCTGCTGCGGCAGCGGGTCGAGTCGCTGGAGATCAGGCTGGGCGAGGTCCGCGCGTTCATGGACCAGATGCGGGCGAGCGGCCTGCGCCGCCTGTTCCTGATCGAGGCGGAGTACGAGGAGATGATGCTGCGCGCCGAACTGGCCTGGGTCAAGTGCCTGGCCGAAGAACTGGAGGAGGGAACACTCGAAGATCTGGAGATCTGGTACCGCTGGCATCAGGGTGACGAATCCAGCCGGAGTTTCGCTATCCGGGGGGAAGAGCGTCACATGACCTGACCCACCGGTACGAGAACCCCGGCGGGTGTTGGAGCACCCACCGGGGCCCACGACCTCGATCGACGCCAACGGGTGGCGCCCGGTGATTCGAGGATCCCACACCAGGTTAACCGGATCGCTCCCCGCCGGCACGATCGCCGACCCACACCGCGGGAGATCCGCCATGTCCGGAGACAACCCGGCCATCGAGGTCAGCGACCTCACCAAGACCTATCCGAACGGCGTCCGCGCCCTGGACGGCGTCACCTTCTCGGTGCCGTCCGGCACCGTCTTCGGCCTGCTCGGCCCCAACGGGGCGGGCAAGTCCACCACCATCAAGATCCTTACGACCCTCACCCGGCCGGACTCCGGCACCGCGCGCGTGGCGGGCCACGACGTCCTGTCCGATGCCGCGCAGGTGCGCCGGCACATCGGCTGCGTGGCGCAGAACTCCGGCGTCGACCCGGCCGCCACCGGGCGGGAGAACCTCGTCCTCCAGGGCCAGCTGTACGGCTTGGGCGGCGGCGCGCTGCGCGAGCGCGTCGACGGCCTGCTGGAGCGGTTCGGCCTGACCGACGTCGCCGGCCGGCTCGTCAAGACCTACTCCGGCGGCATGCGCCGCAAGCTGGACGTGGCCATGGGGCTCGTGCACGAGCCCCGCGTGCTGTTCCTCGACGAGCCCACCACCGGCCTGGACCCCGAGGCCCGCGCCGAGCTCTGGAAGGAGATCGTCAAGATGGCGGCCGGCGGTATCACCGTCGTCCTCACCACGCACTACCTGGAAGAGGCCGACGAACTGGCCGACACGCTCGCCATCCTCGATCAGGGCGGGGTCGTCGCGCACGGCACCCCGGAGAACCTCAAGAAGGCCCTGCACGGCGACTCCGTCCAGGTCCTGCTGAACGAGCCGCCGGACGAGACGGTCGCCAGGACCGCCCTGGCCAACGTGGTCGGCGTGCACGACATCGTGGTGTCCGGCCGCGAGGTCGGCGCCCGCGTCGACGCCGGCGCGGACAGCGCACCCGCGCTGCTGTCGGCGCTGGAGTCGGCCGGGCTCCGGGTGGCGTCCGTCACGCTGTCGGCGCCCACCCTCGACGAGGTGTACCTGCGGCACGCCGGCCGCACCTTCCGCAGCGTCCAGGAAGGGCACATCCGATGACCACCGCGGTGATCCAGTCGTACCACATGACGGTGCGCGACCTGCGGGCCTTCGTCCGCCAGCCGTTCTACCTGGTCGCCACGCTCGTCCAGCCGGTCATCTGGCTGCTGCTGTTCGGCAAGCTCTTCGCCCCGCTCATGGAGCACTCCCACACCACCGACTCCTACATCGGCTTCCTCACCCCCGGCATCATCGCCATGACCGCCCTGTTCGCCAGCGGGTGGAGCGGGATGGTCTTCGTCGTGGAGATGGAGCAGGGCACGCTCAACCGGTTCCTGGTCACCCCGGTCCGGCGCGGCGCGCTCATCACCGGTCGGCTGATCCACCAGGCCCTGTCGGTCGTCCTGCAGGGGCTGATCATCCTGGCCATCGCGCTCGCCACGGGGGCGCGCTTCCCGGGCGGCGTGCTGATCATGCTGGTGTTCCTGTTCTGCGTGGCGCTGATCGCCGTCGCGTTCGCCTCGCTGTCCAACGCCCTCGGCCTGGTGACCCGCAGCCAGGAGTCGGTGATCTCGATCGCGCAGTTCCTCGTGCTGCCGCTGGCGTTCCTGTCCTCCACGTTCGTGCCGCGCAAGCTGATGCCGGACTGGATGAGCACGATCGCCGGAGGCAACCCGGTGAACTGGCTCGTCGAGATCGGCCGGCAGACCCTGGACGACAGCGTCGACTGGTCGTTCGTGCTGATCCACGGCGCCGGGCTGCTGGCCGTCGCGCTGGCCTGCGCCTGGCTGTCGACCCTGGCGTTCCGCGTCTACCAGAAGCAGGCCTGACCCGCAGACCGCGGATCCCGGGCCGCCGGCCGGCTGCCGGCGGCCCGGGATCCGCGGACGCGGACGCGGTCAGGCCGCGGCGGCGGCCTTCTCCGGCTCCGGGGCGGCCGGGACCTGTTCCTTCTCCAGCCGACGGGGCAGCGCCAGCGAGTACAGCGGCATGGCGGCAGCGGTCGTGATGACCGCCACCAGCACCAGCATGCTGAACACATCGCGGCTGATGATCCCTTGGGCGAGCCCGATGTTGATGAAGATCAGGATCATCAGGCCGCGCGCGTTCATCAGCCCTCCCACCGCGTACGCCTCGCGATTGCCGAACCCGAGCGTGCGCATCGCGAGGGCGCACCCGAAGTACTTCCCGATGAAGGCCGCGGTCAGGATCGCCAGGAACGACATCAGCATGGTGCCGCCGGTCAGCCCGCCGAGCTGGGTGTTGAGCCCGGAGAAGGTGAAGAAGACGGGCAGCAGCAGGACCGACACCACGTTCATCATGCGCTCGTGCACCAACCGCCGGAACACCGAGTCACGCGGCATGGCGAGCCCGGCGATGAAGCCGCCGAACACCGAGTAGATGCCGATCCAGTCGGTCATCCAGCCCGCGGCCAGCGGCACCACCAGCACGACGTAGGTGTGCCCGAGGCCCAGGTCCCCGGCGCGGGCGACGGCGCGGCCGAGCGGCCGGAGCAGCGGGCGGACCACCACCAGCGCCACGGTCACGAAGAGCAGCGCCAGCGCGATCGTGCGCATCGCCGAACCGGTGCCGTCCCCGAGGTGCACCGCGCTCAGCACCGCCAGCAGGCACCACGCCGCCGCGTCGTCGATCGAGGCCGCCATGATCGTCAGCCGTCCGAGGCGCGAGTTCTGCAGGCCGCGCTCGTAGAGGATGCGGGCGAGCATCGGGAAGGCGGTCAGCGACAGCGCGCCGCCGAGGAACACCGCGAAGAGCCACCGGGAGACGTCGCCACCGGACAGCGTGGACCACAGGGCCCACCCGACGCCGGCGCCGAGGATCAGCGCGGGGAAGATGCCGGAGATCGCAAGGATGATCGGCCGGTGCGCGCCGTCGCGCTCCTCACCGCCGTGGTCGAGCCCGGCGCCCACCAGGAACATGTAGAGGGTGAGCCCGATCGTGCTGATCACGTAGAGGATCGGTTTCACCTCGGGCGGGAAGACGGCCTTCTGGGCGTCCGGGAACAGCCAGCCGAACAGCGTCGGGCCGAGCAGCACCCCGGCCACCATTTCGCCGAGCACCCGGGGCTGCCACACCCAGCGCATCAGCCATCCGCAGAGGCCCGAGGTGACGAGGATGACGATCAGCGCCGGAAGGACGTCGAGGACCAGTTCGAGGTTCTTGTCGGTGGCGGCGCTCGCGAGAACGTGGGCTTCCATTTCTCCTCCACCGCGGCCCTTTACGGGGCCGCTTCGCCGGTGATTGCCGCCGATCCTGAAGAGGGACGCTGGTGACGGGCTGGTGGCCAGTTGGAGATGCGCTGGTGCCGTGCGGCGCCTGGTTCCCGTGCCAGTGGCTTTACCGACGCTTGATCTTGGGGTAGCTGGGCGTGGCTAGCGTGGCGATCCTCCCCCGCCTCATGGGACATGTGATGAATGAACGGCCCCTCGCCAGCCTGCTCGCCGTCGTCTCGCTCCTGCTCACCGCCGCGATGCTCCCCGTCCCCGCGGCGGACGCGGCCCCCGTCCGGGCTCCGGCCGCCGTCGCCGCCGCGGCTCTGCCGTCCGGCATGCGGCTCGCGGGCGGAGCCCGCCTCCGGGAGGTCCGCGACGTCGGGCACCGCACCCTCGACGTCACCATCGACTCCGTCGCGCTCGGCGGCGAAGGACGTGCCCGCATCCTGCTCCCGCCCGGTCACGCCGGCCCGAGCGAGCGGTCCTGGCCCGTCCTCTACCTGCTGCACGGCTGCTGCGGCGCCCCCGGCGGCTGGACGCAGTGGACCGACTACTCCGACGTCGAAAGGCTGACCGCCCGCTACGGCGTCCTGGTGGTCATCCCGGACGGCGGCACCCACGGCTTCTACAGCGACTGGTGGAACGGCGGGCGGCACGGCCCGCCCGCCTGGGAGACCTTCCACCTCACCGAGCTGATGGGGCTGGTGCGGGACGGGCTGAGCGGCGGACCGCGGCGCGCGGTCGCCGGCGTGTCCATGGGCGGGTTCGGCGCGCTGTCCTACGCGGCCCGGCATCGCGGGCTGTTCCGCGCGGCGGCCTCCTACAGCGGGCTGACCGACGCGGTGTCCGGAGCCGCGAACGTCCTCGCCGTGCTGGAAGGCTACGGCGCCGACCCGTCCGGCCTGTGGGGCGACCCGGTCCAGCAGGCCGGCCTGTGGCGCGAGCACAACCCCTATGACCAGGTCGGCGGGCTGCGCGACGTGCGGCTGTTCGTGTCGTCCGGCGACGGGCGGCCCGGCCCGCTCGACCCGCCGGGGGAGCCCGCCGACCCGCTCGAAGGCTGGGTCGGGCCGATGAACGCGCGCTTCGTGGAGCACGCCCGCGCCGCGGGCGTCCGGGTGACCGCCGACCTCTACGGCGCGGGCACCCACGACTGGGCCTACTGGAACCGGGAGTTCGCCCGCAGCCTGCCGCTGCTGATGACCGCGATCGGGGCCGGGCCGGCGCCGGCGTGAACGGCGACGGCCCCCGCAGAGCGCGCCGCCGGCGCGCCGAGGAGGAAGGCGGAAGGAAATGTCCGACCGGAAGAGAACCCGAGGATTCCGGGGGCTGCGCGTGACCGCGCTGTGCGCCGCCGGGCTCACCGCCGGGACGGTGAGCGTCCTGCCCGCGATGGACGACCGCTCGTCCGCGCGGGCCGCGGACTTCGACTTCGACCGGGGCAACGCGATCACCGACGTGCTGTGGAGCCGCGTCGGGCATGTCATCAAGACCCAGGTGTCCCCCAAGGGGAACGACGCCACCCTCGTCTTCCGGATCGCGGCCATGGCCGCGGTGGCCCAGTTCGACGCGATCGCGCCGTACCGGGAGCGGGCCGTCGGGCTCTACTCCGACCTCGGCCGCCGCCCCGCCTCCGAGGGCGCCACCAACCGGAACAAGAACATCGCCCTGCTGTACGCGTCCTACCGCGTCTACCAGAGCCTCGTCCCGGCCGCGTCCGGCGAATGGCGCGAGATGATCAGCAGCGTCGGCCTGGACCCCGACGACGACCGGGAGAACACCACGTCGGCCGTCGGCATCGGCAACATGGCGGGCAACGCCGTGGTGCGGGGCCGGGCGCACGACGGCATGAACCAGCTCGGCGACGAGGGCGGGCGCCGGTACAACCGGCAGCCGTACGCCGACTACCTCGGGTACCGGCCCGTCAACAGCGCCTACAAGCTGACCGACCCGTCCCACTGGCAGCCCGCCGTGGTGACCAAGGGCAACGGAGTCTTCCAGGTCCAGCAGTTCATCACGCCGCAGATGAGCGTCACCAAGCCGTTCAGCTACGACAGCCCGAAGCAGTTCGTCCCCCCGCCGCCGCACAACAGCGACTACCGGCACAACGAGAAGGGGTACAGGGAGCAGGCCGACCAGATGCTGGCGGCGTCCGCCGGGCTCGACGACCGGAAGAAGATGATCGCCGAGTTCTTCGACGACAAGTTCCGCGGCATCGGGTTCTCCGTCGGCATGATCGCGCTGAACAAGCACGCGTCGCTGGACACGTTCGTGGAGCACACGGCCGCCACCGACGTCGCGGGCTTCGACGCGCTCATCACGTCGTGGTACGCCAAGTACAAGTACAACGCGGTGCGCCCGTTCAGCGCGATCCGCTTCCTGTACCGCGGCAAGCGGGTTACCGCGTGGGGCGGTCCAGGCAAGGGCACCGTCACCGACATGCCGGGCGAGGAGTGGCAGAGCTACCTGGACGTCCCCGACCACACCGAGTACCCGTCCGGCTCGACCTCCGTCTGCGCGTCCGCCGCGCAGGCGGGACGGCGCGTCTTCGGCACCGACGACATCACGCTCTCCTTCCGCTTCGCCAAGGGGTCCTCGCTCACCGAGCCCGGCATCACTCCGGCCGCGGACACGGTCCTGAGCTGGAACACCTGGAGCGAATGGGTGAGCCAGTGCGCGTGGAGCCGGGTACTCGGCGGCGTCCACTTCCCGTCCGCCGTGCGGGCGTCCCAGGAGTTCGGGCCGAAGATCGGCGACCGGGCCTACGAGCTGGTCCACGCTCACGCCGAGGGGAAGGCCCGGCCCATCGGCTGACGGTCGCCGGTGTCGTGCAGCTCGACCCGGCCGCGGGCCATGATGACGATGTCGTCGAACAGGTCGAGCGCGTCCTCCCGGTGGGTGACCACGACCGTCGTCCGCCCGTGCCGTGCTCGCAGCACGCCGGCGAGCACGGCACGTCCCGTACCGGCGTCCAGCGCCTCGGTGGGTTCGTCGAGCAGCAGCACCTCCGGGTCGGCGAGCAGGGCGCGGGCCAGCAGCAGGCGCTGGCGCTGCCCGCCCGACAAGCCCTGCCCGCCCGACAAGCCCTGCCCGCCCGCGCCGAGCGGGGTCGACAGGCCCTCGGGGAGGGCGTCCAGCCAGCCGGTCAGCCGGACCCGGTCAAGGACGGCGCGCAGCTCGGCGTCCCCGGCGTCCGGCCTCGCCATCAGCAGGTTGCCGCGGACCGTGGTCCCGAACAGGTGCGCGTCCTGGTACATCCCGCGCGCCGGACGCAGCAGCGCGAGGCCCTCGCTCGGCTGGACGAGCCCGGCGAGCACCGCCAGCAGCGTCGACTTGCCGGCGCCGCTCTCCCCGAGCACGGCCACCGAGCGCCCCGGGGACAGGTCGAGGTCGACCCCGTCCAGCGCGGGGACGTCGCCGTAGCGCACCCGGACGCCGCGCAGCGCGACGCGTCCCGGGACGGCCGGGCGGTGCGGGCGCCCGTCGGGCGGGAGGTCGGCGGCCGGCCGGAGCAGCCGCCGTACCCGCGCCGCCGCCGGGCGCAGCTCGACGTAGCGCTGCGCGGCCGGGATCAGCGGCTGGACGGCGTCCAGCGCGACGAGCGCGGTCAGCACGAGCACCGCGGCGGTCACCTGGCCCGTCCCGGCCGCCGCCCAGGCGACGCCGAGGGCGGTCAGCCCCTGCACCGCCGTGCCGGCCGCCAGCGCCGCGGCGGACACCGCGCCGCCGGCGCGCTCCATCCGCGCCAGCCGCCGCGCCTGGCGTTCCGCGGCGGCCGCCGCGAAGTCCAGCGCGCCGAACGCCAGCAGGTCGGCACGGCCGTCGGTGAGGTCGATGACCCGCACCGCGAGGTCGGAGCGCGCGGCGGCCAGCCGCGCGCCGAGGCCGCGGGCCGCCGCGGCCGCCGCCGCCGGGACGGCGAGGCCCGCCACGAGCGTGCCCGCGGCGACGACCGCGCCCGACGCCGGGTGCAGTGCCCAGCAGAACGCGACCGCCGCCGCGCCCGCGATCCCGGCCACGATCGACGGCAGCGCGCAGCGCAGCCGGATGTCCTGACCGGCCTCCAGGTCGGAGACCATGTGCGTGAGCGCCTCGCCGTCGCGCGGCCCCGCCTGGACGGGACCGTGTGCCAGCGAGCGGTACAGCCGCACCCGCTGCCCGGCCGCGCGGCCGAGCGCGGCGTCGTGCCCGGCCAGCTGCTCCAGGTACCCGAAGAATCCGCGCGCGGACGCGAACGCGCGGACCGCCACGATCGCCAGGCCCAGCGCCGACAGGTCCGGCCGCTCGGCGGCGCGGGCGATCAGCCAGGCGGCGGAGGCGGTCAGGCCCAGGGCGCAGAGCCGCGCCGCGACCCCCGCCAGCACGGCCGCCGCGGTCACCGGCGCACCTCCTCGATGATCTGGCCCTCGCTCAGCCGGACCACCCGGGCGGCGTCGTCCAGCAGGGCGGGACGGTGCGCGACGAGCACCGCGGTCCGGTTCCGCAGCAGCCGCCGCGCCGCGTGGACGACGGCCTGCTCGCTGTCCGGGTCGAGCCGTGCGGTGGGCTCGTCCAGCAGCAGGACCGGGGCGTCGCGCAGGTAGGCGCGGGCCAGCGCGATCCGCTGCCGCTGCCCGGCCGAGAGCCCGGCCCCCCGCTCGCCGAGCACCGTAGCGTCGCCGGCCGGCAGCGCGTCCACGAACTCCCGCGCGTGCGCGTCGGCCAGCGCGTGCCGCACCGCCGTGGCCGTGGCGCCGGGCATGCCGAGCCGGACGTTCGCGGCCACGGACTCGGCGAACAGGTGCGGCACCTGCGGCACCCAGGCGACCTGCCGCCGCCACGCGGCGACGTCGAGGTCGCGCAGGTCGATCCCGCCGACCAGGACGCGGCCCTCGTCGGGTGCCGTGAGACCGAGGAGCACCGCCAGCAGCGTCGACTTGCCCGCTCCGCTCGGACCGGTGAGGGCCACCACCTCGCCCCGCCGGATCACCAACGACACCCGGTCGAGCGCGGGCCGGTCGCCGTAGCGGACGCTGACGTTCTCCAGCCTGATGTCGCCGCGCGGCGGCGCGATCCGCCCGGCGGGCTCGGGTTCGGCGCGGCCGAGCACGCGGGCGGTCTCCTCGGCGACCGCGAGGCCCTCCGCGGCGGCGTGGAAACGGCTCCCGAGCGAGCGCAGCGGCAGGAAGACCTCCGGCGTGAGCAGCAGGACCAGCAGCGCCGTCCGGTAGCCGACGCCGCCGTCCAGCAGGCGCAGCCCGATCGGGACGGCGACGAGCGCGACCGACAGCGTCGCCACCAGGTCGAGCACGAGCGCCGACAGGAACGCGGTGCGCAGCACGCGGCGGGTGGCGCGCCGGTGCGCGTCCGCCATCCGCCGCACCTCGCCCTCCTGGTGGGCGGTCCGGCCGAACGCGCGCAGCGTCGGGATGCCCGCGACCACGTCGCGGAAATGGCCGCCGAGGCGGTCGAGGCGCTCCCACTGCACGCGGGTGGCGTCGCGGGTGTGCCGGCCGACCAGGGCGCCGAAGACCGGGACGAGCGGCAGCGTGACCAGCACGGTCAACCCGGCGACCGGGTCGGCGGCGAGTAGCCGCGCCAGCACCAGCGGCGGCACGACGGCGGCCATGGCGAGCTGCGGCAGGTAGCCGGTCAGGTACGGGTCGAGCGCGTCCAGGCCCCGGACGATCAGGGTGGGGCCGCCGCGGGCGTGCAGCAGCGCCGCGCGCAGGTCCGCCTTGACCTGCGCGGCGGCCCGGTGGACGACCCCCGCGGTCGCCCAGGACACCAGGGCGCGCAGCGCGACGACCCCGGCCAGCCAGGGGAGCGGGCCGGGGTCCGGCGGGGCGAGCGCCCGGACCAGCAGTTCCGCCTGGGCGACCACCAGGGCCCCCTGGACGACCGCCGGCGGCGCGAGGGTGCGGAGCAGCCGCCGGCGGTCGATTCCAGGGAGGTCGGGTGCGGTCACGGCCGGGTTCTCACAGGTATCCGGGGGCGGTGACGCGGCGGCGGAAGATCCACCACGTCCAGATCTGGGCGGCGACGAGGACGGGCAGGACCGCGGCGGTGGTCCCGGCGACGAACTCCGCCGACTCGGTCACGGTGTCGCGCAGCGGGAGCCGCGCACCGAGCACCAGCGGGATCACCGCCATGCCGATCGAGGTGAGGGCGAACGTGACCTGCTCCCCGGACGGGCCGGTGACCGTCCGGGCCCGCTCGTGCGGTGCGCCGCGCAGCCGGAGCGAGGCGAACGCCAGGCCGTGCAGCGCGAACAGCGCCCACGCCGCCGCCACGCCGATCAGCGGGAACGGCGAGGTCTCCGGGTCGAGCCGGTACAGCAGCACCGAGCCGACGATCCAGCCCCACGCGCCGGTGACCGTCCAGCTCCCGGCCGCGATGGCGCCGTCCCAGAAGAGCCGCCAGCGCGGCGCGTCCAGGCGGCCGCGCAGCCACAGGCCCACGTCGCGGATCACCCACCCGGCCAGCAGCGCCGCGACGGTGCCGAACAGCGCGCCGAACAGCTCCCCCTCCAGCTCGTGGAAGAGGCCGACGAGGAGCCCGGCGGTGAGGACCAGCCAGATCTCGTTGCCGAGGAAGAACGGGGCGAACGCGGCGATCACCAGGCGCCGCTCCGCGGGGTCGCGGCCGAGGAAGAACAGCATCATGCCCGTGCCGAGGTCGGTGCCCGCCAGCACGAAGTAGCCGACGGCTGCGAAGGCGAGGAGGCCGATGGCGAGGACGTCCATGAGAGTTCCCTGTCAGCGTGGGCGGCGTCAGCGTGGGGCGGCGTGGGGCGGCGTCAGAAGTTCGGCACGGGTTCGGGCTCCGCGGCCGGTTCCGGCGCCGCGCCGAGCGCCGAACCGTCGGGTCCGCGCCGGGCGAACCGGCCGAGCAGCCAGGCGTCCAGCGCGATCAGCACCGCGAACAGCGCGGTGAACCCGATCAGCGTGAGCCGCATGCTGCCGGCCGACGCCGACGGCGACAGCGCGTCCTCGGTCCGCAGGATCTGGTTGATCGTCCAGGGCTGCCGGCCGACCTCGCGGAACAGCCAGCCGCAGAGCACGGCGACGAACGGCAGCGGGATCGACCAGGTCAGCAGCCGCCGCGAGATCCGGGTGACGATCCCCGCCCGGCGCCGGTACGCCAGCGCCAGGTTCACCGTCGCCAGGAGGAACAGCACCATGCCGAGCTGGATCATCAGGTCGGCCGGGACGCCGATCCAGTCCGGCGGGCTGTAGTCGCCGGGACCGAGTTTCGCGGCCAGTTCGGCCTGCAGCCGCGCCTGCTCGGCGGTGTCGCCGGTGCTGACCGCGTACTTCATCGGCAGGTGCTCGTCGACCACCGCGAACTGGTTGAAGCCGACGCCCAGGGTGAACAGGGCGGCGGGCACCGCCACGATCATCCCGGTGCGCAGCGAGCGACGGAACAGCTCCAGGTCGGCGGTGGCGCGCCGCAGGTGGAACGCGCTGATCCCGGCGAGGAAGAACCCGCCGGTCAGCAGCCCGGCCCCCAGCACGTGCGCCAGCGCGATGAGCGCGTCGGGGTTGGTGAGCATCGCGGCGCGGTCCACCAGCACCATCCGGCCCCCGTGCCGCTCGGCGCCGACCGGGTTCTGCAGCCAGCCGTTCGCGGCGATGATCCAGTACGCCGAGACGTAGGCGGTGAGCGTGACGACCCAGATCAGCGCGAGGTGCGCCCACCGGTTGATCCGCCCCCAGCCGAAGATCCACAGCCCGAGGAAGGTGGACTCGAGGAAGAACGCGACGAGCGTCTCCATCGCGAGCGGAGCGCCGAAGACGTCCCCGGCGACCGTGGTCAGCCCGCTCCAGTTCAACCCGAACTGGAACTCCATCACCAGCCCGGTGACGATGCCCATGCCGTAGTTGATCACGTAGAGCTGGCCCCAGAACCGGGTCATCCGCCAGTGCGTCTCGCTCCCGGACACGGTGGCGCGCGTCTGGACGGCGGCCACCAGCGGGGCCAGTCCGAGCGTCAGCGCGACGAACAGGAAGTGCGCGCCCGCGGTGATCGCGAACTGGAGCCGCGCGAGGTCGAGCGTCTCGGCGTTCATACCCGGGATCTTCACGCAGCGGCGCCGGCCCTGTCGTCGGCCCCCGGTTGACACCTCGATGTCAACCGGGGGAGACACCCGGCGAAATAGTAGCTATGTATACTGTCGCCGCGGCTCTCTTCCCGAAGGGGTGCGATGAGGCTCCACCGTCCGTCGGCGGGCCTGCTCCTGGACGCGGCGATCGCCGCCGTCACCCTGGCCCTCGTGCTCGGCTCGGCGTTCACCCAGGACGGGCCCGCGCCGCTGCCCGGCCAGGTCGCCGCCGCCGTCGCCGCGTGCGCCGCGCTCGTGCTGCGCCGCCGCCACCCCGTGACCGTCCTCGTGCTGACGCTGCTGCTGACCTCGGTGTCGGGCGCGCTCGGCGAGTCGGGCGGCCCCGTCTTCGTCGCCTACATCGTCGCCCTCTACACGACCGCGGCCGAGGGACGGCTGCCCGCGGCGATCGTCCTCGCCGTGATCGGCATCATGGGCATGATCCTGCGCGGCTCCGGCTCGACCCCCGGGCAGCAGGAGAACTCCGTCCTGGTGGCCGGCTGGCTGGTGGCGGTGCTCGCGGCGGGCGGGGTCGCCTGGAACCGCCGCGCCTACCTGGCCGAGGTGGAGCGCCGCGCCGCCGAGGCCGAGCGGAGCCGGGAGGCCGACGGCCGCAGGCGCGCCACCGAGGAGCGGATGCGCATCGCCCGCGAGCTGCACGACGTGCTCGCCCACAACATCTCGGTGATCAACGTGCGGGCCGGCGCGGCGCTGTTCCACCTCACCGGCGGGTCCCGCCGCGACGATCGAGGCCTCCGCGCCGAGCTGGTCGACACCCTCACCGTGATCCGGGAGGCGGGCCGGGACGCGGGGCGCGAACTGCGCGCCACGCTGGGCGTGCTGCGGCAGGCCGACGAGACCGACCCCGTCGCCCCTGCCCCTGGCCTGGCCCGCCTGCCCGACCTCGTGGACACCGCCGGCCGCACCGGGCTCCACGTCCGCACCACCGTGGAGGGCACCGGACAGCGCGTCCCCGCCGAGGTCGACCTGGCCGCATTCCGGATCGTCCAGGAGGCGCTGACGAACGTCGCGCGCCACGCGCGGACCGGGGAGGCCACGGTCCGCATCCGCGTCGACTCCGAAGACCTGCACATCCGCGTGGACAACACCGGCGCGGCGCGCGGGAGCGGCACCGGCTACGGCATCCGCGGGATGCGCGAGCGCGCCGCCGCGCTGGGCGGCGACCTGCGCGCCGGGCCGTGCGGCGACGGCGCGTTCCAGGTCCTCGCCAGGCTGCCGCTCCGGGAGAACGCATGATCAAAGTCCTGCTGGCCGACGACCAGACCCTCGTCCGGGTCGGCTTCCGCTCGATCCTGGAGGGGCAGCCCGGCATCGCCGTCGCCGGGGAGGCGGGCGACGGCGCCGACGCCGTGCGGCAGTGCGGCGCGCTGCGCCCCGACGTCGTCCTCATGGACGTGCGGATGCCGGACCTGGACGGCATCGAGGCCACCCGGCGGCTCGCCGCCGACCCCGCGCACGCCGACCTGAAGATCATCATCCTGACCACCTACGAGCTGGACGAGTACATCTACGGGGCGCTGCGCGCCGGGGCCAGCGGTTTCCTGCTCAAGGACATCGACCCCGCGGAGCTGATCCGGGCCGTGCGGGTGGTGGCGCAGGGCGACGCGCTGGTCGCCCCGTCCGTCACCCGCCGCCTCATCGCCGAACTGGCCGGGCGCGTCGACCCGCAGGCCGCCGCCCCCAGCCTGGACGGGCTGACCTGCCGGGAGCGCGAGGTGCTCGGCCTGGTCGCCGAGGGCCTGACCAACGCCGAGATCGCCGTCCGGCTGTGCGTCACCCCCACGACCGCGAAGACCTACGTCAGCCGCGTCATGACCAAGCTCGCCGCCCGCGACCGCGCCCAGCTGGTCATCTTCGCCTACGAGACGGGCATCGTGACCCCGCGCCGCCTCCTGCGGTGAGCGCGTCGTAACCCATCGCCGACCGGCCCTTCGCGGGGTCGGTCCCGTCATCGAAAGGCATCAAATGGTCCAGCTCACCGGCCTTTCCGTCACCGGCAAGGTGACCTTCGCCGCACTCCTCACGGCCGGCGTCGCCTTCGTCGTCCTGGAGGCGGCGGGGCTCACCGACACCCCGCCGATCCCGCCGGGTCTCGTCGCCATCGTGCTGGCCGCCTGCCTGCTCGCCCTCGCGCCGGGCCGCTGGACTCCCGTGGCCGGTGCGGTCGCCGCGCTGTTCAACCTCGTCGTCATGTTCGCGGTCGGCGCCCAGGAACGGCTGGTCGAGCCGAAGTCGGCGCTCGACCTCGTGGCCGGTTGGGTCCTGGTGGTCGCGCTGGTCGTCGCGAGCGTCGGCGGAACGGCCGCCGGCTTCCGGAGGAACGGGCCCGCACCCGTCGTCGGCGACCCCGGCGGCGAGGACCGAGATTGACCCGGGGCGCCGACGAGCTGATCGAATGGACGTCGAGAGTGATTCAATCCTTCCTCCTCGCCCCCGGTGACCGGACGCGAAGCGGTACCGAACTGCGGGACTTCCTGCGGCGACGCCCCTACCGCCGGATGCTGCGTCAGCTTCCGGGACGAGTAGTCGCCGTGCTCACCGGCTCCGCCGCGTAAGGCGGAACGCTATCCGTCCTCGCCTTTGACGCGCTGCCAGAAGTCGTGGAAGGGGTCGCGGAAGATTCCCGGTGATCGCCACTTGACCGTCAGTGCGCAGGGCCGGGTGTCGACGCGGGTGAGCGTGAGGGTGAAGCGGGTCGCGTTCCGGCCGGCCTTCGGCCAGGGCCAGTCCGGGCTGGGCCGCCCGGCCATCAGGCGTTCCGTGCTGGTCGCTCCTCCGGCGTTGATCGTCGCATCGACGGCGGAGCCCTGGCATCCCTCGACCGACCAGTCTCCTCTCCATGACTTCACCGGGGCACGGCTGCGCCCGGTGATCTCGAAGGCCGTGGTGTGCGGCTGCCCGGTGCGTAGCCGCTCCCACGCGAGGGTCGTGCCCTTGCTGCAGGGTTGGTTGAAGTCGCCGGGGGTGCAGACGGACGAGTCGATCGCCCTGGGGCGATGGCCCGCGACGATCGACACGCTGTCCGCCTGGACGACCCATGCGAATCCCCAGAACGCGCCGCACGCGGCGACCACCAGGACGCCGAGGCGCAGCACCGGAGTCCGCAGCCAGTTGCCCGGCACGATCGACGTCCACCCGGGCAGGCGGCGCGGCTCGCCGGCCACGACGCGGGCCTGGGCGGTGAGGGCGTCCTGGAGCCGGGCGTGGCGGAACTGGTACACGGCGCCGACCCGGCGCAGCACGGCGGCGTTCTCGTGGGCGTCCTGCACGAACCGGATGAGCAGGAACGGCAGCCGACCGCGCAGCGCCAGCCAGAGCCGGGAGATGTGGTAGGCGCCCCAGGAGGTGCTGAGCGCCGCGCTGAGCGCGAACACGGCCGCCAGCACCCAGCCGGTGCTGGCCAGGTCGTGGTAGTCGGCCAGCAGTGTCGCCACCAGGCTGCCGGTCAGGCCGCCGACCAGTGCGGTCCAACCGACCGCGACGACGCCGTTCCAGCGCAGCAGGGTGCCCGCTTCGGTCGCGGGGCGGGCGTTCACCGGGACCTCCGAACCGGAGATGAGAGCGGTGACCGCTCCGGCCGTGCCCAGTGCCGCCGCGAGCCACAGCCCGCCGGTCCAGCCGAACACCAGCTCCCCAAGCCTCCACCCGCCGTAGGCGAGGAGCAGCCCGACCAGAACCGGGACGGCCGGCGAGCGCAGGCGCCACAGCTCGATGTCGCGCGTTCCCCAGGCGGCCATGTTCCTGCTCAGGGTGGTCAGCCAGCGGCGGGCGCGGTCGGGGCGGTAGCGGCGGTCGGCGTTGCGGTCGGAGTAGACGGCGGGGATGAGGCTGTCGAGCAAATGGTGCTCGATCGACTCGCGGTCGGGGAAACGCTCGGCGTCCAGCAGCTCGGCGGGCGGTTCGACGTGGGTGCGGTACACGGTGCGCAGCAGGTCGACCATCAGCGGGGTTTCCAGTGCCTCGGCGAGCGGGGCCTCGGGGTGCTCGCGCAGGTGCCGGACGATCGGCTCCCAGCGCGCCTCGCCCTCCATCTGGGCGTCGCTGAAGAACGCGATGGCATCCTCGTGCTCGACCGACTCCACCTCGACCACGCGGGCACGGGACAGGAACGCGCGGGAGTCCGTCACCGCCCTCTCGTACTCTTCGCTGCGGCAGGTGAGCAGGAACGGGCGGTTGCTCAGCTCCCGGTCGATCCCGCGCAGCGCGTCGGGCCGCAGTGACGAGGGGATCTCATCGAGGCCGTCCAGGAGGGGCAGAACCCGGCTGACGAGGCGGTGCGCGGTCGCCTCGGAGAAACCGTGGTCTTCGGCGAGGCGTTCGGCCATCCACGTGTTCAGGCTGATCTCGGGATTCCACGCTGACAGCGGGAACAGCACCGGGATCGCGTCCAGCTCGGGCCGTGTGAACAACTCCAGCAGCGTCCGTACCGTCAGGGCCGTCTTGCCCGCGCCCGGCTCCCCGATCACCACCAGCTGCCGGTGCCGCAACTCCAGCAGCGCGTCGGCCAGTTCGGCGCCCTCGCCGTCTCGGCCGTGACCGTCGGTGCCCGCGCCGAAGACCGCCGACCGTGTGGCCTGCACCCGCCGGTGCGTCTGCGCCCAGCCGATCACCAAGGGCTTGTTGCCGGGCAGCCGCCGCCGTTCCTCGTCCTGCCACTGGGCCTGGACGGCCTCGGCCAGGTCGACGAGGGCCTGGTCGTCTTCGGCGCGCTGATCGTCGTGACGAGCCTGGAGGGCCACGATCAATGTGGACACCGTCAACGCCGCCGACCCGATCGTCGCCGGCAGCGCCAACGCGCCGCCGAACTGGTCGGCCTTCTCCAGCCCGAGGGTCCACTGGTAGAGCACGGTCGCGAGCGTCAGAGGAATGGTCACCGCCAGTGGCACCGCCCATCGGGGCAACCGGCGTCTCACGGCGGCCTCGGGCAGGGAGGAGGAAACGGCATGATCAACACAATAGGCCGGAAGAGCGCGGGGGTAGCTCGTTACTCGGCTGCCGAGCCGTGCCGCCCTGTCCGCATCTGGCCTGCTCGGTCGCCACGTGACCCGGCGAGCCGATCACCCGCCCGCCGCCGAGTGTCTAAGGCCGTGTCAATGTTCCTTGTCTCCGAAATAGGCTCGCTGGATCCGATCCCGGTCCTCTCGGAGATCAGCCGCTTGGCCGGTGAGCACCACCCGGCCGTGGTGGAGCACGACCGCCTCGTCGGCGACGCTGAGCGCCTGGTCGATGTGCTGCTCGACGAGCACGATCGCCGTGCCGTCCTCGTCGGCGAGCCGTCGCAGCTCCGGCAGGATCTGCTGTACGGCGACCGGAGAAAGTCCCATGCTCATCTCGTCGATGAGCAGGACCTTCGGCCGGAGCAGCAGGGTCTTCGCGATCGCGAGGAGCTGCTGTTCCCCTCCCGAGAGCAGACCGCAGCGCCGGTTCAGCAGGGGCCGCAGTTGCGGGAACCGGTCGAGTGCCGGGCCGGCGCCGCCCGGCGCCTTGGCCAGCCGGAGATTCTCGGCGACGGTCAGGCGGTGGAAGACTCCCCGATTGTCCGGGATCAGGCAGAGCCCGGACCGGGTGGCGCGCTCGACGCTCCCGGTGACGGGCGAGCCGGCGGCGGTCACCGTCCCGCCGAGGGCCGGCAGCAGACCGGCGGCCGCGCGCAACGTGGTGGACTTCCCCGCGCCGTTGGGGCCGAGAAGCGCCAGGATCGATCCGGCCGCGACCCGCAGGTCGATGTCACGGACGGCGGGGACCCCGCGGTAGCCGGCGCTGAGGCCGCTGATCTCCAGTGCGTGGATCGTCTCGGTCACGGGGTCACCGGGCTTCCCAGGTAGGCGGCGATCACCTGGGCGTCGCTGCTGACGTCGCTCGGCGTGCCCGAGGCGATGATCTTTCCGAAGTCCATGACGTAGACCCGGTCGCAGACGTCGAGAACCAGCGTCATGTCGTGATCGATCAGCAGGACGCCCGGACCGGAGGCTGCGATCCGGCGCAGCTCCTCCCCGAACTCGGCGCTCTCCTCGGTGTCCAGTCCCGCGGCGGGTTCGTCGAGCAGCAGCACGCGGGTGGAGCCGACCAGGGCCCGTGCCACGCCGGCGAGCTTCTGCCGGCCCAGGGAGAGCTCGTCCGGGCGGCGCCCGGCCATCGCCTCCAGGCCCACCAGGCTCAGGGCCTTCTGGATGTCCTCCTCGGCCCGCTTCCGGCGTCTGCCGAGGTCGGAGACCAGGCCCCGCAACCCGGGTGGATCGACCGAGACGGCGAGGTTCTCCGCGACGGTGAGGTCGGCGAACAGTTCCCCCGACTGCCAGGTCCGGGCGAGGCCCATGCGGCGACGCCGGTGCGCGGGAACCGAGTCGAGCCGGACGCCGTCGAGTTCGATCGTGCCGGTGTGGGGCGCGAAGCCGGTGACGGCGTCGACGAAGGTGGTCTTCCCCGCGCCGTTGGGCCCGATCAGGCCGACGATCTCCGCGGCGCCGACGTCGATGCACACGTCGTCGTTGGCCCGGACGCCTCCGTACTGCACGGAGATGTCGCGGGTGAGCAGCAGCGGGCTCGGGTCACCGGGCATCGGCGGACTCCTTTGCGTGGGCGGCGGCCGGCGGCTGTGCGGGGGCCCGCCGGGCCCGCCGGACGAGGAGCCATTCGGGGACGGCACCGCGGTGCGGCGAGAAGACGACGACACGCAGCAGCATCGCGGCCGCCACGATGAGCGTGTAGTACTGGCCCAGATCGATCGTCTGGGTGAACACCAGGTACAGCAGCCCCAGCGGTCCGGCGATGCCCGCGAGGATCGCGCCCGAGACACGGGTGATGTCGCCGACGTAGGTGGTCGCCAGGACGGCCAGGCCGACGAGGACGGTGAACGAGGCGGCCGAGAGCTGGCCCCGGCTGTAGCCGATCAGGCATCCGCCGATCCCGGCCAGGAACGACGCCAGCGCGAAGCCGAGCAGTTTGACCGCCGGGACGTTCACGCCCGCCGCGGCCGCCGCGCGTTCGTTGGACCGTACGGCTAGGAAGGCCCGCCCGGTGGCCCCGGACAGCAGCCGCGTCATGGCGATCAGAAGCACCGCGACGATCACGAGGACCATGAAGGAGAACCGCAGCGTGATGAGGTCGGTGCCCTCGCGGACGGCCAGGGAGAATCCGAAGAGGGACGGATCCGCGATCAGATTGCCCGTGTAGGGCGTCAGCGCCGGGTTGCTGAAGACGAAGCTCTCGATCGCGAGTGCCGCCGCGATGGTGGCCACCGCGAGCTGGGCCCCTCGGATCCGCAGCGCCGGTACGCCGACCACGATCCCGAGGGCGGTCGCGGTCAGGGCCGCCAGCAGCATCGACAGCGGGAAGGGGACGCCCACGTTCGTCGTCAGCTTCGAGAGCGCGAACCCGGCCGCGCCGGCGAAGGCCATCGTGGTCAGCGAGATCTGGCCCAGGTAGCCGGTCAGCAGCACGACCGACGCCGCGATCAGCGTCAGGATGATCGACATCACGAGGCTGAAGCGCCACTGGCCCGTGGTGAGGACGATGGCGACCGCCGTCCCGGCGACCAGCGCGGCGGTCCACAGCGGCCGGAGCCGCGGCACCTTCACCGGCGCCTGCGCGCCGGCGTCACGGGCGCCGCGTTCCGGGATGCCGCGGCCGAGCAGGAACAGCGCCACCACGACGATGACGAACGGAACCGCGTCGCCGACGCCGGCCTGCGCCCACGACGGCCACCAGCTCTTGGCCGTCAGGAACAGCAGGATCTGCTGGACCGAGCCGAGGGCCAGGCCGGCGCCGCAGGCGACGCCGATCGACGTCAGGCGGCCCACGAGCGCGACGGCGAGGGCGGGCACGACGTACAGCATGTAGCTGGTCGGGTCCAGGCCGCCGATCGCGGGCGCCGCCAGGATCACGATCAGTCCCGAGACGAAGCCCGTCGCGCCCCACATCAACGCGGCGAGCCGGTCCGGCGAGTATCCCATCAGCCGCAGCGCCTGCTCGTCCTCGGCGCCCGCCCGGGTGGCGATGCCCATCCTGGTGAACCGGAAGTAGCCGGCCAGGGCGAGCGCGATGCCGATCGCCGCCGCGGCCAGGATCAGGTTGCTGACCGCGATCGTGGCGCCGCCGAGCGTGAACACCCGGGACGTCAGCGCCGGGAGCGGGAGGAGGCTGCTGGGATCGGTGCCGAGGGTCGCGGTGTTGAACCGGAGTGGCACCAGGGCCTGGATGAACAGCATCACCCCGACCGACGCGACCACCTGCCCGAGCGCGGGGGCCCGGCGCAGCGGACGGAACACGAGGTAGTGCGCCACCAGGCTCCACACCAGCCCGCCGGCGGCGCCGATGAGCACCGCCGGCCAGACGTCCATCGGTCCGGAACCCAGATGGACGCTCCCGACCGGCAGGACCAGGACGCCGCTCGTGCAGAGCGCGGTGGTCTGCCACACCGCCCACAGCGCCACCGAGCCCTGCGCGAAGTTGATGATGCCGGTGGCGACGTAGATGCTGACGAGCGACGCCCCGAGTGCCGCGTAGACGGCTCCGGTGGAGAAGCCGATGACGGCGAACTGCAGAAGATCGTTCATGGAAGGTTCGCGTGCTCAGCTGGCGCCGGGGATGTTCGCCATGATCGCCGGAGCCGGGGTGATCCAGTTGCCGGTGACGGGCTTGAGCGTGAGGTCCTTCTGCACGGAGAACAGGAGCATCTGCGTGGTGCAGTTCGGCGTCGTCTCCTTGCCGCAGGTGAGCGGGGATCCGAGGAAGGTGGGGAAGTCCTTCAGGCCCTTGAGCGTGGACAGCACGGTCTGCCCGGTCAGGTTGTCGAGCGACGGCGCGGCCGCCAGTGCCTTGGCGAAGTCCACGACGGTGGCGAACTGGGCGTAGGCGTAGAAGTCGGCGGGACCGCTGGTCTTCGAGATGTACTTGGTCGCCGCCTTGAGGTTGTCGGCCGCCGCCTTGGGCGCGTACTTCTCCGTACCGGGCAGCCACACCGACGAGTACAGCGTCGCCCCGGGGGCGGCCGCCGGGTCCGACTTGATGAAGCTCATGCACGCGGCGACGAAGACGTCGCCCTTGTACCCGACCGACCTCAGGTTCTTGATCAGCTGGGTGCACACCGAGGCGTTCGGCGCGGCGATCAGGCCGGCGACGTCGGGCTTGGTCGAGTTGATCGTGGCCGCCAGGGCGCTGAAGTTCGGGTTCGTGGGGGAGAAGTACAGGCCGTTCGCCTTGATCCCGATGGCTCCGGCCAGCGGCTTCAGCTGGGTCTCCACGGTCTTGTGCGAGGAGGGGGTGTCCACCAGCGTCAGTGTCGCCGACTTCTTGCCCTCGGCCTTGAACCCTTGCAGGGCGCCGACGAGGAACGAGGCCTGGGGCGCACCGAAGTAGACGCGTCCGGACGCCTTGCTGCCGGTGGTCTGATCGAACGGGATCTGGCCGACCAGGGGGATCTTCGCCGCCTCGAGGATGGCGATACCGGCACTGGAGCTGAGGTTGAAACCGTCGAAGGCCGCGACGACACCGGACTGGACGAACTTGTTGGCACAGCCGATGGTGGACTCGGGAGTGCCGTCGATCGAGCAGGACTCGACCACGATCGGCCTGCCCTTCACGCCCTTCAGTTCCTTGGCGATGTACTTCACGCCCGCGTCCATCCCGGACTTCACCGCGGGGACCGCCACCGCGCCCTTGTCCGGATTGAACAGGCCGACCTTGATCGGCGCGCCCGTGAGGGCGGGGTCGTCGGACGTCTCGTCGGAGCCTCCGGAGCAGGCGGCGGCGGCCGTGAGCAGCAGGCCCATCCCGCCGCTCAGCAGGACTCGCCTCAGAGCCCTGCCCTTGTGCATACCCAGGTTCATCGCTGGCCTCGCCTCTCTGGTTCGCATGCGCCCGGACCGTGAAACCGGCAGGCCCGCAGCTCAGGGGGTGTGAACCGCGTCACGCAGGCCTGAAAGTACCCAAAAACTGAGATTGAGGTCAACCTCTATTTTTTCCCGGCGCAGCCACGAGATTTCGGCCGTGCTCACGGTGGCTGGTAAGATCGTTACTTTCAGCGATCATCGAAACGAGGTACAGCGTGCCCGAGCCCGCCGCCAAGACCGGCGGAGCGAGCGGGGGGCGCACCCGTGTCGACCGGCGCCGCGAGACCACGCCACAGCGTCTTCGCGAGGCGGCGCGCGTCGTCTTCGAACGGGACGGCTTCCACAACGCCCGGCTCTCCGACATCAGCACTGAGGCGCAGGTCGGATCGGGGACGCTTTACAACTACTACCGGTCCAAGCACGATCTGCTCTACGAGTTGATGAAGGGCATCTCCGCCGAGTTGACCGGGATCGCGGCCGACCACATCAGCGCGCAACAGGACCCCGCCCGTCGCGTCCGGGAAGTCAACCGGGTCTACATCAACGCGTTCCGGCGCAACGCCCACGTTCTCCAGGCCGTCTATCAGGCGCGCGACGAGGACGAGCGGCTGAAGGCCCAGTGGGACGAGGTCGCCGACCACTTCCAGAGCAGAGTCACCCGCGCCATCGCCGAGTGGCAGAAAGCCGGCATGGCCTACAGCGATCTGGACCCGCGTCACACCGCGCACGCCCTGACGCTGATGGTCGAGCGCGTGGTCATGGCCTGGTCGTACGAAGGCGTCGAATACGACGCGGAAGTCCTGATCGACACACTCGACAAGATCTGGATCCGGTCGCTGGGACTGACGAGCGCCGCCAAAAGCGAGCCCGGCACGACTCCGCGGCCCGTGACCGATTAACCCGAGGCGCCTTCACCGCCCTTCGGACGGCATCGTGGTCGAGACCTGCGGGAGGCGGCGGAGGTTTCGGCCGGGCGGGCACGGAGCGCTAGTGTTCGCGCGTGAGCTTGAAACTGCATCCGATCGATCTCGACCAGGCTCTTTGGAGACCTGACCGCAACGGCGATTGCAACGAACACAAACAGGGCGTACGCCGGTGATCGGGGGTACGCCCTGGTGGTTGCGGGTGCGCCGTCAGGGACTTGAACCCCGAACCCGCGGATTAAGAGTCCGCTGCTCTGCCAATTGAGCTAACGGCGCGTGTCGTGTGGGGCCTCGGCCGTGGTCGGGGTCCCTGGCGACAGGAAGAACAGTATCAGGACCCGCGGAGCAGTGCGAATCGGTTCAGTCCCGGGCGGGGAGGACGCTCACCATGCCGCGCCAGAGGGCGATGGCGGTGGCCCGGGAGCTGACGCCGAGCTTGGCGTAGATGCGGTTGACGTGGTTCTTCACGGTCTTCTCGCTGAGGAAGAGCTGGCGGGCGATCTCGCCGTTGGAGCGGCCGGTGGCGATGAGGTCCATGACCTCGGACTCGCGGGCGGACAGGCCGAGGGTGGTGCGGGACGCGTCGCGGACGCCGCGGATGAGGTCGAGGGCGGTGAAGGAGCCGGGGACGAGATGGCCGCACGCGCCGGCGCGGAGGGCCGCCTCGACGGCGGCGGGGTCGTCGGAGAGGAGGAAGACGCGGGACGTGCCGCTGAGGGGGTTCGCGTGGCCGGCGGAGGCCGCGTCGAGCAGGACGATGTCGGGGCGCAGGCGTTCGGCCAGGGTGCGGGCGGTCAGCGGATCGGAGGCGGCGGCCACGACCCGGAGCTCGTCGCTGCCGTCCAGGAGGGAGATCACGTCCGCGCGAACCCGGGGGTCGGCGTCCACCACGAGGACGCGGAGGGGGGCGGTCTCGTCGACACTCATCCGTTGCCCTTGGGGTGTCGTTGACATGTATAGGGACGGAGCATAACCGGACGATCTCCGGGAGTCGATGGACCGCGCCGGACACGACGAAGGCCCCGGTCGATGACCGGGGCCCCGCACCTGGGGTGAGTGAGGGGACTTGAACCCCCGACATCTTGGACCACAACCAAGTGCTCTGCCAGCTGAGCTACACCCACCGTGGCCGGGAGCACGTCCCGGCTCCAAGTAGTGTAGCGGTTCCGGGAGGGTGGGTCAGCCGGAGGACACCTTGGCGGCGATGCCGCGGGCGGTGTCGGAGTCGGGGCCGGGCTGCGGGACGAAGACGGCGGCTCGGTAGTAGCGCAGTTCCTGGATGCTCTCGGTGATGTCGGCGAGGGCCCGGTGGCCGCCCTTCTTCTCCGGGCTGGCGAAGTACACGCGCGGGTACCAGCGGCGCGCCAGTTCCTTGATGGACGAGACGTCCACCATGCGGTAGTGGAGGTGCCCGTCGAGGGCGGGCATGTCGCGGGCGAGGAACGACCGGTCCGTGGCGATGGAGTTGCCGCACAGGGGCGCCTTCTTGGCGTCCTTCACGTGGCTTCGGACGTAGCCGAGGACGGTGTCCTCGGCCTCGGCGAGGGTGACGCCGCTGGGGAGGGCCTCCAGCAGGCCGGACGTGGTGTGCATGTCCCGGACGACTTTGGTCATCTGCGTCACGGTCTCCGGCGGCGGTTTGATGACGACGTCGACGCCCTCGTCCAGGATGTTGAGCTCGCTATCGGTGACCAGTGCGGCTATCTCGATGAGCGCGTCGTTGCGCAGGTCGAGTCCCGTCATCTCGCAGTCGATCCAGACCAGCCGCTCGTTCATGGATTCACCCTACGGCCATGGACGACTGCGCGGGGCACCGAGTCCGGTCGAATCAAGAGGTCACGCGACGGGCGATATGGCGCGGAACGGGAATGCCGGGGCGCAGCAGCGGGTCGGGGGACGGGTGCCCGAACGTCTGCTGGACGGGGAGGACGCCGGCCCAGACGTCCAGGGCGTGGTCCGGCTCGTCGTCGTTGGGCGGTCCTTGGCGCACTTTGACGGACGCCTCGGAGAGAGGAATTGCCAGTACGGCGACGGCGGCGAGTTCCTTGCGGGTGGGTTCGCGGGCCACTTCCCATTGGCCGGGGGCCATTTGCTCGGTGATGGCCTGGAGGCCGATGAGCTTTGCCTCTGTGTCGGTTATCGGTCGGGGCGTTCCGTAGATGACGGCACTTCGGTAGTTGATGGAGTGGTGGAACACGGATCGGGCCAAGACGATGCCGTCCAGGTGGGTCACGGTTACGCAGACGTCTTGGGATGGCCCTGCCATGAGGCTGCTCGCACCGGTGGAGCCGTGGACGTAGAGGGTGTCCTCTAGGCGGCCGTAGCCGGTGGGGAGGACGAGGGGTGCGCCGTTCACGATGACGCCGAGGTGGCAGATCATCCCGGCGTCGAGGATGTCGTACAGGACGGTTCGGTCGGCGCTGGAGCGTTCGGGGTGCCTGCGGAGGCGCGTGCGGGCGGTGGAAGAGAGTGGGTTCATGCCGTTTACGCTAGGAGGCGAGTGGCCTGGTCAGTATGGCCACTTGGTGCGTATAGCCGGAGACCACTTTGTCGATCGATCTGCCCCTCGTCGTTGACCGGGACGCAAGGGAGCCGATGAGCGCCCAGCTCGTCGGCCAGTTGCGGGAGGCCATGGCGGAGGGACGGCTTGCTGCGGGCGAGCGGCTTCCGTCCAGCAGGGCGCTGGGAAAGCTGCTGGGCGTCAGCCGGACGGTGGTGACCGAGGCCTATGAGCAGTTGTACGCGGAGGGCTGGCTGGACGGTCGGCATGGGTCCGGGACGTACGTGACCGAAGGCGTCGTCGCCGCGCCTGAGCCGAGACCGCAGAAGCCCACGACGAGATCAGCGCGGCGGGCTGCGGCCCCACACGAGATCGACCTGCGGCCGGGTCTCGCCTGGATCGGGGCGCTGGATACACCGGCATGGCGTAGGGCATGGCGGCTGGCTGCCGGAATGCCACCGCAGCAGCGCCAGGATCCGCACGGTCTGCCGGGACTACGCGTGGCGCTCGCCGACTACATCAGGCGTAGCCGCGGCGTGAGCTGCCCCTTGGATGGGCTCCTTGTGACGCGGGGGGCGACGAACGGGCTCGATCTGCTTGCCGCGACCGTGCTCCGTTCGGGTGACCGCGTAGGGGTGGAGGAGCCCGGCTATGGGAGGGCACGGGCCGTCCTAGAGGGGCGCGGTGCGGAACTCGTGCCATGTCCCGTCGACGAGCACGGGCTCATCGTCGACGGCCTGCCCGACGATCTCCGCATCGTCTACACGACGCCGTCGCACCAGTACCCGATGGGCGGCGTCCTGCCCATCCCGCGCAGGCAGGCGCTGCTGGCGTGGGCGAGACGCAACGGGGCGCTCATCGCCGAGGACGACTATGACGGAGAGTTCCGGTTCGACGTGGCGCCCCTGCCGGCCTTGTACGGGCTCGACCCGGACGTGGTGGTGTATCTCGGCACGACGGCGAAGATCCTCACGACGGACATGGGCGTCGGCTGGCTGGCGGGGAGCCCGGACCTGGTGGGCGAGGTGGCGCTGCGCCGGGAGCGGTTGAACGACCGCACGGCCGTCGTCCCGCAGGACGCGCTGCGCCTCCTCCTGGAACGGGGCGATCTCGACAGGTACGTCCGCCGGATGCGCGCCGAGTACGCGCGGCGGCGGGAGGTGGTGGTGCGGGCGCTGGACGGCCTGTCGCTGCGCGGCGAGACGGCGGGCCTGCACCTGGTGGTGGACGTCCCGGATCCCGAGGCCCGGCGCGTCTCGGCGGAAGCGGGCGAACAGGGCGTTCTGGTCGAGACCTTGGAACGTCACCACATGGGGCCGGCGCGCGCGTCCGGCCTGGTGATCGGCTATGGCTCGGCCGCGACCACGGCCGAACTGCGTGCGGGCTGCGAGGTCGTCCGCGCGCTCGCCGGCTGAGCGGGCGGTCGGTCAGTTGGACTCGGTCAGTTGGACTCGGTCAGTTGGACATGGCGGACTGGCCGACCGGTACCGGTTCCGAGGCGGGACGCAGCGGCGCGGGCGACGGCGGCTCGTTCTGCGGCGGGAGGACGGTGTCGGGCGTGCGCCGGCGCGGCGGCAGGACCCGGGCCCCGGCGGGCGCGCCCGGGGCGCGGGGCTTCGGGATGGAGACGGGGGTGTCGGGCCCGGTGATGCGCCGGATGTCGATGCCGCCGGGGTCGGGGCGGTCGAGCGTCGGCACCTGCGAGGCCCCGTAGTGCCCGCCGCGCGCCCACTCCTTGCGGCTGCGCAGCGCGTGGTAGGACTGCGGCGACTGCAGCGGGGGACCTGCGGGCCAGCGGCGAGCGACGTCCCACGCGTCCAGCCACGGGAGGATCGCGTCGAGTCCGGTGAGCAGCGATCCGGTGAACGGCGTCCGGGACTGGCCGACCACCATGATCTGTGCGCAGACGCGCCCCTCCCGGCCGACGCTGTCGCCGAGCAGCCGGGCCGCGCGAGTGATCGGAAGGAGCTGGACGATCTCGCCGGTGCCGGGGTGCCACACGAGGTGCGCCGGCCGCTCCTCCTTGACGAGGTCGGCGGCCACCGAGCGCGCTGAGACGGTGCGCGGATCGTACTCGCCCGCGCACCAGACGGCACGGGGAGCACCTCCCCGCAACGCTCCGCCATCGTGTCGTGCCGGCATGCGGCCGGCTCCCGGCAGCCATGCGTCTGCCACGCTGCGTCCCCCCCAATCGGGCGGTCTAGTCCCGAATGGTCTAGTCCTCTTCTCTTAGCCCAGCGAGACTAATGAAGTCCAGCCTGCCGTCTCATGGGCTGGAATGACGGCTTTCGACATCCGTGCCGGGATGCGCCCTGTGTGCTTGGGTGTCGCCGCAGATGCGTACCCCGGGTGTCCAAAGATTCCACCTTGCGTGACTTTTTTCTCCTGCGAGTTCTGCCGAAACGACTGTCCGCGGCCGGTCAGTTCCATGTTCGCCCAGGTCAACGCCGATTCTGAAGGTCAGGTAGGCGATTGCCGGCCGGCGGCCGGAAGTGGCCGACAACGCACGGGCGCGTACGCGCGTCCGCGCGCAGAAGCGCCCCCGGGTGCGCACGGACGCGCACGGGCGCTCATCCAGGTACGGGGGTGGGGTTCACAGCCCGGACCGAGCCGCGTTCTAATAGGGCGTCATGACCGTTGACGCAGAACTTCCGGCCGGGGTCCCCGGCATCGACGTCCCCCGCCTGGCGGCCTGGCTGGCCCGTGAGCTGCCCGGTTCGGGACGGATCACCGCGATCGACCTGATCGCGGGCGGGCGTTCGAACCTGACGTACGGGATCACCCTGGACGGCGGCCGCCGCGTCGTGCTGCGCAGGCCGCCGCTCGGGCACGTCCTCCCGACGGCCCACGACATGGGACGCGAGTACCGGGTGCTGTCCGCGCTCGGCGGCGGGACGGCCGTGCCGGTACCGAAGACGCTGGCGTTCTGCGACGACGAGGACGTCATCGGCGCCCGCTTCTACCTGATGGACTTCGTCGACGGCCGCGTCCTGCGCACCAGCGAGGACGCCGAGGGGATCACCCCCGAGCAGGCGCGCGGCCTGTCGAACGCGCTCGCGGAGGCCCTCGCGGCGATCCACACCGTCGACGTGCAGGCCGTGGGGCTGGCGGACTTCGGCCGGCCGTCCGGCTACATGGAGCGCCAGCTCAAGCGCTGGGGCAAGCAGTGGGACAGCTCGCAGGAGGCGATCCGGGGCACCGGGACCACCCGTGACCTGCCCGAGTACGACCGGCTTGTCGGGCGGCTCGCCGAACGGCTGCCGGCGGACGCGCCCGCCCGGCTCGTCCACGGCGACTTCCGGCTCGACAACGCGCTGGCCCGGCTGGAGCCGCGCCCCGAGATCGCGGCCGTCGTCGACTGGGAGATGTCGACGCTGGGCGACCCGCTGTCCGACCTCGGGCTGACGCTGGTCTACTGGGCCGAGGCCACCGACGCCGAGCAGCTTCCCGTCGGCGCGACGATCACGGCGGCGCCCGGCTTCTTCACCCGCCGCGAGTTCACCGACCGGTACGCCGCGCTGACCGGCTTCGACTTCGCCGACCTCGACTTCTACGTCGCGTTCGCGTGCTTCAAGCTCGCGGTCATCCTGGAGGGCATCCACGCCCGCTTCCTGCAGAACGCGACCGTCGGCGAGGGCTTCGACCAGATCGGCGCGGGCGTGCCCGTCCTGCTGGAGCGCGCCCACCGCACCCTGGACACCGGCTCCCTCTCCTGACGCGCCGCCGGCCCTGCCCCCGGACCCACCCGTCCGCCGGAGGACCCAGCCGTCCGGCGGACGGCGCGGTCAGCAGATGAAGGACACCGACGCCGTGCCGCCGGGCGAGAACGTCACGGAGCCCCTCTGCGAGCCGATGCAGAAGCTGGTCGCCCGCGACACCTGCACGCCGCTGCTCTCCCCGGCGTCCAGGCGGCCGGCGCCGCCCGCCTGGACCGGGCCGGAGGTGTCGGTCACCCGCCAGTTCACCGGGCCGCCGACCGCGGTGATCCTGATCGTGCACGAGTCCCTTCGCTCCATCTCGCAGCCGGACACCAGGAGAATGCCCGGCCGCGACGGCACCGGTGTCCGCGTCGTCGGCCGCGTCGGGGGCTTCGTCGACGGAGTCCGCGACGGGGTCTTGGACGGCGAAGGCGACGGCGACCTGGACTTCGTCGGGGACGGCGAGCTGACCGTCGGGGACGGGCTGGTCGGGGACGGCTCGGGCACGCCCGAGTCCTCCGGCGAGCCGCTGTCGCCGGGCGCCGTCGGACCGGTCGCCGCGGAGTTCGTCCCGCCGCTCCCGCTGTGCAGCCAGGACCAGGCGCCGACGAACAGGACCATGATCCCGACGCCCACGGCGACGGCCGCGAGCAGCGGGCCCCGGCGGCGGGGCGACCGGTCGCGGGCGCGCGGCGCGGCCGGCTGGTAGGGCAGCGGCCAGCCGTACTCGTCGAACGGCTCGGTCCACGCCGCGATGGCGCGGCGGTTCCCGGCCCGGTCCTCGGCGGTCGCGGCGGTCAGCACGTCCAGCCGCAGGTCGGCGGGGATCGCCGCGACCGGCAGGACGGACAGCAGCCGGTCCGGCGGCAGCGGCGGTGTCTCCTGCGCCCCGCACACCGGGCAGCTCTCCACATGCCGGACGAGCGACGCCGACGCCTGCGGCGTCAGCGGCCACGACCCGGCCAGTGCCGCGACGCTCGGGCAGCTCTCCCGGTGGCTCTGGGCGATGAGGGCGGCGCGCAGGGCGGCGGCGAGGTCGGTGCGGGCCTTCTCGACCAGCGCGAGCGTCTCCTCCAGCGGGATCCCGAAGACGCCGCACAGGTCGACCTCGTCCAGCTCGTGCCGGACCGACAGGTCGATCGCCTCGCGCTGCCGGCCGTTGAGCGCGGCGAGCGCGCTGTGCGCGAGCATGCGGCGCTCCGCGCGGCGGGCGAGCTGCTCGGGGCTCAGCGCGTCGTCGGCCTCCGGCGCCTCCTGGCCGACGTGGCGGTTCGGGCTGTCGCGGCGCCGCATGCACTCCTTGCGGGCGATCGCGTAGAGCCAGCCGCGCAGCCGTTCCGGCTCGGTGAGCCGGTCCACGTGCTCGCGGGCCGCGATGACGACGTTGCGGAGCGCGCCGGCCGCCTCCACCCGGTCGCGGAGCAGACCGTGGCAGTAGTCGAAGAGGAACGGCGCGTACGTGTCGTAGACCTCGGTGAGGGCGATGACGTCCCCGGCTCGCAGCGAGTCCGCCAGCCTCTGGTCGTCGTTCCGCCCGGCCCCTGGCTCACCGGCCACGGGAACCCTCCCAGTCGAATTCGGTGGTGTTGTAGATCGTGCCCCCGGCGAGCCCCGACGCCCGTCGGCCGACTCTGGTTGCCTGATCTTGCCACCAAGTTGCTGGGATTTCTCATCTATGGGCCGATCACCTGACTGATTCGGCCCGTCATGTGATCGTTTGTCCTAGTCGAGCGACACCCGGTCACACGAAAGTGGCCTACATCACGCCCGCAGGTCAGCGGCCCTCAGCGCGGCCCTCGGCGCGGCCGTCTCAGCCGGACTGGCCATCACCCGGCGAGCACGTCCAGGAGACGGTCACGCTGCCGTTCGGGGAGAAGGAGACGGGACCGGCGCCGGACCCCTCGCAGCTCTGGGAGAGCGTCACCGTGGCGCTGGCGCTCCTGCCGCTGGCGAGCGTGCCGCCACCGCCGGCGCTGAGAGGCGCCGCGGCCGATGCCGACCAGGTGACGGTTCCGCCGACCGCGCGGACCCGGATCGAGCAACTCTCTCCGGGAGTCAGATGGCACCCGCCGCCGACCACCAGCGTGCCCGCCGACGGCTTGCTCGTGCTCGGGCGGGGCTGGGACGAGTGCGACGCCGGCCGGCGCGACTGCGACGGCGTCAGGGTCGGAGTCGGGGAGGTCGTGCTGGGGGTGGGCGTCGGGGTTTCGCTCTTGGTGGGAGTCGGCGAGTCCGACGGTTCCTCGGACTCGGGCGGCGAGGACGGGTCGAGCACCGACTCCGACGCGCCCCCGGACGGGCCCTGCGCGCTCGTCCCACCGGTGGACGAGCCGGACAGCACGTAGAACGCCCCCGACACGATCACGATGACCGCCGCAGCGGCCGCCAGCGCGGGCCAAAGCGCGCGCGGGCCGCGTCGTTCGGAGGGAGTGTCCTGCTTGGCCGTCCGGTCGACGATGTAGGGCCAGCCCCACTCGTCGAGCGGTTCGGCACGATGCGCGATGTGGGCCAGGTCAGGGGCCAGCGCGGCGTCGGTGGCGGTGGCCATGACGTGCCCGCGCAGGTCGTTGGGGATCATCGCGACCGGCAGCACCTGCAGGAGCCGCGCCGCGGGCGCGGCCTGTTCCCGCCGCGGCCCGCACACAGGGCAGGATTCGACGTGCTGGACGACCCTGCGGACGACCGGCGGCGGCAGCGGCCGGCCGCCGCCGTCGCCGGCGATCGCGGCGAGGTCGGGGCAGGCGGAGCGTCCCGTGCGGGCGAGGTAGGCGGCGGCGAGCGCGTCGTCGAGGCGGGCGCGGGCCGCGCCGGTCAGGTTCGCGGCCTCCTGCTCGTCCAGGTCGAGGACGCCGGCGACCTCGAAGGCGTCCAGGCCGTGCCGCAGCATGAGGTCGAGCGACTCGCGCTCGCGCCCGCGCAGGGTCGACAGGGCACTGTGGACGAGCCGGCGGGCCTCCTGCCGCCGGGCCAGCTCCGCGTCGTCCAGGAAGCCGTCCTCGACCTCGGGGGCCTCGTGCCGCTCGGCGGGACGACCCGGGTCGCGCAGGAGCCGCATGCACTCGTTGCGGACGAGCGCGTACAGCCAGCTGCGGAACCGCTCGGGCTCCCGCAGGACGGGCACGTGCGCGTAGGCGGCGATGAGCGCGTCGTGCAGCGCCCCGGCCGCCTGCTCCTGGTCGCGCAGCAGAGCGTGGCAGTAGTCGTACAGGCGGGCCGCGTAGCGATCCATGACCTGGATGAGCGCGCTCGGATCGCCTGCGGCCAGCGCTCGGGCCAGCCGTTCATCGTCGGCGCGGTCAAAACTGGGCCAACCGGACACAAGGTCCTCCCGCGGGCTGTGTTCGGATTCCTCGTCCGCATCGTGAGGGACGGGCTGGGAGATCCAAGAGGGGAGCGGTGCACTGTCCCGCCGCCGGTGCTCGCCCGGCGGTCACTTCCCCGTCACGGGCCGGGGGGAAATGAGGTCGGAGGCCCGACGGCCCCGCTCCCCGTCGGGCCTCCACACGTTTGACGATCGACTCCGGCGCCCGGTTGACACCGGAGAGCAGGAAAAATCGAGAACTACCTGCCGCATCCATGAGATCACCGAAACGTGATCACTGGATCCGCCGGGACAGCATCTTGAGGAAGATCCTGGAGATCTCCTGCGGCGTCTGCGCGACCTGGACGTTGCCGTTCGTCGCCGCGGCGATCTGCTCCAGCTCGCCCCGGTCCACGCCCTTGCCGAACCCGATCATGTTCACCTGGATGGGCTTGTTCGGGTCCTGCATGGCCTTCAGCTGCTTCAGCGTCTCCGCCAGCGAAGGGCCGCCGTCGTCGTCGTTCTTGCCGTCGGTCAGCAGCAGGATCGAGTTGCCGAACTCCGGCTTGTAGGTCTCGTTCATCTGCTTGTACGCGGCCAGCATCGTCCGGTACAAGCCGGTGTCGCCGTTCGGCTTCGGCTTCATCTGGTTGAGCGTCGACAGGACGAGGCCGCGCCGGGTGGTGGACCCGATCCGCTCACCGAGCGGGCCGATCGGCACCGCGACCTTGTACGGCAGGTCGCCGTTCATCTTCGTCGAGAACAGCCACTGGCCGAGCTCGGTGTCGTTGGACATCATGCTGAGGCCGCCCTGCGACACCGCCGCGATGGCCTGCAGCCGGTTGGTGTTCGGCCCGACCTTCTCCAGCATCGACCCGGACACGTCGATCAGCGTCAGCATGCGCAGCCCGAGCGACAGCTTCGACCACGCCTGCATGATCTTCGCGACGTCCTGGGTCTTCGGCGTCGGCAGCTGCCGCGGCTTGGCCGGGCTGACCCCGGCCGCCTCGGTGAAGCCCGCCGGCGCCTTGCCGTCGGGGGTGCGGAACCCGAGCTCCTGGACGTCCTTGCGGGTGGCCTCGGTGTTCATCGCCTTCTCCAGCAGCCGGGCCGCCTGCTGCTTGCCGGCGTCCTTGCTGGTGACGGTGAACGGGTAGTCCATCGACAGCGTGCCCTCGATCGGGTACAGCGCCACCGCGGGCTCGCCCGGCTTCGTCTTGTTGTACTGGAAGAGAGCCTGCTCGGACGACAGCGAGATCGGCTTCTTGCCGCCCTGGTTCTTGCGGAACGCGGCGAACTCCGCGTCCACCGACGGGACGGTGCTCTCCCGGACCGTCCGGACGATGCCGGTGAAGATCGAGTCCCGGTTGGGGTCGTTCGCGAGCAGCATGCTCGTCACCATGAGCGAGCCCATGCCGGCCGCGTTCTTCATCGGGTCCGGCACGACCAGCCGCACCGAGCCCGCCGGGATCATCTCGTTCTTCGTCACCGCGCCGCCCGCGACGCCGCCCGCGGCCTTCAGCAGGTTGTCCCAGGACGGGCTGGCGGTGATGCCCTGCTTCTTCAGCTGCACGGCGAGGGACTGCGGCAGTCCCACGACGATCGGGCTCTTGGCGACCGAGGTCTTGGTGGAGACGACGCCGCCCTTGTCATCGCCCTCGGCGCTGGCCTGCGCCAGCGAGATCCACAGGGACGAGTCGGGGATCCACACGTCCGGGCGCTCCTTGGACCCGCTCGCCACGGCCTGCCCGGACAGCAG
Organism: Actinomadura chokoriensis; assembly: GCF_041463665.1. Classification (GTDB taxonomy): domain Bacteria; phylum Actinomycetota; class Actinomycetes; order Streptosporangiales; family Streptosporangiaceae; genus Spirillospora; species Spirillospora chokoriensis_A. The sequence goes on from NZ_JAXCEJ010000011.1 coordinate 145,724, forward strand.
CGTCGTCACCGCCGGCGGCTCGATCTTCCTCACCGTCGCCTTGACGCACTTGCCGTCGACCTTGCTCTTGCCGTCGTTGAAGCGACCGGCGGCCTTCTCCACGGCCGGCGCGATGTCCGGCGCCACCGCGACCGACAGGTTCATCGCGTCGTCGCCGGAGCAGCCGCCGCCGCTCTCGGCGAACGCGTAGACGCCGACGCCGAGCAGCAGCGCGAGGCCCACGGCCCCGGCCATCGGCCCGATCAGCGCGGTCGCGCTGCGCTTGCGCTTGCGGCGGCCGTACTCGTAACCGCCGGACCCGCTGTCATAGCCGCCCGACCCGCCGCCCGGCCCGCCGCCGTAACCGCCGGACCCTCCGGATCCGCCCGGCCCGCCGGAACCGCCCGCACCGCCGCCGAAGAATCCCGAGGGGCCGCCGTCCGAACTGCGGATCGCGTCGTACTCGCTGTACCCGGTGCCGGCGAGCGGTGAGGATTCGGGCGGGGGACCCTGCGGGGACGACGACCGCGGCTCGCCCTGCGGGTACCCGCCGGATCGTCCGAGACCGTAGCCGCCCGCGTCGGACGCGCCGCCGAACCCGCCGGAACCGTAGACCGGCTCCTCGGAGGACTGCCGAGGGGTGAACCACTCAGGCGTCTCGCCGGACGCGCCGGGCTGCGGTGCTCCCTGCGGTGCTCCCTGCGGTGAGCCCTGCGGTGCTCCCTGCGGCCCGCCCTGGGGCTGGGAGAGCGGCCGGTCCTGGCTTTCCCGCCCGCCGAACCAGTCGGACGACCCGTCGTTGGCCGGGCCGAAGACGGGCCTGGACGCGTCGAAGCCGCCCTTGGCCCCCTCTGGGAAGTCATTGCGATGACGTCCGCTCATGGCCTGCCCTCGATTCACCAGAAACCCGCCGATGCTTCCCGGCACTGTAGTAGTACGAACCAGAGGTTACAAAGAACTCAAAACCGATAATGACGCAGGTCATCACCGTATGACCGGACGAGCCTGGCATCGTTCGGCCCCTCCGTCACGGACCGCGACGACGGCGGTACGAATCAGCGCGAACGCCCGTCCGGATCCGGCCGCCGCGGGCGGCAGACTTGAGGCATGGCCGACCTCATCCCCGTCTCGGACCCAGCCGACCTCCGCCTTTCCGACTACGTGCGGCTCCGCGACGTGAACCTCCGCAAGAGCCTGGAGGCCGAGCACGGCCTGTTCGTCGCCGAGGGCGAGAAGGTGATCCGCCGCGCGGTCGCCGCCGGCCACCCCGTCCGCTCCCTCCTCATGGCGCGCCGCTGGGCCGAACCGCTCGCCGACCTCCTGGACGGCCTGGACGCCCCCGTCTACGTCGCGGACGACGCAACCATGGAGTCGATCACCGGCTTCCAGGTGCACCGCGGCGCCCTGGCATCCCTGGAGCGCCTCCCGCTGCCCCCGCTCCAAACCGTCCTGAGCGGCGCCCGCCGCCTCATCATCTGCGAGGACATCGTCGACCACACCAACATCGGCGCGATCTTCCGCTGCGCGGCGGCCCTCGGCGTGGACGCCGCCGTCCTCGCGCCCCGCTGCGCCGACCCGCTCTACCGTCGCTCTGTCAAGGTCTCGATGGGCGCCGTGTTCGCCCTCCCGTACGCCCGCATGACCGACTGGCACAACGATCTCTCCGTGATCCGCGCCGCGGGATTCCAGCTCCTCGCCCTGACCCCGGCCCCGGACGCCGAGCCCATCGACGACGTGAAGGCGGCCGACCGCCGGGCGCTGCTCCTCGGCTCCGAAGGGGACGGCCTGTCGTCCCGCTGGCTGCACGAGGCCGATCACCGCGTCCGCATCCCCATGAACGAGACGGCCCAGGCCCGCGGCGTCGACTCCCTGAACGTCGTGGCCGCCGCCGCCATAGCCTGCTACACGCTGACACGGGGCATCTGAGCACCCTCAACTGCGCCGCGCCCGGACGGAAAACCGACGCCGATTCCGCCGGGCCGTGCTCACTTGTGGGGCTTGCTCACTTGCCGAACATGCCGTGGCGGGGGCGGCGGTGCGTTCCCTTCACGCGCTTCGCGGCCCCGGCCGGGATGCGCCGCCGTCCGAGCCGCAACTGCGTCAGCAGCAGGGAGATCGCGACCATCAGGGCGGCCAGCCATGCGATCTGCGTGCTCGCCATCCGCTCGAAGGTGAGGTCCTGCGCGATAGGTGCCGTGTTGCCCTGCAACCGGCTCTGCGGGCCTCCCGCCCCCGGCACCGGGCTCGGCGCGACCGACGGGCTGGGCGCCTGGATCGGCGGCAGCGCCACCTGCGGGTTCCTGGAGTCGAACGACGAGTTGGGCGACGGCGGCTCGTAAGTGCTCGTCCCCGACCCGCTGGAGGACGACCCGCCCCCCGAGCCCGAGCCGCCGCTCCCGCCGGAGCCGCCGCTCCCGTCCGTCCCGGACGTCTTCGTGGGAGTGGGCGAGGGCTTCTTCGTCGGCTTCTTCGTGGGGGAGGGGGTGGGCGTCTTGGTCGTCGGCGGCGGTGTGGGGGACTGCTCCGGAACGACGTATTTGATCGTCGCCGTCGGAGTCACCGCCTCCGAACCGGTCGCGCTCACGGTGACGCTGATCGTCACCGTGACCGTCTTCGCCGTCGATCCGGGGACGGACACCGTCGACGGGACGTCCTTGGACTCCCCGCCCGCGAGCGAGTCGAACGTGCAGCCCTTCGCGCAGTCGCCCTCGATCGTCGCGTCGGCCGACGCGGGGGTCGCCGCGATGGGCTCGATTTTGATGCCGGACACGGTGCCGTCCACGGCCTCGATGTGCGTCCGCACGGTGACCGCCTCGCCGGGCTTCGCCTCGGCGCTGGTCGGGCTGACGCTGACCTTGAGGGTGCCCGCGACCGGTTCGGACGCTGACGGGGTGTCTGACGGGGACGCCGTCGCGGCTGTGGCGGACGCGCCGCCGGCGGCGAGGACGGCCGCCGCGCCGAGACCGATGAACACCGGTTTGACCGCCGCTCGGCAGATCACCGCCGCAGCACCTCCGTCGCTTCGCCGTTGAGCGCCCGTGCCCGATATGCAACACCCGAGGGATCGCCTCGAGAGTCAAGCGAACACGGATCTCCGGGGCAAATCAACCCCGTCCGGCATCAGATCAACTCTTCCCGGACGTCCTCGACCTCGGAGGCGGGGGCCCACGTCTGCCAGACGCCCTGGTCGATGCGGTCGAGCCCCAGATTCTCGGCGACCGGGGCCCGTCCCCCCGTGTACTCGACGCGCAGCCACGTTTCGTGCTCGCCGACGATGACGAAGCGTTCCCCGCGCCAGCGGCACGTCGTCCGGACGTACCGGAGGTCCTCGATCTCGGACGCGGGGACGACCCGGCGGAACCGTCCGGCCCGCAGCTCCTCGAACCCGTCCGTGGGGCCGGGCGTGTACAGCCTGACCTCGCCGTCGGCGCCCGGCGCGGCCTCGAAGTCGCGTCCGAGCCAGCGCGCGACGTACCCGTCCCGGATCACTGAGCCGCCTCCGTCCGTCCGTCCCGGCCCTCGGGGCCCGCCTCGGGCCGGAGCCACGCGAGCTGGTCGGGGTCGTACATCGCCACGAACCGCTCGGACCGGTCGCGGCCGAGGTAGTACATCTCCGCCCCGTAGGGCAGCCGGACGCTGTCCACCTTGTACTCGCGGATGGACCCGGCGCTCCCCGGCGCGAAACCGCCGCCCAGGAACGGAGGCCGCTCGACGACCCAGCCGGCCTCGCCCCACGCGGCCACCTCCACCTCGTCCTGTCCGCCGAAGGGGACGCGGTACAGGTCGGGACAGTAGGCGGGCCATCGGATGACGTACACGCCGTCGTCGGCGAGCGAGAACGGGGAGCCCTCGTACAGCAGACCCAGCGTCTCGTACAACTGTCCGGGCGTCTGCAACTCGGCGACGTCGCCGGTCGAGTGCACGAACCCGCCGACCCGGTCGTAGGCCTGCTCCAGATACCAGGCGACATGCCCGTGCGGGACGACCTTCTGCATGATCGTCGGGGACGAGACGCGGTCGTCCAGGTCGGACGGCAGCTGCGCGACGTCCGGCTCCGGCCGCGGCGGTGGAAGCGGAACCTCGGGCCGCGCCGGGACGAGCCCGACCCGCACCGCCCACTCGCTGAGCGCCAGCACCTGGTCGCCTTGCAGCGACGCCCCGATGCGCGTCCCAGGGTTGAGCAGCATCGCCCAGTCCACGCTGGGCCACGCACCGATCAGCTCCCGGAAGTCGACGTACACGAACCGCGACTCCGGCAGCACCTCGCGCAGCCGCACCAGCGACGTGAACACCTGCACGGCGGACTCGCCCCGCAGCGCCGCGTCCCACCGGAACTCCCGCTGTACGGGCGTCACCTCAAGGGGCGCCTCGGCCGGGATCGGCACGAGCACGTTGGCGTTCAGCAGCACCCGCAGGAAGGCGTCGGAGTCCCCGCCCGAGGCGGCCTCGTACAGCTCCTGGTCGTGCCGGTTCCCGGGCTCGAACGGCGGCTCGGGGTCCTCGACGGCCCGCAGCCCGCGCTCACCGGGCGGGCCCGCCGGATCCGCGGCGCCCCGTGCCAGGTCGCCCGGCCGGGCGCCCGCCTCTCCCTGCGCGCCGGGCACGTCGGACGACGTCTCCCCGAACTGAGCCGCATCGTCACGTCCGGCAGAGCCGCCGACCGCGTCGGCACCCTGCTCCCCGAACGCGCGAGGCCCGCCGTAGGCGCCCTCACCGTCATGGACCGCGCCCTCACCGTCATGGACCGCGCCAGCGCCGCCGGTTCCCGGAGCCGCGCCCGCGACGCTTCCCTCCGGAGAGCCGGTGTCGTGACCAAGCTCGGCGCCGGACGCACCGACGCCGCCCGGCGCGGACACACCAGGCGCGGACACATCCGGCGCGGACACATCCGGCGCGCCGACGGGCCGCCCCGCATCGGACGCGTCGGCCTCGCTGAACGGCACCTCGCTGGAATGCGACGCGGGGCCAACCTCGGCCTCCGGCCCATCGGGCACCTCGGCACTGCCCGGCAGGTCAGCTGTGCCCGCGTTTGTGCCCGCGTTGTCTGGAGCGCCTTCATGCAGCGCGCCAGCCTGGTGGACGCGCTCGTCACGCGGGGGGATGCTGCTCCCGGCGTCGCGCGGGTCGGCCGGGCCGAATGCGTCACCGGCCGCGCCGGACGGTGCGGACCCGAGGGGATCGCGATACGTTCCCTCGCCGACGTGCGCCGCAGGCTCCTGCTCCGCGCTCACTCCGCCATACGACCCTGCGGTCGGGGCCTCAACCGGCGCGCCTGCGGCGTTCTGTATGCCTTCGTGCGCGATGCCTGGTGCGCTGACGTCCTGCTCTCCGGACGTTGGAAGGCCGGAGTGCGTCCCCGCGCCGAGGTCGGCCGCGGGCTCGTATCCCGTGCTCGGCCCGGCGGGCGGGCTTGCGCTCGTGGTTTCGGGGGGTGCGCCGATGCGGTGTTCTCCGGACGCGGCGAAGTCGCTGTGCGTCCTCTCGCCGGGGTTGGCTGCGGGTTCCTGTCCCGTGCTCGGTCCGGCAGGGGGGAGTGCGCTTGCCGGACCGCCGGGTACGTCGGTGCTGCCTGGCGTATTGGACGTGCCTACGCTGCCCAGAACGCTTTCGTGCGGTGAGCCGGTGTGCTGCCCGGGCTCGGCACGTGGGGCCACGTCTGCCACGTCTGCCGCGTCGCCTGTGGCGGCTGTGTCGCCGGGCGTGCCGGACAGGTCGGCCGCGCGGAGGTCGCGGTACGTCTCTTCGCTGGCGTTGGCCGCGGGCTCGTATCCCGTGCTGGGCTCGCTTGGCGGGCTTGGGCTCGTGGCGTCGCCGGGTGTGGCCGCGGCGTTCGGTGAGGCTTCGCGCGGGATGCCGGGCGCGGCGATGCGGTGCTCCCCGGACGTGCCCATGGCCGGGTCGCCAGGTGGGGCCGAGTGCCGTCCGGCCTCCGTGGGGACGGCAGGGGCCACCGGGACCGCCGGGGTGTCCGGCGGCGGCGGTGTGGACGCCGACGGGGGAGTCACCGGGCCGCGCAGGGTGCGGATCTGGTCGCCCGCCATGGCGGCGTCGATCGGGGTGCCCGGGTTGAGGACGAGCGTCCAGTCCGTGTCGGGCCAGGCGGCGGCCATCTCGTGGAGGCTCGGCATGATGAAGCGGGACGAGCCGATCGCCTCGTTCATCCACTTCAGGGACGTGTAGACCTGGATGGACGTCCGGCCGTGGACGGGAACGGGACGCCACGGGAAGTCGGGGTCGCCGGGCACGATGCCCCACGGGGTGTCGGCGTCGGCGGGCACCAGCACCTGGGCGCCGAGGAGGATCTTGTAGAAGGCGTCGGTGTCGCGGCGGCGGGCGGCGTCGAAGAGGCGTTGCTCGATGTCGTTCTGCGGTTCGAAGTGCTCCGTCATCCGCTGGGCGGCGCGCTGGTCGGCCCAGGTGGCGAGGCCGGGGAGCTGCTGGGCGAGGACGGTGCCGCCCGCGGGGGAGCCCGAGTTGATGGCGAGCAGCCAGTCGTGGTTCGGCCAGTAGCGCAGGGCGACGGTGAACGGCAGGTTGATGTACTCGGTGCCCTCGCCGGACGCTTCGATCAGGCGTTCGCGGGAGGTGAAGACCGGCACGACCGTGGACCCGTCGACCTCGCGGGTCTGCCACGGGAACCCGGGCCGCCCGGGGCGGAGCGTGAAGTCCATGTCGTCCGGGACGGGCAGCAGGACGTCGGTGGCCGCGAGGGTCTGCAGGAACAGGTCGTGGTCGTTGTTCGCGGCGGCGCGCAGCAGTTCGCGCTCGACGTCGTTCGCGGGCTGGAACTCCGGGCGGGGCGACTGCCGGGGCAGCTCGCGGTGCTGGTCGCGGAGTTCCTCCCAGGGCGCGGGCGCGCGGCCGACCTGCGGGGGGCGGCCGTCGCCGTCGGCGACCTGGCGGACGAACCACGCCGGCATCCGCGCCTCGATGGGCAGGACGGTGCCGACGCCGTGGGCGGGCGCGTCGATGGCGAGCCACCAGCGGGTGTCCGGCCAGGTCTCGGCGATGTCGCCGAACCGGAGCGTCATGAAGTGCTGGTAGGACGGCCCCAGGCAGGCGCGCATCGCCGACGCCGAGGTGTAGGCCAGCACGTGGACGCGGCCGTCCTCCTCCTGGGTCGGCCAGGACGGCTGCGTCTCGTTGGCGAGCACGCCGTCCACCAGTTCGGGCGGGACGGGGACGACGAGTTCGCTGTCCGCGAGGAGGCGGAAGTAGCTCTCCTGGTCCCCGGCCCGTACGGTCTCCTGCAGTCGGTGTTCCAGCTCCGACGTGGGTCGCCACGCGTCGGCCACGGTCGCCACCCCCTGTTTCCTCCGTGCTCGTCCCCGCGCGAGTGCCTACGCTACATGGGCGAACAGGACCAAAGAGCATAATCATCTGACTGCCCGCCGCTGTTCGCAGGTCAGCCCCTTGTCAGCCCCGCGAGGGCGGTGAGCAGCCGGTCGATGTGCTCCTCGCTCGTCCCTATGCCGAGGCTGGCGCGGACTGCGCTTTCCCCGCCCACCAGATGCCGGACGAAGGGGTGGGCGCAGAACTTCCCGTCCCGGACGCCGATGCCGTGCTCCTCCGACAGGGTAAGCGCCACGTCGCGCGCGTTCCAGCCGTCCACGGTGAACGACACGATCCCGACGCGCGGAGCCCGGTCGCCCCACAGCGACAGTTCCCGGACGTGCGGCAGCGCGGCGAGCCCCGCGCGGAGCCGGCCGACGAGGGCCTCCTCCCGGACGGCCAGATCCGACCAGCAGGCCGAGAGGGTCTCGCAGGCGGCGGCCAGCGCGATCGCGCCGAGGACGTTCGGCGACCCCGCCTCGTGCCGCTGCTCGGCGGACGCCGCCCACCGGGTCGTCTCCCCGACCGACGCGCTGGCGCCCCCGCCCTTCAGGTAGGGCACGGCGGCGCGCAGCCAGTCGGCGCGCCCGGCGAGCACGCCGGAGCCGAACGGCGCGTACAGCTTGTGCCCGGAGAACGCGACGTAGTCGAGGCCGTGCGCGGTCATGTCGAGCGGGCGGTGCGGGACGAGCTGCGCCGCGTCCACCGCGATCCGGGCGCCGTTGCGGTGCGCGACCCGCGCGAGTTCCTCGATGGGCCACAGCTCGCCGGTGACGTTGGACGCGGCGGTGACGACGAGCAGCCGCGACCCGGTCGGGCACGAACGCAGCGCGCGGTCGGCGGCGGAGACGGCCTCGGCCGGGGTGGCGGGCGCGGGAAGCCGCACGGCCCGCTTCCACGGCAGCAGGGACGCGTGGTGCTCGGTCTCGAACACGACGACGCTCGTCCCGGCGGGGACGGCCTGCGCCAGCAGGTTCATGGAGTCGGTGGTGTTGCGCGTGAACACCACGGCCGAGCGCCGCCACGCCCCGAGGAACGACCGGACGGTCTCGCGGGCCTCTTCGTACGCGCCGGTCGTGACCTGGGACGCGTAGCCCGCTCCGCGATGGACGCTGCTGTAGTACGGCAGCGCGCGGGTGACGGCCTCGTGCACCGCCTCCAGGCAGGGCGCGCTGGCGGCGTAGTCGAAGTTGGCGTAGGGGACGTGGCCGCCGTCCCGCAGCGGCACCGGGACGTCCGCCCCGACAACGCGCGGGATCCGGCGAACTCCGGACCCCTCGGGACGCGTCACAGCAGGCGTGATGGGGGAGCGGGCGAGCAGCGTGGGCATGCCGGGACCTTCCGGGTCAGGGACCCCGGAAGGACGGCCGGGATCCGCGCTTGCCGGAACGCGGTGCCGCGTCCGGCCAGGTCCTCACCCGGGGCACCCCATCGCGGACGAAGGGTTGCCGGCCAGCAAGCCGGGGCTTGACGCTGGCGCTCATGACCTAGTGCGGAATTATATGCGGGTCCGGTCGGGGATCAAGTGGGAGGGTGCGATGCGGTACGGGGTGGTTCGGGCGCTGGCCGGGGGCGTGTTGGTGCTCGGCGCCCTCAGCGGGTGCGGGATGCTCGGCGGCAATTCCGGCCAGGTGTGCACCGACACGAAGAAGGCGTTCCAGCAGTACGTCACCCAGGTCAGGAGCCTTCCGGCGGCCGAGCCCGCGCGGTGGCGGCAGGCGACCGAGCAGCTCGCCGGACGGCTGGACGGGCTGGCGAAGAAGGCCGACGACGCCGCGTTGAAGAAGGCGCTGAAGGCGGAGGCGGGCAAGCTGCGCTCCGCCGCCACCGCCGTCGGCACCGGCGACGTGTCCCAGCTGAACACCGTGATGAAGGAGACGCCGGCCAGCATCGGCGAGGCCTGCGACTGACGGGGGGCCGGGCTTGACCGGCCTCAGCCGGTCAAGCCCCAGCGATCTCCGCCGTCGCCCGTGCCGCCGCCCCCGTCGCCGCCACCGCCGGTGCCCGGATCGCCGGGGTCGCCGCCGTCACCTCCGCCGCCGCCCCCGCCGGGCTGGGTCGGTACTTCGGTCGGCAGCCCGGTCGGCGGCGTCGGGATGTCGGGCTCCCGCGTGGTCGGCGGCGGTTCGGACGGCCCCGTCGTGCGCGGCGGCTCCGTGGTGCCCGGCTCGCTCGGGCGGGTCGGCCCGCCGTAGCCGCCGCCCGGACGGATCGACGGCGACCCGAACGACTTGGGCTCGTAGTCCTTGATGTTGACGGCGTCCGTCATGTAGGTGCGCCAGATCTGGGCGGGCAGCTGCCCGCCGTACACGCCGTAGCCGGGGATGTTCAGCGGCTTGCCGTCGCTGCGGAACATCGCGACCGACGTCGCCATCTGCGGGATGAACCCGTTGAACCAGATCGCCTTGCCCTCGTCGGTCGTGCCGGTCTTGCCCGCGACGTCGCGGCCGTCGGGAAGCTGGGCGTTGGTCCCGGTGCCGCCCTCGACGACCTTCTGCATCGCGTAGGTCGCGTCCCGCGCGTTCTGCGCGCTGAGCGCCCGCTTCCCCTTCTCGGTGAACGTGCGCTTGTGGTCCTCGTTGTCGGTGACGGACTTCACCACGAACGGCGTGCGGTGGACGCCCTCGGACGCGAACGTCGCGTACACGCCCGCCTGCTGGACGGGATGCAGCGACACGATGCCGAGCGGGAACGTGGCGGCGTTCCGCTGGTCCGGCTTCATCTGCGACTCGGGGATGCCCATCTTCTCGGCCATCTTGACGATCTTCTCGTTGCCGATGTCCTGGCCGAGGTTGACGTAGGCGGTGTTGATCGAGTGCTGGGTGGCGGTGACGAGGTTCACCGATCCGAAGCTCTCGTTGCCGTCGTTGTGGATGGACGACCCGGCGAACGACTGCGGCGAACTGCCGTCGTAGGTGGTGCTGAGCGACCTGCCGTCCTGCAGCGCGGCGGCGAGCGCGATCGGCTTGAACCCGGACCCGGCCTGCGCCCAGTCGCCGAAGGAACTGCTCAGCGCCTCGTCCAGGTAGCCGCGGCCGCCGTAGAAGGCGAGCACCTGCCCGGTGGACGGGTCGACCGACACGGCCCCGGTGCGGATCTTCTTGCTCATCCCGGCAGGGGCGTTCTGCGTCACCGCCTGCTTCATCGAGTCCATCAGCCGCTTGTCGAACGTCGTGGTGATCTTCAGCCCGCTGCGGTTGATCTCGTCCTCGCTGTAGCCGCGGCGCTCGGTGAGCTCCTTCTTGGCCACGTTGACCATGTAGCCCTTCTGACCCTTGAGGACGTCGGTGATCTTCGCCTTGTCCGGCACGGGGAATGTCAGCGCCGCGGCGTCGGCCGAGGTCAGGTACCCGTCCCGGGCCATGTTCGCGAGGACGGCGCGCCACCGCTGCTCGGCAGCGGTGCGCTGGTCGCCGGTCGGGTCGGCGAAGTTGCTCGGCTGCTGGATCGCCGCCGCGAGGTAGGCGCCCTCGGCGGGCGTCAGGTCCGAGACGTCCTTGCCGAAGTAGGCGTGCGCGGCGGCCTGCACCCCGTAGGCGTTGCGCCCGAAGTAGATCGTGTTGAGGTACTGCTCCAGGATCCAGTCCTTGGACTTCTCCCGGTCGACCTTCAACGCGACCATGATCTCTTTGAGCTTGCGGGTGACCGAGCGCTCCTTGCCGATGCCGCCGTAGTAGTTGCGGACCATCTGCTGCGTGATCGTGGAGCCGCCCTGCAACTGCTGCCCGGTCACCGTGGACCAGAACGCGCGCGTGGTGCCCTTCACCGACACGCCCGGGTCGTCGTAGAAGCTGCCGTTCTCCGCGGCGATGACCGCGTTGCGGGTGCTCTCCGGGATGCGGTCGAGCTTGACCGCGTCGCGGTTGATGCCGGTCTTCGCGATCTGCGTCTTGCCGTCGGAGTAGTAGAAGGTGGGGCCCTGCGCGACCGCCTTCTCCTGCGGGGACGGGACGGGGGTGAACAGGTAGGCGAGGCCGAACGCGGCGATGCAGAACCCGATGAAGCCGAGCAGCAGGAACAGCGTCCGGCGCAGGTACCGCGACCTGCGGCTGCGCGGCTTCTTGCCGCCTTCGCCCCCGCCGTCCCCGCCGTCGCCGTCGTCTCCGGGCGGCTGGGATCCTCCGTGCTTGGGCGAGGCGGCGGCCATGGTCTTGGTATCACCGGTGAGCGGCACTTCGACACCACCCGACCCAGATTCGTCCGCGGCCTCGCGAGACTCGCCCGTCCCACCGGCCCCGCCGGACTCGGCCGCCTTGCTCACGTTGTCCGATGCGACGGCGGGTGATGCGATGGCGGGTGATGCGATGGCGGGTGATTCGGTGCGTGCTGATTCGGTATCTGCCGCTTCGGTGCGCGCAGCTTCGGTGTGTGCGGCTTCGGGGAGTGTTCCGGCATCGCGTGATTCGCCCGCATCCTCGGCGTAGTCGGGTGCTTCGCGGACCTTGTCGCCGTTCTGTGATTTGTCTCCCGCGTCCGGGAATTCGGCGTCCTGAACGGCTTCCTCGGTCTCCGCGGTCAGCGTTCCGGTGACCTGGGCGTTCGTGCCGGACGGTGCCCCCACCTCGGTGCCGTCCCCGCCCACCTCGGCGGGCCCGGAGGACGCTCCGCCCTCCGGGGCCTTTTCGCTGTCGCTCACAAGCCCCCCGTGATTAATGCGTTACCGACGATACCTGAGGGGATCCGTGCGCCGACCGCCCAATGCGCAACCGCAAGGCTTCCCGATAGGAGGACGGGCCATCGGTCCCGCCGGTTGTCGTGCGGGACGCCGCAATGCGGGTTTCTCGCAAACGCCGAGCGGCGGGGCGCCGATCGGTGCCCCGCCGCTCTCACGCCGTCCTCACCGGCGGCCCCGCGCGCGGCCGTGCCGCGGCCGGCTCACTTCTGGATCTTGGCGAGGATGTCCACCACGAACACCAGGGTGTCGGTGCCCTTGATCTTGGGCGGGCTGCCCTCCTTGCCGTAGCCCTCCGCGGGCGGCAGGACGAGCAGGACGCGGCTGCCGACCTTCGCGCCGGTCAGGCCCTTGTCGAAGCCGGGGATGGTCGCCCCGGTGCCGATCGGGAAGTTCGCGGGCTGCTTGTTGGCCCAGCTGGAGTCGAACGTGTCGCCGGTCTTCCAGATCTTGCCGACGTAGTTCACGATGGCCTCGTCGCCCTTGGCGAGCGCCGGCCCGTTGCCCTCGACGAGGGTCTTGGCCTGCAGCTTGCCCGGCGCGGCCACGTCCGGGACCGTGATCTTGGGCTCCTTGGCGCCCTTGTCCTCGACCTTGGGCAGGTTCTTGTCGTCCAGCTTCTTCGCGGTCCCCTCCGGCTTCGGGTCCTTCGCGATGGCGCCCTGGACGTCCATGACGAAGACCACCGCGTCCTTGGCGGTGATCTGCTGCGGGCTCAGCTGGCTGAGGTCCTTGGACGGCGGGAGTTGCAGGACGACCCGGCTGCCGACGGTGCGGCCGACCAGGTTCTTGTCGATCTCCTTCAGGCCGCTGTTGCCGATGACCAGGGGCCGCGGGCCGCTCGGCTGCTGGGCCTGCTGGTCCCAGGTGGAGCTGACCTTCTCGCTCGTGCTCTTGACGCGCGAGTTCTCCTCGTCCTTGTCCTTGGACCACTTGTAGGTGGCGAAGGAGACGTAGACGGTGTCGCCGCTGGCGATCGCGCGTCCGGTCCCCTTGATCGGCGTGGTCACCTTCACCGCCGTGACCGGCGCGAGCTTGGTCGGGATCTCGACCTTCGGCTCGGAGGCGAACTTGCCGGTCACCGAGAGCTCGGGGCCGGGCCGCGTGACCCACCACGCGACGCCGCCGGAGATGGCCAGCGCGGCCACCACGATCCCGGCGATCATCATCAGCCGGCGCTTGCGCGCCTGCTTGGCGGTCAGCGCGGACGGGGCCGACGGCCGGTTCAGCCCGCTGCCGCGCCCGGCGCTGATGCCGTGCGGGGTGAACTCGGGGCTGCGAATGCTCTGGGCGTTCGGGATCTTCGCCTTCGCCTTGACCACCGGCTTGCCCCGGGGCTTGTCATCCTCGGACATGGTTCCTCACTTGCTCCGGGTTAGACGACATCACGAACGTGACCACCCTTCCAGGGCCGGGCTAAGCGCAGCGTGAAAACCGTGTAAAGGAGGCCGACCCGCAATCTACCGGTCACGCGCGGATCGCGGTGCCGTCCGGAAGGGGACAGGAGAAGCCGTCAGGATAACCCTGCCGGCCGGGTGCCCCGGGCGCGCCGGATGGCAGGGTGGGGGAATGCGCCTCGCGACGTGGAACGTCAACTCGGTGAAGGCCCGGCTTCCGCGCCTTCTCTCCTGGCTGGACGAGACGAAGCCGGACGTGGTGTGCCTGCAGGAGACCAAATGCCGCGCGGACAAGTTCCCGTCCGACGACGTCGCGGAACTCGGCTACGACACCGCCGCGCACGGCGACGGCCGCTGGAACGGCGTGGCGGTTCTTTCCCGGGTCGGCATTGAGGACGTCTCGAACGGCTTCCCCGGCGAGCCCGCATACGAGGGCGAGACCGAGGCCGAGGCTGAGGGCAAGGGCGTCCAGGCCAAGCTCACCGAGCCCGTGCTGCTGGTGCCGGAGGCACGCGCCATCGGCGCCACCTGCGGCGGGATAAGGGTCTGGTCGCTCTACGCGCCGAACGGCCGCACCCCGGAGTCGGCCCACTATCTCTACAAGCTCGAATGGTTCGCGGCCCTGCGTGACGCGCTCACCGCCGAACTCTCCGCAGGGGTGCCTTTGGCGGCGACCGGCGACTACAACGTGGCCCCCACGGACGACGACGTCTGGGACCCGTCCGTGTTCATCGGCTCCACCCACGTCACGCCGCCCGAACGCCAGGCACTCGCCGAACTGCGCGACCTCGGCCTCAATGACATCGTCCCAACCCCGATGAAGGGCCCTCACCCCTACACCTACTGGGATTACCGTGCTGGGGCGTTCCATAAGAACCTGGGGATGCGCATCGACCTCGTCTACGGGAACGACGCCTTCGCCGAGCGGGTCCGTTCCGCCTACGTCGACAGGGAGGCCCGCAAGGGAAAGGGCCCGTCCGACCACGCCCCGGTGGTCGTCGACCTCGACTAGCGGCGGGCGAGGAGGCGGCGTTTGGCGGTGCGTGCGTCGTCGGTCTCGTCGAGGACGGTGAAGCCGTCCGGCAGGAGCGAGGCGGGCTCGCCGGGCGCGAGGCACCATCCGGCGGGCATCCCCGGACGGCTCCGGCGGGCGTCCTCGGTGAACGCCTCCCAGCCCAGCAGGCCGCCGGGCAGAACGGCGCCGACCGCGCGCCCGAAGACGGCGCGGTCCCAGAAACCGGTGCACAGGACGAGCGCGTACCCGGACGGCTCCGGCCGCCAGGCCCCGAGGTCGGCCTGGACGAGCGTGATCAGCGAGCCGAGGCCGCGCCTCCGCGCCTCCGCGCCGAGCCGGTCCAGGGCGAGCTCGGAGATGTCGACGGCCGTCACGCGGCGCCCGGCCTCGGCGGCCAGCAGGGCGCTGCCGGACGGACCGGACGCGAGGTCGAGCACCCCGCCGTCCGGCATCGGCAGCGACAGTGCCCGCTCCGCCAGAGGATGGACGGGCGACAGCCCGGGAGCGTCCCCGTACTTGGCGTTCCACCGGAGCCTGTCAGGATGCTCGGCCAGGCCGGGCGGCACGTCCTCCATGGGCGGACTCTAGCGGCGCTCCGCGACCAGCAGCATGAACAACGCCGTGGGGAAGCCCTTGCGCCACCACGGGTCGTCCCGGAGTTGCTGCTCCGTCGGATGCGGTTCGCGCAGGTCCGCGATGACGAACCCGGCGTCTCGGAGCGTTCCAGCGTAGTACTCCAGCGGCCGGAGCCAGCTCGTGATCAGCGAGGGGGACTCCAGGCCGTCCACCAGGAACCGCTGGTCGACGCCGCGCGAGACGAAGTACTGCGCCGCCGGGACGCTGTCCATCGCGCCCTGCTCGGAGTTCTCGACGTAGAAGCAGGGGTGCAGCGTCAGCAGGATCAGCCGGCCGCCGCTCTTCAGCACGCGCGCGAACTCGCCGATCGCGCGGGTCGGGTCGTGCAGGTGGCTGAACAGGTGGTTGCAGAGGACGATGTCGAACTGGTCGTCGTCCAGGGGGAGGTCTTCGACGCCGGCGCGGGTGAAGGTGGCCCCGGGCGACGGGACGGACGAGGCGGCTTCGATGAGGCCCTGCGCGGCGTCCACGCCGGTCACCTCCGCGCCCAGGGAGGCGAGCTTGCGGGACAGGTACCCTTCGCCGCATCCGGCGTCCAGGACGCGCAGGCCGGCGCACGGCCCGACGGCGTCGAGGACGGCGATGTCGGTCAGCTCGGTCCGGTACCGGTCGCGGCCCTCCCTGATGATCTTGACCCAGTACCGCGCGTTGGCCTCCCACCTTTCGCGGGTCAGATTCGTGATGGCTTGCGCCGCGTCCTCCACCGGCTCCCCATTTCTCAATGCGCCATGCCGCACCTGGCTCAGGCGATGCCCTTGAGGCGCCGAACCAGCGTGCCGCAGGTCTGTCTGGCCGTTCTGTCCCGGCAGTCGGCCCCGCGCAGTTCCAGCGCCTGGATCAGTTCGGTGACCCGGCCGCCGAAGGCGGGGTCGCGTTTCAGCGCCAGCGGAATGTACGTCGACACCAGGTAGTAGAGGTAGGCGTCGTTGTAGACCGCTATCTCGCGCAGCACCTCGGTGGCCGTGTTGCGCAGCGACAGGGAGCTCGGCAAGGTGAAGTCGCTGCTGATCCGGCCGTCTCTGGTGTAAGTCGGGAAAGCCCATTCCTCGAGTGCCGCGTACACGGGCGTGGCGTCCAGTTCCCTGCGATACCGCTCGGCGAGGTGGAAGTCGTCGGAGCTGATCAGGGAGCCCATCACCACGCCGCGCATCATGAACGCGCTCTGCCGTCCGGGCACCTCGAAGCCGAGGTCGGCCTCCAGCGTCCCGGTGACCTTGCTGACCTGGTGCGTCAGGATGTTGAGCGCCAGGATCGAGTGGAACGAGTAGCTCTTGCGGTTCAGCCGGGGGGCCAGCTCGACCGAGGCCTCGAAGAGTTTCCGCGGGTCCCGCAGGAGGCCGCGGCCGGACTCGGTGGAATAGATCGACTCGAGCGCGCGGTCCTGTTCGCGCCCCCAGAACCGGGCGATGAAGGAGGACGTCTTCTGCGTCGCCTGCCCCCGCACGATGAGCAGCGCCGCCTCCAGCGCGTTCAGCAGATGCTGCTGCGCCACGGTCGAGTTCTCCAGGGCGTCCAGGTCGACCGTGAGCCCTTCGCCGTGCAGGTCGCCGACGAGCCCGTCGCGCCTTTTCCGGACGGCGTGCGCCATCGTGTACTCGGCGATTCCCGGAACGGACGACATGAGGCTCTGCAGGGAACGCCCGCTGACCCGGTCGAGCCATTCGACGTTGTCCCAGAGCCGGAAGATCGTGCTTTCGTCGAGCCCGGAGAACGCCGCCACATCGGACATGTTCAAGCCCATGTCCCGGGTGATGTCGGAGAGAGACTTCGGCGCGCCGTCCGCTGTCATCACTCGCCCTCGGTGCGGCAATCGTCGACGTTTCGATCCTAGCGAAGCGTCCACCGCCGGGCGCGGAGGAATCAGAGATGTGTCGGTCCCGTCACCGTCGACGGAGAGCACCGCGGGGGCCATGGCGCCCCGTCATCCCGGGACGGCGCGCGGTGCGGCGGCGCGGTCCAGGAAGACCCCGTGCGCCTGGACGACCCGCGTCCGCACCGGCCACGCCGACTCCGGCGTCACGGCAGCCGCCACCCTTCCCGGACGCCGATCCCGAACCAGAACGTCGTCCCGTTCCTGCCCTGGTGGGCGCCGAAGTCGGTGGCGAGCGCCTTCAGCAGTGCGAGGCCGTGCCCGGGCAGGTGCTCGTCCACCGGCCGCTGCTGCCCGTTCGGGGGCCCGCCGTCGGTGACCTCGATCCGCACGTACCGGTCGAGGTGCAGGACGGACAGCGTGATCGTCCCGTCCGGCCGCAGCCCGGCGTGCAGGACCGCGCCGGTCATCGCCTCGCTGGTCAGCAGTTCGAGGTCGCCGAGTTCGGACCGGTCGGCGCCGAAGTGCTGCCCCACGAGTTCCCGGACGTAGGACCGGGCGAGCCGCACGGCCGGCGGCGTCGCGGCGAGGTCGATCTCTCCGATGAGCCGCCCGGACGACTTGCCGTTGTTCCAGGCGGACGGGATGCCGAGTTCGAGGGAAGGTTCCGGGACCAGGACGGCCCCTCCTGGCAACGCGTCTGTAGCGTCCATGGCGGCGGTGGTTTCACGTCTCCGTGTCGGGCTGTAAGCGAACATGTGTTCTCAGGCCAAGTCGAAGTCGGACGTGGAGTGAAACAACACAAACTCTGACGCAGCCGCACAGCTGAGTCACCGCCGCTTGCACGCACGCAAGCCACCCCTCGCATCCAGCCAACCATTACCGTCCGCACGCGAATGATCACGCGAACGTTCGGCCGATGTCCCGGTTCGTCCCTCCCTTTACGGTTCGTGGTCCCTGTCGTCTTCGGGGTCGGGGACGCGGCCCCAGGCGGAGATCAGCGGGGCCAAGGTGAGGTCGAGGCCGCCTTCGGCGATCGTCGCGAGAAGGTGATCGATCTCCCCGCCGGTGGCGTGACCGCCGGCGATGAGGCGGTCCCGGACCTGGAGGATGGTCGCGGTCTCCAGCACCCCGCACGCGGGAGAGGAGATCGGGGAGAACGCGTCGGCGCGAACGTCTTCCAGCCCCGCTTCGCGCAGCAGCCGGGGGAGCGTGCGGCCGTAGGCGAGGTCCGCGCCGCGCTCGGCGAGCAGCGTGCGGAAGCCCCGCCGGACGCTGTTGGCGAGACGCTCGTCGGGACCGCGCTCGTCGGGGCAGGCCAGCGGCTGCAACGCCGGGTCGGCGTCCTCGACGAGCAGGAACCCGCCGGGGCGCAGGCTCTCGACCATCGTCCGCAGCGCCGCGTCCCGGTCGGCCAGATGCACCAGGACCAGCCGCGCGTGGACGAGGTCGAACGGCCCCTCGGGCGGCTCGTCCCGCACGATGTCGTGCCGCCGGACGTCCACCGGCGCGTCGCCGAGCCACGACACGTCGATGTCCGTCGCCAGCACGCGACCGGCTTCGCCGACGCGTCCGGCCAGCCACGCCGGGACGGACGGCCCGCCCGCGCCGACCTCCCAGCACCGCCACCCGTCGCCGACCCCGATGTCGTCCATGTGGCGGAACGTCCACGAGTCGAACAGCTCCGAGATCGCCTCGAACCGTACCCCGGCCTCAACCTGCCGGTTGCTGAGCAGATACTCCATCCTCCCGATGATGGCCCGCGGCCGTGCTGGACGTCACGGGATCAGGTGGGGGAGGAGGGTGTCGCGGAGGGCGGTCAGGGTTCCGGTCTCGGCCGTCGCGGCCTCCACGCGGGCGGCCAGGGGGGCGACGAACGCGGTGAACCTCCGGGCTTCGGCGTCGCCGGGCCAGGGGACCTCGAAGGCGGCGATGTCGGCCCATCCGGCGCGCGGCATCCGGGTGCCGTCGCTGACGGCGGAGGCGTGGGCGATCATCTCGTCGCTCGCGAGGGCGGCGAGCAGCCAGCCGCGGTGGCCGGGGTCCTTCGGGCGGACGACGAGGATGTCGGTCGACGCGACGCCGTCCACGAAGGCCAGTCCGGCCTTGTGGAAGTAGGGGCGGAGCTTGCCGAAGAGGATGTCGCCGGACGAGAAGCGCCTCTTCGCGCTGGTGACGCCGGACGTGTCCGCCCATGTCGACAGCCACATGCGGCGTTTCGGCATGTGCTCCAGCGCGATGTAGTTCTCGTCCTCGATCCGGCCGGCCGGGACGGTGGAGCGGACGAGTTCGCCGAGGTCGCCGATCCGCGTCGAGGGACGGGACGCGAACGTCGCGTAACGGGCGCGGACCAGTTCGTCGGCGCAGGCGGCCATGCGGTCGTTCAGCGCGATCTTGTCGTCGAGCGCGGCCAGGACGGACGCCGCCGAATCCTGTTGCTCCCTGGTCAGGCGGGTGGTGGTGAGGCGGTTCAGGATCGCGTGGGTGAGGAGGGGCTGCCCGGACCCGATGCGGTACCGGTTCAGGGCGAGCCTTTTCAGCAGGTAGTAGATGTAGCGGGGGTTCGCTCCCTCTCTGGGGGTGGCGATGATGGCGTTGTCGGTGACCCAGCACGGTTCGGGGCTGTAATGGACGGCCCCGCAGTAGGTGCCCACGCGGCCGACAACGGTGCTGTGCGGGCCCGTGTTGAAATCGCGGGATGTGCCGATGACGCCGTTGGCTCCGTACGTCCGGTAGGCGGCGCCCTCGGCGGGGTGCGACTTCCCGTTCGAGAAATCGACGATCTCGCCGAGCGTCACGTCAGCCATCCAGGCGTCCCAGTTCCGCGCGGACGACATGGTCGAGGCGCGCCGACTCCTCGAAATGCGCGAAGAGTTCCTTGGTGAGGCGCTCGACCCTCGCGGTCGCGGGCTCGTCGCCGGTGTTCGCCCGGGCCGCGCCGACATAGCGGCCGGGCGTCAGGACGTGGTCATGGGCCCTGAGCTCCTCCAGGTCGGCCGAATGGCTGAACCCCGGGACGTCCGCGTGGCCTCCGCCGCGCCAGGAACGGTACGCGCCCGCGATCCGGGCGATGTCGTCCTCGGTGAGGACGCGCTCGGTGCGGTCGACCATCGTCCCCATGTCGCGGGCGTCGATGAGGAGCACCCGGCTCCGGTCCTGCGGAGTCCGGTCGAAGAACCAGAGGCACGCGGGAATGGGAGTGCTGCGGAAGAGCCGGTCCGGCAGCGCGATCACGCACGACACGAGGCCCGCCTCCACCAGCGCCGCGCGGATCACGCCCTCGCCCGACTGCCGGGACGACATCGAGCCGTTCGCCATCACCACGCCCGCGCGCCCACCCGGCCCGAGCTTGGAGATGATGTGCTGGATCCAGGCGAAATTGGCGTTGCCGGCCGGTGGCACGCCGTAGCGCCAGCGCGGGTCGCCGGCGTCGCGATACCAGTCCGACATGTTGAACGGGGGATTGGCGAGCACGTAGTCGGCCTGGAGGCCGGGGTGCGCGTCGTCGTGGAAGGTGTCCGAACGGCGGAGGTCGCCGGCGATCTCGTGGACGGCGAGGTTCATCTTGGCCAGCCGCCATGTCCGCTCGTTCGCCTCCTGCCCGTACACCGCGATGTCGTCCATCCGTCCCCGATGGCTCAGGACGAACTTCTCCGCCTGGACGAACATGCCGCCGGAACCGCAGCACGGGTCGTACACCCGCCCTTTGTAAGGTTCCAGAATCTCGACGAGCAGTCTCACCACGCAGGGCGGCGTGTAGAACTCGCCGCCGCGCTTTCCTTCGGCGCGGGCGAACTTCTCCAGGAAGTACTCGTAGACCTCGCCCAAGACGTCCCGCGCGGCCTTCCCGTCGAAACGGACCTCCCCGATCAGTGCGACGAGTTCGCCGAGCCGCCGCTCGTCGACCCCGCCGAAGATCTTCGGGAGCGCACCGCCGAGGGTGGGATCGGCCCGCATGATCGCGTCCATGCTCGCGTCGATCCGCTCGCCGAGGCCCCCGGACCCGCCGGTGAGGCCCCCGGACCCGCCGACGAGATCCGCCCAGCGCGCCCCGTCCGGGACGGCGAAGGCCCCCTCGCCGGACGAGTCGGACACGTACTTGAGGAACACCAGCCCGAGAACGAAGTCCTTGTACTGCGCCGCGTCGACCGCCCCCCGCAGTTTGTCGGCGGCCTTCCAGAGGACCTCGTCCATCCGCGTGACTTTAGCGTCCGACACGCTGCGCCGATGCGCCTGGTGGACGGGCCGCGCACCCCGGTGTCACGCTGCGAACCGTGGTGATCGTGGACGTTCTGGCCCTGGTGGCGCTGACCGGATGGCTGTACCTGGCCCTCGGCCACGGCGCCTTCTGGCGAACCGGTCCGGGCCTGCCGCCAGGGGACGACCCGCGCGAATGGCCGGAGGTCGCGGCCGTCATCCCGGCCCGCGACGAGGCGGCCGTCATCCCGGAAACCCTGCCGACGCTGCTCGCCCAGGAGTACCCGGGCGTCTTCCGTGTGGTCCTCGTCGACGACGGGAGCCGCGACGGCACCGCCGAGACGGCCGCCGGGCTCGCGGATCAGGTCGTGTCCGCGCGAGACCGTCCCGAAGGATGGGCGGGCAAGGTGTGGGCCATGTCGGAGGGCGTCCGAGCGGCGGGCGACCCCGACTTCTACCTCTTCACCGACGCCGACATCGCCTACGAGCCCGGCACCGTGGGACGACTCGTCCGGGAGGCCGTCGACGGCCCGCGCGACCTCGTCTCGCAGATGGCGACGCTGAGCGTCCGGACGCGCTGGGAACGGGTGATCGTGCCCGCCTTCGTGTACTTCTTCGCGCAGCTCTACCCGTTCCGCCGCGTCACCCGGGACGGGGCGCGCACCGCCGCGGCGGCCGGGGGCTGCATGCTCGTCCGCCGCGCCGCGCTCGAAAAGGCGGGCGGCCTCGACGGGATCCGCGGTGCGCTGATCGACGACGTGGCGCTGGGGCGCCTCATCAAGCGCGCCGGCGGGCGCTGCCGCCTCGACCTCAGCCGGGACGTGGTCAGCCGCCGCCCCTACCCCCGCCTCGCCGACCTGTGGACGATGATCGCCCGCAGCGCCTACCACCAGCTGCGCTACTCGCCGGCCCTGCTGGCGGGAACCGTCCTCGGCCTGCTCCTGCTGTACGCGGCGCCGCCCGCGGCGGCGCTCGCCGGCGGACTCACCGCTCGTCCCGTCCCCCTCGGCGCGGGCGCCCTCGCCTGGACGATCATGACGCTCACCTACGTGCCCATGCTCCGCTTCTACGGCCTGTCGCCCCTGCGGGCCGTCGCACTGCCCGCCGTCGCCCTCATGTACGCAGCGATGACGGTCGACTCCGCGCGCCGGCACCGCGCCGGCCGGGGCGGTGAATGGAAGGGCCGACTCGCGGCCGGACCCGGCCACGCCGACCGTCGGCGCGGGCGGCGGGTGTTACCTGTGCGGAGTGGGACCCAGAGGGAGGAACGATGACCGTCGAAGACGGACTGTCGGAGATCGCTTTCCCGAACGGCGTCACGATGCGCACCGCGCACCGCTATGACGACGTCCGGCAGATACTCGCCGACCCGCGGTTCAGCCGCGACCTGAGCCGGACGCGCGGCGGGCGGTTGGCCAGCGGCCAGGACATCAGCGACGACCCGCACCTGATCCTCAACATGGATCCGCCGGAGCACACCCGCATCCGCCGCATCGTCTCGGGCGCGTTCGCGCCGCGCCGGATAGCCCGGTGGAAGCCCCGCGTCATCGAGATCACCCGGGAGCTGGCCCGCGATCTGGCCGCCCACGGGCCGCCGGCCGACCTGGTCTCCGAGTTCGCGTTCGTGCTGCCGGTCCGGGTGATCTGCGAGCTGCTCGGCGTCCCCGAGGACGACCGCGAGCTCTACCGCCGCTGGGCCGACGCGACGCTGAGCACGTCCGAACTGAAGGCGGACGAGCGGGTGTCGGCGCAGCACGAGTTCCGCGACCATGTCGACGGCCTGCTCGCCGAGCGCCGCGCGAACCCGGGCGAGGCGCTCATCGACGACCTCGTCGCCGCTCGGGACGGCTCCGACGCGCTCACCGAGGAAGAACTGGTCAGCCTGGTGATCGCGCTGATCATCGCCGGCCACGAGACGACGGCGAACCTCATCGCGTCCAGCGTCTTCACCTTGCTCACCGAGGACCTCTACCGCGGCCTCGAGCCCACCGAGGGGGTGATCGAGGAGCTGCTGCGGCACGACACGCCCGCCGTGTACGGGCTTCCGCGGATGGCGGCGGAGGACGTCGACCTCCCGTCGGGCCGCATCGCGGAGGGGGAGCTGGTGCTGCCGCTCCTCGGCGAGGCGAACCGCGATCCCGGGGTGTTCCCCGAGCCCGACAAGTTCGACGCGACCCGCGACGGCCCGGCGCATATCGCGTTCGGGCTGGGCGCGCACTTCTGCCTCGGCGCGAGGCTCGCCCGCCTGGAGGCCGAGGCGGCGCTGACCGTCCTGCTCGCGGAGTTCCCCGGCCTCGCTCTCGCGGTCCCGGCGCAGGACGTCCCGTGGCGTGAGACGAGCCTGGTCAGGGGGCCGACGCGGCTCCCCGTCCGCTGGTAGCGGCCGTTTCGCGCTACCTCTTCGCCAGCCTCTTCGCCAGACCCCTTCGTCCGGCCGGCCGGTCAGGCCGGTTTGTCAGGCGCCTACAAAACCCGCACGGCCGATGCGTCTCCAACCGCATTGGAGTAAGTGTCCAATTACGTTACGGTCGGGTGGCCGTCACGCCGACGGCAGGGCGACGACGAAGGGTTACCCGCCATGTCCATCACCGTCCGCCGGGTGCTGCGCACCGTGGTGGCGTCCTGTCTCGCGGCCGCCATGACGGCGGCCGCCCTGCAGGGCGCCGCCGCAGCGGCGCCGCAGGACACCACCACCCCGGCTCAGGACCCGTTCTACACACCGCCCGCGCCGCTCCCCGCGGGCCAGCCCGGCGATGTCATCCGGTCGCGGTCGGCCGTGTTCACCGTGGACCCGATCAACCATTCGCCGTACGAGGGCGTCAAGTCCTGGCAGGTCCTCTACCGCTCGGAGACGGTGCAGGGTCAGCCGACCGCCGTGTCCGGCACGGTCCTCGTCCCGACCAAGGCGTGGACGGGCCAGGGCAAGCGCCCGCTCGTCTCCTACGCCGTCGGGACGCGCGGCCTCGGCGACGCGTGCGCCCCGTCCTACACCCTCACCCAGGGCATGGACTACGAGGAGTTCTTCATCGCGGACGCGCTCAGCCGCGGCTGGGCCGTCGCTGTCACCGACATGGAGGGCCTCGGCACGCCGGGCCAGCACACCTACGAAGTGGGCGGCTCGCAGGGCAAGGCCGTGCTGAACATGGCGCGGGCCGCGCAGCGCCTTCCGGAGGCGGGTCTCGGCGGCGCGCCCGTCGGCCTCTGGGGCTACTCCCAGGGCGGGACGTCCACGGGCTGGGCCGCGGAACTGGCGAAGACCTACGCCCCCGAGCTCGACCTCAAGGGCGTCTACGCGGGCGGCGTCCCGGCGGACCTGCTCGCCGTCGCCAAGAACCTGGACGGCTCCGCGTTCGTCGGGCTGATGTTCATGGCGGCCGTCGGCTACGACGCCGCCTACTCCGAGCTGGACCTGGAGAAGTACCTCAACGACAGGGGCCGCGAGCTGCTGCAGAAGGCCGAGAGCCTCTGCCTGGTCAGCGTCGACGGCATCTCCACGCTGGCCGGGACGTTCTTCAAGAAGATCAGCGACTACACCACCAGCAACCCGCTGGACACGCCCGAGTGGCAGCAGCGGTTGAACGCCAACAAGCTCGGCTCGACCGCCCCGTCCGTCCCGGTGTTCCAGGCGCACGCCGTCTATGACGAGATGGTCGCCTTCGGGCAGGCCGACACGCTGCACAAGGCGTGGTGCGCGAAGGGCGCGAACCTGACCTGGAAGACCTACACGCTCGCCGAGCACGCCACCGGCATGCTCTGGAGCGAGCCGGATGCGATGGCCTTCCTCTCCGACCGGTTCGCCGGCAAGCCGGTCACCGGCAACTGCGCCGCCTGATCCCGGACGCCGGGACTCTCCAGGGGCCATCCCGCTCTCGCAGAGGGCAGGATGGCCCCATGGACTTGGTGGAGTTCCTCCGCGCCCGGCTGGCCCGGGACGAGCAGATCGCCCGCGACTGCGCGTCCGCCCCCTGGAGGGCCACCGCCGCCGGGACGATCAACATCGACACGGACGGCCCCGCCCACGTCGCGAAGGCGGAGAACGACGCCCACGCCGAGCACATCGCCCGCCACGACCCGGCCCGGACGCTCGCCGAGGCGGCCGCCCTGCGCCAGATCGTCGACGACTACGAGAAGCACGCCTGGATCCTCGACCAGGGCCACCGGACGCCTGAACTCGAAGCGGCCCAGAACGTCCGCGAATCGGTCCTGCGCCTCCTCGCCCTCCCGTACGCCGCGCACCCCGCCTACCAGGAGGAATGGCGGCCCTGACGGTCGCCGACCGGCGCCGAATGCGGCCGGATCCGGTCACTCCGGCATGCCCCGCCCCGATGCGCCGGAAGACCGGGTCGGACGGACGGCCCGCTCGACCGGAAATCCCCCGCCGAACAGGGTGGCAGCGGCTCCGGCCGACCGGTCCTGCCCGCGTCGCCGCATCCTGCCCGCATCGTGGGACGCGCCTGACACAGCCGATCTCGGGAAGGTAACCTCGATTGCGGGTCCGAGAGGCGCTGCAACGGGCGAGAGCCCGCCACGCTCGGCCCCCGAAGACATCGAACTCCGCAAGGGCGCCTCCCACGTGAACTGGGAGGTGCTCGAAAAACCATGACCCACACCAATCTGCGCGAGCTTCTGGAGCAGCGCATCGCGGTGCTGGACGGCGCCTGGGGGACGATGCTCCAGGGCGCGGGGCTCACGCCGGGCGACTACCGCGGCGACCGCATCGGCGACGACCATCCGAAGGACGTCGCCGGCGACCCCGACCTGCTGAACCTGACCCGCCCGGACGTGATCCTCGACGTCCACCGGCAGTACCTCGACGCCGGCGCCGACATCACCACGACCAACACGTTCACCGCGACCAGCATCGGGCAGGCCGACTACGGCCTCGAGGGTCTCGTGCACGAGATGAACGTGCAGGCCGCCCGTCTCGCCCGCCAGGCGGCCGACGAGTACGGGGGACGGTTCGTCGCCGGCTCCGTCGGGCCGCTCAACGTGACCCTGTCGCTGTCCCCCCGCGTCGAGGACCCGGCCTACCGCGCCGTCACGTTCGACCAGGTCAAGGCTTCCTACGCCGAGCAGATGGCGGGCCTCGCCGAGGGCGGCGTCGACCTGCTGCTGATCGAGACGATCTTCGACACGCTGAACGCGAAGGCCGCGATCGCCGCCGCCCGGGAGGTCGCCCCCGAACTGCCGCTGTGGATCTCGGTGGCGATCGTCGACCTGAGCGGGCGGACGCTGTCCGGGCAGACCGTCGAGGCGTTCTGGCGGTCGATCGAGCACGCCGATCCGCTGGTCGTCGGGGTGAACTGCTCCCTCGGCGCGGTGGAGATGCGCCCCCACGTGGAGGATCTGGCCCGGCTCGCCGGCACCTACACCGCCTGCCACCCGAACGCCGGCCTGCCGAACGCGTTCGGCGGCTACGACGAGACCCCCGAGGAGACCGGCGGGCACCTGCACGACTTCGCCGAGTCCGGCCTGGTGAACCTGGTCGGCGGCTGCTGCGGGACGAGCCCGGCCCACATCGCGAAGATCGCCGAGGCGGTGCGCGGGATGGCGCCCCGCGAGGTCGCGAAGCCCGCCAGGGCCAGCCGGTTCAGCGGCCTGGAGCCGTTCGAGATCGGCGCCGACACCGGCTTCGTCATGATCGGCGAGCGGACGAACGTCACCGGCTCCAAGCGGTTCCGCAAGCTCATCGAGGCGGGCGACCACCAGGCCGCGGTGGACGTGGCGCTGGAGCAGGTGCGCGGCGGCGCGAACCTCCTCGACGTCAACATGGACGCCGACCTGCTCGACAGCGAGCGGGAGATGACCACGTTCCTGAACCTGATCGCGACCGAGCCCGAGGCGGCCCGCATCCCGATCATGGTGGACAGCTCGCGGTGGAGCGTGCTGGAGGCCGGGCTCAAGACCGTCCAGGGCAAGGGCGTCGTCAACTCGATCAGCCTCAAGGAGGGCGAGGAGCCCTTCCTCGAACAGGCCCGCCGCATCCGCGACTTCGGCGCGGGCGTGGTCGTGATGGCGTTCGACGAGAGGGGCCAGGCCGACACGGTCGAGCGCAAGGTCGAGATCTGCGGGCGCGCCTACGACCTGCTCACGCAGAAGGTCGGCTTCCCCGCCGAGGACATCGTGTTCGACCCGAACGTCCTCGCCGTCGCGACCGGCATCGCCGAGCACAACGGGTACGCGAAGGCGTTCATCGACGCGCTGCCGCTCATCAAGGAGCGCTGCCCCGGCGCGCGCACCAGCGGCGGCATCTCCAACCTGTCGTTCTCGTTCCGCGGCAACGAGGTCGTCCGCGAGGCGATGCACTCCTCGTTCCTGCTCCACGCCGTCCGCAACGGGCTCGACATGGGCATCGTCAACGCCGGGCAGCTCGCCGTCTACGAGGACATCCCCGCCGACCTGCTCGAACTCGTCGAGGACGTCCTGTTCGACCGCCGCGAGGACGCCACCGACCGGCTCGTGTCGTTCGCCGAGAACGTCAAGGGCAAGGGCACCGTCCGCGAGGTCGACCTCTCCTGGCGGGACGCGCCGGTCGCGCAACGCCTGTCGCACGCCCTCGTCCACGGCATCGTCGACTTCATCGAGGAGGACACCGAGGAGGCCCGGCGGCAGGCCGCCCGTCCGCTCGACGTCATCGAGGGCCCGCTGATGGACGGCATGAAGATCGTCGGCGACCTGTTCGGGTCCGGCAAGATGTTCCTGCCGCAGGTGGTGAAGAGCGCCCGCGCGATGAAGCGCTCCGTCGCCTACCTGGAGCCCTTCATGGAGAAGGAGAAGGAGGAGGCCCTCCGCGCCGGCCGCGTCGAGCGGGACCGCGGCCAGGGCAAGATCGTCCTCGCGACGGTGAAGGGCGACGTCCACGACATCGGCAAGAACATCGTCGGGGTCGTCCTCGGGTGCAACAACTACGACGTGGTGGACCTCGGCGTGATGGTCCCCGCCGCCAGGATCCTCGACACGGCGATCGAGGAGAACGCCGACGCCATCGGACTCTCCGGCCTGATCACCCCGTCCCTGGACGAGATGGTCTCCGTGGCCGCAGAGATGGAACGCCGCGGCATGCGGCTGCCGCTGCTGATCGGCGGCGCGACCACCTCCCGCCAGCACACCGCCGTGAAGATCGCTCCCGCCTACGACGCGACGACCGTGCACGTGCTGGACGCCTCCCGCGTCGTCGGCGTCGTCTCCGACCTCCTCGACGAGGACCGCGCCGCCGCCCTCGCCGCCGCGAACCGCGAGGAGCAGGCCCGCCTCCGCGAACTGCACGAGACGAAGCAGCGCCGCCCCCTGCTCACCCTGGCCAAGGCGCGCGAGAACCGCGAGCGGGTCGACTTCACCGACCTGCCGACGCCCGCCTTCACCGGCGCCCGGGTCGTCCGCCCGGGCATCGCCGCGCTCCGCGAGATGATCGACTGGCAGTTCTTCTTCCTGGCCTGGGAGCTGAAGGGCAAGTACCCGGCGATCCTCGACCAGCCCGTCGCGCGCGAGCTGTTCGACGAGGGCAACGAGCTGCTCGACCAGATCATCGCGGACGGCTCGTTCGAGGCGTCCGGCGCCTACGCGTTCTGGCCCGCCCACTCCGAGGGCGACGACATCGTCCTGCCCGACGTCCGGTTCCCGATGCTGCGGCAGCAGACCGCCAAGCCGGAGGGACGCCCGAACCGGTGCCTCGCCGACTACATCGCCCCGTCCGGCGACCACCTCGGCGGCTTCGCCGTGACGATCCTCGGCGCCGAGGACCTCGCCGCGAAGTTCGAGGAGCAGAAGGACGACTACAAGGCCATCATGGTCAAGGCCCTCGCCGACCGGCTCGCCGAGGCGTTCGCCGAGTACATCCACCTGGAGGCCCGCCGCGCCTGGTTCGAGCCCGGCGCCGAGCCCGCCCTGGAGGACCTGCACGCCGAGCGCTTCCGCGGCATCCGGCCCGCGCTCGGCTACCCGGCGAGCCCCGACCACAGCCTGAAGCGGACCCTCTTCGACCTGCTGGACGCAGGCCGCCTCGGCATGAAGCTCACCGAGTCGTTCGCCATGGCGCCCGCCGCCAGCGTCAGCGGCCTGATCTTCGCCCACCCGGCGTCCCGCTACTTCACGGTCGGCCGCGTCGGGAGGGACCAGATCGAGGACTACGCCGCCCGCTGCGGCCTGCCGGTGGCCGAGGTCGAGCGCTGGCTCGCCCCCAACCTCGCCTACGACCCCCAGTAAGCGGCGAACGCCTGACGGCCGCCGCGCCGCGGCCGTCAGGCGTGCCCGCGGGGAGGATCAGGGGCGTCCGATGCGGACGCGCCAGACCTCCGGGCCCGCCTCCTCGTAGTCCCAGGTGAACTCGCCGGGGTACTGGGAGGCGAACTGGTAGGAGAGCGGCTTCGGGTCGTGGTCGTTGACGAGGACGAACGCCGTCCCCGCCGCCAGGGCCTCGAACGTCGCGAAGATCCGCTGGTGCCGCTGCCCGTGGGCGAGCACCCGCACGTCGAGTTCGCCGTCCGCGACCTCGGCGGTCGCGCCCGGGATGCCGGGGTGGGCGTCGTGCCCGCCGCAGGTGCAGTGGTGGCCGTCGTCGCCGGCCGGCCCCTCGGCACCGCGCTCCGTCGCCCGCTCGCCGAGGATCTCGTGCATGCCGTCCAGCAGCGCGCCGAGGTTCACGCCCGCGTCCACGAGCGCGGGCAGGATCAGGTCGTTCTCCTTCGCCAGGTGCGACTGGAACAGGGCGTTGACCGCGCTCGCCGCGCCGACCGCCTCCGCCGGCGTCCGGGCCGCCGCCAGCTCCGCCACCTTCTCCCGCAGGGCGGTGTGCTCGCCCAGCATCGCGCGCAGCAGCAGGCGCGCCTCCGGCAGGTCCTCGGCCGCCTTGTAGAGGGTCCGCTCCTCGGCCTCGGCGTGGGGAATGATCTCGTCCGCGCAGAACGCGACGAGCCTGTCGCGCCGGTGGTAGGGGGCGGTGAGCTGGTCGGCGGCGCGGGCGATGGTGAGCGCGTGGTCGGCCATGGTCCGGCCGAGGCGCTCGTGGTGGTCGAGGATGGCCCGCACCGTCTCCTGCTGCGGGCTCGCGGTCGATGTGGTCATGAGCACTCCTCGGTGCCGGACTGTTTTTAACAACACTACTTGTATTTATAATAGCGGGCATGGAGAATCAGGTCACAGGGGTACGCGACCGACACCCCCGGGCCGCGTCCCGGCCGGCGGCGCGCCGGCTCCCGCTACTGGCCGGCGCGCTGCTCTCCCTCGTCGCCGCCCTGTGGGGCGCCCTCGGCCTGCTGAACCTCGACGTCCCGCTGCCGCGCACCTCGTTCGCGCAGCAGCACGGACCGCTGATGGCCCTCGGCTTCCTCGGCACGCTGATCTCCCTCGAACGCGCAGTCGCCCTCGGACGCCCCTGGGCCTACGCGGCCCCCGCCTTCGCCGCGTCCGGCGGCCTCCTCGCCGCGGCCGGGCTCGCCGCCCCCGGACGCCTGCTGCTCACCGCCGCCGGCGGCTGGCTCGTCGCGGTCTACCTCGCGGTCCTCGGCCGCCGGACGGGACGCGACCTCACCGTCCAGATCGCGGGCGCCGTCGCCTGGTACGCGGGCGGGCTGCTGTGGATCGCGGGCCGGACGGTCGGCGACATCGTCCCGTGGCTCGCCGCGTTCCTCATCCTCACCATCGCCGGCGAACGCCTCGAACTCGCCCGCGTCGCCTTCCTCGGCCGCCGCGCCTGCGACGGCCTCGTCGCCGCGGCGGCGCTGGTCGGCGTGGGCGCGGCCGTCTCCATCCAGTGGCCGGAACCCGGCTGGCGCCTCACCGGGTTCGGCATGGTCGCGCTGGCGGGCTGGCTCGCCGTCCACGACATCGCACGCCGCACCGTCCGCGGCAACGGCCTGCCCCGCTTCGCCGCCGCCTGCCTCCTCGCCGGATACGCCTGGCTGGCCGTCGCCGGGGCGATCTGGCTCGCCGCCGGACGTCCCGCGTCGGCCGGCGCCTACGACGCCGCCCTGCACGCGGTCTTCCTCGGCTTCGTGATGTCGATGGTGTTCGGGCACGCGCCGGTGATCCTGCCCGCCGTCCTGCGGGTCCGGCTGCCGTATCACCCGGTTCTGTACGTGCCGCTCGTGCTGCTGCACGTGTCGCTCGTCGTCCGCGTCATGGGGGATCTGCTCGGCGCCTCCGCCGTGCGGACGACCGGGGGCGTCCTCGGCGAGGTGTCGCTCCTGCTCTTCGGCGGCTGCGCGGCGGCCGCGTCCCGGCTGGTCGGAAGGGAACGGTCATGACGTCCATCGGTGTGCGTCCGAAGGCGGGGTCGCCCCCCGCACCGCGCCGCTCGCGGTCGGTGTGGCACGCCGTCGCCAACGGGGTGGTGCTGGCATGGCTGGCGCTGACCGTTGTCGCGGCCGTGGTCCGGCATGAGCTGCCCGTGCCGCAGTGGCTGCTGATCCACCTGTTTCTGCTGGGCGCGGTCACCAACGCCATCGTGACCTGGACGGAGCACTTCGCGTCGGCGCTGCTCCGCGTCCCGGCGCCCCCCGGCTGGTGGCCGGTGACGCGGCTGGCGGTGCTGAACGCCGGGATCGTCGCGGTGCTGTGCGGGGTCTCCGAAGGGTTTCCGGCTGTTGCCGTCGGTGGCGCGGTCGCTGTCGTGGGCGTTGTCACCGCGCACGTCGCCGTGCTGGCCATGCGGGCGCGGGACGCCTTGGGCGGACGGTTCGCGCACGTCGTCGCCTGGTATCTGTGGGCCGGGGGTGCGCTGATCATCGGTGGGACGCTGGGCGGGCTGATGGCGTCCGGCCGCGTCCCGTCCGGCTGGCATGAGCCGATGCACGCGGCGCACGCGCAGGTCAACATCCTGGGGTGGGTGGGGCTCGCCGTGCTGGGCACGCTTTTCACGCTGTGGCCGACCGTGTTGCGCACCCGCATGGTCGACGGGACGGGACGGATCGCGCGCTGGTCCCTGCGCTTCGCCGTACCCGGGCTCGGGCTTGCGGTCGGGGGGCTGCTCGCTGATCTGCGCTGGGTCGTCGCCGCCGGTCTCCTGATGTACGCCGGCGCCGCTGCGCTGGCCCTCGTTCCCTTCGTCCGGACGCTCCGCAGGCGCCGCCCGCACACTCCCGCGTCCTGGATGCTCGCCGCCGGGACGACCTGGTTCGCCGTCACGCTGATCGTGGACGCGTCCAGGCAGAGCCTTTCCGGGCTGCTTCCGCTGGCGCTGGTCGGCTTCGTCGGACAGACGCTCCTGGGCGCGCTGACCTTCCTGCTGCCCGTCGTCCTGGGCGGGGGACCGGCCGCGTTGAAGGCGAACGCGGCAATGATCGAACGAGTCTGGCCTGTGCGGGTGGCGGCGATCAACGTCGCCGTGCCGCTGCTCGTCCTCCCGGCACCCGGATGGGCGAGCCGCGCCGGATGGATCGTCGTCCTCGCCGCTCTGGCCGCGTTCATCCTGCTGGCGGTCGCGACGATCCTTCGCTCCCACCGCCCCTCGCCGGTTGTCGCGGGCATCACGGCCGGGGTTCTTCTCACTGCCCTGGCCCTGGCCGTGGGCGTCACGGCGAGCAGCGGGGGCTCGTCCCCTCAGACGGTCGCCGCATCGGGGACGCGTGTGGTGGAGGTGACGCTGGCCGGCATGCGGATCCGTCCGGGGACGATCGAGGCCGCGCCCGGTACCCGTCTCGTCCTGCGCGTCACCAACAAGGACGCGATGCGGCACGATCTGCGGCTGGAGTCGGGGCAGGCGACGCCGATGCTGGACGCGGGGGAGTCGGCGACGCTGACGGTGCCGTCGGTACGGGGCACGATCGACGGCTGGTGCACCGTCTCAGGCCACCGGGCCGCCGGGATGACCATGCAGATCAAGACCACCGGCGCTCACACCGCGCATTCGCCGTCCGCGGCGCCGTCGGTGGAGCATCAGGCGATGGGCACCGGCCGGCTCGACCTGTCGGCGCGTCCGTCCACGGGCTGGAAGCCCTACGACGCGGCCCTCGAACCCGCCCCCGGCGGCAGGGAGCATCGAGTGGAGTTGCGTGCCGCCGACCGGCGGTTGGAGGTCGCGCCGGGCGTGGTGCAGACGATGTGGACGTTCGGTGGGTCGGTGCCGGGGCCGGTGTTGCGGGGCCGGGTGGGTGACGTGTTCGTGATCACTCTGGTCAACGACACCACGATGGGGCATGGGATCGATTTCCATGCCGGGTCGCTGGCGCCGGATGTGCCGATGCGCACGATCCAGCCAGGCGAGCGCCTGACCTACCGGTTCAAGGCCGAGCGTGCGGGAGCGTGGCTGTATCACTGCTCGACGATGCCGATGTTGCAGCACATCGCCAACGGGATGTACGGCGCGGTCGTCATCGACCCGCCGGACCTGCCGCGGGTGGACCGCGAGTATGTGCTGGTGCAGGGGGAGTTGTACCTGGGGCAGCCGGGGTCGGACGAGCAGGTCGCCAAGATGCGGGAGGGCCGTCCGGACGCGTGGGCGTTCAACGGCACTGCCGCCGGTTACGACCATGCCCCGTTGATCGCCCGTACGGGTGATCGTGTGCGGGTGTGGGTGGTGGATGCCGGGCCGTCCTCCAGTACGGCGTTCCATATCGTCGGGGCCCAGTTCGACACCGTCTACAAGGAGGGCGCCTACCTGTTGCGCAAGGGGGACCCGGGGGGCTCCCAGATTTTGGATCTGGCTCCTGGCCAGGGCGGTTTCGTCGAGACCACCGTCCGGGAGGCGGGCCATTACCCGTTCGTCGACCACGACATGCGCCACGGCGAATCCGGCGCCCACGGCATCCTGAAAGTCACCGGCTGACGCGAACCCTTCCGGGAGGCGATGCGGTAGCTCGGGCTGGCCGACTCCGTCGGTATGACTCACGAGCGTGTGCGAAGCCCTTCGCTTATCACCTCGATCATCCGGCGGCGCGCCGCAGCGTCGGCGCCGCCGCGCTCGCGGGCCAGGCAGCCCGCGATGAGGGCCCTGATGTCGGTCACCTCGATGTCCGCGCGCGCGGCCCCGGCCCGCTGTGCGGGGTGAGCAGGTCGCGCAGCGCGCCCTCCTGCACCATGTGCGCGAGGTATGCGAAGAACGCGGCGCCGGGGTCGCTGGATACGGCCACGACGAACTGGCCAGCCTCGACGGCATCGCCGGGCAGGTCGCCGGGGACCGGCTGCCGGAGCTTCCGCCCGAGCTGCGGCGCCTGATGCCCGAGATCGCCCGACAGCCTGGAGCATCGCAGGCAACGGCATCCGGCCTGGTGACAGGGGGGCACATCAACTGTGGCTCGGGGCGTCAGTCCCCGGAGATGCCCCAGAACGCGATCTGCGCGGGTTCCCCCGTCCGGTCGTAGAGCACGGTGCAGCGTCCTTGATCGCGCCGGTCGGGTTCCAGACCCGGGTGGGCGGCGTAGGCGCGTTCGAAGTCGTCTCGAGTCGGGTGGTCGGTACCGAAGAAGGCGCGAACCTCTGCGGGCGACAGCAGGCGGACGGCCAGGAAGTCGTCCTGGCCGCCGGGTCCGATCAATCGGCCGTCGAGTTCGAGGATGCCGCCGACCGAGGAGTGGGTTTCGTCCATCAGGGCCCGGAACTGGTCGATGGTGCTGGGCCGCGGCCAGCCCGCCGGCCAGCCTGGGCTGGTGACGGTGTCGTGGAACTCCTGCTGGCGCAGCGCGGCCAGAGCGGCCGCGACGTCGGGCTGGAAGGGGACGAGGTACGTCCATGAATCGGCGCCCATGATCTCCCGTCGCGCGGCTGGACGTGATCTTCGCTGAGAGTGTGGCAGGCGGCACCGACATGAGCCGGACCGGCGCTCGGTCGCCGTCGACACCACCGAGGAATTCCTCGACTGGCGCGCCCGGGCCCTGTTCGAGGCTGCGGCGCTGCGGCCGGGCGTACGGTCTCTCGGTTTCTCAGCCCCTTCCAGGGCCACGCCAGGCGATTCTCTCGTTCGCGTATATGGATGGTCGATCTTTTCTTTTGGCTGGTCATTGGTGGTTTGAGTCGTTTCGTCTCGGTCTGTTCGGCTATGGCGTTCGAGTGAGGGATGCCCGCGAGGAAGGGAAGAGGGGAGACCCATGGCGGAGACGGACAACGGGGGCGGCGGTCAGGGCAAGGCCCAGGACCTTCCGGTCGACCAGCTCAAGGAAGCCTTCCTGGAGCTCGGCCAGGCGCTCATGGTGCGGACGCTCACGAAGGCCACGGGACGGATCGAGGGCCTGACCGAGCGGCTGACCGATGCCGCGGACGGTGGTGGCACGGGCGCCAAGATGGCGGCCACCGGCGTCAAGAAGCTCGCCGAGGGCGAATCCCCGCTCAAGGCGGGCCTCGGCGCGGGCATGACCGGCGCGAAGGAGAAGGTGAAGAGCGCCGTGGGGCTGGGCGGCGGTAAGGACAAGGAGAAGGGCAAGGGCGGCAGCGAGGCCAAGGTCGTCAACATCCTCGAAGAGTTCGATGTGGGCTTGCCGCGGCGGCTCGCCTATGACCAGTGGACGCAGTTCGCCGACTTCCCGCGCTTCACCAAGAAGGTGGAGAGCGTCGAGCAGGAGTCCGACGAGAAGATCAACTGGCGGGCGCAGATCTTCCTGTCCCATCGCAGCTGGGAGTCGACGATCATCGAGCAGGTTCCCGATGAGCGGATCGTCTGGAAGTCCAAGGGCCCCAAGGGCTACGTCGACGGAGCCGTGACGTTCCACGAGCTGGCGCCCACCATGACGCGCGTCCTCATCGTGGCCGAGTACCACCCGGACGGCTTCGTCGAGAAGACCGCGAACCTGTGGCGAGCCCAGGGACGCCGCCTCCGCCTCGACTTCAAGCACATCAAGCGGCACATGATGACGCAGACGCTCCTGAACCAGTCCGAGATCGAGGGCTGGCGCGGCGAGATCCGCGACGGCGAGGTGGTCAAGACCCACGAGGACGCCGTCAAGGAGGAGTCGGAGGCCGCCGAGAAGGAGCCGCAGGACACGGAGGCCGCCGAGAAGGAGCCGCAGGACACCGAGGACGAGCCGAAGGCCGAGAAGGAGCCGCAGGACACCGAGAACGAGTCGGAGGACGCCAAGGGCGAGTCGGAGGATGCTAAGGGCGAGTCGGAGGACGCCGAGGACGAGTCGAAGGACCGGGAGCCCGCGGGCGCCGAAGGCTGAAAGCTCCAATGTTTTCGCTGGTCGGAGCCGGGAAGCGGACCGACCGAGGCGTGGAGGTGACAATGGGGGAGAACGGGTCCGGCGGGCAGGATCGCGACGAGCCGGAAGTGATGACGGGCAGGACCATCTCGCCGAACAAGGGTTCCAGCGAGGCACCGGACGTTTACCTCAACGTCCCGCAGGTCAAGGTGGACGAGATCCACTTCGAGGTCCAGGATCTCCGGGCGCGCGTCTCGCTCTCGGCCGAGGTCCTCGACCTGCTCAAGCTGAACGTGGGCGCGGACGTCGCCCTCGGCAAGGTCGAGCTGGACATCAAGGGAGTCGAGGCGCAGGCGCTCCTCGAGGTCCGGCTCGACAACGTGGCGCTGATCGTCGATCGCGTGCTGACCACGCTCGACCGCAACCCGGAGATCCTCCAGCATCTCGCACGCGGCGTGGAGTCGGCGGCCCGCGACATCGGCACGGGAACCGGTACCGCGGTAGGCGAGGTCGGCCACGGTGCCCGCGGGGCGGTCGAGGACGTCGGGCGCGGCGCCGGCGAAGCGGTCGAGGACGTTGGCCGTGGCGCCGGTGGAGCCGTGGAGGACGTTGGCCGTGGCACCGGTGAAGCGGTCGAGGATGTCGGCCGTGGCGCTGGCGGAGCCGTGGAGGACGTTGGCCGTGGCGCTGGTGGAGCCGTGGAGGACGTCGGGCGTGGTACCGGCGAAGCGGTCGACAAGGTCGGCGAGGGGACCGGTGGCGCCGTCCGCGACGTTGGCTCGGGGGCCGGCGGCGCGGTCGAGGACGTCGGGTCTGGCGCCGGCGAGGCGGCCAGCGACGTGGGCGAGGGCGCCGGGAGCGCCGCCAAGGATGTAGGTAAGGGTGCCGGGAGTGCTGCCGAGGATGCGGGCAGTGCGGCCAAGGATGTGAGCGAGGGTGCCGGGAGTGCTGCCGAGGATGCGGGCAGTGCGGCCAAGGATGTGAGCGAGGGTGCCGGGAGTGCCGCCGAGGACGCCGGAAGTGCGGCCAAGTCGACCGTTAACGACGGCGACGAGTCCACCGGCGCGGACGACCAGGATTCCGGTACAGCCGAGAACAACGCCCAGAAAGATGAGCCCGCCGCCTCCCGGCCCGAAAAGGAGGAGGCCACGGCGATCCAGAACGCTTTCCGCGAAACAGAGGAGTCCGTGCAGGACCTGGGCCGGGCGCTGCTCCGCATGCTCCGGTCGCCCAGGTGAGGAGGCACCGATATGAGTGACGAGAACCCGGTCGCGATCCTCTTCTCGGCCAAGGTGAAGGCCGACCGTCTCCGCTTCGAGACCGCCCCAGAGAACTCCGTGGTGTTCACGGGTGACGCCGCCGAAGACTCCACGTCCGGAAGCACGCGGACCAACCTGCCGGACGAGGTCGAGGAGAACGTCACCTACCGCGACGTCGAAGTCCACTACGCGATCGAAGCGAAGCTCCCTCCGGCCGCAGACTCCTAGCCCCGGACGAACGGCGGTGGCTCGGCGGGGGCCTCCCGCGGCAACGGAAGGCCCGCGTACCCTGCTCCGGAGACCTAACCGGGGTCGGTGGTGGTGTGGGGGAGGGCGACTGTGGAGAGGACGTGCTGGGCCGGGCTGCCGGCGGGGGCGTAGAGCAGGAAGGGGCGGCCCGGGGCGGCGGTGCGGGCGGCGGCCTCGTGGAGGACGGCGACGCCGGCGCTCGCCAGGTGGGTGACGCCGGTCAGGTCGACGGTGAGGGGATGGGTGCCGCCGCGCGTGCGCAGCCGGAGTTCCTCGCGCAACTGCCCGGCGGTGGCGGCGTCGAGCGGGCCGTCCACCCGGATCCGCGCGGCCTCGGCGGACGGCTGGTCCAGGATCAGCATCAGCTCCGGGGGGTCCGGCCACGCCGGGGCGGGCGGTGACGGCGTGACGTCCCCGGTGGTCAGCAGCCGCGCGGGCCGGGTCAGGCGGTGCCGGACGGCCGCGGTCGTCCCGGACGGCCCCGTCTCGACGCCGAGGTCGTCGACGAAGTCGCTGGCCATGGCGAGGCCGCGGCCGCGGTCGGCGCCGGCGCGGTGCTCGCGCCAGCGTCCGCCGTCGGAGACCTCGATCTCGGTGGAGCCGCTGCTCGTGAGCTCGGCCCGCAGGCGCACGCCGCCGGGGGACGCCGGGCCGTAGGCGTGCTCGACGGCGTTGGTGACGAGTTCGCCGATGCCGTGCCGCAGCAGGACGACGTCCTCGGCGCGGGCGCCGAGGTCGTACAGCCACTCGTCCACGGCCTTGCGGACGGCGGGGATGGCGGCCGGTTCGGCGGCGATGTCCAGCAGGAGCGGCGGCGGCGGGTCGGTCCGCTGTGCGGCCAGCAGCGTGATGTCGTCGGTGTGCCCGGTGACCCGGACGAGGAGTTCCAGCGTCTGCGTGGTCAGCCGGTCGACGGCGGGAAGCCATTCCTCGCGGAGCGCGCGGCCGGCGGCGATGTCGGTGGCGGCCTGCGCGAACTCGACGGTGCTGGCCCGCACGTCGAGGCCGGGCCGTTCGATGATGCCGTCGCTGTAGAGGAGCAGCAGGTCGCCGACGCCGAGCCTGTCGTCGGCAAGCGGGAACCCGGATCCGGTGCCGAGCGGGCCGCCGCCGGACGCGGGCAGGTAGCGGGCCTGGCCGCCGGACGGGATCAGCAGCGGCGGCGGATGCCCGGCGGTGCAGTACGTGACCCGTCCGTCGGCGGGGGCGACGGCCGCGACGCACACCGTCGCGGCCCGCGCCGCCGGGAGCCGGTTCGCGAGCCGGTCGGCGGCGGCGAGCGCCTGCCCGATGTCGGCGTCCTGGTCGAGCCGGTCGTGCAGGACGGCGCGGAGCTGCCCCATCGCCGCCGACGCCGCGACGCCCTGCCCGACGACGTCGCCGATGACCAGCGCCGTCCGGCCGTCGGGCAGCGGGACCGCGTCGAACCAGTCGCCGCCGGCGGTGTCGGCGTCGGCGAGCAGGTAGCTGGCGCCGACCGGCAGGCCGGGCACGATCGGCAGGCCCGGCGGCAGCAGCTGCCGCTGCAGGACGTCGATGACGTCGCGGGCCTCGGCGTACCGCTCCTCCGCCTCGCTGGCGCGCCGCTGCGCGGACTGCCGGTCCCGCACCCGCTCGGTGACGTCGTGGACGATGGCGGCGAGTCCGGTGATCGTGCCGCCCGCGTCCCGGCGCGGCACGATGACGCCGTCGATGTAGACGTCCTCGGGGGCGAGCCCCTCGCCCCGGTCGATCTGGACGCGCCACTCGTTGATGAGCTCCGGCCGTCCCGTGGTGAAGGGACGGTCCAGCGCGCCGAGCAGCTGCTGCCCGACGGCCTCGGCCGCCATGTCGCGGACATTGCGGCCGAGGAGGCCGTCATGCCCGAGAAGCGCCCGGTAGGCGGCGTTCGCCGCGACCAGCGTGTGGTCGGGCCCGGACAGCCCGACGAGTGCGGCCGGGATCGCCTCGAACACCTCCCGAACCGTCCGGGCATCGCCGATGCGGCGCTCCAGCGCCTCCTCGTCGTCCTTGTCAGGGCCGTGCATGAGACCTCGTCGCTCTCGCCACCGTGCGTCCGTTCTTTCCATTTCGCCCGCATCCATTCCGACCGTTCGCGTCTTGCTCGGCCGCCAACCCGCACTGGGACGGGCCGAGCGGGGTCGTGCTGGGAGAAGGTGAGGGAACGGTACGGCACACGGAGGTCGGTTTGGACGAGCGGGTCACCTGCGTCGGCTTCATGGTCGGGGGATGGGAACGGCTGAACGTCGCCGAGCGGATACGCGCGCGGCTGGACGCCGCGGAGCAGGTGGCCGGGTCGGGGCGGGGGCGCCCCCAGGTGATGCTCGCCGCAGGCGACGTTTCGGTGTTCGTGTTCCGGGCCGAACCCGTCGAGGCGGTGGTCACGCTCGTGAACGCCCTGCGCCAAGGGGCTGGACGCCAGGGGACGCGGATCAGTGTCACAGGTGGGTCGTCCGGTCCGCGGACGGCGGCCGAGGCGGTGGCCGAGGCGGTCAGGCTGCTGTTGCGCGGGCCCCGGTGCGCCGCTCTGTGCACCGTCCTGCTGAACGACCTGCTGCACTGGCATGTCCGGAGTGCGCCGGCGATGCCGAGGTTCGAGCGCATTCGAGAGGATCTGTTCGGGCCTGACCACTGGGTCTGGCCGGCGGACGTCCCGGCGGCGGGGCCGGGCCACGCGTGCCTGCCCGCACGGCCCGGTCCGGATGCGCTGCTCGCGCTCGGCAAGGGCCATCTTGAGCTCGGTGAGCGACGGGCCGCGCTGGAGGCGTGGAGATACCTGCTGCGGCGCCATCCGCTGACGCTGGCCGCGTACCCGCTGATGGACCTGGAGGAGCAGGACGATGTGGCGCGCGGATATCTGACCGACGGGCTGCGCATCGTCCGTGCCCGGCCGGAGCTGGCCGCGGAGCCGGCTCGGCTGGAGCACGAGCTGCTGTGCGCGCTGGCGGCGCGGGCCTACCGGACGGGGGAGCGGCGGGCGGGCGACCGTCTCGTGAACGAGGCGGCCGCGGCCTACCGGGACGGTGCCGCACCACTGCGCGTCCTGGCCCGCGAGGCCCTCCGGCGCGGCGACCGGGATGGCGCGCGCCGGCTTCTGGCCGCCGCGCTCGCACGGGCTGAGGACGTGACGTGAACATGTGGCAGGTGACCCGATTCGCACGTGGGGAAGCTGCCATACTTGCTCCCCGTCCAGGCGCGGTCCGGCCTGGGGCAAGGTCGGGCGGCGAGCCACCCGCGCGCTGAGGAGACGTCCCATGACGAGCTCCGGTTGGCATCATCTCTCCTATCTCGGACGGCTGTCCCCGCCGGCCCGGGATGCGGTGCTGCGGCTCGGCGGGCCGCGCACCGTGCAGCGGGACGAGCCGCTCATCCGCCAGGGCGAGCCGGGGACGGCGGTGTTCCTGCTGCTCGACGGCCGGGTCGGCGTGACCCGGATCGTGGAGAACGGAACCCTGTCGCTGCTCGGCATCCGGCATCCCGGTGATCTCGTCGGCGAGATGGCGGTGATCAGCGAGGACGTGCGCACCGCCACCGTCACCGCCTTGGACCGGTGCGTCGTCTCGGCCATCCCGGCCACGTCGTTCATGAGGTGCCTCCAGCAACTGCCGGACGCGATGCTCGCGCTCAACCGGATGACCGGGGACCGGCTGACGCAGGCCAACATCTACCGCGCGGACGCGGTCGGCTACGAGGTCGAGGTCAGGCTGGCGCGGGCCCTGCTGTACCAGGCGCGGCGATCGCCCGAACGTGAACGCGGCCGCCTCGTCGTGCGGCTCAGGCAGCGGCATCTGGCGATGCTCATCGGTGCGCAGGAGGGGACCGTGCAGAAGGCCCTCCGAGGCCCGACGCTGCGCCACCTCGTCCTGAGCGGCCGTGGCCGGGTGCTCCTGCTGGACGTGGTGGGCCTGGCCCGGCTCGCCGAGATGGAACCGCCTCCGGAGCTGTGCCGCTGAGCACGTCCGGAGGCCTGGGACGCATGCCGCGTGCCCACGGATGCGACGACTTCTGAGCCGAAATCGCCTTTCCCGTACTGATGCGGGTTGTGCCGTCCTGAGGGCCGCGAAACTTCAGGCCTACTCGGGGAAGGAGGGCGCATGGGGGCACGGTCGAGGCGCTCGTTGTGCGCGGGGCTGGACATCAAGGGGTGGAGCAGGCGCCTCGTGCCGGAGCAGATCCGCGCGCAGCAGGCGCTGGTCAGCGTGGCGCTGGCGGCCTGCCGGGAGGCCGGCCTGCCGGAGGAGATCGTGCAGAGCAGCGGGGACGGCGTGCTGATCATGCCGCCGAGCGACATCGACGAGAGCACGGTCATCCCGGCGCTGATCTCGGAGCTGGAGGTGGCGCTCTGGCAGGAGAACCGGCTGCTGGCCGAGGCGGCGCGCATCCGGCTGCGGCTGGCGATGACGAGCGGGCTGGTCACGCCCGGCCCGGCCGGGTTCAACGGGACCGCGGTGATCGACTGCTTCCGGCTGCTGGACAGCCCGCCGGTCAAGGCCGCGCTGGAGGACTTCCCGGAGGCGCAGCTCGCGGTGATCGTGTCGGACCACCTCTTCCAGGACGTGATCCGCAACGGGTTCAGGTCGCTGCGCGCGGAGGACTTCTGGCAGGTGCGCAGCACGCTGCCCGGCAAGGGGTTCTCCATGGACGCCTGGCTCTACGTGTCCGACCGCGCGGGCGGTCCGGCGCGGGCGCGGTCCGACTCGGCGGGGGCGCCGGACGGCGTACCGGGCGGCCCGCCCCGGACGGGGCGGGCCGCCGAGCCGCCCGCCCGGATCGTGGAGGCGGCGGGGGAGCTCGCGCGCGGCCGGGTGGAGGAGGCGATGCGCCTTCTGGACGAGGTCTCGCCCGACGGCCCGGAGGCCTGGTCGGCGCTGCTGGACGTGCGGGCCGAGGCACTGATGCGGCTGGGCGAGCACGAACGCGCGCGCCTGGACCTGGAGGAGCTGCTCAGCCTGCGCGACGATCCGGTGTCGCCGCCGGCCCCGGCGGCGCTGCTCCGGCTCGGCCGGTGCCACGCGGTGCTGGGAGCGGTCCGGGAGGCGCGGCAGACCTGGACGTTCCTGCTGGAGCACGTGCCGTCGTCGGTCGAGGCGTACCTGGAGCTGGGGCGGCTGGAGCGGCGGGCCGGACGGTACGCGGCGGCGCAGAACTACCTGGTGGAGGGGCTGCGCCTGGTCCGGGAAGAGCCGCGCGGCGCCGATCCCGCGGCGGCAGACGGGCTGCTGGACGGCCTGCTGCGCGAGCTGGCCGCCCTCCCGGTCGCCGGCGGCGCGGAGGCCGACCCCGTCCAGCAAACCGGATAATTCCAAAGAAATACCGCAAAGCCAATCATGCTCATAAATCGAGCAATTCGGGCATGAGTCGGTTCTTGATCTCAATGGGGGCGACGAGGGTGAATCGATAACAGTCGCATAACTGCTATCGAATCCTATGTCGCACTTCGGTAATCGTCGGGAAAGTTGGTCGTACGGGGTGGGAAAGTGACCACCGCACAGGGGTTCGGGAGAATGATGCGAAGAACGCGCCGTGCTTTCGCATGCTCAATGGGACGGATCGCCGTGGGGGCGGCGGTCCTGGCCGTCCAGATGTTGCCGCTCGCCGCCGCGGACGCCGCCGGAGCCCGAGCGGCCGGGCCCGAGCCGATGGCGATGGACGTGTCCATCCTGGTGGACGAGTCGGGCAGCCTGAGCGACGCCGACGTCCGCGAGGAGATCAAGGCCGCGACCACGATCGCGCTGGGCGGGCTGAATTCGCGCAGCCGCGTTTCGGTCTACGGATTCGGGAGCCAGAACCGGCCCGGGGAGAACGCGATCACCGAAGCGTGCCCGCCCCTCGTCCTGGACAGCTCCGTGAAAAAGGACGCGCTCGGGAACTGCGTCCGGAAACTGCATCGCCGGGCCGACGGCGAGGGCAATGACACCGACCACGCCGCCGCGCTGGCCAAGGGCGTGAACGCGCTGAGCAACGGCGGCCCCGAGGGCGCGCTCAAGGTGGTGTTCCTGCTCACCGACGGGCGTCTCGACGTCCACCGCAGCCCCAACTACGGACGCATCGAGGGCGACCGTAACGCGGAGGCGCAGAAGCAGGTGCAGACCCAGCTCGCCCTCGCCGCCGCGAACCGGGTTCAGGTGTGGCCGCTGGGCTTCGGCGGCCAGATCGACCGGGCGGCCCTGGACGGGTTCGCGGCGGGCGGCTACCAGGGGACGTGCGACGGCCGGTCCGCGTCCAAGCCGAAGGCCCGGGTCGTGCGCGACTCGGGCGACGTGCTGCGCTCGCTCGCCGAGGCGTTCGCCGCGGCCGGCTGCCTCGGCGTCAGCCGCAGCGACGAGACGACCCTCGGCCCGGGGCAGACCCGCGAGCTGAAGATCGACATCCCGGTCATCGCGACCGACGGCAACATCACGGTCGCCAAGGGCGATCCCCGGGTCCGCGTCGACTACCTGGACCCGGACGGCCGCACCGTGCCCGCCAACGGAAGGGTCGGCGACTCGGAGTTCAGGCGGGCGGGCGAGAACGCCACCGTCGAGACGCTGAACGTCGTCAACCCGCGCGCGGGCGAGTGGACCGTCCGGCTGACCGCCCCCGGCAGGCTCGCGAAGCAGCTCGTCAGCGCCACCGCCATCTGGCAGGGCGCGGTCAGTTCCTCGCTGGTGGTGGAGCCGCCGAGCGCCCGGACCGGCCAGCCGCTCACCGTCCGGCTGTCGCTGGTCACCCGGCAGGGCGCCGTCACCGACGCGAAGGCCCTCGCGGGCCTGAACTTCACCGTCCAGGTCACCGGGCAGCCGCCCGGCCCGCCGCAGAACATCGTCATCCGCGACGACGGCAGGGCGCCGGACGACCAGGCGGACGACGGACGGTACGCCGGAACCCTCACGGCGCCGTCCCGCCCCGGCGAGCTCACCTTCACCGGGGTCGTCAGCGGCTACGGCGTCCACGCCGAGAAGGTCCCGTTCACCGTGGCGGTCAGCGCGCAGGCCCCCGCCCTGCAGGGCCGCGTCGAGTTCTCGTCCGGCCCGGTCGTGCGCCCGGGAGCCGAGGTCCACGGCAAGGTCACGATGGAGAACGGCGGCGCCCCCGTGCACGGCCGGCTGATGCTCGAAGGGTCGGGGCGCGCGCACGCGGAGCTCCGCGGCGACACCGACCTGACCATCGGCCAGGGCGCCACGACGAGCCCGTTCACCGTGCGGTTCCCGGCGGACGCCGGGCTCGGCGGCACGTCGCTGACCGTCAAGGTCGTCGACGCCGCGGACCTGAACGAGGTGTACGCCAACGGGCAGCTCACCGTCACGGTCAAGCCGCCGCCCGGCTGGCTCGCGAAGCACAAGT
The DNA here is from genome assembly GCF_041463665.1 of Actinomadura chokoriensis. GTDB lineage: Bacteria > Actinomycetota > Actinomycetes > Streptosporangiales > Streptosporangiaceae > Spirillospora > Spirillospora chokoriensis_A. The sequence goes on from NZ_JAXCEJ010000011.1 coordinate 190,658, forward strand.
ACGAGATCGCGGGCGCGGCGCTGCTGCTCCTTGCCCTGGCGCTGCTGCTCTACCTGCGCCGCCGGGCCCGGCGCGCCCGCGTCGACGTGCGCGGCCTGCGAGCGTGCCTGCGGCAGGACGGCGCGGAACTGGCCGTCCTCAAGGCGCCCGGCAAGTGGGCGGACGAGTTCCGGTTCGTCGTCCACGACTCCGCCGCCGGCGGCCCCGGCCTGGACTACCCGCAGCCGGGCCACAGCCCCGTCCGCGCCCGCCGCGGCGCGGCCGGGAAGGTCGTCGTCCAGCTCCCGGAGGGCGGCCCGCGCTACGAGATCGCGATCGGCGGGGACGGGGAGCCGTTCGAGGAGACCGGTCTGACGCTGGCCTTCACCGACACGCGCGGGCGCCGGCCCACCCGGCCGCAGCGTGCCTCGCGGCGAAGCGCCGATGCCCCCGCCTCCCCGGGAGGCCAGAACGGTTCCGGGGCCGAGCTGGAACGGGCGGAGCCCTCCACCACCCCCGCGTCTCCGACCTACGACGACCCCTGGCTCTAGCGGCCGGTCAGAGAGAAGACCCTATGAAGCTCTACCAGCCAGTCCTGTTCGTGGGGCTCGGCGGCACCGGCTGCCTGATCGGGGCGGAGCTGGAACGCCGGCTCCGGGAGGAGTTCTGCGGCGCCGACGGCACCGCGATCCAGCGGCTCCGCGAGGACGCGCTGCCGTACCAGCTGCCCGACTGCATGCAGTTCGTGTACGCCGACGTCAACCAGGCCGATCTCGACCGGCTGCAGACCAGCGTGGTGCCGGGGCCGCAGCACGTGCCCGCGGTGCAGCGCACCGCGCACTACGTCCGCGGCCTGGTGCCGCAGGTGGACACCTACCCGGAGGTGGCGCGCAACCTGCGGCTGACCGCTCCGCGGGAGGTGGCGTCCTGGCTGCCGCCCGAACAGGGCGAGCCGCGGGTGACACCGCTGCAGCGGGGGGCGGGGCAGCTGCCCACGATCGGCCGGGCCGCGCTGTTCGAGACGTTCCGCGGCGGCATGGGTCCCGCCATCGCCGACCTGAACACCGCGATCGGACGGCTGTCGGGCCCGCAGGCCGCGACCGACCTGTACAAGATCGGCGGCAAGTCCAGCAACAAGAGCGCGGTGGACGTGTTCGTCGCGTTCTCCGTCGCGGGCGGCACCGGCGCCGGCATCTTCTACGACTACCTGCACCTGATCGGGGAGCTGTTCGAGCGCACCGATCTGCGGCCCAAGATCTACCCGCTGGTGCTGATGCCGTCGGCGTTCGTCGACGGCCTCGGCGGCGGACGCCCCGCGCAGCTCAACGCGGGACGGTCGCTGCTGGACCTGTTCCGGCTCGTCGACCAGCAGAACGGCGGCGGGGCGCGGCGCGACCTGCGCGGGCACACCGCCCGCACCGCCGTCGACCCCGACGAGGTCGCCGTCCACTATCCGGTGGACGGCCGGATCACGCTGCGGCCCGGCACCGCGCAGACCGGTTTCCTGTTCTGCCGGCCGGTCGGCGCCGAGCCGGGCGACCTGCGCCGCTCGGTGGTGTCGCTGATGCTGTCGCTGCTCGGCACCGAACTGGACCAGCGGGCCAGCAAGGACGCCGAGCAGCACCAGTCGTTCGCCGACAGCTTCATCAACGCCAGCGTCGACCGGCAGGTCCCCGCCGAGAACGGCATCGGCAACCGGGGCGTGTCGACCGCGCTGGTGGCGTCGCTGACCGTCCCGGTGGACGAGCTGGCCGATCTGGTCGCCGGGCGGCTGCTGCGCGCCGGGGTGGACGACCTGCGCGGCCCGCTGCCCGGCGTGGAGACGAACCGGGCGCTCATCCAGGAGTTCTTCGCCGTCGCCAACATCAAGGAGATCTTCACCCGTCCCGCGCAGGACCACGCCGAACCGGAGCCGGTCGCGGGCGCCAAGGAGGTCACCACGGCGCTCAACGACCGTGCCGAGGCCATGCGGGTGGCGCTGGGCCGCCTGCGCACCCGGCTCGACCAGGAGATCCCCGACCGGGTCAGCGGATTCGACCCCCGCGACGCCGTCCCGCGCATGCTCGGCAAGGTCGACCCGTTCCGGCTGGCGCGGGCGCTGTTCGGCAACGCCGACGGCGCGGACGAGGTGGAGCGCGGCGGCGCGGTGGGACTGATGCAGCGCCGCCGGGTCGAGCCGCCCGCGCCCGAGGGCCTCGGCCCGAACCCGCCCGCGCTGCCGACGCTGCGCGACAGGTCGCTCGGCATCGTCAAGGTCAAGTGGACCGACCCGGATGCGGTGGAGGCCCGGGAACGCCAGGACCAGTGGTACCGCTGGCGGAGCAACGTGCAGTGGACGGAGCCGTGGTCGCAGCTCGCGCCGCGCTGGCGCAAGCCCCTCGACCAGGTCGAGGCGGTGCTGCGCGCGATGAACCGCGCGCTGGTCGAGCACGCCGCGCAGGACCGCGACCGTTTCCGCGACCGGGTGGCCGACCTGTCGAAGTCCCGCGTCGGCGTGTCGTACCTGCTGCCGCCCGGCGACCTGGAGCAGTTCTACACCCGCGTCGTCCGCCGGATGACCGACGACCTCGTGGGCAAGGGCCAGCTCCAGCCGAGCGCGACCGGCGCGGATCTGCTCACGCTGCTGATCGGCGGCGACGGCTGGCGCGAGGCGTACCGGACGGCGTGGGAGACGAGCCCCGAGTCGGCCGTCTCCGAACTGCGCGAGCGGGTGAAGGCCGAGGTCAAGACCTACTTCCGGATGGCCGAGCAGGGCCGCACGCCGCTGCTGCCGACCCTGCACGATCTGCTCGCGCAGGCCGCGGGGCAGGCCCCCGCCGAACTCACCGAGGCGGAGCTGGAGGAGTTCCGCGGCAAGCTCGCCGGGCTGGTGCCCGCGAACTTCAGCCCGCAGGGCACCGGCCGGCTGAAGGTCCTGGTGTCCTACCCGGCCGGCGCGGACGATCCGGGCATCGAGTCCTACCTGCGCGAGGCCGTCAACCTCCCGGCGGGGCCCGACCTCGTCTACGACTTCACCCACACGACCGCGGAGTCCATCGCGGTGGTGCTGTTCCGCTCGTCCATGGGGATCACCGACGTCCGGGAGGTCCGGGACGTCCTGCGCACCTGGGCGGACGCGATCGAGCGGCCGCAGCGGCAGGACTACCTCAAGTGGCGGCAGCGGCTCGGCTACGACTTCGGCTATCTCGCCACCCACGAGGAGCACCGCGTACAGATCCTGCACCGGCTGCTGTGCGCGATGTGGAACGACAAGGTCACCGTGGACGGCGACCCGACCTCGCCGATCAGCGTGTCGGTCCGCCTGGCGGGGGGCGTGTCGATGACGCTGGAGCTGACCCCGCTGGAGCACGCCTCGTCCTGGGGCAGCCTGCTCCAGGCGTACGAGCTGTGGACGTTCGCCGACAACGCGAACATCCGCCGGGACTTCTGCGCCCAGCTCATGCAGGAGGCGCCGGACGGGGTGGGCAGCCTCCCGAAGCCGCCCGGCGACCTCTACCTGGTGCTGCGCGACATGGCCGAGGGGCAGCTCCGCCGGATCGACGGCATGCTCGGTGAGCTGCACTCCTCCAGCCGGGCCCGCGCGAAGCAGCTGCGCGACTTCTGGGCGCGCACCTACCCGGCCGCCCTGGAGGCCGAGTTCACCGAGGTGTCGGCCGTGCGCGCCAACCTGCGCGGCCTGGAGCGGCCCGCCATGCAGAAGATGGAGGAGGGCCGGTGAGCTCGCGCGTCGTCCGGCTCGACCTCAAGGGCTGCGACGCCGAGGAGGCCGCCGCCCGGGTGACGGAACTGCTGCACACATCCCAGGACCTCGGCATGCTGCTCGTGGAGGACACCGCCGCGGCCGTCGTCCGGCACCGCGCCGCGTTCGAGGCGCTGGACGGGTCGCGGCAGGTCGCCCAGCTGCTGTGCCTGGTGGTGGGCCGGCAGCCGGGCCGCGGCCGGGCGGGCGCCGGTCCCGAGGCGCTGCGGCTGCCCGGCAACATCCAGCGGCGGACCCTGTGGGTGATCGAGGAGACCGGAGTCGACTGGTCGCTCGGCGCCTCGGCCCGCGCCCGCCGCCGGGACGGCCGGGACGGTGACGGGCTCGGCCGGCTGTCGGAGCTGCTGCGGCTCCCCGGCGTGTTCGAGCGGACCCACCGGCAGCTCGGCGAGGTGCCGTTCGGCGCGGCCGTGCCCGGGCTGCGCATCGCCGGGGCCGGCGGCACCGGGCAGGAGGACTTCCTGCTGGCGCTGCGATCGGCGATCCGCCGCCTGCTGGACCCGGCCTCACCGGCGCCCGCGCCGTACGACGACGAGACGGGCGGGCCGGTGCCGGTGCGGTTCACCGGCGACGGCCCCCTGGCCGGGGAGTTCACGCGGGCCGAGCAGGCCGTCGAGGACGCCCAGGAGGCGGTCGCCGGGCTGCCCTCCGGCACCGCGCTGATCACGCAGCGGCCGGTCGCCGAGCCGGTCGAGGCGGCGGGCGAGCGGCTCACGGCGGTGCGGTCCCGGCTCGTCGCGCTGTTCCAGGCGGTTCCCGCCGACGACCGGATCACCGCCGACCGGCGGGCCGCGATCGCCGGGCACGGCGTCCAGCCGCCGGGGCCGGAGCCGTTCGAGGCGGGGCCCTTCCGGGACGCGCTGCGTTCGTGGCTGAAGCGGAGCCTCGACCGGCGCGTGTCGCTGAACCGGCTGGAGCTCGACCTTCGGGACCGGGCGGCGACCCTGGAGGCGGGCGGCTCGCACCTGCGGCGGCTCCGGCTGATCTGCCCCGATTCGCTGCTGCGGGAGCTGCGCGAACCGCGGCCCATGGCGCCGCCGCAGCCGTGGCTGCCGCTGCCCGGCGCCGTCTGCGCAGCGCTCGCCGGGCTGTCCCCGCTCGGCGTCGCGGGCGGCGTGGTGATGGCGCTGCTGTGGACGGCCCTGGTCGCGCTGACGGTGATCCGCGGCCCCGGCGGCCGGATCGACGCGCACTCCCGGGCGCTCGGCCTCAACGCGCTCGGCGCGCTCGCCGGGGCGATCGGCGGCGGCCTCGGCGGCGACGCGGGGCTGCCCGCCGCGGGCTGGTCCGCGGCGGTGTTCGCCGCGATCGCGGGCGCGCTGGCCGTCATCGTCCAGTCCTGGCGGGCGCGCGCCTTCGCCTGGGCGGACGTGTCCGGGCTGGACCGCGCCGAGCGGGCGCTGCAGGACATGCGGCAGCTCCTCGGCCATGCGGTGACCGACTGGTCGCAGCTGAACCGGCGGCTCGACACCGTGGACCAGCTGAACATCCTGCGGCAGGGGCTGAGCGGGGTGCGGGACGAGCTGGAGGAGCGCGTCCGGAAGCTGGACAAGGAGGACTTCGGCCACCCGTCCCTGTCCCCGGCCCCCTACGGCGACGCCGTCCAGCTCTGGCTCGGCGATCTGGTCCTCGCGGCGGTCCGGCCCGTGCAGCACGGCACGTCCGACGGCGAGGCTCGCCGGCACGCGCGCACGGAGGCGAGCCACCTGATCGCCGAATGGGAGCGCGCGGTGGAGCAGGGGCACTCGGCCGACGCGCTGCCGTTCGTCACCGACGCCCGGCCGCCGATCCCCGTCGACCCGGAGGACCTCGCCTCCGTCACCGAGCAGCTCTCTTACGACCCGGCCGGGGAGATGTGGCAGCTGTGCGCACCCGGGGACCTGGGGCTGCTGGACATCGCGCCGAGGCCGCGCGCCGTCCGCTTCGGGCCGAGAGCCGCCGGTGCGGCCGGGAGCCTGCCGTCCGACACCGTCCTCGTGTCGTCCTCGGCGCACTGCGGCGTGCTCCGCCTCGTCCCGCTGCACGCGCACGTCGTGGAGTGGACCTGGACCGAGGACGAACACGAGGAACCCGGTGACGGGAGCGGAGACGGAGGCACGGTGTGAGCATCAGGCTGCGCTACCACGACGTACACGGGGTGTCCGTCGAGACGAAGGCCGTCGAACTCGACGAGGCCGAGCCGCCGCTGCGGCCGCCGCTGGAGGCGGTCCGGCTCCAGCTGGACCTGCCGGACCGGACGGCCCACGTCCGCTGCGTCCGGCCCGTCGACCGCGGGCCCGGCGGCCTGACGGCGGGCTGCCGGCAACTGGACGGCGAGATCCTCGCCGGGCTGCGGCTGGCCCGGCTCTGCGACGGCCGGCCCTACCCGCGCTCGGTGTCCCGCCTGCTCGGCTACGACGCCGACGCCGCGCAACCGTTCGCGCTTCTGGAGCCGCTGCGCGGCGTCGAGGTCGGAACGCTGGCCGGAACCCTGCCGACCGAGCAGCGGCGGCGCTTCCAGATCGGGCTGCTGCGCGCCGTCCGGTTGCTGAACGCCGCCGGGATCGCGCACCGCGGCATCAGCCCCGGCACGGTCCGGTGGGACGGCGACGACGTGCAGATCACCGACTTCGCGCACGCCGCGCCGATCGGGGCGCCGCGCACCGTCGTCGGCGTCATGCCGTGGCAGGCGCCCGAGCAGCGGTCGAAGCCGCCGCGCGACTGGGAACCGGGTCTGATCGGCCCCAACGACGACGTGTGGGCGGCCGGCCGCCTGATCTTCTACGTGCTCACCGGCGAGGAACTGGACGACACGGCCAAGCTCGCCGACCGTCCGGAGCTGGCGGAGCTGCTGGCCGGGGTCATCCTTCCCCCCGAGCGCCGGCCGGACGCGCAGACACTGCTGCGCAGGCTCGGCGAGGCCGACGCGCCGCCGCGCCCGCTCGCCGCCGACCCGGCCTTCTCGCGCGGCCGCGCCGAGTTCTTCGCGCAGCGGCGCCGCAAGCACCCGCACACCGCGCCGGACCCCGTCACCGAGACGAAGGCTCCACCCGTCCACGAAACCGGCGACCAGGATTCCGGCGCCCACGATTCCGGTGACGGCGCATCGGAGCCGCGAAGCCTCGACGGATCGTGGCTGCTGTGGGGCGGGGTCACGGTGCTGGTCGTGCTGGCCCTCTACCTGATCGTGGGGCGGTGACCCATGGCGACGTCGCTGCTGCACCAGACGCTGTACCGCTGGGGGAGGACCGGCCGGTTCGGCGAGATGGCGGACGTGGGCCTCTGGCCGGTGGCGAGCTCCCTGGACCCCTCGTCCGCGGACGAGCTGGCCCGCCGGCACGAGGAGGTCGAGCCGTGGCTCCGCGCCGGCGACGTCGGCAGGCCCGAGTCCAGCTTCTTCTACGGCGTGCACGACGGTGAGGCGGTGCTGATCAGGCGCAGCCAGCCCGGCGCCGCCCGCACCGCCTCAGCGCACCTGCTGTTCGGCGCCGCGGGCGTGCTCACTCCCCGGCTGGCGCTCGAGCTGCGCGACTGGACGTGGGCGCCCGGCGAGCTGCCCGGCCGCGCCCCGATGGTCAACCCGAACTCCCTGATGGCGCACCGGTCGAGCCTCGGCGGGCAGGCGCGGGCGGACCGGCTGCGGCGGCCCCTCGCCGTCCTGCTGTCGCACGTGCTGGCCGGACCGGCCCCGATCGAGGTCCCCGCGACCGGCGACGCGCCGGCGCTGCTGTGGGCGATCGACGACATCTGCACCGTGATCGGCTCGGGCCTGCGGGACTGGCCGGCCTGGACGGTGCGGTTCGAGACCCTCGCCGAGCGGCCCTGGCCCGCCGATCCGCCGGACGGCCTGTTCCTGCGGTTCCGGCGGGACGCGGTCGATCGGGGCCCGGTGGCGCGCACCCACACGGCGGCGATCGCCCTCGGACGGATGTACACGCAGGGCGGCACCGACGCGCTGCGCAGGCTGCGCGGCGCCGCGGGCCTGACGGAGCTGGACACCATGGCCGCGCGGGTCGCCCGGATCCTGGAAGCGGCCGGGCCGATCGCGACCGCGTCGGTGAAGGCGCGCGGCGCGCAGCCGGCGCCGTCCCTCGATCCTCCCCCGGCCGCCCGCCCCGGCCCGCCCTTCCAGCCGCCCCAGCCCTTCCAGCCCGCACAGCCCGCACAGCCCGCACAGCCCTTCCAGCCCGCACAGCCGTCCGCCGATCCCGGAGCGTCCATGCCCTCCTCGACACCCTCATCGAGCGCGGAGCGTTCCGCACCCGGCACGGGCGAGCAGGTGTCCTGCCCTATCTGCCTGGGCAGGCTCGACTGGGGCGGACTTCCCCTCTACACCTTCGACCACGGCCTCGCCCAGTACGTCGAGCTCGTCCTGCCGCCGGACGTCAACGACGAGCAGCGCGCCCGCATGATGCGGACGGCCTCCGTGCGCTGCCCCAATCCCGGCAACACGACCGGCACGCACTACCTCCCCGCGTCCTACGGCCAGTACGGGCCGCCGGCCGTCTACGGCTTCATCGGCGGGACCACGTCCGGGAAGACCCATCTGGCGGCGGCGATGGTCGCGGAGATCGAGCGCGGCGAGCTCGGCGCCTACGGGATCACCGCGCAGCCGGTGGACCTCGACCGGCACCAGACGTTCCTGCGCGACATCGTCCACCCGCTGTTCAGCGACTCCACGTGGCTCGCGCCCACCCGCGAGGGCGAGGTCGCGTTCGCGGACGCCTTCGTGATGTCCGGCGGCGGCACCTCGCGCGCGGTGGCGCTGTTCGACGTGGCGGGCGGCGAGCTGAGCAACGTCGGCGACGCCAAGCGGTTCCTCGACATCGCCGACGGGCTGGTCTTCGTGGCCGATCCGAAGCGGTTCGCGCCCGGCAGCCTGGGCGACCCGGCGTTCAACACGGTGCTCAGCCTGCTGCGCGGCTCGCAACGGCTCGCCCGGGTGAGCGCCGCGGTCGTGCTCAACAAGGCCGACCTGTTCAAGTTCGACGATCCGATCGCGCACTGGCTGAGCCGTGACTCGGCCGACCTGGACCCCGCCGACGTGCTGGACGAGAGCGCCGACGTGTTCGGCTACCTGTACCAGCGCGGCGCTGAGGCGTGGACGCGCCCCTACCAGGAATGCGAACGGGCCACCCTGCACGTCGTGTCGGCGACCGGGACCGACGCGATCGAACGCGGCGCCCGCCCGCTGCGGGTGCTGCGCCCCCTCGTCGCGCTGATGGCCATGACCGGACTGCTGACCTCCGCCGAAGCCCAGGACATAGGAATCTGAGATGACCGAGGCACCCATCGAACAGATCGAGTTCCGCTGGGATCACGAGTACGACCTCACCGGCGTCGCCTCGTCGTTCGACTCCCGCACGGAGTTCCGCCAGTGGAACAAGCGGCTGACTCGTTACGCGGGAATCTCGGGGCGCGGCCGGACGGCGGCGTCCGAGTCGCCGTCCAGCGCGGTCTACCTCACCTATCTGGACGGGACGGCGGCGCTCATCCTGCGCAGCGTCGACCCGCACGCGGTTCCGCTCGACGGCGGGGGGCACGGCCCGTCCCGCAGCGCGGGGGCCGACCGGCTGAACATGGTGGCGCGGGCCCTGATCGGGCCGGAGAGCGTGCTGACCGCCGATATCGCGATGCGCGTCGCCGCCACCGATCCGCGCAACATCTTCCGGCATCTCCCGGGGCAGGTGGGGCGCGGGGCGCCGCTCACGCCGCTGACCTTCTCCCACCTCAGCGGGGGTTCCTCCTGGGAGGACCTGCAACGGCGGGGGCAGGACGCCTCCGGCCTCGCCTCGCTCCTCGCCGCCGTCCTGGAGGACCCGGCCCGGTCGCTGACGGTGCTGCTGCCGGAGGAGGAGATCCGCAGCCCGCTGCGGCAGAGCCGCGCGCTCGCCCTGCTGTGGGCGACCCGCCGGACGCTGAAAGCGCTGCTCACCGACGCGGACGGGCGGGCCACCGACGGCTGGCGGGCCGCGTTCTCCACCTGCGAGGCCCCGCTCGGCGGCGGGGACGGCCGGACCGAGCTCGCGATCGCGTTCCGTGACCGGGCGCTGGACGGACCGCCGGTTCACGAGGGGCCCCACGTGGTCCGTCCCGATGACGGCGCCGGCCCGCAGGGCGACCTCTCCGCCGCCGCCGGCCTGCTCGCGGACGCCTACCGGGTGTTCGGCGACGACTGCTACCGGCTCGTCTGGCCGGTGGTCCGGGGCTGCGGGTCCCTGCGGGAGAAGATCGAGGCCGTCGCGTGCAGCAACGAGATCACCAAGGCCATCGATCCGCGGCCCGTTGCGAAGGTGCGTCGGCCGGCCCGGCACGGGCTGGAGTCCGCGGTGCGCCGGGTCCCGGTCCAGGAGGCGGCCGCGCCCAGCCCGACTCCGGTGGTTCCGGTTCCGCCTCCCGTTCCGGCTTCAACCGCGCAGGAGCCGCCCGTCCAGCAGCCGCCCGTGCAGGAGCCGCCCGTGCAGGAGCGGCCCCTGCAAGAGCCGCCTGTGCAGGAACCGCTCGTGCACGAGCCGGCCATGGAGGAGCCGAACGTCCAGCAGCGTCCCGAGCGCCGGCGCGGTGACCCGTACCTGGTCCGGCTCTACCAGATGCTCGGCGGGACGAAGGACCGGGCGGGCTCGCTCCGCATCATGGACTGGATCGCCGCGCGCACCGGGCGGGGAGGGACGCTGGACGCGGGCGGCTTCTCCGCCGTCCTCCAGATCATGAACGAGAACGGCTGGTTCGCCGACCGCGTGGACGGCCTCGCCGACGCCCCGCGGCGGATGGCCGACCTGATGCGGCCGCTCTTCGCCGTGGGACACGGCGAAGAGGAGCTCAAGGACCAGCTGCGCAGGAGGCACGCGGCCGGGGGACTGCCGCCGGTGATCGCCGACGCCCTCGGCGTGCTGGCGGGGCGCCTGGAGCCGGACCGCGCGGACTGGCTGGCCGAGCACTGCCTGGTGTACGCCCTTCCGCAGCTCCGGCCCGACCCGTTCGGCGGCGGCGCGCGGCATTCCGCGCCGGGCCGCGAGAGCGTCGCGCGAGCCCTGCTGCGGCTGCCCGGCCGGAAGCTGCCCGCCGATGTCGTCGGTGTGCTCGCCTGGCTGTCGCCGGTGCTGCTCGTGGTCGTCGTCCTCCTGCGCATGGTCTGATGCCCATGCGCACCTGGTTCCGGAGACACCGGCTGAAGCTGGCCGCGGCCGGCGCGATCGCGGCCGCCGGGGTCGCGACCGTGCCGACCGTGCTGGACGGCCCCGACCCGGGTGAGGCGGTCCGCGCCGACGCGCGACGGGTGCACTGCCTGTCCGACGAGCACCGGGCCGAGCTGGTCCGGGTGGCGATCCGGCTCGGCGAGGCCGCGCCCGGAAGCACGGACGTCCGGTTCCGGCCGGTGCGGGACAAGCGGGTGGCGGCGCCCACCACGCTCGACGAATGGAGCGACAGCTCCACCGACGCGTTCACCAGGGCGTGCGAGCCGTTGGTCGCCCTGACCGGCGCCAAGCCGCTCCAGGAACCGCCCGCGGGGCCGCCGCTCTTGCAGCGCATCGGGACCAGTCCGCTGTTCACCCTGCTCCTCGGCGCGCTCCTGGCCTTCTTCACCTCCCTGTGGACGGCCCGCACCGTCCGCCGGCAGACGCTCACCGACCAGCTCAACGCCGCCGCCACCGGATACCTCAAGGTGGCCGACGGCGTGCGCCAGGCACGCTCGCGCGGGACGACGCCCGACGGCGGCGCCCTGGAAGGGTGCCGCCTGCAGTTGTGGTCCGCCATTTTGAGCACGCCGCTTCCGGAAACCGAATCCCGCGATCTGTTGCGGATCCTCGATGACGCGCACCGGACGGTGAAAGAGCGAGATTTCGACGACGCGCGCACCACGGAGCAACTCGCGCGGCTTTACGGGGGCCTGGCACGGGTGATACGCGGCGAACTCGCCGCGCCGGCCGGAAACGCCGTGCCGGCCGGAAACGCCGTGCCGGCCGGAAACGCTGCGCTCGCCGGAAACGCCGAACCGGCCGTGATCGAAACAGGGGGCGGGCGGTGAAGAACCCGTTCAAGGAGAAGATGCCGTCAATGGGGCGCTGCAAGGGGATCGCCAAATGCCCCAACCTCAGCGTCTCGCCGTTCTTCTCCTTCGCCAACACGCCGGGGGTTCCGGCACTGGAGGACGCCAGGGGGAGCGTCCTGCTGATCGGCGGCGACCGCGGGAACGGGAAGACGGTCTACGGGCACCGCCTGCTGCACGAGTACCACGCGCAGGGGCTGACAACGGTGGACCTGCTCCATCTCGCGCATGTGACCACGGAGAGCCCGGTCCGGCGCCACCAGGTGCTCTGCGCGTTGCGGGAGGAGATCGACCGCTTCGGCCCGGAGGTGTCGCAGACGGACGACGGCGCTTGGGGGGAGCGGCTCTGCGCGATCCTGGAGCAGGCCCACGGCTCGCTCGCGGTGCGGTTGCCGAGCGTGGAGCAGAAGGCGGGCACCGGCTGCGAGGACATCGCCAGGGAGATCATCCAGTACGCCACCGCCGCCGACCTCAGCGGCAACGTGCTGATCTACGAGTACCTCACCGACCTGTGGCCGAGTGAATGGAGGCGACTGGTCGAGGAGATCGAGAAGAACCACGACGTCACGGTGCGGGAATGCGAACTGAGCGAGCTGACCGGCGATGACGTCTGGACGTATGTGCAGGGAGTGATGGCCAGGTTCCCGCACAGCGAGATCACTCTCGCGCCCGAGGTCCCCGATTCCCTGCGCAAGGCCCTCGACGTGCTCGCGGTGCGCAGACAGCCGTCGATCCAGCTGAAGGACATGCACGGTCTGATGCGGACCGCCTTCGACGGCGCCATCGCCCAGGACTGCAAAGAGGTGTCCACGTTCCACGTGCTCTCGGCGGCGTTCAGCCTGCGGGGAGCGGCGGCATGAACGCGCAGAAGCAGGCGATCGACGTGAACCCGTTCCCGCGCAGGCCGGCCGACCTCGGCGTCCATCGGGACGGGTGCGAGGGCCCGGAGCGGCAGGACGGTTACATCGCCTTCGCCGGGCGGCCGGATCCCCCGGACGTCGGGGACGGCGGCGTCGTGCTCATCGCCGGCCGGCCGCATCTCGGCAAGTCGGTGCTGGCCCACCGCTGCCTGCACCGCTACGCGGACGCGGGCCGCCTCCTGGTGGACCTGGCGGGCCGCCCGTCCGACGGGCTCGCCGGACCCGCGGACTGCCTGGCCCGGATGCGCGACACCTATCCGCTGCCGGACGGGCTCCGGACGGCGCTGCACGAGGTGCGGACCGCCGAACCGGTGGAGGCGCACCACGAGCTCGGGCGCGCGCTGGGCGGGCGGCGCCTGGTGGTCCGGCTGCCGCGGCCGGACCCGAACCTCAGCCCGGCCGCCATCGCCGACCAGGCGGAGGGCTACGCGCGGGCCGCGCACGCCGCGAACTCCAGCGTCTACCTCTTCGAGTTCCCGTACTGGGTGGACGCCGACTGGGCCGACGTCAGCGACCGCCTGGCGCGCAGCCCGCACCGGGATCTCCTCACCCCGGTCTGCCTGAACCCGTTCAGCGACCTGGAGCTGACCGAGTTCCTGCGGGTCCGGATGGGCGGCGACGCCGCGCTCGACACGCTGTTCGACCTCGACCTGGAGTTGCTGCTGCGGGCGCTCGGCCGGCAGCGCGCGAGCCTCAGCCCGAACAACCTGACCTGGTTCAACGTGCTCTGCCACCAGGCGTTCGAGGCCGCCATCGAGTCCGGCGCGGCCCGGGTCGCCGTCCATCACTACCTCGCCGCGGCAGTCAGGATCGGTGCGCCGTGAACGCAGCCCGAACGCAGTTCCAGCCCGGGTCCGGTGCGCCTCACCGCAATCCGTTCCCGGACGTGCCGGAGGTCCGCCTCGACGGAACCGGCGCGGACGTGGCGGTGGAGACCGACGCGGTCCGCGCCGTCCGGCTGCTCGCGATGGACTTCCTCACCGCCCGCGCGGACGTCGGCGGCGACCCGGGGCGCTCCGGGCGGGTCGCGGCGATCCTCGGGGAGCTCGGCGCGGGCAAGAGCCATCTGGCGTGGACGCTGATGGACGAGATCGTCCGCATCGCCGGCACCCGGCCCGTCGTCCTCGTCGCGTCGGGGCAGGCGGAGGACACCGTCCTGTCCATCTACCAGCGGCTGCTCGCCCCGCCCGGCTCCGGCGCCGGCGGCCGGATCCGGCCGGTCGACACCGCCGCCGGGGTGCTGCTCTTCGGCACCGTCGAGAAGATGGTCGAGGACCTGTGCGCGGGCCTGCGCCGCGCCCCGGGGGCCGAGCCGGAGGCGCCGCCGCCGGTCGCGTCCGACGAGCTGCCGGTCGACGTCGTGTTCCGGCTGCACCGGGAGCTCATGGAGATCGCCGACGGCGACGAGGACCTGGCGCGGGTCCTGCGGCTGGTGTGGCACAAGGCGGCGGGCCCCGCGGCCTGGCGGTGGCTCTGCGGTGCCAGGGAACTCCCGGTGGAGGACGAGCGGCTGCTCGCCGACCGCGGCGTGCAGGCCCCGCCGGTCCGGGACGGGACGCGGGCGCTGAAGGCGCTGCGCGCGCTGGCGAGGCTGTGCGCCTGGACGGGCGGCCGGATGGTGCTCGTCCTGGACGAGCTGCACCGGATCGATCCGCAGGGTCCCGCCAGGGTGTCCGAGACCCTCATGGACCTGATCGGCTGGGCGGGGGAGACCGGGGCGCTGCTGGCGGTGTGCGGGCTGATCGACTTCTGGGAGGCGCTGCCGCAGGCCGTCCACCAGCGGGTGACCACGCGGATCGTCCCGGCGGGGCTGACCGTCGCGCAGATCCGCGACTACATCCGGGCCGCGCTGCGCACCGACGATGAGGGCGACGACGGACCGTACCCGTTCGGCCGCGGCAGCGTGGAGGAGCTGTGGAAGATCACCGACGGGCATCCGCGGCGGACCATCACGCTCTGCCACCACGCCTACGAGCGGGCGGCGGGCACGGGGAGCATCGGCCCGCGGCAGATCCGGGAGGCGAGCCGTTCGCTGTGCGCGCCCGACACCCCCGACCACGTGCGGGGCAAGCTGTCGGCCCGGTGCATCGAGCTCGGCTACCACGTCGAGCGGGTCCGGCGGCAGGAGAGGTCGCGCTGGCAACCGGACCTGCGGGTCACCTCCCGGCGCGGGGACTCCGAATGCGCCCTGGTGGTCAGCGGCGCCGTGCTGGAGGACGCGGAGCTCGCCGAGCTGCGCACCCGGGCGTCGGCGTTGATGGGGAACCGCCGGGCGCATCCGCGCAGCGTCGTGCTGGTGATGGCGGGGCCGCTCGCCGCCGCGTTCAACGACGACGTCGAGGACGTGTTCACGCGCGTCCTGCAGTGGGACAGCGACACCTTCTACGAGGACCTCGCCGCGACGCTGCGCTCCCACGTCCCGGTCGACGACCAGACCGGGCTGTACGAGCTGGTCGCGGAGGTGCGCCGCGAGCTCGGCGAGCTCCGGGCGCTCGGCACGGCCGCCGCCTCCGCGGTGCCGGACACCGGGGTCGCGTGGACCGATCCCGACCGGCGCCGTCGCTTCGAGCAGGCGGACAGGCTCTGCCGGCACGCGCTGGAGGTCATCACGGCCGCGGACGGCAAGGCCCGGGAGTTCTGGCGTGCGCGGTTCCACTTCGAGGCCAGGGGCGTCGCCATCCCGCGCCTCGCCGCCCCCGGCGACCGGCATGTGGCGCTCGGGGACGTCGTCAGCTACGAGGTGCTGAGGGCTCGCGGCGCGCTCGCGTTCCTCGCGGACGTCGTGGCGGAGTTCTCCGGCCGAGTCCGCGAGCTGCTCGCCGACGAGCGCAAGTCGATGCCGCGCGTCCGGGACGAGCTGAGGTTCCTGCAGGGCAAGCTCGACCACACGCTCGGCGACGTGATCAAGATGTTCCCCGACGAGGACGAGCGGGGCACCGTCGGGCACCTGCTGGGCGTCGACCGCCCGAAGCTCAACCAGTACCTCAGCGGGCTCGGCGAGACCGTCTACAGCGTCGTCGTCGCGCCCGGGCCGGAGGACGGCGCATGAGTTACCGGACGGTCGTCGCGGTGGACCTGCACGGGTACGGGTCGAAGCCGCAGAACGTGCACGCGGTGCTGCAGAAGAACCTGGTCGAGTGCGTGCGGGAGGCGGCCGGCAACGCCCGCCTGGACCCGGGGCGGTGGCGGGACCAGCGCAGCGGCGACGGAAAGCTGATGGTGCTGCCGCACGACGTCTCCGCCGAGGTGCTCGTGGGCCGGTTCGTCCGGGAGCTGAACGCCGGGCTCCGCGACCGGAACCGGGTGGCGAGCCCGCAGGCGCGGACCCGGATGCGGCTCGCGCTCCACCACGGGCCCGCCGCCGAGGCGGCGCACGGGTACAGCGGCTCCGCGCCCGTGGTGGCCGCCGGCCTGTGCGGCGCGGAAGCGCTGCGGACGGCGCTGGACAGGGCGGGCTGCGACCTCGGCGTGATCGTCTCGAAGTTCGTCTACCGCGGGTCGATCGAGTCGGGCATGACGTCCCTGGACCCGGAGGACCTGCGTGCGGTGCGGGTCCCGGACCTCCGGGACGACGACGAGGCCTGGATCTGGTTCCCCGGCGGCCCGAACCCGAACGACCTGGACTTCCCCGACGGCATGCCCGACGGACCGGACGGCGGCGGACCGGGCGGCCCGCCGCCGTCCGGCCCGCCGGGGCAGGACCCGCCGGCGCCCGAGCCGCGGCGGGACCCGCCGGCGACCGGGCCCACCCATGTGACGACGATCAACGCGCCGGGCGGCGTCGTGATCGGCCGTGACCAGAACACCATCACCTACGGCTTCGGAGGCCGGTCGTGAGCGAGCGGGATGGAGCGGACGCGCCCCGGGCGGCGGAGCGGCCGCCCGAGCGGGACCGCGACCTCGGCAAGGACAGGGACGGGCCGGCGGACGAGGCGGCCGGGGACGAGCGCGCCCGGAAGGCCGAGGCCGAAGAGGGCCCGGAGCCGTCCCGGACGGACGTCCTCAGCGAGCAGGGGCGGCGCGGCACGATCCAGGACCGCATCGGCACCGAGCGGGACGCGCTGTCGGGCTACGTCCGGGCGGAGCGGTACGTCGGCCGCGACCAGAACATCTACCACTTCGCCGGGCCGGGCGGGGGGCAGCGGGGCCGGGTGGTGCCGCTGCCGCGCCAGGACGTGGAGGCGGTCCAGCGAGCCTTCGTCGCCCCGGAGGACTTCGACGAGCTGTGCCACCGCGCGCGGGACCGCCGGATCGTGATCCTTCAGGCCGACCCGGACACCGGCCGGTTCACCGCGGCGCTCCGCCTGCTGTGCGCTCTCGCCGAAGACGGCTCCACCGGCGGCTCGTCCGGCGGTTCCGGTCACAGCTCGTCCGGGGGCTCGTCCGGGGGCTCGTCCGGGGGCTCCGCCGGCGGCTCCGAGCGGCGGCTGTTCGCGGTCGATCCCGGGATCGGGCTGGACGAGCTGACCCGCGACGACATCAGCGAGGGGGCCGGGTACGTCCTGCGGGAACCGGCCCGCCCGGACACGCTCACGGCGTTCGGTCTGGACAAGGTCACCCGCCTGCTGGAGGACGCGGGCGCCCGGCTGGTGATCACGGTGGACGCGGCGCGCCCGCTGACCGGCTCCCGGGCGGCCGAACTGGTGCTCCGGCTCGGCGGGGTCCGCGACCGCCGGGAGATCGTGCACGGCCTGATGGCGCTGGAGCTCGGGGCGGCACGCGCCGACGTCCTCCTCGCCGAGCCCGGCGTGCCGGAGCTTCTCGAGGCGCAGTTCGCCCTGGCCGGGCCGCCCCGCCATGCCCGCACGGTCGCGGTGGAGCTGCTCAACGCCTACCGCCAGTCGCTTCCGCTCGCCCGGACCGCCGAGCAGGCGCTCCGGCTCCGTGACGACGAGCAGCGCGCCGAATGGTTCGCGGGGCTGGAGACCCTGTCCCTGCAGTGCATGGCGGTCTCGGCCGCGGTGCTGAGCGGCGAGCCCTACGAGACGGCCGCCCTCGCCGCCATGAGGCTGAAGGACGACCTGGAGACCGGCGACCCGCACGCCGACTCGCTGCGCCGCCTCGACGCCCCGCTGAAGCCGACCAAGCGCAACTGGCTGAGCAGGCTCGGCGCCCGGACCGTCACGTCGACCGTCCAGCTCAGGTACGGGGTGACCGCGCCCACCGAGGTGATCCGCTACCTGGACCCGTACGCGCAGGGCAAGGTGCTCGGGTACTTCTGGGGCGAGTTCGACGAGCAGCGCCCCGCGCTGCTGGACTGGCTGCGCTGGTGCGCCCGGCATCCGCTGGAGAGCGTCCGGACCCGGACCGCCGTCGCCACCGGTTTCCTCGCGGCCCGCGGGTTCGACCTCGTCCGCGCCTTCGTGATCGAGCCGATGGCGCACGACGGCGACCACCGGTACCGGACGGTCGCGGCGGCCGCGCTGCACGCCACCGTGCGGCAGCGGCCCGCGCTGCGCGAACCCGTCCGCGAGCTGCTGCGCGGCTGGGGCGGAGCCGGTGAGCCGGTGCAACTGCGCGCGACCGCGGCCCGCGCGTGGCGGGTGGAGCACGACTCGGGCGGCGTCTCCGCCGCGCTCGACCGGCTGGAGGAGCACGCCTCCGACGAGGCCATCACGGTCACGGCGGCGGTGTGCGAGTCCGTCACCGAACTGTGGGAGACCGAGTGGGCGGGCGCGGAGATCCCGAGGCGGCTGCTGAGCTGGATCTCCGGACGCGACGAGATCCGCTCCGTCACCGGGCGGCTCGCGTTCCTGCTGGCGGCCGCCCAGCTCGTCCGGCGGCTGCCGGGCGACGACTTCGACTGGCCCGGCCTCCTGCACGTCGCCGCCATGGACGCCGATCGGATGCCCGGCATCGCCGCGCTCTGGCGCGAGGTTCTCAACGACCCCGACATCCAGGAGAACGCCCAGGACGTCCTGCGCGAATGGGCGTGCACGGCCGACGAGGTACCGGTGGTCCGGCGCTCGCTGGCGCGGCTCGCGCGTGCCGTCGCCGCCGACGACACCACGGCCAGGCGCCTGCGATACGCGGCCCGCGGTTGGGCCGAGGACGACCAGGCAGGCAAGAGCTCCGCCGACGTACTGACCGCCCTGAACGGAAGGTGATCCAGGTGGCCGAGAACGACGAGGACCCGCGGCGCGACGACGAGCCCGCAGGTGCGCCGCCCGGCGACGACCCGCTCCCCGCGGCCGAGCCGCCCGAGGCCGCCGGGCCCGGCGGCGTCCCGGGGTCGCCGCTGCCGGAGTCCTACCCCGGACGGTTCGCCTCGGTGGAGTCGGGCCCGTCCGAGCCGGTCATCGTCAGCAGGATGGCCGCCCGGGACGCGCCGCAGGGCGCCGCGCCGCCCGACCGCGCCCTCGTCTACTCCGACCGTGAGGGGCGGGTCGTGCGGCTTCCCGCGTCGCCGCCGCGCGGCTTGCGCGCGCTCGGGGGGCCGCACTACGAGTGGCGGTTCGAGGTCGACACGACCCTGCGCCGCGACACGTTCGTGGACTCGGTCCCGAGCCGGACCGACCTCGCACGGTTCGAGCTGACCGTGGAGGCGGAGTGGTCGGTGACCGACCCGGTCGCGGTGGTGAAGCGGGGGCTGTCGGACGCGGCCCGCGCGGTCCGGTCCCGGTTGCTGGACGTGGCGCGCGCCGTGTGCCACGAGCACCCGGTGGAGCTGATCGCCGAGGTGGAGACCGCGCTCTCCGAGCGGCTGCGCGGCGAGTGCCGCGGGGAGGACGGCGGCGTCACCGTGCACCGCTGCTACGTGCGGGCCGTCCCCGACGAGCGGACCCGCCGCATCCAGGAGCAGTTGCACGAGGCGGGCGTCAAGCGGCGGATCACCGAGGAGGAGGTGACCGCGCTGCGCGCCTCCGTCCAGACCAGCTCCGACCTCTTCCTGCGCTACCTGGCGCAGGATCCGAGTCGTGTCGGCACCCTGATCGTCGACATGCGCCGGCGTGAGGAGATCAAGGAGAACCGGGTCATCGAGCTGTACAACACGGCCGTCGAGCAGAAGATCATTCAGCCGGCGGACGTCAACGAGATGCTGCAGCGCCTGGACCCCATCTCCGGGCTGCTCCGGCCGGAACCGAGGTCGGGCCTCTTCGAGCCCGCGACCGCCGGGGTGCCGGCCCCCGCGCCGCAGGCGGCGCTCCCCGGCGAGCTCGTCCGCGACGCGGAGGACGAGGAGGACGAGGACGCCATGCCGGAGGAGTTCCGCGACCGCGCCGAGAACGGCGTGGACGGCTGGAAGCCGATGCCATGGGACTCCTGAGCCGCCGCCGCACGCCGCCGGCCGCCCCGGCCGACCTCGCGGAGATGGACTTCCCGCGCCCGCTCGGCGCGGGCGCCCGGCAGTCCCGCGCGCCGTGGCGGCTGCCGGACGAGCCCGCCATCTCCGGGATCGCCGCCGACGCGGTCAGCGTCGGGCCGCTGACCGTCCGCGCCGCCTCGCTCGTCGGGCCGGGCCACCGCTGCGCCGAGCCCGCCCAGCACCGGCAGGACGCCTACCGGCTCGGCCGCGACCCGGACCGCCGGCACCTGCTGGTCGCGGTCGCCGACGGGATGTCCGACAGCAGCCGCTCCCATCTCGGGGCGAACGTCGCCGTCACCGCGCTGATCGGCCGGCTCCGCGCCGACCTCGCGGGCGGCGCGCCGCTGGACGGGCCGTCCCTGTTCCTGGACGCCGCCCGGCAGATGTCGGGGATGGCCGCGCAGCAGCGGGTCACCGAGAACGACGTGCGGGCGGCGGCGCTCGCCGCGGTCGTCCCGGTGGAGCCGGCCCCGGACGGCAGCCGGCTGGTGTGGCTCGCCTGGGTCGCGGACGTGGGCGCCTGGCTCCGCTCGGACGCTGGCTGGACGCGTCTCGTCGGCGCCGACAAGGAGGGCCTCGACCTGGACGTCCTGACCGAGTTCCTGCCCTTCCATCCCGACCGGGCGCGGACGGCTTGGGTCACCGTGCAGCGGGGCGCGGTGCTGGCGTTCGCCACCGACGGGGTCGGGGACGTGCTCGCGGGCGGCGCCGCGCCCTGGTTCGCCGAACGCTGGGCCGGGCCACCGCACGTCGCCTCGTTCGTCGCCGACGTCGGCTTCGACGCGCGGGGGCAGCTGGACGACCGCACCGCCGTCGTGGTCTGGTGCGACCGGTGAGGGCCTGGTCGGACCGGCCGTTCGGGCCGGTCACGCAACTGGCGGACGTCGCCGAGGCCCGGGTCCGGATCGCCGGGGAGAACGGGCAGTCCACGGAGGTCTACGAGAGCGCGGCCCACCCCGGCTGGCTCGTCAAACGGTACAAGCCGGGCTTCCCCGATGAGCCGCCCGAGGTGCTGGACCGGCTGATCGGCCTGCCCGCCGGGATGCGCCGGGACGACCTCGCCATCGTGGACTCGGCGACATGCTGGCCGGTCAGCCGGGTCGTGTCGGACGGAGCGACGGCCGGGGTCGTGCTGGCGAAGGCGCCGCCGGAGTTCCAGGTCGAGGTGCGGACGCCGTTCGGACCTCCCGAGTCGGTTCCGCTCAACCTGGACCAGCTCGTCCAGACGGACGGTGAGTTCTACGAGGCGCGCGGCCTGGCCGTCCCGGACGAGCGGGAACGCCTCCGCGTCGCGCGGAACATGCTGTGCGTCGGTGCCCTTCTGGAGCGACATGGCGTCGTCTACGGGGACTGGTCGTACGCCAACATGTTCTGGACGCGGGAAACGGGCCGTGTCTTCCTCATCGACATGGACGGCTGCGGTCTGTCGTCCCGGCCCTGGGTGGAGTGCAACTCGTGGAACGACCCGGCGGTCTCGCCGGGCGAGCGCCTCACCGCTTACACCGACCGTTACAAGCTTGCGGTGGCCGTGCTGCGCACGCTGACCGGCGTCCGCGGCGAGGATCCGCACCCCGCCTTCGGCGCGCTGTCGGCGCGGCTGCGCGCCGGCCCGTTCGCCGACGCGCTGAGATGCGCGATCGACGACCCGCCGGAGCTGCGGCCCGCCACTTGGGCACTGCTGGAACTCCTGGAAACCGAGATGGACCGGCCGCCGGCACGGACCGCAGCACGGTTGGCGTCGAGCACGGCGCAGGGCTCCGCCACGGGTGCGGGAACGCCTGGCCCGCCACCCGCACGGACCGAAGCGCCACACGCACGGACGGAGCCGCCACCCCCTCGGCCCACCACGCCGCCCATCGAGCAGGACCCCTTCGAAAGAAAGGATCAGCGCGCCCCGGCCTGGCCCGGCATCGACGGGTACGTCGTCCCGCTGATCATCATGTGCCTGGCCGCGCTGGTCCTCCTCCTGCTGACCGGCGTCGCCTCGGCGCTGCTGTCCTGACGAGGCCGTCCTGACCGGTCCGTCCTGACGGGGCCGTCCTGACGAGCCGCCGCCACCATGGAAGGAGAAGCACGGCATGACCGAATCAGCGGAACGGGCGCCCGGCCTCGGCAAGGGCATGCCCACCTACATCGCGCTGGACGTCTCCAAGTCGATGCAGAAGCACGAGAAGCTGCTGAACGAGACCCTCGCCAAGATCATCAAGGAGCTGTACCTGAACCCTCGCGTCTCCGAGTTCGTCCACCTGTCGATCATCACGTTCTCCTCCGAGCCGGCCGTCGTGGTGAAGATGACGGAGCTGACGAGGATGCGGCAGATGCCGGTGCTGCGCTGCCAGGGCGGCACCAACTTCGGGCCGCTGTTCGAGATGCTCCGCGACCGGATCGACATCGACGTCCCGCTGCTCCAGGACAAGGGGTACAGCGTCCTGCGCCCGGTCGTCTTCCTGCTGACCGACGGCGCGCCGACCGACCGTCCGACGACCGGGTGGCAGGAAGCGCACCGCGCGCTCGTCGACGAGCAGTGGCGGCGGCACCCGCGGATCATCTCCTTCGGCTTCGGCGAGGCCGTCGAGGCCGTCCTGCGCGGCATGTCGACCGTCCAGACCTACATGGCGGACCCCGCGCTGGGCGACAGCACCAGTGCCCTCCCCGAGGCCATGAACGGGATGCTGAGCAGCATGGTCGCCTCGGTCCAGGCGCGCGAGCTGCGGCTGCCGAACGAGGTGGCGGGATATCGCGTCCTGTCCGAGGACTATGTGGAGCGATGACCTCCCGCCGGCGCGAGCCGGGCCGGCGGTCGGACTCATGATGTGACGACCTGCGGCTGCCGGGCCGTCTCCGGTGCGGACGGACGGGAGAGGCGGCGGCCGAGGCGCTGCGCGGGGGCCTCGATCCAGCGCTGCGACGCCCAGCTGGCCCCGACCAGCACCAGCAGGAAGAGGGCGAGGCCCACCACGTCCTCGCGTCCGGACGTGCCGAGGAACTGCGCCGCGACCATCAGCAGCAGCGGGTGCAGCAGATAGAGCGAGAAGCTGATGGTCCCGAGGCCGGTCGCCCACGCGGGGAACCGCCGGTGGCGCAGCCGCCACGCGACCGTGAACGTCGCGGCCGCCGCCACGACCGCACCGCACCAGACGAGCTGGGCGCTCGGGCCGTAGGGGGCGGCGTGCCACATCCCGGCGGCGAGCGCGCCCGCGAGGACGACGCCGCCGGCGGCCGCGCAGGCACGCCAGGTGATCTGGCCGCGCTCAGCGCGGTAGACGGCGGTGCCCGCGAACATGGTCGCGAGCATGATGAGGCTCTCCCACGCGCTGATCCGGCCGTTCGCCGAGACCAGCACGAGGGCGAGGAGCCCGCCGAGGAGCCCGCCCGCGGTGCGGGTCACGGGGCGCCGGGACACCGCCGCCGCGATCGCCACCACCAGGGCCGCGGCGGTCATCGCGACGACCGGGCCCGTCCCCGCCGTCCGCGACAGCAGGGCCGCCGGCGCGTGGGCGCCGGTCAGCAGCCCGCCCGCCGTCAGCGTGACCGCGACCAGCGCGACGACCGTGAGGACGACGGCGGCCGGCGCCGACCGGCGGTGCCCGCCCACCACGAACAGCGCGACGATCAGCAGGTAGAAGGCCATCTCGTAGGACAGCGTCCACAGCACGTTCATCACGTTGGGGACGTTCAGGAGGTCCTGCAGCATCGTCATGTGCGCCAGGACGGCGGTCGCGGGCGAGTACCGCTCCAGCCCGGCGCGCAGCCCGAGCACACCGAGCAGGAACGGCAGCACGGCGAGCAGGCACGTCACCGCCAGCAGCGGGTAGATGCGGAAGAAGCGGCCGATCCAGAACCCGCGCACGCTGCCCCGGCGCTCCAGCGACGCGGGGACGATGTATCCGCTCACGAGGAAGAAGACGAGCACCCCGAACAGGCCGGGATCGAACCAGTCGGTCATCCACCCCCGGAGCCGGGGGAGGTAGACGTAGCTCGCGTGGTGCAGCGCCACCGCCAGGGCCGCCCCGCCCCGCAGCGCGTCAAGCCACCCAAGCCTGGACGTAGCGGAGGAAACACCCAAAGCGGCAACCATTCCGACAGACTAGTTGCTCGCACATCAACTGCACCGGAAAACCTCAACCCTTACCTGCTGCGGCACGATGGGCGTATGACGACACTTCCGCTCAGCCCGGACGAACTGCTGACCACGACCCGCACCGTGCGCAAGCGCCTCGACCTCGACCGTCCCGTGCCGATCGAACTCGTCCGCGAATGCCTGGAGATCGCCCTCCAGGCGCCGAGCGGCAGCAACCGGCAGGGCTGGGAGTGGATCGTCGTCACCGACCCGGAGCGGCGCGCGGCGATCGGCGAGCACTACCGGCGCGCGTTCGCCGCGTACGCCGGGTCGAAGGTGTCGGCCGCCGCCCTCTACCAGGACGACCCGGACCGCGCCGAGGTGCAGCGCCGCGTCGGCGACAGCGCCGCCCACCTGGCCGAACGGATGGGCGACGTTCCCGTCCTGGTGATCCCGTGCCTGCGGGTGGAGGGCGGCGAGCTCCCGGGCGGCAACCAGGCCGGCCTCTGGGGTTCGCTGATGCCGGCCGCCTGGAACTACGCGCTCGCCGCGCGGGCCCGCGGGCTCGGCACCGCCTGGACGTCCCTGCACCTGGTGTACGAGCGGGAGGTCGCAGAGCTGCTCGGCCTGCCCGAGGACGTCCGGCAGGGCGCGCTGCTCCCGACCGCCTACTACACGGGGGACACGTTCCGTCCCGCCGCGCGGGTCCCGCTGGACGAGGTGCTGCACATCGACACCTGGTGACCTGGGCGGCGGCGGTGGCCCCACCCCGGCCGATGCCGTGATCTCCGGAGGCCGTACCCTCTCTGGATGCCGCGCGACACCTGGGGTGCGGTGCTCGCGCGCTTCCTTATTGGCGGACCGCCAATAGCCTATTGCCACTGTGTCAATAAGTGTTCTAGTGTGCGGTGTGCCCTCGCCCCGAGCACCGGCGGCCCCGCGTGATCCACGTCTTCGCGCCAGACGCATGCGGGGCCGTCCGGCCCGAACCGAGAAGGAGGTGATCCACCGGTGTCCGCGATCCAGATGCCGCGCCGCGTCCACAGCCTGCTGGGCGAGGTCGGGGAGCTGTTCGTCATCGCGCTGGAGGCCGTCCGCCGGACATGGGACGTCCGCACCTGGGCGTGGGAGTTCGCCGAGCAGGCGTGGTTCCTCGCCCGGGTGACGAGCATCCCGGTGATCCTCGTGTCGCTGCCGCTCGGCGCGACCGTCGCGCTCCAGGTCGGGCAGCTCGCCGCCCAGCTCGGCGCGCAGTCCGCGACCGGCGGCGCGGTCGTGGTCGGCCTGGTGCGCGAGGTGGCGCCGATCGCCGCGGCGCTGATCATCGCGGGCGCGGGCGGGGCGGCGATGACCGCCGACATGGGCGCCCGCCGCATCCGGGACGAGCTGTCGGCGATGGAGGCGATGGCGGTCAACCCCGTCCACCGGCTCGTCACGCCCCGGCTGTGGGCGGCGAGCCTCGTCTCGACGCTGCTCGCCTCCCTCGTCATCGTCGCGGGGGCGGCCGGCGGGTTCGTGTTCAACGTGCTGCTGCAGGACGTCACGCCGGGCGCCTACTTCGACGGCGCGCCGTGTCGCTGCTCCAGACGTCCGACCTGGTGGTGACCCTGCTGAAGTCCTGGCTGTTCGGCGTGGTCGCGGCCGTGGTCGCCTGCTACATGGGAATGAGCTGCGCGGCGAGCCCGGCGGGGTCGGACGCGCGGTCAACCGCGCGATCGTCGTCGCGTTCATGCTGGTGTTCGCCCTCAACTACGTGATCACGACGGTGTACTTCGTCGCGTTCCCGCCGAGGATCTGATGGCGAGCCTGCAGGTGATGGAGCGGATCGCGCCGCGCGCCGCCCGGGCCGGGTCGGAGGCGCTGCGGCGTTCCGGGGACCTCGCCCAGTGGCCCGTGTTCGTCTACCGGATCCTGCTGTACTCGGTGCGCGACCTGATCCTGCGCCGCAAGTACGCCAAGACCGTCGCCCGGCACGTGTCGGACGTGGTGGTGGGCGTCGGCGCCAGCGTCGTCGGCGGCGGCATGATCTTCGTGATCTTCACGATGGCGTTCTTCGTCGGCACCGAGGTGGGCCTGCAGGGCTACACCGGTCTCCAGTCGATCGGCGCGCAGTCGTTCATGGGGCTGGTCGGCTCGTTCGCGAACGTCCGGGAGATCACCCCGGTGATCGCCGCGGTGGCGCTCGCCGCGCAGTGCGGGTCGGCGTTCACCGCCGAACTGGGCGCGATGCGCATCTCCGAGGAGATCGACGCCCTGGAGGTCATGGGCATCGGGTCGTTCGCCTACCTGGTGTGCACCCGGGTCGTCGCGGCGCTGATCGCGCTCGTCCCGCTCTACCTGATCGCGCTGTTCGCCAGCTTCTTCGCGACGCGGCTGATCAGCACCGGCTTCTTCGACCTGGCGCCCGGCGTCTACGACCGACGTGACCCTGCACGCCACGTTCGACGACGTGCAGAGCCTCGTCACCGGGCACAGCGTCCAGGTCGCCGACATCCGAGTCGGCACCGTCACCGGCATCCGGCTGGACGGCTACCGCGCCCGCGTCACCATGTCGCTGCGCAAGCGCGTCCCCACCGGGACCACCGCGACGATCGCCAAGTCGTCGCTGCTCGGCGAGAACTACGTGCGGCTCGACCTGCCCGCCGGGGCCCGCCTGGACGGCGGCCCGTACCTGGCGTCCGGCGCCACGATCGGGCGCACGTCCGTCCAGCCCGACCTCGAGCAGATCAGCGAGAAGGTCGGCCCGCTGCTCGCCGCCCTCGGCGGCCAGGACATCGCCACCATCAGCGCCGAGTCCGCGACCGCGGTCGGCGGCAAGGGGCCCCAGCTCAACACGCTCATCGCCCGCGCCGCCGCCGTCGGCGACCAGTACGCCGCCGCGAGCACCGACCTCGGCCGCGCCCTCGACTCCCTCGGGCGGCTCGGGCGCTCGCTGAGCAAGGGGTCCAGGGAACTCGACCGGCTGCCCGGCAACGTCGAACTCGCCACCCGGCGGCTCCAGGACGACCGCGACAACCTGAAGCGGACCATCCAGGCGCTGCTCAAACTCGCCACCTCCGTCAACGCCAAGGTGCAGAAGCGCCACGCCGCGCGGCTCGCCGCCCTGCTCAAGCGCGCGGACGAGCTGCTCGCCGCCGCGCTGCGCGGGCGCGACGAGCTGAAGACCCTCGCCGGGACGGTGCTGAACTTCCTCAACGGGCCCTCGGTGTCGTCCAGCGGGCAGTCCCTCCTCTTCCTGTGGATCAAGGGGTTCCTGCCGTATCCCGGCGCCGCCGCCACGGCGACGTCGTCCAAGTCTGCGTCGTCCAAGACGGCGTCGTCCAAGACGGCGTCGTCCAAGTCGGCGTCCAAACGGAAGAACCTCGAAGGACTGCTGGGGCCGCGTCCATGAGATATCCCCGCGTCGCCGTCAACCTCGTCTTCTTCGCCGTGCTCGGCGTCGCCCTCGCGGTGTGGGCGGTCCGCAGCGTGATCCACATCGAGGCGCTCGAACGGCCCTTCACCGTCACCGCCGACTTCGCGTCCTCACCCGGGCTGCACGGTGACCTGGAGGTCACCCACCGGGGCGTCCGCGTCGGCGAGGTCGGGGCAGTCCGGCTGCGCGGCGACCACGTCGCCGTCAGCCTCAACCTCGACCGGGACGCGCGGATCCCCGCCGACGTGGGGGCGCGCGTCCTGCGCAAGTCCGCGATCGGCGAGCCGTACATCGAGCTGACCCCGGCCGCGGCCCCATCGGAGGGGGCCGGGGCGGGTGGGTCGGCGACGCTTCGGGGCGGCGACCACATCCCGCTCACCCGCACCGCCGGGACGACCGACTACAGGCAGCTGTTCGACGGCCTCAGCCGCACCCTGGACGCCGTGGACCCGCGCGACACCCGGACCCTCGTCCACGAACTGGCCACCGGCCTGGGCGGGCGCGGCGACGACCTGCACGACATGATCTCCGACACGCACCGGCTGACCGGCACGCTCGCCGCCGACGCCGGGACGCTGGACGCGCTGTCCCGCGAACTCACCCGCCTCACCGCGACGCTCACCGCCCACCGCGGCGAGATCGCGTCCGGCATCGACGACCTCGCGCTGCTCACCGCGTCCCTGCGGCAGTAGACCCGCGACCTTGACACCGTCCTCGCCTCCGGCCCCGGCGCCATGAAGAACCTGTCCGGGCTCCTCCAGGACGCCCGTCCGGGGCTCGACTGCCTGCTCGCCGCCGCATCGACGCCCACCACACCGCTGATGACGCCCGCCAACCAGAAGAAGATCGAGCACGTGCTGCGGCTCGTCCCGACGCTGCAGGCCCTCGTCGCGGACATCACCGCGACCGAACCGAGCGGCAAGTACCTGCGCGTCACGCCCGTCATCACCCTTACGGGCCCGGCCAAGGCGCCGACCGAGTACACGAGCCCGGTGCCGAAGCCCACGGCCCCGAACCTCACCTTCTGCCGGGCGAGCGGTCCCGCGGACAAGCAGGCCGCGAAGGCCGCCGCGAAGGTCAAACCGACGCCCGGCAGGGCCGCGGGTGCCGGAGACTCGCCCGCCGACACCTCGCCGGACGGCGACCTGCGGCCAGTGAACGCCGGCGGGGAACGCCCGGACTCCCGCTGGCTGCCCCTGCTGCCCCCGGTGCTCGGCGGCCTCATCGTTGCCGTCGCCGTCCTCAACACCCTCCGCGTCGCCCTGCGCCGCCGTTCCCGATAGTCCTTGGAGGACCCCGTGAGCAAGACTGACATCCACACGAAGGACGTCCCCAAGACCGAGGACCCGGCGGGCGACGACACGGAGGCGGCGGAGTCGAAGTCGAAGGCCGAGGAGCCAAAGGCCGGGGGCGAGTTGAAGGCCGAGCCGAAGGGCGAGTCGAAGGCCGAGCAGGCAAGAGCCGTGGAGTGCAAGGCCGAGAGCGAGCCGCAGGCCGAGGGGTCGAAGGCTGAGAGCAAGCCGGAGGCCGAATGGGCGAAGGGCGAGGCCGGGCCGCGGATGTGGCGGGGCGTTCCGGTGAAGACCTGGCTGGTCGGGCGACGGTCGCGGTGGCGCTCGTCGGGTCGTCCGTCACGGCGGGACTCCAGTGGCACGAGGCCGACCAGGCGGCCCAGCGGGACGCGGAGCGGGAGCAGATCAGGGCCAGCGCCGCCGAATTCGGGCGGGCGCTGCTCAGCTACGACCACACCAAGTTGCAGGACGCGCGGAACCACGTCCTCGCGCTGGCGTCCGACGACTTCGCCAAGACCTACGACGAGGCGTTCACCGGCGGGCTCGAAGGCGTCATCACCAAGTTGAAGGCGGACGCGACGGCGACCGTCCGGACCGTCTACCTGGGGGAGATCGAGTCGGGGACGGCGAAGGCCGTCGTCGTCATGGACTCCGAGGTGCACAGCACGGCGGGCACCCGCAGCGTCCGCGGCTCCTACCTCGACATGCGGCTCGTCCGGCGCGGCGGCGACTGGAAGGTCACCGACGTCACCTCGATCGGCGCGGCGAACGAGAGCATGACCGACCCCGACGGCAAGCAGCAGAACCTGGAGCAGAACGTCCCGGCCCCGGAGAAGACCCCCTGATCCAAGGGATGGAGCAGGGCCGGCGGAGCCTGCAGCAACGCCGACCCTGATCGTGGACGGGTCAGCTCAGGCCGTCATCGAGGCAGCCGCAGTGCCGTCTGACCCGCTTTCACGCTGCGCGGGCGGGTCCCCGGAAGACCTGCCGGGAATGCCACCCAATGTGCTCGGTCTCGACCGGCTCCAGACCTCGCTGCGGCTCCCGCGCGGGCCGTCCCGCCAGGTCGAGGACGAGACTCCTGGACGTCGCGGCGCGTCCGATGTACTTGCGCGACACGGTGATCGCCCGATCGTCGGTCAGGCCGACGACACCGCGATCGAAGAGCCGATGGTGGAGCGCGCACAGGCAGATTCCGTTGCCGAGCCGATCGGGACCGCCGTACGTCCGCCACCGCACGTGCGCCGCGTCGAGCCCGACCGCGGTGCCGCTCAGCCAGCCGTCATAGCCGCAGAAGGCGCAGCAGTACTCGTACGCCTCCAGCACCTCCAGCCGGAAGGCGGGATCGCGGGAGCCGCGCATCCCCGGAGGCAGTTCCGCGTCCTCCAGATCCAGGCCGACCATCTGACAGATGTCGGCATGCATGGACGGCGCGAAATCGGCGTCCAGCAGTGCTCGCACGAGCCGGGGCAGCAGAGCCGAATCCTCGTCGAGCGCGGCGGCGAAGG
Organism: Actinomadura chokoriensis; assembly: GCF_041463665.1. Lineage (GTDB taxonomy): Bacteria > Actinomycetota > Actinomycetes > Streptosporangiales > Streptosporangiaceae > Spirillospora > Spirillospora chokoriensis_A. The sequence goes on from NZ_JAXCEJ010000011.1 coordinate 220,924, forward strand.
CCGGATGCAACCGCCCGGCGGCCCCGTGACTCCGCAGCGCGCCCAAGGCGGGGCCTGGACTGCCCCCGCCGTCGGCTGTCCGGACCTCCCACAGCAGATCGTCGTTCGTCAGGTGGTGGAAGGGGTAACCCGCACTGGTCTCCCGCGGCGGTCCGAACTCCCTCAGCAACTCCTTCAAATCGTTCTCGGCGGCCGAGAACTCGATCGCGCGCGGCCCCTCGCTCCGGAATCGTCCAAGCGCGTACAACAACAGCAGCGGCTTGTGCGGAGCGCGCTCCCCGTTCCGCGAGTATCTGCGAACGCTCAGCACCCGCTCGACCCAGTCCACGCGCGCAACCCTAGTCCGGTGAGCGGCCGAGGAGTGCTCCAAGTGATGTCGGCAGCGTCCTGCGGGGATATCTCGGCGGCTCCGCCCATGAGCGACCCGCCTCGGTGCGTGGTGGCGGTTGTTGCGTCCCCTTATGTTGTGCGTGGCTGAGGCATTCTTTTCATTGGTTTTGTGTGGTTGCTGTGGGTGGGTGGCTCAGGTGGCCTTCCGAAGGCGGGTGCGTTTGTTTCTGTGTGTTGCCGGTTGCTGTCACGTTGGTTGCGGTGGTGGTTTGGGGGGGTGTTTTGCTGCGGGGTGGGCGCGGGGTGCTGCCGGTGCCGCGCTGCGCGCGGAAAAGCAGTCGGCGAGGACGAGTGGTGGGTGGGGGTTGTCGGTGATGGCGCGCGCGAAGCGCGCGCTGGGGCGCTGGGGTGCTGGGGCGCGAGAACCCTGCGCCCCGGCTTCCACCTGAACACCTCCCTCAACCCGGCGACCGCAA
>NZ_JAXCEJ010000012.1:0-216228 GCF_041463665.1 Actinomadura chokoriensis
GCCCAAACACTCAACGAGTACCTCGTTGCAACAGCCGCTTGACATCGCCGCGTCGGAGGCAACGACACGCCGCAAGTCAACGAGGTAGGCGACCCGGTCGACGTTCGTGGACACCGCACTAGCCGATCCTGGCCTCCAGGCGGAAGCGGCCCGCCCCGTCGGGGCGTGCGCTGAGCGTCCCGCTGGACGCGGCCAGCCGCGTGGTCAGGTTCCCGATGCCCGCGCCCGGAGCGGTCCGGGACGCGTCCGGGTCCAGCCCGTCGTTCTCCACGATCAGGTGGACGGCGGCACCGTCCAGCCCGGTCACGATGCGGCAGCGCGTGGCGGTGCTGTGGCGCAGCACGTTGGTCACGGCCTCCCGCAGCACCGTGCCGAGCACCGCCGAGACGGGGCCCTCCAGGGCCGGGTGCCCCAGTTCGGTCTCGACGTCGACGCCCGCCGCCGTGAGCACGGACCGCGCCGACGCCACCTCCCCGTCCAGGGACAGTTCGGCGTCGCCGCCGGTCGCGGTGCGCAGGTCCGCGCGGGCCTGGTCCGCCATCTCGACGACCTCGGCCAGTTCCTTCCCGGCCCGTCCGGCGTCCACGTCGGCCAGCCGCCTCGCCAGCTCGCACTTGAGCAGGATCGCCGCCAGGCTGTGCCCGAGCAGGTCGTGCAGGTCCCGTGCCGCCCGCAGCCGCTCCTGGACGGTCGCCGCCCTGGCCAGCTCCTCCCCGGCGGCCTGCAGATCCCGCACCAGCCTCGCCAGCCGGACGAGCCCGTACACGACCAGGCCCGTCACCAGCGTGCTGACCACGTAGTTGACGACGGCCGCCGGACCGAGGCCGAGCAGCACCGCCCCTCCCCCGACTCCGGCCATGGACGCCGCGACCAGCGGAACCGCGGCCCGTACCGGCAGCCCGACGAGGAACGTCCCGGCGAGGAACCCGGCGAGCCCGAGCCACGCCGTCCCGAACACGGGGACGGGCGCGAAGCTCAGCACGGCCAGGACAGGCGGCCACCAGCGTGGACGCCCTCCCCTGGCCCAGATCAGCTGCACCACCGAGACGAGCAGCAGCACCGCCGCGGCGGCCGCCCACCGCGGGCCCCACGGGACCGGCAGGAGGCCCTTGACGGAGAAACCGGCCAGCACCGCCGCCAGCAGGGCCAGCGAGAGCCGGTACGCCGTCCGGTCGGGAAGGCTCACCGCGCGGTCGCCGGCCGCGACGCACGCCTCCACCACGAACCGGCCGTCGTCCCCGAGGCCCGTGGCGAACGCGCCGCCCGCGGCACGGACGCGCTCCGCCGCCTCCGCGAGCCCGTCCGCGCCCCGCTCGGCCGTGCGGACCCCGTCGTTGACCACCCGCAGCCTGACCAGGCCGTCGCTCTCGGACGTCTCGATCACGCAGACGCGCGCCGTCCCCGCGCGGACCACGTCCGTGACCGCCTCCCGCAGCACCGTCGCCAGCAGCGCCCCGGCCGGACCGAGCGGCTCCCGGTGCCCGCCGAGCACCGCGGACTCGACGCCCGCCGCCCCGAGCAGCGCCCGAGCCGCGGTCACCTCCGGCGCCAGCGACATGCTCCGGAAGTCCGCCGCCGCGGCCCGCGCGTCGTTCAGCGATCTGCGGGCCACCGCCAGCACGTCACCGATCTCCGCGGGCCGCCCGACCGCGCGCCTGCTGCCCGCCGAGATCGCGGCGAGGCCGTCGCCGAGGCCCCGGTTCAGCTCCGCCGCGATCCGCAGCCGCTCCCGCCCGGCCGCCGCCAGGGTGAGCGGCAGCCGGGCCGCCGCCGCGTCCTCCACCCGGTCCGCGAGCCGCACCAGCCCGTACACCACCAGGCCGATGAGCAGGCAGGTGATGGTGACGTCGGCGCTCGTCCCGTCCCGGAGGGCGTCGATGAGCGCGGCGCTCCCGACGACCCCGGCGGCGACCGGCCAGGCCCCGGCCAGCAGCAGCGACCCGGCGACGAACCCGAGGATCCCCACCGACGTCCCGAAGGCCAGCACGGCCGCGTACGCGGCGGCCCCCTGCGCGAGGACGATCCGGTAGCCGCGCCACCTCTCCAGGCGCGGGACGACCCAGACGAGCTGCGCCGCCAGGACCGCCGCCGCCAGCGCGACCGCGGCGGCGATGCGCGCGGCGCCCTCGGTCCTCGATGGCGCCGCCAGCACGTACACGCCGGCGAACGAGGCCATCACCAGGCCCACGACGATTCGCGCGGCCCGAGGGCCCGGCACCGCGTCAGCCAACCGCTTTCACTTCCGGGACTCGACCGAGCGCTGGACGTCGCGCTCGATGACGGCGAACAAGTGCAGGGGGATCTCCATCAGCGAGCGTTCCAGCAATTCGGGACGGCTGGCGGACGCCGCGATGATGCTGCGGCTTTCGGCCTTGGTGAGGGTCTGGCCGACGGCCTTTCGCAGCGCGATGAGCCCTTCACGCCAGGCGTTGCCGAGTTTGCCGTGGGCACGCGCGTACATGTATCCGAGGACGCGGTCGGCGTCCCCGCCGGGCTCGGCCTTCTCGGCGAGGACCAGAGCCATGCCGGGGCCGGGGGTACCGCGAAGCAGCTTGGCGATCCGGTACTTGGGCCCGATGCGACGGGCGAATTCCCGCTGCCCCTCGGCGTCCCTGAGAAAGGGAAGGTCGTTGCGGCAGACGAGGCCGACGCGGGGCGCATTCGCAGCGAGCAGTGCCCGCACGGCCGACGAACCGAAGCCCGGGTACAGGTTGACCAGCGCCGTGCCGTGGTCTTGCAGGTTGCGGGGCAGCGGCGCGCTCAGGTAGGCGGGCAGCGCGATCCGGCGGCCGGGGGCGTCCGCAGGCCAGTCGTCGCCGACGAGCAGCGTCTTGTCCCCGGCGGGCGCGCCGAGTTCGAGGATCCGGGCCGCGGCCCCGGCGTCCAGGCCGCCGGCCGTCTCCACCGATTGGACGCCGTGTGTGTAAACGGCCGTCTGGGGATCGTCCGCGACGGCCCTGGCCGCACCGGCCGTGCGCCGCGTGGGGCGCAGGACGTACAGCGCCGCCGCGCTGCCGACGGCCTGCGCGCCCACGTACCGGTTGAACGCCGGGAGCATCGCCTCGTAGGCGAGATGGAGCGGGTTGAGCGCCTTCTGGACGGCGAGCCCGAGCGCCGGCTGCCGCTCACCGAACCCGTAGGCCAGCAGGACGCGGCCGTTGCGATGGTCGCGCAGCCCTTGCAGGCCGCGGGCGACGAAGAGCCGGACGCCCTCCGGCGTGTACGGCGGGTCGGTGAACACCAGCTCGCAGGACTCCCGCAGCGCGGCGGGCAGCCCGAGCCGCAGGTCGGCGAAGTGGCAGCGCACGTCCCAGCCGCGCCGCGCCGCCTCGGCGTCGACGAACTCCAGCAGCCGCTCGTCGACGTCCACGACGCTCGCCCGCAGGCCGGGGGCGCCTCCGGCGAGGAAAAGGCCGAGCGAGGTCAGGTCGTGGTCGCCGACGAACAGCACGTGCGCGCCGGTCAGGTCGAAGCCGTCGAGCATGAACCGGGCCCGCTTGACCACGGTCTCGGCAGTGGCGGGCACGTGGTCGAGCGCCTGCACCGGCGGCGGCGCCGCCTCGATCAGCCCGGCCATCGCGGCGATCGCCGCCGGGGCGCGGCGCGCCGACTCCGTCCACGGGTCCCGGACGCCGAACGGCTCCCGCTCGCCGAAGACACCGCTGTATTCGGCGGCCTTTCGTGCCGTGACGCGTTTCGCGTCTCCGGACGATTCGAGGTCGGTCTCCAGGGCTCGGAAGACCGCCTCGACCGTCCGCCGCGAGGTTCCGGTCAGGGAGACGACCTCCTCGATCGTCCGGAACTCCCCGCCGGCCAGCAGGCGGCCGACCTGGTCGATGCGCGGGGCGTCGATCCCGAAGTCGGCCCGCAGTGCGCGGACTGCCTCCAGCGGCGTCTCCTGCTGATCGGCATTCGTCATGTATCGGGCCTGCTCCGCTCGGCTGGAACCCCCGGGCTGGGACGTTCGCGAGACCCGATCCTACGGTCCGCGCGCCGCGCGCCCCGCCCCCTGGTCAGGGCCGTCGCCCCGGGATGACCGGCGATTTCACCGATGTCCGGGGACCGGCCGCGTGCCGAGAATGTGCGCATCCAGGGGCCGGCCCGCCGGCTCCGCCCCGTTCCGGGAGCCGGCTCCCGGCTCCTCCCCCCGAACAGGAGCGAAACGACGTGCACCTCATCCCCGGAAACGCCGCGAAAACGCTGCTCGCCGCGGCGCTGACCGCCGGCGCGCTCGCCGTCCCGCAGGCCGCCGCGCGGGCGGCCGACAACCCCTACGAGCGGGGCCCCGCCCCGACCGAGCAGAGCATCGAGGCGCTGCGCGGCCCGTTCGCGACGTCCGAGACGAGCGTGTCGTCGCTGAGCGTCACCGGCTTCGGCGGCGGGACGATCTACTACCCGACCAGCACCGCCGAGGGGACGTTCGGCGCGGTCGCGGTCGCGCCCGGCTTCACCGCCGACCAGAGCAGCATGGCCTGGCTCGGCCCGCGGCTCGCCTCGCAGGGCTTCGTGATCTTCACGATCGACACCAACACCCGGCTGGACCAGCCCGACAGCCGGGCCCGGCAACTGGAGGCCGCGCTCGACTACCTCACGCAGCGCAGCAGCGTCCGGACCCGGATCGACACGGCCCGGCTCGGCGTGATGGGCCACTCGATGGGCGGCGGCGGCACGCTGGAGGCCGCGCAGGACCGCCCGCAACTGCAGGCCGCGATCCCGCTGACCCCGTGGGACCTGCAGAAGAACTTCTCGGGCGTGACCGTCCCCACCATGATCATCGGGGCGCAGGCGGACACGGTCGCGCCGGTCGCCACGCACTCCCAGCCGTTCTACACGAGCATCCCGGCGGCGTCGGAGAAGGCGTACCTGGAGCTGGCCGGCGCCAGCCACTTCGCGCCGAACATCGCGAACACGACGATCGCGAAGTACAGCATCTCCTGGCTCAAGCGGTACATCGACAACGACACCCGCTACGACCAGTTCCTGTGCCCCGCCCCGAGCCGGGACCTGAACATCTCCGAGTACCGGGACACCTGCCCGAACTCCTAGCCCCCTCACCGACCGGGCCGCCCGCTGCCTCCCAGCACGGGCGGCCCTCCGGCGCCGTGCTCCGGGCCGTGCAGCCGCAGCGCGCTCAGCGCGAGGGCCAGCTCGACGAGGTCGCCGGGGCGGGTGAGCGTCCGCCCGGTCAGCTGCTCGATCTTGCGGAGCCGGTTGAGGACGGTGTTGCGGTGGCAGAACAGCCGGTCCGCCGCGCGGGCCGCGGAGCCGTCGCACGCCAGCCACGTCTCCAGCGTCGTCAGCAGGACGTCGCGGAACCCCGGGTCGACGTCGCCGAGGCCGCCGAGCGCGACATGGCCGAGCCGTCCGGCGAGGCGCGGCTGGGACAGGACGAGCGCGTCGGGGAGCCGCCGGTCCAGCCGGGCGATCTGGTTGCCGGGGCCGCGGCACGTCCGCAGCGCCAGCTCGGCGAACCAGCGGGCGCCGCCCAGCTCGGCGAGCGAGCCGACGACCGGGCTGACCCCGGCGTGCGAGCGCGCGTAGGGGCGGACGGCGGCGACCAGGTCGTCGAGTTCGGCGCCGCCGAGCGCGACGAGCGCCACCTGGGCGTCGGTGCGCAGCCGCCAGATGAACCGCATGCCGCCGGTGTCGCCGGGACGCCGGTCCACGCCGTCCCCGAACCCGCACTCTGCGCCCAGCATGACGACGGCGTACCGCCCGGTCACCGGCAGGCCGAGGACGGACGTGGCCGTCGCGAGCAGCCCGCCGTCGGCGCCCTGCCCGTCCAGCAGCGCGTCCACGATCGCCTGGACGCGCTCCTCGGAGCGGCGCGCCAGCGCCAGCTCGGTGCGGTGGTAGGCGGCCGCGGCGGCGCCGGACTGCTGGTCGATCGTGTCCCAGGTGCGGGTCGCCTGCCGGATCAGCGCCGGGACGTTCTCCGGGTCGTGCCGGCCCACGACCTCGACGACCGCCTCCCAGAACACCCGTCCGGCGAGCCGGTAGGAGCGCAGCAGCTGGTCGAGCGGCTGCCCCTGGTGCGCCCGGCGCTGCCCGAGCCGGCGCGCCCAGTCGAGGTCGGCGCGGCCGCGGCGCGGGTCGAGGATCGTCTCGAAGCCGTGCCCGAGACCCGTGTGGCACATCTCCCACACGTCGTGGCGGAACGCGTCGTCGCGGCCGCTGTCGTCGCCGGACAGGATCTCCGCGGTGAGGCGGTCGGCGAGGTCGGGCAGCCGGTCCGAGAGCCGCAGCACCGCCTTGCGCATGATCGTCCGGTCGGCGTCCACCTGGCCTGCCAGGTCGGGTCGTCCTCCCGTCATCGGGGGCACCTCCAGCACAACGCGGGGGCCTCATCGTGCCATCAAGGGCACGTACGGGCCATGTCGCGGCGGCCAGACTGTGCGGGCTCACAATCACGGCCGGTCCGGATTGCGCCGTGGCCACGAAACGGGAGGCCCCTCTGGACCGCCGGCGGGTGCTCGTGCTCACCTATGGACCCCTTCGCTTTTGAGACCCCGTCCAATAGAGGAGCCCCCTACGGCGCCAGGCCGAGGTCAGTTCCCCGCTGAGGAGGGACCGGCATGACCCACCCCATGCCCCTGCACGGACGCCGACGCGAGCTACGGGCCATCGAGGTGATGCTCGACCGGGCCCGCGGCGGGCACGGCGGCGCGCTGACCGTCGCCGGGGACGCCGGCGTCGGCCGGACGGCGCTGCTGGAGGCCGCCGTCCGCGCGGCCGGGCCCGCCTTCCGGACGATCGGCACCACCGGCGTCCCCGGCGAGACCGGCGTCCCGTACGCGGGGCTGCACCGGCTGCTGCGGCCCCTCGCCGCCGAGACCGCGCAACTGCCGCCCGCGCACCGCGACGCACTCGGCACGATCATGGAAGGGGCGCCGAGCGCCGAGCGGTTCGTCCTCTCCACGGCGGTGTGCGAGTTGCTGAGCCTCGCCGCGCGCAACGGACCCGTGCTGTGCTGGGCGGACGACGTCCAGTGGCTCGACCGCGGCTCGCTGGAGGCGCTGGCGTTCGCGGCGCGCCGCGTCCAGGGCGAGCCGGTCGCGGTGCTGTTCGCCACGCGCGACGACCGGGAGGACGCGGACCCCGGCGGGCTCGCGGGGATCGCGCGGCTGCGGCTCGGGCCGCTCGGCGAGGAGGCGAGCCGGCGGGTGCTGCGGGACGCGCTGGACGCCGCCGGCGGCCTGGCCGGCGGCGGGGACGGCGACCTCACCGAGGAGATCGTCGACCTGGCGTGCGGGCGGCCCCTCGCGATCCGGCAGCTCGCCGCCGCGCTGACGTCCGGGCAGCTGTCCGGAGCGGCGCCGCCGCCGCGCGCGCTCCCTCCCGGCAGCTCGCTGCGCGCCCTCTGCCACCGCCGCCGCCTGCGGCTTCCGGCCGGCGCGCGGCGGCTCGTCCTGATGGCGGTGGCCGAGGAATGGCTCGGCGCCGCGACCATGGCGCGGGCCGCCCGGGTGGACGGCATCGGCGCGGCCGACCTCGACGCGGCCCGCGAGTCCGGGCTGCTGCGGTTCGAGGGGGACGGCGTCGCGGTGCGCGACCAGCTCGTCCGGTCCTCGCTGTGGGCGGACGCGACACGCGAGGAACGGCAGGACGCGCACGCTCTGCTCGCCGACGTCCTCGTCCAGGATTGGCAGCGGCCCCGGCGGCTCTGGCATCTCGCCGCCGTCGCCGGCGAACCCGATGACCGGCTCGCCGCCGAGCTGGCGGGCGCGGCGGCGGCGTCCCAGCGGGCGGGCCGGTACGCCGACTCGTGGCGGGTCTGGCAGCGCGCCGCGACGCTCACCGTCGACCACGGCGTCCGGACCGACCGGTACCTGGCCGCGGCCGGGGACGCCTGGGCGGGCGGCCGGTCCCGGCGGGCGCGCGCCATGCTGCGGCAGGTCCGCCCCCCGACCTGCGACGGGACGGCCGCCGCCCGCGCCGCCCTGCTGCGCGGCCAGATCGAGGTGGCGGCGGGGTCCCCGGCCACGGCGGTCCCCGTGCTGCGGGACGCCGCCGAACGGCTCGCCGGGTCCGACGCGGACGCGGCGCTGGACGCGCTCATGTGGGCCTCCGAGGCCGCCGACGCGTCCGGCGACACCCACGGCTACCTGGAGATCGCCGACCGGGCCGCGTCCCTGCCGCCCGCCGGGGGCGCGCGCCGCCGGCTGATGCTCGCCCACCTCGGCGGCATGGCGGCCATGGTCCGCGGACGGCACCGGGAGGCGGCGCACCGGCTCGGCACCGCCGTCCGGCTCGGCGCGGACGTCGCCGACCCGGCCGCCCGGGTGTGGGCGGCGCTCGCCGCGTTCGCGCTCGGCGACGGGCCGCGCACCCGCGCCCTCGCGGCCGAGGCGGTCGCGTCCGCGCGGCGGCTCGGCAACGCGCCCATCGAGTCGTACGCGCTGCTGGTCGCCGGACGGTGCGAGGCGCTCCTCGGGCATCCGCCCGCGCCCATCGCCGCCTGCCACGACGGGCTCCGCCTCGCCCGCGCGACCCGGCTGCACGGCCACGCCGCCGAGCAGCTCGCCACGCTCGCGCTCACCGCCGCGTTCAACGGCGACGCCGACGCCGCGGCGGCGCACCTGGAGCCGCTCACCGGCGCCGCCGACCGGCGCGGCCTCACCCGGGCCGCCGCGTTCGGCTCGTGGGCGCCCGCCTGCCTGGACCTCGCCGCGGACCGTCCCGCCGACGCCGCCGCGCGGCTGCGGCTGCCCGGCGGCTGCGGGCTCGCCCATCTCCCGGCGCGGCTGTTCGCCGTCCCGCACCTGGTCGAAGCGCTGGTGCGGGCCGGCGACCACGACCGGGCCGCCGACGCCTACGCGCGATTCCGCGGCTGGACCGACGGGATCGGCGCGGCCTCCGCGGCGTCCGGGACGGGCCCGGCCCCCGGGCGGGACGCGCTCAGCCGCCGCTGCCGCGCCCTCCTCGCCGGTTGCGACGCCGACGCGGAGGAGCACTTCACCGAGGCGCTCCGGCTGCACGAGGCGGCCGGCGCCGTGTTCGACCTCGCCCGCACGGAACTGCTGTTCGGGCACCGCCTGCGGCGCGGCCGCCGGCCCCGCGCCGCCCGCGAGCACCTGCGCGCCGCGCTGCGGATCTTCGAGCGCTACGGCGCCGTGCCGTGGAGCGCGCAGGCCCGCGCGGAACTGCGCGCCGCCGGTGAGACCGTCGCGCCGCCGCCCCCGCTCGCGCCGCCGCCCGCCCCCGAGCGGGGAGTGGGGACGGGCGCCGCGCGGGGCCCCGGCGCCGCGGCGGCACGCGGGGCGGACGGTTTCGGCGAGCTCACCGCGCAGCAGGCGCACATCGCCCGGATGGTCGCCGAGGGCGCCACCAACCGGGAGATCGCGGCGCGCCTGCTGCTCAGCCCGCGGACGATCGACCATCATCTCCGCAACGTCTTCACCCGGCTCGGGATCCGGTCGCGCGTCGAGCTGGCCCGCCTCATCCGCTGAGCCGCGGCCGCACGGGAGTCAGACCTCCTCGTACTCTTCCTCGCGCTCCTTGGCGTTCTTGGAGGCCGTCGTCCTGGTGCTCTTGCTGTTCTTGGCGGAGGTGCCGGACGACTTGGAGTTCTCCGTCTTGTCCGAGCTCTCCGCCTTCTCGGACTTCTCAGTCTTGCCGGAGTTCTCAGTCTTGCCGGACTTCTCCTCGTCCTCCATGGCCTCCTCGTGCGTCCGGACGACCTCGCTGTCGCGGATCTCGCCGCGCCAGCCCTCGATCTCGTCGGCGCGGGTGAGCGACTGCGTCATCACGTAGCGCCGGAAGTGCTTGAGTTCGAGGCGCGCCCGGCGGCCCTGCGCGCGCCACAGGTTTCCGGTGCGCTCCATGAAGCCCTGCGGGTGGTATTCGAGGACGACCAGGACGCGGGTCAGGTTCGGGGACAGCTCATGGAAGCTGACCGTCCCGTCCACGTGGCCCTTCGGGCCCTTCGAGCGCCACACGACGTGCTCGTCCGGGACCTGCTCGACGATCGTGGACTCCCACGTCCGCGCGGACCAGAAGATCTTCGCCTTCCAGTTCAGCTTGGTCTCGTCGGCCTGGTCGACGCTGATGACCTTCTTCATGAAGGACGGGTAGTCCTGGAACTGCGTCCACTGGTCGTAGACGAGGCGGCGCGGCGCACCCACGTCGATGTGCTCGACGATGTTGGTGACCTTCACCTTCTTGCCGCCGCCGCCCTTGCCGCCCTTGCCGCCGTCCTTGCCCTTGCCGCCGGGGAGGACGCCGCCGACGGTGTCCTTGAGCCGCCCGAGCACGCCCTTGCCGTCGCTCTTCTCGTCGGCCTGCTCGTCCTGCTTCATCGTCTCTCCCTTCGCGGGGGCCTTCGACTGCGCCTTCTCCTCCGTGCCGGACGCGTTCTGCTGCTTCTGCTCGTCCTGCGCGTTCCGCTCGTTCTGCTGGTTCTGCTCGTTCTGCTCGTTCTGCTCGTTCTGCTCGTTCTGCTCGCCGCCGCGCTTGGTGAGCGCCCGGCTCGCCGCGACGGCCGCGCCCGCACCGAGCAGGACGCCGCCCGCCGTGCCGACGGCCCGCCCGCCCGGCAGGCCCTTCGGGAGGTTCTTGGAGAGCCTGCCGAGGTCGGGGACGCGGCTGCGGCGCCCGCCAGGGAGACGCTTTGTTATCTGTCCGATGGGCGCCCGGCCCATCAGGCTTCCTCGTGCCATGGTGTGCCTACCTCACTTGGGGGTTGTGACGATCTCGCCGCCGCGGATCTCGCCGCGCCAGCCTTCGACCTCGTCGGGCCGGACGAGCGCCCGCGTCATCACGTGACGGCGGAAGTGCTTGAGTTCGAGACGGGCCCTGCGGCCCTGCGCGCGCCACAGGTTGCCGGTCCGCTCGAAGAGACCGGCGGGGTGGTACTCCAGGACGAGCAGGACGCGGGTCAGGTTCGGGGCCAGCTCGTGGAAGCTGACGGCCCCGTCCACGTGGCCCTTCGGCCCCTTGGAGCGCCACACGATGTGCTCGTCGGGGACCTGCTCGGTGATCGTCGACTCCCATGTCCGGCTGGACCAGAAGATCTTCGCCTTCCAGCTCAGCTTCTCCTCGGACGTCTGGTCGACGCTGATGACCTTCTTCATGAAGGACGGGTAGTCCTGGAACCGCGTCCACTGGTCGTAGACGAGGCGGCGCGGCGCACCCACGTCGATCTGTTCGACGATGTTGGTCGTCCTCCCCCTCCGTCCACGCCCGAAGATGCGGGCGAGCGTCTCCTTCAGGGCCGTCCAGCCGAAGCTCAGCAGCGCGCGGAACGGGGACTTGCCGTCCCGCAGCGCCTTGATCCCGGCCAGTGCGGCCTTCCCGAGCGGGCCCGCCTGCTCGGCCTTCGCGACCAGGCGGCGGGTCTCGCGCTCCAGCCGCCGTTCGATGCGATCCAGGACGCGGCGGCCGAGGCGCCGGGCCGACAGTGCGGCCACGACGCCGCCGGCGCCCGCGGCCGTGCCGAGGGCCGCGCCGGCGGCCGTGCCGGTCCGGAGTTTCATGTTCTGTTCACCTCGTGTCCAGTCGGATACGGCGCCGGGTTACCCGGTCAAGAGCGGGCAAAACAGGACGCAGGCCAGCGGACGGGGAGTCCGGTGGCGAGGACCGCGTCAGAATGCGGGGCGGTCCGCTCAGAGCGAACGGCCGGACGTTGCCGTCGGGCCGACCAGACCAGCCCAGCGTGGCCACCGGACCACGGCGGCGGCCCCCCGGCGCCGGGTCACGGTTATGACTCGTGCTCAATACGCCTCTTGAACTGGTACGGACCGGTGTTTATCTTCGTCCCCACCACGCGCGATTGTGCTCGCTGGACATTGCCACCGAGCACTATTTTGCACGCGCGAAACCCGGAGAGGCGGGGACAGATGAAACGGCACCTCATGGGAGTCGTCGCCGCGGGCCTGACCGTGGCACTCGGCGTCAGCGGCTGCGGCAAGGGCAGCTCATCCGGCGGGGACTCCGACGGCAAGACCATCAAGTTCGTCGCCGCGATTTACGACGACAACACCAAGCCCTACTGGGACGCTCTGATCAAGGACTTCGAGGCCGCGAACTCCGGTTACAAGGTCAACCTGGAGATGGTCGACTGGAGCCAGATGGACACCAAGGTCAAGACCTACGTCCAGACCAAGCAGGTCCCCGACATTCTCAACTACAACGCGTTCTCCGACTTCGCGCGGGACGGCCTCATCTACCAGGCGTCCGATGTCGTGTCGCCCTCCACCCTCAGCGACTTCACCCCGACCTTCGTCCAGCAGGCGCAGTACAACGGCACCCAGTACGGCCTCCCGTTCATCTCCAGCGCCCGCCTCCTCTTCTACAACAAGGACCTGTTCAAGAAGGCCGGCATCAGCGAACCGCCCGCCACCTGGGCCGAGGTGAAGGCCGACGCGCAGAAGATCAAGAAGGCGGGCTCGATCGGGTACGGGCTGCCGCTCGGCCCCGAGGAGTCGCAGGCCGAGTTCTACTCGTGGGCGATGAACAACGGCGGCGGCTGGGTCGACGCCACCGGGAAATGGGCGATCAACCAGAAGGCCAACGTCGACACGCTGGGCTTCCTCAAGGACCTCAACAAGTCCGGGCTGACCCAGCCGAACCCGGAGACCACCGACCGCAAGACGGTGTTCAACCAGTTCGCGCAGGGCAAGGTCGGCATGGCGATCGGCGGGCCGTTCACCAAGGCAGGATTCATCGACCCGGTGGACAAGAACCTGAACTTCGACGTCGCGCCGCTGCCGAGCAAGAGCGGAGCCGAGCACAACACGCTCGGCGTCATGGACGTCCTCGCCGCGTTCAAGAAGGACGACGGCAAGAACAAGGAGGCCGTCAAGAAGTTCCTCGACTTCTTCTACAAGAAGGAGAACACCTCCAAGTTCCTCACCACCGAGGGCTTCCTCCCGGTGACGAAGTCGGCCGGTGACGCGCTCAGCGCCGACCCGTACATGAAGCAGTTCGTGGACGCGCTCCCCACGTGCAAGTTCGCTCCCACCTCCAACCCGGCCTGGTCCGCCGTCGCCGGCGCGGTGAAGCAGAACCTCGGCAACTCCGTCGCGAACGAGGACCCGAAGAAGGTCCTGGACAAGATCCAGGAAACCGCCGAGAAGGCCGGCTGAGTGCAGGACCTCACGTCCAAGGGGCGGGGGGCCGTCACCTCCCCGGCCCCCCGCCCCTCCCCCGTCCGGCGGCTCGGGCGCGCGCTGACCCCGCTGCTGTGGCTCGGCCCGTCGCTCGCCCTCATCGCGGTCGTGGTGCTGTGGCCGGTGATCGAGATGGTCCGGACGTCGCTGCAGAAGATCACCTCGTCCGGCGTCACGCTCGGCTACCGCGGCGGCGGCAACTACACCGACCTGATCGGCGAGGACGACCTGATCCCCGTCGTGCTGCGGACGCTGCTGTGGGTCGGCGGCATTGTGATCGTCACGATGGTGCTGTCCCTCGCGCTCGGCCAGCTGCTGAACGCCCGCTTCCCCGGCCGCCGCGTCGTCCGCTGGGCCGTGATCGTCCCGTGGGCGGCATCGGTGCTGATGACGGCGCTGATCTGGAGGTGGATGCTGGACAACTACTCCGGTCTCGTCAACCGCGTGCTGCTCGACCTGCACGTGATCGACGAGCCGGTGAACTGGCTGGCCCACCCGGGGGAGGCGATGCTGTGGATGATGTGGGTCGCGGTGTTCGTGTCGCTGCCGTTCACGTCGTTCGTGATCCTCGCCGGGCTGCAGACGATCCCTTCCGACGTGTACGAGGCCGCCCGGGTGGACGGCGCCGGCCCGTTCCGCACCTATTTCGGCATCACGCTGCCGCTGCTGCGCCCCGCCGTGCTGATCGCCTCGATCATCAACGTGATCAATGTTTTCAACAGCTTCCCGATCATCTGGGCGATGACCGGCGGCGGCCCCGGCCACAAGACCGACACGACCACCACGTTCATGTACAAACTCGCCTTCTTCGACCAGAACGTCGGCGAGTCCGGTGCGATGGCGGTCGTCAACTTCGTGCTGATACTCGTGATGGTGCTGCTGTACCTGCGGGCCGCCCGCTGGCGTGAGGAGATCCGATGACGCGCCGTATCGTCCTGGCGGGCGTGGCCTGGCTCGTCGCGCTGGCGTTCCTGGTCCCGTACCTGCAGATGTTCTTCACCGCGCTCAAACCGGAACGCGAACTGACGAGATCACCGGGCGCCTACCTGCCGTCCCACTGGACGTGGTCGAACTTCGTCGACGTCTGGTCGGCCGCCCCCATCTGGACGTATCTGCAGGTCTCCCTCATCGTCGCGGCCGTCGCCACACTGGTCACCCTCGCCTGCGCGCTCCCTGCCGCGTACTACACCGCCCGAAACCGTTTCCGGGGCCGCGGCCTGTTCCTGCTCCTCGTCCTGGTCACGCAGATGTTCGCACCGACCGCCCTGGTCATCGGCATCTACCGGGAAATGGTCGCGCTTAACCTGACCGACACCCTGCTGGCGCTCATCCTGGTGAACGCCGCCTTCAACCTGCCGTTCAGCATCTGGATCCTGCACGGCTACTTCTCCAGCATCCCGAAAGAACTGGAAGAGGCCGCCTTCCTGGACGGCGCGGGCCGCCTGGGCGCCCTGACCCGCGTCACCCTCCCCATTTCCATGCCCGGGGTCGTCACCGCGATCGTCTACACGTTCATCGCCGCGTGGAACGAGTACATCGTGGCCCTGACGGTCACGGCGTCCCCGAACCGCCACCCGCTGACGGTCGGTATCCCGTCGTTCGTGACCCAGTACCAGGCGCACTGGCAGTACCTTTTCGCCGCGTCGCTGATCGCGATCGTCCCGGTCGTCATCCTGTTCGTCTTCATCGAGCGCTACCTGATCGGCGGCCTCACGGCGGGCTCGGTCAAATGAGCCTGATCGGCCTGGACGTGGGCGGGACCTCCATGAAGGCGACCATCGTCGACGGTCCGGCGGTACTGGCGTCGGAATCATGGCCCACCGACCGGATCGACCCGGTGGGCGGCGTCCTGGACTTCGCCGCCCACCTCTCGTCCCGCGCCGCGTCGCTCGACTCCCCCGCCGAGGCCGCCGGCATGGCCCTGCCGGGGACGGTGGACGAGTCGACGGGCACCGCCGTCCATTCGGTGAACCTGGGCTGGCGAGACGTCCCGATCCTTCACCTGGCGCATGAACGCCTTCGCATTCCCGTGGCGATAGGCCACGACGTGCGCACGGGCGGCCTCGCCGAGGCTATTCTGGGCGCGGGTCGCGGTACCGCCGACTTCGTCTTCATGGCCATAGGCACGGGCATAGCCGCCGCCCTCATCGTGAACGGCGCCCCTTACCCCGGCGCTCTCGGCTGGAGCGGCGAAATAGGCCACGTCGTCGTACGACCGAACGGCGAAGACTGCGTCTGCGGCAACAAGGGTTGCCTGGAAACCTACGCTTCGGCCGCCGCCATCTCCCGCCGCTACGGCACCCCTATCCCAGCGGAAGAAGTGATAGCCCGGGCCGGAAAAGGCGACGATCGGGCGGCACAGGTATGGTCGGACGCCCTGGACACCCTCGCGGACGGCCTGGCGGCGACGACCCTCCTCCTGGACCCGTCCCTCCTGGTCATCGGCGGCGGCCTGGCCCAGGCCGGCGATGCACTCCTGACCCCGCTGCAATGCCTTTTGGCAGACCGCCTGAAATTCCGCGCCGCACCCCGCCTGCTGCCGTCCGAACTGAACGCCCAAGCCGCCGTGAAAGGCGCGATTATCCTCGCCCAGCGCGCTTTGCAGCAGCGTTAGCCTCGACCAGTTCGGCCAGGTTGTCCAGTGCCATCCGGGTGCCGGTCTCGTTGTCCGCGACGGGGATGCTGTCGGGAATGCCCTCGTGCACGATGCGGACGTCGGTGCCCCCGTCCACTTCGGTGAGCGTCGTGGTCATCGTCATGCTGCCCTGGAGGGCGGGATCGGCTGTCTCGAACTCGGTGATCTCGACCACCTGCTCGTCGGGCACGAGCTTCGCGAAATGGCCGTGGTAGGTGTCGGTGCGCGGCGCCGACTTTCCGGCGCCGGTCGGCGCGTCATAGGTGAGCGAAACGCGGAACGAGCCGCCCTCGCGTCCGTCGAACTCGTGCACGTGAGCGCTCATCCCCACCGGCACCCGCCACTTCGCGATGGCGTCCGGATCGAGAAGCGCCCGGTAGATGACCGAAGGCTGCGCTCGCACGTGGCGGGAGATTCGCGTCGAATACATGCGCCCACCCTACGACGCGTCTTCCACGAGTCGGCGGAGAGCGTCGCTGGCGTCCCTCATTTCCTCATGAGCCGCTTGGCGCCCGCGTAGCTCAGCGCGCCCCCGACGGGTACCCCCAAGGAGAAGCAGATCGCTCTCAGCCAGTCACCGACCAGGACCAGGTGAATGGTCCATATGACGGCCTGAGCGGCGATGAACACGCCGAAAATGACGACTGGAACGAAGAAGCGGCTTGGCAGGGGGGCGTTTCCGGGCATCGTCATCACCTCTGGGGTACGACGGATAACGGCGCCGACCAGTTCCCCATCGTGCGGAATCCGCGCCGCCCGGCACGGATTCCGCACGATGGGGAATCCGTGCCGCCCGGCAACCGTAATCCCAGAACCCGGCTACCTCATGTTCAAGGCGTGATGACGAGTTTGCCGCGCGTGTGGCCGCTTCGGCTGGCGTCGAAGGCCGCACCCGTCTCCTCCAGGGCGAACGTGCCGGCCACCTCGACCTCGAGCGCGCCACGGTCGACGAGACGCGCCAGGTCGGCGAGCTTCGCCCCGTCCGGTCGGACCCAGATCCAGTGGCCGCCGTGCTCGTCCACGGTGTTGTCGGCGACGGACACGTGCCGGCCGCCGGTGGCGAGGACGGCGAGGGTGGTGTCCAGCTGGCCGCCCACGAAGTCAGCGACGGCGGTCACCCCGCCGGGCGCCAGGTCGCGGACGCGCTCGGCCAGACCCTCCCCGTAGGCGACCGGTTCGGCGCCGAGTTCCCGCAGGTAGTCGTGGTTCTTCACGGAGGCCGTGCCGATGACGCGGGCGCCGCGGTCGCGTGCGATCTGCACGGCGAAGCCTCCGACTCCGCCGGACGCCGCGTGGACGAGCAGGACGTCGCCCTTGCCGATCTCCAGCCGGTCCAGGGCGCGCTGCGCGGTCATGCCGGCGAGCGGCAGCCCGCCCGCCTCGGTCCAGCCGAGGGACTGGGGCTTGCGCGCCACGTCGTCCGCCGAGACCGCGACGTACTGCGCGAACGTCCCGGCGCCGACGACGTCCTTGCGGGCGTACGACATGACCTCGTCGCCCGGGGCGAAGTCGGGTGTGTCGGGGCCGAGCGCGCGGACGACCCCGGCGACGTCCCAGCCGGGGACGACGGGGAACATCGCGTCCATCATCCCGTCGAGGCCACCGGCCATGACCTTCCAGTCCACGGGGTTGACCCCGGCGGCGCGCACCTCGATCAGCACCTGGCCGGGGCCGACCTTCGGGTCGGGGACGTCCCCGACCTCCAGTCGCGAGTTGTCAGAGGCATAAGAGTCATAGCTGACGGCACGCATCCCACCCTCCTGCCTCCCCGCCCACACGCTAAACGCATCCAGTAACACGTAGGGATATGCCTACGCTTGACAAGTAGGAGAACACCTACCTATTGTCGAGCACATGGACCTCACACACCCGCGGGGGCCGGCCGTCCCCGGCCCCGACCTGTACGCCGCGAAGACCTTCTCCGCAGGCAACGGCCTGGCCGGAGGGTGACCGTGGACGTCTTCGCCGCGCTGGCCAGCCCCGTCCGCCGGGAGCTCACCGCACTCCTGCTGGACGGCCCGCGCCCGGTGAACGACCTCGCCGCGCACTTCACGATGAGCCGCCCGAGCGTGTCGGAACACCTGAAGGTGCTGCGGGACGCGGGGCTCGTCACCGAACAGCGCCACGGCCGGCAGCGCATCTACCGGCTGGAGCCCGCGCCCCTGCGGGAACTGTCGGAGTGGTTGACCCCGTACGAACGGTTCTGGCGGGAGAAGCTCGCCAGTCTGCGTGAACTGCTGGACGAGGAGGACGGCACGGCATGAGCAGTGAAAACGCGTCGATCGAGGTGGAGGAGTTCCTACCGCACCCGCCGACCAGGGTGTGGCGGGCGCTCACCGAGCCTGAGTTGCTGGCCCGCTGGTTGATGCCGAACGATTTCAAGCCCGTCGTCGGGCACCGCTTCACGTTCGCCACCAAGCCGATCCCGAACGTCGACTTCGACGGGACGATCCAGTGCCAGGTCGTCGACCTCGACGAGGAACGCCTGCTGCGGATCACCTGGGGCGGCGGCGGCCTCGACACCACGGTCACCTGGCGGCTCGTCCCGGAAGGCGACGGCACCCGGCTGTTCATCGAACACGCGGGCTTCGATCTGGACGACCCCGTCAACGCCTACGCCTTCCGAGGCATGGGGAGCGGCTGGCGCACCGGCGTCGTCCGCGCCCTCCAGAACGTCCTCACCGAAGTCACCTGATCACGTCCCCGGCCAACGACCGCTCGCGTCCCCGGGGCACATCGTGTCGTGGTGGGCGCGGGGCGGTCAGGTGGAGCGACCGGCGGGCGGGTCGGCGTAGACGCCCTTCACCATGCCTGTGGCCTGGCCGATCTCGATGAGATAGCCGTCCGGGTCGCGCATGTAGCAGCGCAGCTCGGCCTTGCGGTCGATCGGCTCGGTCAGGAACTCGGCGCCCAGTGCGGTGGCCTCCGCGTGGAACGCGGCGATGTCGGCCACGCGGACGTTCATGAAGGTGGAGACCGGGTCGCCGGGTTCCGGGGGCGACAGCGTGACGTCGGGCTTGTCCGGAGTGGGACCGCCCCCGGGGTTCATGATGATCCATGTGTTGGCGACCTTCACGATGGCCGGATTCTCCTCCAGGACGACTTCGCCGCCGAAGACGTCCGCGTAGAACGTGCGAGAACGCGCCACGTCCCGCACGGTGAGGAAATGCGTCAGCACCAGTCCCCGCTCGGGCGCCGGCAATTGATCTCGATCCACCATGTCCGTCCCCCCAGGTCCGCGCGGGTGCCGGTGAGCTCGCCCTCCAGGTCGAGGACATCCCGGAGTGCCCCCGTCGCAGGTCGGCGATTCCGTTCACGCCACTCCTGCCCTCGGCTTCACCCCCCAACCCGCCGGCCGCGGGTCGGGGGGCGTGGTCGGGTCGGCGGGTCAGGCGACCGGTTCCAGCGGGTCGTTGGCGAACTGGGTGTTGTAGAGGTCCGCGTAGCGGCCGCCGGCGGCCAGCAGGTCGTCGTGGGTCCCCTGTTCGATGATCCGGCCCTCCTCGATGACCAGGATGCGGTCGGCGGCCCGGATGGTGCTCAGGCGGTGGGCGATGACTATGGCGGTGCGGCCGTCGAGGGCTTCGGCCAGGGCCTCCTGGACGGCGGCCTCGGAGGTGGAGTCGAGATGGGCGGTGGCCTCGTCCAGGATGACGACGCGCTGGCGGGCGAGGAGCAGGCGGGCGATGGTGAGGCGCTGGCGCTCGCCGCCGGAGAGGCGGTAGCCGCGCTCGCCGACGATGGTCTCGAGGCCGTCCGGCAGGCTCTCGATGAGGGCGTCGAGGCGGGCGCGGCGCAGGACGTCCCACAGCTCGTCGTCGGTGGCCTCCTCGCGGGCCAGCAGGAGGTTCTCGCGGATCGACTCGTGGAACAGGTGACCGTCCTGCGTGACCATGCCGAGCGTCTCGCGGATCGTCTGGAAGGGCAGGTCGCGGACGTCCACGCCGCCCAGCCGGACGGCGCCGGAGTCGACGTCGTAGAGGCGCGGGAGGAGTTGGGCGATCGTCGACTTGCCCGCGCCGGACGAGCCCACCAGGGCGATCATCTGGCCGGGTTCGGCGCGGAAGGAGACGTCGTGCAGGACGTCGACGCCGCCGCGGGTGTCGAGGGTGGCGACCTCTTCGAGGGAGGCGAGGGAGACCTTGTCGGCGGACGGGTAGGCGAAGCGGACGTTCTCGAACTCGACCGAGACGGGGCCGTCCGGGAGGGCGCGGGGGTCGGGCCTCTCGGCGACGAGCGGTTCCAGGTCGAGGATCTCGAAGACGCGCTCGAAGCTGACGAGGGCGCTCATCACCTCGACGCGGGAGCTGGCGAGGGCGGTCAGCGGCGCGTAGAGGCGGGTGAGCAGGAGGGCGAGGGCGACGACGGCGCCGGCGTCGAGGTGGCCGCGCAGGGACAGGAAGCCGCCGAGCCCGTAGACGAGGGCCAGGGCCAGGGCGGAGACCATGGTGAGCGCCGTGATGAAGACGTGCTGCACCATCGCGGTGCGGACGCCGATGTCGCGGACGCGGCGGGCCCGGGCGGCGAACTCGGCCGATTCGCGGGACGGGCGCCCGAACAGCTTCACCAGGGTCGCGCCGGGCGCGGAGAAGCGTTCGGTCATCTGGGTGCTCATCGCGGCGTCGTGCGCGGCGGCCTCGCGTTCGAGGCGCGCCAGGCGGGTGCCCATGCGGCGGGCCGGGAGGACGAAGACGGGCAGCAGGAGCAGGGCGAGCAGGGTGATCTGCCAGGAGATGCGGACCATCACGGCGAAGGTCAGCAGCACCGTGACCATGTTGCTGACCACGCCGGAGAGGGTGTCGCTGAAGGCGCGCTGGGCGCCGATCACGTCGTTGTTGAGGCGGCTGACCAGGGCGCCGGTGCGGGTCCGGGTGAAGAACGCGACGGGCATGCGCTGGACGTGGTCGAACACGGCGGTGCGCAGGTCGAGGATCAGCCCTTCGCCGATGCGCGCGGACAGCAGCCGGTTGCCGAGGCCGAGACCGCCCTCGGCGACCGCGAGGACCGCGATGAGCACGGCCAGCCACACGACGGTGGACGTCGAGGAGTGGTCGACGACGGCGTTGACGACCCAGCCGGCGAGGACGGGCGTCGCGACCGCGATGACCGCCAGCACCACGCTGAGGAAGAGGAAGGCGGCCAGCGGCCGTCTGTGCGGGCGGGCGAATCCGCCGATCCGGCGCAGCGTCGCCTTGGAGAACGGCCTGCTGTCCCGCGCGTGCGTGGCGTGGTGCAGCGACATCCACGCCGTGACTTCCATGTCCATGAGGCCCCCTGGTGATCGTTAGGCTGGAACAGCAAGCATGGGACCTCAAGGAAGGTTGAGGTCAACCCGTTACCGCGCCCCAGCATCGCGCGGGCCTACGACATTTCTCGAAGGGATGCGCACCTGTGGACATCGAGAGGCTCCGGACCGACACCCCCGGCTGCGCGAAGGTGGCCCATCTCAACAACGCCGGTGCGGCGCTGCCTCCCCGTCCGGTCATCGAGGCGGTCAACGAACATTTCGCACTGGAGTCGACGATCGGCGGGTACGAGGCCGCAGAGCGGAACGAGGCGGCCGTCCAGCACTTCTATGACGCCGTGGCGAGGCTCATCGGCGCGCACGCAGACGAAATCGCCTACGTGGAGAACGCCACCCGGGCATGGGACATGGCGTTCTACTCGATCCCCTTCGCGGAAGGCGACCGCATACTGACGACGACCACCGAATACTCCAGCAGCGCGATCGCCTACCAGCAGGTGGCGGCGGCCAAGGGCGTGAAGGTCGACGCCATCCCGGACGAGGCCGACGGCACGCTCTCATTGGACGCACTGGAGGCCGAACTCGTCAAAGGCGATGTCCGCCTGGTGTCGCTCAACCACATTCCCACGCACAACGGGCTCATCACCCCTGCCGCAGGGGTCGGACGGCTGTGCCGCCAGCACGGCGTGCTCTACCTCTTGGACGCATGCCAGTCTGTCGGCCAGCTCGCCATCGACGTAGGCGAGATCGGCTGCGACATGCTCTCGGGGACCGGACGCAAGTACCTGCGCGGCCCGCGCGGGACGGGTTTCCTGTATGTGCGTCGCGACATCCTGCGGACCCTCGTCCCGCCGTTCCTGGATCTGCAGGCCGCCACCTGGCATGTACCGAACAGCTTCGAGATGCGCGATGACGCCCAGCGCTTCGAAACGTGGGAACGATATGTCGCCGGCCAGATCGGGCTGGGCGTCGCCGCCGCCTATGCGGCCGACCTGGGCATGACGGACATCGAGACTCGCGTGATCGGGCTCGCGGCCAAGCTGCGGGAGGAACTGGCCGCCCGCCCCGGTGTCACCGTCCTCGACAAGGGCCCGCGGCCCTCCGGCATCGTCACGTTCAGCGTGGACGGTCACGACCCCGCCGCCATCCAGGCCGCCGCGAGGGAACGGGACATCAACGTCAACGTGACGAACCCGCTCTCACACGGATATGACTTGGGGGCGCCTTCGGCGGCCGTGCGGGCCTCCGTGCACTACTACAACACCGAAGAGGAACTGGAGCGGCTCCTGTCCGTCCTTCCTGAGAGGTGAGCGCGCCCAGGGCCGGAGGATGGGCACCGGTAGCGGCCTCCGGACGCGCCCACGGTGAAGCGGGCCGGGCCTGTTCTCCAGTCACCCGCCCTTTTCCGGGGTCACCTGTTGCCGCGGGCGGCGCTGATGTCCGCGAGCGCCGACATGGAGTCCTTCTCCATCGCGAGGTCGCCGATGGACACGATGCCCACCGGACGCCCGTCCTCCATGACCGGGAGCCGCCGCACCGACCGCTCGCGCATGATCTGCGCGGCCTTGTCCAGTGTGTCGTCCGGGCCGACGGTCGCGGTGACGCGGCTGGCGATGCCGCCGATCTTCGCCTGGGCCGGGTCACCGCCGGCTGCGAGCCCGCGCACGACCAGGTCACGGTCCGTGACGACGCCCTTGAGGTCGTCGCCGTCGGCGACCAGCACGGCGCCGATGTCCTCGTCGCGCATCGCCCGCGCCACCGTCACGAGGTCGAGCTCCGGCGACACCGACGTCGGCGAGCCGGTCATGATTTCGCGGATCTTCCTGGCCATAGACTGCTCACTCCTTGAGCCTCGCGGATCGGTTCTGGCGGCCCGGGATGAGCAGGCCCTACCCGGCAGGAACGGGATCACTCATGGCGTCCTGAAGGCGGCGAACATCCGCTCCGCCCCGGCCGGATCCCACTCCAGGCGGTTCGGATCCCGTTTCGCCGGACGCACCGGAACCGTGTCGAACTCGACCGATCCGCCCTCCCGAAACTCCGGGCGAGCGCCTGCAGTTCGGCGACGCCCAGCCGCGTGACCGTCTCGACCGACCCGGCCATCGCGGTGAGGAACCTCGCGAACCGCGCGGGGTTCCCGGTCATCCGCGCCCTGGCCTCCTGCGCGAGCGCCGCCATGAACTGCTGCTGTGCGGGGACGTTGTCAGCGATGTATCTCCGCAACGTCCCGTCCGGGTTCCGGACACGGCGGCGTCGGACGCGGATCGGCGCGAACCTTCCCGCTAAACTGCGCATCCTTCACTGTGCACGGGGTTGTCGGGGGGACCGCTCCGCCTGCCTGTCGAGGCTCGAGTCGAGGAGGGTCAGGACGTGGACGACGAGGCCGAGCGGGAACCGGACACGTCCGGCAACGAGGACGAACACGACGCCTCCCGCACGGCGACCGCCGAGTTCCGCGTCCCCGCGAAGGTCAACCTGACCCGTCCGGACATAGCCGTCCGCCGGCCCGCCGAGGACGAGCCGTCCGTCCCCAAGACCACCTGGTACGTCCAGTTCCCGTCCGAGGAACCCGCCAAGTTCGAGGAACCCGCCGCGTCGGAGGAACCCGGCAGGTCCGAGGAACACGCCGACCCGGGTGACGAAGCCGCGCAGGGCGAGGAAGCCGCGCAGGGCGAGGACCTCCCGGCCGCCGCGCCGCCCGAGGAGCCCCGGGACCGTCCGGAAGACGAGACGTCCGAAAGCACACCGACCGAACCGGCCCAGCCAGGCGAACCAGGCGAGCCAGGCGGTGTCGCGTCCACGGATGTCCCGCCGACCTCAAGCACCGCCCCGACACAGCCCACGCCTCGCCCGAGCCCGCCGAAGAAGGCCCCACCCACAGGCGGGCCCAACGACGACGACAGCTCGATCAGCCGCACCGCCCCGCCTCCGCCCGCACCCCCACGAGACCAGCCACGCCAGACCTCCCCCGCGGGGCCTCCACAGAACCGTCCCGACGACGATACCTCGGACACACGGGCCGAACCAGCCCGGCCTGCGCCCCCGCGACACCGGCCACAGCGTCCCGCACCCGCCGAAGCTTCGCCCCAGAAGGGCCAGAACGAAACCGCGGGGCAGGGCACGCAGCAGGCGCAGCCCCGGCCCGCGCGGCCCGCATCACCGCCCACCGCCCCCACAGACGCTCCGACGCAAGAGGGACGCGACGAAGCCACAGGGCCGGGCGTCCAGCAGGCTTCTTCGCGGGGCGAGCATGTGCAGCAGCGTCCGCCGCAGGGCGGGTCCTGGTTCGTCAGCCCGCCAGAGAGAAGCGGCGGGCAGGAGGCCGGTGGTCCGCAGGGTTCGGCTGCGGGGGCGCCGGTGCGGGATCGGCCCGGGCACGATGCGCGGGAGGAGCCGTCGCGGAACGCCGCGGTCACGCGGGTCGAGCGGCTGCCGGTCGTCCAGGGGCCCGGGGAGCATCCGACGGCCCGGTCGTCGGGCCAGTGGAGTGTTCCCTGGGACGGCGGGACGGCACAGCCGGCGCCCGCGACGCCCGCAATGCCCACGATGCCCGGGGAGTCCGGAGGATCCGGCGAGTCCGGGAAGGTCGCGGAGAAGGGCAGGGGGCGGCGGCGCGGGCTGATCGTGCTCGTGGCGGCGCTGGTGCTGGTCGTCGGGGTCGTCGCCGGCCAGCTCGTCAGGCCCGTGCCGGAGCCGACGATCAAGTTGGCCCTGGCGTCCGGTCACACGTTCCCGGGGCAGGCGCCCGCGTTGTCGTGGCCCACGGCGGGGCAGGCGGTCGTTCATGTGGACGGCCTCGGGACGATGGGCTCGTCGGGCGGGGCGGCGCCGACCCCCACCGCGAGCGTCGCGAAGGTGATGACGGCGTTCGTGTATCTCCGCGAGCATCCGCTGAAGTCCGGTGCGCCGGGGCCGGTGCTGACGGTGTCGCCGCAGGCGGCGGCGCAGATCCCGGCGCGCAAGAAGCGGGGGGAGTCGCTGCTCGGCGTCACCGCGTACCAGAGGCTGACGCAGCGCAAGGCCCTCGAAGCGCTGATGATCATCTCGGCGAACGACGTCGCGCACGAGCTGGCGCGGTGGGACGCGGGGACCGAGCAGGCGTTCGTGGCGAAGATGAACGCGGCCGCCGCGGAACTCGGGATGACCGGCACGCGCTACACCGATCCGAGCGGTTACGACTCCGGCACCGTGAGCACGGCGGCCGACCAGGTCAAGCTGCTGAAGGCCGCGATGCACGTCCCGTCCTTCGCGGAGATCGTGAACAACCGGGCCTACGTGCCGGACGACGGCGGCGCGGCGCGGGAGGGCGGCAACTTCCTGCTGGGTCAGCACGGCGTCGTCGGCGGCAAGACCGGCTACACGGACGCGGCCGGCGGCAACTTCGTGTTCGCGGCGCGCAAGAGCGTCGGGGGCGTGCAGACGCTGATCATCGGCGCGGTGATGGGGCAGCGGACGCCGAGCGCGGCGGACGCCGTGAACGCGGCGGGACGGCTCGTCGCCTCGGCCGAGGGCGCGCTGACCGCGGTGACGCTGGCGCCGAAGGGGGCGCTGGTCGCGCGGGTCGACGACGGCCTCGGCGGGACGACTCCGTTGCGTGCCGCGTCACCGGTGACCGTGGTCGGCTGGCCCGGGCTGACCGTGGCGGTCGGGGTCACGGGCGACCCGCCCCACACGGGCGGCGGCGGGGAGCGGGTCGGCGCCGTGACGGCCGGCGCCGCGACCGTCCCGCTGCGACTCGGCAGCACGCTGGACGAGCCGTCCTACCTGAAGCGCCTCATCCGGCTCGGCTAGGCGTACGGGCCCTGCAAGCGCTGGAGCTCAGGCGTACAGGGCCGACAGGAAGCGGATCAGCAGGGCCTCGCGGGTCTCGGGCGGCAGCGCGTTCAGGATGGCGTTGACCACGGCCATCTCGGGTTCGCCGCCGCCCGCGAGGTCGACGCCGACGGAGGCGAGCAGCCCGGCGAAGCCGGCGTCGTCGAGGCTGTCGAGGTCCAGGCCGGCGAGGGCGTCGACCAGTTCGGACGGGACGTCGGGCGGGCCGGCGGTTCGGGCGGCACGGGCGGCGGCGGCGAGCGCGTCGAGGAGCGCGTCCACGTCGCTGACGCCGGTCACCGTGAAGTGCAGGTTCGGCGGGATGCCCTGGTAGGAGAGCTGCGGCTGGAAGAACCAGCCGCGCCGCCTGGCCTCGTCGGCGATCACGAACACGTCCAGTGCGGGGTCGCTGGACGCGACGGCGACGAGCGGTGCGACGGGTTCGCCGAGCACGCGCAGGCCGGGGATGGACGCGACGCCGCTGATCAGGCGTTCCGCCGACTTCATGGCGTTCTCGGCGAGGTCGCGGTAGCCCTGCGCGCCGACCGCGTTGAGCGTCGCCCAGGCGGCGCCGAGCGGCCCGGCGCTCTTGCTGCTCTGGACGGTCGCGTTGATGACGGTGTACCCGGGCCATTCCGCGGACGCGAAGTAGGCGCGCCTGCGGTGCGACTCGTCCGCGAACAGGACGACCGAGGCGCCCTTCGGCGCGTACCCGTACTTGTGCAGGTCGCAGGAGATGGACGTCACGCCGGGCACGGACAGGTCGAACGGCGGGACGTCGCGTCCGGCGTCGCGCAGCCACGGCAGGACCCAGCCGCCGACGCACGCGTCCACATGGCACGGGACCCCGGCGGCGGCCGCGATCGAGGCGATCTCCGGGATCGGGTCCATGACCCCGTGGGGGTAGGACGGGGCGGAGGCGACGACGAGCGCCGTGCGGGGCGTCAGCGCGGCGGCCGTCGCGGCGGGGTCGGCACGGTACGCGGCGTCCACCGGCACGTGCACGACCTCCAGGCCGAGGTAGTGCGCGGCCTTGTGGAAGGCGGGGTGCGCGGTGGTCGGCAGGACGATCTGGGGCCGTCCCTCGACCGGGTGGGCGTCCCGTGCGGCCTTCACCGCCAGCATGATCGACTCGGTGCCGCCGCTGGTGAAGACACCGGAGCCGCCGCCGAGCTTGTCCGCGACGAACCCGACGATCCGGCGTTCCAGCGCGACGATGCTGGGGAACGCGGTCGGGTCGAGGCAGTTGACCTCCAGCATCTCGAGGAAGGCGGCGGCGGCGAGGTCGTGCACGGCCTCGCGTCCGGTGTCGTAGACGTAGGCGGTGACCTGGCCGCCGCGCACGGGCAGGTCCGCGTCCCGGAGCCGGGCGAGTTCGGCAAGCAGCTCGGCGGCCGGACGGCCCGCCTCGGGGAGGTGCTCAGACTGCATGTTCGTGTGTTTCCTCGGGGCGAAGGTGGCGGGCGGCGAGCCGGCGGTAGCCCAGCAGCAGGGGCACGCTGAGCAGCAGGAGCAGCGCCGGAACGAAGGTGAATCCGGCGGTCATCCCGGTCAGCGCCGAGCCCGGCTGGACGACCGGGGTATCGAGATCGGACGAACTGAACGACGAGACGGCGAGGATCAGCGCGAAGATTCCCGGCCCGAGGGCCATCGCGCCTGTTTCGGCGGCCGTCCACAGCCCGGTGAAGGCCCCGGACTGCGCGTGTCCCGTCCGTCCGGTGTCGGCGTGGACGGTCTCCGGCAGCAGTGACAGCGGCAGCAACTGGACGGCCGCGTAGCAGACGCCGATGAGGGCGCTGAACGCCAGCACGCCCGCGGTGGACGTGATCAGCGGAAACAGCGCGACGGCCGCCGCGGCGAACAGCACCAGCGCCACCACGTAGCAGTCGACCGGCCCGTACCTGCGCGACAGCCGGTGCCACAGCGGCACCGCGAAGGCGCTCGGCCCGACCATGCAGACGAACATCGCCGAGGTGAGCCCGTACTCGTCCAGCCGGTACGTCGCGACGTAGGGGGCGCCCGCCAGCATGATCGCGACGGCGAGGGTGTGCGAGACGTAGGTTCCGAGCAGCATGAAGAACGGCCGGTTGCCGCGCGCGGTGCGCAGCGCGGCGACCAGCCCCAGCGGGCGCGGCCCGGGACGGGACGGGATCCACCGGTTCGCCAGCGTGCTCGCGACCATCGCGGCGCCCATGGCGAGCCCGATCACTGCGCCCATCAGCGCGTATCCGGCGCGGCCGCCCCCGGCGGCGTCGGTGAGCGCGGGGGCGACGCCGCCCGCGACGAGGATGCCGAGCGTCAGGCAGACGACGCGCCAGGCCATCGCGCGGCCCCGCTCGGACGGGTCGGCGGAGATCTCGGCGGGCAGCGCCACGTACGGCACCTGGAAACACGCGAACGCGCTCGCGGCCAGCAGGAACGCGATCCCGGCCCAGACGGCGGCGACCCCCGGGGAGTCGGCCGGAACGGCGAACATCGCGGCGAACAGGAACGGCAGCGTGACGGCGCCGGCCAGCAGCAGCCGGGTGCGGCGGCCGGTCCGGACGGCCTCGCGGTCGCTGGCGGCGCCGACGATCGGGTTGAGCAGTACGTCCCACGCCTTGGGCACGACGAGGACGGCCCCGGCGATCGCCGCCGACACACCGAGGACATCGGTCAGGTAGTACAGGAGCAGCAGGCCGGGGACGGCGGAGAACACGCCCGTGCCGACCGAGCCGATGCCGTAGCCGAGGAGCCGCCGCCGGGGCAGCGCGGTCGTCATCCCATTGCCTGCTCGGGGGCGCCGATCGCCAGGGCGACGATCCGGCGAATGTTGCGGCGGAACCGCGCCACGGCCTGCGGGTCGTTCACGCCGGCGCGGTTGCCGTCGGCGTCCAGGACGCCGCCGCACCCGAACCCGTGCGTGGCCCAGATGACCGTCCACACGACGTATTCGACGTCGACGTCGGCGGGGACGATCTTGCGGGCGGCGTCGGTGACCATCTGCATCAGCGGCCGGACGTACTGCTCTTCGAGGTGGGCGACGTCCGTGGCGTCCGACAGCCAGCGGTGCATCCACAGCGCCGGGATCTCCGGGCGCGACAGGCAGAAGTCGGCGTAGGCGTCGACGATGTCGAGGAGGCCCTTGACGTCGGGGGTGTAGGTGGCGAACGCCGCCTCCAGCGCCGCGCGTTCGGTCTCGTGGGCACGTTCCATCACGGCGAGGTACAGGTCGCGCTTGCCGCCGACGTGGTAGGCGACGGTGGCGACGTTGAGCCCGGCCGCCTCGGCGATCATCCGGGTGGAGGTGCCGTCGTAGCCGAGAGCGGAGAACAACCGGGTCGCGGCGTCCAGGATTCGCTCCCGACCGGAGTCGCTGCTGGCCATGCGCACAACCTACCCGCCAGTATCCTCCCAGTCAATCGATTGATTGAACGCCTGCGGGATCGGTGAGCCAGACGGTCAGCGCCATCTCCGTCTCCAGCCGCGCCTCCGGGTCGTACAACCGCTCGCCGAACAGCTCCTCCAGCTGGTGCAGCCGGTACCGGACGGTCTGCGGGTGCACGTGCAGCCGGTTCGCGACCTCGGTGGCGTTGAACCCGTTCTGCAGGCAGGACAGCAGCGTCCGCATCAGCCGCTCGCGATGCCGGGGCCGGACGCTCTTCAGCGGCGCGAGCCGCAGGTCGGCGACCGCCCGCACCAGTTCCTCGTCCTTGAACACGACGAGCGCCGGCATGTGGTCGGCGCAGCGGATCAGCCGGTCGGACGGCAGGACGCCGCGGCGCGCGAGCGGCAGCGCCTCGCGGGCCCAGCGCAGCGACTTGGCCGCGTCCTCGGTGCGGACCGTCGGGCCCAGCGCGGCGACCCAGTCGTGCAGCGCCGACTCCAGCATCCGGCCGCGCCCGGGGCCCTCCGGGTCGGGGACGAGCAGGCGGGGTTCGCGGCGGTTGACGTCGGCGAGCACGTCGGGCGGCAGGGACGGGTGCGAGGGCGGCTGCCGGCCCCGCTCGTGCAGGACGACCGCGGCGACCGTGCGGGGCACGCGCCACTGCGCGAGCCGGGCGAGGTCGGCGACGGCCTGCGCGGCGGCGGGCGGCTCGGCGAGCAGCAGGTCCAGCAGCCGGCGGCGGTGCTCCAACTCGCCGGCCTCCTGCGCGCGGGCCTCGGTGTAGCCCTCGGTGGCGGCGCGGGCGATCTCGTCCAGGAACGCGAAGATCGCCTCGGCGATGCCGGCGAGGGTTCGGCGGGAGATGTCGCACTGCTCGGACTCGGACGCGAGCCGCCGCCACGCGATCCGCGCGCCGAGCCGCAGCGAGGTCTGCAGGATGTCCAGGCTGCGGCCCTCGCGGGCCTCGGCCCGGCCGATCTCCCGGTAGAGGGCGGCGACCGGCTCCCACGGGCTGTCCGGGTCCGCGATCAGGTCGACGAACTGGTGGAGCGCGCCCTCGACGGCGAGCCGGACGAGCCGCGCGGACTCCTCGTCCTGCGGGCGGGCGGCCGCGGGGACGGCGGCGAGGATCTCCTCGATCATCTCCTCGGCGAGGGCGTCCAGATGGGGCCGGAACATACCGGACAGCTCGCTCGGCACACCGGTCCAGGGCTTCAGCGGCGAGCGCTCGCCAAGCGTCGTGGTCACGTTCGCACCTCCCGCCTGGGAAGCTACCGACGCGGGGGCGGGCGGGCTGCAACACCGGAGACGCATTGCGGTCACGCACTTATAAGTTGACTGACAACTCAGGCGCGCCGGGCCCACGCCCAGGTGAACACCGCGGCGGCCAACGTCAGCCGGGGGCGTCAGCCGGGAGTGGCGGCGGACAGCGCGCCGGCCAGCACCAGTCGGCCGCCCGTCCGGACCAAGGTGGCGACGTCCTCGACGGGCTGCCGCAGCGACGCGAGGCTGATCAGCCCGGCGAGCAGGATGTGCCCGAGGACGAGTTCGACGTCCTCCCGCTCGGGCACCGGGTCGCCGATCGCCGCCGAGAGCCGGTCGCGCAGGTACTGGAACAGCACGGTGCGGGCGTCGTCCACGCTGGAGTCGTCCGAGGTGACGGCCTGGATGATCGCGGACGTCAACGTGGGCTCCTGCGCCGCGACGTACACGATGCGTTCGAGCAGCGCGGTGAGCCGTTCGAGCTGGGTGTCGCCGACCGCGAGCGCGTCGATGTCGTCGGTGACGTGGTGCGCCCAGGCCGCCGCGACCTCGGTGAGCAGATGATCCTTGGTGGCGAAGTAGCGGTAGACGGTCGCGCGGGCGACGCCGGCCCGGTCCGCCACGTCGTGCATGGTGACGGCCGCGTAACCGCCCTCCAGCGCGAGCCCTCTCGCCGAGTCGATCAGCCGTTCCCGTCGCGCCTGCTGGTCCTTGCTCAGCGTCCGCGTCACGGTGAACCGCACATCGCCGCTCAAAACGCCTCCTCGCTGTGGCCGCCCCCCATTCTTCCGTACATTGCCCCCGAACGCGCGCACCCGGGGTCGCCTCCCCTTTACCGCCCGCGCGGCGCCGGTCACGATAGACCTAGCACTTGCTTGGGTGAGACGTTAGTCTAGATTTGCGTCTCCGATTGTCCGGGCGCTGCCGCACACCCCGCGAACCCCCTTGTCCGACGTGCTTTCCCGAGGAGCGAGCCATGGACATCGACCTTCTCGACGGCGAGATGTACGCCACCGACCCCTGGTCCGTCTACGCGCGGCTACGCGCCGAGGCCCCCGTCTACCACGACGAGGTGAACGGCCTGTGGGGCGTTTCCCGGCACGCCGACGTGTTCGCCGTCGAACGCAACCCCCGCGTCTGGACGAACTCCGGCGGGTATCGCCCGCAACTGCCCGCCGACCCGTCCATGATCGGGCAGGACGACCCGGAGCACGCGCACCGGCGCCGCATGGTCTACCAGCGCTTCACGCCGAGGGGCGTCTCCCGGTACGCCGACCGGATCCGCGCCACGGCCGTCGACTGCATCACCACGGCTCTGGAGGCGGGCACCGTCGACGCCGTCCCCGGTCTGGCCGCTCCCCTGCCCGCCCGGGTCATCGGCTGGCTGCTGGGCTTCCCCGAGGACGCGTGGCCGCAGCTCGTCCACTGGTCGGCGACGGCCGTCATCGCAGGTGGAGGCGAGCGCTACATCACCGACGACGCGACGATCGCCGCCGGGGAGTACGCGCTCGCCGTCCTGGAAACGGCCAAGGACCGGCGCGCCTGCCCCACCGACGACCTCCTGTCCATCTGGTCGAACACGGGACCCGGCCAGCCCGCCTATGACGACGAGCACCTCGCCCACGAGGCCCTCCTCCTGCTGGTCGGCGGCGCGGAAACAACGCGGACCGTGATAGCCACCGCGTTGGACGCCTTGATCCGGAACCCCGCCGAATGGCGGAAACTGCGCGACGACCCGTCCCTGATCCCGGACGCCGTCGAGGAATTCGTCCGCTGGACGACGCCGATCCTCAACATGTGCAGGGTCGCCGCGAGCGACGCCGAGATCGCGGGGGTGAAGATTCCGGCGGGCGAGCAGATCCTCCTCATGTACGGCTCCGCCAACCGCGACGAGTCGGTCTTCGCCGACCCGGACGTCTTCGACGTGACGCGCCGTCCGGGCGACCACATCGCGTTCGGGCTCGGCCCGCATTTCTGCCTGGGCGCCTCCCTGGCCCGCCTGGAACTCCAGATCTTCTTCGAGGAATTCATCGCCCGGGTGGCGGCTGCGGAATGGGCTGACGAGAAAGGCCCGCGAATCCTGCCCAACGCCTTCGTCCGAGGCGTGACCGAGTTCCCGGTGACCTTGACCCCGCGCTGATAACCGGCCGGTCGGCGGCGCATTCATGCACGAGGTCGGCGGTCGTCCTGGTCGAGGCGTGCGAGCGCTTTGGCCGTGTGGACGCGGACGTAGTGGGCCGGGTCGTCCTGTGCGCGTTCGAGGCGGGGGCGCAGCGCGTCCCGCTCGGCCTGCGTGAGCGCCTGCTCGCTGGTCAGGCGGTCGAAGGTCGCTGCCACACGCTCGCGCACGCGCCAATCGGGATCGTCCAGAAGCCGCAGCCTGCCCGCGAAGTCGATGTCGCCGAACCGCTCGGCGAGGTACAGCGCGGCGGAACGCACGAGCCCCTCGCGGTTTTCCAGCAGCGCCGGCAGCATCGGCCGCACTTCCGGGAAGTGATACAGCGCGTTCCCGTAGATGTGGGCGTTCTCCGCGTCACCGCAGAGCATGCGCACCAGCCGGTCGGCCGACCGGCGTGACAGCTCGCGTACCTCGTCCTCGGCGGGCGGGGACGCAACCCCGGTGACGCGTCCGGCGCGCCACCGTTCCAGCCGCTGGAGCAGGGAGTCGCCGGTTCGCCCGAAGAAGGCGCCCAGTCCGTCGACCGCGCCCAGGCGAACCGGCTCGGACGGGTCGTCGAGCAGGCCGAACAGCGTCTCCGCCACGGCGAGGCCGGGGGCCTCGCCCAGCGCCCGAGCGGCCGCACCGCGCAGCGCGGCATCCCGCCGTCCGGAGGCGAGCCGGCGCAGAAGCTCGACCGCCTCGGCCGTCCCGGCACTGCCCAGCGCCGCCGCCGCGTGGGGCCCGCAGTCGGCGTCGTCCAGCCAGGCGGAGGCCGGCCCCACGACCTCGGGGGCCCGATGCGCGGCCAGCGCGCGAAAAAGGATCGTGCGCGCCCACGGCTCCGTCTCGTCCTCCAGGGTGGCCAGCAGCGCCGGGACGACCCGCGGCTCGGGCTCCCACATCCGCCGCCATGCCTCCTCGCGCGCCGCGTCCCCGGCGCGAAAGCGCAGGCCGGGGACGCCGGCCTGCGGTACGCCCAGCATGTCCAGCGCGCGGCGGCGCATCTCGGCGGAACCGGTCCGCACCAGGTCGGCGAAGAGGGCGTCCGCCTCCGGCAGCAGCCGCAGCATGTCCCTCGCTCTCGCCCAGATCAGGACGTCGCGGTGGCCGAGCAACGGCATCAGTTCCTCGGCGGGTACCGGCACCTCGAACCGCAGCAGCCACTGGAGCACCACTGTCCGGTTCCGCAACTCGGCGTCCCCGACCCGCTGGAGGAACGCCGCGGTCAGCGCGGGCCCGGTCGCGCCCAGCCGGACCAACGTGTTGATCGCACGCCGCCGTACCTCGGCATCGGGGTCGGAGCACAACGCCACGAGCGGCTCGACCGGTACGGCCTCCCCCTGCCGTCCGAGCCCCAGGGCGGCCGCGGCCCGCACCTGCGGCGACGCGTCCGTGAGGAGAGCGGCCAACTCGGCGACATGCCCGGGAACCCTGCTGAGCCCCTTCGCCGCGGCGGCGCGACGCTCAGGGTCGGGCGAGTCCAACTCCCGCGCGAAGAAGGCGACCTGATGCCCCGCGATCATGACCACCCCCGCAGCCGGTCCACGCTGAAGGGGACGCCTCACACGACCGATCCGATGACACCGGTGGTCGCATCACCCGATGTCGGGCCGGCCTGTGGCCGACTCCCGACGCGGGATCACCGGTGGCCGTGGCGACCGAATCTGTCGCGTGCCTCCCAGAAGAAGGCGATGGCGCTGAGTGCCGTGCCCATGATGCCGGAGGTGGTGACGAGCCGTCCCGCGCCCCCGGAGGGGAGGAACAGACCGGCCGCGGTCATGGTGAGGCAGCCCAGAATCGTCGCGGACGCGTACCTGGTGATCATCGTTACCCGCCGCCGGAAACTCCAGTCCGGCAGGGCGGTCTGCGCGAGCGACCGTGGCCGGTACCGCTGCAGGTAGGCCGACAGCGCCCGGCAGGCCAGTGCCGTGTAGTACGCGGGGGCCTGCGGAGAGCCGTTGTAGAGGGGCTGCTCGGTGGGCCAGCTCCCGGTGCGCGTGATCTGCCGGGATATCAGCCAGCGCGCCGCGCCATCGAGGACCGGCAACAGCTCCGGATCGGCGCTGAGCACGTCGGACCGCGCGCAGTTCAATACGAAATAGCTCGTCTCGGCCACCGAACCGTTGAGGTGGTAGCAGCCGTTGCTCTCCCGGAGGGAACGGGCGACCTTCTCCAGATCCAGCGACGCCCCCTCGACGGCGCCGACCCGCTCCAGGGCGACATAAGCCCATATCCCTGGAGTGATGTCGACTTCCCCCATCGCCAGCAGATCCCGCAACTGGTCGACATATCGCTCGTCGCGGTCGGCCCCCTGATCCAGGTTGGCCAGGCAATCGAGAAGGAAGGCGGGGTAGTTGAGCCGCCGGTCCAGCCGTACGCCGTCCTCGATCGCCGTTCGGAGGACTCTGAGGTCGTGCTCGATCAGCGACTCGGGGACACCGGAACGGTAGAGCTCCGACAGGGGACCGAGCCGCCAGAAGTAGTGGCTGGTCCCGGCGGCCACTTCCGGACGCATGAGCCACGCGACGGCGCGCCGGACCACGTTGTGATCGGTCTCGAAACCGCAGGCGACGAAGGCCCGCACCGCGTGCGCCGTGGCGGACAGGCGGGAAAGGCCCTCGGAGTCCGACCAGTGGCCGTCCCGTTCCTGATCACGTTCGAGCCATAGCAGCCCGCGCCTTATCGCCGACGCCACCTCGTCCATGGGTCTCCAAAGCCAGTCCGTCCCCGCCGGAGAAAGGACAAGCTTATCGAGAACCGTGATGCGCGCCCGGTCGATCGAACTTTTATCCTACCCTTTTCGCTTCACAATCTCCGGGATTATATAGGACATATTCGACATAAACGAAATAGCCTGTATTGCCCCGGGGCCGCCGCACGCCGTCGGGGACGTCGTCCAGGCGCGGCCCCGGGGCGCCCCCGCTATCCGAACTGGCCGGGCTGGTAATCGCCAGCGGGTTGCTGGGTCATGACGTTCGCACGGTTGAAGGCGTTCATGACGGCGATGCCGCACACCAGTGCGGCGAGCTGCTCCTCGTCGTAGTGCTTGGCGGCGTTCGCCCACACCTCGTCGGGGACGCCGCCGGCCGCGTCGGCGATGCGGGTTCCCTCCTCCGCCAGTTCCAGGGCGGCGCGCTCGGCCTCGGTGAAGACCGTGGCCTCCCGCCAGGCCGCGACCAGGTTGAGGCGGGTGGCGGTCTCCCCGGCGTGCGCGGCCTCCTTGGTGTGCATGTCGACGCAGAAGGCGCAGCCGTTGATCTGGCTGACGCGGAGCCTCACGAGTTCCTGCGTCGCGAGCGGCAGCAACGAGTCCGGGACGGCGTTGCCCGCCGCGACGAGATGCTTCAGCACCTTGCCCATGACCGGGCTTGCGAAGAGGTTCATCCGCGCTTCCATCGTGCTCTCCTCACCGTTGTTGGCAGTTACACCCCTGATGACTGGACGGCACCGCGGACTGTGACATCGCTGGAATGTGACCCGCGCCTCGTCCCGCACGGCGCGCGCACCCCGTTGCCTGCCGTGTCACAGACGCCCCGGCCGTTTCGTCCCATCCCGTAGAGGCAGACCCTGACCAGGAAGGTGATGGACATGCGAGTATTCGTGGCAGGTGGGACAGGTGTCCTGGGGCAGCGGCTGGTGCCGCAACTGGTGAAGCGCGGCCACCAGGTGACGGCCACGGCGACGAGCGCGGCCAAGCTCGGCCTTGCGGAGAAGCTGGGGGCCGAGGGCGTCGTGATGGACGGCCTCGACGCGGCGTCGGTCGGCGAAGCGGTGGCCGCCGCCCGGCCGGACGTGATCGTCCACCAGATGACCGCGATCTCGGTGGCGCATGCAGGCAAGGCCGATATGAAGCACATGGACCGGTGGTTCGCCGGTACCAATCGGTTGCGTATCGAGGGCACGGACAACTTGCTGTCCGCCGCCGAGGCGACCGGCGTCCCGCATTTCGTCGCGCAGAGCTACGGCGCGTGGAACGGCATCCGGGAGGGCGACTGGGTGAAGACCGAGGAGGACCCGGTCGACCCGATGACGGGGACGCCGGCGGAGCCCGGCATGAAGGCGATCCGTCATGTCGAGGACTCGGTCGTCAGGACCGGTGGCGCGGTCCTGCGCTATGGCTGGTTCTACGGGCCGGGCGCCAACGATGCCCTGGTCGAACCCGTGCGCAAGCGGCAGTTCCCCGTCGTCGGCGGCGGTCCCGGCTACTGCTCGTGGGTGCACCTGGACGACGCGGCGAGCGCCACCGTCCTCGCCATCGAGCAGAAGGCCCGCGGCGTGTTCAACATCGTCGACGACGAACCGGCCCCCGCCGCCGAGTGGCTGCCCTACCTCGCCGAGTGCGCGGGGGCGAAGCGTCCGATGCGGGTCCCCACCTGGCTGGCCCGGCCGCTGGCCGGGGACGCGGCGGTGATGATGATGACCGAGGGACGCGGCTTCTCCAACGCCAAGGCCAAGCGCGAACTCGGCTGGGAACTGCGCCACCCCTCCTGGCGCCAAGGCTTCAGAGAGGAATTGGCATAAGCGAGCACTCCGCGCGCTCGGCCACCTCAACGAGCGCGCGGGGCCGCCTCAAGGTCGCCGTATTCCACGAAGATGCGTCGCGGACGGCGACCCTCTTCACAGGAAGCTAAGAGTGCTTGAGAACGCCGACAAAGCGCCGAAACTCACTGGGGCCGATGATGAGCTTGGGGCCATCGGGATCCTTGCTGTCACGGAACGCCACCGCCTGGGAAGTCCCGGCAATCTCGACACAGTTGTCACCCTCGGCCGTGCTTCGTGAAGCCTTGCGCCACACTGCGTTACTCAGGTCCATTTTTCGTCAATCACCCTTCTGATCAGGGCTCGGGTGTCCCTCACATTGAGCGCTTCCGCCTGAAGAGTAGCGAACCTCTCGTGCAGGTTGGCAAGATCGTCCGGGTCTGCGCTGGTCACCCCTCCTGTCCCAGTTACGAGGTATGCGGCGTCGCTGCGGTCTGCCTGGGTGGCGATGGCGAAGGCGGCTCGCGCATCCTCTACGTAGATGGTTGGAAGCACCTGAAGCCGGATACCGGGCCGCTCAGACAACTCCAGCAGATACTCAAGTTGTTCACGCATGACCTCTCGCGTTCCGACCTGCCGATGGACGATACTCTCCTCAAGGACTACGAATATCCTCGGAGCAGGGGCGCTCATGACCTGCCTCTGTCTGTTAATCCGCGTATTGAGAATATCTGGATCTTTAATGAGTACTTTGGCGTACGCCTCTGTCTGGAACAAGCCGTTGACGATGTGCGTCTCGTAGACGCGGATCAGGGCGGCCGTCGACTCGGCCTTTGGAAAATTGACGAAGTAGGCGGCGTACTTGACAGACTTGATCGATTCCAGGAGCTTGTTCCACGCCGTGATGATCTCGCCGTCGGCACGCAGCGCATCGTCAAGACGCTTGGCAAAGTCCAATCGGCATCGAGTCTTGCCGAGTTCGACGTGGCCGATGTAAGCGCGAGAGACGTTCACCACGGCGGCCAGTTCGACCTGCTTGAGTCCGGCCGCCTCACGCAACCTCCTCACTACGGCACCGAACGACCGCAGCTCCGGAGTGCGCCTGCGGTTCTCGATGGTTGAGGCCATGACGATCTCCTCTTCGCAAGGAGGCAACCCGAGGGCTAACGAATGCAACCCGCTTGTGGGTGTTCTCGAAGTCTCCTGAGAGCGTACGTCGCCGTATGGCCTGATGGTGTTCGTTCGATAACACAGGGTGATAGCGGCGGGTTCTCCCAGTTTGGAAGGTTGGCCCCGTTCGAGATCAGCCTCCGTCCAGGCTGGAGGGGCTCTCCAATGCCAGCAGTCATGCTCGCGCCCGAGGTGGCGCCGCTCGTCCTCGATCCGTCCGACGAGGCGCCCGCGAAAGCGCGCCGCTACCTCAGCGACCGGTTCCGCGAACTCGGGCACGCCGACGACTTCGTCGGCCGACTCGTGGTCACCGAGCTGGTGACCAACAGCTACAAGCACGTCGGGGTCGGGCACATCATCGTCCGCGTCTTCCCGGACGTCCGCGAACCGCTCACCGTCATAGAGGTCTGGGATGAGAGCACCGCCCTCCCCGTCGTCCAGAGCGAGGAAGGCGACGCCGAAAGCGGGCGCGGCCTGCTGCTGATATCCGAACTCGTCCACGACTGGGGCGTCCGCCCTCTCAATGAGGAAGGCAAGATCACATGGGCCCGCTGCACCCGCTGACCTTTCAAGCGGGCCGCCACCTGCTGCGGTGGCGGACCCGCCTGGGCCGCACCACGGCAATCCGCAACCTCGACCTACTCGCCGTCGCCGTCCACTCCAAGGGCTACCGGCACGTCAAGCTCTACCAAGCCGACGAGTTCCCCACCCGCCCGCCGGTCCTGTGGGTCTTCGCGTTCAGCCCCGACGACCACGTCCGCGTCGCGGTGAACGTCCACGCCACACCCGGCGGCGGCTGGGCCTACTACGAGGCCGGGCGCGGACGGCACGGCCACCTCTCCCCGTGCGGCGGCATCGAGCACGCCGCCGAGCAGGTGGACGCGCTCCTCAAGCACCGCATGTTCCCGTCCACCTGGTAGCAGGTCGTCTGGGCGCTGATGCCTTGCTTCGTTCCTGCGTTGAGTTGCGGCATGTCGTTGTTATGAAGCGCTTCATAACAACGACATGCCGCAGGTCAACGCGAGCGGAGGCGAAGCTGGAGGGGTCAGGCGACGTCCAGGTCGCGGCGGCGTTCGGCCCATTGGAGGGAGTGGCGAATGGCGTCTTCGATGGTGTATTCGGGCTTCCAGGCGAGGAGGTCCCAGGCCTTGGCCGGGTCCACGTAGGCGCCGACCACGTCGCCGGGGCGGGCCGGGGCGTCCTCGGCGCGGAAGGCGTCGCCGACGACCTCGCGGAAGGCTTCGACCAGTTCGCGGACGGTGGTGCCGTCGCCCGTGCCGAGGTTGATGACCTCGTATCGGGGGTGGTCGCCGGCGGGCGGGACGATGGAGTCGAAGCGGGTGGCGGCCTCGTAGAAGGCCCGGGCGATGTCCCAGACGTGGATGTAGTCGCGGATCGCGGTGCCGTCGCGGGTCTCCCAGTCCACACCGGTGATCTTGAAGGGGACGCCGAGGGTATAGCACTCGATCATCTTGCCGAGAGCGTGGGTCGGTTTGCTGTTCTGCAGGCCGGTGCGCAGGCGCGGGTCGGCGCCGATCGGGTTCAGGTAGCGCAGGGAGATGACGCGGAGGTCGTAGGCCCGGCAGAAGTCCTGGAGCAGCAGCTCCGCCATCATCTTCGAGCGGGTGTAGGGGTTCTGCGGTTCGAGGAAGGACGTCTCGGAGACCGACAGGTCGGGTTCGGGACGATACATCCCGGCGGTGGACGCGAAGATCATCCGGTCGCAGCCGTTGCGCACGAGATGGCCGGCGAGGTCGAGGGTCCTGGAGAGGTTGACGCGGTAGTAGCGCAGCGGGTCCGTCATGGAGTCGGGCACCACGATCAGCGCGGCGCAGTGGACGGTCGCGATGATGTCGGGGTGGTCGCGGAAGATCTCGTCGACCAGGTCGCCGTCGCCGATGTCGCCCTGGTAGAAGATCTTGCCGGCGGCGAACTCGGACCTGCCCGTGACCAGGCTGTCGAGCACGACGGGCGTGACGCCGCGCTCGGCGAAGGCGGAGGCGATCGTGCTGCCGATGAACCCGGCGCCTCCGGTGATCAGCACTTTCATTGGCATCCCCTGCAGGCCAGTGCGTCCCCTTGAATGACACGCACAGGATCCGCAGGCGGTCGCGGACGGTCAATGTCCCGCACGCAAGGTGACCGGGTCCGGACGCGGGTGAACCGGCCGCCCCCGGGTGACGTCCGCGCCCGCGACCTCCGCGCGCGGGACGTCCGGAACGAGTACAGCGTTTGCAGGATCCGCCGGGCGCGCGGAGCCGTCATGGTCGGTGGATGGAACCGATCCGCGTCCTCATCGTGGACGATCACGCGCTGTTCGCCGAGGCTCTCGCGGCCCGGCTGGGACGCGAACCCGATCTGGTGATCCTGCCGATCGCCGCCGACGTGCGGCGCGCACTCGCGCTGGCCGCCACCGAGCGCCCCCGGGTGCTCGTCCTCGACATGACGCTCGGCGCCGAGAACGGGCTGGACGTCCTGGACCGGATCCGCGAGGAGCATCCGGACGTCCGCGTCGTCGTGCTGACCGCGATGAGCGACCTGGACGCGATGGTGCGGGCCGTCCGGCGGGGCGCGGTGGGGTGGCTGGAGAAGACCGAGAGCGCCGAGCTGGTCGCGCGGGTGATCCGGTCGGCGGCGCGGCAGGGCGGGTGGATCCCGCCGGACGCGCTGGGCGAGGTGCTGCGCAGGCTGACGCGGGACGGCGGGGAGCCGAGCGGGGCGCTGCTGGCGGAGCTGACGCCGCGGGAGCGCGAGGTCCTGCAGTGCATGGTGGACGGCCTCGGCCGCGCGGAGATCGCCGAGCGGCTGGGGCTGTCGGCGAACACCGTCCGCACGCACACGCAGAACCTGCTGGCGAAGCTCGGGCTGCACTCGGCGCTGGAGGCGATCACGCTCGCGATGCGCGCCGGCATGCGGCCCGGCGGCTGACCGTCCCGCGCGGCGCCCCCTGCAAACGGCGTAGTCCGGGGTCGTCTTTTGGGCGATTGCTCCGCTGAAGCCCCTTCTTACGCTCGCCGTGACGAAGCCGGAGGGAAGATCGTGGAGATCGACGAGGTCGCGGCGCGGGTGGTTCGCAGCTACT
The DNA here is from genome assembly GCF_041463665.1 of Actinomadura chokoriensis. Classification (GTDB taxonomy): domain Bacteria; phylum Actinomycetota; class Actinomycetes; order Streptosporangiales; family Streptosporangiaceae; genus Spirillospora; species Spirillospora chokoriensis_A. The sequence continues at coordinate 41,324 of NZ_JAXCEJ010000012.1, forward strand.
GGGCGCTTCTGCTGGTCATGACGGTGGTCCCGCTGGTGCTCGTGGGCCTGGTGATGAGCGGGCAGGAGCCGCCCGCGGTCGCGAAGTCGCGGCTGCAGGCCAGCAGCCGGGCCACCGACGCGGCGCCCGGGGACGCGGGCGTGTCCATCGTGGTCAGCCAGGTGAAGGCGTTCGCGACCAGCGAGAACCTGCTGAACGGGGTGCTGCGCAAGCAGGGGCTGGACCGCCGGGCGGCGAAGGTGGCGAAGGCGATCGAGGTGACCGGGCTCGGGACGTCCACGATCGTCGAGCTGTCGGTGAAGGACGCCGACCCGCAGGTGGCGCGGCGCCTCGCGGACGCGGTCGGCGCCGCGGTCGTCCACGAGATCAACGCGTCCAACCAGGGCTCGATCAAGCAGCAGATGGACGGGATCGACAAGCGCGTCCGGGAGCTGGAGCGCAGGCTCGGGCCGCTGTCGCGGCGGGCGGGCGCGCAGCCGAACCCCGACATCGGCGCGGCGAACGAGCGGGAGCGGGTGCAGGCGGAGCTGACCGACCTGCGGTCGAACCGCTCGGACCTGCAGACGCAGCTCTCCACGGCGGGGACGGCGTCGGTGGTGCAGCCGGCGGTGCTGGCTCCGCGGACGAACCCGGTGGTCATGATGGCGTCGATCGCGGGCCTGGTCGGGCTGATCGGCGGGATCCTGATCGCGGTGGTGACGGAGATGGTCCGTCCCACCATCCCGGGGCAGCGCCGGGTCGCGCGGCGGCTCGGGGTGCCGCTGCTCGGCTGGGCCGACCGGGGGCCGGGGCAGCTCACCGACCTCGGGCGGCGGATCCGGCTCGCCGCGAAGAAGGAGGGCGTCGGGCGGGTCGCGCTGGTCGGCGCACCGGGCCCGCTGCCGGCGGACCTGGTGTCGTCGGTCGCGTCCGCGGTGTACGGGGACGACACGAAGGTCGTCACGGCCAGGCCGGGACACAACGAGCCCCACACGGACGAGCCCCGCGAGGACGAGCCCCGCGAGGACGGCCCCGGCGACGGCGGCCCGTCGCCGAACGGCGGCGGCCCGTCGTCCAACAGCAGCGGCCCGCACGGGAAGAAGAGCACGTCGGTGGTCCGCGCCGGGGGCGGCACCACCGTGCTGACGAAGAAGTCCGAGGTGTCCCCCTCGGAGATCACCCAGCCGGTCCCGGTGCGCCGGCTCTGCCATGTGCACGCGTTCGAGGACATCGATCCGGGTTCGGACGAGGAGGTCGGCGTGGTCGTGCTGGTCGGTCCGGTGACGCGGGTGGCGGGGCTGGAGACGGTCCGCGATCTGGTCGCCGCGTCCGGCTGGCCGCTGCTCGGCGTCGTCGCCGCGTCCCGGAAGATCTCCAGGTCCTGAGAGAGCAGGGGGTAGCCAGATGAGTTCGTCCGTTCCGTTCGCGATTCCGTCGGTGTCGGATGAGGTGTCCGACGCGGTCGTCAAGGTGCTCGACTCGGGCTGGATCACGACGGGGCCGCAGACGGCCGCGTTCGAGCAGGATTTCGCCGACTACCTGGGCGCCGCGCACGTCGTCGCGGTGGCCTCGTGCACGACCGCGCTGGAGCTGTGCCTGCGCGCGCTCGACCTGCCGCCCGGTTCGGCGGTGCTGACGCCGACCCTGACGTTCTGCGGCGCGATCAACGCGATCCTGCACGCGGGGCACGTCCCGGTGCTGGTCGACATCGACGAGGACACGCTCGTGCCGAGCCCCGGGACGGTCAGGGCGGCGGCGCGCCGGACGACCCCCGCGGCGATGATCGTCCAGAACCAGGGCGGTTACCCGGTGGACGTGGCGGCGCTCGCCGACGCGGCGGGCCTCGACCGGACGAGGGTCGTCGAGGACGCGGCGCACGGCCCCGGCGCGGCGCGCGACGGCAGGAAGGTCGGCTCGGAGTCGTTCGCGGCGTGCTTCTCCTTCTACGCGACGAAGAACCTGCCGATCGGCGAGGGCGGCGCGGTGGCCTCCAGCGACCAGGAGTTCGCCGACCGGATCCGCGCGATGCGGATGCACGGGATGAGCAAGGATTCCTGGAAGCGCTACCTGCCGGGCGGCAGCTGGCGGTACGACGTGAAGACGGTCGGGCTGAAGGCCAACATGACCGACGTGCAGGCGGCGATCGGGCGGGCGCAGCTCGCGGCGCTGCCGGGCTGGCAGGAGCGGCGCGCCGAGATCGTCGCCCGCTACGACGAGGCGCTGCGCGACCTGCCCGGTCTCGTCCTCCCCCAGCGGAGCCTGGACGGGATCCAGCACGCCTGGCACCTCTACCAGGTCCGCGTCCAGGACCGGGACGCGATCAGCGCCGAGCTGGAGGCGGCCGGCGTCGCGACGTCCGTGCACTTCATCCCGGCGAACCAGATGACGGCGTACCAGGAGATCCTGGGTGCGCGGGAGTGCGCGCAGGTGCCGGTGACCGACCGGGTCGGCGAGGAGCTGCTGTCGCTGCCGCTGTATCCGGGGCTGACGGACGACGGCCTGGAGCGCGTCGTGTCCGCACTCGCCGGGGCCCTGCGGACCCGGGGCTGACCGTGCGAAGGTTCCTGCCGCGCCGCAGTACCGGGGCCCCCGCGCCGGTCCCGGTCAGCCCGCTCGCCCTGCTGATGGGGCGCGACGAGGTGGTCATGGCGCGGCATCGCGGGCGGCGGCTCGTCCGCGGCCGGCGGGTGCTGGTCACCGGGGCGTGCGGGACGGTCGGGCGGGCGCTGTGCCAGCAGGTCCGGCGGCTGGAACCGGCCGCGCTGTGCCTGCTCGACCGCGACGGCGGCGGCCTGGCGAACCTCGGCCACGATCTGGAGGGCGTCGCGCTCGCCGAGGCGGACGTGCGCGACGAGCAGCGGGTCGACCGGGTCATCAGGGAGGCCCGGCCCGACCTGCTGTTCCACACCGCCGGACGCAACGAGCTGGCGGAGGTCGAGCGGGACCCGTGCCGGGGCGTCGCGCACAACGTCCTCGGCACCCGGCACGTGATCGACGCGGCGGTGCGGCACGGGGTGGAGCGGCTCGTGTTCGTCTCGTCCGACAAGGCCGCCGACCCGACGTCGGTGTTCGGCGCGACGATGCGGCTCGGGGAGCTGCTGCTGCGGACGGCGACGCCCGGCCCGACGTGCTTCGCGGCCGTCCGCGTCGGCAACGTGATCGGCGAGGCGGGCCCGCTGCTGAGCCTGCTCGCGCACCGGATCTCCTCCGGCGAGGTCGTCACGATCACCCATCCCGAGGTGGCCCGCCACTTCATGACGGTGGCGGAGGCGGCCGGCCTGCTGATCGAGGCGGCGGCGATGGCGGAGGAGGCGGAGACGTTCGTCCTCGACATGGGCCGCCCCGTCCCGGTCGTCGACCTCGTGCACCGGTACGCCGAGCAGCTGCGGCTGCCGGAGGTGACGATCCGGTTCAGCGGGCTCGGGTCAGGCGAGAAGCTCGCGGAGAAGGCGTTCGCCGACTCCGAGCGGCGGATCCGCACCGCGCACCCGAAGATCTGGGCGACCCGTCCCGCCGCGCCGCCCGCGGGGCTCCCCCAGCTGCTGGACGAGCTGGAGTCGGCGGCCGGGGCGCGCGACGACGACGCGGTGCGGCTGCTGCTGCGCCGGCTGCTCCCCGAGTACCACCCGGTCCGGCGCCCGGAGCCCGTCGAGGCCCCGCCGCCCGGCCCGGCCTGCCTCTGCGGCGCGGGGTGCAGCCCCGACCCGCCCGGCCTGTGAGGTGTCATGACCAGCACGAGGAAGCTCAGAGTCGCCACGGTGATCACCCGCTTCAACGGCGGGGCCGGCCAGGTCGCGCTGAACGGCGCGCTGGCCCTCCCGGACGGCGACTACGAGCGCGCGATCGTCACCGGCGGCGTCGGCATGGACAGCACGGCAGCGTCCACGGGAAACAGCGTCCTCTACGGGGGCGATGCCGTCGCCAACGCCGCCGCCGGTGACCTCACTCCCGCCGCGCACGCCGCCGGGATGGAGATCGTCCAGGTGGGGCCGCTGGTGCCGCAGATCTCGCCGCGCGACGACCTGGCCGCGCTGCGCACGCTGACCCGGGTGCTGGCGGAGGGACGGTACGACGTCGTCCACACGCACAGCGCGAAGGGCGGCGTGATCGGACGGGTCGCGGCCGCCCGCGCGGGCGTGCCGCGCATCGTGCACACCTGGCACGGGTTCCCGTTCAACGAGTTCCAGTCGTGGCCGCGGCGACGCCTCTATATAAGGCTCGAACGGATCGCGGCCAAGCGCACCGACGCGTTCCTCGCGATCGGGTCGGAAACGGTCACGACGGCGCTGCGGCTCGGGTTGACGACGCCGGAGCGGGTGCGGCTGTCGTGGCCGGCCGTGGACGTGGACGCCTACGCCGCCGCGCCCGGCACCCGCGCGCAGGCCCGCCGCCGCCTCGACCTGCCGCTCGGCGTGAAGGTCGTCGGGTCGATCGGGCGGCTGACGTTCCAGAAGGGCCCGGAGATCTTCGCCCGCGCGATCGCGCGGCTGCCGGACGACGTGTTCGGGCTGTGGGTCGGCGGCGGCCCGATGGCGGACGAGCTGGAGGCGCTCACCGCGGGGCTCGGCATCGTGGAGCGGATGCGCTGGCTCGGGCACCGCGACGACGTCGCCGACGTGCTGCCCGCGTTCGACGTGATGGCGATGGCGAGCCGGTGGGAGGGGCTCCCGTGCGTGCTGGTCGAGGCGATCGGGGCGGGGATCCCGCTGGTCGCGACGGCCGTCCCGTCCAACCAGGATCTCGTCCTCGCGGGCGAGACGGGCATGCTCGTGCGGCCGGAGGACCCGGCGGGGCTCGCCGGCGCGGTGTCGGCGCTGCTGGACGACCCGTCCGCCGCGACGCGGATGGCCGAGCGCGCCCGCGCCCGCGTCGGCGAATGGTTCTCGCCGGCGCACCTCGGGACCGTCCTCGACGAGACCTACCGAGGGAGTTCCACGCGCCCATGACCGCGACGATCGAGGCCCCGCCCGCGCCGGCGCCCCTGAAGAGGGGGACGCGGCTGCCGCCGGTGATGCTCGTCGCGGGCATCGCCTCGCTGCCGTTGCTGATGCCGGCCGGGCTGCCGCCGGGGCCGGGCAACACCGGGCTGCCCGACCTCGCGCTCGTCGGCGTCACCGCGACGATGCTGCTGTGGGCGGGCACGCGGCGGCTGCCGATCCGGTGGCCGTTCCTCATCCCGACCCTGATGACGATCATCGCGGGCGGCATCGCGGCCATCGTCAACGAGGCGGGCGCGCTCACCCTCGTCAAGGACCTGTTCGTGCTGCTGTGGGCGGTCAGCCTCGCCAACTTCGGGCGCGACCCGTCCCTGCTGCGGGTGGCGCTGCGCGCCTTCGTCTGGGTCGGCACGTGCTACGCCCTCGTCATGATCGTCGGTTTCGTGCTCGGGATCGAGGCGCTGTCGGGCAAGCAGATCGACGGCGAGCGCGCGATGTTCACGTTCGGCGACGCGAACTACGCGTCCAACTGGTTCATCTGCATCTTCTTCATCGCGCGCGCGAGCCGCTTCCCGGAGACCGCAGGGAAGCGGTGGACGGTCTGCGGGGTCCTGCTCACCGCCGAGATCCTGACCGGCTCGAACGGCGGGCTGCTCGCATTGTGCGTCGCGCTCCTGCTCGGCTACCTGTTCCGGCTGTTCCGCGAGGGCAAGGCGCACCACGCCGTCGCGGTCGGCGCGCTGGCGGTGTTCGTGGGCGGGGGCGGCGTCGCGCTCGTCTCGGCGGTGAACGTCCAGCCGTTCCTGGACCGGGCGAGCCAGGCGTCCCCGATCCTGCGCGACTCCATCGGGCGGACGACCGGGGAGAGCACCAACTCGCGCAGCACCGTCCTCGCCACCACCCTCCAGATGATCGACGACCAGACGCATCCGTGGGGCATCGGGCCCGGCCAGACCGAGAAGCAGATGCTGGTGCGGCAGGAGACGTACGTGCGGGAGGCGCACAACGACTACGTCGCCGCCGTCCTGGAACGCGGCTTCCTCGGGGGCGCCGCGCTCATCACGCTGGTGTTCGTCCTGCTGCTGAGCTGCGTGCGGATCGCCCGCCGCGGCGCGCTGACCGGCGAGTACGCGCGGCTCGTCCCCCGCCCCGAACTGTTCGGCGCGCTCGTCGCCGTCTTCCTCGTCTCCGGCCTGTTCTACGAGACCCTCCACTACCGCCACGGCTGGGCGTTCTTCGGGCTCATCGCCGCCCTCGATCTGTTCGGAAGGAGGCGGGCGGCATGACCGACACGCAGTCTCCGGCCGTCGTCGCGCCCGCGCGGGAGTCCCGGCTCCGGCGGCGGCTGCTCGCGCTCGTCGCCGGGAACATGGCGGGACGGATCGGCGCGCTCGCCTCCCTCGGCGTCGCCACGATCCTCGTCGCGCGGATCGGCGGGCCGAAGCTCGTCGGCGCGTTCACGCTCGTCCGGATCCTGCCGGGGCTGCTGTGCCAGCTGTCGAGCGCCGGGCTGCCGGGCGCGGCGCCGTTCTTCCTCGCGCGCTCCGACTACGACCAGAGCCGGGTGCGGCCCACCCTGGCGTGGCTGACCGTGATCGGCGCGACGATCTCCGGGATCGGGTGGCTCGCGCTCAGCCCGCTCATCTTCCTGGTGTTCTTCAAGTCGTTCGGGCTCTGGGTCACGATCGCCGCCGCCGCGCCGTCCTTCACGCAGGGCTTCGTGTCGGTCGGCAAGGGCCTCCTCCAGGGGACCGACGACCAGCCCGGAGCGAGCCTCGCCATCGCCGTCGAGGAGTTCGTGTTCCTGCCGATCTACCTGGTGATCCTCACCGGCTGGTACGGGCCCGGCGCGCTGATCACCGGGCTGGTGCTCGCCGACGTCGCCGCCGCCGCGTGGATCGCCCGGCGGCTCGCGCGGCGCGGGTTCTTCGCCGGGTGGGGACGCGCCGACCGGCGGCTCGGCCGCTCCATCGCCGGGTACGGGTTCCGCGGCTACCTCGGGCAGCTCATCGACCTGCTGCAGCTCCGCTTCGACATGGCGCTGCTCGGCGCGCTCGCCGGCCCGAAGGTCCTCGGCGTCTACACGGTCGCCAGCAAGTTCGCCGAGTTGGTGCAGCTGCCGGGGCTCGCCGTCAACTACGTCCTCTACCCCGACTTCGCGAAGGAGGACCGGGAGACCGCGACGAGACGGACGTCCCGCCTGATCCTGCCCGCGCTGGGGGTATCGGCGCTGGCCGCGCTGCCGCTCGCGCTCATCGCCGGGACCGCGCTGCCGTGGATCTTCGGGGACGTGTTCGACGACGCGGTCGCGCCCACCTACATCCGGCTCGCCGGCGTCGTCACGTTCGGCGTGACCGGGCTCGTCATGGCCTGCCTGTACGGGGTCGGACGGCCCGGCGCCGCGTCCACCGGGCAGGGCATCGGGCTCGTGGTCGTCGTCGTCCTCGGCGCGATCCTGATCCCCGCGCACGGCGCGGTCGGCGCCGCCGTCGCCACGTCCGTCTCCTTCGTCGCCACCACGGCCGCGCTGCTGGTCTGGTTCCAGCACGTCAAGAACTCCACGCCCGGAGCTCCCGCACCCGAACGCAGAGCCCCCGCACCCGAACAGAAGGGGTGACCATGTCCGAGCTCGCAAGCCGTCCCGTCGACCCGTCCGACGGCGTCGGCCCCTCCGGGCCGCGCCGCGTGCTGGACGTCGTGGGCGCGGTCACCGGGCTGCTGCTCCTCAGCGTCCCGCTGCTGCTCATCTACGCGCTGGTGCGGATGTCCAGCCCCGGGCCGGGCGTGTTCCGGCAGACGCGGGTCGGGCAGGGCGGCCGGCCGTTCACCATGTACAAGTTCCGGACGATGCGGCAGGGCGTCGGCGGCCTCACCGTCACAGCCAACTGCGACCCGCGCCTCACCAGGGTCGGCAAGCTCCTGCGGCAGTGGTCGCTGGACGAGCTGCCGCAGCTGGTCAACGTACTGCGCGGCCAGATGACGCTCGTGGGGCCGCGCCCGGAGACCTACGACCTCGCCGTCCACTACGACGCGAAGTGCCGGTGGATCTTCGACCACCGGCCCGGACTGACGGGCGTCTCGGAGGTCCGGTTCCGCGACTTCGACGTGCTCGGGCCGGGCGAGGAGGTCGACCTCGTCAACTACATCGAGCGGATCGTCCCGGCGCGGGTCGCGGTGGACGCCGTCTACCTGCGCGAACCGTCCATGCGCGCCACGTTCGGCGCGCTGTGGGACACGGTCAAGCACATCCTCGGCATCCCGATCCCGCCGCTGCGGCTGGACGTCGCCGGAGCCGACAAGCCCGTCCGCCCCGCGGAGGAGCCCGGCTCCGCCGCCTGACACGCCGCCGCCTCGGGGAGCAGCGCATGGACATCCGGGACACCCGCGTCAAGCTCTCGGCCGTCGCCGCCGCGGTCGTCCTGGTGGCCGGGTTCCTCTTCTACGTGCAGCACAGGACGTCCCGCTACGAACCCTACGAGGGCCCGCTCGCCTCGCCGGGATCGCCCGCCGCGCAACCCCACCGGACGCGCCGCATCGCGCTGAACACCCAGCCCGCCGACTACCCGCGGCTGCGAGCGCTCGGCTACGACCTGGTGGACGTCAAGGCGGACGCCTCGCTCGTCGCCGGCGTCCCCGCCGGGATGCAGGCGATGCTGTGGGTCGGCAACTTCACCTGCGACGACTTCGAACTCGACTGGGACGCGTTCAGGCAGGCCGTCCAGCGGTTCGGGCGCGACCGCAGGGTTTACGGCTGGTACCTGTCGGACGAGCCGAACCCCGGCGACTGCCCCGGCGTCGCGGGCGAGATCCGCCGCCGCGCCGAGTACATCAGGGCCAACGCGCCGGACCAGATCTCGTTCATCTCGCTGACCGACTGGCCGATGAGGCCCCTCGCCCCGAAACGCGTCGGCGTCGACCTGGTCGGCCTCGACCCGTACCCGTGCAAGGGCTCGTCCACGACGCGCGAGCACTGCGACATCGGGGCGATCGACCGGATGGTCCGGATGGCCGACGCCGCCGGCATCCCCCGCACCAAGGTCGCGCCCGTCCTGCAGACGTTCGGGCAGAGCTGCTCCAGCGGCGACCGGAAGTACTGGCTGCCGACGCAGGACCAGTTCCGCAGGATCCTCGCCCGCTGGGACCGGCTGGCGCCCCGCCCGCCCCTGGAGATCTCCTACTCCTGGGGCCGCCAGGACCGGTGGGCCTGCCCCACCCTGTCCGACGCGACCGGCGGCGACCACCCCGACCTGCAGAGCCTCATGCGAGCCCGCAACACGGCGAGCTAGCTTCCGCCCGGATCTTCGGCGACGGCCGGATGCTGCGAGGCGGTCGGCACCGGGAAGTCCAGGGACCCGACCTTCAGGGCCAGGACCTCCATCACTCCGACGAGCAGAACGAACGCGACGGCCAGCAGGCCGAGCTTCTTGCGGTCCAAGCCCCGCACCCCTTCAAACCCCCAGAAACGCAGGTCGAACCTAACACAAGATGATCTACCGCCCGGACGGTACGCGGGGTCACGCCGGACGCGCGGCCCAGGGGGTCGCCCCCCTGGGCCGGCTCAGCTCACCCTCTTGCTGGTCAGGTTGGCGGCCCGGGCGTTCAGGCATTCGCCGGTGGCGAGGTCGAAGGCGAAGTTGTGGGCGAGGCAGTGGATCCGCCCGTCGCTCACGACGGCGCCGACGGAGAGGTCCTCGCCGGCGTGCGGGCAGTAGCGGGGGATGTCGTAGCGGTCTCCGTCGCAGCCGACGGTGATGCGCTCGGACTCGTCCCGTCCGGTCTCGTAGACCTCGACGGCCCGCAGGGCGGGCGCGTTGGCGTGCTTGAGCAGGCCCACCAGGTGGTCGTTGTAGACGTCGGGGTCGCGGTAGAGGCCGAGGCGGAACGAGATGAGGAGGTCCTCCCAGGCCATCCGGCCGGTGAGGACGCCGTCCAGCCAGCGTCCCGCGGTGGAGATCCGGTAGTGCGGGCGGACGCCCGGGGACGCCTCCGACACCGCGAGGCCGTCCGGGGAGAAGTCGACGTCCCAGACGCCGCCGTTCGGCCCGGTGATCTCGAACCGGACGATCATCGCGATCCGCCGGAGGAAGTAGTCGCTGAGGCCGCCGAGGAAGGTGAAGTGGGCCTTGAAGCGGTCGAACAGGTCGGGCCCCGGCTCCGGGTACTCCGCCATGACGCCCGCGATGGCGGACGCGCGGTCGGCGGCGTAGCGCTTGAGGTAGGTCTCGCGGCCGGCGTCGGCGAAGGAGAACCGCGCCGAGACCGGGTCGCGGGTGACCTCGCCGGTGTCGAGGTCGACGGCGTCGCCGGGTTTGAAGTAGTCCCAGCGCTGCGCCGGCAGGTGCTCGCGCAGCCACTCGGTGGCGACCTCCGGGTCGCAGAACGCGCCGTCCGCCTGGGCGAGCACCCAGTTGAGGTGGTCGACCTCGGCGTCCAGGAAGCACGGCGGCCCCGCGAACGGGACGGCCAGCTCCGGCTCGGTCTGCCGGACGAGCCGCTGCGTCGCGCGGAGCTTGGAGATCCGCTTGGCCATGGAGACCTCGGCCATCTCCGCGTCCGGGTACTGGTAGCAGATCGGGTGCCAGGACGCCCCGGACGCCTGCAGGGCCATCAGGTCGAGCCGGCCGCCCGCGAGGTGCTTGGCGCGGCGGGCCTGCGCGGCGGTGAGCCGGGCGTCGTTGCAATGCAGGATCCCGCGGCCGTCGGCGACGATGAGAAAGGCGGCATCGTGGCACATCGGCGACAGTTCCGGAATCACCGTGATCCAGGACCCGCGATTGTCAAGGGGGAATTTCTCCCACGGCTCGATCTCGATTACCTGGCGGCCACCCGCGGCGGCCGTGATGCGTTCCCGGAAGGCGGGTCCGGGATAACACGGAATGAGGATTCGGGTCCGCGCCGGAAGGCGCTCGATGACCCACGGATCGAAATGATCTAGATGCTCGTGCGAGACGGCGACCCAGTCCGCGTCGAGCACCGGGGCGAGATCCAGATGATCGTTTCTCGGATACTGGTGCCAGGCTCCGAGAAAGGCCCCCGCTGGAGCGAGCCACGGGTCCGCGAGCAGGTGGAACGCCGCGGCGTCCACCGCCACCCCCGCATGTCCGAGAAATGTGACCTTCGGCATGAGCAGACTGTCTCTCCGGACGCCCGCGGACACACCCGCCGGAATGCGCAAAGCGGCTACGCCACCGGCATGAAAGAAATGCCGGCGGCAGAACTGACAATCCTGACTGAGACGCTCCGACAAAGCACAGAGTTTACGGCCGCCTTCTTCATGTCCACTTCTGGACAGGCACGGGTCTGTTGCGGTCAATTGACTGGACATGTGCCGCGCGCACGGGCGACCGTCGATGTGGTGCTGGAATAGCGGACGGGGGTCTTCATGGACAACGGGCAGGCTCGGTCCTCGCCGGCGGACGCCGCGCGCGTGGGGACGCTCGCGGGCGCGCGGGACGGCGGCCGCGCGGCCGAGCGGGAGCTGCCGGCGGCGTCCGGGCGCGGCGAGCAGGTGCTGTGGCGGCGCCGGCTCCGCCACGACATCCGGCACGAACTCGGCACGATCATCATGCTGGCCTCGGCCGTCGTCGTCGCCGAGGACGTCGGCGACACCAGCCGGGCCCGCATCGACCAGCTGCTCGGCGAGACCAGGTGGCTCGACCACCTGCTGCGCCGGCTCGACGAGGACGACGGCGACGGCCGCCCCCTGCCCGGCCCGGAGCGGCTCCGGGTGGACGACCTGACCGCCGAGGTCGTCACCGGCATGCGGCTCGCCACCCCGCACGAGGTGTGCTTCACCGGCCGCGAGGCGTGGGCCCACATGGACCCGGTCGCGCTGTGGCGCGCGGTCCGCAACGTCCTGGACAACGCGTGCCGCGTCGCGGAGGGCCGGGTGGACGTGCGCGTCGAGGCCGACCAGGGCTGGATCGTCATCCAGGTCGACGACGACGGCCCGGGATTCGGCGCCGACCGGGGCGGGCGGTCCGGCCGTCCGGCGCGCGGGCACGCCCGGCCCGGTCTCGCGTCGCTGGGGCTCGGCATCGTCCACGACCTCATCTCCGGATACGGCGGCAGCCTGGAGATCCGCACCTGCGAGATGGGCGGGGCGCGGGTCCGGATGCTGCTGCCGGCGGCGCCGCCGCCGGACACCGGCCCGCCCGGGGGCGTCCGCGCCGACGCGGGCGCCGACGACTGGCGGCCCCATCCATGAGAATGGTCATCTGCGACGACCACGCGGTCTTCGCCGACTCGCTGTCGCTGGTCCTCACGGACGCCGGGCACAGCGTCGTGGGGGTGGTCTACTCCCCCGCCGAGGCGCTGCCGGTGCTGCACGCCAGGCAGCCCGACGCCTGCCTGATCGACCTCCAGTTCCCGTCCGGCACCGCGCTCGACTGGATGCCGCGGTTGCGCGCCGCGTCGCCGCACACGAAGTTCGTCGTGCTGACCGGTTTCCTGGAGCAGCCGGTCCTCGACGCGGGCGTCGCGGCGGGCGTGCGGGGGTTCGCGCACAAGGGCCAGCAGGCCGGCGACGTCCTCAGCGTGCTGCGCCGCGTCGCGGACGGCGAGGTCGTCGTCGACCAGGCGGCGCTGCGCGGCGGAGCCCGGCCGCGCAGCCGCGCGCAGAAGGTCGCGCGGTTCCTCACGCCGCGCGAGCGGGAGGTGCTGACGCGGCTGGCGCGCGGCGAGTCCACGCAGGCGCTGGCCAAGGCGATGGGGGTGACGCGCAGCACGGCGCGCAGCCATGTGCAGAGCGTGCTGTCCAAGCTGGGCGTGCACTCGCAGCGGGAGGCCGTGATCGAGGCGGCCCGGCACGGCCTGGTGAGCGTCGAGACCGGTGAGTGGCTGGCGGGCTGACGAGCGATACGTGTGCGGGACGGCCGAATCCGGCCTTCAGGGTTCGGCCGGGACGCGTTAGCGTCTGCCTCGGAGGAGGTTCCCATGCCCCAACGGCGAGACGCGTCACCCGTCTTCGACGCCGGGGCCCTCGGCCGCGCGGACACCTACGCCCGCGGGGTCCCCCATGACCGGCTCGAACGGCTCCGTTCGCGGACGCCCGTGGTGTGGCTGGACGGGGGCACGGCGGACCGTCCCGGCGCCTGGGCGGTGCTGCGCTACGCCGACGTCCACCACGCCCTCGTGCATCCCGAGCTGTTCAGCCCGCAGGTGGACGACCCCCTGCACGGCCGCGTGAGCGGGGCGGACGCTCCTGCGGAAGGAGCCGCTCCCAACGAGACGGCCCTCATCGACATGGATCCTCCGGCGCGGGCCATGCTCGCCCGCATCCCGTCCCAGGACGCGGTCGACTTCGTCGGCGACGTTGCCCACGACCTGCCCGAAACGTTGCGGAACACCCTCGCGGGCGGCCTGTACGCGCTGCTGCGCCATCCCGCCGAGTACGTCCGGCTGCGGGAGGAGCGGGCCGACGAGAGGCTCGTCGACAGCACCGTCGAGGAGATGCTGCGCTGGTGGACGCCCGTCCTCCAGGTCCGGCGGACCGTCCAGCGCGGGACGACCGTCGGCGACGTGCCGCTGCTGGCCGGTGAGCACGTGATGCTGTGGCTCGTCTCCGCGAACCACGACGACGAGGTCTTCCCGGACCCGGGACGGTTCGTCCCGGAACGGTTCCTCCAGCCCGGCCGTCCGCACCTGTGCTTCGGGTTCGGGTACCGCGCCTGCATCGGCGCGCGGCTGGCCCGCGTGCACCTGCGCGCGATGCTGGTGGCGCTGCTCGAACGTCCCGGGCTGCCGCGGCTGGCGGCCGAGCCGGTGCCGCTCCGCTCCAGCGCCCGCCGCGGGTTCGCCCACCTGCCCGTCCGCTGGACGGCGCACTGAACGCGGCCGGCCGCGGGTACCTCCGCAGGAGTAGCGGCGCGCACTCCCCGGGGCCGACGTGCGGTCCGGCCTCGATGACCTACCGTGCAGGCATGAGCAGCTCATCGGCGCAGGTCCGGGCGCACTGGCCGCGGCCCGGCACGTGGCCGGTCTGGGTCGTCCCGATCCTGGTCGCCTTCATCCAGGTCGTCGGATCGCTCGGCGCGCAGCGCGGTGAGGCGGCGGGCGGCGGGTCGTCCGGCGGCCCGCCGTGGGAGCACGGGGACGGCGGCCCGGCCGGGATCGGGCACACCGATCTCGACGCACTCGGGTTCGCGCTGCTTCTGGGCGGGCCTGCCCTGCTGCTACTGCGACGGCGCCATCCCGTGTTCACGGTGTGCGCCACGGCGGCGGTCACCGCGGTGTACTTCCTTCGCGCCTACACCTACGGGCCGGCGCCGCTCGCGCTCGCCGTCGCGATGATGGCCGCGATCGTGGCCGGGCACCGGCTCGTGACGTGGGCCGGGACGGGAATCGGGCTCGCGGCGTTCTTCGGCCTCACGGCGCTGATCGGCGTGCCCGCCGCCGAGCGCGGGCAGGACGGGCCGTTCCCGGTGCAGGAGCCGACGCTCGGCGGGTCGAGCTTCGTCGTCGGCTGGGCGCTGGTGGTGCTGGTCAGCGGGGAACTCATCCGGATGCGGGCGCAGCGGGCCGCCGAGACCGCGCGGATCCGCGCCGAGGAGAAGCGCCGGCAGGCCAGCGAGGAGCGGCTGCGGATGGCCCGCGAGCTGCACGACGTGCTCGCCCACAACATCTCGATGATCAACGTGCAGGCGGGGGTGGCGCTCCATCTGATCGACCAGAACCCCGAGCAGGCGCGGACGGCGCTCGCGGCGATCAAGGATGCGAGCAAGGAGGCGCTCACCGAGATGCGCGGGGTGATCGGCGCGCTGCGGTCGCAGGGCGAGACCGCGCCGCGCGCCCCGACCGCGGGCCTCGACCGGCTGGACGATCTGCTGGACCGCGCGCGCAACGCCGGGCTGGCGGTCGAGGCCGAGATCACCGGGGAGCGGCGGCGCCTGCACGCGGGCACCGACCTCGCCGCGTTCCGGATCGTCCAGGAGTCGCTGACGAACGTGACCCGCCATGCCGGTCCGGGGCCGGTGACGGCGCGGGTCGGCATCGCCTACGGTGAGCACGAGATCGTGGTGCGAGTCGAGGACGACGGGCGGGGGGCGCCCCTGCTGGACGACCGGCCGGGCGGCAGCGGCCTGCGCGGGATGCGCGAGCGGGCCGCCGCGCTCGGCGGGACGTTCGACGCCGGGCCGCGTCCGGGCGGCGGGTTCCGGGTGCGGGCGGCACTGCCCCTGACCGTGGAGAGCGCCGTGGAGAGGTCCGAGGACGCCGGGCCCGACGGAGGGGACGCGCAGTGATCAAGGTCATGCTGGCGGACGACCAGGTGCTCGTCCGGGCCGGGTTCCGGGCGCTGCTGGACGCGCAGTCCGACATCGAGGTCGTCGGCGAGGCGGGCGACGGCGAGGAGGCGGTGGCGCAGGCGCGGCGGCTGCGTCCCGACGTCATCCTGATGGACATCCGCATGCCCGGCCTGGACGGTCTCGCCGCCACCCGCCGGATCGCCTCCGACGAGCGGCTGGACGGCGTGAAGATCGTGATCCTGACCACGTTCGAGCTGGACGAGTACGTGTTCGAGGCGCTGCGCGGCGGCGCGAGCGGGTTCCTGGTGAAGGACACCGAGCCGGTGGAGCTGATCCACGCCGTCCGCGCGGTCGCGGGCGGCGACGCGCTGCTGTCGCCGAGCGTGACCCGGCGGCTGATCGCCGAGTTCGCCGCGCGGGCCAAGGAGCCCGCGCCCTCGCCGCGGCTGAACGCCCTCACCGACCGGGAGCGGGAGGTCATGGCGCTCGTCGGCGAGGGGCTGTCCAACGAGGAGATCGCGGCCCGGCTCGTGGTGAGCCCGGCCACCGCGAAGACGCACGTCAGCCGGACGATGGTGAAGCTCGGCGCCCGCGACCGCGCGCAGCTGGTCGTGTACGCCTACGAGTCGGGGCTGGTGAAACCCGGCTGGCTGCCATAGAAGTCTTTACTCTGCGGCGATTCGCTGTTGCCGTCCGTGATGACGTGCCAGGCTTGGCCGGTGCAGCCAACATGACGTTGAGGAGTCCGGTGCCGAACGACACGAGGATCATGGCCGTCGATGACCGCGAGGAGAACCTGACCGCGCTCGCGGCCGTGCTCGGCACGCTGCCGATGGACTTCGTGCCCGTCACCTCCGGTCGGGCGGCGCTGAAGGAGCTGGAGAACGACGACTTCGCGCTGATCCTGCTGGACGTCGTCATGCCGGAGATGGATGGTTTCGAGACCGCGGAGCACATCAGGTCCCTGCCGCGCGCCCGGGACATCCCGATCATCTTCCTCACCGCCTGCGGCGCGGCCGGCAAGGAGGCGTACCGGGGCTACGCGGCGGGCGCCGCCGACTTCCTCACCAAGCCGTTCGACCCATGGCTGCTGCGCGCGAAGGTGTCGGTGTTCGTCGACCTGCACCGGCGCACCGTCCAGCTCGGGCAGCAGGCCCGGCTGCTGCGGCGCACGCTCGGCGGGGACGACGCCGAGAACGCCCGGGCGGGGTGCGAGCGGCTCCTGGCGGCGCTCGACGAGCGGCTCGCGAAGGTCGAGGACGCCGTCGCCCGGCTGCGCTCCGGCGAGCCCGCCGACGATCTCGACGGGCACGTCGGCGAGCTGCGCCGCACTCTGGACGCCTTCTCCGCCGGAGACTGACCCCGGCGACCGGCACCTGACCCCTGTCGCGCCGGGTCCGCGACGTCTGCCGTCAGGGCTCCGACGCCTGCCGCCGCACCGCGCCCCCTTTCGGGACCTTCGGCCCGTGCGGTCGGGGATCTATGGCCCGTGACGATCACGCTTGGTAGTTGGTAGAGGTTGACCTTGCCGATCCTATTGACATCGGGTTCAAAAGACTTCGCAGGTAGCCGCTCCGGTCCCTGACTCCCCGACTCCTTGATCGAGCTTGCCGCAAGTAAGTACTTGGGAGTAACTTGCACTCACCGTCACGAGATCGACCGGTGACGCCGGGCCCGTCGCGGCCCTAGACACCCCCAGGAGCACACCCCCATGAACGACTCCCCCGAGCCCGCCGTCGGACGCGTCCGCTGGAAGCGGTTCGCCGCCATCGCCGCCCCCGCGGCCATCGGCGCCGGCGCCCTCGCCTTCATGACCGCGCAGGGCGCGATCGCCTCCTCGTTCGCCGTCTCCGGCAGCAGCTTCAAGGTCAGCGCCGACTCCCTCACCGGCACGGGCTTCGTCCAGTACGGCGGGATCGACGCGAGCAAGGACGGCGCGAAGCACCCGGTGCAGGTCTCCGGCATCAAGTCCGCGGAGATCCGCAACATGTGCCAGTCGGTGAAGGTCGGCCCGTTCACGCTGCGGCTGACCGCCGGGACGGGCTCCAAGCCCGTCAAGGCCACCGACCTCGTCCTCGACGTCGAGCAGCTCAACGCCGACGCGAAGTTCTCCAACATCGAGATCGGCCGGGACGCCGGCACGCTCGACAAGGGCCCGAAGGGGGCCCAGGGCACCGCCGGCATGTTCGGCCAGCAGGCGTCCAGGATCGAGCTGACCAACGTCAGGCAGGTCGCCTGGGCCACCACCGCCGGGACGTTCAAGCTGAGCGACCTCAGCATGAAGCTCGGCGACGAGTGCTTCTGAGGCCATGAACTCCGCCGAACCGCACGGATTCCGCCGCTGGCGGCGGACACGCCCCTTCTGGGGAGGCGTGTTCGCCGTCCTCGGCGGACTGGAGCTGATCGCGATCCCGCTCGCGCCGATGCCGCTCGTCGTCCACCAGGGCCTGGCCGGGGTGGCGAGCTGGCTGATCGGCGCGCTGCTCGTCACCGCCGGCATGCTGATGTGGGTCCAGCCCGCGCAGCGCAGCTTCTACGGCATCCTCGCCGTGCTGCTGTCGCTGGCGTCGTTCCTCACGTCCAACTTCGGCGGGTTCTTCGTGGGCCTGCTGCTCGGCGTGGTCGGCGGCGCACTCGGCTTCGCCTGGTCCCCGGTGCGGCAGCCCCGGGAACGCGGCAGGCCGGGCGCGCACGCCGCGCAGCGCGGCGGGCGCCTGACCGCCATCGCGCTGCCCGCCCTGATGGGCGTCCACCTGCTCAACCCGTCGCCCACGCCGTCCCCCACGGGATCGCCGACGACCTCGCCCACTCCGGCCGTCACGCCCACGCCGTCCACGAGCGCCACGCCGACCCCCACTCCCACACCCACTGCCAGTGCCAGTGCCAGTGCCACGACGTCGGCGCCGGCCTGCCCGGACGTCCCCGCGAACGGCAGCGGGCTGTCCCAGGACGAGGCTCGCAAGCTCCTCCAGCAGATTCGGTCCAGCAAGGATCCGGCGTGCCTCGACAAGGGCAAGGCAGCCGCCGCGACGACCCGCGTTTACACCGACTCCGGGACGCTCCGGGCCGACTCGCTGACGATGTCCGGGCTCAGCTATGACGGCGTCGCGTCCCTGCACTCGGCGGCCGGGACGGTCAAGGCGCTGAAGTTCAGCATGTCCAAGGCCGTCCTGAAGAACGTCAACCAGACGTCCGGCCACGGCGGGGCCACAGCGCGGATACGAACGCCCACCCTCACGCTGACCGGCGACGTCGTCATGTACACGACGAAGATGTCGTCCAAACTGCTGGGGATCCCGCTGACGTTCACGCCGGAGCAGCCGCCGCCGCTGACGCTGCCCTACATGGTGATGACGGACGTGGTGTCCGAGCAGCCCGCCGTCACCGCGGACGGGGCGCAGCTCACCGGTCTCGGGATCACCGGGGCGGCCTGAGCGCCCGAGTTCAGCTTGCCGCGCAGGATGAACGCGCCGAGCAGCACCGCCGCCACGACGAGGATCACCGCGATCGTGACGACCAGCACCGTCCTGCGGTGCTCCCGGCCGGGAGCGGCGGGCGGCGGCTGCGGACGCTGCCAGTCGGAGTACTGCATCGGCTGGTCCCACGGCGGACTCGACGGGGGCGGGGTGTCCCGCGGAGAGGGCGGCGGGGTGTCCTGCCGGGAGGGCGGCGGCGCCCACTCGGTCTCCAGCAGCGTCCGCGCCTCGCGGTCCTGGCCGGGACCGACGGGCGGCGGGCGATGCGAGACGTCGCGCTGCGGGAAGCCGCCCGGATCGCGGCGGGTCACCGGGGCGGGATCAGCGGGGTCGCGCCGGGTCACCGGCTCAAGGTCGCGCGGGCCGCGCGGGTCGCGGCGGGTCACCGGGCCGAAATCGGACGGGTCCATGATGGTCTCGGCCGCGTCGTCGGGGCGGGCTGCGGGCGGACGGCGCGCGGACGGCTCGTCCATGACCGTCCGGCTCCCCGGGGAACGCGGCGGCGGCTGCGCGGGCGGCTGGGGCGGCGGCAGCGTCGCGACCCGGGTCAGCAGCGGCTGCGCCTGCGCCGCCGTCATCCGGCGCACCGGCTCGCGGGCGAGCAGGCCGTCCAGCACCCGGGCGAGCGGCCCCGCGTTCCGCGGCGGCGGGACCGGCTCGGACAGCGCGGCCTGCAGCGAGGACATCGCGTCCGACCGCTCGTAGGGGGACCGGCCCTCGACCGCCGCGTACAGGGTCGCGCCGAGCGCCCACAGGTCGGACGCCGGCACCGCCCGCTCGCCCTGCGCCCGCTCGGGCGGGATGTAGGCGGGCGACCCCATGACGAGGCCCGTCTGCGTGAGCGTCGCGTCGCCCTCCACCTGGGCGATGCCGAAGTCGGTGAGGACCACCCGGCCGGAGTCGGTGATCAGCACGTTGCTGGGCTTGACGTCGCGGTGCAGGATGCCCTTCTCGTGGGCGTGCCGGAGCGCACCGAGCATCTGCAGGCCGATGTCGGCGACCCGGCGGTGTTCGAGCGGGCCGCGTTCGATGACGTCCTGCAGGGACGGGGCGAGGACCAGCTCCATCACGATCCAGGGCCGGTCGGACTCCTGCACCACGTCGTGGACGGTCACGACCCCGGAGTGGTTCAGCCGCGCCGACGCCCGCGCCTCCCGGAACGTCCGCTCGTACAGGACGGCGCGCTCGTCGTCGTTCAGCCCCGGCGGGAACACGACCTCCTTGACCGCGACCTCGCGGTCGAGCATGACGTCGAGGGCGCGCCACACGGTGCCCATGCCGCCCCGCCCGACCACCGAGTCGAGCCGGTAGCGGTTACCGAGCAGACGTGCCTGTGCCATGTCGGAAGAGCCCCCCGTCGGTCATCCCACCCCAGAGGGACGGAACGTGTCGAGCACATTCTTCACGAGCGGCTCTCGCGCGTTCCACTGGGACGCGGGAACGGCCACCACGATGGCGTACGGCCGACCGTTGACGATCACGCCCCGGTCGCGGGCCCGCGTGAGGCCCGCACCGCGCGTCCAGGTGAACTCGATGTCGGCGGCCGGTCGCCCGGCGACCATCGTGCGGGTGATCTCCCCGGCCCGCTGGAAGTTCGCGAGCTTGCCGTCGCGGATGGCCTCTCGCTCCCAGGTTACCCAGTGCTCGTAGGGGTCGCCGGACCAGATCGTCTGGTCGACCTGCACGTAGGCGCTGGACGCGGGGTCGGTCCAGATGACGCTGTTGCCTTGTACCGAGCGCCGCCATCCGCGCGGGACGCCGATGGAGTATCCGGGGCCGGACGCCAGGGTCAGCCCGGCCGGGAGGGGCGTCGCGCTGGGAACCGCCGGGGACGCGGACCGGCTGGGCGAGGTGGTCTGGGCGGCGGGCCCCGACTGCTTCGCGACGATCGTGGGCGGCTGCGTGGTGTGCGTCCCGTCCGGGGACGATCGGTTCATCCAGAGGACGCCCCCGGCGACCGCCAGGATCGTCGCCGCCACGACGACGCCCCCGAGGATCGGCAGGACCGTCGATCGTTTCGGCTCCGGCGAAGGCTGCGGGTGACCGGTCTGCGCGTACCCGTGCTGTGGGTGACCGGCCTGCGTGTGGCCGGGATGCATGGTGCCGGTCTGCGTGTGGCCGGGCGTCCAGTGCTGCTGCCCCGGCCCTGCCGGGAACGTCTCGGTCATGCCCGGGGCGGGCGCCGGGACGAGCGGCTGCCGAGGGGCGTTCTGCGTGGCCGATCCGTCCACGGCCGTCGGGTGACCGGCGGCGACGTGCGCGGCGTGGCCGTCCGCGACCGCCTTGAGCGCCTCCTCCGCCCGGTCCCCGCTGAGCCGCCGGGCCGGGTCGCGCTCCAGCAGCGCGGTGAGGACGGGCGCGAGCGGCCCCGCGTTCGCCGGCGGCGGGACGTCCTGCGTCATCACGGCCGCGAGGACGGCCATCGCGTCGCTGCGGTGGTGCGGCGCCTTGCCCTCGGTCGCCGCGTAGAGGGTGGCGCCGAGCGCCCACAGGTCGGACCCGGGGACCGCCGGGTCGCCGTTCACCCGCTCCGGCGACATGTACGCCGGCGAGCCGATGAGCAGCCCGGTGCCGGTGAGGGTGGCGTCGCCCGCCAGCTGCGCGATGCCGAAGTCGGTGAGGACGGCCCGGTCGCCGTCCGCGACCAGCACGTTCGCGGGTTTGACGTCGCGGTGCAGGATGCCGATCGCGTGCGCCGCCCGCAGTGCACCCGCGATCTGCCGCCCGATCGCCGCGACGCGGCGGGGCGGCAGCGGCCCGTCCTCGTCCACGATGTCCTGGAGGGACCGGGCCGGCACCAGCTCCATGACGATCCATGGCCGGTCGTCCTCGTCCACGACGTCGTGTACGGTCACGACGCCCGGATGGTTCAGCCGCGCCGACGCGCGGGCCTCGCGCAGCGTGCGGCGGTGCCGGTTCTCCCGCTCCGCGTCGCTCAGCCCCGCGGGCAGCAGGACCTCCTTCACCGCGACATCGCGGTGAAGGGTCTCGTCGCGGGCGCGCCACACCGTGCCCATCCCGCCGCGTCCGACCACGGATTCGAGCCGGTACCGACCGGCGAGGAGGCGCCCGTCCATCAGTCGTCCGCGGGCTTGAAGAACCGGTAGACCGGCTGCAGGTCGGCGTACACCTTGTCCCAGTCGGCGTCGGGGGCGCGCAGGAGGAGCGCGTAGCCGTGCCCCTTCGTCACGAAGCCCCGGTTGAGGATGTGAACCCGGCCTCCATCGCCGTCGAAGGTGAACTCCCAGTCGGCGGAGTCGTCGCCGTCGCCGGTGTCGGGGACGGGCGGGTGATCGCCGGTCGGCGCGATCCTGATCTGCTTGTAGCCGGGGAAGCCCGCGCCGCCACGCTCCTGCCGCCGCCAGTCGCCGATCGCGCTGTCGCCCGGATCGTCGGTCTGGTCGATCTGGAGGTAGGCCCTGCGGTCGGGCGAGTAGAAGTAGTCGCCGCCCTGCTTGTGCTCGGGCCCGCTCCAGCTCTTCGGGACGGGCACGGAGTAGCCGCTGGAGTCCTTGTGCATGGTGAACCCGGCGGGCAGCCCGCCGCTGCCCTGCGAGGCGCTCGGCGAGCCGCTCGGGGTCGCGGGCGTGGACGGGGTCGCGGCGCCGCCCGGCGGCGTGGTGGCCCCGGTCTTGCGGCCCTCCTTGCCGTCGTCGCCGCTGGCAAGGGCGATGCCGGCGACGACCACGATGATGACCAGCACGACCGCCGCGACGATCAGCACGTTCCGGTTGCCGGCCGGCGCCGGGCGCGCGACCGGGTGCGTCGTCGGCGGGAAGTGCGTGGAGGACCGGGGCGGCCCCTGCTCCGGCCGCCCCCGCTCGGACGCGAGGGAGCCTGCGGGCTGGGTGCGCGGCCCGGAACGCCACGAACTGACCCGGTCCGAGTCGGGCGTGGTCTCGCCCGGGTCCTCCGCGGCGGTCGTCCCGGCCTTGCCCGGCCCCGCGATGCCGGACGGCAGGTCGAGGCTGGTCAGCTGGTCGGGGCGCGCGTCGGGAGCGGCCTCGGGGGGCGCCTCAGCGGACGGCGCGGCCGCGGCGGGGTCGGCGACGTCCGGCCGGCCGCCGGAGGACTCCATCTCCTCCGGGAGCGGCTGGTCGGGCGCGTACGTCTCCGGATACGGCTCGGCGTACGCCTCCGCGTACGGCCGCGACCGATAGGAGGAGTCGCGGGCGGTGGTCTGGGGGCCGGGCAGTTCGTCCATGGAGAACTCGACGGCCATCGTGCGCTGGGTGTCGACGGTCTCCTGCCGGACGATCTCGTCCAGCAGCGCGCCCGCCTCGATCGCGTCCATCCGCTGGTCGGGGTTCTTGCGCAGCAGCCCCTCGATGACCGGGACGAGCCGGCCGCCCTTGTCCGGCGGATCGGGCTCCTCGGAGATCACCGCGACCAGCGCGGCCATCGGCTCGGGCCGCTCGAACGGCGACCTGCCGTGCAGCATCGCGTACAGCGTGACGCCGAGCGACCACAGGTCGGACGCCGGGCCGGCGACGCGGCCCCGGGCGCGCTCGGGGGCGATGTAGGCGGGCGAGCCCATCACCAGGCCGGTCTGGGTCAGCGTCGCGTCGCCGGCCGCGGTCGCGATGCCGAAGTCGGTGAGCACCGCCCGCTCGCCCATCCGCCCCGTGCCGGTGATCAGCACGTTGCTGGGCTTGACGTCGCGGTGCAGGACGCCGGCGCCGTGCGCGGCGTGCAGCGCGGCCAGCATCTGCCGGCCGATCTCGGCGGACCGGCGCGGCTCCAGCGGGCCGTCCTGCTTGATCACCTGGTCCAGGGAGCGGGCCTTGATCAGCTCCATGATGATCCAGGGCCGGTCGTCCTCCTCGACGACGTCGTAGACGGTGACGACGCCGGGATGGCCGAGCCGCGCCGCGGTACGGGCCTCACGGAACGTGCGCTTATGGTGCACGGCGCGTTCCTCATCGGTGAGACCATGCGGGAGGATGACCTCCTTCACCGCAACGTCACGACCGAGGACCTCATCGTGCGCCTGCCAGACCGTCCCCATGCCGCCCCGGCCGACCTGGGTCACCAGGCGGTAGCGGCGGGCGAGCAACCGCTCACCGGTGGGTTCATTTGGCATATCCGCGACCATATCGACTTTTGCTGACAACCTTGGACCGAGCTTGCAAGCCACATCCCCCTACCCGTACGACGTCCGGCACCACCCCGAGGTTCGCCACCGGACGAGCACCCGCTGACGAGAGCGCGATGGACGAGACACCCGGTAAGAAGAAGAGAGCCACAGCGCCCGGCGACTGGGGGACCATGACGGAGAAGGACTCGCACGGCGCAGGCGGTCTGCGGGGCGAGTGGGGACGGCTCATCCAGGCCGCGCCGACGATCTTCTTCTGGTACACCCGACTCTCCGGGATCCTGTCTCTGCTCGCGTGGGTCTCCTATGGTCTCATCCTCGAGATAGCCGAAGTCTGGGCGCTGCGCTGGATCGGCTACCTCGGCTGGTTCCCCAGCGTCCCCATCGGGATGCTCTGGATCCTGCTGTCGATGGGCGTCCGGCGGCGCAAGAAGGCGGCCTGGCGGATGCTCGTCCTGATCTTCTGCCTGCCCACCGCGCTCGGCGTCACCGCCGTCCTCACCACGCTGGTCAACCCCGACATCCCCACCCCCGTCGGTCTGATCGTCACCGCCGGCGTCTACCTCGCCGTCCTCGGCCTGCTCATCGCCGCGCGCGGGCAGTTCACCACGCTCCCCGACCGCGCCAACCGCCGGCTCGCCACGTTCGTCTTCACCAGCCTCCTCGTCGTGACCGGCGGAATCGGCACGTTCCTGGTCACCCTCACCGACCGCAACCGCAACGGCGACTTCTGGACGCACCCGCTCTACGCCATCTCCCAGACCGTCCTCGGGCCGCGCGTCACCGGCAAGCCCATCGACGTCTCCGTGCCCTTCTGGGTGGACGCGATCCTGTGGGTCCTCGGCACCGGCCTGCTGATCGTCACGTTCTGGGCGCTGTTCAAGCCGGGACGGCGCGACCCCGTCCTGTCCCCCGGCGAGGAGCTGGCGGCACGCGCCCTGCTCGCCGAGTACGGCGACCAGGACTCGCTCGGCTACTTCGCGCTCCGCCGCGACAAGGACGTCATGGTCGCACCGAACGGTAAGGCGGCCATCGCCTACCGGGTCGAAGGGTCGGTCTCCCTGGCCAGCGGCGACCCGCTCGGCGACCCCGAGTCCTGGGACCAGGCGATCGAGGCATGGCTGGAGGAATGCCGCGCCCACGCGTGGATCCCCGGCGCCGTCAGCGTCGGCGAGCGCGCCGCCCACATCTACCGGCGGCACGGGTTCGACGCGCTCGAACTCGGCGACGAGGCCATCGTCGACCTCACCGACTTCAACCTCGACGGGCGCGAGATGCGGCAGGTCCGGCAGGCCGTCCGGCGGGTCGAGCGGGCCGGGTACACGATCCGGATCCGGCGCCACTCGCAGATCCCCGGCTGGGAGATGGCCAAGCTCATCCGCAGCGCGGACGCCTGGCGCGGCGAGGAGACCGAACGCGGCTTCTCCATGGCCCTCGGCCGCCTCGGCGACCCCACCGACGGACGCTGCGTCATGGTCGAGGCGTTCGACGCGCACGGGGAGCTGCGCGGCCTGCTCAGCTTCGTCCCGTGGGGGCGGGCCGGGCTGTCGCTCGACCTGATGCGCCGCGACCGGCTCGCCGAGAACGGCCTCAACGAGTACATGGTCGCCAAGCTGGCGGAGAAGGCCGCCGCGGTCGGCGCGCAGCAGCTCTCGCTGAACTTCGCGATGCTGCGGTCGGCGTTCGAGCGGGGCTCGCAGATAGGCGCCGGGCCCGTCGCGCGGCTCTACTACAGGTTCCTCTCGTTCGCGTCGAGGTTCTGGCAGCTCGAATCGCTGTACCTGTCGAACGCCAAGTACCTGCCGCACTGGCGTCCCCGCTTCATCTGCTACACGCAGGGCCGGCACCTCGTCCGGCTGGGCCTCGCCTACGCGCGGGCCGAAGGGTTCCTGCCGAGCCTCAACCGCCCGAAGCTGGACCGGGCCGCCGCGATGGTCCCGTCCACGGACCTCGTCGACAAGATCCGGGATATCGAGGAGGCGGCGGACGCGGCCCGGGCCCCGCAGCGGCGGCTGTCGGAGCAGGAGCGGGTGCGGCACGCCAAGCTCGACCAGATCCGCGCCGCCGGGATGGAGCCCTACGCGCTGAGCTGCGAGCGCACCGACTTCGCCGCCGACATCCGCGCGCGCTTCGGCTCGCTCGCGCCCGACTCGCGCACCGGGGTCCGGGCGGCGATCGCGGGACGGGTCGTGCTGGCCCGCGAGCACGGCCGGCTGATCTTCGTCACGCTGCGGGACGAGAGCGCCGACCTGCAGGTCATGCTGACCGCCGACGCGCTCGGCGACGACTCCCTGCGCGACTGGAAGGCGCTGATCGACCTCGGCGACCAGGTCGGGGTGCGCGGCGAGGTCGTCACGTCCCGGCGCGGGGAGCTGTCGGTGCTCGCCTCGTCGTGGACGCTCGCCGCGAAATGCCTGCGCCCCCTGCCGAACAAGAGCTCCGGCCTGTCGGACCCGGAGGCCCGCGTCCGGCAGCGGTACGTCGACTTCATCGTGAACGACGAGTCCCGCCGGATGCTGCGGATGCGCGGCGACGCCATCGCCGCCGTCCGCGACCGGCTGCGCGCCCTCGGCTACCTCGAAGTCGAGACGCCGATGCTGCAGCCCGTCCACGGCGGCGCCGCCGCGCGGCCGTTCACCACCCGCATCAACGCCTACAACATGCAGCTCTACCTGCGGATCGCGCCCGAGCTCTACCTGAAGCGCCTCCTGGTCGGCGGCGTCGGGCGCGTCTTCGAGCTGAACCGCAACTTCCGCAACGAGGGCGTCTCGCAGAAGCACAACCCCGAGTTCACGATGCTGGAGGCGTACGAGCCGTACGGCGACTACGACACGATGGCGACGCTGACCCGCTCCCTGGTCGTCGACGCCGCCGGCGCGGCCCTCGGCACCACCGTGGTCGTGCGGGACGGCGTCGAGTACGACCTCGCCGAGCCCTGGCAGGAGATCACCGTCTACGAGTCGGTGTCGAAGGCCCTCGGCGAGGAGATCACGCCCGACACGCCGCCCGCCGCCGTGCGGGCGCTCGCCGAGCGGCGCGGGCTGAACTTCGACCCGCAGTGGGGGCAGGGCAAGATCGTCCAGGAGCTGTTCGAGGCCCTCGTCGAGGAGCACCTGGCGGCGCCGACGTTCGTCCGCGACTACCCGGCCGAGACGTCGCCGCTGACCCGTCCGCACCGGTCGGACCCGCGGCTGGCCGAGAAATGGGACCTCATCGTCTTCGGCCTCGAACTCGGCACCGCCTACTCCGAGCTGATCGACCCGATCCTGCAGCGGCGGCGGCTGACCGAGCAGTCGCTGCGGGCGGCCGGCGGCGACCTGGAGGCCATGGAGCTGGACGAGGACTTCCTGCGCGCCCTGGAGTACGCCATGCCGCCCGCCGGGGGCATGGGCATGGGCATCGACCGGCTGCTGATCACCCTGACGGGCCGCAGCATCCGCGAGACGATCCCGTTCCCGCTGGTGCGGCCCGGTTCCTAGAGGCGTCGCGGGACGGGCCGGTACCCCTCCTCGGCGAGCCACCTGCGTGCGAATCCCCGCCGGGCGTCCTCCCCCTGCGGCAGGGCGGCGGGCGGGATCGGCGCCCAGCAGCGCTCGAAGCCGCAGAGCCCGTCGCCCTCCCCGGTCAGCTCGTCCTCGCTCAGCACATCCCCGGTCAGCTCATCGCCCGTCAGGACGTCGCCGCGCTCCAGGTCGAGGATGTGGTCGCCTTCGTCCATGGCCGCCGCCACGGCCCCGAGGTCGACCGGGAGCGGTTCCAGTGGTTCCGCAGGGCACGCACCGAGGGCGGCGGCGAGTTCGGCGGCCAGTTCGGCGTCCCCCGGTAGGCCGCGTTCGAGCAGGTCATTCATGCAGTCGCGGGCGAGCTCCGCAATGGCTTCGCCGTTGGCCAGTGCGGTGAGGAGCACGTCGCCGGCGTACTGGAGCACCGGCTTGAGCGGACGTCCCCGGAGCACACCGGCATCGCCGTCCCCCGTGTGAGCGGCGGCTCGCAATCGTGCCAGCGCCCCCTCGTCCCACTCCGTCACATGACATTTGTACAGACATCCACTGACATTGGTGTCCGAATTCGAGGAGACCACCAAGGAGGCGAGTTCGGCGACCGCCTCCAGCCCGGCTGCGGAGGCCGGCAGTGCCGGGGAGTTCAGGTGGCGTCGCGGTAGTGGTAGCTGCATATCTCGGTGAAACCCGTCCCCTCGTAAAGCCGCCGCGCCGGGCCGTTGTCGCGCTCGACCTGGAGGTACATGCGGGCGGCCTTGTTCGCGGCGGCCCAGCCGGCGAGTGCGGTCAGCACAGTGCGGGCGGCGCCTTTTCCGCGCGCCCTCGGCAGGGTCGCCATGCTGAAAACGCCCGCGCATCCCGTGTCGGCCACCGCGCGTCCGACTGCGACGACTTCGTCGCCGATCAGCGCCGAGGCATAGGTGGACGGCAGGTCCACCCGGGCGAGCATGTCCCATTCGGCACGGGAATCGCCGTTCACCGCCTGCCAGGTCTCGAACCACGCCCGCGTCGGACGCTCCTCCAGCCGGACCTGCAACCCTCCTGCCTGCCGCCGGACGCGGTCGGTCGGCGCGACCTGCAACGACACCGAACCGTGCCGCCGATACCCGCGCTTTTCGAGGACCGCGTCGAGTTCTTCCGGGCACGCGCGCGGGGTCACCTGAAAGCGGGGGGTGGTGCCATGCGCGGCATAGAACTTCTCCGTTTCGACGACCCTGGCCGCCAACTCGCCCGGCCGCGCATTGCCATGTGGCAGCACCGTTTCCACCCACCAGGAACAGTGCGGGGCGAGGCGAAGCCACCATCCGTCGACGTCCTCGACATGCTCCGCCGGTTGGCCGCGCGCCGCCCTTTCCTGAAGGGCTTTCACCAGTCCTGAGTTCTCCATGACGGACAGCACATGCTCCCTTCAATGGAATCGGACAGTTACCGATCCATCAGGTGGAGGCGGACATGCCGGAGCCTTTTCGGAGCAGTTGCCGTTTCACGGCGTCCCGGTTCGGCGTCCGGCCCGTCAAGTATCCGTGCCATGCGACTGCTCCCGGTAAACCTCCACCGCGTAGCGGAGCCGGGCGCCGACGAGGAGGGCCTCGTCCTCGGGGCAGCCGAGGAGGCGGGTGACCAGCTCGACGATCTGCTCGTCGGTGAGGTCCGGCTCCCGCTCGGCGATGTGCCCGACTATCTCCACCAGCTCGGGACGCTTGTAGCCGACAATCGACTGCCCGCGCCGGACCTGCGCGTTCCCCGCGGGCTGCTCCGCGGGAGCCGGCGGCTCCGCCCTGGCGCCGGGCTTCCCCCAGAGGGCGGGAACGTCCGGCGGCGCGGCAGGCGGTGCGGCGGGAGGCGCGGGGGGCGGCGCGGGGGGCGGCCGCCGTTCGGTCTCGCGGCCGCGCGGATCCTGCCCTGCCGCCTCCGGCCGCTTGGGCGGGACATCGGGGCGAGGCGCCTCCGGCTCCTCCCGGCCCGCCGCGTCGAGCCGCCGGGGCGGCGGCCCCGCCGGTCCGCGCGCACCCTGCGGCGGAGGCGGCCCGCCCGCGCGAGGGTCGAGTCGCGGGGCGTCCAGCCTGCGCGGCGGAACGTTGGCGGGCCCCGCCCCCTGCTCCGGAGGGCGCCGCCGACCGGGGTGGGCGGGCCGCGTTCCCCAGTCCCACTCCTGCGCGGCCCCCGGACCCGGGCGCTGCGGCGCGGCCGGTCCCGCGCCCGCCGGCGACCGGGGCGCGCGGCCCGGCTGCTCGTTCGGGGTGCCCGGAGGGCGGGGTGGAGCGCTCGGACGGTGTTGCGGTGCCCGGTCCGGGTGCGTCTGGTCGCCGTCCGGCGTCGTCGCCTGGTTGCCGTCCGGTGTCGTCGCGCGGGGGCCGTGTTCTGCCCGCTCCTCCCGTGCGGGAGGGCCGGGCGCTTGGGCGGGCTGCTCGCGGCGCGAGGCGGTCAGGGCGGCGAAGAGCGGGGTCGTGGGAGTTATCGCCTCGTGGAGGTGGGACGGGAGGCGGGTCGTGGGGGGCGGGCCTTCGGGAGGGGGGAGGTCCGGGCCGGCCTGGCCCACCAGGATGGCTCGGGGGGCCAGCCACAGAATGTAGAGGGCTTCGGCGCCGGCCTCGTGTTCGCCGTCGACGATGACGACGTCGAAGGAGCTGGGGGCGGGCGGAAGGACGTCCGGGATGCGCCAGAGCGGGAGGATCCAGGCGGGGACGTCGGCGAGGGCCACGGCGGCCGTCCAGGCGCGGGCGACGGTGAGGGCGGTGCGCGCGGCGCGGAGCTCCTCTTCGGCGGCGGCCAGGTCGGCGCGGGTCCGGTCGGCGACGGGGGGCGGGGCGGTGGCGGCGGCCCTCGCCCAGGCCCAGGCGTCGTCCCAGCGGCGGGTGCGGGTGTGCCAGGCCTCGTCGCCGTCGGTGGCGATCAGGAGGTTGGCGAGGTCGGGGTGGACGGCGCGGACGCGGGCGAGGAGCTCCCCGCAGCGGACCTGCAGGGAGCGTTCGTGGCGCGCCTCGGCGAGGCCGCCGAGAGCGCGGCCGTAGGCGGCGGCGTCGCGGGCGTCGATGGCGGCGACCGCGGCGGCGAGCTCGGGAGGGTCGTCGGCGTCCACGGGGCCGATCGAGTCGCGGAGGGCGTCGAGGTCGGCGGTGGCGCGGGTGACGCCGAGGCCTTCGATGGCGTTGCGGAGGGCGGTGGCGTAGGCGTGCCACTGGACGGGGTGGCCGAGCGGGACGCCGAAGCGGTTCCGTTCGAGGAGCCGGCGCGTCGAGTCGACGGCGGGCATGGCGTCGCGGACGCGGGCGAGGCGGGCGTGGGCGCGGACGAACCGGGCGATGCGTTCGGCGGGCGGGAGGTCGGCCGGGAAGGAGATGCCGGCGGCCTCCCATACGTACTGGAGTTCGCGGCAGGTGATCCGCACCATGAGGTCGGTGTGGACGAGGTCGAGGAGTTCGGGCGTGGTGGGGGCGGCGCCGTCCACGGTGACGGTGGCGAGGAGCGCTTCGGCCTGGCGCTGCGCGGCCGAGCGGAGCGGCCCGCGTTTGAGGGAGCCGCCGCCCGCGAGGTGGGCGCGCAGGTCCTGGGCGGACGCGGCGAGGCCGCGCAGGTCGGCGTCGGCGGGCAGGGCGATGGTGTGGCCGCCGAGTTCGGCGATGGCGCGTTCGGCCCACTGGGCGCGGGGGGCCATCTCCACGACGCGGGACCAGATGAGCGGACGGCGTTCGGCGAGGGCGTCGCTGAACGCGCGGACGGCCAGGTCGGCGGGGTTCCAGCCGCCCGGGTGGCCGTCCAGCCCGAGGTCGCGGAGCGCGGCGGCGACGGCGGACGCGTCGGCGTCCAGGCGGGCGAGGAGGGTGACGTCGCTGTCGCGCAGGTGCTCGGACAGTTCCGTCCTGGCGCGTTCGGCGCGTTCGGCGGCGGCGAGTTCCGCTTCTATCAGGGTGCTGACGTAGGCGGCGCTCGGCAGCGCACCCGGGTCGACGTCGCGCTGGGCGGTGCGGGCCTTGCGTTCGGGGCTCTCCTCGGCGAGGAGGACGACGAGTTCGGCGGCCTCGGAGCGGGAGATCGGCGGCGTCGGCGGCATGTCCGGCCGGACGGGCATCCACGACAGTTCGGGGGCTTCCGCCCGGCGGTCCGCCGGGGGCTCGTCTGGTTCGTCGTTGAGGCGTTCGGTGAGTTCGGCGACCCGCCGCGCGGCGGCCTCCTCGCGTCCGGTCGCCGCCGCGACGTCGGGCTCGGCCTCGCGGATCGCGCCCGCGACGCGGGCTCCGGTGGCCGGGTCGGTCGCGGCGAGCTCGGCGACGCCGCGGGGGAGGGCGGAGCGGAGCGCGGCGGAGGCGGCGGGCCCGGACGTGGCGACGAGCACCCGGTGGCCGCGCGCGAGCAGCCCGGTGAGCAGATCCGGGACGGTCTCCGGCGCGCGCTCAGGAATGTGCATGACCTGCGGCTTCCCGGACGGCGCCACGAGCCGGGACAGCCCGTCCGGGACGCCGTGCGGCAGCATGCTGAGCAGCCTCGCGTGATGGTCGGCGATGGCGGCGCGGCCCGGCGGCCGGACGACCAGGGCGGGCGCGAGCCGGATGCGCGGCGCGGGCGAGGCGGCGTCGGTGTCGGGCGTCCAGTCCTCGCGGTAGTCGGCGGGGCCGGTGAGGGCCACCTGGCACCATTTCCGGAGGACGTCCCCGACCGATGCGTTCAGGCCGAAACCCTGCCCGGCCTGGACGGCGTCCGCGACCCAGCCCGCGGGCCGGAAGCCGGGATGCCCGGACAGCAGCTCCCGGTCGCGCAGGGTCGTGTGCCCGGCGAGGACGACGTCGATGCGCTCCGTCCGGTCGTCCACCACGATCCGGACGGGCGTGCTCAGCAGGTGGTCGTGGACCGCCGGGCGCCAGGACAGCAGGCCCGTCGCCAGCACGACCTCCTGGTCGGACAGGTCGCGGAGGATGCGGTACCAGTTGCGGAGCGCGAGCCAGCCGTCGAACTCCTCCAGCACGACGGGCGGCGTGAGCGGGATGACCGGGACGCTGAACAGCACGTCGCCCGGCCCGGCGTCCGCCTCGACGTAGACGTCGCCGGGCAGCCCGGCCAGCCAGTGGACGTGGTCGTGGTCGGCGAGGTCGCGGGACGGGCGCCGCCGGGCCCGCGCCAGGTCGCGCAGGAAGGCGAGCAGCCTCGCCGCGTGCTCGGCCTCGCGCGCCTCCTCGGGCACCGCGGCTCCTCCACTTCCCACGGCCGGACGGCCCCCTTCATCCCCGGCGGTTGCCGCCTCGGCGGCCGCACGGCGGAAGGGGTCCGATGCTGGTGCCCCGATCTAACACCCAAGGGCGGGCCCGGTCGAGCGGTACCAATGATCTTGAGCTACCGGGCGCCCGCCATGTAGCGGTCCTCGTTCGGCATCATGACCCACAGGACCAGGTAGACGACGAACTGCGGGCCCGGCAGCAGGCACGACAGCAGGAAAAGCACGCGGACGGTCCCCGGGGTCATGCCGAACCTGCGGGCCAGGCCGGCGCAGACACCCGCGATCATCCGATCGTCACGCGGACGGTAGAGGCCGTTCATGAGTCCTTCTCTCCCCGATTCGTCGGACGTTGAACAAAGCCGGGCATTTTTCCCGGCCACGTTCTCAACGCTACGAAGCGAGCAGGGCACCCGGCATCCGTCGTTCGTCCCGTTCCGGCGCCATACTCAGGGATTAGGGGACGTCCCCTAAGGGCCTCAAGGCGGGCTAGGGGGCGTTGTACTCGGCGACGAGTTTCGGCAGGCCGACCAGGTCGTCCAGGACGAACAGGCATTTGCTGAGCGCGTCGTCGTCCTCCTGGATGTGCCCCCACGGGCCGCGCCGCAGGAACGCCACCCGCATCCCGTACTCCAGGGCGGGACGGACGTCGTTGTCGATCCGGTCCCCCACGTACAGGACGCGGTCGGGCAGCGTGTCCGCGAGCTGGGCGCAGCGCTCGAAGAACTCGTAGGACGGCTTGCTGATGCCCCACACCTCCGAGATGCCGACGACGTCCGCGTCCAGCCCGAGCGCCGCCATCTGCGCCGCCGCCTCGACCGGCTGGTTGCCCGCGATCCCGACGTAGAGCCCCTGGTCGCGCAGCCCGGACAGGCACGCCCGCGCGTCCGGATACAGGTCGTCAGGCCCGAACCCGTTCGGCACGCCCGCCTCGGCGCGGCGCCGCTCCTCGTCCGCGAGGTCGAAGCCCGGGCGGAAGTACTCGAAGAGGTCCATGTGGTCGCCGCCCTGCGCGAGCACGGCGCCCAGCTTGCTGAGAAAGGTGTGCCTCGGCACGCCCAGCCAGTCGGCCCAGCGCCCGTAGATCTCCGCCTCGTTGACGAGCGTCTCGCCGATGTCGAAGAACACCGCCTGGATGCGCGGCGGGGTGAGGACCTCGTTCACTTGGCGGCCAGGTCTACCGAGGTGCCGGGGACGAGGCGGCGGAACTCCTTGCCGAGTTCCTTGCCCGCGTTGGTGACGGCGGTCTCCATCACCTTGAGGCCGATGTCGTTCAGCAGGCCGTCGTGGATGACGAAGGCGCGCTCGGGGGCGACCGCGCGCGTGTACTCGAACAGCTCCGGGATCTTCATCCAGGGCGCGTTGCCGGGCAGGCAGAGCGTCGGGACGGGCTCGGACGGGACGGTGAGGGCGTCGCCCGGGTGGAAGACCTCGCCGTTCACGAGGAAGCCGGTGTTCGGGATGGGGGGCACGTCCGGGCGGAGGATCTCGTGGTCCTCGCCGTAGACGTGGACGTCGAACCCGGCGATGGTGACGGCGTCGCCGTGGCCGACCTGGTGGACGCGTCCGCCGAGGTCGGCGAGGTTCTCGGCCACCACGCGGGACGTCCAGACCTCAAGCCCGGGACGCTCGGCCATCGCGGCGCGGAGCGCGTCGGCGTCGAAGTGGTCGAAGTGCTCGTGGGTGATCAGGACCGCGTCGGCGGTGGCCAGCGCGCCGGACGCCTCGCTGAACGCGCCGGGGTCGATCACGATCGTCCGGTCGTCCTCGGTGATCTGGACGCAGGCGTGCCCGAGCTTCGTTAGACGCATGCGGCCATGGTGCCACGCGGGGAGAAAGCCGGGCTCGCCGACCGTCCCGCGACGCTCCCGGCCCCTTTTCCGGCCCAGTGCCCGCCCGTCGCCCAGCCTGCCGACGGGCCCGGACCATTGACCGGTCCCCGGCACGTTGATAGAACACGTTCTACTTTGGGTGCCATCCGGCGCAAGGAGGCGGCGATGCCCGTTCCCGACCAACGCGATCCCGAGATCACCAGGCAGGCGCTGACGGGCTGGCTCGGCCGGCACCTGCCCGGCGCGCGGATCCCCACCGTGGAGACCCCGCAGACCAGCGGTTTCTCCAACGAGACCCTCATGTTCGAGGCCGAGTGGGACGACGGCGGCGCGACCCGGCGGGAGCCCTTCGTCGCGCGGGTCGCCCCCGCGAAGTACCAGATCTTCCCCGAGCCCCGGTTCGAGGAGCAGTACCGGCTGATGCGGATCCTGGACGAGCGGACGGCCGTCCCGGTGCCGCCGATCCGCTGGTACGAGCCGTCCCCGGACGTGCTCGGCGCCGAATTCTTCGTGATGGGACGCGTGGACGGCCGCGTCCCGACCGACATGCCGCCCTACCACATGGACGGCTGGGTGACCGAGGTCCCGCCCGGGGAGCGGGCCGCGATGTGGTGGTCCACGCTGGAGATCATCGCGGACCTGCACCGGCAGGACGTCCGGAACCTCGGGCTCGGCTTCCTCGACCAGCCGCGCTGGGGCGCGCCCGGCCTCGAGCAGCGGCTCAACTACTACGAGCACTACCTGCACTGGGCCTACGAGGGGCCGCAGGAGACGGCGCTCAGGGCCCTGGAATGGCTGAAGGCCAACCGTCCCGAGGAGCCGGACGAGCCGGTCGCGCTGTGGGGCGACGCCCGCATCGGCAACGTGATCTTCCAGGAGGGCGTGCCCGCGGCCGTCCTCGACTGGGAGACCGCGGCGCTCGGCGCCCCCGAGGAGGACCTCGCCTGGTTCATGTTCATCGACCGCCACCACTGCGAGGGCGTCGGCGCGGCACGGCTGGACGGCTTCCCGTCCTATCCCGAGACCGTCGCCCGGTACGAGGAGCTGCTCGGCCGCCCGGTGCGGAACATGGCGTACTACGAGATCCTGTCCGGCTTCAAGTTCTCGGTGATCATGGCCCGGATCGGGCAGGCGATGATCGACTTCGGCTGGATCGAGGAGACCGCCGACTTCCCCTACAACAACAACTGCACGCAGCTGCTCGCCCGCATCCTCGGCGAGGGCCGGTGAGGCCCGTTCGTCCTTCGCCGATGGAGAAAACGATCTGAAAGACTGGCGGGCGTGACGAACCCGCCTTCGCCCGACCCCCCGGACGCTGGACGGCCGTCCCGGGAAGAACTGGACCGGCAGGTGCGCGAACGCTACGGAACCTGGCGCGACCAGCCGCGCGGCCTGGCCTGCGCGGTGATCGCCGCCTTCATGGTCCTCACCACGGTGGCGTTCCTGTTCGCCGTGATCGCCGTGGTCAAGGCGATGCGCTGACGGAACGGCCCCCGGAGCGCCCGCGCGGGGCCCCGGGACCCGTCCCTCACGTCAGGTGGGGGTTCCCTCGGTCCCCTCCGCGATGGTGAACGCGACGTCGCCCTGGGGGTCGACCTGCGCGTCGAGCGTCTTGTCGTCCAGCATCTCGGCGACCGTGGGCTCCAGGTACACCTTGGCGCCCTCCTCCTCGACGACCTGGTCACCGGCCTCGGGCGCGGGGGCGACCGAGAGCCGCAGGGCGTCCGAGCCGTCGAGCCCGGACTCGATGCGGATGCCGGTCTCCGGCGGAAGCTCCGGGTTCGCGGTCACGGTACGAATGACCTGGACGGCACCGCTGGTCAGCGTGAGCACGATCAGCTCCTCACGTCTCTGTCGTTCTCGTTTCGGATCTGCCCCACCCTCCCCCGTCGCCGCGCGGGCAAACATCGAGACGTGATCGGAGGGTTTCAGCCCGCGTTCGGAGCGAGCGCCCGCACCGCCTCCGCCGGGGAGAGGCCGCCGCCGGGGACGACCGCGAGGACGGGCGTGGTGAGACCGTTGTCCACGTACTCGCGGACGCGGGCGCGGCACTCCTCGGGCGACCCGTGCACGATCAGGTCGTCGACGACCTCGTCCGGGATGACCTCCAGGGCCTTCTTGCGGTCGCCCGCCGCCCACGCCTCGTTCATCGGGCGCAGCGCCTCGCCGCGTCCGAGCCACTCGTGGAACGCCCGGTAGACGGGGACCGTCATGTACGCGGCGATCATCCAGCGGCCGATCGCGCGCGCCTCCTCGGCGTCGCCGGTCGGGCAGACGAACAGCCGCGCGATCAGCTCGGGCCCGTCGCCCAGCTCGCCGCGGACGGTCCGCACGTCCTTCGGCGCCAGCCAGTTGGTGATCGCGCCGTCGGCCTCTCGCGCGGCGAGCCGCAGCATGCCGGGACGCAGCGCCGCGAGGACGATCGGCGGGGGCTCCGCGGGCGCGTTGTCCAGCTTGAAGCCCTTGACCTCGAAGGTGTCGTACTCCTGCTTCACCTTCTCCCCCGCGAGCGCCTTGCGGAGGAAGCGCAGGGTGTCGCGGACGCGCTTGTACGGCTCGTCGAACGGGATCCCGTTCCAGCGCTGCACGATCGTGTCGGAGGAGGTGCCGATGCCGAGCACGAACCGGCCGGGCGCGAGGCCCGCGAGGGTGGCGGCGTGCTGGGCCAGCAGCGCCGGCCCGCGCGTGTACACCGGGACGATCGCGGGGCCGAGGCGCAGCTCGGGGGCCCACTGGGAGGCGAGCGCCAGCGGGGTGAACGCGTCGGTGCCGTTCGTCTCGGCGGACCAGGCGTCGGTGTAGCCGAGCCCGGACAGCTCGGCGAGGATCTCCCGGTGCTCGCCCAGCGGGACGCCGGTCAGCGGAATGGTCAGTCCCCAGCGTGACATGCGCGCCCCTCAGGCGATCGAGGCGCGGATGGTGGCGCCGCCGTCCACGACCATGGTCTGGCCGGTCATCCAGGACGAGGCGTCGCCCGCGAGGAACACGGCGGCGTTCGCGATGTCCTCGGGCTCGCCGAGGCGGCCGAGCGGCGTGTGCCGGCTGATCTCCGCCTCGTTCGGCTCCCACAGGGCGCGGGCGAGGTGCGTCTTGACCAGGCCCGGCGCGATGCAGTTCACCCGCACCCTGGGCGCGAGCTCCATCGCGAACTGCCGGCTGAGGTGGATCACCGCGGCCTTGGTGGCGTTGTAGTAGCCGATGCCGTGCTCGGTGATCATCCCGCCGACGGAGGCGATGTTGACGACGGAGCCGCCGCGCTCGGCGAGCGAGGCCCGGAGCGCGAGCTGCGTCCACTGGACGATCGCGAACTGGTTGACCTCGACGGTCTTCGCGGCGGCGGCGGGCTCGATGTCGGCCATCGGCCCGTAGTAGGGGTTCGTCCCGGCGTTGTTGACGAGGATGTCGAGGCCGCCGAACTCGGCGACGGCCGCGTCCACACAGGCGGCGGCCTCGTCGGCGTGGCCAACATGCGCCGCCTTGGCGAGCACGCCCACACCCGGGTTCGCCGCGCCGATCTCCTTGGCGACCTCGTCGAGCGACTCCTGCTTGCGGGACGACAGCACCACGTTGGCGCCCTCGGCGGCGAACGCGGCCGCGATCGCCTTCCCGATGCCCCGGGACGCCCCGGTGACCAGGGCCGTCCTTCCCTCAAGACCAGTCCGCATCCGCGCGCTCCCTACTCGCTCGCCCCTGTGGGCGGTGGGCAGAATCCGACTCGGTTTACTGTACCGAAGTGACTGACGAGTCAGTTAGCTGGGCCCGGCGTTCGGTCCCGCTCACCGGACGCGCATTCTTTCTAACGATCGTTTGGTTGTTACGCTGCGCCGGGATGACCTGAGGAGGGGCCGCGTGACCACGACCAAGGAGCGTCGTCCGGCCGTCGAGGGCTGGTTCACCACCGCGGACGGCGACGTCCGGCTGCTGGGTACCCGCTGCTCGTCGTGCGGAACGCCGTACTTCCCGCGCAACGAGCTTGCGTGCCGCAACCCCCGCTGCACGGGGCCGAAGGACGGCTCGGAACTGGAGCCGTACGCCCTCTCCGGACGCGGGCGCATCTGGTCGTACGCCGACTCGCGCTACAAGCCGCCGCCCCCGTACGTCTCCCCGGACCCCTTCGTCCCCTACACGGTCGCCGCCGTCGAACTCGAAACCGAGCGCATGGTCGTCCTCGGCCAGGTCGCACCCGGCCACACCGTTGACGACCTGGAGGTCGGCATGGAGGTCGAGCTGACCGAAGGCGTCCTCTACGAGGACGACGAAGCCGCATACACCGTCTGGATGTGGAGGCCAGTGCGATGACGCGCGATATCGCCGTTCTCGGGGCGGGCATGCACCCCTGGGGCAAGTGGGGGCGCAACTTCGTCGAGTACGGGCTCGCGGCCGCGCGGGAGGCGCTCGCCGACGCCGGGCTGTCGTGGACGGACGTCCAGTACGTGTCGGGGGCCGACACCATCCGCAACGGGTACCCGGGGTTCATCGCGGGCGCCACGTTCGCGCAGGCGCTCGGCTGGTCGGGCGCGCGGGTGTCGAGCTGCTACGCGGCATGCGCCTCTGGAGCGCAGGCCATCAACACGGCGCGCGCGCAGATCCTCGCGGGCCTGTGCGACGTCGCGCTGGTCGTGGGCGCCGACGCCGCGCCGAAGGGCTTCTTCAAGCCCGTCGGGGGCGACCGGCCGGACGACCCCGACTGGCTGCGGTTCCGCCTCCTGGGCGCGACCAACCCCATCTACTTCGCGCTGTACGCGCGCCGCCGGATGGCCATGTACGGCGCCACGCTCGACGACTTCGCCGCCGTCAAGGTGAAGAACGCGCGGCACGGTCTCGCCAACCCGAACGCCCGGTACCGCAAGGAGGTGACGCCGGAGGACGTCCGCGAGTCCGCCGTGGTCGCCGACCCGCTGCGGCTGCTGGACATCTGCGCGACCAGCGACGGCGGCGCCGCCCTCGTGCTGACGTCGATGGAGTTCGCGCGGCGGCACGGCGTCGCGGACCCGGTCCGCATCCCGGCGATCTCGACGGTGACGCCGACCTTCCCGAAGACCGTCCTGGACCTGCCGGACTTCGCGACGGACTCGGCGATGACCGCCGCCGTCCCGGACCGCCCGTTCCGCTCCGCGATCGCGCACGCCGCCTACGAGGAGGCCGGCCTCGGCCCCGAGGACCTGTCGCTCGCCGAGGTGTACGACCTGTCCACCGCCCTCGAACTCGACTGGTACGAGGACATCGGGCTGTGCGAGCCGGGCGGCGCCGAGGAACTGCTCCGGTCCGGCGCCACGACGCTCGGCGGCCGTATCCCGGTCAACCCGAGCGGCGGCCTCGCCTCCTTCGGCGAGGCGATCCCGGCCCAGGCGATCGCGCAGGTGTGCGAGCTGACCTGGCAGCTGCGCGGCCGCGCCGAGGGCCGCCAGGTCGAGGGCGCGCGGGCCGGCATCGCCGTGAACCAGGGCCTGTTCGGGCACGGCTCCGCCGTCATCACGGTCAGGTAGCGGCGCCGCGCCCGCCTGCCTCGCGGGCGACGCGCAGGGCCCAGGCGATCATCGGGACCTGGAGCGGGAGCCGGCCGTAGGCGGCGGCGCGCAGCGGCAGCGGGCGGCGGCGCCAGTCGTGCGCCATCTTGACGTTGGCCGGGAAGACCGCCGCCATCAGCGCCGCCGTCGCGAGCGCGCCCGCCCTGCGCGAGCGCGGGTGGGCGACCGCGGCGGCGCAGCCGAGCTCGGCGGCGCCGCTGAGGTAGGTCCAGGTCCGCGCGCGGCCGGGCAGCGACTCGGGAATGATCGCGTCGAACGGCTTCGGGGCGATCATGTGCAGGGTGCCCATGCCGGCCATGAGGGCGGCCAGCCGCCGGGATGCGCGCGACGAGTCGGTCATGGCCCGAAGTCTGACACATCGGACGAGCCGTCCAATAGCGGCCATCCGAAACCCGGCATTGTGACCGAGGTCACCGTAGAAATCCGTGTGACCTGGGGCGTAGCGGTCACGTGTCAGATGTCACCGTCTCGGCGGGTTCGGACGGATTTCGGGACGGCTAGATTGAAGTTACCGGTCAGTCCAAAATCCCGCGGGATCGTGATGCCGTCCGAGCACAAGACTCCGGGGACGGTCGCCGCGGCCGGGGGGACCGCCGCGGCCGTCTCCGGACCCGGTGCGCTCGGTTCCGGGACTGGCGGGGGCCGTCCCGGAACCGACGTGACCCGCGGAGACGTGACCCGCGGAGATGTGACCGGGGAGAGGCACCGCTCCGCAGCCGGCCCGGCGGGGCGTGGCTAGGGCAGCTCGCGGATCTCCTCGATGACCCCGGGCATCGCCTCGTTGTTCTCGCGGAGCCAGCGCAGCAGGACGGCCAGATCCTCGTCGCTGTAGGCGCCGAGGCGCTCGTGGAACGCGTGGGAGATCGGCTCGAAGTAGCGGGCGAACTCGGCGACGTTCTCCGGGACCAGTTCGACGATCACGCGGCGGCGGTCATCGGGGTCGCGGGTGCGCTTGACGTATCCCGCCCGCTCCAGCCGGTCGATGACGGCGGTGATCGCGCCGCCGGTGGTGATGCCCATGAGCTGCGCGAGCTGCCCGGGGGTCTGCGGCCCGTCCAGCTTCAGTGCGTTCACGCACTGCGCGTCGGTGACGTTCAGCCCCGCCTTGCTCGCGGTGGAATGGTGCAGCAGCACGGTGAACATGGTGCTGCGCTGCATCTCCCGCTGTATCTCGGCCAACCGCGCGCGGTCCGGGGTCGACACGCCCACCTCTTCCTCAGCGTCTCCCGATGAGAGAGAGCCTAGTGGCCGGATCCGGACAGAACCACCCGGCAGGGCGCGCCATGTGGCTCACGACTCAGGGTCCGGCGATCAGAGCACTCCCAGGTCACCCCTATCATGGCTTTTGTTAGGACCACTAACAGAGGTCCGCTCCTGGCCCCGAATCCCACGAAGGTTCGGGGCCGACCTCTACCGTGTCCCGGCTACCGCGCGTCGCGCCTACGGCACGTCCTCCGCGATCTGCTTGGCCCACCGGTAGTCGGCCTTGCCCGCGGGCGAGCGCTTCATCTCGGCGACGAACGCGTAGACGCGCGGCACCTTGTAGCCCGACAGCTCCCGGCGGCAGTGCGCGTCCAGATCCTCGGAGGACGGCGCGTCCCCGGACGGCTGGATCACCGCCGCGACGCGGTTCCCCCAGCGCTCGTCCGGGATACCGGTCACGACCGCGTCGTACACGGCCGGGTGCCCCTTCAGCACGGCCTCGACCTCCTCCGGGAAGACCTTCTCGCCGCCGGTGTTGATGGCCTGCGAGCCGCGCCCGTACACGGCGATCGACCCGTCCTCCTCGACGGTGGCGATGTCGCCGGTGAGCAGCCAGCGCTTGCCGTCCACCACGGGGAACGTCTTCGCCGTCTTCTCCGGGTCGTTGTAGTAGCCCAGCGCGATGTGCCCGGTGCGGGCGACCTGGCCGACGACGCCCGACCCCGGCTTGACGGGCTGGAGCGCGTCGTCCAGGACGGTGACGTTCTCCACGTCCGGGGCGAACCGCAGGCCCTTCTCCGGCGTCGAGCCTGCGACCGCCTCGGCCGTCGAGCCCGACTCGGTCGACCCGAACCGGTCGAGGATCATCGTGTTCGGGAGCAGCCCCTGGATGCGCTCCCGGACCGTCCCGGTGAAGATCGCGCCCGTGGACACGTAGGCCACCAGCGAGGACGTGTCGTAGCTCCCGCGCGCCAGCTCGTCCGCCATCGGGATCGCCATCGCGTCCCCGGTGATCGTCACGGAGTTGACCTTCTCCCGCTCGATCGTCGCCCACACGTCGGCCGCGTCGAACTTGCGCGTGTAGACGAGCGTCGCGCCCATGAACCAGGCGATCCACGTGGCCACCTGCGCGGCGCCGTGCATCAGCGGCGCGATCGGCATCATGGTCAGGGGGCCGCCGCTCCGCGCGTTCTCCACGATGTCCTCGGGCTTGGACGGACGCGGCACCGTCGGGTTCCAGAACGCGAAGATGATCTCCTCTGTCGACCACATGACGCCCTTGGGCATCCCGGTCGTCCCGCCGGTGTAGATGATGTAGAGGTCGTCCTTGGACCGGGCCGGGAAGCCGGCGCGCGTGCCGCCGGCGTCCTTCACCGCGTCGTCGTAGGCGACCGCGCCCGGGATGGACGGCGCGCCGCCCACCGCGACGAAATGCTTCAGCTTGGGCGCCTCCGGGACGGTCGCGGCGACCCGGTCCTCGAACTCCACGTCGTAC
Source organism: Actinomadura chokoriensis (assembly GCF_041463665.1). Taxonomy (GTDB): domain Bacteria; phylum Actinomycetota; class Actinomycetes; order Streptosporangiales; family Streptosporangiaceae; genus Spirillospora; species Spirillospora chokoriensis_A. Next base: position 83,819 of record NZ_JAXCEJ010000012.1, read on the forward strand.
AGCAGTGCGACGCTGTCGGAGTCCCGGTACACGTAGAGCAGCTCGCTCTCCACGTACCGGTAGTTGACGTTGATCGGCACGGCCCGGATCTTCAGCAGGGCCAGCAGCGCCGCCGCGTACTCGACACCGTTGTAGAGCTGGACGGCGACATGCTGGCCCGGCTCGACGCCCGCGTCCTGCAGATGGTGCGCGAGCCGGTTCGCGTGCTCGTCCAGATCGGCGAACGTGAGCCGCTGATCGCCGCAGATCAGGGCGACACGGTCCCCGATCACGTCCGCGACTCCCTCGAACAGGTCAGCGTGGTTGTACTCCATCGGAGCGCCTCCGGGGGGTGATCGCGCCTTTGAGTGAGAGAATCAGGGTTTGTCGCTGCCGACGATCCACATCGCGAAGAACTGGGCGCCGCCGCCGTAGGCGTGGCCGAGCGCGCGGCGCGCGCCGTCCACCTGGTGGTCGCCCGCCTGGCCGCGCACCTGCAGCGCCGCCTCCGCGAACCGGATCATCCCGGACGCGCCGATCGGGTTGGACGACAGCACGCCGCCGGAGGCGTTCCACGGGATGTCGCCGTCCAGCGCCGTCGCGCCCGCCTCGGTGAGTTTCCAGCCCTCGTTGTCGCCGCAGAACCCGAGGTTCTCCAGCCACATCGGCTCGTACCAGGAGAACGGGACGTACACCTCGGCGCAGTCGAGTTCGCTGCGCGGGTCGGTGATGCCGGCCTGCCGGTACACGTCCGCCGCCGCGTCCTTGCCGCCCTGCGGGCTGACGCTGTCGCGGCCCGCGAACTGCATCGGCTCCGAGCGCATCGACGTGCCGTGCACCCAGGCGGGCGGAGCCGGGGCCTTCTTGGCCGCGTCCTCCGAGGCCAGCACCATCGCGCACGCGCCGTCCGAGGACGGGCACGTCTCCAGGTAGCGGATCGGCTCCCACAGCATCGGCGTCGACTCGACCATCTCGCGGGAGATGCCGGGGATCTTCAGGTGCGCGTACGGGTTCTTCAGCGCGTTCTGCCGGTCCTTGACCGCGACGAGCGTCCCGATGTGGTCGGGCGCGCCGGACCGCCGCATGTAGGCGCGGATGTGCGGGGCGAAGTAGCCGCCCGCGCCGACGACCAGGGACGTCGTGAACGGCCCGTTCACCGTCAGCGCCCACGTCGCGTTCGACTCCGACTGCTTCTCCCACGCGAGGGTGAGGACCCGCTCGTGCACCCCCGACTGGATCAGGTTCGCCGCGACGATCGCCGTGGACCCGCCGACCGAGCCGGCCGTGTGCACCCGCAGCAGCGGCTTGCCGGTCGCGCCGAGCGCGTCCGCCAGGAAGAGCTCCGGCATCACCACGCCCTCGAACAGGTCGGGCGCCTTGCCGACGACGACGGCGTCGATGTCCTTCCAGGTCAGCCCGGCGTCGTCGAGGGCGCGCCGGGCCGCCTCGCGGAGCAGGCCCGCCATCGACACGTCCAGCCGCTTGGTCTTGTACTCGGTCTGCCCGACGCCGATGATCGCGCAACGGTTAGCCATCGTTCTCTCCCGACATGACGCAGACGAGGTTCTGCTGGAGGCAGGGGCCGGACGCGGCGTGCCCGAGCGTCCGGGACGCCGTCCCGTCGTGGATGCGGGACGCGGCCTCGCCGATCCGGATGAGGCCCGCCGCCATCACCGGGTTCGCCGACAGCGCCCCGCCGGACGGGTTGACCGTCACGCCGTCGCCCAGGCCGAGCGCCTCGCGCAGGATCAGCTCCTCGTGGCTGAACTGCGCGTGCAGCTCAGCGACCTCGACCCCGGCCGCACCGGCCTTGTCCCCTGCGATGCGGGCGGACTCCGACCGGGTCAGGTCGCGCACGCCCAGCGCGTGCGGCTCGGTGCGGTGGTCGATGCCGGTGATCCACGCGGGACGCTCGCACAGCTCCCGCGCCGTGTCGCCGGCCGCGAGGACGATCGCCGCCGCTCCGTCGGTGACGGGCGCCACGTCGTAAGGGCGCAGCGGGGCCACGTCGTAGTCGTCACCTTCGGGGTCCGGCAGGTGCAGCGCGAACGGGTTGTCGCGGCCGGACGCCCGGGACCGCGCTGCCACCGCGCGCAGGTCGTCCTCCTTGACCCCCGACTTGTCCATGTAAGCCCGGGCCTGCATGGCGGCCATCGACACCTGGTCGACGCCCAGCGGAGCCAGGTGGTACGGGTCGAGCTGCTGGCCCATGATCGCGCGAAGGTCGCCCTGGGACGACTTGCCGAACCCGTACACCAGCGCGGTGTCGATCTGGCCGATCTGCAGCTTCACCCACGCCTCGTACAGCGCCCACGCGCCGTCCATCTCGACGTGGCTCTCGGAGATCGGCGGCCACGCGCCGAGCGTGTCGAGCGCGGACACGAAGGCGAACGGAGCGCCCTGCAGGTAGTCGCACGAGCCCGAGCAGGTGAAGCCGAACCGGGACAGCCCCGTCCGCTCCTTGATCTCGGTGATCACCGGCAGGACGATCTCGGTCTCCGCGATCCCCTGGTCCTCGGAGACGTGCCGGCTCTGGGTGAACGCGACGACGGCGACATCACGCATCACATGAAGTCCTTGATCTCTTCGAAGGGGACGTCGGGCTCGTCGATGGGCTCGAACCACTTGATGTTGGCCATCGACCGGTCCCACTCCTCGCGGGGCCGCCACGCCGCCCTCACCCGCATGCCCATCCGCACCTGGTCGGCCGGGATGCCGGCGACGAGCGTCAGCATCGTCAGGCCGGCGCCGTCCAGCAGGACGTAACCGGACACGAACGGCACCTCGGGGGCGCGCGGGTCGGGGATGTTGTTGACCGCGAAGGTGGTGACGGTGCCGGTGTCGGGCAGCTCCACCTCCTCGGACGTGGCCACGCCGTCGCGCGGGCAGAATCCCCGCATCGGCACGATGACCTTCTCGCACACCGGGCAGCGGTGCCCGATGATCCGGCCCTCGGCGATCCCCTCCAGGAACCGGCCGAGCGCCCGCCCGCCCTTCAGCCGGTACTCCAGGCCGGCCTGCGGGTTGATCATCGTGACCTCGGGCAGGAAGCACTCGATGTCGTTGATCGTCCCGGTCCGCTCCGCGCGGTACTTCGGCCGCACCCGCATCCCGGTCTTCAGGAACCTCGGCGGCTTCGCGCCCTCCTCGAAGACGCCGAGGTCGAGGGCGTGCAGCAGCGCGGTGTCGGCGCCGTCCGGGCGGACCAGCGCCCACGCGAACGGCCGGTCGAACGGGTGCTCCTTGGCCGGGCGCGGCACCCACGACCATGTCGTGACGGTTCCCACCGGGCCGACCTCGACGAACTCACCGGTGACGTCCTCGCCGGTCTCGGGGTCGCACTCCGCTGGCGGGACGAGCACCCTGCCGCCCGCCGTGCGGACGCCGACCAGACGGCCGTCGCGCAGCTCGCTCAGGAACCGCCCGATCACCGGGCCGACCGAGCGGGTGTAGCCGCCGGGGAACCCGATGACGTGGTTGGGCTGCGGAGTCTCGGCGGGCCCCGGGTTAGATGCCGTGCTAGATGGCACTGTCGCGGTCCTTCCAGTACGGGTCCCGCAGCTTGCGCTTGAGGAGCTTGCCGTTGGGCTCGCGCGGCATCGTCTCGATGAAGTCGATGCTCTTCGGCCACTTCATCTTGGCGAGCCGGCCCTCCAGCGACGCGAGGATCTCGGCGGCGAGGTCCGGGCCGGCTTCGGTGCCCTCGGCGGCCTCGACGACGGCCTTGATCTGCTCGCCCCACTCCTCGTCCGGGATGCCGAACACGGCCACGTCCGTGACCTTCGGATGCAGGATGATCTCGTTCTCGATCTCGGCCGGGTAGATGTTCGCGCCGCCCGAGATGATCATGTCGGCCTTGCGGTCGGACAGGAACAGGAACCCGTCCTCGGTGAGGTAGCCGATGTCCCCGACGGTGAAGAAGTCCTTGAGCCGGTTCTTCTCCGTCTTCTCCTTGTCGCCCTTGTACTCGAACTCGACGCCGGCCATCTTCATGTAGATCGTGCCGTGGGTCCCGGTCGGGACGGGCTCGCCGTCGTCGTCCACGATGAGCAGCTCGCTGATCGGCCACGCGTTGCCGACCGTGCCGGGGTGGGCGCGCCAGTCGGCCGGGCTCGCGATCGTCCCGCCGCCCTCGGTGGCCGCGTAGTACTCCCAGATGCAGTCGCCCCACCAGTCGAGCATCTGCTGCTTGATCGGCACCGGGCACGGCGCCGCCGCGTGGATCGCCCACTTCATGCTCGACACGTCGTAGCGGGACCGGACGTCCTCGGGCAGCGCCAGCAGCCGCTTGAAGTGCGTCGGGACCATGTGGGTATTGCTCACGCGGTGTTCTTGGATCACTCTCAGAGTGTCTTCGGCGTCCCACTTGTCCATGTAGACGAGCGTGTGGCCCATCTGCAGGGCGGTGCCGCCGAACTGGGTGACGGCCGTGTGGTAGTTCGGTGAGGTGATCAGATGCGCCTGGTGCTCGCCCCCGGCCGGACGTCCCGGCGGGATGCCGAACAGCCCGAGAAGGAACGTCATCAGCTCGGCGCTGTCATCGGGATCGATCCCCATCAGCGCACGCTTGACGCCCTTCGGCTGCCCGGTCGTCCCGGACGTGTAGTGCATGGTCGCGCCGTTGCTGCGGTCGTCCGGGAGGGTGTCGGGCTGACCCTCGACCAGTTCCGCGAACGGGCGGAAGCCCTCGACGTCCCCGAGCGCGAACCGGCGGTGCGGCTCGATCTCCTCCGCCGCGCGCACGCCCTCCGCGGCGTACCGCTCGTGGACGATGAACGCCTTGGCCTCGCTGTCGGCGACGATGTAGCCGATCTCCGGCCCGGTCAGGTGCCAGTTGATCGGCGTGTAGTACCAGCCGGCCTGCAGCGCCGCCAGGTACAGCACGAGGCCGTCGACACCGTTCGGGACGAGCCCGCAGATGCCGTCGCCCTTCTCCAGCCCCAGCGCGCGCAGCCCGTGGACGAGCCGGTTCGAGCGGGCCAGCAGGTCGCCCGCCGCGTGCTGCGTCCCGTCCGGATCGACGCACGCGATCCACTCGGGATCGGCCTGCGCCAACCGCCAAAAGCCCAATGACCCCATCGGAACTCCCCTAAGTGATCACGGTGAGCACCGTCACACGGCGGCACTCGGCGAGGAAAGTAGATCACGTTCTCGTTTTGGAGTTCAACCCCTACCGGTAGGGCAGGTGCTTAACTAGAATCTGTTCTCGTTTGACATCTGAGCTGGAGGAATCATGGCGGAACGGCTGCCGATCAGCACCGAGCACTGCATCGTCGAGCGCGACGGCCACGTCGTCATCGTCACGATGAACCGGCCCGAGGCGCGCAACGCGCTCAGCTCGTCCATGCTGGTCGGCCTCGCCGACGCCTGGGCCTACATGTCCGACACCCCCGAGGTGCGGGTCGGCATCCTCACCGGAGCCGACGGGACCTTCTGCGCCGGCGCCGACCTGAAGGCCATGGGGCAGCAGCCCTCGGACCCGCGCGTCCAGGAGCGGATGGCGCAGATCCCGAATTTCCACTGGAAGGGCCTGCTACGCGAAGGCCAGCCGACCAAGCCGCTCATCTGCGCCATCGAGGGCTTCGCGGTCGCCGGCGGGACCGAACTGCTCGTCGGCACCGACCTGCGGGTGGTCGCCGAGGGCGCGACGCTCGGCCTGTACGAGGCGAAGCGCGGCCTGTTCCCGATGGGCGGCTCCGCGATCCGGCTGCCCCGCCAGATCGGCTACGCCCACGCGATGGACATCCTGCTCACCGCCCGCTCGGTCACTCCGCAGGAGGCCCTGGACATGGGCCTGATCAACAAGGTCGTCCCGGACGGCCAGGCCCTCGCCGCCGCCCGCGAACTCGCCGACCAGATCGCCGAGTGCGGCCCGCTCGCCGTCCAGGGGATCCTGCGCACCTACCGCGAGACCCAGCATCTGCCGGAGGAGGAGGCCCTCAAGATCTCCGACGAGATCGGCTGGCCCGTCATCGGCTCGGAGGACGCCAAGGAGGGCTCCCGCGCCTTCGCGCAGAAGCGTCCCGCCGTCTACCACGGCAAATAGCCCCCTTTCCGGCCAGGACGAGTCGGCGGGAGACGCCCGGTATGCGCATTATCGGGCGCCCGTAAATCGGCCCGCGTTTTGCGGGATCCCTTCCGTGGCATCGCTTGGGGCGAAGCGAACCACGGAAGGACTGAGCGAGCCATGGCCTTGCACCTAGGACGTAGGCAGCGCAGTACGACGACGGAGGAGACGCCCCAGCGGCGGCTGTGGCCGCGACGCACGGAGGCGGACGACGCCACGAAGACCGTGGTGGTCGAGCGGAAGCCGTCGCGGTGGCGGCGCAGCAGGCCCAACCCGATCAGCATGATGATCATGGCGGCGGGCTGGGCCGCCGCCGCGATCCTGGCGCTCGGGATGCTGCTGACCTGGGGCGAGGCGAACCCGGCCAACACCCTGGTGGACGCCACGCTCGACGCGGGCCGGTGGCTCGCCACGCCGTTCCAGGACGCCTTCACGCGGAACGACCCCAAGGAGCAGCTCTACATCAACTGGACGATCGCCGGGGTCGTCTACTACGTCCTCGCCCGCGCCCTGTCCTGGATGACGCGGTTCTGAGCGGGCGGCACCGGTACCGCGCCATAGCGCGACGAGGCCCCGGCCGGCGACTTGGGGGACGGCGCCGGCCAGGGCCTCTTCGCGGCGGGTCGTCAGGCCTCGGTGATGGTGTTGAGGCGCTCGATGGACTCCACGTACTCCTCGATCAGGTCGTAGACGACCTGGGCGGCCGGCTTGACCTGGTTCATCGAACCGACGATCTGGCCGACCGGGAAGGTCACCAGCTCGCCGTCGCCCGAACGCTGGATGCGCGGCAGGGCGTCCGCGATCAGCATGAACTGCAGCGGCATCGGCAGGTAGCCGGGGGACTTCTCGCCCTCCCACGCCTCGGTCCACGCGGTCTTGAGGAAGCGCGCGGGCTTGCCCGTCCAGGCCCGGGACCGGACGGTGTCGCGGGACGTGGCGTTGAGCAGCTTCGGCAGCGCCCGCTCGGGGGTGTCGGCCTCGTCGACGGTCAGCCAGATGGAGCCCGTCCACACGCCGTCCGCGCCGAGCGCCATGCCCGCGGCCATCTGCCGGCCCCGGCCGATGCCGCCCGCCGCCAGCACGATGGTGTCCTGGCCGACGGCGTCCACGACCTCGGGGATCAGCACCATCGTCGACACGTCGCCGGTGTGGCCGCCGGCCTCGGTGCCCTGCGCGACGATGATGTCCACGCCCACGTCGACCTGCTTGCGGGCGTGCCGCGCGTTGGACGCGAGCCCCGCGACCTTCACGCCGTGCTCGTGGGCCTGCTCGACGACGTCGGCCGGGGGCGGCCCGAGCGCGTTGGCGAGCAGCGCGATCGGGTGCTTCAGCGCGACCTCGACCTGCGGCCGGGCCGTCTGGTCCGTCCAGCCGAGCAGCGCCTTGGTCGCCGTCTCGGTGGACGGCTCGACGCCGTGCTCGGCGAGCAGGTCCTCCAGGAACTTCCGGTTCTCGGCCGGGATCATGCCCTGCAGCCTGCCGAGCAGCTCCTCGGCGTCGCCCAGGTCGGCGCCCTCGTACTTGGCGGGCATGACCACGTCCACGCCGTAGGGTTTCCCGCCGACATGCTCGTCGATCCACTTGAGCTCCAGCTCAAGTTCCTCGGGGGTGAAATGCAGGGCGCCGAGGACGCCCATGCCGCCGGCGCGGCTCACGGCCGCGACGACGTCGCGGCAGTGACTGAACGCAAAGATCGGGTACTCGATGCCGAATAGTTCGGTGACTCGTGTCCGCACAGCCACGACCCTAAGCGCGCACCCGCAAAACTGCAACAGGTTCTACTTACAAAAGTCGGCACGGCCACCGCGCGTCCCATCGCGCACCGGCACCGTCCACCCGTGATGCGCCGCCCCCATCGTCACAGAGGTAAGAACAGCCGGCCGCGACCGCACGCGAGCCCCGGGCGCCGACCTGGCACGGGCAGGCGGACGGCCGGACTAGAACACGTATCAGCAGAACTTCCGCGGAGCGCGGCGGCCACGGCGACCGGCCCCGGAGGGGTCAGCGGCGTTTGGAGGGGCCCGCCGCCTTGCGCTGCTGGCGTTGGCTGCCGGGGGGTGAGCGGCGTGCGGGCGGAGAGGGCGCGGCCGGCGGTGCGGCGCCGGGCGGGGGCGCGGGCGCCGAAGAGCCGGCCGGGGCCTGCGCGGTCGACGGGCTCGGCGGGCCCGGCGGGCTCGGCGGGGACATGTCGCCGAACTTGCCGTCGGGGCGGCGCGGGGCCTCGATGGGCGGCGGCTCGCGGCGGGCCAGCCCGAGGAAGCCGCCGACGAAGATGAGGATCAGGCCGAGGAAGATGGAGCCCGCCGGGATGTAGCTGCGCACCATGTCGATCCGCAGCGCGGTGCTGTTGGCCAGGTCGACCATGGCCTTCTGGTCCTGGTCGACGCTGATCAGGTCGGCCTGGGCGACGATCATCCTGCCCTTGCCGTCCGCCGTCTGGACGGTGCTGCGGATGTTCTTGCGGTGCTTCACCGGGATGCCGGTGCGCGGGTCGACCCAGACGGTGTTGTACGCCTCGGTGTAACGGTCCACCTTCTGGTTGCCCGCGTCCTCGGGCAGGCCCAGCATCTTGGCGGGCAGCTTGGTGTCGAGCGCCGCGGTCTTCGTCAGCGGGATCGTCTGGGTGAACCGGTACGTCGTGAGCCCGTGGACCTTCTCGACCTCGCCGAACACCATCGGAGCGGCCTGCTTGGTCGTCATGTCGAAGAACGGGTAGTCGCGCTTCTGCACGCCCGCGAGCGGGAACAGCAGCCCGTAACCCGACATCCGGACGGCGTTGTCACCGTCGACGTTGACGCCGCAGCAGTTGACCAGCACGGCCGTCCTGCGGTCGAAGGCGATGCGGAAGCCCTGGATCTGGATGGGCTTGTCCGGCTTGGCCTGGTCGTAGATGTTGGTCGTGGAGTCCCAGACCGCGATGTCGTCGTCGCCCTCGTTGGCGCGGACGTCACCGCGGACGGTGTTCTTGGCCAGCAGCGTCACGCCGGTCTTCGTCTTCAGCTCCGCCTGGTCGAAGTACGTGGCGTTCTTCGACTCCAGGAGCGACACCTGGTAGCGGTTCAGCGGCGCGACCACCACCTGGTCGGCCACGTAGAAGCGGACCAGCGGCGCGAGCGTGAGGAAGAAGGCACCGAGGCCGATCAGGACCAGGCCGACCGGTCGCCGCATGAACACCTCCGGGGGCTGCCGGCGAGGTCAACGGCCGAGAGGCCGTGTCCGGCATGTCCGGTTACCATACAGGACCGCCGAAACCCGGACGACCGGCAGGAGAGGCGCGAACCCCCGCGTGAACTGGGGCGGAGTGGCTGCCGCGGGGCCGTACCGGCCGGTAAGCTCCGCGTTACTTCGGCATCCCGGCAAGTGAGGTGGTCCTTGACCTCGGCGGCACATGGTCAATCAGCGGCGCCCGGGCGGGTGCTCGTTCCCCGGCACTGCGCGACGTTGGCGCGGTCGGTGCGGTTGTTGAGCGCGTTCCGGCGCGAGCGGAGCGAGCCGGAGTACTTCTATGACCTGATGGCACGTGACACTGTCGCGCAGCTCAGTTCGTACACCGACCTGGAGGGCGCCCGCGTCATAGACGTGGGTACCGGCTTCGGGTTCTTTGCGCGCGCGCTGGCCGACGCGGGGGCCCGGTGTACCGGGATCGACCATGACCTCGGTGAGCTGACCGCGCACGGCGTCCCCGAGTCGAACCAGCTCGTCGCCAGTGCGCTGGCGCTGCCGTTCCGGGCGGCGTCCGCCGACGTCTGCTTCTCGTCCAACGTCCTGGAGCACGTGCCGGAGCCGTGGCGGATGGCCGACGAGATGGTCCGGGTGACGCGCCCCGGCGGGACGGTCTTCCTGTCGTTCACCAACTGGCTGTCGCCTTGGGGCGGGCACGAGACCTCGCCCTGGCACTACTTCGGCGGCGACCGCGCCGCCCGCTGGTACGAGCGCCGGACCGGGCGTCCGCCTAAGAACCGGTACGGCCTCAACCTGCACGCCGTGTCGGTGTCGTCGGCGCTGGCATGGGCGCGTGGACGCGACGACGTCAACGTTCTGGACGCGTTGCCGCGCTACCATCCGCGCTGGGCGGAGGGGATCGTCCGCGTCCCGGGCCTGCGGGAGATCGCCACCTGGAACCTCGTCCTCGTCCTGCGGAAGAAGGACCCGTGAGACCGGCGCCACCGCAGGTCTCCGGCCATCAGGACACCCTCGACGGGCTGCGGGCGGTGGCGGCGCTCGCCGTCCTCGTCTTCCACGTCGCCAGCGCGGCGGGTTCGATCACCAACCCGGACGGCCCGCGGTGGCTGTTCAACGGCGGGCAGGTCGGCGTGCCCATCTTCTTCACGCTGTCGGGCCTGCTGCTCTACCGGCCGTGGGCGGCGGCGGCCCTGGACGGGCGCGCCGCCCCGCGCACGATCGAGTACCTGCGCAAGCGGGTGTTCCGCATCATGCCCGCCTACTGGGCCGTGATCGTCGTCTACATGGTCACGGCAGGGCGAGACCATGTCGGCGACCCCGTCACGTGGGTTTCGCTGCTCACCCTCACGCAGACGTACCTGCCCGACCCGTGGTGGAACGGCGATCTCGGGCCGGCGCATCTCGGGCAGTTCTGGAGCCTCGTCGTCGAGGTCGGCTGGTACGTCACGCTGCCGTTCACCGCGGCAATCCTCACCTGGTACGCGCGCCGGGTCCGGACCCACGACGTCGGCGTCCGGGCCAGGCGGCTGCTGATCGGCATCGGCGTGTACGCGTCACTGTCGCTCCCCTGGACGGCCGCCATGTTCGTCCCGGAACGGCACTCACAGATGGGACTGTGGCTTCCGCGGTACTTCGTGTGGTTCGCGATCGGGATGGCGCTCGCGGTGGTGACGGTGTGGGCGCGGCTGGACGAGCGGCGCCCGGTCGCGGCGCTGTGCCGGGCCGTGTCCGACTCCTGGGGCGCGTGCTGGGCCGCGGCGGCGATGCTGTACGTCGTCGCGGCGACGCCCGCGGCGGGCCCGCTCAGCCTCCAGACACCCGACGCCTTCTGGACGTCCACCCTCCACCTCGTCGTGTTCGGGCTGTGCGCGGCGGCGCTGGTGGCGCCGGTCGCGCTGGCCCCGGCCGGGCAGCCCGCGCTCGGCGCGATCCTCGCCAACCCGGTGATGCGGTTCCTCGGCCGGATCTCCTACGGCGTGTTCCTGTGGCAGCTCCTGATCATCGTCTCCTGGTACGACGTGACGGACCGGGGTTTCCGGGGGGACGTCGCGACGGATCTTCCGCTGATGGCTGCGGCGTCCATCGCAGCGGGGGCCCTGAGCCACTACCTGGTGGAGCTGCCGGTCCAGCGGCTGGCCCGGCGCCGGGACCGGGCCCGCCCGGCCCCGGCGCGGGTGCCGTCCAGCTGAGCGGGATCGGCCCGCCGGAGCCGCCGCCGGACGGTCTGGGCCGCCACAGCTCGGCCGCGATCCGCCCGACGACGACGAGGCCCAGCAGCTGGGGCGCGATGTCGCCGACCGGACCGGACGGGGCGGACGGGTTGCCGAGCAGGTCCAGCCACATCGCGGCGGCGAGGCAGCCGGTGCCGGCGAGCATGGCGATCGCGATCGTCCACGGGGAGGCGATCGCGCGCAGGACGGCGGAGCGGCGGGTGCGGGCCCAGCCGCACAGGGCCGCGACGCCGAGGGTGACGGCGACGCCGGGGGCCCCGGCGATCCAGCCGCCGAGCGCGGCGGCGAGCCCGATCGCCGCCCACGCCGGCCAGCCCGTCCCGGCGACCATGGCGCGCGGATCGGGGCGGCGCCGGCCGCCGGACCGGCCCGGCCAGACCGCGGCGATCAGCAGGACGAGGAGCAGGTTGAGGCCGGTGACGACGGCGATCCGCTGGGCCCGGTCGGGCGTGTAGGTCAGCTCGACGGCGCCGGCGGTGCCCGCGGGGACGAGCCAGCCCTGCTTCCACCCGTCCAGGCGGACGGCCCGCAGAACGGCGCCGCCGGCGGTCGCGCGCCAGCCGGCGTTGAAGTTCTCGTTCACGGTGAGGAACGAGGCGGCACCGGCGTCCACCTCCACCGTGCGGGAGCTGGAGCCCCAGCTGACGACCTTGACCTGCTGCGGCGGCCGGGCGGCGGCGTCTGGCCCCGGCTTGGCCCCGACCGTCACCGTGTCGAGCCGGTAGGTGTCGAACGGCACGGACGCCAGATGGTTCCGGCCCTCGGTGAGCACGGCCTGCTTGCACGCGGCGAACCGGAGCGGGCGGCCGGCGAGCAGGTCGCCGAGCGTCCCGGTCGCCTTCGTCTGAACGACCCCGGCCTGCTTCTTGCCCGCCCGGCCGCCGCCCTGGCCCACGCCGGGCTGGGAAGCGCCGGACCGGTCCGCGCCCACCTGGAGCTTCGGGCCGAATCCGCACGGGAGTTCCAGCGGGTAGGTGCGCACGTCCGGGAACGGCTTCACGCCGGGGACGGTCAACTCGGCGAGCTGCACGGGCTGGGTCCGGCCGTCCCGGAAGAAGGTGATCGTCAGCCGGTCGGTGGTCATCGGCGCGAACGACAGTCTGCCCGCCGCGTCCGACAGGCCCTCCCGGCTCTGGCCGTTCGCGCCCTCGACCCGCAGCCGGACCGGGCCCGCCGCGCCGGCCGGCCGGGTGACCGTCACCGTGGACACCCGCTTGCGGCCCTTCCACTGGACGGTGTACGTGGGCTCCGCGTCCTTCTCCCCCGCGATCCAGGACGTCGCCGGGTCGCCGTCGAAGCCCGATCTGGCCTGGTCCGCCGGGTGGCCGGACCTCGTCGAGCTGGCCGCGACGAGCGGCTGGCCGTGCACGGCGGTGTACCGGTCGACGAGATTCTGGTCGGTGAGGACGGCCGTCCCCGTGACGGGCGCCTTGCCGGTGACCGCCGAGGTGAACGTCCGGTCGAAGCCCGAGCCCTCCTCGTCACCGGACGCGAGGGACGGTGAGCACACCCACCGCACGCTGCCCTTGACGCATTCGCTGGTCGCACCCGGCGCCCGGCTCATCACGTACGTCGCCGGGCCGTCGATCCCGCCGGGTGCGGGCATCGTGTACGTGCGGGTCGGCGTCACCCCGCCGATCGACACCTCGGCGACCGCCGCGCGCGCGAACGCGGGGACGATCGGCTTCGAGGCGAGCGCGGTGATGCGCAGCCGCAGCCAGCGGGTCGGCCCGTCCGGCGCGCGGAGCGCCTGCGGGTTCGCGCTCTTCCGCACGTCCTGCTCGAGCGTGCCGTTCTCGGTCTCGACGGCGACCCGCGAGACCGCCGGACCGAAGGCGTCGTTCTGCACGAACGTGGCGGTCAGGTCGCCGACATCGCGGGCCCGGTCGAAGTCGACGCGGAGCCACTGCCCGGACGGCCCTTTCCAGCCGCCCGTCTCCCAGGCCGTCAGCCGGTTGCCGTCGAACGCGGCGTACGGGGTCGCCTCGGGCTTGCGCGCCTGCGGGATCGCGTCGTCACCGGCCGCCGACGTGGACGCCGTGACGCCGCGGACCCCGCCGCCGTAGACGGCCTGGGTCGTGTAGCGCATCCAGCCCTTGTCCAGGACGTCGACGGCCTCTCCCCGGCGGGCGGCCGGCAGGGTCTCCGACGTCTGGTGCAGCTCGCCGAAGTTGCGGCGCAGCAGCCGGGGCGAGTCGGTCACGACGGAGGTGCCCGCCAGGTCGGAGGCGTCGTCGTCCAGCAGGACGGGCCCGTCCGGCAGCGCCTCGTCGTCGGCCATGGCGAGCAGCGACTCCGGCCCGCCGTACACGCGGACGGGCCGGGTCGCGTCGGCCAGGTTCACGACGTCGGCGGCGCCCTCGACCTCGTAGACCTCCAGCGGCGGGTACGCCTGGTCGACGGCCGTCACCGCGTCGTCGTTGCCGCCGCCCACGGGCGGGCCGAACGCGGCGACCCGGTGCATGCCGGGCGAATCGTCCAGGGCCTGGTGGAGGCGGGCGGGCCAGGCGCCGCGCAGCGTCTCCCGCCGCAGGTCATTGCGGACCAGGACGTACCGGACGCCCATCCGGCCGAGGAAGTCGCTCAGCCCCGGCGAGCCCTGCCCGGAGCGCACCTGCTGGTCGATGGCGTCCAGCGCCCGCGTGTAGCCGGGCGACCCGGCCGGGACGAGCTGCCGGACGCCCCACCGCGCCGTCAGCAGCGGCTGGACGATGTCGTCCATCGGACGGCCCCACAGGTACTCGCCGAACGGCGCCCCGGGGACGGCGAGCACGCCCTGCTGGCCGGCCCGCGCGTTGATCCACGACGCGGCGTCCCGCCAGTACCTCGGCACCTCCTTGAACTCGCCGGGCCCGGACAGGCCGTGCGAGATCGCGGTGAGGCCGATGCCGCCGAGCGCGACGGCGGCGGCGACCGGCAGGCTGACCAGCGACCGGAGCGTCAGGCCGAACGCCGGGCCGCCGTCGCTCAGGCCGCGCACCCGGCCGTCCCGTGCGGTGCGCGCGTCGTGGAGGCGCCCGCCGGCGGCGGCGAGCAGGTGGGCGAGGCCGAGCGCGAGCGGCAGCCGGACGACCGCGTCGAACTTGTGCAGGTTGCGCAGCGGTGCGAGCGGGCCGTCCAGCAGGTCGCGGAGCTGGGCGGCGAACGGGCCCGGGATGTCGCTGATGTGGCCCATCGACACGATCGCGAGCCCGGCCAGCAGGGTGAGCAGCAGGAACGTCCGCTCCGGGAGCAGCCGGCCGAGCAGCCCGGCCAGGCCGAGCGCCGCGACGACGCCCGTGCAGATGATCGGGACCGGGCTGAGCGAGAGGCCGTGCCCGACCGGCCACCAGACCTGGCCGTCGACGATCAGGTAGTTGACCCAGCGTTCCGCGCCGCGCAGCACGTTGATCAGGCCGGTCGGCCCGGTCGTCGTATCGGCCTTCTCGGTGTAGGTCAGCCAGGAGAACCCGTACGTGCCGGTGAGCAGCAGCGGGGCGAGCCACCACGCGGTCGCGGCGCCCGCGGCGGCCGACCACCACGCGAGCATCCGGACGCGCAGCGACCCGCGCGGCCGCGTCACGACGTACATGAACGGGACGACGAGGACGGCGACGGTCGCGGTCGCGTTGATCCCGCCGCAGCAGGCGATCGCGAGCCCGGACCGGGCCGCGGCCTTCAGCCGCCCGCCCTCGCCGGAGGCCGCGGTGACCAGCGGCAGGACGATCCACGGCAGCATCGCGACCGGCAGGTACTCCGAGGAGATCTGGCCGAGCGTGGCCAGCCCGTTCGGGGCGAGCGCATACGCCATCGCGGCGAACATGCGGGTGCCCTGGCCGCGGCCGCCCTGCCCGGTCCCGCCGATGCCGAGCCGCCCGGCCAGCCGCCACGTCCCGGCGAAGGCCAGGCACATCAGCAGCGCCAGCCAGAACCGCTGGGTGATCCACGCGGGCATCCCGAGTACGTCGCCGAGCGCGAAGAACGGGCCCATCGGGAACAGGTAGCCGACGGCCTGGTTCTGCAGCTGGCCGAACTGCTCGGGGTCCCACAGGTGGAGGGCGCGGCCGAGGAAGCCGAGCGGGTTCACCGCCATGTCGATCTTGGTGTCGGCGAGGATCGCGCCGGGCCGGGTGCCGAACGCGATCGCGGTCAGCGCCAGGCAGCACGCCACGGCGCGCAGCCGCTCCCGCAGCCGCGCGGCGGCGTCCGGGCCGCCCGTCCCGTCGCCCGGGGCGGGCCCGCGGGACGCGCCGGCGCGGGGCGGATTCGCCTCTCCCACGGCCATGCTCGCCCTCCGCCCCTCTCCGTTTCCTCTGGTGACTCCGTGTTCTCCGGTGGCTCCGTCTTCTCCGGTGGCTCCGTCTTCTCCGGTGGCTCCGTCTTCTCCGGTGGCTCCGTCTTCTCCGGTGGCTCCGTCTTCTCCGGTGGCTCCGTGTTCTGCCGGGGACCTGCGTCCTCCCGGGAGCGCGCGTTCTCCCGGGACGTCAGCCAGGGTGCCCGCCACCGTACCGGCGGCCGCCCGCCTCGCGGACGGCGGTGCCGATCAGCTCGCGCATCCGGTCGGCGGTGCGCGCCCAGTCGAAGCCTGCCGCCCACCTCTGACATTCCGTGGCCATCTGATCGCGCCGCGTGGGATCGTCCAGCTCCTTGAGGGCGCGCTCGACGACTCCGGCCTGGTCATCGCCCTGGTGGACGAGCCATCCGGTGATCCCGTCGCGGACGGCGTCGCGCAGGCCGTCCACGTCGTGCGCGACGGTCGGGACGCCCAGCGCCGCGGCCTCGATCACGCTCAGCCCCCACCCTTCGCCCTGGGACGTGCTGAGGTGCAGGTCGGCACGGGCGACGAGGGTCGCCTTGACGTTCTCGGGGACGTAGCCGTGGGCGATGACGACGCCGTCCAAGCCACGCGCGTTGATTGCGGCTTCCAGCGCGGGCGCTTCAGGGCCGTCCCCCACGATGTGGAGCTTCAGCCCAGGCCGGGTTTCGGCGAGGCTTTGAGCGAGGTCCAAAAGCAGGTTGAGGCGCTTGTGCGGGACGAGCCGGGTCACGCACACCAGGTCCGGCTCGCCGGCGGGTTCCGAGACCACACCATCAGGTTCGGCGACTGACGACCCGTTGTGGACGACATGGACCGTCCCCGTCCAGCCCAGCCGTTCCCTCACGGCGCGCAACGTGGACGGCGAAACGACGACGAACGCATGTCGCCGATACGTCCAGCGGCTCACGGGGCCCTCAAGCACTTGCCCGAGCCAGGCCAGCCATCTGGGGAAGTACAGGCTGAATTGGGCGTCGTGCACATGGTGGATGACGCAGAACACCCGTACGCGGCGAGGCAGCACCCACGGAGTGAAGAACGGGATGCCGTTCTGGCAGTCGATGACCGCGTCGAAGCGGCGACGGTTCCCCAGCATCCACAGCAGGACGAGCGGGTAGACGGTGAACCGGCCGCCGAGACGCACGAACTCCACGTCCTCGACCCGTTCCCTGCGTTTCTGCCCGGGGGCCCTGCACGTCACGTAGTGGACGCGGTCCCCTTGACCGGCGAACCTGCGCGCCAGCTCCCAGGCGTAGCGTTCGGCACCGCCGGCGGCGGGATGCCAGGGATCCCGCCAGTTGACGACCGCCAGCCGCAGAACCGCGCTCATCCCGACTTGGCGCTCGGCGTCGACGCCTGCTCGGGGATGGAGATCGGCACCGCATGCGGCTCGCTGAGCTTCGACTCGGCGAGGATCGTCCGGATGGGCACCACGGGAGTGACCGGCGTTGCCGGGGCGGCGGGCATACGGAAGCCGACGCGCGCGCGGATGCGCGCCAGGTCCAGCATGCACTGCAACGAGTGACGCCTCACCGAGAACGTCGAGCCGGGACGGTCACGCCAGACCACCGGAATGGCCGTCACGGACGCTCCCCGCCGCACGCAGTGGGCCAGCAGCTCAACATCGAACGAGAAACCCGTCGTGCGCAACTCCTCCGCGGCGGCCCGCACCAGCGGCCCGTCGAAGAACTTGAAACCGCACTGGGTGTCCTGGATGCCGCCCACGAGGTCGCGGACGATCCGGTTGAACGTGATGGCGCCGAGCCGCCTGACCGGCAGCGCGTATCCCTGGACGACCGACCGACCGTGGCGCCTTGACCCGACCACGACCGGGCGGCCCTCGCGCAGCAGGACGATGGCTTCGTCCAGCGCAGCGAGGTCTGTTGCCATATCGGCGTCCATGAACCCCACGTACGGGGCCCGCGACTCGAGCAGCCCGGCCCGGACCGCCGCTCCCTTGCCCCGGCGTTCGCAGCGGACCAGCCGCACCGGCACCGGACCCTCGAACGACCGGGCGATCCCGGCCGTCCCGTCGGTGCTGGCGTTGTCGACGACGATGACCTCCGCCCGCAGCGGAAGGGCTGCGAGCTTGTCGCACAGCGCGGCCAGCCCCGCCGGAAGCCGCTCGGCCTCGTTGTAGGCGGGAACGACGATCTCCAGGAGGGCGGGGCCGTCACGCCAGGTCCCCATCAGGGCCTACACGTCACCGGGAGCCGTAGTTGTACAGCGGCTTGATGACCGGGTCCTGCTGGGAGGCGTTCACGAGTTGGACCGTGCCGAACGACGCTCCAGCGGCGAGCAGAACGCCGACCACTGCGGCGATGGCGATGCGCATCAGGGGGTCCTTCGTCGATGCTGGGGGCTGCGAGCCTTGGTACTGCCGAGTAATGGAAGGCTCAGAGTAGTGCCTGGGGCCAGAATTGACCAGATAACGACCAGACTCACGATGCCCCAGGCGGCCGCCACGGGCGCCGCCGGCACTCGCTCCCCGGCCACCTCCGCGACCCCATCGATCCGGTAGACGACGAGGTCAGCGCTTCTCATGACCTCGACCGCCGCCCCGGACGGCCGGATCGCGCCGGTCTCCGCGTCGACCACGACATAACGTATTCCCTCGTCACGCAGCGCCGCGGCGGGCGGAGCCCCGCTCTTCGCGATCGGCGTGAGCCGGACGGCCCTCGGATCCTCCTGCGGGACGGTCGTGCCGTCCACGATGACGGCGTCGTCCACGATGACGCGCCGATGCAGGTAGCGGGGCAGTGGGTCGAGCACACGACGACCGTGGTTCCAGGCGTAACTCCGGTACGACGCCCACGGCAGAACCAGCACGTCGCCCTGCTCAGGGTCGCGGTCAATGATCTGCCGCGCGCGCGCCCAGCCGTCCGGATACTGGACGGCCCGCAACTCGCCCGCCGCGCCCCACGCCAGGGTCGGCAGGAGGAACACCGGCACTGCCGTCGCCGCCGCGGCCACTCCCGGCCATCTCGCCTCGGCGGCCCGGTCGGCGGCCACGCCGACCCCCACCGCGATCACCACGGCGAGCGGCGCGACGTACTGCTGCCCGTCCCGCAGCACGGCGAACCCCGGCCAGAGGCCGATGAGCGCTTCGAGGACGGGCGCGGCGACCGCTCCCAGCGCCGCGATCACGAAGCCGACCACCGCCGCGACGGCCGCGCCGCGCCACCAAACGGGCTGCCTGCCCCACTTCCAGTAGGCGATGAGCGCGATGACCACCACGAGCAACCAGACCGTGGCCGTCACCGGCGCCCCGTAGCCTCTCGGAACCGTCTCGCCGTTCCACACGCCGCCGAGCAGGAGCAGGCTCCCGAGCGTCCCGAACGGCGTGTCCGCCCTGGACGCGAACAGATCGACGGCCGCGCCGTCCCCCGGTAGCCCCGCCGGCCGCAGCGCCCCGGGCACGAGCCACGGCAGACTCAGCAACACCACCGCCGCGACGACCTGGAGACCAGCGCGGCCACGGGCGCGGCCGGTCGTCAGGGCGACGGCGAGGGCGGTGATTCCGGTGACGGTCAGGGCGGCGAAACCACCGACGGCGGCGGGGAGCAGGGTGCGGACGAGGCGCCGGCCGCCGCCGGGCTCGTCCACGCGGGCGGCGGCGGCCACCACCCAGGGCAGGGCCGCGTAGCCGAGCAGCAGCGCCCACTGGCCGAGGAGGAGCCGTTCGGCGACGAACGGGTTCCAGGCGTAGCAGACCCCGGCGGCGAGGCGCGGCAGGAGGCGGCGGGACGGCACCAGCGACGCCGCCGACGTGCTCGCCATGACGAAGACCGCCAGCAGCACGAGCTTCTGCACGATGTCCGCCGGGACGACGGCCGCGAGCGCGGTGACGAACGCGTCGCTCGGGACGTGCCTGGGCACGATCCCGGTCATCCCGAACGTCAGGTCCGTGAACGCGGGATCGGGCACGAACACCATGTCGTACGACAGCACGAACCCGGGTGCGAGCCCCGGCCCGAGTGCCGCAAGCCCGAGCCCCAGCCCGGTCAGTGCGGCCACCAGGTGCCGCGTCCGCTCCCCCATGTGAGCCTGGACGCTACCTCATGCCGGTCTGGGCCCTACCCCACCGGTTCAGGGTCCCGCGGCAGCCCCAGGATGCGCTCGCCGATCACGTTGAGGTTGACCTCCGTAGTCCCCCCGCCGATGGTCATCGCGCGGGACGCGAGAAGGTAGAAGGTCCAGCGGGCGCGCAGGTCGGCCTTCCGGCCGCCGGTCAGCGCGCCGTCCTCGCCGAGGAGGGTGAACCCGAACTCGGTGACCTGCTGGCCATGCTCCATCGCCACGAGTTTCCGGACGTTCGCCGTCGCGCCCGGGTCCGTCCCCGAAAGCTGCTTCAGGGTGGCGCGGAGGCCGAGCAGGTTGAACGAGTGCTCGTCGCAGACCAGGTTTCCGATGCCGTCGCGGACGACCGGGTCGCCGTCCAGGCCGAGCCCGGCGGTGAGGTCGAGCAGCTTGGGCACGTTGCCGCCGAGCTGGAAGCTGCTGGTCAGGCCGACGCGCTCGTTGGCGAGGGTGGTGCGCGCGACGCGCCAGCCGGCGTTGACCGGGCCGACGACGAGGTCGTCCGGGACGAACACGCCGTCCAGGAACACCTCGTTGAAGACCGCCTCGCCGGTGCATTCGCGCAGCGGGCGGATCTCGATGCCGGGCGACGTCATGTCCACGAGGAAGTAGGTGATGCCGTCGTGCTTGCGGCGGTCGGGGTCGGTGCGGGCGATGCAGATGCCCCACTGCGACTCGCGGGCGAGGGACGTCCAGATCTTCTGGCCGGTGATCTTCCAGCCGCCCTCGACGCGCTCGGCGCGGGTGCGCAGCCCGGCGAGGTCCGAGCCCGCGCCCGGCTCGGAGAACAGCTGGCACCAGATGATCTCGCCGCGCAGCGTCGGCGGCAGGAACCGCTCCTGCTGCTCGGGCGTCCTGTACTGGACCAGCGACGGGACGACCCACCCCGCGATCATCAGCGGCACCGGGCGCACCTTCGCCGCCTTCAGCTCCTGCTGGATCACGATCTGCTCCAGCGGCCCGGCGCCCCGTCCCCACGGCTCGGGCAGGTGCGGCGTCACCCAGCCGCCCTCCGCCATCGCGGCCCGCTGCTCGAGGAACTCCATCGAGGCCAGTTCGGCGACGCGGGCGCGGATCTCCGCGCGGACCGGCTCGGCGTCCTCGGGCAGTTCGATGCTCATCGGCCGCCGGACGCCCTGCACCGCGAGCGCGGCGACATCGGCCCTGTGCTTGCTGGCCCGCCCCAAGAGCGCGCGGACCGTCATGGCCCGCCGGTAGATGAGGTGGGCATCGTGCTCGTAGGTGTAGCCGATGCCTCCATGAACCTGGATGTTGCCCTCAGCGCAGGTGACCGCGGCGTCGGCGGCCAGCACCGCTGCTACCCCGACGGCGTAGGCACGCTGTTCTTCTGGCTCGTCCAGAGCGCGCGCGGCGTCCCACACGGCGGCCCTGGCACGCTCGACCGCGATGAGCATCCGGGCGCACTTGTGCTTGACGCCCTGGAACTGGCCGATCGGACGGCCGAACTGCTCGCGGAGCTTGGCATAGGCGACGGCGTCGTCCAGGGCCCGTCCCGCCACGCCGCAAGCCTCCGCACCCAGCAGAACGGTTGCGAGGGCGTGCGCGTCCACCCGGTCGTAGAAGCGGTCGACGGTCACGCCGTCCACGGTGACCGACCCAACGGGACGCGTGATGTCGAGTGACTCCAGATCCCCTACGGTCACATCCGCCCGGTCTAGGACGACCCAGCGGTCGCCGGCCGGAAGGACGAACACGTCGGCAAGCGGGGCACCCAGCACGGGCTGCACCGCGCCCGAGACCGTCGAGCCGTCCACGTCCAGGCTGCCGGACAGCGCAACCGCGGCGGTTCGGGATCCGTCCGCCAAGCCGGAGACGTCGGCTCCGCAAGCGTGCAGGATCGCGGACGCCAGCACGGTCGGGGTGTACGGGCCCGGGGCGAGCACCCGGCCGAGCTCCTCGAGCGCGACGGCCTGCTCCAGGATGCCGAAGCCCTGCCCGCCGGCGTCCTCGGGCAGGTGCAGGCCGGGGAGCCCCTGGGCGGCGAGCGCGGGCCAGAATCCGGCGTCCGCGTCCCGCGCGGTTCGCGGGGTGATGTTCCGCTCCGCGAACCCGCGCACCGACGCCGCCAGCGCCTCGTGCTCCTCCGTCAACCCGATCGCCATGGCCACACCTTTCCTCGGACGTGGCCACAGCCTATTAGAACGTCATTCGGTTGTCAGGGCGCGGTCCGGTCAGGACGCGATCTTCAGGTGGGCGAGGAACTCGTGCAGGTCCGGCCACCGCTGCTTGTGCGTGTTCGGCATCGACGCGAACACCACCGCGGGGGTCGGGCGGCCCGTGTCGATCACGCCGGTCGCGACGATCTCGCCGGTCGCCCGCACCCCGTCCCGCTGGTAGGTCAGGTACGAGGCGATCAGCCAGCCCTGGTGCCCGCCCACGGTCAGCGCCTGCGACGCCAGCGGCGCCGCCTTATGCGGGAACGCGTAGTACTGCGCCTCGTACCCCTGCGCGACCAGGGCCGCGACGTTCTTCACGCTCTTCGGGCCCTCGTAGGCGCTCAGCAGGCTCGGATGCAACGTGCCGGTCAGCAGCTGGCCGTACCAGAGCTGCTGGGGGAGCCGCTCCGTCACCATGATCTGCTGCCCGGACCATCCCGACGTGCCCAGCTTGTTCTTCTTCGTCGGCACCTGCCAGGGCGCCGCGAAACGCGGGTAGGCCAGCCCGGAATGGGCGTCGTTCACCATCCCGAGCATCCGGCTCGGCGTGCCGCGGAACTTCGCGAGCGGCTTGTCCGGCGGCAGCTTGACCTGCGCCGCCTGGGACTCCTCCGCCGCCGCCCGCTGGTCGGCGTTGCCGGACGGCGCCGCGGGCTCGTCGTCGCCGGACTTCATGAAGTAGACGGCGCCGGCCGCGAGCAGCGCGACCACCAGCAGCCCGACCCCGCCGAAGAGCATCAGCCGGGACCGGCCGCGGCCCCCCTCCAGCACGTCCCGGGACGGCTTCGGCGAGCCGCCGAGCTTGGCATCGGCGGACTCCTCGTCCGCCATCCACTCCGGCATCTGCCAGTTGCCGCTGCTCGGCTTGCCCGGCTTGGCGGGCTGCCCCGACCCGGTGGGGACGGCCGGAACGTAGTTGGACTCAGAGTCGGAGTCGGAGTCGCCCGCTCCTCCCTCGTCGAAGAGCGACCCCTCCCACTGGGGCGCGTCCTCCTCGGGGGCGACGGGCGCGACCTTGACGTCGTCGGCGTCGCGGTCGTCGGCCTCCTTGGACGGGGGGCCCTCGACCCTGCCCCACACGTCATGGGACGGCGCGTCCTCGTCGGAGTCGGCGGGGCCGGGCGGGTCGGCGGGGCCGGTCGGGGCGGGCATGAACACCTCGGGAACCTTGGGCTCGGGGAAGACCGCCTGCGGTCCGGTCGCACCCTCGGCGCCGGACGCCCGCCGGGACTCGTCCGGCGGCTCGCTCATATCGGTCCAGCGCACACCGCGCTCCCCCTGATCGGACATGCGGCACACGTTACGCCAAGATCAGGAGTGGCCATCCCGCGCGCAATCACGCTCAGGACACATCTTTCTATCGCCTCAGTGATGCCTTGTCGTACCGCCCTCACCCGCTGCGACCAGCGGATCGTCCGCCAGGCGTTCCCGCGCCATCAGGGTGGCGCCCGCCACCGCGCCCGGCATGGCGAGCACCACGCCCAGCGGGATGAGGAACACCACAAAAGTCGCGGCGCCGAACCCGACCACCAGCGGCCGGTGCGCCTTCATCCGCGCGAACCGCTCCTTGCGCAGGATCCCGCGCCGTTCCAGCGCGATCGAGGTCAGCTCGCCCGCCAGGAAGTAGCCCGACACGAGCGCCGCCACCACCGGGACGACCGTCTGCCCCACCACGGGCAGGAACCCGCACGCGAAGAACACGACCGTGAACGCCAGCACGATGGCCCCGATGATCAGCGTGTCCTTGATCGCCCGCCCGATCTGGACGAGCAGCGGGACGTCCGGCTCCGGCGGCGCGCCGCCCTGCGACTCCTCCACCCGGACCGCGATGGCCTCGTAGAACGGGTCCCCCACCAGCAGCGTCACCGCGGTGAACGTGGTGATCGCCAGGAACAGCGCCGACCCGTACAGGGCGATGCCGGCGACGACCCGCGCGGACGTCCGGGCCCCGTCCGACCAGCCGTCGGCGAACCCCGTCACCCACCCGGCCAGGTCGTCGATCTGGAGCGCCAGGAAGACCAGCGCCGCCGCGTACACGATCAGCACGATCAGCGCGGGGATCAGGCCGAACAGCCACTGCGCCGGATGCCGCGCCATCCACCCCATGCCGCGCAGCAGGTACCGGGCGCCGCCGAACAGATCCTTGACCGCGGACGGCTTCGCGGGTGGCGGCGCGGGCATTCGGGGGGCCTGCGGCGGGTTCGGGACGCGCGACGGGTTCGGGACGTGCGGTTGGCTCACGCACGTAGACCCTATAGTGCGGGCAAACCCACGAGGTGGGCTGAATGCTCCCAAATCGCCCGTTGCAGGCCCGGATTCTTCAGCGGACCCGCCTTCGGCAGCAGCCCGGCGCCCGGCGTCGAACTGTGGAAACCGCCGCTCCGCCCCTCGAACTCCTCGTCCAAAGCGAGCCGCAGCGCCATCCGCGCCCCCTGCGCCGACGTCCGCATGAACGGGGTGCGCGCCAGGAGCGCGCCGACCCGTCCGGCGCCGGGCACCTCCCTGAACAATCCGGTCGCCACGGCGCCCGGGCACATCGCGTTCACCGTGACCCCGCTGCCCTCCATCCGCCGCGCGAGTTCCTGCGCGAACAGGATGTTGAGCAGCTTGGACCGTCCGTAGACGCGCGCCGCCCCCGCCGGCCCGTAGAACCCGGGCTCCGCCAGCCGCTCGACCTCGAACCGGTCGGCCTGCCGGTGCGCCTCCGACGCGACGACCACCACCCGCGACGGCGCGCCCTTCTCCAGCAGCCCCAGCAGCAGGTTCGTCAGCAGGAACGGCCCCAGATGGTTCGTCGCGATCATGCGGTCGTACCCGTCCGCGCTGACCTTGGCCCGCAGCAGGTGCACGCCCGCGTTGTCGACCAGCACGTCCAGCCGGTCGAACCGCTCCTCCAGCGACGCCGCGACCCGCCGGACGTCCAGTTGCACCGACAGGTCCCCGAGGAACGTCTCGACCTGCGCGCCCGGCACGTCCCGCGCCAGCTCGTCCACCGTCGCGGCGGCCCGCAGCTCGTTCCGGCAGACGATCGCCACCAGGTAGCCCGCCCGCGCCAGTCCCCGGGCGATCTCCTTCCCGATCCCGGACGTCCCGCCGGTCACCACCGCGATCTTCGCCATCCCCTCACCGAACCACCCCGTCCACCCGCACGGCAAGGGACGTCCGGCCCTCATCCGCCGGACGCCGCGGGAGGGCCGACGTCAGCGGGCGCCGCCGGGGAGGGAGCGGGCGGTGGAGACGCAGCGGTCGGCGGTGGAGTCGTTGGCCGAGGCGGCGCGTTCCAGCAGGACGAGCAGGACGTCGCGGTCGGCCGGCGGCAGCGTGGACAGGAGATCGGCCTCGGCCTCGCAGACGCGGGCGTCGAGGTCGGCGAGGACGGTGCGGCCCTTGTCGGTCGGGACGACGCGCCGGTTGCGGCGGTCGGCCGGGTCGGGCCGGCGCTCCAGGAGGCCGCACCCCTCGAAGGCGTCGAGCAGGTAGGTCATGACGGTGCGGTCGATGCCCAGCCGGCCGGCGAGGTGGGCCTGCGTGGGCGGTGCGTCGTGGACGACCGCGGAGAGCACCTGGTAGCCGCGCACGCCCTGCGGCAGAGCCTCCGCGACCGCTTCGACACGGGCGGTCCACTCGCGCAGGAGGACGGTGAGCGACCAGCCGAGGAGGAGACGGCTCTCCGCGGCTGCCTGGTCTTCTGGGGCTGCCTGGTCGATGCCCATGGATCCAGGGTAACCGGAATCTTCTGCCCATCAGACGTGTTGCTTCCAATACAGTCTGCCGAACAGATGATTTCTCAGCGAGGAGCCGGACCGTGGACTACGGCCATGACCTGACTTTCGGGGCGTTCCTGACCCCGGACAACCGCGATCCGCAGGGCCCGGTCCGGCTGGCGCAGGAGTCCGAGGCCGCCGGACTGGACCTCGTGACCTTCCAGGACCACCCCTACCAGCCCGCCTTCCTGGACACCTGGACGCTCATGTCCTGGGTCGCGGCCTCCACCGAGCGGGTCACGGTCTCGGGCAACGTCCTGAACGTCCCGCTGCGGCCTCCGGCGGTGCTGGCCCGCGCCGCGGCGTCCCTCGACCTGCTGTCCGGCGGCCGGTTCGCCCTCGGCATCGGCGCCGGCGGCTTCTGGGACGCGATCGCCGCGATGGGCGGCGACCGCCTGACACCCGGCGAGTCGGTGACCGCGCTAGGCGAGGCCATCGAGATCATCCGCGGGATCTGGGACGCCGGCGAGCGCGCCGTCCTCAAGGTCGACGGCGCGCACCACCGGGTCGCCGGGGCCAAGCGCGGCCCGGCGCCCGCGCACGACATCCCGATCTGGGTCGGCGCGTACAAGCCGCGGCTCCAGCGGCTGATCGCCCGCCGGGCCGACGGATGGCTGCCGTCCCTGAGCTACCTGCGGGACGGCGACCTCAAGACCGGCAACACGATCATCGACGAGGCGGCCGGGGAGGCCGGACGCGATCCCGCCCGGATCCGCCGCCTGCTCAACATCGCCGGCCGGATCTCCGCCGTCTCGGACGGCCCGCTGCACGGCCCCGCCGACCAGTGGGCGGAGGAGCTTGCGGCCCTCGCCCTCGACGACGGCATCGGCACGTTCATCCTCGCCTCCGACGACCCCGAGGACCTCCGCACGTTCGGCGAGGAGATCGCCCCGGCCGTCCGCGAGGCCGTCGCCCGCGAGCGCGGAACGTCGGGCACCCTCCCCGCCGCCGCCCGGCGCGAGCGCGCCGTCCTCGCCCGCCGCCGCGACGGGATCGACTACGAGCGGGTCCCGGCGAGCCTGGCGTCCCGCGCCGTCGAACCCGGCGACGCCGCCTTCGGCTCGCTGCGCCACAACTACCTGCGCGCCGGATCGCCCGGCCTGATCCTGCGTCCCGCGAACCCGGGCCAGATCGTCGACGGCCTCGCCTACGCCCGGACGCAGGACGTGCCGCTCGGCATCCGGTCAGGCCGCCACGGCATCAGCGGGCGCTCCACCAACGACGGCGGCATCGTGCTCGACCTCGGCGCGCTCGACACCGTCGAGGTCGTCGACCCGGCCACCCGCCGCGTCCGGCTCGGCGCGGGGGCCCGCTGGGGCCAGGTCGCCCGCGCCCTCGCCCCCCGAGGCTGGGCGATCAGCTCGGGCGACTACGGCGGCGTCGGCGTGGGCGGCCTCGCCACCACCGGCGGGATCGGCCTGCTCGGCCGCGCCTACGGCCTCACCGTCGACCATGTCGTCGCCGCCGAGGTCGTCACGGCGGACGGCCGGATCCTGCGCGCCTCCCCCGAGGAGAACCCCGACCTGTTCTGGGGCCTGCGCGGCGCCGGCGGCAACCTCGGCGTCGTCACCTGGGTCGAGGTCGAGGCGATGGAACTCGGCGACGTCGTCTTCTCCCAGCTGACGCTCGACGCGAGTGACACCTCCGGCCTGCTCCAGCGCTGGGGCTCCGCAGTCGAGGCCGCGCCCCGCGAGCTGACCAGCTTCCTCATCCTGGGGGGCGCCCGCGCCGGGCAGCCCGCCACCGCCCACCTCATGAGCGTCTACGCCGGTTCCGACACCGACGCCGCCGTCCGCGAACTGGAACGCCTCGCCGAGGCCGGTCCCGTCCTGGACCACCGGGGCTACCTCATGCCGTACGCCGGTGTCATCCAGGAAGGGGACGCCCCTTACACCGGCGGCGGGAGCCCGTCCGTCCGCTCGGGCCTGGTGACCCGCCTCGACGCCGAGACCGCCGACGCCTACGCGGCGCTCGCCCGATCGGGGGCGTCGTACTTCACCCAGATCCGCGCCACCGGCGGCGCCGCGCACGATCTGCCACCGGACGCCACCGCCTACCCGCACCGCCACCAGAACTTCCTGCTCAGCGCCATGGGCGCCGCCCAACCGGCCCTCGACACGGCCTGGGACGCCCTGGTCGCCCCGCACACCGACGGCCTCTACCTCTCCCTGGACACCGACACCCGCCCCGAACGCCTCCACGACGCCTTCGCCGCGAACCTCGACCGCCTCCGCCGCGTCAAGCGCGCCTACGACCCCGCCAACGTCTTCAACGGCAACTTCCCCATCCCACCCGCCGACCACTGACCCTGGCACGGGACTAGAACGGGTTCTAGTATCCGGGTATGAGGTTCACCTACGCCGAGGCGATGACCGATCCGTCGTTCTACGTGCCGCTGGCCAAAGCCGCCGAGGAGGCGGGCTACACCAGCATGTCGGTCGCCGACTCCGTGGTCTATCCCCGGGAGTCGGACTCGACCTACCCCTACACCGCGGACGGCAACAGGGAGTTCCTTGAGGACAAGCCCTTCATCGAGACGTTCATCCTCATCGCGGCCCTGGGCGCGGTGACCACCAGGCTGCGCTTCACGCCGTTCGTCCTCAAGCTCCCGATCCGCCCGCCCGTTCTGGTGGCGAAGCAGGCGGCGTCCATCGCCTGCATGACCGGCGGGCGGCTCGGCCTGGGCGTCGGCCTCAGCCCGTGGCCGGAGGACTTCCAGGTGATGGGGGTGCCGTGGGAGAAGCGCGGCAGGCGGATGGACGAGGCGATCGACATCCTGCGCGGCCTCAGCACCGGCGACTACTTCGAGTTCCACGGCGAGCACTTCGACCTCCCCGCGATCAAGATCACCCCCGCCCGTCCCTTCCCGATCCTCGTCGGCGGGCACTCCGAGCCGGCGCTGCGGCGCGCGGTCGTCCGCGGGGACGGCTGGATGCACGCGGGCGGCGACGACCTCGACGACCTCCTGACCAGGCTGGACAACATCCGGAAGCAGGAGGGCAAGGCCGGCGACCCGTTCGAGGTCCACGTCATCTCCATGGACGCGTACACGCCCGACGGCGTGAAGCGCCTGGAGGACAAGGGCGTCACGGACGTGATCGTCGGCTTCCGGATGCCCTACGCCAAGGGGCCCGACACCGAACCCCTGGACAAGAAGATCGAGAACCTCGAACGCTTCGCCGAGACGGTCATCGCGAAGGTGGGACCATGAAACAAGAACACGTTACAGAAGCCATCGCGTGGAACGCCCCCGACGCCGACCACCCGGCACGCCGCGCCGCCCTCGCGTCCATGGCGGCCGTCATCGGGGGCCGCAAAGACGCATGGCTGGCGCTCTTCGCCCCTGACGCCCTGGTCGAAGACCCAGTGGGCCCGTCCTTCCTGGACCCCTCGGGTGACGGCCATCGGGGCACCGACGCCATCAGCGCCTTCTGGGACAACTTCATCTCCACCATCGCCGGCTTCCGTTTCACCATCGCCGACTCCTTCGCCAACGGCCCCTGCTGCGCGAACGTCGCCACGATCACCACCACCATGCCGGACGGCTCCACGATGACGATCGACTGCGTCCTGATCTACACGGTGAACGAGGAGGGCCTGATCCGGTCCCTGCGCGCGCATTGGGAGCCCGACCGGGCGATGGCCACCATCGCCCGGTCCTGACTTCCGGAGAGCGACCAAGTTCTGAACTCATCGTTTATTTGACTGATTCCAGAAAAGCTGGTTAGCTCCAGCTCATGCCGACCATCGACGCCGCCGCCCTCCTGCGGGGAGCGGACCTGCGGGTGACCCGCCAGCGGGTCGCCGTGCTTGCGGCCGTCACGGCGAATCCCCACTGCGACGCCGACTCCGTCGCGACGGCCGCCCGGCGGGAACTGGGCTCGGTCTCGACCCAGGCGGTCTACGACGTGCTGCGCGCGCTCACCGAGGCCGGCCTCGTCCGGCGCATCGAACCGGCCGGCTCGCCGGCCCGGTTCGAGACCCGCACGGGCGACGACCACCACCACCTGGTGTGCCGCGCCTGCGGAGCCATCGCCGATGTCAGGGCCGTGGCCGGTGAGGCCCGGTGCCTCGACGTCCAGGACCCGCGAGGATTCGCGCTCGACGCCACCGAAGCGACGTTCTGGGGCACCTGCCCTGACTGTCTCGCGACCCGCACATGAGAACCGAAGAGGAGCGAACCGTGCCTGAGAACAACCAGAAGCCGCTGACCACCGTCGCGGGCGCGCCGGTGCCCGACAACCAGAACTCGGTGACCGCCGGGCCCCGCGGTCCGATGCTCCTGCAGGACGTGTGGTTCCTGGAGAAGCTGGCGCACTTCGACCGCGAGGTCATCCCGGAGCGCCGGATGCACGCGAAGGGCTCGGGCGCCTTCGGCACGTTCACGGTGACCAACGACATCACCCGGTACACCAGCGCCAAGATCTTCTCCGAGGTCGGCAAGCAGACCGAGATGTTCGCGCGCTTCTCCACCGTCGCCGGCGAGCGCGGCGCGGCCGACGCCGAGCGCGACATCCGCGGCTTCGCGCTGAAGTTCTACACCGAGGAGGGCAACTGGGACCTCGTCGGCAACAACACCCCGGTGTTCTTCTTCCGCGACCCGCTGAAGTTCCCCGACCTCAACCACGCCGTGAAGCGCGACCCGCGCACCAACATGCGCGACCCGGAGAACAACTGGGACTTCTGGACGAACCTCCCCGAGGCGCTGCACCAGGTCACGATCGTGATGTCCGACCGCGGCATCCCGGCGTCCTACCGCCACATGCACGGCTTCGGCTC
This sequence comes from Actinomadura chokoriensis, assembly GCF_041463665.1. Lineage (GTDB taxonomy): Bacteria > Actinomycetota > Actinomycetes > Streptosporangiales > Streptosporangiaceae > Spirillospora > Spirillospora chokoriensis_A. The sequence goes on from NZ_JAXCEJ010000012.1 coordinate 114,373, forward strand.
CCACACCTACAGCTTCGTCAACGCCGAGGGCGAGCGGTTCTGGGTGAAGTTCCACCACCGCACCCAGCAGGGCATCAAGAACCTCACCGACGCCGAGGCCGCGGAGCTGATCGGCCGGGACCGCGAGTCCCACCAGCGCGACCTCTTCGACTCCATCGAGAGCGGCGACTTCCCGAAGTGGAAGCTGTACGTCCAGATCATGCCGGAGGCGGAGGCGGACACCTACCGCTACCACCCCTTCGACCTCACCAAGGTCTGGTCGAAGAAGGACTACCCGCTGATCGAGGTCGGCGAGTGGGAGCTGAACCGCAACCCCGCCAACTACTTCGCGGACGTCGAGCAGGCCGCGTTCACCCCGGCGAACGTCGTCCCCGGCATCGGCTACTCGCCCGACAAGATGCTGCAGGGCCGGCTGTTCTCCTACGGTGACGCGCAGCGGTACCGCCTCGGCGTGAACCACCACCAGATCCCGGTGAACGCGCCGAAGAGCCCGGTCAACTCCTACCACCGCGACGGCGCCATGCGCGTCGACGGCAACCAGGGCGCCACGCCGGGCATCGAGCCGAACTCCTATGGCCGCTGGCAGGAGCAGCCCGCCTACCGCGAGCCGAGCCAGGCCGTCGGCGCGGTCGCCGACCGGTTCGACTTCCGGGAGGACGACGACAACTACTTCGAGCAGCCCGGCATCCTGTTCCGCAACATGTCGCCCGAGCAGCAGCAGGTGCTCTTCGAGAACACCGCGCGGGCGATCGACGGAGCCTCCCAGCCGACCGTCGAGCGGCACATCGCCAACTGCACCCAGGCCGACCCCGCCTACGGCGAGGGCGTCCGCAAGGCGATCGAGGCACTCGCGGCCGGACGCTGAGCACGGCGGGTACCGGCTGAAAGGGAGGGAACCATGAGCGCACTGACCCGGGAGCAGACCGACCGCGTCGTGGCGATCGCGCTGGATCTGGCGCGCGACGGCGACACCCGCCAGCTGGCGGAGTTCGTCGACCACGGCCTGCCGGTCGACGCTGCGGACGCGTCCGGGAACACCCTGCTCATGCTCGCGGCCTACCACGGCCACGCCGGGACGGTCCGCGCCCTCCTCGACCGCGGCGCCGACCCGGACCTGCGCAACGACCGCGACCAGTCCCCCATCGCCGGCGCCCTGTTCAAGGGTGCGGACGAGGTCGTCGCCGTCCTCCGCGAGGCGGGCGCCGACCTGGACGCGGGCACCCCGACCGCACGGGCCGCCGCCGACCTGTTCGGCAGGACCCACCTCCTGGCCGGCTGACCCACGCGGCAGGAGAGGCCGCCTCCGCCTTCACCGGCGGAGGCGGCCTCTTCGCATGTCCATGCCGACGCTAGTGCCGTCACCGCGGCCAGACGTCACCACAGCCAGACGTCACCGCGGCCAGGCGTCGTCCGGCGGTGGCAGGAGCGACCGGGCGATCGTCTGCTCCAGCCGGCGCACCGCCATCGACTCGCCCACGAACCCCTGGACCGCCTGCAGGAGCTGCCGCAACCCGCCCGAATAGTCGAGGCACGTCCGGACGATGGCGAACAGGTCGGCGCGCGCCTCCGCCGACCGGGGCACGACCCCGGCGATCTCCAGCGACAGCGCCGCGACGACCTGGTCGCGTCCGCGCTCGGCGCGGAGCCGGGGGATCTCCAGCAGGCCGTCCACGATGCGGAACATGTCCGGCAGCGGGATGTCCGGCAGCGGGGTGTCGGCCGACGGCTCGGGCGCGCTCTCCCATCCGGGCACCGCGGGAACCGCCCCGGCCCGGCGGACGGGCCGTCCCCCCGGCACCATGACCCACGCGTCGTCGGAGGTCTCCTTCACCTGGACCCTGACCCGGTAGTAGTCGCCCGGATCGACGAGCCCCCGGCCGTGGCGCACCACGTCGTCGTACACCCGCCGCGAGACGATCAGCGCGATCCCGGTCTCGGCCGCGGCCACCGCCTCCTTCAGCGGCGCCGCGTCCAGCAGCCGGAACGCGTGCGTGAGCGCCGTGCTGACGATGCCGCGCCCGTCCGACTCGGCCTCGCCGACGTTGACGGCGACCCGCAGGCGCATCCGCGCGGGCTCGCTCGCGGCCTCGTTGTGATGCCGCACTTCGGCGCGCAGCCGGCCGACCACCGCCGTCAGCAGCAACTCCGTCCTGACGTCGGGCGGTAGGACGACCATCACCCCGTCCCCGCGGTCCTCGTGATAGCAGTCGTCCAGCCGGAGCCCGGCCTCCGCCAGGCTCCGGTCGAGCCCGTCGTACATCGCCTTCCGCACCCGGACCCGCACCGGATCGACGCGGGAGGCGTCACTGAAGCCGGCGATGTCGCAGACGAGGAACGAGCACATTCCCCCCGGCCGCCATCCTCCCGGGGCCGGGCGCATGGTCTCCGTCACGGGCACCTCACCGATGTTCGCTGCCGATCCCACTGTGCAACCCTCGGCCGACCCCCGCAACAAAAGTGCGTCAACCGTCACACTCCACCCATCCCGTCATGCCCCGCAGATGCGGCGACCGGCAGGAGGCCGCGAGGGAATGGTCGCCACCAGAACAGGTATCGGCAACGCGCCGCACCGTCCACCGCCGAAGACCCGCCGCCCGGCATGCCGCCGCGAGCAAATCCACGGCGAGTCATTTTGCGGATCCACGCACAGGAGAGCCTTGGGTCCATATGATCGTCGCGTCGCGACTAGGCTGATGCCCCTGAACCCACCGAGGGAGCGCGACGCATTTCCGTTACGCGGGACAAGAGGGGGAGACGGCCGTGCTGGTCACTCATGGCAGCGCATCAGAATCCAGCGACGTCGCGGGCGCCTTCCCCTGGACGCCTCCCACCCTCGACGAGTTGGACGCCGCGGAACCCCCCACCGGAACGGTCCTGAGCGAAGCCGTCGTGCGCGCCGGCACCGAGCGCCGTGACCCCCGGCCAGTCCGAGCGGTCTTTGACAACCGCATGTGATGCACGGGGCCGAATCCGCCGAATGGCCGCTTAACGGCCTCGACATTCCTGCGCTCCAGGCGGGCGGATGGCGGCCCGTGCCGTTCTCGGAGTTCGTGCTCAAGATTCACGGCCGCTGCAATCTGGCCTGCGATTACTGCTACGTCTACGAGGGCGCGGACCAGACGTGGCGAGCGCGGCCGAGCGCGATGCTGCCCGAGGTGCTCGACGCGACGGCGGCAAGGGTCGCCGAGCACGCCCGAGACCATGCCCTCGCCAACGTGACGATCGTCCTCCACGGGGGCGAACCGCTGCTGGCCGGCAAGGGCGCCATCGCCGCGGCCGTCGCCCGGTTCCGCGCCGCCGTCCCGCCGTCGTGTGACCTTGAGGTGAGCACGCAGACGAACGGGGTGCTGCTCACCGACGCGATGCTGGCGATGCTCGACGAGCACGATGTGGGGGTATCGGTCAGCCTCGACGGCGACCGCGCCGGGCACGACCGGCACCGGCTCCGCGCCAACGGGCGCGGCAGCCACGCCGACGCCATGCGCGGCCTGAATCGGCTCGCGGGCTCGCACCGGAGGCTCTACCGGGGGCTGCTGTGCACGGTGGACCTCGACAACGATCCGATCCGGACGTACGAAGCCCTGCTGGAGACGCGGCCGCCCCGCGTCGACTTCCTGCTTCCGCACGGAACCTGGACGGCCCCGCCGCCCCGCCGCCCCGTCGACGGCGGCGGCACACCCTACGCCGAGTGGCTCATCGCGGTGTTCGACCGGTGGTACCGCGCACCGCGCAAGGAGACCGGCGTCCGGCTGTTCGAGGAGATCATCAACGTGCTGCTCGGCGGGCAGAGCCGGAGCGAGAACGTCGGCCTGTCCCCGGTGGCCATGCTCGTCGTCGACACCGACGGGACGCTCCAGCAGGTCGACTCGCTGAAGACCTCCTACTCCGGGGCGCCCGAGACCGGACTCACCGTCTTCGATCATCGCTTCGAGGACGCGCTGTGGCATCCCGGCGTGGTCGCGCGGCAGATCGGCCGCGCGGCGCTCCCCGCCACATGCGGGACGTGTGCCGTGCGCGACGTCTGCGGCGGCGGCGCCTACGCGCACCGGTACCGGGAAGGGCGCGGCTATCTGAACCCGTCGGTCTACTGCCCGGACCTGATCAAGCTGATCGGGCACATCGGCCGGACCGTCCGGCACGACCTCGCCCTCGCCCAGCCCGCCGGGAGCCGCTGACCCGCCGAGAGCGCGGGCCTCACAGGGCGGTGGGCTCGATGTCGCATTCGAGCAACTCGCCGCGTTCGGCGGCGCGCACCTCCGGATGGTCGCGGCCGAGCACCCGCGCCAACCGGGCCAGGACGGGGCCGACGTCGCGCTCGCCGCCGCCCATGGCGGCTCGGGCGCGCTCCAGGTTGAGCGTGACGGCGAGCGAGTAGTGGTGCCGCTCGCCGAGAGACGCGATCAGTTTCTCCGAGACGTCCTGCAGCAGCCGGACGGCGGCGTCCAACTCACCGAGCCGGTAGTAATCGTTGGCGAGCCCCACGGTGGCACACAGCGCGTAGTAGTGATTCGCCCCGAGAATCCCGGCCTTGAGGTGCGACAGCGCGGCCTGGTCGGTCTCCTGCGCCGCGTACACGTCCGCCAGCCGCCGCAGCACGACCGCCCTGTCGACGGCGCAGACGTGCACGAACGGGTGCTCCTCCCCCATCACCCGGCGATAGCCGTCCAGTGCCTCGTCGATCAGCACCAGCGCCTGGGCGGGCCGTCCGATCGCACTCGTGGCGAGCGCCAGGCAGACCCTGCTCGCCAGCGTGTTCGGATGCTCCTCGCCGAACCGCCGGACATTGACGGCGAACGTCTCGGCGGCCAGGCGGTGCGCCCCCTGGAACCGCCCGAGCTTCCGCAGCGTGCCCGCGTGGCTCATCTTGGCCTGCAGGACCATCGAATGCCCGGGGCCGAGGACGGGCTGCAGGTCGGCCAGACTTTCCGCCTGCATCGCGAAGGCCTCGTCGTACAGCCCCAGCGCGTGCATGTCGCGCGCCAGATGATGGGTGATACGGAACCGCTGCCGGTATGCCTGGCCGGGTTCGGTCTGCCTGCGCCAGACCTCCAGGTCGATGTCGTAGGCCTCCTGGAATCCGCCCAGGATTCGCAGGTCGACGGCGAGATTGGTGGCAGCGAGCTGGGTGTTGGACGCACCGTCCCCGTACAACTGGCGCATGCGGCGCCAGGCGTCGAGGTCGACGTTGTAGGCCCTGCGGAACTCGCCCCGGAAACGCAGGTCCGCGCCGTATCCGGTGGCGGCCAGGAGCGTGTGCACGTTGTCGGCGCCGAACTTGCGCTGCGTCCGGGCCAGGTTGTCCTCGCTGAGGTCGGCGGCCGCCCGGTTGTCGCCGAGGCCGCGCAGGGCGTTCGCAAGGACGCGGGAGATGTCCAGCACCGCCTCGTCGTCCGGCCCGTACCGCTCAAGCCACTGGTGGAGCGCGGTCTCCGCCAGCCGCCGGCTGCCCTCGTACTCGCCCGACTGGTACAGGTACTTCGCCTGGTCGATGCCCACCAGGCGGATCTCGGCGGCACCCGCCTCGAACACCCCGGACGGAACGACATGCGGGGTGATCTCGGAACGGCGCTCCCACGTCGACTCCACCTCCGGCTCCTCGTCCGGGGTCGCCGCGGCCAGCATCGCGTGGACGTGTCCCTGGACCCGGCGCCGCCCGTCCTCGCCGAGCCGGTCGTTGAGGATGGCCCGGACGAGCCGGTGGATCTGGAGGGTGGCCGACTCGTCGTCGAACCGGGCGAGGGAGAACCGCGCTATCGCGCGCATCGCGTCCCGCAGCCGCGTCTCGTCGGCCAGCAGCGCCGCCAGCTCGGCGGGCAGTGCCGCCGATCCGCCCGCCGCGAGGAGCCGGCAGGACACCGGTTCCGGGCCGAAGACGGCCCACAGCTCCAGCAGCGCCCAGGCGACCGGGTCCTCGTCCTGGAGCAGATCGAGGTTCAGGCTCACCCCGGCCGCCAGCGACACCGGCAGATCGTCGCCGGACGGGGCCGCCGAGGCGATGTCGGTGAGGCGCCGGTCGAACAGCCGCAGGTAGTCCTCCACGGTGCCGTCGGTGACGGCCTGCCACGCCGCGGCCTGGTGGACGGCCAGGGGAAGGTCGCCGACGCGTTCGGAGAGCATGTCGGCCTCGGCCTCCGACAGGCGCGGCACCAGCCGGCGGAGCAGCGCGATGCTCTCCGGCCGTTCGAAGACGTCGACGTCCACCGCGGACGCGTGCCGCTCCCAGCTCCGGTCGCGTGAGGTCACCAGCACGTGGCGGCCGGGCCCGAGGCCCTGCCCGGGCGCGTCGAACGCCGCGGGGATCAGCGGGACGACCTGGTCGGGGTCCTGCGCGTTGTCGTAGATCAACAGCCATCGTCCGTAGGGCCGGCCGTCGCGCAGCGCCCGCAGGACGTCGTCGACCGTCTCCTTGATGTCGTCGCTCATCGGCATGTCGAGCCGGCGTGCCAGCACCGCGAGCGCCGCCCGCGCCGACGTCGTCTGCTCGGCCGGAATCCACCACACCAGGTCGTAGTCATCGGCGTGGCGGTAGGCGTACTCCACCGCGAGATTGGACTTGCCCTCTCCGCCGATGGCGAACTCCGACCGCGGCAGGAGCGCCGCCATGCCGCCGCGCAACGCCTCCCGGACCGAGGTGAGCAGGCGGTCGCGTCCGACGAAGTCCTCGTTGCGGCCCGGCAGCCACCGGCACGGCACCGGGGCGGGCTCGGCGCGCGCCGGCACCTCCCTCATCGTGGCGGACGCCGGCCCGGCGTCCGCGTGCCCGAAGCCGGTGTCGGGCGGCGCCTCGGGCCCGGCCCCGCCCGCCAGCTGCTTCGCCAGCCGGCGGTACGGCCCGCCGAGGCCCACCAGCGCCTGGGCCGCCACCTGCGCGAACGGCAGTTCCGGCGGGAGCTGCGCCTCGCCCCGGCGCACCGCGGCGAGCAGTGCCGGGAAGTCCAGGGACGAGCCGATGCGATCGCGGACGACGCCCCACACCGCGCGCAGCACCTGGAACACCTCGCGCCTGCGCAGCCCCTGGAGCAGGATCTCCCGGACTCCGTCGTGGAACTCGTAGGCGATCTCCTCCTCGCCGCCGCCGGACGGACGGCCGACCATCCGCAGCAGGCCGCTGAGGAAGACCTCGGCCAGGTCGGCCGACGTGGAGTCCGGCAGCATCGCCCGCTGCACGAGGCGCATGACGGGCAGCCTCAGCGGGGCCGCCGCGAGGAACGTGGCGAGCTTGAACGCCGCAGGCGAGGAGGACGCCCGGAACTGCTTGACCCGCATCTCCGGCGAGACGGCGTCCTCGACGGCATCGGCGGGCGGCGGGGCCGCCACCGCCCGGCCGGTGAACACGGCGGCGCCCATGACGTCCCGGCCGCCGCGGGCGACCATGCCCGCCCACGACCGCAGCCAGCGCTCGCTCAGCTCGACCACCGGGATCGCTATGCCCTGGGGACCGTCGTCGAGCAGCCGCGGCGTCGCCCGCGCCACGGTCAGCGCCTCGTTGGCCACCGCCGGCCCGGACGCGCCGAACCGCACCGGTTCGATCGCCGCGGCGGTCCGCCACCACAGCCGCTGCGGCAGCGGCTGGACGATCGCGACGGCGCCGGCGCGGCCCCACCGGTCGAGCAGCTCGGCGGCCCGGCCGTCCTGCCAGGCCGAGCCGATGCAGTCGCTGACGACCAGGACGAGGCGTCGGCGCGTCGGGTCGACCAGCTCGTCCGGATCGCGCTCGGCCCCGACGCCGAAGGCCGAGCCGGTGCGCAGGGACAGCCTGCGCGCACCGGTGTCCAGGTACCACGTCCGCATGTCGCGGAACGCGCCGAGCTGCTGCAGCAGCAGCCTCAGCTCGTCGACCGTCTGCCGCCACACGACCATCGACGGGCCGACGTCCGCGACCAGCGCGAGATCGTGCCGCCGTTCCAGCGCCGGCACCATGACGGGCTCGCACACGCCGGTCTCGGCGATGCGCTGCGCGGTCGCCGCCTCGTCCAGATGCCTGCGGGTCGGTGACGGCACGGTCGCCCGCAGCGGCCGCAGGGCACGCGACAGCGGCAGCGTCCGCGAGATGGCCGGCATGGCGGGCATGCGGACGGGGAACGCGGTGGCCGGCACGTCCTGCCCGGCCAGGTACAGCCCCGCCTCCACCGCCCGCGGCGGCGCCGGCTCGTGCTCGGGCGGGGCGGACGGCTCCGGCGGAGGGACGGGCGGCGGCGCCGGCCCGGCGGGCGCGTCGTCCGGCTCGCCCTCGCCGCCCGCCGCCAGATGGGTCGGGCCCTCCCGCGTCCGGAACCAGTCGGCGAGCCACAGCGCGTCCGCCAGCTCCTCGGCCGTGGGCTGCGGGTCGAGCGCCCGCAGGGCCTCGACGAGCTGCCCGATCATCCCGCGCCGGGCCTCTCGATGGGGCGGAGCACCGTGTCGAGGATCTCCTGCAGCTTGGTCTCGGGCGGCCTGCTCCCGGACGTCGCGAGGTAGACGGCGTTGAGGAGCTGGTCGGTGGCGAGCGCCCCGTCGGCGCGGCGGGCGAGGAAGTCCTCGATGAGCGGGTCGCTCGCCGCCCTGGCGTCCGCGCCGAGATGCGCCTCGATGATCTCCGCGAGCCGGTCCCGGTCGGGCGGCTCGATCACCAGCCGGACGCATCGGCGCAGGAACGCGGGCGGGAACTCGCGCTCCCCGTTGCTGGTGATGATGACGATGGGGAAGTTCCCGCACCGCACCTCGCCGCGGTCGATCGGCACGCGCGGGCCGCCGTCGGCGGTCATCACGTTGATGCGCGACTGCTCCTCGGGCAGCCGCTGCAGCTCCAGGATGCTGAACCGGCCCTCCTCGAAGACGTTGAGCAGGTCGTTCGGCAGGTCGATGTTGCTCTTGTCCAGCTCGTCGATGAGCAGGACGCGGGGCAGGTCTCCGGGCAGGAGCGCGGTGCCGAGCGGGCCGAGCCGGATGTAGCGGCCGATGTCCGGCGGCTCGGCCGTGTCCGCCTGTCCGCCCGTGCCCCGCAGGCTGGTCTCGTGCAGCCGGCCGATCGCGTCGTAGTCGTAGAGCCCGGTCCGCAGTTCGGTGTTGCTGGTGATCGACCAGTACAGGACCGAACCGAGCCCGAGTTCGTAGGCGACGTTGTAGGCGAGGGTGGACTTGCCCGATCCGGGCTTGCCCGTCACCAGTAACGGGCGCCGCAGGAGGATGGCCGCGTTGACCCGGTCGACGACCGATTCGTCCGGCCGGTAGGAGATCGCCTGCTGCAGGTCCCGCTGCCGGCGTCCGGCGGCCGCGTCCTCCGGGCTGAACCGCCGCCACGGCGGTGGCGGCGGGAGCCGCCGCACCCGCTCGTGCGGTCTGCTGTCGCCCCGGTAGATGCGCCAGTCACCGTCGAGGCCACTGGTCTCTGGTTCTGTCGTCATGGACGCCTTCCCGGGGTGACGGTGCTACGCGGGTGGTCTGAGCCGCACGTACGGCTCGGGGATTCGGTCGGCATCATCGAACAGAAGCGTCAGGTGCAGCCCGAGATGGCCGGATCCGGCACCGGCGGAGCCGCTCGACAGGGCCTGCCGGCGAAGTTCCATCGTCCGGCGCGGCAGCTTCATCAGGTCCGACGCCAGCAGTTCCTTGACCTCCCTGGCGAACTGGGCGGGGTCGCGCCCGTCCCGGCACCAGGCGATGACGGGGATGCCGGCGACCAGCCCGACCCAGTGCTCGTCCGTCTCGTCGCTCGCACCGCCCCACGGCGGGAAGGCGAGCGCCACGACGGCCGTGGACGCCCCGGACAGTCTGGAGAACAGCTCCTCCTTGCCCTGCTCGCCCGGCCGGGTGACCAGGCAGACCGGGGCGTCGACCGAGTGGCCCGCCAGCCACTCCCATTTGTGCCGCCACTCGTGGTGGATGGCGGCCATCCGCATCCGGTCGAGGCTGCGCACCACCACGGGATGCCGGATGCCGATGCGGTGCTCGACCCCCGCGATGTCGATCATGGACTGCTCGATCGGCGCGTCCAGCAGGTCGCGGGGCAGGATGAACTCGATCGTGAGGTCGGGGCCGGGCCGGCCGATCACCGAACTCTCCGCGGTGAGCAGCCGTTCGAGCAACTCGGGGATCCGGCTGAGCGGCAGCGCCTCGTCGCCGCACCGCAACTGGCTGCCCGGTTCGCGGCCCACCTGGAGCCACGCGGTGACCAGGTAGCGGTCCTCCTCCAGCGCGTCCGGCGCGCACTCGATGACCAGGTAGTTCTCGGACGGTTCCGGTTCGCCGCGCGTCACCGCCGGAACCCGGTCCGGCGGGACGATGGCGCCGTCCAGGCCCAGCGCCGCGACCTGGCGGCGCACCCAGTCGCGGAAGGCGGCCGCCGTCGGATAGCCCGCGTAGTCGGCCAGGTCGTTCACGAACACCAGAAGGGGCGGGGTCTCGTCGCGCCCGTCGGGCATCTCCTCCAGCAGGGCGACGACGTCGTGCAGGCTGCGGATCTCGCGGTCGAGCTCCGGCCAGGCCGGTCCGACCGCCCGCCGGTAGAGCATCGGGAACCTGCCGAGATGGGTCAGGCTCGGGTCCGTCCGCTCCAGCGAAGTGATCAGCTCGTGCAGTTCGCGCCGTTCGGTCTGGTCGAGCCAGGGTTCGGGGAGCAGTTCGGCGACCAGCTCACCGAGCGCCCGCACTGACAGGCTGTTCGGATAGAACGTCCGCAGGATCCGCACGAGCGCGTGCGCCGCGCCCGGATAGTTGAGCAGGGCGTCGACCAGCGCCCACACGTCGAGCATTTCCTTGTCGTGGTGCACGTAGTGCAGTCGGTGCCCGAGATCGCGCTCCAGTGCCTGCACATGGACGGCCCGCTCCCGCTGGACGCTCATCGCGTCGACGCGACGGATCGCCTCGACGAGCCGATGCTGATCATCGACGTTCAGCGACGTGATCAAACGCTCCGCCTCCGACCGAAGGATGGCCGAAGTGAACTCCGGCCAAGTTCGACGGAGGAAGCGTACCTTCCACGGCATGCGCCGAGTGGATGATGTCGTACCCACTGGGGGCGTCCGGAATAGGACGACCGGAATGTGTCATCTCACATAGTTCGGCCTACGCCATGATGCTTGGGAAGACCGTGATGCCGGTGGCTATGCGTCCCCGCCGACCGGTACCGTCGTGCTGCCGATCGGCACCCTTTCCTCCGCTTCCGGTGTATTCTCCCTCATCGGGGCCTCCACAGGAGGACGGTGCGGATTCCGAACCAGCAGAAGAACCGCGATCACGATTCCCAAGAACGCGAGGGCCACGAGGGTGGCCGTGAGCCGAGACCCGAAGATGGTGATGATGTAGCCTCCGGCAAAGGCCCCCAACGTCACCGCGCCAGTCGTGAGGAACTGGCTGACGCCTTCCACCCTGCCGAGCACGTCGCTGGGAATGACCCTGCTCTGGTGTACTGCCAGAGCGACGTTGATGTAGGCCCCCATGAAGCTACACGCTCCCCAGGCGCACATGCCGATCAGCGGATTGGCGGTGATGGCGACGATCGCCAGAAAGGGAAGCCAGAGCGTAACGCAGTATTTTACGGTCTTCACGGGCGTGAGCCGCCGGACCGCCCCAGGAGCACTGATCGCGCCAAAGAAACCGCAGAATCCGGACGTCGCGAGCATCGCACCGATGAGCGATCCGGAGAAGTGCTGGCGCTCGGCCTCGACCACCAGTAACAGGATGACCACCTGGAAACCGATGTTCGCCACCGCGCAGGAAACAAGCGAAACAAAGAGAAACTTATCGTGATATATGCGCCGAAATCCCTCCTTTGAGGAGGCCAGCATCAACCGTTTCGACTTTGCCGGAGACTTGTCCTCCGCCGTCTGGGACGACTGAAAGATCTTGGTCTTCAACAGCAGCAGGGAGATGACGGAGATCAGGGACGTCAGCGCGTCCAGTGCGTACGGGAGGGCGCGTCCGACGGTGAAGAGCATCCCGCCGACGGGCCGGCCGAGCACCAGTGCCAGATGGTGCCGGGCTTCGCTCTTGCCCATCGCGCTCTCGGCCTCACCGTCCGGTACCACATAGCGCACCGCGGCGAGCTCGGCGATCCGGAAGAACACCGCGCACGAGCCGTCGATGACCGCCGCCAGGACGAGCAGCGGCCAGGGATCGGCGACGCTGCACAGCCCGATGACCAGCAGGATCGAGGTAACCATCCGGAAAAGCTGGCTGAACAGCATGATCCGCCGCCGGTTATAGCGGTCGACGAGTAACCCGACGGGCACGTGCAGGAACAGCCCCGGCAGCGTGCCCGCGGCGGCCACCCAGCCCGCCACGATCGGCGAGTCCGTCAACGCCAGCGCCAGCAGCGGATTGGCTGCCGCGGCACCAAGCGTGCCCAGTTGGGAAAGCGCCGATCCGCTCAGCAGCAGCCGGAAATCACGACGCCAGGATTCGTTCTCCTGGCCATTGCCCCCGGTCGTTCCTCCACCGTCCCCGGGGCTCAACTCCGATGGAGTGGCGGTCACCTTCCGACTTCTCCTAATTTCGTACCGTGGTCACCAGCCCAGCACTCTTCGAGCATGACTGTTCACCAACCAAGTGCCCAGCAAAATGGGACACCAGGTCACACACGGTACAAAAATTCCATCAGGAGTCGCCAAAAAGCCGGTCAGCATCCTTTCGCAGACACGCGAGCGTGTCTGCGAAAGGATGCTAGCAGCCGTCATTATCTGGTCGCGGGATAACGGGCAGGAAACAGGCTGGACACAGCTGTCCCGAATGCCATCTCCCCTGGCCAAACAGGACGAAGAAGGAGATCAATGCTAGGTGTCGCCGTCCGCTACACAAACGACAACAACCCTCACTATGGAACATTCGGCTAGTAAATCGTGAAGCGGCATTATCTACGCAATGCTGGACAGGGCGCGCTTGGCGGTGAGCGCTTCCCGGTTGGTGCTGTCACGGCCGAGAACGTCCTCGAACACCGCGCGAGCCGCACGCGTCCGGCCGGACCGCCAGAGCGCCTGCCCGAGGGCCGTCTGGATCGACAGTTCGTGCGGGAGCCGGCCCGCCGCCGCCTGGAGCTGCCGCACGGCCTTACCGGGATCGCTCGCCAGCAGGATCCGGCCGATTCCGGTCAGCAGCCAGCCGACCGCTGCGCTGTCCGGTACGGCCTCGAAGATCGCCGCAGCGTCCCGATAGTGGGCGATGGCCCGCTCGGCGTCCCCGCGCTCGTAGGCGATGTCGCCGAGGAAGGTCGTCGCGTCGGCGAGCGCCCGGAGGTCGCCCGCGCCGCAGGCCCGCGTGGCGGCCTCCGCATGGCGACGCGCAAGTTCGGGATCGCCGTCCGACAGTGCTTGCCGCGCCTGCCGCAGCCGCGCCGACGGCCCCGGCCGGCGGATGGGCACGGCGTTCTCCCGGAGCTCCTCCACCGGTTCGATGAGCCTCGGGTGCTGCAACTCGAAGTAGCGCTCGCCGTCCCGGATCCGGGCGCGGATGAGATGGGCGTCCTGCACCGCTTCGACGACTGCTTGGGGCACGTCCTCGCATGCCCGGGCCGCGGGGACGCCGGCGCGCCCGCCAGGCCCTCCGAACACGGTGCGGAACCAGGAGAAGAGGGTCGCCGGCGGCATGCTCTGGTCGGCGGCGATCGTGGCCAGGCTGTGCGCGCAGAAATCCCTCAGCACCCGGTTCACCTCGGCGCGCAGCCGTCCCGCGCCGATCTCGGTGTCACCCGACAACTCCTCCCAGAGGCGTGCGCACACCAACTGCAGCAGCACGGGCTCGACCTGCCCGGTGCGCTGGACCGCGCCCGCCATGCGTACGGTCCGGAGATCCTCGACCAGCGCTCCGGCCACTGCCGCGCCTGGACGTCCAGCGCGCTTGAGCGGCTCCTCGACGGCTCTGCGCGCCGCGTCCGGAGTCAGCGGCCCGAGCGAGCAAATGGACGGCGGCGCCTGGCCGAGACGGCCGGCGAGGTCCACCGCCTCGCCGACCATGTCGTCCCGCACCACGAGCAGTAGACGCAGGTCGGGCATCTCCTTCATGGCGGCCGCCAACTCGTCCAGGAAGGCCCGGAGGTGCTCCCCATGGCGTCCGGACGTTCGCAGCAGCGCCTCCACCCCGTCGATGGCGGCCAGCATGGGAAGCCGGTGGCCGAAACGGTCAATGCGGCGCTGCTTGCGCAGGAAGGACCCGATCGTCACCTCGGAGATGTGGACCGGTGACGCACGGTCGTACCAGGAGGCCAGCACGGCGAGCCGGAAGACATTGTGCTCGGACAGCGCTGCCACGGGAAAGGACGGCCGATGCGCGATGTGCGCCACCGGCAGGACGTGGGCCCCCGTGGCCTGCAGCGTCGGGATGACGCCCGCACACAGCAACGATGTCTTGCCGATGCCCGCTTTGCCGTGCAGCACGACGAGGCGGTTCGCCTCCCACATCGAGGCGACCAGGTGCGTCTCGGCACTCCTGCCGTGGAAGTCCTCCCGATTCGACTCGTCGAACGCGCGCCCGCCCGGGAACGCGTCTGGTGAGCCGTAGGGAGACTGCGCGATCATCGTTCCGTCCAATGAGCGGGCACCCGTTTGCGAGATGGCGCCGACCGGCTCATTCGAGCGTAGCCGATGGCCGATCGAAACGGACCCCGCATTACGGCCACGCATTCCGGCACCGAACCCAAAAGTGCGAGCCGGTCGACCGTTATCCGGCACGGGATCGTGCGGCGATCTTCCTCGCGTCCAGCCTGGGCGCCATCGTCACACTGTTGCCGGGACTTGCATCCAGACGGCCGGTTCGTGCTCGCACTCCTGGTCGCAGAGGTGCTCGCACTTGTTATCGAATCTGCCCGGGGAACTGGGCCTGGCCAGTTCCCTCCGCAGCCGCCGGAGGCCCGGACTCTCGGCCGAGGCGATGTCGGACCAGACGTCGTCGGGGGACATTACGAAGGAGTTCGACATCGGCCTCTCCCTGATGTCGGCGCACTGCGGCATCACCGGTGCGCCCTGTCATGCCGCGACGAAAGCGGCCACCGCCCATGATTTCAGAAAGCGGGCCGGGGTGCCAGGCATGAAAATACGGCGTCGATTCGGGCACTCCGAAACCGGGAACGGCGCCCGACCAGAACAAGGCACCGCGTCCGTGTCACCTGACACATATCTAAATCGCCGACATCAATATACTGTCTTGGTTGATGCAATTGCTTGACGACTACGTGACACAGCTTGCTCCACAGGCTCCAGCGTGACGCAAGGGGATCGAGTGATCAGTTCACAACCGGACCCGTCGCCCATCACAGAACGCATTCCGCAGGTCTGGGGCAAGGTTCCTCCCCGGAACAAGAACTTCACCGGCCGCACGGATCTGCTGACGCGGCTGCACGACGGCCTGGCCAACCGGGTCACGGCGGTCGTGCCGCACGCGTTGCACGGTCTCGGTGGCGTGGGCAAGACCCAGATGGCGGTGGAGTACGCCTACCGCTACCGCTCCGGCTACGACCTCGTCTGGTGGATCCCGGCGGATCAGCCCGTCCTGATCCGGTCCTCGCTCGCCAGCCTGGCCCAGCCCCTCGGCCTCCCCTCCGCGTCCGTGAGCGGTGTCGAGGACGCGGCCAACGCCGTCCTGGACGCGCTGCGCC
Organism: Actinomadura chokoriensis; assembly: GCF_041463665.1. Lineage (GTDB taxonomy): Bacteria > Actinomycetota > Actinomycetes > Streptosporangiales > Streptosporangiaceae > Spirillospora > Spirillospora chokoriensis_A. The sequence continues at coordinate 129,935 of NZ_JAXCEJ010000012.1, forward strand.
GCGGCGAGCCCTACACCGACTGGCTGCTGATCTTCGACAACGCCGACGAGCCCGAGGAACTGATCGACATCCTGCCGCAGGGGCCCGGGCACGTCCTGATCACCTCGCGGAACCACCGCTGGGCGGGCATCGTCGACCCCGTCCAGATCGACGTCTTCACCCGTGAGGAGAGCGTGGAGTTCCTCACCAAGCGGGTGCCGAGGGGAATCACTCCGAAGGACGCGAACCGGCTCGCGGAAGAACTCGGTGACCTGCCGCTCGCGCTGGAGCAGGCGGGCGCGCTGCACGCCGAGACCGGCATCGCGGTTTCGGAGTATCTGGAACTGCTGGCGCAACGCACGAGCCAGTTGCTCTCCCATGGGAAGCCGACCGAGTACCCCGCCTCGATGACGGCCGCTTGGGGGCTTTCGGTCGCGAGCCTCGAGGAGAAACTCCCCGAGGCGCTGGTCCTGTTGCGGTACTGCGCGTTCTTCGGTCCGGAGCCGATCCCGCGAGACGCCTTCAGCAAGGTGGTCCCCGGGTTGAGCCCCCAGTTGTCGAGCCTCCTGGCGGACCCGATCCGGTTGGGCCGGGCCATCGGCGAGCTCGGCCGATTCGCCCTCGCCAGGCTCGACCTCCCCGCCCGGACGATCCAGGTGCACCGGCTGATCCAAGCGCTCGTCCGCGACGAGCTTCCGGCGGCGGAGCAGGACCGCCTCCGCCACGAGGTCCACCTGCTACTCGCCGGCTACACCCCGCCAGACCCGAACAAGGCGAACAACTGGAACATCTATCTCAACGCGCTGGGGCACTTCGGGCCGGCCGGGGTCGCGCAATGCCAGAACCCCGCCGTGCGCCAACTGGCGCTCAACATGATCACTTATCTGTACTCCTCCGCCGACTACCCCTCGGCCCAGAACTTCGTGGAGTCGTTCATCCAGGAGTGGACCACGACTTCCGGCGCAGACCACGAGGACGTCCTGACGCTCCATGTGAATCTGGGCAACCTTCTCCGCGAGCTCGGCCAGTACCGGGACGCCGCCGACCGCAGCACGCAGACGCTCGAGACGATCGAGAAGGCCCTTCCGCCCGACCATATGACGACGCTGCGCGCGCTGCGCGGCCGCGCCGCCGATCTGCGGGCGAGCGGCGATTTCCAGCGGGCCTTCGAGATCGACCAGAACGCGCTCAGACGCTACAAGGCGAAGTTCGGTGACCAAGACTGGAGCACCTGGCGCGCCATCAACAGCGTCGCGCTCGACTATGGGCTCAGAAGCGATTACCGGGGAGCCCGGACCCTCCTCGAACAGACGCTCCGCGAGATCCATGCTCAAGACAGCCAGTCGGCCGACCCCGCGTCCTACCTGAACATCTACACCGGGCTGGCGCGAACCGTGCGACTCAGCGGTGACTATGCCGAGGCCTGCGATCTCGGCGAGGACGCCTACGCCTACGGGCTGGAGCAGCTGGGTCCCGAGCACGCCTGGACGCTGCGCGCCGGCAAGGACCTGTCCACCGCCTGGCGCAGGGCCGGCGACTATGGCCGGGCGCTCGAACTCGCCGAGGACATCCATCAGCGCTACGTGCGGATCTACGGGCTCGACCATCCGGACACCCTGGCCGCCGCCACCTGCCTGGCGAACATCCGGCGGACGACCGCCCAGTTCCAGGAGGCGCTGGTGCTCGCGGAGGACACGGTCCGCCGTTATCCGCGCGTCTATCTCGCCGAGCACCCCTACAACCACGCCTGCGCGGGAAACCTGGCCGTCCTGCAACGGATCATCGGGGACCCGGGGGTGGCGAGGAAGACCAACGAGGACGCGCTGGCGGGGCTGGAACTGAAGCTGGGCCGCGACCACCACTACTCGCTCACCGTCGCCATCAACCTGGCCAGCGACCTGGCCGGGCTCGGCGAGACGGAGTCGGCCTACCGGCTCTGCTCCGGCAGCCTGCGGCGGCTCCGCGCGCTGCTCGGCGAGAACCACCCGCTGACCTTGTCGGCCGCCGCGAACACCGTCGCGGACCTGCGGGCCCTCGGCCGGGACAAGGAGGCCGAAGCACTGTACGCCGACACCGAGGAGCGGTACCGGCGCGGCCTCACGCTCGACCACCCCGACGCCCGGGTCTTCCTGGAAGGACGCCGCCTGGACGCCGACTTCGACCCGCCGCCGATCTAGCCGACTTCGGTCGCCCGCCGATCGAGAGGAGCTCAGCCCACCGTCGCCACGGGCTCGGCGGCCAGCTCCCGGCTGACCACTTCGCGGATGTGGGTGATCAGCTTGAGCAGGTCGCGGCAGTAGACCGACGGGTTGCGGAAGCCGGTGCCCGACCGGTACCGGTGCGGGTAGAGACCGGCGCCGCAGACCTCGTGCGCCGGGCAGGCCAGGCACTGCGCCGACAGCGCCCGCTTGCCGATCTGCCGCGCGGCGACGGACGGCAGCGACAGCACGGTGTCGAACGGGTCGCGGGACACGTGCAGCCGGGTCCCCGCGGCCCCCGCGTAGGCGGACTTCAGCGAGTCGACCTGCTCGATCTCGCCGTTCGTCTCCACCACGACCACGGCCACCGGGGACAAACCGACGGCCTCGCTGGCCGACATCCGGCCGAACAGCAGCCGGATGATCTCGCTGAACAGCCGGATGCGCACATGACCGGCCTCCACGGCGTACCAGCGGTCGAAGATGGCGATCAGCCAGTCCCCGTAGGGCGTCGACTCGTCCGGCGGACGTCCCGGAGGGGGCGTGTCCCAGTTCCCGTGCGGCAGCAGGAAGTCCATCTCGGGCGGCCCGAAGGCCAGCAGCGACTCGTAGGTGACGATCGGGTCGTTGCGCAGCTCGATCGTGCTGAGCAGGCCGCCGAACAGTTGCCGGTACCGCGTCCCGGTGAGCCGCTCCAGCCCGTCCCGCACGGCGTGATAGCTGCCGCGGCCGTCGGCGCGCCGCCGGTGCCTGTCGTGGCCCTCCTCGTCACCGTCCAGGCTGACGCCCACCGCGACGCCGTGCTCGGCGAACAAGTCCAGGAAGACCTCATCGAGCAGCACGCCGTTGGTCTGCACACTGAAACCCACGCGCACGTCCGGCTCGCACGCGGCGAGAATGGCCTCGATCGCGTGCCGCAGATGCTCGGCGCCCGCCAGCAGCGGTTCCCCGCCGTGCAGGACGACCTGAACCTCGGATAACAGGTTCGTCCTGGCATGCTCGCCGATGCGCTGCGCCGCCCATTCGAGGACCTGCCGCGACATCCGCCGCGGCTGCCTGCGCCAGCCCTGGTCGGCCATCTCGTACATGTAGCAGTAGTCGCAGGAAAGGTTGCATCTGCTGTGCACTTTGAGGATGAAGTCGCGGATCGGCGTGGGCCGCCAGCCGTCCTCCAGGAGGGCGCGAACGTCCAACGCGTCCGGCCACTCCATGCCGGGCTCGCCGCTGCGGACGCCCACCTGCTGACCCCCCAAGTGAGATCAAGACACGGCGCTGCGCTTCTATTTCGTACTGATATGTCTGCTTTACAAGATCAATAAACATGATCGGCCGTGCGGGCCCAGCGCTCGTGGTCCCGCCACACCCCGCCGATCTTGATGAACGCGGGCGAGAATCCCTCCCTGCGGAATCCGAGCCGCTGGACGAGCCTCACGGACGCGGAATTCCCCGGCTGGATATCGGCCTCCACGCGATGGAGGCCCAGTTCCTCGAAGGCGTACCCGACCGCAAGCCCGACGCCTTCGGCCACATATCCCCGTCCCGCATGAGGCAGGAAGGCCGCGTAACCGATCATGCCGCGCTGGTAGCAACCACGCACGATCCCGTTGATGTTGACGGTCCCGACGAGGTCCCCGCCGTCCCGCAGGCAGATCACCATTCCCACCGCGGCGACCTGGTCGAACCGCGCGAGATATGCCGCGAACAACTCCGGGGACGTGGGCAGCACGACCCAGGGGCGATGAAACGCGGCGCTCTCCTTCGCCAATGCGACGAACCGCGCCTCGTCGTCAGCCCGCACCCGCCGCACGACCACCCGGGTGCCCACTGCCAAATCCACGCTCACCCGCGAAATCTACGCCATCCCCGCCACCAGGAAGCAGGCTTCCAAAAGCCACGTCCAACTCGCCGACCGCGGCCTCCTCGCCCTCGCACGGCGACCGTTTCTTCGCACTGGGCCCTTTGGGCCTGGTAGTCCTCCCATGCGCTGTCGTACATGCGGGAGAACTCGTAGCGGAGCCCGGCCAGCACGAACTCGATCGCTCGCGCGGTATCGTCATCGCGGCGCTCGAACTCGATCTCGGCGGACGCGAGCACGGCAGCGGCCCGGTCGATCATCGCGAACGCTTCAGAGGTGGTGCCGTCCAACGCGAAACTGATCGCCCCGTGCCGGTAGTGCGGGATGTCCGGATGGGCCTCCAGCAGGTCGGCCAGCATCCGCAGACCGGCGATGTACCCGGCCCGTGTACGGTCCCCATCGTTGATCAGCATGTGGCCACTCACCTTTCCCTGCGGCTCATGAGGGCGAGGCCCGGCCGATCGATCACGGTGAAGCCTGCCATATGCCGGTCGGGATCTGGTTTGCGTATTTCTCTCTTGTGAAGGGCCGGGGACCGGCTTATCTTGACGGCACCACCCCCATTTCAGGGAGCCGCCCATGTCCCGTCTTCGGCGTTCCCTCGCCGCCGGCCTCCTGCTGACCGCCGGACTCACCGGCACCGCCGCTCCCGCGCACGCAGCCGGTCCCTCCATGGTCCGCGCCCTCGCCCCGGGCGGTGGGTTCAACCCGTACATCGGGCCGCTCTACCTCGTACAACTCACCCCGCTTACGATCACCCCCGAGGAGTGGGGGAGCTTCACCTGCGAGGATGTGTCGATGGCGACGAACACCATCGCGTACATCGCGAAGAACCTCGTCACCAACTTCGCCTCCATCCGCGGCTTCGCCGACGACGAGTGCTCGGGTACCGACGTGAACGGCGCGCCGATCCCGACGACGGTCTCCGCGCAAACGCCGTGGTCGGGGGGATCGATCCCCTTCGACAGCGCCCACATCGGCGGCCGGGACGGCGAATACGTCATTCCCGGGTTCAAGGTGAATTTGTGGCTGGAGAACTACACCCATCTCTGCACGTTCAAGGGTGAGTTGCGCGGCGACCTCTTCAACATCACCAACCCCGCCCGCCCGGACGCCGATCTGAGCACCCAGGTGCGGATCGACCAGGTCGTGCCCAGGGACCCGGCCGGCGCAGGAGGCTGCCCTGCGGCTTCCATGCGTGTCCAGGGGATCCTCAAGTTCCTGGGCGCACCGGCCTCAGGGGGCGGTCCGCTGCTCCCAATGATCATCACCTACGTCAGCGGCTGAAACGGCGGCCGGGTCGCGGTCTGACCACGGTCAGGGCGCCACGGCCTCGACGGCCGGGGTGCGCAGCATCCGGCGCGCGGTTCCCAGTGCGGCGCCCAGCGTGGCGGTCACCGCGAGGGCGATGATGGCGAGCAGGACCCAGACCGGTAGGTCGGGCATCCACCGGTCGGTGCGGACGACGCTGTAGGGCAGCACGGTGGTCGAGCCGGCCAGGACGCCGAGGACGGTGCCGGTCGCCACGATCAGCAGGCTCTCGGTGCGGACCATCCGCAGTACCTGGCCCGGGGTGGCGCCGGCGAGCCGCAGCTGGGCGAATTCGCGCCGGCGGAAGGTGGTCGAGGCCACCAGCGTGTTGATCAGCATGATGCAGGCGAACACGACGATCATGCCGATGACGACGAGGTTGAGCGTCTGGATATTCTGCTGCTCGTTGCTGCGCAGGTAGCCCGAGGCCGCGACGGCGCGGTTCTCGATGAGCTGCAGGTACAGGATGCCGGTGCCGATGCCGGTGAACAGGATGATCGGCATCAGCGCACCGGCGGCCTGCCCCGTGCGCCGCCGCAGGTGCTGAACCGTCAGGTGGCCGGCCGCGCCGTGGCCGCGCAGAAGGCGGCCGGTGACGGCGGTGGCGGCGCGGACGAGGCCCGGGGCGAGGAGGGCCAGCCCCATGGAGGCCAGAATGGATGCCTGCCCGGCGACCGGCATCGCGTCCGGGCCCTTGTCGCGCAGCGCGGTGACGGTCAGCACCCCCAGGTACACGCCGCCGACCAGGAGCACCACCGCAGGAACGACGCGCTTCCAGGTCATGCGGCCGGAACCGGTCTCGGCCAGCGACGCCGCGACGTTCACCCGGGTGGCCTGGCGGGCGGTCCACAGTGCGGCGATCATCGCCGAGCCCACGGTGACGCCGAACCCGACCAGCAGTGCGATCGTCCCGAAGGCGAAGGCGACACTGCCGCTGACCTGGCCGGTGTCCGCCAACAGGCCCAGTAGGGCGCGGCCCAGCAGGTAGGAGGGGGCCACCGCGGCCGCCGCCGCGGCGGCGGAGACCAGCGCCGCCTCTCCGGCGATCATCCGCACGATCTGCGCCGGGGTGGCACCGGCGCTCTTGAGCAGGGCCGTTTCGGCCGCGCGTTGCCTGACCGACAGCCCGAGGGTGGAGGCCGCCGCGAACGCCACCAGGCACATGCCCCAGCCGCCGACCACGCTTCCCATGGTCGTCAGCGTCTCGGAGCTGGTCGCGTCGACCCCGGTGCCGCGGCCGGTGTCGAGCATCGAGGCGAACGACATCACCATCGTCGCACCGAACAACAGCACCAGGAAACTGCCAGTGAAGGCCCCGGCGCGGTGCCGCAGCGAGGCGCGAGCCAACCAGAACACCGTCCTCACACCCCTTCGTTGACGCGGCCGCCGGCGACCTGGTCGGTGAGCCGGGTCATGGTGTCGGCCACCGCCGCGGCGGTCGGATCGGCCAGCCGGCCGACGAGCCGGCCGTCGGCCAGGAACAGGACCTGGTCAGCGTGGGCTGCGGCGACAGGGTCGTGGGTCACCATCACCAGAGTCCGGCCGTCGATGCGCACCGCCTCCTGCAGCAGCGCCAGAACATCGCGCGCGCCGCGAGTGTCCAGCGCACCGGTCGGCTCGTCGGCGAACATCACGCGCGGGCTCGTGATCAGCGCCCGGGCGATCGCCACCCGCTGCTGCTGACCTCCCGACAGCTGCGCGGGCAGGTGGTCCAGCCGCTCGGTGAGCCCGACGCGCGTCAGCACCTGCACCGCGTGGGCGCGGTCGATGCGCTTGCCGGCCAACCGCAGCTGCAGCGTGGCGTTCTGCAGCACCGTCAGCGTGGGCAGCAGGTTGAAGTGCTGGAAGACGAAGCCGATCCGCCCGCGGCGGAACCTGGTCAACTGCGCCTCGGTGCCGCCGCTCATCTCCAGACCGTCCACCACCACCCGGCCGGAGGTGGGGCTGTCGAGCCCGGCGGCGCATTGCAGCAGCGTGCTCTTGCCCGAGCCGGACGGGCCCATGACGGCGGTGAACGTCCCGTCCTCCAGGGCCAGCGAGACACCGTTGAGCGCCTGCACCGTGCCGCCCGGCGATCGGTAGTGCTTGGTGACCATGTCCAGACGCAGTGCATGGCCGGCGGAACCGAGCGTGTCGGTGACCGGTTCGTACTCGAACATTCGTGCTCCTTCGCATGGTGGCGGCCGCCCTGCCCCCGCCCTGAACGAGCGGCGGCTGCCTTGTCGACTCTGCGAGAGCGACAACGGCACGGCACGGACCGTGTCGATACTTGGCGATGCCAGCATGGGACGAGGATGCTCGCTATGTCAACACGGCACGTGCCGTGCTGTAATGTTGCCGGCATGACCGACCGACGCGCCGACCGGACCGAAGCCATCATGCGGGCCGCCCTCGCCCTGGCCCAGGAGGTCGGCTTCGCCAAACTCAGCATCGAGGCGGTCGCGGCCCGCGCCGGCGTCGGCAAGCACACCGTCTACCGCCGCTGGCCGTCGCGAGGGCTGCTGTTCCTGGACGCCGTCCTCACCCTCGACCAGCACGGCCTGGCCCACCGCGACACCGGCGACATCGTCGCCGACCTGCGCGAGGTGATGACCAGAGCCGCCGACCTGCTGGGCCGTCCTCCCTGGGGACCGCTGTACCAGGACCTCATCGGCGAGGCCCAGCACGATCCCCAGGTCGCCGCCGCTCTCAACCAGCGCTTCATCGAGCCGCAGACCGCCGACACCCTGGCCCGCCTCAGGGCCGCCAGAGACCAAGGCCAACTCGACCCAGACTTCGACCTGGACCTGGCGATGGAGATCCTCTCGGGCCCCCTGTACTTCAGACTGCTGATCACGCAGCAACCGATGACCGACACCTACATCGACCGCGTCCTCCACGCCGTCTTCGCCGGAATGAGCCCGAGACCCGACAAGGGCGACACCACCACGACACGGTGATCAGGAGCCGCGGGTGGTGACAGCTGGCGCGCAACCAGCGCGCTTCCTTCTGTTCGGGGGTGAGGGCAAGCGTCCGGAGTACCTCCCGAAGCGGGGACGTCACGGTGGCCCGGCCTGAGTCAACGGGCAACCCTCGGGTCAGTGGGTCAGGGCGCGCGTGTGGAGAGCGGTGACGGCCTGGCGGGCGGAGAGGATGGCGCCGTGCTGCCAGGCGTCCATGTAGGAAAGCCAGTCCCCCGCGTAGAGGACGCGGCCGACGGGCGCGGTCAGCGGCTTGAGGACGGGGGCGTCGGGACTCCAGCCGGGGAGGTTGTGCCAGGCGCCCTCGATATGCGGGATGTAGCGCCAGGACTGGGAGAAGGACGAGGCGAGTTCGGTCCGGTACTTGGGGCCGTAGATGCGTTCGCCGAGGGCGACGGCGCGCTCCTCCCGCTGCCGCGGGGCCATCTTGCCGTACTTGTCCGCGGTCTCGCCGTAGTTGTAGTAGCCGACGATGACGCCCCGCCTGCCGTGGAAGCCGTGCGAGGGGTGCCATACGTGGGCGAGGTCGAGGTCGGTTTCGGTGATGCCGCCGTAGATGCGGTGGTCGGTCTCCCACCAGCGGCTGCGGTACTCCAGTCCGATCTTGCTCGCGGAGGCGGGGGTGATGGCCCGCAGGGCCGCCTGGACGTCGCCGCCGAGGTTGTGCGGAAGTGCGGCCAGCAGGTGCGGGGGCATCGCGGCGATGCAGTAGTCGGCGTCCAAGGTCGTCTCGCGGCCCGCGGCGTCGGTGTAGTGGACGGTCACGCCGTCCGGCCGCTGCGTGAGCCGGGAGGCGCCGCAGCCCAGCTTGACCTTGCCGGGGCCGATGGCGCGCGTCAGAGCCCTCGGGATCTGGTCCATGCCGCCGACCGGCTGGAACATCAGCATCGCCTGGTCGTACTCGAACTCGAAGGAGAAGTAGCGTCCGACGGCGGACGCGAAGACATCCGAGACGTCGGGGACGGCTCCCAGCGGTGTGCCGGGTTGACCCGCCGCGCCGGGATAGGCGTCGAAGCCCCGGTTGGCGCCGCCCTTGTAGGCGAAGCCGTCGGACTTGCCGCCTATCTGGCCCCAGTCCTCCAGGAAGGACAGGAGAGCGGAGCGGTCGTCGTCGGTCAGGTCGGAGTCCAGGGCGCCGCTGCCGGCGGCCTTGGCGAGCAGTTCGCTGACGTACCCGTAGACGTCCGCCTTGGCCGTCCGGTACCGCATGGGGTGCCCGGGTTTCATGCCACGGGACTCGTTGTAGATGTAAGCGTCGGCGTTGGCGTTGGTGAACACCTCGATCGGGACGCCGAGTTCCCTGCAGTAGTCGAGCGTGACCATCCATTGGGCGAGCCTTGCGGGACCGGCGTTGAGGTACTGGCCTTCGCCGAAACGGGCGACCTGCTTGTTGCCGAGGACGTCGGTCTGCTCGGTACCGCCGCGCACCGTGAAGTTGCGGCCGCCCGTCATGGCTCGAGGCTCCAGGATCGTGCAGCGGTACCCGGCCTTCCCGAGTTCGTAGGCCGAGACGAGACCGGCTATGCCGCCGCCGAGGATGACGACGCTGGCGGCCCCGCGCCCGGTGAGATGGAAGTCGGCGGGGCTCGGGGGCCGGAAGGGCGGGGTGGCCGCGGCGGCCTCCGCCGGTGCGAGCCCGAGCGCTCCCATGGCCGCGAACATCGTGCCCGCGCCGCCCGTCAGCCCCACCGCGCGCAGGAAGCTCCTGCGCGACTGCCCGTCCTGCGTCCGCTGGATCTCTGCCAAGGCGCATCACCCCACATGAAGATCGTTCTTTAGCTGCGCCGACGATCTTCATTTTGGGACGTTTCGGACAGGGTGCTCCCCCGTGAACTTCACGTGTCATGCGGCCCGCAGACGCGAACGGCCCAACCGGAACGGACGCGTTCCGGTTGGGCCGTGGGTGCGGTCGATGTGGTCGCGTCTCCCGTCAGGGCGTGAGGTTGCGGTGCAGGAAGTCGGCGGTCGCCTGGGCGGCCTGGGTGACGTGCGATTCCACGTCATAGAGGTCGATGTGCCGGTCGGCGTCCAGCCAGAGGATCTCCTTGTCCCCCGGCTTGCGTTCGTAGAACTCTCGAGCCAGCTCGGGCGAGCAGTAGTCGTCGGTCTTCCCGTGGACGATGAGGAGCGGAGTGGCGGCCAGGAGGTCGGCCGCGCCGAGGGCGTCGAAGGTCATCAGGGAGTGGAGCGATCCTGTTGTCACTTCGTTGCGCCAGTGCGGCGAGGCAGACCGGGCGGTGCCGTAGTAGGCGTACGGCTCGTCGCCTGCCATCGCGGCCTCGGCGCCGTCGGGCGCCACGGCGGGAAGGTACTCCTCGTACCGGTCCAGGAAGCCGCCGAGCGCGGACCGGTAGGCGTCGACGCCCATCGTCTGGACGATCCGGGACGGGCTGTTGTAGGCGCCCGCGATGCCTGCCACCGCCTTGACACGGGGGTCCGTGGCGGCGGCTCGTACCGCATAACCGCCGCCGAGGCAGACGCCGACCACGCCGATCTGGGTCGAGTTCACCTCGGGTCGACCGGCCAGCACGCCGACGGCGGCCCTCAGATCGGCCAGTTTCCCTTGGCTGTCCTCATGCTGACGGCGTCCGCCGCTTTCCCCGAAACCACGGTGGTCGAAGGTGAGCGTGACCAGCCCGGCCTGAGCGAGTCGTTCGGCGTAGGTGCCGATGACCTGGTCTTTCACCCCGGTGAACGGGCCGGTGAACGCGACGGCGGGTAGCGTACCGTCCGACTTCGGAAGCCGGAGCTCGCCGACCAGTTCGACGCCATCGCTGCCGAAGGTGATTCGCTCGGTTCTCACCGTGGTCATGAGCCCTCCCGGGTGTTGGATGACGAAGAGGCGGCGAGCTCGGCGGCGACGGCGTCCGCGCCCAAAGCGACCAGCCAGCCAAGAGGGGCATCCGGCAGGAAACGCGTCATGGTCTGCGTCAGCTCCAGCTTCTGCGCCTCGCTCAGACTCGGCGCGCCCACGGCCACACGCCCCACCGCTTCCCGATACATCAGCAGGTACTGCCGCTGCCGGGTCAGAAGGCCCGTGTCGCCGGGGGCGCCGTGCCCCGGGAACAGCGGCACCCCGGCCAGCTCGTCCACCAGCCGATCGAGCACGTCCAGCCACGCGCCGGAAAGTCCGTCCGCCGTGTAGGAGTGCACACCGTCGAAGGCCAGGTCGCCGATGAAGGCGTGCCGCTTCTCGCCGGCCTCCACCAGGAGGTAGGAGTCGGCGTGGCTTTCGGCGCCGCCGAGGTCGTGCACGTGGATCCGCAGCCCGGCGACCTCCACGGCTCCGCCGCCCTGCAGTGGCCGGTCCGGCACGCGGAACCGGTCCGGCCACTCCGCGCCGTAGGTGGGCCGCCACTGCTCGCGCTTGGCGACCGCGGTCCGCTCGATCGTCTCGGCGACCGCCGCCGTCGCATAGACCGGAACATCGTCGCCGGCCAGGTGCGGCAGCCCGTTGTAGTGGTCCGGGTGGGGATGCGTCACGAACGCCGCGAGCAGTGGCTTGCGCAGCGCCCCGAGCCGCGCGGCCAGCGCCCGCGCGTCCGACACCAGCAGCCCGGCATCGACGAGCACCACGCCGTCCGCCGTCTCGAGCAGGTAGCTGTTGACGAAGATCCCGGGCTCTGCCGCCGTGTACGTGTGGACCCTAAGCTCTGTCATGACCGGGACACTAAACACCCCGAACCCGGACCGGCAGAAGGCACTTTAAGGTGCCCTTCCAGAGGAGAAACCATGGCACTGGTGATACCCGACGTCCTGGAAGAAAGCTGCGCGACCCGGCAGGCGCTGGAGCGAATGGCCGCCAAGTGGCGGGTACTGCTGATCTACGCGCTGCTCGCCGGACCGCAGCGGCACGCCGAGCTGCGCCGCAAACTACCCGGCATCACCCAGAAGGTGCTGACCGAGACCTTGAGGAGCATGGAAAGCGACGGGCTGGTCGAACGACGGGTGCTCAAGAAAACCGCCCCACAGCATGTCGAGTACACCCTGACCGCACTCGGCAAAACCCTGCAGGAGCCGCTGTCCGCGATCTGCGCCTGGGCACTGGAGCACGCCTAGTGCCTCACACGACCGCGGCACCCGGCAATCGGCTGAAGAAGCGGCCCCAGCCATGGGCGGCACCAGGCAGGCGACCAGGATCCGCAGACGCGAGCGAACAGGCACGGCCCGACCGGAGGGTTCCGGTCGGGCCGTGCCTGTCATGACAAGTGGAGGTGGCGGGAATCGAACCCGCGTCCTTCGGTGAAGGGCCAGGGCTTCTCCGGGTGCAGCCTGCTTGGCGTTTTCTCAGCCCCGGCGCTCACGCAGGCGTGTCGCCGACGGGCTCAGTCGCTGTTCGGTGTCCCTACCGGCTCCGCGACCGGGTCGGTAGGTGGAGTCTCCTTACGATGCCAGACCCCGGTTCGGAGACGCTCCCGGGCTGACAGAGTTCACTCCTCGCTCAGGCGGCGAGGGCGAACTCGGACTGCTTCTTGTTGGCAGTTATTGGTTTGCTGTCACAGGATTTACGAGGTCACGACAGCAACCCTCGACCCGCTTCCCCTGGCTCGAACGACCGAAGTCGAAGCCGGTCACCCCCATGTTGAGTTGTCAAAGCGGCCATCCGGGGACGTCCGCACGACGACGTTACTAGGTTAACGCGTGCGCGGGCAATGTGATTCCCCGCCGGGCACACGTGAACCCCGGTGGGCGCGAGACGTGTCACGCCCACCGGGGTCGACCGGCAGGGTCGGGCCGGTCCGGACGGCAGAGCCTCCCCCGAGACGAGGCTCTGGTCTCATCACGGTGACTGAGTCCGCAACCCCCCGAGCGGTTTCTCAGTCACCCGTAATGACGCCCGGGCGCGGCGGGATGGTTGCGTCCCGCCCGTAAAGAGATCTCAAAGCCGGATCAGGGGCGGCCGGTGAGGAACCTGGCGGCGATCTGGGCGGTGTTGACGGTGCCTTCGACGGCGATGGCGAAGGCGCGGTCGCCGCTGGAGCCGACGAACCAGGAGACGGTCTTGCCATTGCCGGAGGTGGCGAGGGCGGCGACGCCGACGACGTCGCCGGAGACGCGGGCGCCGCGCGCGTTGCCGTGGGTGGCGTTGCGGCTGAGGACGCGCTTGAGGCTGACGATCGCTTCGGACTGGAGGTTCTGAGGCGCCGGCGCCTGGACCGTCTGCTGGACGTCCTTGAGGACGTACGGGGGCTTCCAGGTGCCGTTCTGCGCGGCGGCGGCGACGAGGGCCATGCCGAGGGGGCTCATCTCGACCTTGCCTTCGCCGACCATGGCGGCGGCCTTCTCACCGTCGTTGGCCGGGGTCGGCACGGAGCCGGTGAACGCGGGTACGGACAGCCCCCAGTTCTTGCCGATGCCGAACTGCCCCGCCTCCTGGACGAGGGTCTGCGCGTCCAGCTTGCCGCTGAGCTGCGCGAGGCTCGTCTTGCAGGACGCGGCGAACGCGTTCGCGAGGGTGGTGTCGCCGCGGGCCCTGTTGGTGAAGGTCTTGCCGCCGACGGCGACGCTGGCCGGGCAGGAGGTCTCCGTGGACTGGTTCAGCTTGGCCTGGGAGAACAGGGCCTCCGCGGACACGATCCCGAACGTCAGCCCGGGCGGGTAGTGGCCCTCGAACGCGCGGTTCTCGCCGTTCGTCCCGCGGTTGGACACGGCCAGCACCTCACCGGTGCTCGGCCGGACCACCACCATGGACGCCGCGTACGGCAGCCCCTGGAGTGCGAAGTCCGAGCGCGCCTGGTAGCCGGGATCGAGGGTGGTCTGGACCTGTTCCGGCTGCTGGCCCTCCCAGGACCGCAGTTCCTCGGTGTTCTTGCCGGACTCGTCCTGCGCGACGACCCGGACGGTAGGCGTGCCGGCGAGGCGGCGCTGCTGGAGCAGCTGGACACCGCTCACGCCGATCGTGTCGCCCGGCTGGTAGGGGGCGCCGACCTGCTGGAGCCGGTCGGCGGTGGCGGGGCCGAGATGGCCGACGAGCTCGGGCGCGTACGCGGGCGCGATCAGCGCCTTGGTCTCCTCGAACCGGAGGCCCGGAATGGTGTTGAGCCGCCGGATGAGCGCGTTGTGCGCGGGGACCTGGAGGGTCAGCAGCGGCAGGAACGCCTGCGGCGGGGCGGAGCGGACGCGGCCGAGGAGGCGTTCGGCGTCGAGCCGGCGGCCGCCGTCCATCTTGGCCCGCTCGGCGAGCTGGTCGAGGGTCTTCTCCGGGTCGGCGAGCTGGCCAGGGAACACGCCGACGTTGTAGGCGCCGACCTCGCGCAGCACGGGGCGGCCCTGCGTGTCGGTGATCGGGGCGCGCTTCGGCACCTCGGTGACCACGGCGAGCCGCTGGCCCTGCTTCAGCTTGGTGTTGATGATGGACGGGTTCCAGACGACCTTCCACTTGCCGCCGGTGCGCCGCAGGTGCATGAGGCCGGGGTACTGCCACGGCTGGCCGTTCTCGCCGAGGTCGATCTTGACGGTGAAGCGCGCGTCGGCCTCGTCGCCCTTCTTGACGATCTGGTCGACGCCGCTGCCCTGCACCTCGGTGCCGAGGGACAGCCGCAGCGCCGCGGCGTCGAGCTGCTGGCGGACGCGGCTCAGGGCGTCGGCGACCTGCTCCTTGTCGGCGCCGACCGTCTGGCGGGCCGCGGCCTCGTAGTTGCCGACCTGCCAGGCGATCAGGAAGTCGCGGACGGCGGGCATCGCGGACGGCTCGGCCCGGGCGCCCGGCATCATGGTCGCGACGAGCAGGCCGCACATCGTCAGGGCGCCGCCGCCCAGCACGAACGGCCGCAGCGGAATCCGGCGCGGTCCCCGCCGCCGGCCTGGGTTCTTCATCGGCACCCTTCACCGTCTCCTGAACCGCGCCGCCGCCGCCTTCTGCATCTCGCGGTCGGCTTCCCGCTTGGCGATGGCCTGGCGCTTGTCGTAGGACTTCTTACCACGGGCGAGACCGATCTCGACCTTGGCCTTCCCGTCCTTGAAGTACAGGGCGAGCGGGATCAGCGTCCAGCCCGGCTCCGCCGACCTGTCGATGATCTTCTTGATCTCGCGCCTGTGCAGCAGCAGCTTGCGGCGGCGGCGCGGCGCGTGGTTGGTCCAGGTGCCCTGCGTGTACTCGGGGATGTGGACGTGCTCCAGCCACACCTCGCCGTCCATCACGTGGGCGTAGCCGTCGACGAGGGACGCGCGCCCGGCGCGCAGCGCCTTCACCTCGGTGCCCATCAGCACCATGCCCGCCTCCCACGTGTCGTCGATGTGGTAGTCGTAGCGGGCTCGCTTGTTCTGGGCGATGAGCTGGCGCCCGGTGTCCTTCTTGTCTTTCTTGCGCCCGGTGTCCCGTGCCACTTCATCAGTCCTTGTCCGGCATCGTCGCGTGCAGGCCCCGCAGTACCGTCCGGGCGCGCCGCTCGGCCTCGCCCGGCGGACGGTCGGCGGACACCGCCACGTCGGGCTCGATCCCGACACCGTCGAGGTTACGGCCGCCCGGGGTGCGGTAGCGACCGACGGTCAGCTCGATGACCGACCCGTCGGCGAGCTCGATCGGTTCCTGGACCGAGCCCTTCCCATATGTACGCGATCCTACGATCACCGCGCGGTCGCGGTCGCGCAGGGAGCCCGCGACGATCTCCGCGGCGCTCGCGGTGCCGGCGTCGACGAGCACCACGACCGGGGTCTCGGCGTCGCCGGGCGTGCCGACGGTGCGCCGCTGGACGGGCCTGCCGCGCGGCTCGTAGGTCACGACGGGGCCGCCGGGCAGGAACGCCGACGCCGTCTCGACCGCCTCGTCCAGCAGTCCGCCGGGGTTGCCGCGCAGGTCGAGCAGGACGCCGCCGGTGGGACGGCCGGACGGCGACGGCCCGGTCACGGCGGCGCGGACGTCCCGTCCCGTCCCGCTCGTGAAGGCGCCGACGCGGATGAGGCGCGCGTGCTCTGGAAGATCGGTCACGGTGACGTTTCCTCCAGGGACCGGTGTGCGGACGAGATGGAACCGCTCTGTTCGACGGCCGCGTTCCACGGTTAGTTCGACGGCTTCGCCGGGACGTCCGCGCAGGGACCGCGCCACACGCGAGATGTCCCAGCCGTCCACGGGCGCGTCCCCGACGGCCGTGACGACGTCGCCGGCCCGCACGCCGGCGCTCGCGGCGGGGGTGCCGGGCTGGACGCTGGCGGCCACCACGCGGCCGTCGGCACCCGAGCCGAGCCACAGCCCGACGCCGCTGTAGCGGCCGGTCAGGCGTCCCTCGACGTCGTCGTACTCGGTGGCCGGGTAGTAGTGCGCCCACCTGTCGCCGAGACCGCGCAGCATGCCCTCGATGGCGGCGCGGTCGAGTTCGCCGCGCCCGACGGGCTCGGCGGCCCGGCGGCCGATCTGCGCGGCGGCCTCGTCCAGGACGGACCCGCCGCCCGCGACCGCCGCGTGCCGCTGCGAGCCGGAGCCGCTCACGACACCGGCGCCGTAGGCACAGACGAGCGCCGCCGCGAGGGCCACCCCGCGCAGCGCCCGCCCCCGCCGCCTCCTCAGCGGCGGCACGGGCTCAGAAGCGACACGGGCCGGACCATGCGGCAAGTGTAGGGCGGCCGGACGGGCCGGATCCGGGACTTGCCCCGGATCCGGGCACGACGTCAGATCTTCAGGTATCGGCGCAACGTCAGGAACGACGCGACGGCACAGAGCAGGACGCCGAAGCAGATCGACAGGACCATGACGGCCAGCACCGTGCTCCAGCCGAGCTGGCTGACGAGCTGGACGTCCCCCGCCAATCTGTCGACCAGCAGTTTCTTGCTGAACACCAGCAGGATCGAGGAGAACAACCCGCCGATCAGGCCGGCGATGGCGCCCTCCAGGATGAACGGCATCTGGATGTAGGTGTTGGACGCGCCGACCAGCCGCATGATGCCGGTCTCACGGCGCCGGTTGAACGCCGACAGCCGGACGGTGTTGCCGACCAGCATCACCGCCGCGATCACCTGGATCAGCGCGATCGTCAGCGCCGCCACCTGCAGGCCGTTCAGGATCCGGAAGAACCGCTTCAGGATCTCCTGCTCGTTGATGACCGTGTCGACGCCGGGCTGGCCGAGCATCTGCTGCGCGACCGCCTTGTACTCCTCCGGGTTCCTCAGCTTGACCCGGAACGAGTCGGGGATGTCGCCCTCACGGGTGCTCTCCACGAAGCCGGGCGAACCGGAGAAGCGGTCCTTGAACCGGTCGTACGCCTGCTGCTTGTTCTCGTACTCGACGTTGGAGACCTGCGGCATCTTCTCGAGGCTCGCCTTGAGCGTCTGCCGCTGCTGGTCGGTGACGTCCTGCTTCTGGCAGCTGGGGTTGGAGCTCGTCTTGGCGCACAGGAAGATCGAGACCTCGATCTTGTCGTACCAGTAGCTCTTGGACGCGTCGACCTGCTGCCGCAGGAGCAGCCCGGTGCCGAAGAGCGCCATGGCGATGGCGACGGTGATGACGAGGGAGATCGTCATCGTCATGTTCCTGCGGAGACCGATCCAGATCTCCTGGAGAACGAACTGTACGCGCATGCCTCGCTGTCCTTGATCGCCTGTTGCCGCCCGGAGCCGGGCGGCCTCATGAGGGAACGCGGCCCGAAGCGGGCGGTCCCCGCCTTCCGGCTGTCGTACGCCCCGGCGGGAATCGTTGGTTCAGATGGTCAGTACGCCTGGCCGTACACGCCGCGGGACTGGTCGCGGACGACGCGGCCGTCCTCCAGTTCGACGACGCGCTTTCGGAACGCGTCGACGATAGCGGCATCGTGGGTGGCCATGACGACGGTGGTGCCGGTCCGGTTGATGCGGTCCAGCACCTTCATGATGCCGATCGAGGTGGCGGGGTCGATGTTCCCCGTGGGCTCGTCGGCCAGCAGGATCATCGGCCGGTTGACGAACGCCCGCGCGATCGCGACGCGCTGCTGCTCGCCGCCGGACAGCTCGTCCGGCATCCGGTGGGCCTTGCCCTCCAGGCCGACGAGGTCGATGACCTCGGGGACGACCTTGCCGATGAAGCGCCGCGGCTTGCCGATCACCTCGAGGGCGAACGCGACGTTCTCGAAGACGTTCTTGTTGGGCAGGAGGCGGAAGTCCTGGAAGACGCAGCCGATCCTGCGGCGCAGGTGCGGCACCTTCCAGTTGCTGAGCCTGCTCAGGTCCTTGCCCGCCACGTGCACGTGACCCTGGGAAGGACGCTCCTCCTTCAGGACGAGGCGCAGGAAGGTCGACTTGCCGGAGCCGGACGGACCCACCAGGAACAGGAACTCGCCCTTCTCGATGGCGACGTTCACATGCTGCAGGGCGGGCCGGTTCTGGCTCGGGTAGACCTTGGTGACGTTGTCGAAATGGATCACGGCTGCATCACGGCGGTTCGCTGTAGGGGTTGGGGAGCGGCCCGGCCCGCGGCCACGGACGGGTCCGTGAGCACTTGCCTGCGCCGCCCGGCTTCACGACCGGGTGGGACGCGGAGCCTTCGAGCAGTGTAGAGGGGACCGGGAACCACCTCGTCCCGGTCGGCGCGGTACGGACGGCCGGGGGCACCACTCAGTCCGATCGGTGTGTTCTGTCCGATCAGTACCATGTAATCCGTCTCCCGACGTCCGGCCGTTTCCTACCGTCTAGCTCCCAGACTTGCCGGAACGACCATACAGTCCGGCTACGCTGGATGACGGGAAAGATAGCTAATAAGTGGACGGACACCGAAGAAGCGGACGCTTCCCCGCATGGGTGCGCGTGCCGCTCTCGGAGATTGGGGCCCACGACATGAGCTGCGAACATCTCATCTGCGCCCGGTGCTCGAACCCGGTGGTGGAAGGGCGCTGCCCCACCTGCCAGGAGGCCCGGTCGGAGCTGCACCGGCACGGCCCGTCCATCCCGCCCGCGCTCGTCCTGGCGGCCCTGGTCGCCCTGCTGTTCGTCGCCCTCGTCCTGCGGCGCGTCTACGGCTGATGCCCCCGCCCCGCGGCTGCCCCTGCCCTGCGGCTCACCCTGCGCGGCTGATCCCGCCCCGCGGCTGACCAGGCGCAACGACTGAGCTTCCCCTACGGCCGACACCGCCGCGCCGGCCGCGCCTCGACCGGCTAGGGCTTCTTGATCGGCGGTGTGGCGGCCTTCGTGATCGAGCCGTCGTCGGCGACCACGTACGCCTTCTGCTGCGGCTTGCCCTTCTTGGCCTTCGGCGGGTCGAAGGCGGCGAAGTGCAGGGTCGAGGTGGTGTCGACCTCGTTGCCCTCGACCGTCCCGTCCAGGAGGTGCTCGGCGTCGTCGGGGATCTCCGGCTTGGGGGTGTCCGGGTCCTTGGCGACGAGCGCCGTGTTGCGGAACAGCGAGTAGACGACCAGCCCGCCGCCGTTCTCCGTCCGCAGCCCGAAGTAGGGGAACGGCGTCGCGGTGTAGACGACCTGGAGCGTCAGGTCCTTCTTCTTCGCCTTCTTCTTCTCGCGCCTGGCGTCCCGGTAGAAACCGGTCGTCACGGCGTTGGCCTTCATCACCTTGGCGGCCACGCTGCCGCCGCCCTCCGCGGCGACCGTCGCCTGGATCCCGCCGACGTCGCGGGGACGGATCAGGACGGAGGTGTCGTCGGTGCTCAGCGCCTCCGCGTACCCGTCGTCGTCGATCGCGACCTTCGGCTCCTTGACCTTCTTCTGCAGGAGGGTCGCATGCGTGAGCCTCCAGCGATCGGACGGCCCGCGCAGCACGAACGTCATCAGCAACCTGTGCTCGCTCTTGGGCTTGCCCAGGACGGACCGTTCGACCGACACCATGAACCACTGCGGGTAGGCGGCGTCCTTCAGCTTCGGCACGTACAGCCGGGGCTTGCCGTAGGTGAAGCGCCGGACCGGGTCGCCGTCGTAGGCCGCCTTGCGGAACTCGGCCGCGGTGAGCTGGGCCTGGCCGTCGGACGTCCAGGCCAGCGCGAGCCGCTCGTCGACGGCGGCGCGGGCCACGTCCTCGTCGATGACATAGGTGCGGAACGCCTGCTCCGCGACCTGCGGGGTCAGCGGCACCGGCGCCGGCGGGGCCGTCTCGGGCACGCTGACGGCCGGCCGCGCCTCCGTCTTGCCCTCGGCGCAGGCCGCGGCCGCGAGCGCCAGGGTGAGCGGCACCACGGCCGCGATCACCCGCAGGAACCTGTGCAAAGACCCGTCCCCCGGACCGAACTCCGGGCCGGCCGTCGTCGGCCGGCCTCCTCGGCCCGTGATTCTGCCATCCACATGATATTGACTGAACGACCAGCCTTCGCCGCGGCGCGGTACGCGGTGACACGGGCGCGATTAGCAGTACCGGACGGCGATAAGCTCGGACCGTGGCAGGCATCGAACCCGAAGAGCAGCTCAAGGAGCTCGGCGCAACGCTGACCAGCATCGAGCAGGTGCTGGACCTCGACGCCATGCGCCGCGACATCGCCGACCTGCGCGAGCAGTCCGCCGACCCCGACCTGTGGAGCGACCAGGAGCGCGCCCAGTCGGTGACGCGGCGCCTGTCGCACCTGGAGAGCGAACTGGGCCGGGTGGAGAGCCTCCGGCAGCGGCTCGACGACGCCGCCACCCTGTACGAGCTGGCCGGCGAGATGGACGACGCCGACACGCGCGCGGAGGCCGACGAGGAGCTCGCGGCGCTGCACAAGGCCGTCCAGCAGATGGAAGTGCGTACGCTCATGTCGGGCGAGTACGACGCACGGGAGGCGCTGGTCACGATCAACGCGCAGGCCGGCGGCGTGGACGCGGCCGACTGGGCCGAGCAGCTCCAGCGGATGTACCTGCGCTGGGCCGAGCGGCACGGCTACCCGACGGAGATCTACGAGACGTCCTACGCCGAAGAGGCCGGGATCAAGTCGACCACGTTCGCGGTGAAGGCCCCCTACGCCTACGGGACGCTGCGCGGCGAGCACGGCACGCACCGGCTGGTCCGGATCTCCCCGTTCGACAACCAGGGCCGCCGGCAGACGTCGTTCGCGGGCCTGGACGTCGTCCCCGTGGTGGAGCAGAGCGACCACGTCGACATCGACGAGAACGACCTGCGGGTCGACGTGTACCGGTCGTCCGGGCCGGGCGGCCAGGGCGTCAACACGACCGACTCGGCGGTGCGGATCACCCACCTCCCGACCGGCATCGTCGTGTCCTGCCAGAACGAGCGCAGCCAGCTGCAGAACAAGGCCACGGCCATGAACGTCCTGCAGGCCAAGCTCCTGGAGCGCAAGCGCCAGGAGGAGGCCGAGGAGATGGCCAAGATCCGCGGCGTCGACCCCGGCAGCTGGGGCACGCAGATCCGCAACTACGTGCTGCACCCGTACCAGATCGTCAAGGACCTGCGCACCGGCGTCGAGGCGGGCAACCCCACGGCGGTGCTGGACGGCGACCTCGACGACTTCATCGAGGCCGAGATCCGCTGGATGCGCCAGCAGGAGGCGGCGGCCTGATCCCGCGCCCGCTCTTCGGACGGACTTTCGCATTCATAGAGTGACTGTGCGGTCACTCTGCGAGGATGACGTGTGGTTCGGATCACCGTCGCCATTCGGGGGGCCTCATGGCCGCACGCACTCAAGTCCCGCTCGTCCCGCTGACCGGCTGCCTGCTCGCCGCCGCGCTGACCGCAGGCTGTTCCGGCGGGTCGTCCGCCGAGGCCGCCAAACCCAGGGGGGCGCCCGCGCTGACCAAGGCGCAGGCGCAGCAGGTGCTCGCCTCCTACGCCGCGACGGCGAACCGGGCGGGGCGGGGCCTCGACGGCAGGGCGCTGCGCGCGATCGAGGCCGACCCTCAACTGTCGATGGACACGGCCGCGCTGAAGCTCGGGCGAGCCGTCCGGCAGCGTCCGCCGAACCTGGCCTTCGCCGCCACCACGTTCTACGTCCCGCGGCTGACCGGCTACCCGCGCTGGTTCGCGGCCGACACCGCCACGGGCAAGGGCGACCGGACGCTGCGGCACGCGCTGCTGTTCACGCAGGCCGGCGAGGGGGCGCCGTGGCTGCTGACGGCCGACCCGTACCCGTCGGAACAGGCACTGAACAAGGTGGCCCTCGACCGGGACGGGTTCGCCACGCCGGTCGACCCCCACGCGAAGGACCTCGCCGTCCCGCCCGGGAAGCTGGCGCAGGCGCACGCCGCGCTGCTCACGGACGGACCCCGCGCGGGCGGCGCCTCGGTGCTGGCCGACGGGGCGAAGACCAGCGAGACCTACAAGGCGCTGAAGCAGGGCGAGCGCACCCTGGCCGGACGCGGGGTGACGCTGTCATCGCGGTTCTCCCCCGCGCCGTACAAGGTCTACGCGCTGCGCACCAAGGACCGCGGGGCGCTCGTCTGGTATGTCCTGAAGCAGAATGAGGCGTACTCCGCCACGAAACGGGGCAGGTTGGCGGTAAGCGGGGACCTTGTCGGGCTCGCCCCGGCCAGCGCCGCCAGGACGCGCCTGGACACGACCGTCCTCGTCCAGTACCTCGCCACCGTTCCGCCCAAGGGCCGCGCCACGGTCAACGGCATGTACCGCAAGGCCATAGCCGCCCACGGCTCCTGAGTTCCGTCGGGTGCCGGGCGGTCCCGCTCTTCTGACCGCTGCAGCAGGACCGACCCGGCATCCGACGGGCGTTTTATCGCATTGCCCTCAGCGTCAGGCGCTGGAGGGCCTTCCTTCAACGGGCAAAGCGGCGATCGCTGCATCGCATCCGACTCGCCTAGCGGCTCGCTGCGCGATCAGGTTCTCGGAGGCTCGAACCTGGCTTCGCACGCGATCGCAACGCGGCGGGTCCCCGCATCGCCGGGCTTACGGACGTGCACCTTTCGGTCAGTGCGTGGTTTCGGCGGTGGCTGGGGTGGGTGCCCTAGCGGGCGGCATGGTTCGGGGCGTTCGCCACGGGTGTGGTTTCGGCGTGGCTGGGGTCGCGTGGCCCGGAAAGTTCTACACTGTCGCGGGCAAGCCTGACCGATCGTCCGCCCGAGGTGGGTTGTGCGTCGTGCGCTTCACGTGGGCCTGGCCGCGCTGCTGCTCGCGGTGGCCGGGTGCTCGGAGTCCGGTCCGGCCGCCGGGGCCGGTTCCAAGGAGCCGAGCGGCAAGCCCGCCGTCACGGCCGAGGAGTCCCTCAAGATCCTTGAGGCGTGGACGGGGCGGCACAACAAGGGGATCACGTCCGGTGACGAACGGCAGTGGCGCGACACCGTGACGGGCTCGCTGGAGGCACCGGTCAGCGCCCGCGTCCGCACCTACGGCAGGCTGCCCGAGTCGGCGGAGATCTCCCTGATGAATCCGGTCTTCTACGTTCCACGGCTGGACGGGTTCCCCAAGTGGTTCGGCGTCGCGGCGCTGGAGCGGTCGGGCGGCAAGGAGCAGCAGGTCCTCGGCGTATTCGTGAAGACGGGGAAGCCGGACGACTGGCGTGCGGCGCACTGGCTCACATTCCAGGGCAAGCCGCCGCAGCTCGCCTACGATCCGCAGGGTTACGCGAGGGCGGCGTCCGATCGCGGATTGCCCGCAGCTCATGCGAAGTACATGGGGAGCGGCGACGAGAGCACTCTGGTGCCCGACGCCTACTCCCGGAGCGCCCGTGCGAAGAGGATCGGTGACTGGAAGGCCGGGCCTGGAGAGTTCGCGTCCGGACCGGGGGCGTCCTACGCGCTGCGCACGAGCGACGGCGGCTCGCTGGTCTGGTACGGGCTGAAACAGGAGCGGACCCTGGCCGGCGGCAGGGAGGACACCCTCCCCCGCGAGGTCGGCGACTACCTGGCCAAGAACGACGACAAGCCGGGCGACAGGCTGCGTGTGACGTGGCAGTGGCTGGTCATCGGGTACGCGCCGCCGTCCGGCAAGGGCCGTGTGCTGGGCGAGTCCGTCTCCCTCGCGTCCGCTGAAAGCGCGTAGCGCCCGCCCCGGGAACGGGACGGACGCCACCCGGTCTCACGCTTCGCTGGACGGCAGGGAGCTGGCGGTCACCAGGGTGCGGATCGCGCCCAGGGCCACCGAGAGGGTCGCCAGGTCGAAGCTGTCGCTCTCCCAGATCTCGCTCAGCGTCTGCTGGGCGCGCCGGACGGCCGGCCTGTTCTTCTCCGTCCAGTGGATCATGCGTTCCTCGGGCTGGGCGCCGGGCTCGCTGGTGATCAGGACGTCGCGGGTGAGGGCCGAATGCGCCGCGTACAGGTCGTCGCGGAGCGCGGAGCGCGCCATCGACCGCCACTTGTCGTCGCGCGGCAGGGCGATGATGCGTTCCCGGAGCCGCGACAGCTGGAGCCTGTCGGCGAGGTCGAAGTAGACCTCGGCGACCTCCTCCACCGGGCGCCCGGTGTCGTGCGCGACGCCGACCACGTCGAAGGTGGAGTAGGCGGGGACGAACGCGGCGCACTGCTCGGCCAGCTCTTCCGGGACGCCCAGTTCGGCGAAGCCGTCGCGGCGCTGCTCGTAGGCGGCGAGGTCCAGGCCGACGAGCAGCTTGGACACGTGCGCGCCGAGCGTTTCCGCGCCGCCGCTGAAGAAGTCGACGCTCTCCCGGATGTCGAACGGCGGCCGCCGGTTGTGCAGCAGCCAGCGGGCGGCGCGCTCGGTCAGCTTGCGCGCCTCCAGCCGCATCGCGATCTGCGTGGACTCCTCCACCTGGTGGGAGAGGCTCTCCACGGCCTGCCAGAACCGCGGCATCTCGAACACGTCGCGGGCGACGAGGTAGGCGCGGGCGATGTCGGACGACGACGCGCCCGTCTCCTCGTTCATGCGGAACACGAACGTGGAGCCGCTCGCGTTGACCACGTCGTTCACCACGGCCGTGGTGATGATCTCGCGGCGCAGGGGGTGCCGGTCCATGTAGTCGCGGAACCGCTCGCGCAGCGCGGTCGGGAAGTAGTCGACGAGCCACGACTCCAGGTACGGGTCGTCGGGCAGGTCGGAGGCGACGATCTCGGCGTCCAGCGCGAGCTTGGTGTAGGCGAGCAGGACGGAGAACTCGGGGCCGGTGAGCCCGTGCCCGGCCTGCCGCCGCTCCGCGAGCGCCTTCTCGCCCGGCAGGAACTCCAGGCGCCGCTTCAGCCGGCCGTCGCGTTCCAGCTTGCGCATGTACCGGCCGTGGACGTGCAGCATCGCCGGCGCCTGCGCGCGGGCCGCGGCGAGCACCACGTTCTGCGCGTAGTTGTCGCGCAGGACGAGCCGCCCGACCTCGCCGGTCATCTCGTACAGCAGGCCGTCGCGCTGCTTGCCGGTCAGCTCGCCGTCCCGCACGACCTGGTCGAGCAGGATCTTGATGTTGACCTCGTGGTCGGAGGTGTCGACGCCGGCGGAGTTGTCGATGAAGTCGGTGTTGACGATGCCGCCGCCGCGCGCGAACTCGATGCGGCCGAGCTGGGTCACGCCGAGGTTGCCGCCCTCACCGATGACCTTGCAGCGCAGGTCGGCGCCGTCCACCCGGACCGGGTCGTTGGCCTTGTCGCCGACCTCGGCGTTGTTCTCCGCCGACGACTTGACGTAGGTGCCGATTCCGCCGTTCCACAGCAGGTCGGCGGGCGCCTTGAGGACGGCCCGGATCAGCTCGAACGGGGTGAGCGTCTTCAGCCCGTCCGCGATGCCGAGCGCGGA
Source organism: Actinomadura chokoriensis (assembly GCF_041463665.1). GTDB lineage: Bacteria > Actinomycetota > Actinomycetes > Streptosporangiales > Streptosporangiaceae > Spirillospora > Spirillospora chokoriensis_A. The sequence goes on from NZ_JAXCEJ010000012.1 coordinate 155,755, forward strand.
CCGCATCTGCGGGGTGATCTGGATCGACTTGACGGTGCGCGGGAAGACCCCGCCGCCCTTGGAGATCAGCGAGGCGTCGTAGTCGGCCCAGCTGCTGCGCGGCAGCTCGAACAGGCGGCGGCGCTCGGCGAACGAGGCGGCCGCGTCCGGGGCGGGGTCGATGAAGATGTGCCGGTGGTCGAACGCCGCGACGAGCCGGATGTGCTCCGACAGCAGCATCCCGTTGCCGAACACGTCCCCGGACATGTCGCCGACGCCGACGACGGTGAAGTCCTCGTTCTGGACGTCCTTGCCCAGCGCGCGGAAGTGGTACTTGACCGACTCCCAGGCGCCGCGGGCGGTGATGCCCATCGCCTTGTGGTCGTAGCCGACGGACCCGCCGGACGCGAACGCGTCGCCGAGCCAGAACCCGTAGTCGCCGGCGACGCCGTTGGCGATGTCGGAGAACGTCGCCGTGCCCTTGTCGGCCGCGACGACCAGGTAGGTGTCGTCGCCGTCGTGCCGGACGACGTTCGGCGGCGGCACGACCTTGCCGTCCACGAGGTTGTCGGTCAGGTCGAGCAGGCCGGAGATGAAGTCCTTGTAGCAGGCGATGCCGGCCTTCTGCCACGCTTCGCGGTCGAGCGAGGGGTCGGGGAGCTGCTTGCCGACGAAGCCGCCCTTCGCGCCCGCCGGGACGATGACGGTGTTCTTCACGGCCTGCGCCTTCACCAGGCCGAGGATCTCGGTGCGGAAGTCCTCGCGCCGGTCCGACCAGCGCAGGCCGCCGCGCGCCACCGACCCGAACCGCAGGTGGACGCCCTCGACCTTCGGCGAGTACACGAAGATCTCGTACATGGGCTTCGGCTGCGGCAGGTCGGGGATGCGCTCCGGGTCGAACTTCATCGCCAGGTACGGCTTGCCCTGGTAGTGGTTCGTGCGCAGCGTCGCCTGGACGAGCGACAGGTAGGCGCGGAGGATGCGGTCCTCGTCGAGGCTGGCGACCTCGTCCAGCTTGCCGTGGAGCTCCTCGGTGATGCCGGCGCTGCGCTCCTCCTCTCCGCCCTGCAGGGACGGGTCGAGGCGGCTCTCCCACAGCCGGACCATCAGCCGGGTGATGGACGCGTTGCGCAGCAGCACCTGCTCCACGTACCGCTTGGAGAACGTCGTGCCGGTCTGCCGCAGGTACAGGGCGTAGGCGCGCAGGATCATCGCCTCGCGCCAGTTCAGCCCGACGTGCAGGACGAGCGCGTTGAACCCGTCGTTCTCGATCTCGCCGCGCCACAGCGCCGTGAACGCGTCCTGGAAGAGGTCCTTGATGGCCTCCTCCGGGACGTCCGCCGGCGGGACGTACCGCAGGCCCAGGTCGTAGATCCAGAACCGGCGGCCGTCGGACGTGCGGATCTCGTACGGCCGCTCGTCGATGACCTCGACGCCCATGTTCTGCAGCAGCGGCAGCACCCGGGACAGCGAGATCGGCTCGCCCAGCCGGTAGATCTTCAGCCGCCGCTCGCCGGGTTCGGCGCTGTACGGCTCGTACAGGTTGATCGAGGTGGCGCCGTCCTCGACGAGGTCGTCGAGGCGGCGCAGGTCCGCGACGGCGGTGCGGGCCGGGAAGTCGGCCTTGTAGCCCTCCGGGAACGCCTCCCCGAACGCGCGGCCGAGGGTTCCGGACCGCTCCTCGCCGCACTGCTCGATGACCGCGTCGGCGAGGTCGTCCTCCCAAGAGCGGGTGGCGCCCGCGAGTCGTTCCTCGAGCTCGGCGACGTCCACGTCCGGCAGCGGACGGCCGCGCTCGCCGCGGACGACCACGTGCAGCCGCGCCAGCAGCGACTCGGTCACGTTCGCGCTGTAGTCGACGCTGACGCCCGCGAACGCCTGCTTGAGCAGGTCCTGGATGCGCAGCCGGACCTTGGTGGTGTAGCGGTCGCGCGGCAGGTAGACCATGCACGACATGAAGCGCCCGTACAGGTCCTTGCGGAGGAACAGCTTCAGCTGGCGGCGCTCGCGCAGCCGCAGCACGCCGAGGGAGATCCTCAGCAGGTCGTCCACCGAGATCTGGAACAGCTCGTCGCGCGGGTAGCTCTCCAGGACCTCGATGAGGTCCTGGCCGTCGTAGCTGTCGGAGGTGAACCCGGCGAGCTCCAGCACCTCGTCCAGCTTGCGCTTCAGCACGGGGACGTGCGCGATCGACTCGCTGTAGGCGACGTGCGTGAACAGGCCGAGGAAGCGGCGCTCGCCGATGACCTCGCCCGACTCGTCGAACTTCTTCACCCCGATGTAGTCGAGGTACAGGGGCCGGTGGACGGTGGAGCGCGAGTTCGCCTTCGTGAGCACCAGGAGGCGCTTCTCCGTCGCGAGCTCGCGGACCTCCGGCGGCAGCGCGGCGAAGCTGTCGGACTCGCGCTTGTCGCTGCGCAGGATGCCGAGGCCCGTGCCCGGCTCGGGCCGCAGCGCGGTGTCGCCGTCGGTCAGCGTGTAGTCGCGGTAGCCGAGGAAGGTGAAATGCCCGTCGACCAGCCATTCGAGCAGCTCGACGCCGTCGGCGAGCTCCTTGTCCGGCAGCGGGGGCCGGCGCTCCTGGATCGCGGCGGCGATCTCGTCGGCGCGGGCCCGCATCTTGGTCTCGTCCTCGAAGGCGACCCGGACGTCCTGCAGGACGCGCACGAGGTCGCTCTCCAGCGCGTCCAGGACGGCCCGGTCGCTGGTGCGGTCGACCTCGACGTGGATCCACGACTCGTCGACGTCGGTGTCGCTGTCGAGCTTGTGGCGGAACGCCTTCAGGTGGCCCGCGACGTCGCGGTCGACGCCGAGCAGCGGATGGACGATCAGGTGCGTGGTCAGCTGGTGCCGGTTCAGCTCCGTCGTCACCGAGTCGACCAGGAACGGCATGTCGTCGGTCACGACCTGCACGACGGTGTGGCCCGGGTCCCAGCCGTACTCTTCCAGCGTCGGCGTGAAGACGCGCACCTTCGCGCGCCCCTGCGGGCGCTCCTCGCCGAGCGACCGGTGCGCCATCGCCGGGCCGCAGACGTCGGCCGGGTCCCGCGCGATCAGGTCCTCGTGGGCGACCTGCCGGTAGTAGAGGCGAAGGTAGTCGAAGACCTCCGCGACGTCACCGCCGCGCGCCCCCGGGCGCTGCGCGCACGTCTCGGCGGCCCGCCGGAGCAGGTCGTCCTTCGCTTGATCGAGCATGCCGCTCATCAACAACTCCCCTTGAGACCCTTCGCCACCTCGTTGTGGCGCCGCTCACTGCACGAGCGTAGCCAGGAATCGCCGCAAAGCCGACCGGCTCTGCAGCAAGGTCAACGTGGCCTATGCCACCCTGCCAGGCCGTCCGGCGTGACTCACCGTGATCGCCGGAGACCGGGCCGCCACGGGGCCGCGACACGCGCGGACGCCGCCGGAACGCCTTCGGCGCGCCGGCTCGGCCGGCCCGGGCGCGGCCGGTCAACCGCCCGGCTGGACGTCGGTGCCGCTGCCGGTCCCGGGATCGGTCGGCGGTTCGGAGGGGTCCGGCGGGGTCGCCGTCGGGGTCTCGGGCGGCGTCGTCCCCGGCTTGGGCGTCGACCTGGTGGGCGTCGGCCTGTCCGGCGTGTCCGACGGCGTGGGGCTGCCGGACGGCGTCGGGGTGCCGGACGGCGAGGTGCTTCCCGTCGGGCTCTGCGTGTAGGACGGGGACGTCGTCTGCTGCTCGGTCCGGTGCGTCGCCGGCGGCGCCGTGCTCGGCGCGACGCCGCTCGGCGCGGGCGGTGCGCTCGGGTCGCTGACCTTCTGCCCGGCCTTGCCCTTCTCGCCGCCGAGCATGAGAACGGAGGAGATCACCACGATCGCGACGAACAGCGCGGCGGCCCCGGCCAGCGCGGCGGAACGTCCGGAACCGGCGAGCCTGTTCCGCAGCCCGCCGCGCTCGCCGACCACGACGAGGTCGGGGGGCAGCGTGCTGTCGGCGGCCCATCCGGCGGGGGCGGGCGCCTCCTCGTACTCGTCGTCGACCGCGCCGATGCGGCCCGGCTCGTCCACTCCGTGGAAGGCGGCCGCCGCCGCGGGCGCCTCCGGGTCGCGGAAGACGCCGTCGTGGTCGGCGTCGTCCTCGAAGACGGGGTCGTCGCCGAACACCGGGTCGGGGTCGAACACGTCGTCGTCGGCCTCGGCGGCCCGCACGGACCCGGCGGCGAGCATCGCGGTCTCGTCGGGGGCGCCGGACCGGGCCGCGGGACGCCCCGGGTTCGCGGCCTCCTCGTGCCCGAGCAGCCGCATCAGCACCTGCCGGGCGCCGGGCCGCAGCTCCGGGTCCTTCTCCAGGCAGTCGAGGACGAGCTCGCGCAGCCCGCCGTCGAGGTCGCCGAGGGCGGGCTCCTCGTGCAGGATCCGGTTGATCACGGCGGGGATGGTGTCCTGCCCGAAGGGGGGCTCCCCGGTCGCCGCGAACACCAGCGTGGCCGCCCAGCAGAACACGTCCGCGGGCGTGCCGACCTCGTCGCCGCTGATCTGCTCGGGCGCCATGTAGGACGGGGTGCCGATCACCCGGCTGGTCAGCGTGGTGCCGGCGCTGATCGCGCGGGCGACGCCGAAGTCGATGACGCGCGGGCCGTCCGGGCCGATCAGCACGTTGTGCGGCTTGAAGTCGCGGTGCACGATCTTCGCCTGGTGGATCGCGGCGAGGGCCGTCGCGGTGCCGACCGCGAGCCGGTCCAGCGCGGCGCCGGCGAGCGGGCCGTCCTCCAGGACCTGCTGGTTCAGCGACGGACCGCGCACGTACTCGCTGACGATGTAGGGCCGGTCGCCGGTCGCGTCGGCGTCGATCACCTGGGCCGTGCAGAACGGCGCGACCCGCTTGGCGACCTCCAGTTCCCGCAGGAACCGGGCGCGCGCCTTGTCGTCGGACGTCAGTTCGGCGTGCAGCAGTTTGATCGCGACCTGCCGGCCGTCCTCGGCCGCACCGAGGAACACCGTGCCCTGGCCGCCCTCGCCCACCCGGCCGATCAGGGCGTACGAACCCAGCCGATCCGGGTCACCGGACCGCAGCGCCCCAACCTCCATGAGTGGAACCGTCCCTCTCTTGATCGACGGGCCGCATGGTCACGGGCCCGGATCACCCTCCGACTGTGTGACGCCCGAGACCCGAGGGAAGTTGACCCGATCCTGCGACCTTAGGGCGCGATCTGACCGATGGACCACTTTAATGCGGCCCCTTCTCCCTCAGCGAACCCGCCGGGCCTGGCGTCACACAAGCGAGACGAAACGGCTCCCCGCGAAGGGCCGCGGTCCGGCGTTCTCGATACCCTTGGGTCATCTCACCCGTACGATGTCACCATCCGTTGCCAAGAGGGAGCACAGTGTCATGGGTGTCGCAGTCGCCAGATACCACACGCTGTCCGATACCCCCTACGCACTGTGGGTACGGGGAGAACTCGAAGACGAACTCCACCTCCGCGACGACGGCACCCGGGTCGAGGTCATCGGAGGAGAGATCGTCGTGTCACCCGCTCCCGCCTTTCGCCACAATCGCGTCGCCAAGGCCATTGGCCACGCCATGTCCGTGGCGACTGTGGCCGACCCCGGCTTCCGTTGGGAGTTCGTGCAGACGAACGAGCTCAATCTAGTGCCCGTCAAGGACGGGTGCATCCCCGACCTCATCATCATGGACAAGCAGGTCGCCGAGCAGGTCGACGATGAGGACCGCAGGCAGGTGCTGCCACCCGAAGTAGAGGCGGTCGTTGAGATCACCTCACCGACCAATGCGGGCTACGACCGGCCCCCACGGCTTGTGCAGGCGCCCGGTACCAAGTGGAGCGCCTACGCCAAGTCGGGGATCCCCTTCTACCTGCTCGTCGACCGCGACCCCCGCATGCCCGGCGTCACGCTCTACGGCGGGCCGGACGTCCAGGCGGGAACGTACGAGCCGCTCCACACCTGGAAGTTCGGCGAGATCATCAAGCTTCCGGAGCCGCTCGGTTTCGAGATCGACACCGAGCGCTGGAAGCCCTGGACGGAGTGAACGTTACGGGGTGAAGTGGGAGAGGACCTCCGGGTTCGCCATGGAGTCGCGGTTGGCCGCCTTGTCGACCGGGGTGCCCTGGAGGATCTTGCGGACGGGGACCTCCAGCTTCTTGCCGGACAGCGTGCGCGGGATGCCGGGGACGGCGGTGATCTCGTCCGGGACGTGCCGGGGCGACAGCGCGGAACGGATCTCCTTCCGCAGGTTCTGCACCAGCTCGTCGGTGAGGGACGCGCCCTCGGCGAGCTGGACGTAGAGGAGCAGCCGGCCCTCCTCGCCGAGCCGGCCGGTGTCGATGACGAGGCTGTCGGTGATCTCGTCGAACGCCTCGACGACGCGGTAGAAGTCGGAGGTGCCCATCCGGATGCCGCCGCGGTTGAGGGTGGAGTCGGAGCGTCCGTAGATGACGCAGCCGCCGTCCGGCAGGATCTTGATCCAGTCGCCGTGCCGCCACACGCCGGGGTACATGTCGAAGTAGGAGTCGCGGTAGCGGTCGCCGCTCTCGTCGTCCCAGAAGAACACCGGCATGGACGGCATGGGCTCGGTGAGGACCAGTTCGCCGACCTCGCCCACGACCGGCTCGCCGTCCTCGCCGAACGCCTCGATCTTGGCGCCGAGGCCGCGGCACTGGATGACGCCGGCGCGCAGCGGCAGCAGCGGGGAGGGGCCGACGAAGCCGGTGCAGATGTCGGTGCCGCCGGAGAAGGAGCCGAGCAGCAGGTCCTTGCCGACGGCCTCGTACACCCACGTGAAGCCCTCGGGCGGGAGCGGCGAGCCGGTGGAGCCGATGCCGCGCAGGCCGGACAGGTCGAAGTCCTGCCCGGGGCGGCTGCCCTCCTTGGCCGACGCCATGATGTAGGGCGCGCCGACGCCCATGTAGGTGACGCCGTTGTCGGCGGCCAGCGACCACAGGTCGAGCGGGGCGCCGTCGTACATGACGACGGTGGAGCCCACCAGGAGGCCGCTGATGAGGTAGTTCCACATCATCCAGCCGGTGGTGGTGAACCAGAAGAACACGTCCTCGGGGCCGAGGTCCTGGTGGAAGGACAGGGCCTTGAGGTGTTCGAGCACCACGCCGCCGTGCCCGTGCACGATCGGCTTGGGCAGGCCCGTCGTGCCGGACGAGTAGACGACCCACAGCGGGTGGTCGAAGGGGACGGCCTCGAACTCCAGCGTGTCGCGGCCGGGACGGGGCAGTTCGCCGTAGTGCATGCCCACCCGGAGCCCGTCGGGCGTCACGGCGGGGTCGAGGTAGGGGATCAGGACCGTGGCGGCCAGGCTCGGCAGTGCGGCCTCGATCTCCTTGACGACCTCCCGGCGGTCGAACCGCTTGCCGTTGTAGGCATAGCCGTCCACGGCGATGAGGACCTTCGGCTCGATCTGCGCGAACCGGTCGATCACCGAGGACGACCCGAAGTCAGGTGAACAGGACGACCAGATCGCGCCGAGCGACGCCGTCGCCAGGAAGCAGATCAGCGCCTCGGGGATGTTCGGGATGTAGGCCGCGACCCGGTCTCCCTTGCCGACGCCCAGGTCGGCCAGGCCCGCGCGGACCTCCGCGACGTGCAGCGCCAGTTCCCGGTACGTCAGCACCCGGTGCCCGCCCGCCTCCGACCGGAAGATCACCGCGGTCTCGTCAGGCGTCTCCTCGGCCCGCCGCAGCGCGTTGGCGGCGTAGTTGAGCGTCGCGCCGGGGAACCACTCCAGGCCGTCCACCGGCGTGGGCCCGCCCGACCGGACGGGACCGTCGCCGCGCTCGCCGACGACCTGGAAGTACGACCAGATCGCGTCCCAGAACGCGTCGACCTCCGTGACGGACCAGCGCCAGAGGTCGTCGTAGGTCTCCGCGCGGACGCCCCGCTCCCACAGCCAGTGAACGAAACCGGTCACCCGCGCGGCGGCGACGACCTCCTCCGACGGCTCCCACAGCACCGAACCCTCGGAAACCTCACCGGCCATCTCTCTCCCTCCCCGCCGCGCGACAGCACGCGACCATCCCAATATCGGCCCGGCCGCGCACACCGCGCAACCTGCCCGATCCGCCCGCGCCTACCCGTGCGAGCCCCGCTCCATCCCAGGTCAGCGGCCCGCCGAGAACAATCCAGGCACAGCACACACTTTGCCTCCGGATGGTCCTCGGCGTCCACACTGCCCGCCTCGCCGATGACTCGCCGGTGACTCGCCGGTGAGAGGTCAGAGGCGGGTCAGGTCGGCCACGGCGGTCACCACGGCGTCGGTGTCGGCGAGGGTCGCGAGGACGGTCTCGGCGCCGGCGGCGCGGAGTTCGGCCTCGGTGGCGCTGCCGGTGGCGACGGCGATGATCGGGGACCCGGCGATGTGGGCGGCCTGGACGTCGCGGGGCGAGTCGGCGATGTAGACGGTCGCGGAATCGGGGTAGGCCGCGCCCCGCCGTTCGCCGGCGCGGCTGCGGGCGAGTTCGAGGAGGGCGGCCTTGCTGTAGACGCCGTTCTCGTAGCCGCCCGCGTCCAGGTCCAGGCGTCCGGCGAGTCCCAGCTCGGTCACCTTCAGCATGGCGTTCGGCTGGATGGAGCCGGTCAGCACGGACTGGACGACGCCGGGGACGTGGGCGAGCGCCTCGACGGCCTCCCCGGCGCCGGCCAGCACCCGGCCGTGCTTGCGCAGGTCGGCGCGGCGGGACGCGAACGCCTCCGCGAGCGCGTCGAAGAACGCGGGCAGGTGGTCGTCGGTGGTGACGACGTCGTTGAACGCGAGCGTCTCGAAGATGATCTCGGACTCGGTGCGGCCGGGGGTCGGCGGGAGCCGGACGAGCGGCCGTCCGATGGTCCGCTGGAACGCCTCGGCGTAGGCGTCCCGGGTGATCCGCCCGACGTCGACCAGCGTGTTATCGATGTTCCACAGCACCAGACGGTTCAGCGTCGACATCCCGTTCCCATGCGCGGTCGGAGGAGCGTGGGCGGGCGCCGTTACCGGCGCCCGCGGCGGTCAGCGACCTTATCGTCGGGCCTGCGCGCCCCCACCGCAACCGTCCGCCGGGCTACGGCCCCATGTGCGGGTACCGGTGATCGGTCGGCGGGACGAACGTCTCCTTGATGGACCGGGCGCTCGTCCAGCGGGTGAGGTTGAAGACGGAGCCGGCCTTGTCGTTGGTGCCGGAGGCGCGGGCGCCGCCGAAGGGCTGCTGGCCGACGATGGAGCCGGTCGGCTTGTCGTTGATGTAGAAGTTGCCGGCGGCGAAGCGGAGCCTGCGGGTCGCCTCGGCGACGGCGGCGCGGTCGTCGGCGATGATCGCGCCGGTGAGGCCGTACTCGCTCACGCTCTCCATCTGGGTGAGGACGGTGTCGTAGTCGCCGTCGTCGTAGACGTGCACGCCGAGGATCGGGCCGAAGTACTCGCGGGTGAAGATCTCGTCGGTCGGGTCGGTGGACTCCAGGATCGTGGGGCGGACGAAGTAGCCGCGCGAGTCGTCCAGCTCGCCGCCGGCCAGGATCTCCATGGAGTCGATGCCGCGGGCGCGTTCGATCGCCGCGCGGTGCTTGGCGAACGCGCGGTCGTCGATCACCGCGCCCATGAAGGTGGACAGGTCGTCGGCGACGTCGCCCATGGTGAGCGACTCGGTCTCGGCGCAGAACTCGTCCCGCACGCGGTCCCAGACGGAGCGCGGGACGTAGGCGCGGGACGCGGCGGAGCACTTCTGGCCCTGGTACTCGAACGCGCCGCGGACGAGGGCCGTCTTCAGCACGGCCGGGTCGGCGGACGGGTGGGCGACGACGAAGTCCTTGCCGCCGGTCTCGCCGACGATGCGCGGGTAGCCCTTGTAGCCCGCGATGTTCTCGCCGATGGCGCGCCAGAGGTTCTGGAAGGTGGCGACCGAGCCGGTGAAGTGCAGGCCGGCGAGGCCCGGGTGGCGCAGCGCCACGTTCGAGACGGCGCGGCCGTTGCCGGTCACCATGTTGATCACGCCGGGCGGCAGGCCGGCGGCCTCCAGGAGGCGCATCGTGAAGTGCGCGGCGAGCTGCTGGGTCGGCGACGGCTTCCACACGACGACGTTGCCCATCAGCGCGGGCGCGGTCGGCAGGTTCCCGGCGATCGCGCTGAAGTTGAACGGGGTGATGGCGAGGACGAACCCCTCCAGCGGCCGGTACTCCAGCCGGTTCCACACGCCCGGCGGCGACAGCGGCTGCTGCTCGTGGATCTGCTGGGCGTACCCGGCGTTGAACCGCCAGAAGTCGATCAGCTCGCAGGCGGCGTCGATCTCGGCCTGCTGCACGGACTTGGACTGGCCGAGGATCGTGGCGGCGTTCAGCGTGGCCCGCCACGGCCCCGCGAGCAGCTCGGCGGCGCGCAGGAAGATCGCGGCGCGGTCCTCGAAGGCCATGGCCCGCCACGCGGGCGCGGCCTCCTGCGCGGCGACGACGGCCTCGGTCACGTCCGCCTCGGTGGCGTCGCCCATCCGGCCGAGGACGTGCGCGTGGTCGTGCGGCTCCACGACGTCGATCGGCGTGCCCGCCCCCATGCGGTGCTCGCCGGCGATCGTCATCGCCAGCTCGGTCTGCGTCCCGCCGAGCTCCTTGATGCGGGCTTCCAGCGCGGCGCGCTCGGCGCTGCCCGGCGCGTAGCCCTTCACCGGCTCGTTCACCGGTACCGGCACGTGGGTGACGGCGTCCATCTGACGGCTCCCTGCGATCCGACGGCTTTGTCGATATGCCGGGGACCTACCCGCCGACGGGCGGGCGAAAGACCGGGTTCAGTCGAGCAGGTGGGGGAGTTCCTGGGTGGCGTACCAGAGGAGTTCGTGGCCTTCGGCGCCGTCCACGGTGAAGCGGGCGTCCTCGTCGCCGGCGTCGGCGGCGGGGAGGGCGTCCACGGCGGCGGTGATGTCGGGGACGGCGTCCGGGTCGTCGACGTGGCCGGAGGCGATCCTCTTCCACGGGACGGCGGCGGACAGCTCGACCAGGGCACGGTCGCCGTTGCCGTTCCCGGCGCCGAAGGCGTTTCCGGAGACGTGCGGGTTCATCCCCCCTCGAACGGCGGGAGCGGCGTCGCCGCCGGCCCAGGTGACCGCGTCGTCGGGCATCTCGGCGGCCAGCACGACCCGGCGGCGCGGAGCGGACGGGTCGGCGGCGAGGAGGCGGAGCGAGGCGCGGGCGGCGGCCGACATCGCCGCGTACTCGAGCTCCTCCAGGTCGCCGCCCGCGTACCACTCGCGGAGCGCGGGCGTGACGGCGTGGGCGGCGAGCGGCGCGGGGCCGATCTCCCGCGCGGCGTGGACGCCGGCGAGGAGCGTGAGCGTGGACGGCAGGTAGACGCGCATGACGGTGAGCAGTCTGCCAGAACGTCAGGCCAGGAGGTCCAGGTCGCGCAGTTCGGCGATGGTGGTGTCGGGATCGGTGTGGTGGATGCCGCGGATGCCGAGCGCCTCGGCGGCGCGGATGTTGTGCTCGATGTCATCGATGAAGACGCATTCGGCGGCGTCCAGGCCGAGCAGGTCCAGGGCGTGCCGGAAGATCCGCTCGTCGGGCTTGCGCATCCCGACCTCGGCGGAGATCACGACGGCGTCGAAGAGGTCGGCGAACAGGTCGCGCGGGTAGTCGTTGCCCCACGAGTTGGACAGCAGCGCGGTGCGGGCCCCGGCGGCGCGGGCCGCGCGGAGCGCGGCGTACATCGGCTCGACCGGGCTGAACGCCCCGAACATCCGGGCGATGAGCCCCGCCGCCTCGACCGGGCCGCCGTCGACGGTGAGCAGCTCGGCGGCGAGGAGGCGCTCGAACTCCGCCACCGAGAGGGAACCGTCCTCCAGCCCGTGGATGGGGTTCGTCCCGGCGCCGTCGTAGGCCTGCTTCACCCAGGCGCGCATGACGTTCCTGTACTGCTCGGCGTCGATGCGGTCGGCGGTGAGCCAGACGGCGATGGCGTCGGCGAGGGGGGACGTGAGCACGCCGCCCCAGTCGGTGATGACGGCTTTGACGGGTCGCTGCGAGGGCACGGCCCGATGGTAGGCGATCCCGCCCCCGTTGACCGAATCCCGTTCTGCCAGAATGCCGCCATGGACTTCGAACTCAGCCCGAAGGCACGCGACTACAAGGAACGCCTCCAGGAGTTCATGGACGGGTTCGTCTACCCGGCGGAGCCCGTGTACGCGGCGTGGCGGGCCGAGAACGACCCGCACGCGCTGCCGCCGGTCGTCGAGGAGCTGAAGGCCGAGGCGCGCGGGCGCGGCCTGTGGAACCTGTTCCTGCCGGACGTGTCCGGGCTGACGAACCTGGAGTACGCGACGCTCGCCGAGCTGACCGGACGCTCCCCCGACCTCGCGCCGGAGGCGGTCAACTGCGCCGCGCCCGACACCGGGAACATGGAAGTCCTGCACATGTTCGGGACGGACGAGCAGAAGCGCCGGTGGCTCGACCCGCTGCTGAACGGCGAGATCCGCAGCGCGTTCGCGATGACCGAGCCCGAGGTGGCGAGCTCCGACGCCACCAACATCACGACCTCGATCGTCCGGGACGGCGACGAGTACGTGATCAACGGCCGCAAGTGGTTCATCACCGGCGCCGCCGACGAGCGCTGCAAGATCTTCATCGTGATGGGCAAGACGGACCCGGACGGGCCCGTCCACCGGCAGCAGTCGCAGGTGCTCGTCCCGCGCGACACCCCGGGCCTGAAGATCGTCCGGCATCTGCCGGTCTTCGGCTACCAGGACCAGCACGGCCACTCGGAGATCCTGTTCGAGGACGTCCGGGTCCCGGTGTCCAACCTGATCGCCGGCGAGGGCGACGGCTTCATGATCGCGCAGGCGCGGCTCGGGCCCGGCCGCATCCACCACGCCATGCGGGCGCTCGGCATGGCGGAGCGGGCGCTGGAGCTGATGTGCCGCCGCGCCGTCGACCGGGTCGCGTTCGGCGGCCCGCTGGCGAAGCAGGGCGTGGTCCGGCAGCAGATCGCCGAGTCGCGGATGGCCATCGAGCAGGCGCGGCTGCTCACCCTAAAGACCGCGTGGCTGATCGACCGGCACGGGTCGAAGGGCGCCCGGTCCGAGATCGCCGCGATCAAGGTGATCGTGCCGCGCATCACCCACGACGTGCTCGACCGCGCGATCCAGGTGCACGGCGGCGCCGGGGTGTCCGACGACACGCCGCTCGCCGCGATGTACGCCTGGGTCCGCGCCATGCGGATCTTCGACGGCCCGGACGAGGTGCACGTGCGCACCATCGCCCGCCAGGAACTGCGCCGCTACGAGAGCTGAGCCCGGCGACGCGCAGTGCGGGCAGGCGTCCGTGATCATGCGATCGGTGCGGGGACGATCGCATGATCACGGACCGCCCGGTCGGCCGGCGTCTCCCCCGCCGGTCCGTCTCCCCCGGTCCGCCGGCCCCCACGCCGGACGGTCCCCGGTCCGTACTCACCCCGCTGCTCTCGTCGCCCCGTCTTCCCCGTCCCCGTCCCCCCCGCGCGCGAGGCCCGGGTCGGCGGGCCCGCGAGCCGGTCGGGCCGTCAGGCCGAGCGGAGCCGTTGCAGCGCCTCGCGGACGCCGCCGTCCGCCTCCTCCAGCACCGTCGTCGCCCGCGCCGCGGGCACCTCGCCGAGCAGCGAGACCAGCGCGACGCGGGTGTTCCCGCCGGCCTCGGTGAGCGCGTTCTCGCAGGTGCGGGCGTCCATGCCCGTCGCCTCGGTGAGGATGCGCACCAGCCGCTCGCGCAGCTTGGAGTTCAGCGCGTTCACGCTGACCATCAGGTTGGAGTAGGTGCGCCCCATCCTGATCATCAGCGTGGTGGAGAACGAGTTGAGCACGAGCTTGGTCGCCGTGCCCGCCTTCATCCGGGTGGACCCGCTGATCACCTCGGGTCCGGTGGCGAGGCCGATGTGCACCTCCACCTCGTCCCCGTACGGGGTGTGCGGGTTGCAGCTGATCAGCGCCGTGCGCGCCCCGGACGCGGCGGCGGCGCGCAGCGCCCCCACCACGTACGGGGTGCGCCCGCTCGCCGCGATGCCGATGGCGATGTCACCCGGCCGGACGTCGCGGGCGTCCCGGCGGCCGAGGTCGACGTCGTCCTCGACGTCGGAGATCGCCTGGGACAGCGCGCCCGGCCCGCCCGCGTGGTGGGCGACCACGCGGCCCCAGATGCCGAACGTCGGCGGCAGCTCGGCGGCGTCGATCACCGCGAGCCGGCCGGAGGTGCCGGCGCCGAAGTAGTGCACCCGGCCGCCCCCGCGCAGCGAGTCGACGGCCAGGTCCACCAGCCGGGCGACCTCGGGCAGGACGGCGGCCACGACCGTCGGCACGGTCGCGTCCTCGGAGTTGATCAGGCGTAGCACCTCCATGGTCGGCAGCGTGTCGACGTCGAGGGTCCGGGGGTTCCGGCCCTCCGTGGGGAGCTCGCAATCGATCACCGACGCCTCCGGTCGGGTCGCACGGTCCGTCCGCGGACCGCCTCGAACGTGGCTTCCAGGGCCTTGCGGGTCGGCCCGTAGGTGCGCTGCGCCACTCCGACGAAGAGGCAGTCCACCACCGTGAGCTGCGCCAGCCGGCTGGCCGTGGCGCCGGAGCGGAAGGTCGTCTCCCGCGCGGCCGTCGTCAGGATCAGGTCGGCCACCTCCGCTATCGGGGATTTCGGGAAGTTGGTGAGCGCCACGGTCCTGGCGCCCCTGGTCTTCGCGACCTCCAGCGCGTCGATGGTCTCCACCGTCGCGCCGGTGTGCGAGATGCCGATCGCCACGTCGCCGTTGCCGAGGACGGCGGCGCTGGTGAGCATGATGTGCGCGTCCGCCCACGCCGAGCAGACCCGGCCGATGCGGTGCAGCTTCTGCTGGAAGTCGGCCGCGACGAACGCGCTGGCGCCGACGCCGTAGACGTCGACCCGGTTGGCCGCGACGACGGCGTCCACGACCTGTTCGAGCATCTTGATGTCGAGTTGCGAGGCGGTCTCCTCGACGGCCCGGGCATCGGCGAAGGTCACCTTCTCGACGATCTGTTCGAGGGAGTCGTCGGGGCTGATGTCGCTGCCGATGACCCGTCCGCCGGTGGCGCTCTGCGCCCGTCCCGCCTCGGTGGCGAGGGTCAGCCGCAGTTCCGGGTACCCGTGGAACCCGATGGCGCGGCAGAACCGGATGACGGTGGTCTCGGACGTGCCGCAGTTCTGTGCGAGTTCGGTGATGGTGGAGTTGGCGACCCCTTCGGGATCGTCGATGACGCGTTGCGCGACTCGTCGTTCGGCGGGGGGCAGCGAGGGGAGCAGCGAGCGGACCCGCACCACGGTGCTCAGCGGTGTGGCGTCCCTGCCGGGCACCGCCGTTTCCGGTGGCGGGCCGTGCTCCCCCGTGATCCCCCGCTCGGGGCCCTGATCGGGGCCGATGGGTTTCCTCATGGAGGAAATTTTCTTACGCGCAGGATGTCTCGTCAACGGTAGAAAAGGCTACGGTCGCCATGTGTTGACCCATTTGGCCGGTCCTTACGTGGTCGGTATCGACGCGGGTGGCACGAAGACCCGCTGCGTCGTGCTGACGCTAGGGGGAGCCCTGGCCGGTTCCGGCACCGGCCCAGGGGCCAACCCCAACTCCGGAGGCGACACCGCGGGGGCGCTGACCACCGCCCTGCGGGAGGCGCTCGGAGACCTGGACCGAACCCACATCCTCACCGGCGTGTTCGGCATCGCCGGTGCCGGCTCCGCCGGGCGGCCCGCCGCCGTCACGGCGGCGCGGCAGGCCTGGCAGGCCGTCGGCCTGCGCGGCTCGCCCGCGGTGGTGACCGACATCGCGGTGGCGTTCGCCGCCGGAACCAGCGAGCCCAAGGGCATCGTGGTGTTCTCCGGCACGGGCGCCGGCGCGGCGGTCATCAGCGACGGGACGATCGTGCAGCGCGCGGACGGCTACGGCTGGCTCGTCGGGGACGAGGGTTCGGCGGTCTGGCTCGGGAAGGAGGCCGTCCGGGCGGCGCTCGCCGCCTACGACGGCCGCGGCTCCCCGACGCTGCTCACCGATTCGGTCCCCCGGGCGCTGCTCGGCGCCACCGTGGTCGCGGAGATCGACTCGGAACGGCGAAGACCCCTGCGCCCGAGGACGCTGGCCATGGCCGGCGCCCCGTCGCCGTCCCCGGGCGCCTCGCTCGCCTCCGGCGGGGGCGGGACGGGCACCGCCGTGCTGCTCGGCGCCCCCTGTCCCCCGCCTGTCCCCCGTCCGCAACCCGGCGCCGGGCCGCCCGGCCCGCCCGGCCACGCGGGGCATACCGGCCCGCCCGGCTCCCTGGGGCCGCCGGGACACCCGGTGGCCCCCGGCCCGCCGGGACACCCCGAGCCGTCCGGGGCCCCGCCCAACCCGCGGCTCGCCCAGGCGATCATCAAGGAGGTGTACGGCCGCCCGCCCGCGGCCCTCGGCCGGCTCGGCCCGGTGGTCGCCGCCGCCGCGGCCGCCGGCGATCCCGTGGCCAGGCGCATCACCGAGGAGGCCGCGCAGTGGCTGCTGCGCGACGTCGACGCGGTGCGCCCGGCCCTGTCCGACCCCCGCGTACCGGTCGTCATGCACGGCTCGGTGCTCCGCGAAGGCCCCGTCGCCGAGGCCGTCCGCACCGGGCTGCGCGACCGCTTCGCCGAGGCGCCGCGCTCCGCCGGCGACGGAGCCGTCGGCGCGGCCGGGATGGCGCTGCGCCGCCTCGGCCACCCCCTGCCCGGCTGAGCCGCCCGCCCGCACGGCGGAAAACCTCCCGGCCCCGGCCCGGCTGCTCCCCCCGACCCGGCCGGCCGATCATCGCAGCCGACGGCACCGTGGCCGTCCAGTTCATCGCGATGGACCCCGCAAGATCCGCGACAAGCCTGCGAGTCCGGGGTCCATCGCGATCGGACTGTGGCCAGAGTGGCGTCAGCGCCGCCAGGTGAGATCGAGTCGACAGCGCGGCGGGGAGCGGCTACCGTCGCGGGCGTTCGATGCGACCGAGGAACCGAGACCACGTCGGGGGGCCTGGTCAGTGCGTGCTTCACGTCCCGTCGCGCTCGCGGCGGCGGCCCTGCTGGTCGGCGGGGCCGCGGGCTGCGGTGGCGGCGGAAGCGGCGAGGGCGGGCGGACGCCGCCGGCCGGGTCCGGCGCGCCGTCCGGTTCGCCGGGCGCGTCCACGGCGGCGCCGGACGCGTGGATCGCCGCCCGCGTCGCGAAGATGAGCGTCCAGGAGAAGGTCGGGCAGCTGTTCGTGCCCACGTTCGCCGGCCGCGCCGACGCCCTCGCGAAGATCCGCGAGTACCACGTCGGCGGGCTGATCTACTTCCCGCAGAACTTCGGCTCCCCGGCCCGGACGGCCGCGCAGTCGAACGCGCTGCAGCGGGCCTCGAAGATCCCGCTGCTGCTCGGCGTGGACGAGGAGCAGGGCCTCGTGTCGCGCACCCCGTTCGTCACCCGGTTCCCCGGCAACATGGCGCTCGGCGCGACCCGGAACCCGGCGGACGCCCGCGCCGCCGCCCGCGTCACCGGCACCGAGCTGCGCGCGGTCGGCATCAACCTCGACTACGCGCCGGACGCCGACGTCAACGTGAACCAGCACAACCCGGTGATCGGGCTGCGCTCGTTCGGGTCCGACCCGGCGCTCGCCTCCACGATGGTGGCGGGCGCGGTCGGCGGCTACCAGGACGCCGGGGTCGCCGCCACCGCCAAGCACTTCCCCGGGCACGGCGACACCGCCGTCGACAGCCACACCGGCCTCCCGGTGATCAAGCACGCGCCGGGGACCTGGCAGCGGCTGGACGCGCCCCCGTTCCGGGCGGCGATCGCGGCGGGCGTGGACGTCATCATGACCGCGCACATCGTCGTCCCGAAGCTCGACCGGTCGGGCGATCCGTCGACGCTGTCGAAGACCGTCCTCACCGGGCTGCTGCGCGAGAACCTCGGCTACCAGGGCGTCATCACGACCGACTCGCTGCTGATGGCGGGCGTGCGGGAGAAGTACGGCGACGCGACCGTCCCGGTCCGGGCGATCAACGCGGGCGCCGACCAGCTGCTGATGCCGCCGAGCCTGCCGCGCGCCTACCGGGCGGTGGTGGGGGCCGTCCGGTCCGGGAAGATCACCGAGAAGCGGCTGGACGAGTCGGTCACCCGGATCCTGCGGCTCAAGCAGCGGCGCGGGCTGTTCCAGGGGACGGCCGCCGACCCGGCCAAGGCCGCGGCGGCGGTCGGCACCCCCGCGCACCGGGCCGCGGCACGGCAGGTCGCCGAGCACGCGGTCACCCTCGTCGGCAACAAGGGCGGCCTGCTGCCGCTCAAGGGCAGGAAGGTCGCGGTGTCCGGGCCGGCCGCCGACCGGCTCCAGGCGGCGCTCCGCCGCCACGGCGTCACGACCGTCCCCCGCGGCTCCGCGGACGTCACCGTGCTGACCACCGTGAACGCGGGCCAGGCGACCGCGTCCCGGGTCCGGGCGCTCGGCCCGAAACCGGTCGTCGTCGCGGCGCTCGGCCGCCCCTACGACCTCGACGCGGCGGGCGGCGCGGCGGCGGCGCTCGCCACCTACTCCGCCGGCGCGGTCTCGGTCGACGCCCTCGCCGGGGTGCTGAGCGGAGCGGTGAAGCCGACGGGCAGGCTCCCCGTGCCGGCGGGCGGGCGCCCGGCCGGCTACGGCCTGGGCTATCGATAACCGGGGCGTCGGTAGACGGTTGCCCGTATCGGGTCTTCGTATCGGTTTGCCTGGCGCGGGCCGCGCGATGGACGCGGACGCCGCTTCCCTGGGAGGATCGGGCCGCCTTCTTCCCCCAGGGAGGTCCCCGTGGCCGTCCGTCCGTTCCTCGCCGCCGTCCTGGTCGTGCTACCGCTGCTGGGCGCCTGCGGCGGGCAGGACAAGGTCACGATGCCGCCGCTCACCCCGGAGCCCGGCGACTCGCAGCTGGTCGACACGACGGGGACGGTGTCGGCGAAGGAGAGCTTCCCGGCGCGGCTGGCGCTCTACAAGTACCTGCGCGGCGTCGCGGCGGGGAACGCCCGGGTCTGCGCCTACCTGACGCCCGCCTACCAGCGGGAGGTCTTCGGCGGGCCCGCCGCGTGCCGCGCCGGGTTCGCGCAGGCCCGCGCGAGGCTGCGCCCGCAGGACGTCCTGGCGCTGCGCGGCGTCACCGTGCCGGTCTGCGAGCCGGGGCCGGGCAACGGCGACTACCTCGTCCGATTCGAGGACCTGGACTGGAAGGGCGAGCCCGCCCGTCCGGGCGGTCTCCTCACGGCGAGCTTCACCCTCAGCAGGTCCGGCGCCTACTGGCAGATCACGGCCTGACCGTCACAGCCCCAGATCGGGCAGCCCGGGGAGATGCGCGCGGGCCTCCTCGCGGGCCTGCTCGGCCGTGCGGGAACCGCGGGCGGCCTCCGCGGCCTGCCTGCACTGCTCCAGCGTGTGCCGCGCGAGGGCGGCCCGCACCAGCGGCAGGGACGGGGCGCTCATCGACAGCGACGTCACCCCGAGGCCGACCAGCACGCACGCCAGCGCCGGGTCACCGGCCGCCTCACCGCAGACGCCGCACGGGACCCCCGCGCCCGCCGCCGGGGCGACCAGGTCGAGGACGGCGGGCTGCCACGGATCCTGGAGGCGGGCGAGGCCGCCGAGCTGCCGGTCGGCCGCGCACGCGTACTGGGTCAGGTCGTTCGTGCCGATGCTGAAGAACTCCACCTCCCGCGCGAGGTCGCGGGCGCGGAGCGCGGCGGCGGGCACCTCCACCATGACGCCGGGGTGCTCGACGCCCGCGTCCCGGCACTGCCGCGCGAACCAGGCGGCCTCGCCCGCGTCCGTCACCATCGGCGCCATGACCTGCAGCTTCACGGTCAGGCCGGCGGCGGCGCGGGCGAGCGCGGCCAGCTGCGCCGACAACACGTCCGGGTGCCGCAGCGACATCCGCAGGCCGCGCTCGCCGAGCGCCGGGTTCGGCTCCTCGCCGGGCGCGGGCAGGAACGCGAGCGGCTTGTCGGCGCCGGCGTCGAGCGTCCGGACGACCACGCGGCCCGCCGGGAACGCCTCCAGCACCTTCCGGTACGCCTCCTCCTGCTCCGCGCCGGACGGCGGGGTCGCGCGGTCCAGGAACAGGAACTCGGTGCGGTACAGGCCGACGCCCTCGGCGCCGTTCGCGACCGCCGCCTCCAGGTCCTTCGGGCCGCCGATGTTCGCCAGCAGCGGGATCGCGCGGCCGTCGGCGGTGGCGCCCGGCCCGGTGAACTCCGCCAGCAGGGACGCGCGGGCCGCGGCGCCCTCGCGCGCCGCGCGCACGTCCTCCTCGGACGGGTCGACGCGCACCGTCCCGGCGGCGCCGTCGACGAGGACGCGGGTCCCGTCGGCGAGCGACGTCGCGCCCGGCAGCGCCACGACGGCGGGCACGCCCATCGTCCGGGCGATGATCGCGGTGTGGCTGGTCGGGCCGCCCTCCTCGGTCACGAACGCGACGACGCGTGCCGGGTCGAGGACGGCCGTGTCCGCCGGCGCGAGATCGCGGGCGACGAGCACGAACGGCTCGTCCGACTCCGGGACGCCCGGCATCGGCAGGCCGAGCAGCCGCGCGACCGCCCGGTCGCGGACGTCGTCCAGGTCGGTGACCCGGGCGGCCAGGTACTCGCCCGCCCCGGCGAGCATCTCCCGGTAGACGCCGAACGCCTCGAACACCGCGCGGGCGGCCGGCACGCCCTCGCCGACCCTGGCGCGGACGCCGTCGGCGAGACCGGGGTCGCGGGCCATCAGCGCCTGCGCGCCGAGCACGTCCCGGCCGTCGGTGTTGCCGGCCGCGGCGGCGCGCTCCCCGCGCTCCTCCAGGTCGGCGGCGACGGCCTCCAGCGCGGCCAGCGCCGTGTCGCGTTCGGCGCCGGCGTCGCCGCCGTGCCGGTCACCCGCGGGCGGCTCGGGGACGGCCCCGGCGATGCTCCGCACCGGCCCGGCGCCGACTCCCGGGCTGACGCCCGCGCCCCGCAGTACCTCCGGCACCGCTCAGGCCCCCTCAGGCTCCGGCATGGACAGCAGCCTCTCCAGGCCGTCGAGCAGTTCGTCGGCGCCGTCGCCGTCCGCGGACAGGACGATCTCCTCGCCGTGCCGCGCGTCCAGCCCCAGCACCGCGAGGATGCTCTTGGCGTTCACCGGGGCGCCGCCGCGCTTGGCCACCGTCACGTCCATCGGGGCCTTGGCCGCGGCCTGGACGAACAGCGCGGCCGGCCGCGCGTGCAGCCCCACCCTGGACTCGATCTTGACCTTGCGCTCGGTCACCGCACGCTCCCGTCGGTTCTGTCCCGGGCCCGGCACCCGCAGGGCGGGGCCCGGGACGAGGTTCACTTCCTGAAAATCGGCCACCACGTGGTCGGCCGCGGCGAGCGCCCCCGCCGGCTGCGTGGTGCCGACGCCCACGCAGGTCATACCCGCGGACTTCACGGCCGCGACGCCCGCCGGGGCGTCCTCGAACCCGACCGCCTCCTCCGGCGGGACGTCCAGGTCGCGCACGGCGGCCAGGTAGCCCTCCGGATGCGGCTTGCCGGTGGCGACGTCCCCGGCGGTCACCACGAGGTCGAGCAGGTCGCGGACGCCCAGCCCGTCCAGCAGCCGCTCGGCGTACGGGCGCTGGCCGGAGGTCACCACCGCGAGCGGCACGCCCGCGTCCGCCAGCGAACGGACGAGCCCGACGGCGCCGGGGACGGGCACGGCCGCCGGCATCCCCGGCATCAGCTCGTAGGAGACCACCTGCTCGAACAGCTCCTCGGCCGTCCGGCCGGGGAACAGGTGCGCGAGGTCGCCGAGCACCTCCAGCCCGCGCCGCCCCGCGAACGAGGCGATCAGTGCGTCGTCCCAGGGGACGCCGTGCGCGTCGAACAGCCGGGACCACATCACCCGGTTGCGCGGCTCGGTGTCGATCAGGGTGCCGTCGAGGTCGAACACCGCCGCGCCGAGTCCGATCACCGCCATGCGCTCACTTCCCGTGCTCACTTGCCCGTGCTCACTTCCATGTGAAGAGCTCGTCCCCCGACGTCACCTCGCCCGACTCGGCCACGTCGGACAGGGCGTCGCCGCCCGCGTCCAGCGCGACCACCGCGCAGACCGGGGAGCGTCCGCCCGCCTCGATCACCGCCGGGTTCCAGCCGACGACCGGCTGGCCGGCGGTGACCTCGTCGCCCTCGGCGGCGAGCAGGTCGAATCCCTCGCCCTTCAGCTTGACGGTGTCGACGCCGAGGTGGACGAGGACGCCGTGGCCCTCCGCGTCCACCACCACGTAGGCGTGCGGATGCAGCTTGACGAGCTTCCCGGCGACGGGGGCGATGGCGTGGCCGGGGCCCCGCACGGGGTCGACCGCGGTGCCCGGGCCCACCATGGCCTGGGCGAAGACCGGGTCCGGGACGCCGGCGAGGCCGACGACCCGGCCGGTGACCGGGGACAGTACTCGGGTCATCAGAGGGGGCCTTCCCTTGGTCTCGTGGACGGGGCTCAGTCTCGTGGAGGGTCGGTCTCGTGGACGGGTCAGTCGAGGATGTCCTCGATGTCGCTGGCGATGGTGTCGGCCTCGGGCCCCACGACGACCTGCACGACGGTGCCGCTGCGCATGACGCCGTACGCGCCCGCCTTCTTCAGCCCCGCCTCGTCGACCTTGGCGGCGTCGGAGACCTCGGTGCGCAGCCGGGTCGCGCACGGCTCGATCTCGATGATGTTGCCGGCGCCGCCCAGCGCCGCGATGATCGCCTCGGCCTTGTCCATGTCTCTCTTCTCTCGCTCGGGGGTCGGGTCAGTCGGTCTGGGTGACCTTGTTGAGCCCGCGGGGGACGTCGGGGTCGACGCCCAGTCTGCGGGCCAGGTTCTCGACCATGATCTGGCCGGGGACGATGAGGCCGAGCGGCGCCACCCATTCGGGCAGGCCCGGACCGGGCAGCGCGGCCGAGCACGCCGCCGCCAGCTGCGCGCCGCCGCCGACGCCGTAGGCGCGGGCGCCGGCGCCCTCGACCCGCCTGGCCAGCGCGACGGTACCGGTCAGCGTCGGCCCGGAGTCGGCGGCGACCAGCAGCGCGGGGGTCTGGTCGTCCACGACGGCGATCGGGCCGTGCAGCAGGTCCGCGTACGACAGGCCCATGGCGTGCAGGTAGCACGCCTCCTTGATCTTCAGCGCCAGCTCCAGGGCGGTGCCGAACGCGATGCCGCGCCCGGACACCACCGCGCCCGGCACCTTCGCCAGGGCCTCGACAATCTCGGGCAGCGCGGGCGACGCCTCGGTCAGCGCGATCATCCGGGCGACCTCGTCGGGGACGCGCCGCAGGTCGTCCACCGCGACGTCGGCGCCGAGGCCGAGGCCGAACACCGACAGCGCGGCGAGCTGCGTCGTGTAGGTCTTGGTGGCCGGGACCGCGATCTCCTCGCCCGCCCGCGTGACCAGCGCGATCTCGGCGGCCTCGGCCAGCGGTGACCCGGCGCCGTTGGTGACCGCGACCGTCCGGGCGCCGCAGTCCTTCGCCCAGTCGAGGGTCTCGACGATCTCCTCGGTCCGGCCGGACTGGCTGATCGCCACCGCGAGCACGCCGTCCAGGTCCAGCCTGCGCCGGTAGGCGGTGGCGACGGACGGCGCCGCGAGGGTCGCCAGCCGGCCGGCGTGCGCCTCCACCAGGTAGCGGCCGTACACCGCCGCGTTGTCGGACGATCCGCGCGCGATGAACAGCACCTGCCGGGTCTCGCGCGCGAGCGCCGCGATGTCGGGGATGCGCGGGAGGAGCGCGTCGATCGTCCTGCGGAGCGCGTCCGGCTGCTCACCGATCTCGGCGCGCATCTGACTGGTCATGATCCCCCTTCGAAGAGTTTCTGCCCGTTGACCCACGTGGTACGCGCCCGGTGGTCCGGCCCGAGCCAGACGAGGTCGGCGGCTGCGCCGGGCGTGATACGGCCGAGGTCGGAACGTCCGATGAGGTCGGCCGGAATCCGGGTCGCGGCGTCCACCGCGGCGGCCGGGTCGAGGCCGAGGCCGATCGCGTTGCCGACCGCCTCGTCCAGCCGGAGGCCGGAGCCGGCGATGGTGCCGTCGGCGCGCAGCGGCGGGCCCTGCTCGGGCATCGTGATGGGCTCGCCGCCGAGGTCGTAGATGCCCGGCGGCATCCCGGCGGACGAGGCCGCGTCGGTGACGAGCACGACCCGTCCCGGTGCCGCCCGGAACACGAGCCGCGCCACCTTGGCCGCCACATGGTGCAAGTCGAGGATGAGACCGGGGTGGAGCCGCCCGTCGATGAGCGCCTGCACGGCGACGCCCGGATCGCGGTGGCCGATGCCGGTCTGCGCGTTGAAGATGTGGGTGACCATGCGGGCGCCGGCGTCCGCCGCGGCCTCGACCTGGTCGGCGGTGGCGTCGCTGTGCCCGACGCTGACCAGCACGCCGGCCCCGGTCAGGGTGCGGATCGCCTCGAGCGCTCCGTCGCGTTCGGGCGCCAGGGTGACGAGTTTGACGAGGCCGGTCTCCAGCAGGGTCTCGATCGCGCCGGGCACCGGGTCGGTCAGGTGGGCGGCGTTGTGCGCGCCCTTGCGCTTCTCGGACAGGAACGGACCCTCGAGGTGGACGCCGAGGACGCGCGTGCCGTCCGGCAGGTTCGGCAGGAGGTCGCGGGTGCGCCGGAGGGCCGCGGCCTGGGTCGCGACCGGCGCGGTGATGAACGTGGGGAGGAACGCGGTCACTCCGGTCTCGGGGAGGCGGGAGACGACGGTGTGCCAGGCGGGCTCGCCGGCGTCCACCATGTCGTGGCCGAAGAAACCGTTGACCTGAAGATCGATCAGGCCGGGAGCGAGCAGGCCACCGGTGAGGACGACGTCGGGCTTCCCTGCCGGACGTCCCTCGCCGGCCTCGGCGATGACTCCGTCCACCACCCGGACGTATCCAGGGGAGACGACGCGGGTAGGACTGCCCGCGGGGGTGATGATCATGCGGTCGGCCGAGATCAGTGGTGATGCCATGGTGCGCGCTCTCTGTGACGCGATCGATCGCGGTCGTTTCCTCCGGGCTCCAACTGGTCTAGTCCGGACTAGACCGGTACGCACCATACTCCACGAATCGGAGAGAGATGAAGATGCGAGGCGGAACCCGGTCGTCATTGACATGCCTTTCGATCCTGTGGTCTAGTCCGGCCTAGACCAGTACGAACCGAATCGAACAGCTTCCACCTCGCCCGCCAGTCCACCCCGCCGAAACCCCGGCCCCCGTCGATCCGGCCCCCCGGCCATCGAGGACCCCCGTGACCAGCATCGATCCGCGCAGTCCGGTACCGAAGTACTTCCAGCTCCGCGCCATCCTCCTCGACCTCATCGAGAGCGCGGAACTGCCCGTCGACGCCCCGATCCCGTCGGAGCGCGAGCTGTGCGTCCGGTACGAGCTGTCCCGCATGACCGTCCGGCAGGGCGTCGACCAGCTCGTCTCCGAGGGGCGGCTCTACCGCGTCCCCGGGAAGGGCACGTTCGTCGCCCGTCCGAAGATCGAGATGCCGCTGCGGCTCGTCTCCTTCACCGAGGACATGCTGGCCCGCGGGTTGCGGCCGGGCGCGATCGACCTCGACCGCCGGACCGTCCCGGCCGACGCGCGGCTCGCCCGGATCTTCGGGGTCGAAACCGGCACCGGGATCCACGTCATCGAACGCCTGCGCACCGCCGACGGGGAGCCCATGGCCCTGGAGCGCGCGCACATCCTGGCCTCCCTCGCACCCGACCTGCTCGACCGCCGGCTCGCGGACCGCTCCCTCTACGGCGTCCTCGAAGCGGTGTACGGGCTGGTCTTCGACGCGGGCGACCAGACCATCGACGCCAGCCTGGCCGACGCCACGGACGCCAGGCACCTGCAGATCGCCCGGGGCAGTGCCGTGCTGCTGCTGCAACGCCGCTCGTACACCGCGGGAGTGTGCGCCGAGCTGGGCGTGTCGACCTACAGGGCGGACCGATACCAGATCCACACGGCGCTAGGGAACCCCCCGCCGCGTTCCTGAACCCCTAGGAGGAGCCTCGCGATGACCGCGACAACAGTGGACTCCGCACCGCGCCGAGGGTCCAGCACCCTCGCGGTGCTGCAGCGGATCGGCCGCAGCCTCATGCTGCCGATCGCGGTGCTGCCCGCCGCCGCCCTGCTGCTGCGCTTCGGCCAGGCCGACATGCTCGGCGCCGACGGCCTCGGCTGGGACCGCGTCGCCGAGATCGTCGGCGAGGCCGGCAACGCGCTGTTCGCCGCCCTGCCGCTGCTGTTCGCCGTCGGCGTGGCGATCGGCTTCGCCAAGAAGTCCGACGGCTCCACCGCGCTCGCCGCCGTGGTCGGCTACCTGGTCTTCGACCGGGTCTCCAAGATCATGTTCTCGCACACCGAGGAGCTCAAGGGCAACGTCCTGATCACCAAGGTGGCGGACGGGGCGCAGGCGCAGGTCATCGACTGGGGGGCCAAGAACCCGACGGACGTCCTCGGCGGCATCCTGATGGGCGTCATCGCCGCGCTGCTCTACCAGCGGTACTACCGGATCAAGCTGCCGACGTGGCTGGCGTTCTTCGGCGGCCGCCGGTTCGTGCCGATCGTCACCGCCCTCGCCGGGCTCGCGCTCGGCATCGCGATCGGCTTCGTCTGGCCGTTCCTCGGCAGCTGGCTCACCGACTTCGGCGAGTGGATCACCGGGGCGGGCGCGGCCGGCGCCGGCGTCTACGGCGTCGTCAACCGGCTGCTGCTGCCCTTCGGCCTGCACCACATCCCGAACTCGCTGATCTGGTTCGTGTTCGGCACCTACGACGGCCCGGACGGCGCCGTCCACGGCGAGATCAACCGCTACCTGGCCGGCGACCCCAGCGCGGGCGGCTTCCTCGCCGGGTTCTTCCCCGTGCTGATGTTCGGCCTGCCCGGCGCCGCGCTGGCCATCTGGCACGCCGCGCCCAAGCACCGGCGGCCCGCGGTCGGCGGCATCATGATCTCCGCCGCGCTCACCGCGTTCGTCACCGGCGTCACCGAGCCGATCGAGTTCGCGTTCATGTTCGTCGCGCCCGTCCTGTACGGGGTGCACGTCGTCCTCACCGGCATCTCGATGGCCGTCCTGGAGGCCGCCGGCGCCAAGCTCGGCTTCGGCTTCTCCGCCGGGCTCATCGACCTGCTGCTGAACGCCCGCAAGGAGAACACGTCGGGGCTCCTGCTGATCCTCGGCATGGGCGTCCTGTACTTCTTCCTCTACTACTTCATCTTCAGATTCCTGATCACGAGGTTCAACTTCGCGACCCCGGGCCGGGAGCCCGAGGGCGAGGAGTCGACCGCCGCCGACCCGGCCGCCAGCCCCGAACTCGCCGGCGGCGAGAAGAGGAGGCGCGACCGCAAGGGCACCGCCGAACCACAGGACTCCCCCGCGGGCGGCTGACGCTCCTCCCGGAGCGCCGCGACGTCCCGCACCCTGTCGCGGCGCTCCCTCCACGGGGTCCGCCGACCTACCGGCCGCGCTTCCGAAGAGGGGTGGCTTGACGGGGCTGTTACGGCGGCGGCCGTATGTGGTCAGAATGTATTTCCTGCGAGCCGCGCGACTCCTGTCTCTAAACGACTCAGGAGGTTTTCATGCGCCGACGTACGAGCACGCGCGAGGCGGTCCGGATCGTTCGGTACCGTCCGCCCGCCACTCAGGGGGCGCTGGCGCTCCGGCCCGTCGCGGTACCGGTGCGGGGGCCGGGGCTGCGGGTCGTGCGGCCCGGGGACGGGGTGGAGGCCGAGGTGCGGGCGGTCGCCGGGGCGGCCGTGCGGCTCGTCGTCGAGGTGCTGGCGGGGACGCGACCGGCGCATCAGCTCTCGCTCGTGGCCGTCCCCGCGGTATGCCGGGTGGTCGCCTCGCACGGGGGCGTGGGAACGCGCGGGAGACGGGTCGTCCCGCCGAAGGTGCTGTCCAGCAGGGTGCAGCGGCCGTCGCCCGCGGTGGCGGAGGCCGTCGCCGTGGTGGTCGTGGCCGGACGCGTCCACGCGCTGGCCCTTCGGCTCGAGCACGCGCGGGGGCGGTGGCGCTGCACCGCCCTGGAGACGACCGCCCCCTGACATGCGGAAACGGCCTCCCGGGCCCACCGGGAGGCCGCTTCGCGCGCGTCCTACTTGCTCTTGTTGCGCGGGTCGCCGTGGCAGCGCTTGAACTTCTTGCCCGAGCCGCAGGGGCACGGGTCGTTGCGGTTCACGCCCGCGTACTCGTCCTCGGTCTCCTCGCTGTGCAGCTCGACGCCGCCCTCACCGTCGACGGTCGGGGCCGAGTACTCCAGCTTCTTCGGACGGGACGGCTTCTCCAGCCCCTTCGCCTTGATGGCGGGGACCTCGTCGGCCTCCTCCACGTCGCCGGCGACGGCGCCCTCGTCCTCCTCGGCGCCCGCCTCCACCGCGGGGGCGGACTTGGCGACCGAGACGGGCGCGGCGCCGACGGTGGGGGCCTCCGGCTGCTCCTCGACCTCGACCTCGAGGTTGAACAGGTAGCCGACCGACTCCTCCTTGATGCCGTCGAGCATGGCGTTGAACATGTCGTAGCCCTCGCGCTGGTACTCCACCAGCGGGTCGCGCTGCGCCATGGCCCGCAGGCCGATGCCCTCCTGGAGGTAGTCCATCTCGTAGAGGTGCTCGCGCCACTTGCGGTCGAGCACCGAGAGGATGACGCGGCGCTCCAGCTCGCGCATGACCTCCGAGCCGAGCTCCTCCTCGCGCTTGTCGTAGGCCGCCTGGGCGTCGTCGCGGAGCTTCTCGGCGAGGGTCTCGGCGTCCAGCCCGGAGATGTCGCCGTCGACCTCCTCGACCAGCTCGTCCACCGTGATCGAGACCGGGTAGAGCTGCTTGAACGCCTTCCACAGCTTGTCGAGGTCCCACTCCTCGGCGAAGCCCTCGCCGGTGGCGCCCGCGACATAGCCCGCGACGACCTCGTCGATCATGCCGCGGATCTGCTCGTGCAGGTCCTGGCCTTCCAGCACCTTGCGGCGCTCGGCGTAGATGACTTTGCGCTGCCGGTTCAGGACCTCGTCGTACTTCAAGACGTTCTTGCGCATCTCGAAGTTCTGCTGCTCGACCTGGCTCTGCGCCGACTTGATCGCATTGCTGACGATCTTGGACTCGATCGGCACGTCGTCCGGGATGTTCAGCCGGGTCATGATCGACTCGACGCGGGCCGAGTTGAACAGCCGCATCAGGTCGTCCTCCAGCGACAGGTAGAACCGGGACTCGCCCGGGTCGCCCTGCCGGCCGGACCGTCCGCGCAGCTGGTTGTCGATGCGCCGCGACTCGTGCCGCTCGGTGGCGAGGACGTACAGGCCGCCGACGTCGACGACCTCCTCGTGCTCGCCCTTCACGGCCTCCTTGGCCTTCTCCAGCGCCTCCGGCCAGGCCTCCTCGTACTCCTCGGGCGTCTCCAGCGGGTTCAGGCCGCGCTGGTGCAGCTCGAGGTCGGCGCGGAAGTCGGGGTTGCCGCCGAGCATGATGTCGGTGCCGCGGCCCGCCATGTTCGTCGCGACGGTGACGCCGCCCTTGCGGCCCGCCTCCGCGACGATCGCCGACTCCTGCTCGTGGTGCTTGGCGTTCAGCACCTGGTGCGGGATGCCGCGCCGCTTGAGCATCTTGCTCAGCTTCTCGGACTTCTCCACCGACGTCGTGCCGACCAGGACCGGCTGGCCCTTCTCGTGCCGCTCGGCGATGTCGTCGACGACGGCCTCGAACTTGGCCTGCTCGGTCTTGTAGACCACGTCCGCGACGTCGTCGCGGATCATCGGCTTGTTCGTCGGGATCGGCACGACACCGATCTTGTAGGTCTTGTTGAACTCCGCCGCCTCGGTCTCGGCGGTGCCGGTCATGCCGGACAGCTTGCCGTAGAGGCGGAAGTAGTTCTGCAGGGTGATCGTGGCGAGCGTCTGGTTCTCGTCCTTGATCGCCACGCCCTCTTTGGCCTCGATGGCCTGGTGCATGCCCTCGTTGTAGCGGCGGCCGTGCAGGATGCGTCCGGTGAACTCGTCCACGATCAGGACCTCGCCGTTCATGACGACGTAGTCCTTGTCGCGCTTGTACAGCTCCTTGGCCTTCAGCGCGTTGTTGAGGAAGCTCACCAGCGGCGTGTTCACCGAGTCGTACAGGTTGTCGATGCCGAGCCAGTCCTCGACCTTCTCGACGCCGGACTCGGTGATGCCGACGGTGCGCTTCTTCTCGTTCACCTCGTAGTCGCCGGGGCCGTACTCGTCGACCTGACCGGCGGTGCTGACCAGCTCGGCGCGCTTCAGCCGCGGGACGATCTTGGCGAACTCCGAGTACCACTTGGAGTTCTGCTCCGCCGGACCCGAGATGATCAGGGGCGTGCGGGCCTCGTCGATGAGGATCGAGTCGACCTCGTCCACGATCGCGAAGTTGTGGCCGCGCTGGACGCACTCCTCCAGGCTCCACGCCATGTTGTCGCGCAGGTAGTCGAACCCGAACTCGTTGTTCGTCCCGTAGGTGATGTCGCAGTTGTAGGCCGCGCGGCGCTCGTCCGGGGTCATCTGCGGGAGGATGACGCCGACCTCGAGACCGAGGAACTGGTGGACGCGGCCCATCCACTCGGCGTCGCGCTTGGCCAGGTAGTCGTTGACGGTGACCACGTGGACGCCGTCGCCGGACAGCGCGTTCAGGTAGGCGGGGAGCACGCAGGTCAGGGTCTTGCCCTCACCCGTCTTCATCTCGGCGATGTTCCCCAGGTGCAGCGCCGCGCCGCCCATCACCTGGACGTCGTAGTGGCGCTGGCCGAGGACGCGCTTGGCGGCCTCGCGCGCGGTCGCGAACGCCTCGGGCAGCAGGTCCTCCAGGGACTCGCCGTCGGCGATGCGCTCCCGGTACTTGTCGGTCAGCTCGCGCAACTCGGCGTCGCTCATCTCGAGGAAGTCCTCCTCGATCGAGTTGACCTGATCCGCGAGCTTCTTGAGCTTGCGCAGGGTTCGTCCCTCGCCCGCACGAAGGATCTTGTCGATGACTGGCGGCACTCTCGAAGGCTCCTTGCAGATCGTGGTTCACCGCTCCGGGCGGCACGCACACCACACGTACGATGCCATCGTAGGCGAGACCCAGAATGGTCTAGGTCACTCCGCAGCGCAATCCACAGCGGCTTCCGTTTGATTTTCCGACTCCCGGAGAGGATCCCTCACACCTCACAGGAGGGGAGGCGCAATGTCCAAAGGGTCCGCAGAGGGTTCGCACGCCGGACGGCCGAGTTCGTGGATCGCCGTCACCGTCATCTTCATCGGCTTCGTCATCGGCGGCGTCGCGCTCTGCCTCGGTCCGTCCTGGATCATGTTCTGGATCGGCGCCGGCGTCATCGTGGCCGGTTTCCTCGTCAGCTGGATGGTCCACCTCTTCTCGGACGTCGTGGTGGACGCACCCCGCGTGATCCCCGAGATCGTCGACTACTCCCTGTTCGGCTCGCGCACGTCCAAGCGCCGCGGCGGCGACCAGGGCGAGGTCCTCCGTACGCCGGTCGCGACCGACACCCAGGAAACCCCCCACGGCTGACCCGTTCCCCCGATGGTGGCCGGTCTCCTCACGGGGCCGGCCACTTCGCATATGTACGGATCCTCTCCCTTCTCAACGCCCCACCGCCTGCACCCATTCCGGTCGGTGGACGCCCGCGAGCGACGCCGCTACGGCCCGTCCAAGATCGGTCAGACCGGGGTGGCGGCGTCCAGGGCGGAGTCGATCAGGGCCCGTGGCAGCGGGGTGCGTTCCACACGGACGTCGTCGCAGCCGACCCAGGCTGCGGCGCGCCAGAGCGCGGTGGCGAGGGCCGCCGCCGAGGTTTCGGTGCGGGCGGCGGTGCGGGTCGCCCAGGGTTCCAGGGACGCCTGGCGGGCGATGAGGGTGCGGCCCTCGCGGGCCGGGTCGACCCGTCCGACGAGGCGGCCGCCGGCGAGCAGCGGCATCGCGAAGTATCCGTGGACGCGCTTGTCCTTCGGGACGTACGCCTCCAGGCGGTGGTCGAAGCCGAAGACGCGGGACGAGCGGGCGCGATCCCAGACGAGGGAGTCGAACGGCGAGAGCAGGGTGGTGGCGTGCCGGCCCCTCGGCGGGGCGGACAGCGCCGCGGGGTCGGCCCAGGCGGGCTGGGACCAGCCGGCGACCCGGGCGGGGACGAGCCCGGTCGCCTCGATCACCCGGTCGACCTGGTCCTTCTTGACCCGGTAGTAGTCGGCGAGGTCACCGCGGGTGGCCACGCCCAGCGCGCGTCCGGCCCGGGCGATCAGCGCGGTCAGGCAGGCGTCGTCGTCCGGGTCCTGCGCGAGCAGTTCGGACGGGACGGCACGCTCCGCGAGGTCGTAGACGCGGCGCCAGCCGACCCGCTCGACGCAGACGACCTCGCCGACGTCCAGCAGCCACTCGATGCCGATCTTGTGGTCGCTCCAGTCCCACCATTCGGCGCTCGCCTTGGCGCCGCCGAGCTCCTTGGTGGTCAGCGGGCCGTCCGCCTTCAGGCGGGCCCGGACCTGGTCGCAGACGCCCTCCGGCACCTTGTGCCAGCGCCACCCGCGCCGCAGGTACGCGCGCCGGCGGAACGCGAAGAGCGGCCAGTCGGCCATGGGAATCACGGACGCGGCGTGCGCCCAGTACTCGAACGCCGGATACTGGGCCGCGCCCCGCGAACCCGGAGCATGCCCGTTAGGACTCTGCCCGCCGCCTTCGCCGGGGGCGCCCCTGGTTCGCGAACCGTCGCCCCAGTAGGCGGTCTCGATGTCGCCTCGCCTCACCGGGCCGAGGCGGGCGTAGGGAACCAGCTCGTGGGACCGCGCCAGGACCGAGATCGTGTCGAGCTGGACGGCGCCGAGCCGCTCCAGCATCGCCGGGACCCCGCCCTTCGGACGTGCGCCCAGGAAGCCCTGGGCGCGAAGCTGGAGCCGCCGCGCCTCGTCCGCGCCGAGCTCGACCCCGCCGGATACACCTGTGCCGGATACGCCCGTGCCGGATGTGCCTGTACCCGATGTGCCCGTACCCGATGTGCCCGTGCCGGGTCCTGCTGCCTCTACCACGCCCGCGATGCTACGACACGACACCGACAAAACCGGATTACCGGTCTCACCGCGCCCCGCGGGCCGGGCGGGCATGCGCGGAGGCGTCCGGGAGGGACGGGCCGGAAGCCGGCGGTCAGGTGATCTCCAGGAGCTTCTCGCGGACGGCGTAGACCACGGCCTCCATGCGGGAGTGGAGCTGGAGCTTCTCCAGGATGTTGCGGACGTGGTTCTTCACCGTGTTCTCGGAGATGAACAGCTCGCGGGCGATCTCCCGGTTGCCGAGGCCGCGGGCGACGAGCCGCAGCACCTCCATCTCGCGGTCGGTGAGGCGCGGCGCGGGGACCTGCTGCGTCCGCTCCTCGCTGCTCTTGGCCAGCGCGGCGAACTCGGTGATGAGCTTGGACGCCATCGACGGGCTGATCAGCGACTGGCCGCCGTACACCGCACGGACGGCCTGCGGGACCTCGTCGATGGAGATCTCCTTGAGCAGGTAGCCGCTGGCCCCCGCCTTGATCGCCTCGAAGAGGTCCTCCTCCTCGTCGCTGATGGTCAGCATGACGATCTTGGCGCTGGGCGCGGCGTCCTTGATGGCGGTGCACGCCTCGATGCCGCTGCGGCGCGGCATCCGGATGTCCATCAGGACGACGTCGGGCAGCAGGTCGCCGGCCATCTCGACGGCCTCGTGCCCGTCGCCGCCCTCGCCGATGACCTCGATGTCGTCCTCGCCTTGGAGGACCATCTCCAGGCCCCTGCGGAACAGGGCATGGTCGTCGACGATGAGCACGCGGATGGGGTCGGCCGCCCCGCCCTGCGGCACCGCCTCCCGGCCGGCGGGGGCGGCGCCGGCGCCGGCCTGACGGGGCACCGCCGCGGCGTCGCGAGTCTCGGGGTTCTCGCTCACCAGAGTCGCGGCGTGGAGGAGACGCCGCTTCCCCCCTTCACTATTCAGCGATCTGGAACTACCGGAAGGTTGTCGTCCATCGGGTCGTCCTCGGGAACTTACGGGGTCCGGGGACGCGCCCGGGGGATTTCGGACCGGGGTGTCTCCCGATCAACCGCCGCGCGCCCCGGGAAGGTTCCCGGGACGCGCCGCGTCCGTGGATCGGCTGATGCGCCTTTTCAGATCATGACATGGTTCGGGAGGTGACGTGACGCGTCCGCCGCATCACCGGGCCCGGTTCCGGCGGCCGGCGCCGGGCGGGCGGGTTCACTCTTCGACAAGCCTGATGACGCCGTAGTCCCAGCCTCTTCTCCGGTATACGACCGAGGGGTGCCCGGTGGCCTTGTCCCGGTACAGGAAAAAGTCGTGGCCGACGAGTTCCATCTCGAACAGAGCCTGCTCGATGCCCATCGGCTCGGCCTGGTGGAACTTCTCGCGGACGATGAGGGGGCCGTCGCCGTCCATGGGGATCGGCACGAGGTTCTCGTCCTGGGAGATGGGTTCGGTCTCGGCGCCGACCTCCGCCTCGGCCGGTTCGGCAGGCTCGGCGGCGGCCTCCGCGGGTTGTTCGGGGACGGGTTCGGGGAGCGCCTCGGGGAGCGTCTCCATCGTCGCGAGCTTGGCGCGGCCCTTGCCGTGGCTCTTGAGGCCGTGGCCCTTGCGCCGTTCGGAGTCGCGGCGCAACCGCGACTCCAGCTTGTCGAGCGCGAGGTCGAGGGCGCCGTACCGGTCGTCGGCGGCCGCCTCGGCCCGGACCACCGGGCCGCGGGAGCGGATCGTCAGCTCCACTCGTTCGCGCTGGTCGGCAAGGCGCGGGTTTCGTTCCTCGGACACCTCCACATCCACGCGGATGACCTTCTGGTCAAGCCGTTCGATCTTGGCCAGTTTGCCGTCGACGTGCCGACGGAACCTGTCGTTGATCTCGGTGTGCCGGCCCCTCACGGTGATGTTCACGCGGGACCCCCCTTCTCCCGGTTGCGCTTGTCGCCCTTCCCGGGACCCTGCCGGTCCCGGACGGGCACCACAGGACGGTGGGTCGCACCCGCCCGGCCGACCTGGTCTTCGTCCCCACATCCGCCTGCTGAGGGGCTCGCGGCGCTCTCGCCACTACTGCCCTTCTCCCGGTTCGGGGGATGTCGGATCCCTCGATGGGGCAGGACTTACCTCTAAGGCGCACCGTGATCGGTCGACGAGAAGTCGCCTTACGTGGGCCGTTTCGCCTGCGCCTGGCATCGGCTAGCCGGATCGTCTGCCGTGCTCCTGACGAGCACTGCGATCCAGCGCAACCACGGACCCGGGCGGGTGCCATGTCAGGAACGCTAACCCCTTACGCGTCGAATGTCAGGAGGGTGGGCTGAGGAAAAACTCACGGACCGTCATCGGCGCCCGCCGCAGCCGGCTTCCCCGGCATCTCCCGGACCCTCGTCACCTGCCGTGAACGCCGCCGTGCCCGGCGTTCCCGCCGCCTGGCACCCGCGCAGGTCAGCTGGTACTGACCGTGAGGTGAGTTTGGGAAATCTCTCCCCCTCGCATGACTCGGTGTGACCTGAATAACCCCAGACACCCCCTCAAGTCCGACAAGCCGGACACCGTCCAGCTACGCAACGTAGCTAACTGCCGCCCGCCCGATGAAAAGTGAAGAAAGTCACCATTGCCCGACTTTCTCGACCGGTCACCGGGGGCGGCGGCGCGGAGTCGCCGCGATGGCGGCCGCGCCGGTGACGTCCGCACCGGCGGCGTGCAGGGCTCGTGCGGCCTCGGCCAGCGAGGCGCCCGTCGTGACCACGTCGTCCACCAGCACGACCCGGCTCCCGGCGACGTGGGCCCGCACCTCGACGGCGCCGTGCAGGTTGGCGGCGCGCTGAACGGCCGTGAGCCCGGCCTGGTCGGCCACACCGCCCCGCTGCCGCAGGGCGTCCGCCATGGTCACCGGCACGCCGTCCGCCCGCAGCCGCCGCACCGCGACCTCGGCCAGGCCCCGCAACGGATCATGCCCGCGCCGCCGCACGGCCTTCCGCCCCGAAGGCACCCACACCGCCACCACCGCCGCCGGCGGGTCGGGGCCGGGCGTGAGGGCGGCTTGGACGGCCGTTGCCAGGGCTTCGCCTAAGGGAACGGCCAGGGCCGTCCGGCCACGTTCCTTGTAGGCGGCCAGGATCGCGCGGAGGGGCCCCTCGTAGGCGGCGACCGTCCAAGGGGAAGGGAGACCGGCCGGCGCGAGCCTGACGGGCCGTGCGGACTCGCGCAGGGGTTTCAGGCAGGCGGAGCAGAGCAGCACCGGCTCCCGCCCGCACCCCGCGCACCGCTCGGGCAGCAGCAGATCGATCAAGTCATCGAAGAATCCCACGCGCCCGACGATGCCGCCCCGCGCCCGTCCCCGTCCCGCACTCCCCAACCTGTGGACAACTCCGTCAGCGGGGGTAGCTGGGGTCCTTGGCGGGGGTGGGGCAGATCCAGGGGCTGTAGGAGTTGCTCGGGGCGCGCTGGCGGCAGATCTGGTCCTTGCCGGACGACCGGGTGCCGATGAGGATCGGGGCGCCGGGCGCGGCCGCGATCGTGCGGGGCTCGCCCAGGGAGCCGACGCCCAGGGACGTGATGGCGCTGCCGCTGATCGGCATCAGGAACGGGAGGGTCTGCGAGTCGCGCTTGGCGCGGCCGAGAACGGCGAAGGTGCCGTAGTCGCGCCAGGCGAGGTCGACGGCGTCCTGGAGCTCGGAGCTCACCGGGAGGAAGGAGCCGACGTCGAGGGAGCCGTCGGGGTCGTGGGCGATGCGGCCGAGCTGCACCTGCGGGCGGCCGTCGATGCGGGCGATCACGGCGGCGCGGACGCCGTCGCGGGCGACGCGGAAGGCGAGCACCTCGCGGCCGCCGAGGCCCCAGTGGGCGGCGCGGGCGGGCGCCTTGCCGGGGCGGCGCACCCACAGCCACGACTCGTCCTTCTTGCTCTCCACGACCCACAGGGTGCCGTCGTGGCTCCAGTACGGGGCCGTGAAACGGGCCCCCTCGTGCGCGGTGAGCAGGACCCGGGAGGCGGGCGAGCCGGTGACCGGCGCGGCGACGAGCATCTGGGTCCCGTCGCTGCTGAGGCCGGCGAACTCCTGGTAGCCGGGGGCGACGGCGGGACGGGACAGGCGCCCCGCCGGGCCGGTCACGACGGGCTGGGCGCGGTCGCCCTCCAGGCTGCCGAGGAAGCCCGACGGGCCGGTCACGTAGGCGTTCTGGTGGGCGCCGTCGTGCGGAAGCTGGCCGTCGGGCGAGTTCTCCTCCCACCCGTTCATGGGCTGGGTTGCGTCCATGCCGTCGGGGACGACGGTCTCCCCGTCGATCCGCAGCCGCCACTGCTTGATCTCCGACAGCTGCCGCATCGTCCAGCTGAGCTGGGCCGACATCCGTTCGATGTCGCCGCCGGCGGCCTCCTTGGTGAGGTCGACGGTCGCGACCTCCTTGTCGATCTGGACGGTGCGGCGCAGCCGGGTGCCCTCGGGGAACGCGCTGTCGACGGCGCCCGCGAGCCAGGACGTCGGCCCGGCGAGCAGCGCCTGGACGAGCTGCGTCGGCAGCGACCGCCGGTTGGCGACCGGCAGGAAGACCCCGTTCGGGACGAGGGTCTGCCGGTCGGGCGCGAAGAAGAACAGGTTGACGGTGCGCATGGCGCGCTCGACGTCGTCCTTGGTGAGCAGGAGGCCGGACTTCTCGTCGCCGGGCAGGCCGGTGATGCGCCAGACGCCCTGCGGGGTCTTGGCGAGCTGGAAGGTGGTGTCGAGGCTCTTCGGGGACGCGGTGTACTGGCCGTCGGCGGTGATGGTGCCGACTTCCTCGCCGGTGATCCGGACGGTCGCCTGGTTCCCGGACGACTTGATCACGTGCGGGTCGGTGACGCGGCTCGCGAGGACGGTCACCGACGGGCGCAGCCCGGGGTTCCAGGAGGTCTGCCCGTTCAGGTACATCTTGGCGACCTTGTGGCCGTCGTCGAAGCTGCCGGACGCGGCGAGGAACCCGGAGACGATCTCGGCGGGCCCCCAGTCGGGCCGCGGTTTGACCGGGATCAGCCGGACGTAGGGGTCGTCGACGCGTTCGGCGCGTTCGGCGGGTTTGCCGCTGATGACCTGCCCGCCGCTCGGCACGCTCGCGCATCCGGCGCCGCCGAAGACGAGGACGGCCAGCGTCAGCAGGCCGGCGATGCGCCGGGTCCCGGTGCAGGCGCTCATTCGCCGGCCTCCAGTTCCGCGAAGAGCGGGCGCGCGTCTCCGGCCCCCGGCGGGACGAGCGGCAGCGGCGATCCCCGGAGCTCGGCTCCGGCGACGCGGGGCAGCGACAGGCGGAACTGGGAGCCCGCGGCGGGCTCGCCCCACGCCTGCAGCCAGCCGCCGTGGAGCTGGGCGTCCTCGCGGGAGATCGACAGGCCGAGCCCGGTGCCGCCGGTGGTGCGGGCGCGGGCCGGGTCGGCGCGCCAGAAGCGGTCGAAGACCATCTGCCCCTCCCCCGGTTTGAGGCCGACCCCGTGGTCGCGCACGGCGACGGCGACGGCGTCGCGGTCGGCGGCGACGGAGATGACGATGTCCTCGCCCTCGCCGTGCTCGACGGCGTTGACGAGGAGGTTGCGCAGGATGCGTTCGACGCGGCGCCGGTCGACCTCGGCCATGCACGGTTCGCCGGGCAACTGCAGGACGACCTTGCTGCCCTTGCGTTCGGCGAGGCCCTGGATGTCGCCGACGACGCGCAGCACGAGGTCGCGCATGTCGAGGGACTCGGCGTCCAGCGTCGCCGCGCCCGCGTCGTGCCGGCTGATCTCCAGCAGGTCGGCGAGCAGCGACTCGAACCGCTCCAACTGGCTCTGCAGCAGCTCGGCGGACCGTCCGACGGCGGGGTCGTCGAAGGTCTCGCGGTACTCGTAGAGCATGTCGGCGGCGATCCTGATGGTGGTCAGGGGCGTGCGCAGCTCGTGCGAGACGTCGGAGACGAACTGCCGCTGGACCTGCGAGAGGTCCTCCAGCTCGCCGATCTTCTCCTGGAGGTTCGCGGCCATGTCGTTGAAGGAGCGGGCGAGGCGCGCCAGGTCGTCCTCGCCGCGGACCCTCATGCGCTCTTCCAGGCGCCCTGCGGCGAGTCTCTGCGCGCCTTGGGCGGCGAGCCGTACCGGTATGACGACCTGCCGCGTGACGAGGGAGGCGATCGCGGCCAAGAGCAGCACCAGGACGATGCCCACTCCGGCTAGGGAGCGGCTCACGTTGGTGAGGGTCTGCTGTTCCTGCGTCAGCGGGAACAGGTAGTACAGCTCGAACTGACCTGTCCGGCC
Organism: Actinomadura chokoriensis; assembly: GCF_041463665.1. Classification (GTDB taxonomy): domain Bacteria; phylum Actinomycetota; class Actinomycetes; order Streptosporangiales; family Streptosporangiaceae; genus Spirillospora; species Spirillospora chokoriensis_A. The sequence continues at coordinate 194,864 of NZ_JAXCEJ010000012.1, forward strand.
GCCGACGATGAGGCCGCGTTCGTCCGGCGCGCCCCCGAGGTAGGAGAGCCTGCCGTAGGTGTAGGCGCGCGAACCCGCGGGCGCGGTCTTCAGTTCCTCGCGGAGCCGCTTGGGGACGCTCTCCGGCCGCAGCTCGTTGGTCGTGTAGCCGTCGAAGTACTGCTCGTTGGTGTCGCGGATGTAGACCTCGTAGAGCCCGGACGGGCCGCTACGCGACTTCAGGCGGTCGATGGTCGAGTTGAGCCTGCTGCCGTCCCCGGCGGAGTTGCCCAGGTCGCGCTGGACCTGCGCCAGGCCGTCGTCCAGTTGGAGGCGTGCCGCCTTGACCTTGCCGTCCATGAGCGCCGACGACACCTGCTGCATCAGGAACGCGCCCAGGATCGCCACCACGATCGCGGAGATGAACAGCGTGGACGTGACGACGCGCACCTGGATCGACCGGCGCCAGCGCAGGTAGGCGGCGCCGACGGCGCCGGCGACGGAGCGCCGCGCCGCTCCCAGGCCGCGCCGGACGAACCGCTTCGCCCTCCTCAGGTCAGCCTTCATGAGGAGATCGCGACGCGGTGGGCGGGTCCGCACGGGTACTGGACGTTCATCGGCGTGTCACACGGGGAACTGGGCGCTGTGCCGGGGAGGGCGCGGTGCCGGGTCGAGGGAGGGAGCGGCGGGGCTCAGGCGGGCCCCGCCTTGTAGCCGACACCGCGCACGGTGACGACGATCTCGGGACGTTCAGGGTCCTTTTCGATCTTGGCGCGGAGCCGCTGGACGTGCACGTTGACCAGCCGGGTGTCGGCGGCGTGCCGGTAGCCCCACACCTGCTCCAGCAGCACCTCGCGGGTGAACACCTGCCGGGGCTTGCGGGCGAGTGCGACGAGCAGGTCGAACTCCAGCGGGGTCAGCGGGATGTGCCGGTCGCCGCGCTTGACCGAGTGCCCGGCGACGTCGATGGTGATGTCGCCGATCTGCAGGGTCTCGGGGGCGGGCTCGTCGGTGCGGCGCAGCCGGGCCCGCACGCGGGCCACCAGTTCCTTGGGCTTGAAGGGCTTGACGATGTAGTCGTCGGCGCCCGACTCCAGGCCGAGGACGACGTCCACGGTGTCGCTCTTGGCGGTCAGCATCACGATCGGCACGCCGGACTCGGCGCGGATCTGGCGGCACACGTCGATGCCGTCGGCCCCCGGCAGCATCAGGTCGAGCAGCACGAGGTCGGGCCGGGTCTCCCGGAACGCCTCGAGCGCCTTGTCGCCGTCGTGCACGAACGAGGGCTCGAAGCCCTCGCCCCTCAGCACGATGCCGAGCATCTCGGCGAGCGCGAGATCGTCGTCGACGACCAGTACACGTCCTCTCATGGCCCTCATCGTCACAAAGTCGGGGTTCGGTGGAGTGGGGTGCGATGCTCCGGCGCCACCTTGCCAGGGAGAGATATACCTTGGCGTGCAAGGTTACCCGCGTTTGCGTCGTACATGGCTCCCCCGCATCCGGTGGGCGGCTCGGATTCGTAGTGGTGACTCCCGAAACCAGCGCAAGGTTGACATCCCACCCGTGACAGGATGACCTGACCCCCGCTCAAGACCGCAGGAATCCGCAGGGACCGCAGGGAGCCGAGAATGCCGGGACCGGACGGCTGGGACGACGACGCCGACGCCACCGATGTGGTGCGGGGCGTCCCGTTCCGTCCCATGTCCATCTCGGAGATGCTGGACGGCGCGATCGCCGGGATCCGGCGCCGGCCGCGCACCACGCTGGGCCTCGCGGTGGCCATCAGCACGGTGATCCAGGTGACGAGCTCGGTCACCGCGTACTTCTTCATCGGCGACGAGGCCCGCGACGAGGTCACCCCGGACGTCCTGATGGAGTCGCTCGGCGCGCAGCTCACGCTGACGGTGCTGGGGCTGGTGCTGTCGGCCTACGGGATCCTGCTCATGTCGGGGCTGGTGGCGCCGATCCTGGGCCGTGAGCTGGTGGGGATGCCGATGGCGCCGCGGCAGGCGTGGCGCGACGCGCGGCCGAGGCTCGGACGGCTGGCCGGGACCGCCGCCGCCGTCATGGGGATCTCGCTGGGCGCGCTGCTGCTGCCGGTCCTCCCGTTCTTCGCGCTGATCGCCGTCGACGCGCACCCGGCGCTCGGGGTGCTCGCCGGGATCATCGGTTTCCCGCTCGGCATCGCCCTGATGGTGTGGCTGTACATCCTGTTCGTCCAGGCCGTCCCGGCGGTCGTCCTGGAGCGGCAGACGGTGACGGGCGCGCTGCGCCGGGCCGTCACGCTCTCGAAGGGCCGGTGGTTCCGGACCTGCGGGGCGCTCCTGCTGGCCCTGGTCGTGACCGTGTTCATGGGCTTCTTCGCGCTCCGCATCCCGTTCATGCTCGTCCAGCTGATCTTCTTCGGCGACTCGTCCGGCAGCGGGGCGACGATGGGCGCGCTCGCGGTGGACACGGCCGGCCGCATCGTGAGCTGGTCGGTGGTGCTGCCGTTCGACGCGGGCGTGATCGCCCTCCTCTACATGGACCGGCGGATGCGCCGCGAGGGCTTCGACCTGGATCTGCGCATCAGGGGACGGTCCGCCGCGGCGATCACGGGCGGCGAGGACGCCGGAGACGCCCGCGCCGGAGACGCCGGCGCAGGGGCCGCCCGCGGCGACGGGTTCATCGACCTGTGGCGGACCGATCCGGTGCCGGCGCATCCGCGGACGGGAGCGAACCCGTGATCCTCGATCCGATCGGCCGCGACGAGGCCCGCGAGCTGGCCCGCCGCGAGCTGGAGAAGCAGATCTACCGGCGCGACGAGCCGTCCTGGCTGGAGCGCTGGTGGAACGAGTTCACCGAGTGGCTGCAGCAGCTGTTCAACCAGGCGCCGAACCCGCAGTCGCAGGGCAGCGGCGGCGGCTGGACGTCCATCGCGATCATCGTCGTGGTCGCGCTCGTCGCGGTCGGGCTGGTGGTGTGGCTGATGTGGGGCCGACGCAACCCGCGCTCCCGCACAGACCCGCTGCTGGACGACCGGCCGTCCACCGCGCTCGACCACCGGGACGCGGCGGAGCGGCACGCGGCGGCCGGGCAGTGGGCCGACGCGATCCGCGAGCGGCTCCGCGCGATAGCCCGCGACCTGGAGGAGCGGGCGGTGCTGGCGGCGCGTCCGGGACGCACCGCGGACGAACTGGCGGCGGAGGCGGGCGGGGCCGTGCCGGAACTGGCCGGCGAGCTGGCGGCGGGCGTCGCGATCTTCGACGACGTCTGGTACGGCGACCGCCCGGGCACCGCCGAGGGGTACGCGCGGATGAGGGAACTGGACGAGCGGCTGCGGGCCACGAAGCCGAAGCCGCTGGAGAGCGACGACCTCAGCCTGGCCGGGGCCGGCGAGGAAGGGGGCCCGCGGTGGTGACCCAGGCCCCGCCCGAGAGCGGGCCGGCGGAGCCGTCCGCGCGGCAGGTCGCGGGCCGCCGCTGGCGGTCGGCGCGCGGCGTGGTCGCGGTGCTCCTCGCGATGGCCGTCATCGCGGTGATCCTGGCGGCGCTGCGCCCGTCGACGCCGCCGGAGGCGCTGGACCCGGAGTCGCCGAAGCAGGACGGCTCCCGGGCGCTCGCGGAGATCCTGCGGCAGCACGGCACCGGGGTGATCGTCACGCGGAGGATGCAGGACGCCCTCATCGCGAGCCGGTCCAACAACGTCCTCGTGGTGACGCGCACCGAGCGGCTCAGCGAGGACGACCTGCGGATGCTGAGCGGCACGCAGGTCGACATGCTCCTCGTCCGGCCGACGGCGTACGCGCTGAACGTTCTGGCCCCGCAGGTGCGCCGCAGCGGCCCGAGCTTCGAGGAGACCGCCGCGCCGGGCTGCGCCCTCCCGGCCGCGTCCCTCGCCGGGACGGTCGCGTTCCACGAGTCGGAGACCTACGAGATCACCGGCCAGGGGGTCGCGTGCTACCAGACCGAGTCCGGCGGCGCCAGGGTCGTCCAGGTGCAGAAGGGTTCGAGCACGGTCACCGTGCTGGGGTCGGCCGCGCCGCTGACGAACGGGCGGCTCACCGAGGAGGGCAACGCGGCGCTGGCCATGAACCTGGCGGGCCCCGGCGGCGCGACGGTGTGGCTCGTCCCGGACCTGCCGGCGTCGGGCGAGGGCGCCGGGCAGACCTCGCTCGGCGATCTCCTGCCGCTCGGCGTGAAGCTGTTCTTCCTCGAACTCCTCGTCGCGGTGCTGCTGGTGGCGCTGTGGCGGGCCCGCCGCCTCGGCCCCGTCGTGGCGGAGGCGCTGCCCGTCGTCGTCCGGTCCGCCGAGACGGTCGAGGGCCGCGCCCGCCTCTACCGGGCCGGGCGCGCCCGCGACCGCGCCTCCGACGCGCTGCGCTCCGGCGCCCGCGAACGGCTCGTCCCGCTCCTCGGGCTGCCCCGCGGCAGCGCGCAGGATCCCTCCGCCGTGCAGGAGATCGTCACCGCGGTCGCCCGCCGCACGCCCTACGACGAGACGTACGTCGGGGCGGCTCTGTACGGTCCTGAACCCTTGGACGACGCCGGGCTCATCGCCCTGACGGGCGTCCTTGATGACCTGGAAAGGCAGGTACGGCAGTCTTGAACACCCCTGTAGAGCTCGAGGACGACGTACCCGACGACGCGGGGTCCGGGGCCCTGTCGGAGGAGGCCCGGCGGCAGGCCGAGACGGCTCGCGCGGCGCTCACGGCGCTGCGCGGTGAGGTCGCCAAGACGGTCGTCGGTCAGGACTCCGTGGTGACCGGCCTCGTCATCGCGCTGCTGTGCCGCGGTCATGTGCTGCTTGAGGGCGTCCCCGGTACGGCCAAGACGCTGCTCATCAAGACGCTGTCGAGGGCCCTCGACCTCGATTTCAAGCGCGTCCAGTTCACCCCCGACCTGATGCCCGGTGACGTGACCGGGTCGCTGGTGTACGACAACCGGACGGCGGAGTTCGACTTCCGCGAAGGTCCCGTCTTCACCAACCTCCTGCTGGCGGACGAGATCAACCGGACGCCACCGAAGACGCAGGCGTCCCTTCTGGAGGCCATGGAGGAGCGCCAGGTTTCGGTGGAGGGCTCCGCGCGCGCTCTGCCCGACCCGTTCGTGGTGTGCGCGACCCAGAACCCGATCGAGTACGAGGGCACCTATCCCCTGCCCGAAGCCCAGCTCGACCGGTTCCTCGTCAAGCTGACGGTGCCCGTCCCCACGCGGGACGAGGAGATCGCCATGATCCAGCGGCACGCGGCCGGGTTCGACCCGCGTGACCTGTCGGAGGTGAAGGCGGTCGCCGGCGCGCGCGAACTCGCCGCCGGCCAGGCCGCCGTCAGGACCGTCCACCTCGATCCCAAGGTCGCCGCCTACGTCGTGGACCTGTGCCGGGCGACCCGGCAGTCCCCGTCGCTCCAGCTCGGCGTGTCCCCGCGCGGTGCGACGGCGCTGCTGGCGACGTCCCGCGCGTGGGCGTGGCTGTCGGGCCGCGACTACGTCACGCCGGACGACGTGAAGGCGCTGGCCAGGCCGACGCTGCGGCACCGCGTCCAGCTGCGTCCCGAGGCGGAGCTGGAGGGCGCCACCGCGGACGGCGTGCTGGAGGGCATCCTCGCCCACGTCCCCGCCCCGCGCTGATGGCGCTGACCGGGCGCCTGGGGCTGCTGGCCCTGCTCGGCGCGCTCGTCCCGCTGTTCGCGCCGAGCTGGTGGGCGCTGCTCGCGGTGTGGGGCGTCCTGCTGCTCGGCGTCGTCGCCGACCTCGTCCTCGCCGGCAACGTGCGGGCGCTGCGCTTCCACCGCGCGGGCGACACCAACGTGCGCCTCGGCGAGACGGCGCGGGTGTCGCTGATCGTGGAGAACCAGGGCCGGCGGCGCCTCAAGGCCCGCCTGCGGGACGTGTGGCCGCCCAGCGCGGGCGCCGCGCCCCGCACGGTCCAGGTCGACGTGCCCGCCGGTGAGCGCCGCCGCGTCGAGATGACGCTGACGCCGACGCGGCGCGGCGACCGGAAGGCCGTCACGGTCGCCGTCCGGTCGGTGGGGCCGCTCGGGCTGGCCGCGCGGCAGCTGTCGCGCGCCGCGCCCTGGACGGTGCGGGCCCTGCCGGCGTTCCCGTCCCGCCGCCACCTTCCGGCGAAGCTGGCGCGGCTGCGGGAGCTGACCGGCGCGCACGTGGCGCTGATCCGCGGGCAGGGCACCGAGTTCGACTCGCTGCGCGAGTACGTCGACGGCGACGACGTCCGGTCCATCGACTGGCGCGCCACCGCCCGGCGCGGCGACGTGGTGGTGCGGACGTGGCGGCCCGAACGCGACCGCCGCATCTACCTGGTGCTCGACACCGGCCGCACGTCCGCCGGCCGCGTCGGCGACATCCCACGGCTGGACTGCTCGATGGACGCGGCGCTGCTCCTCGGCGCGCTCGCGTCCCGCGCCGGCGACCGCGTCGACCTGCTCGCCTACGACCGGCGCGTCCGCGCCCGCGTGGAGGGCGCGTCCCGGACGGACCTGCTGCCCGCGATGGTGCACGCCATGGCGCCGCTGGAGCCCGAGCTGCTCGAATGCGACGCCGCCGGGATGGTGTCGACGCTGATGGCGCGCGTGCGCCAGCGGTGCCTGGTCGTCCTGCTGACCGACCTGAACACGGCCGCGCTGGAGGAGGGGCTGCTGCCGCTGCTGCCGCAGCTCACCGCCCGCCACCTGGTGATGATCGCGGCGGTGTCGGATCCGCGCGTCGGCGAGATGGCGGCCGGGCGCGGCGACCTCGCGGCCGTGTACGACGCGGCCGCCGCCGAGCGCGCCCGCGCCGAGCGCCGCCGCCTCACCGCCGAGCTGCGCGGCCACGGCGTCGAGGTCGTGGACGCCCCGCCGGACGAGATCGCCCCCGCCCTCGCCGACGCCTACCTCGCCCTCAAGGCCGCCGGACGCCTTTGATTCGCAGACCATCTGGTGGACCACGTCGATGCTGCAGGAGCGCAGGATCCGTTCGCCCCATCGGCAGCTCGTAGCGGAGCACGCTAAACGATCTCGCTGGAGAGGTGTCCACGAGCGCCTGACCCGCGAGAATGCGCCCGGGAGGTAACTCCGCCCCAGGGGCCGACGGAGGCACGCGGCCTGGTTGTCGTGAACATCACGGAGCGGGCGGCTGTCGTGTCCGGACTCGCCGAGGAGCAGCCGCGCTACTACCTCCAACATGCACTCGGGTTCCAGGTACACGATGTTCGTCATCCCCACCACGACCGGCGGCATGGTCGGGCGGACATCGGATGGAAGGACGGCAGGCAAGATGGCTGACTGGACGAACCTCAGGTACGTGGTGGTGGACGTGGAGGGCAACGGCCAACAGCCGCCCGACCTGGTGGAGTTGGCCGCTGTGCCGATCGTCGGCGGCGTCATCAGGGAGCCGATGAGTTGGCTGGTCAAGCCGCCCCGTCCGATCGAGTACTTCGCTACCCGCATCCATGGCCTCACGAACAACGACGTGGACGACGCTCCGTCGTTCGCGGCGATCAGCGGTCAGGTGCTCCATTCCCTGAACTCCCCGGCTCTCGTCGCCCACAACGCGCATGTGGATGTCGGCGTGCTTCAGCGCCACCTCGGCGAGTGGGAGTGCCCCGAGGTTTTCGACACGCTGAAGCTGGCGAAGCGGCTGGTGCCCAACCAGATGAGCTACAAGCTCGGGTCCTTGGTTGAGGCGTTCAAGCTGGCCGAGGGCCTGCCGGAAGGTCTCAGCCCTCACCGTGCGACGTATGACGCGCTGGTCGCCGCACGGCTGTTCGTACTGCTCGCCACGAAGGCCGTGGCGCTCGAAAAGCTGCGAGGCCAGAACTCGGGAGGGGGCAAGGATGAAGCTCCAACTCTCTTCTAGCTTGAACCGCATCGGCTTCGGCTCCATGCAGCTCACCGGCCCTGGCCATTGGGCCGCGCGACAACCCGGAACATGATGACCTTCTTCGCTTCGGCGAAGGAGTGAGTGGCCATGGTCGAAACGATCACAAACCGAGCCCGTGACCGAGGCGGTGCCGGTCACCGCAGCCCGCACCGCTCGTTGCCGGGGAACAGGCGGTGTTTGAGCAGCAGGTCCAGTGCGTCGGCTGCCGCCTTGGTGTCCTCGCAGGGCCACACGAAGCCCCCGCGTTCGTCGCCGGCCTCGAAGTACCCCCAGGTCCCGCCGGGCAGCGCCCTCGCCCGCACCACGGCCCCCACGTCGCGGACCGGCCCACTGGCGTACACCCACAAAAGCGGCACGGGGAACCACCGGAACTCCGGCCTGTCATAGAGCCCCACGCACCGCCAGCCTTTCGGCCCCAGCGCGACCCGCAGCAGTTCCAGTCTCCGCATCGCCGTGCGATGGCCCATACGAGTCCGCAAGTCCAGCACGAACCGGCTGCGTCCGGCCTCGCGGCCCACGGCCAGTGCCATCTCGAACGCCCCCTTCGTCCTGGCACCGCGGGCCGGGGTGCCGGACGTCATCATGCGCCACCGCCGTACATGAGGTGCTCGATCTGCTGGCGGCTGAAGCGCCGGACGCCTCCGAGGGTCCGGATGCAGACGAGCCTGCCGTCGCCGGCCCAGCGTGTGACGGTCTTGGGGTCGACACGGAACATCGTGGCCACGTCACCGGGGCTCAGGAGTTGACCGGGTCCGAAGTCCCAGCCGTGGATGATCGTCAGCCTGTCGGCCGACCGCTTGCCTCTATTCATCGGGGGTTCCCGTCTGGTTGAACCTGACTTCGGCGGGCGGGTCCGGAGGAAGAGGCGTGCCGCGCATGGCCAGGACCAGCCGCGCGTGCCGGACCCGCGCCAGTGCCCGGCGGCGTTCCGGGTCGGGCGGCACGTCCGAGGAGAGCCACGGGCCGTACACCCGCAGGACAGCGCGTTGGTACAGCGAATCGGCGGCGATCTGTTCGGACGAGTTCACGGGACGGTCCACTCCGCGAAGACGGTCTTGCCGCCCTCCCGGTCATCGCGAACCGCGCCCCACCGCGTGACGAGCTCCCCGACGATCACCAGCCCCCGGCCGCCCACCGCGTCCGGGCCGGGACGGCACACCACCGGAAGCGTGCCGTCGCCGTCCCAGACCTCCACCACGCAGACGCGGCCGTCCGAACGGGCGTCCACCCGAACCTCGTCCGTCACCGCGTGCCGGACCGCGTTGGTGATCAACTCCGAGGCCACGACCCGCACCAGGTACTCGTCCACCGGCCAGTCGGCGGCGATGGCGGCGACGTGATCCCGCGCCACTTTGATCTTCTCGATATCCGGTTTGAACGCGATCATCTGATACTCCGCTCCCGGGGCGGCATCCCCGGCGCCTCGGCTGAACATCTGTGCCGTACGCCACACAGGATGAGCCGCCGCGAGATATCTTTTCTACGTTCGCGAACCTCAGTAACCCCCGGAGGTTTCCGTGTCACTGCGTAACGAACTAGACCCGGACCGTTCTATCTGGCACTTCATAGCCCTTGAGGTGCTGCGACTCCGTAAATTGTCCGGATCGACCGGTCAAGCGCTCGCCACCAACCTCGGATGCCACCGTTCCTATGTTTCCCGAGTCGAGAACGCATCCATTCATCTGTCGATCAAGTACGCGGAGCGGCTGGACGAGCTTTGGAAACCCCTGATCCCGTTCGCGCGGCTCGTACGCTGGGCCGAAGCGTCCGATGACGGCGACTGGTTCACCGGGCTGACGTGGCACGAGGCACGGGCGACACGTCACCGCATGTGGGAAGCGCTCCTGGTCCCGGGGCTCTTCCAGACCGAGGACTACGCGCGGGCGGCGCTTTCTTCGGGAATGGTCGACGACGTGGAACGGGCCGTGAAGACGAGGCTTGCTCGGCAGGAAGCCGTGTTCGGGCAGCCCAACCCGCCGCGTCTGACCGTCATCTTGAGTTGGGCCGTGCTCGCTCAGCCCGTGGGAAGCGCCAACGTGATGCGTGAGCAGATCAGTCACCTACTCACGGTCGCGGACCTGCCCCACGTCAACCTGCGCGTTCTGGAGCGAGGTTCGGGCGCTCATGTCGGTCTTGACGGCTCGTTCTGCGTGATGACGGTGGATGATAGGGATGTCGCTTTCGCAGACGCGCCGGAACGCGGACGACTCGTCACCGACCCGGGGGACGTCCAGAAGTACGCAGTAAGGTACGACCGCATCAGCGACACGGCGGAAGGAATCGGCTCAACCCGGGCCATCCTCGAAAGAGCTATGGAGACCTACCGATGATCGTTTGGCGCAAGGCGTCGCGTAGCAACACGTCCGGCGGCCAATGCGTGGAGGTTGCACAGCGTCCAGGAAACATCGGAGTGCGGGACAGCAAGGACCCGTACGGGCCGGTGTTCGCGCTCTCGAGGGAGACCTTCCGGAGCCTCGTGCGCAACGTCAAGGCGGGGGACCTGGACGCGCCGTCCAACACCGCAGGACGCCTTTGAGTGATGGGTCAGCCCGCCACGGGGGCCAGGTCGGGGCGGAGGTCGGCGTCGCCGGTCTCGCCCTGGCGGGTGGCGCGGCGGCCGAGGACGATCACGTAGCTGAGGAACGCGACCTCCGCGGCGACGCCGATCCCGATGCGCAGCCAGGTGATGTGCACCCAGCCGGTCACGAAGCCCTCGATCAGGCCGGACACGAGCAGCACCGCGATGAGCCCGATGGCGATGCTGACGGCGGCGCGTCCCTCCTCGGCGAGGGCCTGGCCGCGGCGGCGCGGGCCCGGGTCCACGATCGTCCAGCCGAGTTTCAGGCCGCCGGCGACGGCCAGGTACACGGCGGTGAGCTCCAGCAGGCCGTGCGGGAGGATCAGCCCGAAGAAGATGTCGCCCTTGCCGTTGGCGAACATCAGGCCGCCGATCACCCCGAGGTTGAGCTGGTTCATCAGCAGGACGAACACGGTCGGGATGCCGAGCAGGATCCCGAAGATGAGCGCGACCGCCGACACCCAGGCGTTGTTCACCCAGACCTGGAACGCGAACGACGACGCCGAATGCTCGGTGTAGTAGTTCGCGAAGTCGTGGTCGACCAGTTCGCGGATCTCCTCCGGCGTGCCGATGCTCGCCTGCGCCTCCGGGCTGTGCACGATCCAGATCGCGAGGGCGAGGGCGAGCAGGTTGCCGAGGACGGCGTTGCCGAGCCACCACCACTTCATCCGGTACGCCGCCGCCGGGAACGACACCGTCGCGAAGCGGGTGACGTCGCGCCAGAGCGGGGCCTGGGCGCCCGCCACCGTCGCCCTGCCGCGCGCCACGAGCGACGACAGCCGGCCCACCAGCTGCGGGTCGGGCGAGCTGGACCGGACGACGGACAGGTGCGTCGCCGTCCGCTGGTACAGCTCGACCAGCTCGTCCGCTTCCGCGCCGGTCAGCCGGCGACCGCGGTTGATGAGTTGCTCCAGGCGCAGCCACTCGGCGTTGTGTGCGGCCACGTAGGCGTCGACGTCCACCCGGCGAGACTAACGTGTCGGCTTACCGAACCGGCAAAATGGACCAACCCCCGACATTGGAGGAGCAGGACATGGCCGAACTCGTCACCGGCGAGGCCGTCGCGCTCGACATCCGCGTCGCGCGGCTGGCCAGCCGTGGCTGCGCCTTCCTGCTCGACCTGCTCTTCCAGGGGGTGGCGCTCTACCTGGTCGTCTACGTCACGGCGATGACGTCGCTCGTCGCGGACGACGCGTGGACGGTCGGGCTGACGCTGCTCAGCACCGTGGCCGTCCTGGTCGGCTACCCGTGCCTGTCCGAAACGCTGCTGCGGGGCCGGACGCTCGGCAAGATGGCCGTCGGGCTCCGCGTCGTCGGCGACGACGGCGGGCCGATCCGGTTCCGGCAGGCCCTCGTGCGGGCGCTGGCCGGGTTCATCGAGTTCTGGACGTTCTACGGCTCACCCGCGCTGATCACCTCGTTCTGCAACCGGCGCGGCAAGCGGCTCGGCGACCTGTTCGCCGGGACGATCGTCATTCAGGAGCGCGCCCCGGCGTCGGTGCTGTTCGGCCCGGTCGCGGTGATGCCGCCGCAGCTCGCCTGGTGGGCCCGGACGCTGGAGATCTCGCTGCTGTCGGACGAGCTGGCGATGACGGCCCGGCAGTACCTGTCACGCTTCTGGGAACTGCTGCCGCAGGTGCGGGACTCGCTGGGCCAGCGCATCGCCGCGCAGGTCGTCGAGGTGATCAGCCCGCCTCCGCCGCCGGGGGTGCGGCCGGAGATCCTGCTGTCGGCGGTGCTCGCCGAACGCCGGCACCGCGAGGAGAAGCGGCTCGCCGAGCGCTGGGCACGGCGGATGCGCCGCCTCGGCCTGCCCGCCTTCGGGCAGCCCGCTCCCGTTCCGGCGCCCGCGACGGCGATGGCCGGGCCGCCGATGACCGGGCCCGTCCGGCCGGGGCCGCCGGCGCCGCCGCCGTTCAGCGCCCCCGCGCCGGGGCAGCCGCGGTTCCTGCCGCCCGCCGACTACGGCGCCGGGCCGTACCAGAACGTCCTGAACGCACCCGCTCCGCCTGCGGGCCCGTACCCGCAGCAGGGGCAGTACCCGCAACAGGGTCCATATCCGCAGCAGGGCCCGTACCCGCCGGGTCGCTGACGGGCGGCGGTTTGGCAATCGCGGACGTGGTTCGGCGCGTTCGTTGTGCAGTTCTGTGGCTTCCCCGGGCTCCGCGCACCTTCTAATATCCGAATAAGTTTCGGGTTTCAGGAGGCGGCATGCGCGTCCGTACTGCCCTCGGCCGGATCGCCCTCGCGGCGATCACGCTGGCCCCCGCCTTCCTCGCGGCGTCCCCCGCGCACGCCGGCGCCGCGCCGCTCCCTACCATCACCGACGACCAGGGCAGGACGCTGATCCTGCACGGGCTCAACACGGCCGGCAGCGCGAAGGGCCCGGACGGGTTGCCCTGGGTGAGCCGGGACGACATCGTCCGCGAAGCCCGCGACCTTGGCACGAACTCCGTCCGCTACCTGATCCAGTGGAAGAACGTCGAACCCGAGCCCGGCCAGTACGACGACGGCTATCTGGACGACGTGGCGGAACGCGTGGCCTGGTATCGCGAGCAGGGCATGCACGTCATCCTCGACATGCACCAGGACATCTACGGACCCGCCGCTTGCAAGGGCTCTGGAAACGGCGCGCCCGCTTGGGCCACCTTCACCGACGGCCTGGCCTGCACCCCCGCAGGACCCCTGGGTGCTGACATATCTGCAACCCGCCGTCCTGCGCGCCTATGACAACTTCTGGAACAACACCGGCAAGCATCCGGAGCTGGTGCAGCACTACACGGCGATGTGGAAGCACGTCGCACGGCGCTTTGCTGACGACCCCGCCGTCCTGGGTTATGACCTCATGAACGAGCCGTTCGGCGGGACGAAGCAGTTCGGATTCTTCGAAGGCCCCGTCCTGACGCCGGTCTACCAAGGAATCGTCAACGCGATCCGTGAGGTGGACGGCGACAACTGGGTGTTCGTCGAACCGCAGGCCCTCGGCCCCAACGAGGGAGCGGAAACGTCCCTCGGCACGATCAACGACCCGCGGCCAGGCGGGCCGCGCATCGTCCTGGCGCCGCACTTCTATCCGGGTGGGGTCGACCTTGGCGGTTCCTACGACGGTGTGACGAAGATGCTCGTCCAGGCGCAGTTCGCGCTCTGGAAGAGGAACATGCCCGCCGCCGCGCGCCGCCTCGACACCCCGATGTGGCTCGGCGAGGTCGGAGGCATGGGGCAGGACGCCCCCGGCGCGGCCGGGTTCACCGGCGACTGGCTCTCCATGGCGGACGAACTCGGCATCGGCTGGGCGTACTGGTCGAATGACCCGGGCTCCTCCGGCATCACCGACGGGAACGGGCAACCGACCCTCTTCGCCGGGCTCCTCGCCCGCCCCTACCCGCGCGCGATCGCAGGCACCCTGGTCAAGGTCTCCTACGCCTCGGACGCTCTCACCGTCACCTGGCGCAACAAGCCCGGGGTGACCGGCCCCACGGAGATCTGGTTCCCGGTCGCCCCCGAGGTCACCTCGACCGATCCCGGCGGAACGTGGCGGACGCACTGGGACGCCGCCCGCCACGTCCTCTCGGTGTGGGCCGACCCCGGCACGGCGTCCCACACCGTCACGGTCAAGCCTTAACCGGGAAGGGAGCGGAGCTTCTCGTTGAGGGTCGGGCGCAGCTTCTTCAGGCACAGCACCGGAAGGTAGGCGCCCTCGCTGGTCATGTAGTTCGTGGCCCCGGCAGGGCACTTCTGCGGGGTCTCGGCCCGGCCCACCACCTTGGCGATGGCCTGGCTGGAGCCGCAGTCGGCCTTGTCCAGGTCGCCGACGTTGAACGAGGGGTCCTCGATGCAGTCACCGGCCGCCAGCACGCCGCCGCCGGGGCCGAGGCACAGCACCGGACGGGCGACCTTGCCGCTGAACGACCGCAGCTTCATGACCTCCAGCGTCTGCGCCGGGCACGACTTCTCCGTGTCGACACGCGCGATGATCTTGCCATACCAGTTCGGCTTGGAACACGCCTGCTCCTTGCCGAAGCCGATCGAGCCGCTGCTCACGCAGTCGCCGACGGACAGGAACGCGCCGCCCGCGCCGGGGTCGCCCGGGTGCGGGCTCTTGAGGTTGCGGACGCACGCCTCGTAGTACTTCTCGTCGGTCTTCTTGCCGCGGACGTTGGCGACCCCGTCCGTCCCGCTGGGGCAGTCCGGCTCGGAACGGGACGTGATGGTGAAGCCGGACGCCTCGCGCTCATCGGTGATCTTGAGCACCTTGGCCTTGGCGGAGGAGTCGTCGCAGCTCACCCGGATGCTCGCGGGGACGCGGCTCCCTCCGTCCGTTCCGAACCCGGTGTCGACGCACTGGCCGGCCTTCACCGGCCCGTCCAGCCCGCCGCCCCCCTTGATCAGCATGAATCCCGTGGCACCCACGAAGAAGACGACCGCAAGACCGACCACCACCCACACGAGCGGCGAGGGCTTCTTGGCGGGCGGCGGGGCGGGCGGCGGGGCGGGCGCCCCCTGCTGATCCGGCCCGTCCGGTGCCCGTCCCTGCCCCTGCATGTCCGCCTCCTTGATCACGAAGAGGGACAAAGATACCGAGATACTCACCTCTGCCGCGCCTGAGTCGGCGATCTCGCGGCGACCTCCCCGTGCTCGTTGAGCAGCGGGCCGCCGCTGTCGCCGGGTGGGACGCACAGCCGCACCCGGGAGAGGGTCAGGTTCTGCTCGGGGGACGGCTCAAAGGCGTCCACCGCCCCGGCCACGAGGGAGTCGGGGCTGGACGGTGGACCGTGTCGCCGATGCGGACGAGCCCGTCGTGCCCGATGCGGCGCGTCGGCACGGGGAGGGGCTCGCTCAACTGGAGCAGCGGCACGCGAAGGTGCGGCGAGTCGGAAGGAAGACATGCCCGGCGCGGCGGACGCCGAGATGCTAGGAGAATTCGGACCCTCCCTCGAAGCACTTTCCGATATAAAGCCGAATATCTGATATCGGACACACCACAATTCGGAAGTCTCTCAGAAAGGGATCTGCCAATCGCAGAAAAGACATATCGAGTGACACAATTGCTGCACGCCTTGCAAGATCACCGATCTCGACGGAGGCAGGCATGCGACACCCGGTGTACGACCCGCCGGCTCAGGGCGATCCCCGCGAGATCGGCGGCTACCGCATCATCGCCCGGCTCGGCGCCGGGGGGATGGGCCAGGTCTTCCTCGGCAGCACGCAGAGCGGGCGGCACCTCGCCATCAAGGTCGTCCGACCCGAGTTCGCGGACGACCCGGAGTTCCGCCGCCGGTTCGCCCAGGAGGTCACGGCCGCCCAGCGCGTGCAGAACCTCTACACCGCCCCGGTCATCGACGCCGACCTGAACGGCCCCGTGCCCTGGCTCGCGACCGCTCACATCCCCGGGCCGTCCCTCGCGGCAGCCGTCGCCGAATCGGGCCCGCTGCCGCTGTCGGCGCTGCCCACCCTCGGCGCGGGCATCGACGAGGCGCTGCAGGCCGTCCACCGGGCCGGGGTCGTGCACCGGGACCTGAAGCCGTCCAACGTGCTGCTGGCCTCCGACGGCCCCCGCGTCATCGACTTCGGAATCGCCCGCGCCGCGGACGCCACCCCGCTCACCCGGACGGGCGGCGTCATCGGTTCGCCCCAGTTCATGGCCCCGGAGCAGGTGCGCGGCACCGACTCCACCGCCGCCCTCGATATTTTCGCGTTCGGGTCCCTGCTCTACTTCGCCGCGACAGGACGCAGCCCCTTCGGGGACGGCGATCCGCAGGCCGTCATGTTCCGGATCGTCCAGGAGGAGCCACGGCTGGACGGCTGCCCGGAGTCGCTCCGGCCGCTGATCGAGCGCTGCCTCGACAAGGATCCCGCGAACCGTCCCGGCGACGGCGAACTGCTGGACGAGCTCACCGGCATGCGCTCGGCGGAACCCGCCGCCTGGCCGCCCGAACCGGTCACCGAATCGCTGCGCGCGTACGCAGCGGTGCCCGGCCCGAACGGCCCCGGCTCGACCGGTTTCGGCACCGGCCCCATCGCCACCGGACCGGCCACCGGCGTCGCGGCGGGCCCGTACCCACCACCCCGGCCGGGCGGCGCCGGCGGCGGCGACAACAGGACCCTCCTGCTCGTGGGGGGCGGTGTCATGGCGCTTCTCCTGGTGTTCGCGATCCTCGTCGTCTCTCCCGGCTGGTCGGCGGCGGTGACGGCGGCAATGCGGCGGGAAGCACCGGCGGGACCTTGACGCCGCCGTCGTCCGCCCCAGCAGAGACACAGGCCCCGAACACCGCCTCCCCGGCGTCGAGCCCCGAGGCGTCCGTCTCGGCAACCCCCAGCGGGAATGCCGGCTCGAAGCCACCCGGCACATTCATCGCCGGCTACAAGGGGATCGACATCACCACCGGGTACTTCATCGATTTCACCGACAACCCGGAACGCCCCCAGAAGGCCGAGGACGGCGCGGGTGGTGATCTGCTGTTTAGTGACGGCAACCTCGAAGGCGACAGCAAGTTCGGCGAGATCGAACGTAGGCAATCGGCCGATTACGCGACCTGCCACAAGAACACCAAGTACGAAGAGGAGGGCGTTTTTCTCCCGGACAGAGGCACGGTCTGGTGCGTCTACACCGAATCCGGCCTCCTCGGCATCGTCACGATCAAGGCCGTCAGCGATCAGTACATTACCTTCGACCTGAAGGTCTGGCAGGGGCCGGCCGACTGACCGCTCCGGCGGTCACCCGAGAAGGTTGGGCGGAGACTCCAGGTCGGTCAACTCGATCCCAGGGGCGGCCAGGACGACGTCACCCGTCAGGTGGAGCATCTCCACCTCGCCCGTGGCCAGGTCGGTGATCTCGTACTCCGAGACGGGCAGCGGTTCGGTCTCGGTCTCGTAGATGGACGTTCCGGCGTGACGCCAGCGCCACATCGTCGTCAGCGCGGAAAGGGACGTCCCGCTCACCTGGACGAGACGCACCTCGGTCTGGGCGCCGTCCTCCAGCGCCAGCGAATGCGCGATCGCGACGAGAAAGCCCGGCGAATCGGTCACGAAGCCCGCCGCGCGCTCGCCGTGCTCGGTGCCGGTCTCCCCTCCCGCGCGCACCCACGCCACTTCGGGGCCGGTCACCCCGCCGCGCAGCCGCCAGCCGGGCGTGACGATCTCGACGCGGATCTGCCGCCACCGCGCGTCCACGACCAGATCGACGCGGACGCCGTCGTCCCGCCGGGACGTGTAGCGCCATCCGCCGGGGCCGGGCGCGCACTGGAAGCGTTCCGCGAGCCCCTCGCCGAGATGCAGGTACGTCCCGGCGGGCATCAGGAGCCGATGCGCCAGGAGTGCAGGTAGTCCTCCTGCTCGGGGGTCAGCAGGTCGATCGAGATGGACATCGACGCCAGTTTGAGGCGGGCCACCTCCGTGTCGATCTCCTGGGGCACCTCGTGGACGGCCGGGGACAGCGTCGTGTGCGACCGCGCGAGCCACGCGCAGGTGAGGGCCTGGTCGGCGAACGACATGTCCATGACGGCGGCCGGATGGCCCTCCGCGGCGGCCAGGTTGACCAGCCGGCCCTCGGCGAGCAGGACGAGGCGCCGGCCGTCGGCCATCACGTACTCGTCCGTCTGGGGCCGGATTCCCCGATGCACCTCGACCGCCATCTCGCTCAGCGCCCGCACGTCGATCTCGACGTCGAAGTGCCCGGAATTCGCGAGGATGGCCCCGTCCTTCATGACCGCGAGGTGCTCTCCGTTCACGACGTCGCGGTTCCCGGTGACGGTGATGAACACGTCGCCTTCCCATGCGGCGGCGGACATGGGCCGGACGGCGAAACCCTGCAACGCCGCGTCCAGCGCCTTCACGGGATCGATCTCAGTGATGACCACACGGGCACCCAGGCCACGGGCGCGCTCGGCCAGACCGCGCCCGCAATAGCCGAAGCCCGCGATGACGATGGTCTTGCCGGCCAGCAGAGTATTGGTCGCGCGGACGATTCCGTCCAGCGTCGATTGGCCGGTCCCGTAGCGGTTGTCGAACATGTGCTTCGTGTCGGTGTCGTTGACCGCGACCATGGGGAACTTCAGCGCGCCCTCACGCGCCATCTGGTGCAGCCGGATGACACCGGTCGTCGTCTGCTCGCACCCCGCCTTGACGGTGCCGAGCAGATCCGTGCGGTCGATATGGAGCGTGTTCACCAGATCGCAGCCATCGTCCAGCACCAGATCGGGGCCGGTCTCCAGCGCCTGGTGGATGTGGGCGTAATACCCCTCGCGGTCGGTCCCCGCCCGCGCGAAGACCTCCGCCCCGTACTCGTGGACGAGCGCGGCGGCCGTGTCGTCCTGCGTGGAGAGCGGGTTGGACGCCGCCAGGGCGACGCTCGCCCCGCCTGCCTGGAGCGTGCGGATGAGACCGGCGGTCTCGGTCGTGATGTGCATGCACGCCGCGACCTTGAGCCCGTCCAGCGGACGCTCCGCGGTGAACCGCTCCCGGATCTGCCGCAGCACGGGCATGCTCCGGTCGGCCCACTCGATCCGCTTGACGCCCTCGTATGCCAGCGAACCATCCGCGATATCGCTCATCTGCTCCCTCATGCGCACCTACATCAGCCACCTGCCCAGCCCCCGCCGACCTCACCGCGATTGCGCCCGAAGGCAGGATCGAGCCTGCGAGATCCTGATCGCGCAGCGAGCCGCCAGGCGAGACGGAGCGATGCGGCAATCGCACGTTTTGGCTGGGCGGCGGGGCGCCCCAGCGCCCCGCCGCCCAGCCGAAACGAATAAGACTAGTAGCGGTAGTGGTCGGGCTTGTAGGGGCCTTCCACGTGGACGCCGATGTAGGCGGCCTGCTCCTTGGTGAGCTCGGTGAGCTTGACGCCGAGGGCGTCGAGGTGGAGGCGGGCGACCTTCTCGTCCAGGTGCTTGGGCAGGACGTAGACGCCGACCGGGTACTCGTCGGGCTTGGTGAACAGCTCGATCTGCGCGATGACCTGGTTCGTGAACGAGTTGGACATCACGAACGACGGGTGGCCGGTGGCGCAGCCGAGGTTCATCAGCCGGCCCTCGGCGAGGACGATGATCGAGTGACCGTCGGCGAAGCGCCACTCGTGCACCTGCGGCTTGATCTCGATCTTCTCGATGCCGTCGATCTTCGCGAGACCGGCCATGTCGATCTCGTTGTCGAAGTGGCCGATGTTGGAGACGATCGCCTGGTGCTTCATCCGGGCCATGTGGTCGGCCGTGATGATGTTGAAGTTGCCGGTCGTCGTCACGAAGATGTCGGCCTTGTCGACCACGTCCTCCAGGGTGGTGACCTGGAAGCCGTCCATCGCGGCCTGGAGGGCGCAGATCGGGTCGATCTCGGTGATGATGACGCGGGCGCCCTGGCCCTTCAGCGCGTCCGCGCAGCCCTTGCCGACGTCGCCGTAGCCGCAGACGACGGCCACCTTGCCGCCGATCAGCACGTCGGTGGCGCGGTTCAGGCCGTCGATCACCGAGTGCCGGCAGCCGTACTTGTTGTCGAACTTCGACTTGGTGACCGAGTCGTTGACGTTGATCGCCGGGAACGCGAGCGTGCCGGCCTTCGCCATCTCGTAGAGGCGGTGGACGCCGGTGGTGGTCTCCTCGGTGACGCCCTTGATCGCGGCGGCGGTCTCGGTCCAGCGGCCGGGCTTGTCGGCGATCGTGCGGCGGAGGGTGTCGAGGATGATGCCCCACTCCTCCGGGTCGTCCTCGGCCGCGGTCGGCACGGCGCCGGCCTTCTCGTACTCGGCGCCCTTGTGGACGAGCAGGGTCGCGTCGCCGCCGTCGTCCAGGATCATGTTCGGGCCGGTGCCGTCCGGCCACTGCAGGGCCTGGTCGGTGCACCACCAGTACTCTTCGAGGGTCTCGCCCTTCCAGGCGAACACCGGGACGCCCTTCGGGTCGTCGGCGGCGCCGTCCTTGCCGACGACGACCGCGGCGGCGGCGTGGTCCTGGGTGGAGAAGATGTTGCAGGAGACCCAGCGGACGTCGGCGCCGAGCTCGACCAGCGTCTCGATCAGCACGGCCGTCTGGATCGTCATGTGCAGCGAGCCCATGATCTTGGCGCCGCGCAGCGGCTTGGCGGCGGAGTACTCCTCGCGCACCGCCATCAGGCCCGGCATCTCGTGCTCGGCGAGCCGGATCTCCCGGCGCCCGAAGTCGGCCAGCGACAGGTCGGCGACCTTGTAGTCCATGCTTTCGTGCTCCCTTGGTCAATGGCGCGCGGTCGGCGTGTGCGGTCCGGTACGCGAGGACTTGACGGGGGCCTGGGGGCCGCGTCAACGCCGCGAGTCTACGGGCGGGCACCGGGGGAAGGCACGCCCGAGCGCGACTTTCTACCACGAATTTGTCAGAATCGTCCCATGCGCATCACGGAGGCCGCCCGGCGGCTCGGCACCTCGCCCCGCATGCTCCGCTACCGCGAGGCTCTCGGGCTGCTGCCCGTCACCCGCGAGGCGGCCCTGAACAGGCGCGGGAACGGCCACCGGCGGTTCGGCGAGGCCGAACTCCGGGCCGTCGCGCTCGCCCTCGCGCTGGAGAAGCGCTACGACATCGGCCCGGCCGAGCTCGCGTTCGGGCTGCGCGTCCTGGCCGAACCCCAGGTGCAGGCGCACGTGCGGGAACTGGGCGAACGCATAGGGCGGCTGTCCGCGCCGCCGGCCCGCGCGCTCGATTTCGAGAAAGAGAAGGCAATGCGCCTCTTGCGGCGGCGGTGAGGTTCACCGGGTGCGTTGACCTGCGGCGTGTTGTTGGTATGAGCGCGGGCGGTTTCTAGTGTCTGTTGCAACGAGGTCCTTCTGGAAGGATCTTGTTGTGCCAGGACGTCGTCTTACGCTCGGTGAGCGTGCGCAGATTGAGGTGTTGTTCGGTGAGGGCCGGTTGATTCCGCAGATCGCGGAGGTGATCGGCCGGCACCGGTCGACGGTGTGGCGGGAGGTGCGGCGCAACAACTCCTACCGG
>NZ_JAXCEJ010000013.1:0-187672 GCF_041463665.1 Actinomadura chokoriensis
GTCCATCTGCTGCGCAACTCGTTCCGGTACGCGGCCCGCCAGGACTGGGACAAGATCGCCAAGGCTCTCAAGCCCGTCTACACCGCCCCGACCGAGTCGGCAGCGACCGAGCGGTGGCTGGAGTTCGCCGAGACCTGGGGCGGCAAGTACCCGGCGATCGTGCGGCTGTGGGAGAACTCCTGGGCCGAGTTCGTGCCGTTCCTGCAGTTCGACCCCGAGATCCGCAAGGTCGTGTGCTCCACCAACGCCATCGAGAGCGTGAACGCCCGCATCCGCCGCGCGGTCAAGGCCCGCGGACATTTCCCCAACGAGCAGGCCGCCCTCAAGTGCGTCTACCTCGCAGTGATGAGCCTCGACCCCACCGGCACCGGCCGCAAACGCTGGATCGCCCGCTGGAAGGCCGCCCTCAACGCCTTCGACATCGCCTTCGAAGGCCGCCTCACCGCCGCCCGCAACTGACCTCAGCAAGATCGAGTTACACCGTTAACTGGACACACCCACGGTAAAAGGCGGACACACGATCAACCAGTACAACCACGAAAACCCAGGTCAGATACTCACTGAGAACGAGCTACACCCATCGCAGAATGTGTGTTGCTTGTGTCGATGACCCGGGCTGCGAGTGCACCGAATACAAGCCCGAGGACGGTCCAGATGATCGCGGTTGTGGCGAGTGAGGCTATTCGGAACCGCCACAGCACGGCGGCGGGGTAGTCGGCTGGTACTTCGTTGAATCCGGGCAGCGTGATTGAGGCGATGCCGACCAGCACCAGGAACACGCCGCCGCCGATGAGGGTGGCGTTCCACACCCCGAGGCGGGCGGTCAGGCGGCGCGCCGTCTGGGTTGCGATGACCACGGCGATGATGCTGACGGTGATCAGGGCCAGGTACGAGACCGTCCGGCTCCCGATGGTGTCCTCGTGACCGACCGCGGGCGGGTTCGCCGGATACTTCGTGAACGGCACCAGTCCGACGAGGACGAATCCCGCGCCCGCCAGCAGCGCCGAGATCGGTCGAGCCGTCAGCTCTCCTAGGCGTCCGTGGAGTCCGGCGAAGACCAGGGCGAAGATGCCGCCGATCGCGATGCCGAAGAGCGCGAGCGCGACGGACAGCCCAAGAGTCTCCTGCACGCCGCGGGACACGGCCGCCTCGGCGGCCTCGTGTACGTGCGGGCTTGCTCCGGCCACGTGCGAGTGTGCGGCGCCGGCCTGGTCATGGCCTTCTTCGTAGCTGATGGCATCGCGGATCGCTGGTTCGCCGACGAACCAGGCGAACACGGTGGCCACCATGCCTGCGATGAGCCCGGCCAGCATGCCTCGGATGAGAAGTGCTCTGATCACTGAGCTCTCCTGGGCGGGTGATCAGTGGCAGGGGGAGCCGACGATGTGGCGACCATCGTGCATGAACTCGTGAATGGTCGAGCCGCTGAACAGGGAAGTGGCGCCCTGTTCCGCTCCGACGAAGTAGAGGATGGTGAGGCCGAGGACGACGGCGAACAGCGCCCACGGGACGATCTCTCGCAGGGGTAGCCGAATGGGAGCGGGGCGGGCAGAGGTCGCGGGGGGCACCAGATTAGCCATGCATTCTCTCCTCTTCGATCCTGCCATCCGCACCGGAAAGGATCTTCCGTGTGCTGGCGCACTTCATACGCATTCGGACTCTAACACGCCTTCGCCTAGTTGGTCACGGCTCTAGTGAAGATCAATTCTTAATGGTGCAGCAGGCGCCCTTGTGGCATCGACCGCATCGAGGCATGTGAATGAGAGTTGCATTTTTATTGATCACCGCCCGTTTGTTGCGGCTGAGTATCGGCCGGGGACGCCTGTCCGGGATTTCTGCAGCAGGTGACGCAGTTATCGGACAGGCGGCCGTGCTCGTGCTCCCGGCCCTGGAACGAAACCGCGACTGAACTGGGGCGAGCCGGGACGTCCCGGGTGGCGCCGGTTCAGCCGCGGACCTCCTTGCCGGACGCGTGCCGCCCTTGATCCGGCCCCGCATGGCATCGCGTGTCGTCGGCGGCGGGTCGGTGCTGCCTACGGTGCGGTTCGGTGATGGGCGGGCGCTATCGGTGCTGTGCGACGCCCGGTTCGCTCACGGTGGTGTGGTCATGAGCGGCGGCGGGGGCGACGAGCCCCTCAGCGAGCCTGGCGTTCAGATAGGAGGCGGCAGTATCGCTCAGTTCGAGGCCCGGACCGCTGTTGCGGCCGGCGGCTACCGAACGGTCGGGTCGGGTTTCTGCTGCGCTTTTCATGGCACACCCCTGTTCATCACAGTGAGCCGCGTCCGCAGTACCTGTGCCGGTCCGCTCTGGAGAGACGCGACCGATTGGCATCAAGAGACTAGCATGCTCAATTGCGGCGGAACAGGCACGTGGACATGCTGACGTGCCGTCATCATTACCTTGTGGTAAGGGTGGTCTGTGTGATCTGCTAGAGCGTGTGATGCACCTTGCGCACAAAGCGTTGGAGTTGCGTTCTAATTCTGGTAGCGACGTTCACGCAAATTCTGGTTGTCCGAATTAATGATCACGTGATGTGTCAGGATGGCGGTTGCGGGATCTGTTCACGACGGGATGGAAGGTGCCGGTTCTCAGCAGCAGTTTCCGCACTGCCCCGGCGGCGGAGACCGCGAGACGTGCGTGGGAGGTGGCCCGTCGGCTCGGTGTGACACGCTGTGCCGACGCGACCTGGCTGGACCGGGTGGGTATTCCGGTCTACTCGGCGACCAGACCGGACGCGGCCGCCGTCATCGTCACCGCGGGCAAGGGAGGGACGTCGGATGAGGCGCGCGCCGGCGCTTTGATGGAGGCCGTCGAACTCGCGGTGGCGGAGCGGTCGGCGGCGGAGGCGGATCGGCGGGGCGACCTCGTGCGGCTCACCGCGCGCGAGGCGGTGGACCGGGGCAGTCCCAGTGTCGGGAGCCTGTGTCCGGTCCTGGGCAGGAAAGTCGACCCGGATCAGGAGTTCGCCTGGGTGCGGACGGCCGAGGCCATTTCGGGGGGAGACTTTCTCGTCCCCGCGGAACTGGTCTTCCACCCTTGCCCGCCTCAGTTGGCGGCCGGCCTGTGGGGATCCACGACCACGGGGCTGGCATCCGGCAATAGTCCCGATGAGGCCGTCCTGCACGGGCTGTGCGAAGTCATCGAACGCGACGCCTTGTCGTTCGAGACGGTCCGGTCGGATTCGCTGCTGGTACGTCCTGCGCAGCTGCCGGCTGTCCCGGCGATGATGATGGAACGGATTCAGGATGCCGGCCTCAAGGTATGGCTTCGCCTGGTGCCCACCCCTCTCGGACCTTGCTTCTCCAGCCTGGTCGCCGACGACGATCTGGCCTCGCCGCTCGCGTGCAACGGGGGTTACGGCTTCCATCCGGTAGCGGCGATAGCCGCAGCTCGCGCACTCTGCGAGGCCGCCCAGTCCCGACTGACGTATATTCAGGGTGCGCGAGATGACCTGGAGGTGACGGTGGAGTTCATCGACTCCTTCACCGCAGAGAAGCGGCGTGCGTACCGGGACGAACTCGTGGCCGGCTTTGCTCGTGATGATGAAGCGATAGATTTCGCAGATATTCCCACCGCCCAGGCGTCATCGATCGCAGAGCTTCTCGCGGATCTGCTCGAACGGTGCCGAGCGAATGGATTCGATCGAGTGGGGGTTTACCGGTACCCGGCGTTGGCGCGGCCATTCACGGTGGTCCGAGTGACCGTGCCCTTCGCGGAGCATTTCACGCAGGCCACCCGCCGGGTCGGGGTGCGCCTTGCGGAGATGGCCGACATGGTCCTGGACGAGAGCACGTGACGATCACGAGGCCCGTCGGCTACACGTTCCTCGGACCGACCGCCCACGGTTTCGCCCGCGACAGGTTCCAGGGGCCGAGGATGGTCGTCCTGCCCCCGGTGCAGCGCGGTGACGTCGCCGCGCTCGTAACCGGAACGAACGGCCCTCCGGGTGATCTTGTCATTGTGGACGGCCGCTTCGGTGACGTACTCGCGGTGGGCCACCGCGAGATTCTCGCCGCGCTCGACGCCGGGTGGCAGGTCTGGGGCCTGGCATCCATGGGCGCGATACGCGCGGCGGAGCTGTCCAGCTACGGGATGCGGGGGTTCGGGGGCGTGTACCGGTGTTTCGCCGACCGGATGGTCCCGGACGACGAGGTCGCGGTCCTGCACGGGCCGGAACCGGAGTACCGGCCGCTCAGCGAAGCTATGATCGACCTCAGATCGTTTCTCACCCATCTGGCCGCCAGAGGCATTCTCCGGCCGCAGCAGGCGGACGAGGTAGCGGCCTTGCTGGCCGGCCGGTGGTTCGGGGAGCGCACTACGACCGCCCTCGCGGAACTGTGCGGCCAGGTCGCTGGCCCGCGCGTCATGCCCGGTGTCCGGGATGCGCTCCAGGCGTTGCCGCGCCACCGCGTGAAGAGTGCCGACCTGCTGAGGTTCTTCCAGGCGGAGTCGTGGCGGTGGAGTTGACCGCAAGAAGCCTCACACTGCCGCGTCCTGCCGGCCCGGCCGCGCTTCCCGGACGGTAGCCCCGGCCGATCGCCGCAACGCGCCCTGCCGGGTTAAAGCGAAACTCGCGGGCGCAGCAAGTCTCTTTGGGGGGCCTTTGCCGTCTTCTGGAGTCAGGTGACGGACTCTTGTGTGAGAAGACGTCATGTGGCGCTTGGTGGTGGGTAGCAGCCCGACATCGAACTTCGCGGTCCTTCCTGCTTCCAGTTCACGGTGACCGGAAGTCGTCCACACGTATCGTCTCGGGGAGAATTGGTTGGCGATCTGGCAGTTGGCACGAGTCGGGCGGAGCCCCGACGATCGTGTCATCGATAAGAACGTAGTGCGCGGGCTCTCGGTCGCAGGGACCAGCGGGCCCCGTGTGCCGTTGCGAAGCCGGCTGGCGGTCCTGTGACCGCCGAAGCGGCCGCGGCGCTCGGTGCGCCACAGCCGAGATGCACCATCACCGTGTGCCGGGGCTGTTGCTGCGGTACTGACCGGAGAAATCCAGGAGTCGACCACGACCGGCTGGAGAGACGCCTCCGCCGCCAACTGGCATGCGATGTCCGGCTGCGCTACACCGACTGCCTCGGACCCTGCACCCAAGCGAACGTCATCATCGTCAACCCGTCCGCACAAGGCCGGGCGGCCGGCGGCCGGGCGGCGTGGCTCGGGCGCATCCTGGACACGGACGCGGTCGATGACATCACAGCCTGGGCCAACGCGGGCGGTCCGGGAGTGGCCAATCCTCCGGCGACGCTGAACCTGTATTCATTCAAACCGGCCAGGCACGGCCGTTGAGGGGTGCATCACCGACTCGAGATGAGCGGCTCCTGCATTGCATCCAGGTCGATTCCATCCCTTCATTACAGCAATGTACGGCAAAACATATCTGGTGGTTGTCGACGACCCGGAAGGGCATGAGAAAACCGCGTCAGGACGAGAAACGAACCAACGTGAAGAGGAAGGGGTGAACTGGTGTCGGGCTTCGAGAAAAGACTGGCATGCGTTATCGGTGCAGATGGCGGAGTCGTTCGCGGCTACCTAGTGGAAGGCTGCGCCTTCGACGGCGTGAACGAATACGTCGTCGACTGGGGGGTGCCGCTGTACGGCGGCGATGCCAAGACCAACTTCGCCGCCACGATCGGCAGTGCCGAAGGCGAGACGGTGGAGCCAGGACTGATCACAGTCGGCCTGGGCGAAGGACAGAATCAACTGAGGGTGCGCACTTACGCCCCGGACGGGACCCCGGCGCCCCGGCCCTTCCATATCGCCTGCTTCAGGGACCAGTGAGTCCGGTCGAACCGGCCGATCCGTACCCTGCCGCCTCATCCGGGCAAGTCAACTTTCGTTTGCACTGCCCTTTGACTCCTGCGCGGTTGAAGGCACGCGTCCCGGTAAGTGAAGCCGGTGACGAACTCGATTTAGAAGGGAGATCGCATGTCGAGGATGCAGTACGACACGCTCCTGGACAAGGTCCGGCATCTGAATCCGGAGAATCGCGAGGTCCTGGACTCGCCGTACACCATCTCGAACGAGGAGTACCACACGCTGACGTCGGTCGTTCACGACGTCGGCGGCGAAACGGACTGGCCCCAGCCGTACCTGCCGAAGGGCGAGACGGAATGGGAGATGAACACCTACCTCACCTGCGAATGCCTGGGGTGGCGCGGGGCCTGGAACTCGGAGATGCGGCGGCGGGCCGAGAACGACCTCGGCAAGACGCAGTACTACGGCATGCCGTACTACGGCCGCTGGATCACGGTGGCCGCCAAGACGCTCGTCAACAAGGGCCTGCTCACGACCGACGAACTCGGCAAGAAGATCGATGAGGTCCGCGAACGTCTGGAGAGCAAGTGATGGCCACTCCCAAGTTCAAGATCGGTGATCGGGTGCGGGTCCGCAACCAGACCACCCTCTTCCACACGCGCACGCAGAAGTACACCCGAGGCCGCGCCGGTGTCGTGGCCGAGCACCGCCCCGAGTGGGTGATCCCCGAAGACGAGGCCTGGGACCGGATGGAGAACGGCCGCCACGAGCCGTTCTACGTCGTCCAGTTCAAGCAGACGGAACTGTGGCCGGACTACTCCGGCTACCCCGTCGACACCCTCACGTCCGAGTTCTCGGAGCGCTGGCTCGAGGCCGTCGACGGCAAGGAGGAAACATGAGCGACAGCCACCACGACGGGCACAACACGTTCCCGGTGGCGGACAAGGTCAGCGAGTTCGAGGTCCTCGAACTGGCGGTCCGTGAGCTGTGCATCGAGAAGGGCATCTTCTCGGCCGAGGACCACCGCGCCTTCGCCGAGTGGGCGGACGGTGTCGGCCCGCACGGCGGGTCGAAGCTGGTCGCCAAGGCGTGGACGGACCCGGCGTTCAAGGAGCGCCTACTCCAGAACGGCACCGGGGCCTGCAAGGAGGTCGGGATCGACTGGCTGCGCCCCACGGGATCGGGCACGCCGAGCGACTACACCTTCTTCTACGTGCTGGAGAACACGCCGCGCGTACACAACGTGATCGTGTGCACGCTGTGCTCCTGCTACCCGCGTCCCGTCCTCGGCATGTCGCCGGACTGGTACCGCACCCCGAGCTATCGCCGCCGGATGGTCCGCCGGCCGCGCGAGGTCCTCGGCGAGTTCGGACTCCACCTGCCGGCGGACGTCGAGGTGCGGGTGCACGACTCGAACCAGAAGTCGCGGTTCATGGTCATGCCGATGCGGCCGGAGGGGACCGACGGGTGGAGCGAGGAGCAGCTCGCCGAAATCGTGACGCGCGACACCATGATCGGTGTGGCGCTGCCGAAGGTCGGCCGTACCGAGGACACCGGTTCGCTGGCCGCTCAGAAGGTGGGGATCAAGGGATGAGCGACCCGTCCCGAACCTACGACATCCTGATGGAGACGCTGGACGACATCGGGGAGCGTACGGACACTTCGCTGCGCTGTATCGAGCATGAGCCGGAGGTCTGGGAGAATAGGATGCAGGCCACCTGCGAGGCGCTGTCCAAGAACGGTGCGCTGGACAACCTGGAGCGCCGCCGACTCGAGGACCGGATGGGCGAGTCGCTGTACGTGCGGTTCCCGGTCCAGACGAGGTCGGCGCTCACGGTGGCGCACACCCTCATGGACCGCGAGGTGTTCACTGAGGAGGAACTGCGGGCCAAGATGAAGGGCGTGCGCGCCAAGCTCGAAGAAGTGTGACGGATCCGCAGCCGTGATCGCCGTGGGCGCGCCAGGACGCAGGCCCACGGCGATCAACGGGTCCGGCGGCCATGCTGCCGGTCGTCGTGCTGGGGTGGTGCGCTCTGCCGGTAATACCGACACCATGCCCCCAGGGCGGAGGATCCGTGGACCCGGTCGCGAACAACGCTGCGATCAGCTGCTCGATCGAGGTGGCGGCGTCCTGCCGGTATTCAACCGGGGAGTGGTCCGCTTGGCCTGGGCGCTGCACGCTGCCGGTGAGAACCGGTACGTGCCGCCGGACCTGACGCGCACCACAGATGTGTGTCTGTATCGCAGGCAGTCTTTGTCAACCCCACTTCTCGGCGTTGGCCCGCTGTGCGGTGAGAAAGGATATGGCTGCGACCACGATCAGCACCACGGCCGCACACCACAGGGGGGCCGCTACCGTGACCTTTCGGATGAGCAGAGTGCCGATTGCAGCGCCCAGCAGCAACGCGGCAATCGAGGAAAGTCTTCGTGCGATTCGTTCTTTTGCCTCAGCACGATCGGCGACGAGGGCAGTGAGCGTGGTCGTGACCACGATGGTCCGAAAGTCAGGTACCTCCAGTCGGCGCACGATCGCGTACTGCCATCCCATGGACACGGCGAGAACGCTGATCGCTGGGTAACGCCCGAACTCGTGCGCGTGGCCGAGGCTCATCACGACCAGTGCAGCTGCGATAAGGGCGCCCGCCTGCGTGGCCGTGGCTGCACCGAGCAATCGACCTCGGTGTGCGATCCGGTTGAAGGCCAGATGCCCGCCGACCACCGCTCCGACGCAGAAGCACACGGTCGACACCGTGGTCGGCAGGATCTCGCCCGCCACCCCTTTGCTGCCGCCCAAGCCAAGACCAAGAAAGATGATATTGCCTGTCATGTTGGCGACGAAGACATTGCCGAGTTCAAGGAAGCTGACCGCATCCACCAATCCGGTCATGACCGTGAGAAGCACGAGCAGCGGCGGCAGCGGTCCATGGTCTCGAGGTTCAGGCACTCGTGCATCCTTGCAGGCTGCAGGCGCGACCTTGAAGCCATGCCCGGCGTGTTGCTGCTACGAATTTGGTAGTCCTCCCCAGGTACGGGGACGCCTGAGACAAAGCGGCACATTCGTGAGCTGTTCTAGTACATCTGGCTTGAGATAGGGGACAGCAGCCTGGAAGATGCCGGCTAATCGGAGGATGAGCAGTAGGCGGATCTATCGGCTGTGCTGGCGCATGGGAGCGTTGGATTCGGAGCACAGCACACGGATTAGGAATCCACTGTGCGTTTGCCAACGGCTGGACTTCTCGCAGTTGTGGACGGCCACCGGCAACCTCAATCAGACCGAAGCGACAAGGACCCCGCCGAGTGGACGTCGACTCTTGCGGGCTTCCGATGCATGTACCTCGACGCCCCACGCGGCCAGCCCTGGGCGGGGCTCGCGCTCGCTCACGCGTGATCAAGCGGCGGTGCTGCTGGAGCAGCCGTTGCACGGCGGGCAGAGGCTGGGCCCCATGTAGCGGTGGGATTGTGGACAGGCCCGCGCACCGAGGAACTATGGGGGTCTGCAATGGCTCCAGTGACCCTTTTTCATCCGGCTGGGCGGACGCTGATCACAGCATGATCGCGATGGGGGCGTTCGGCGGGTGGCGTGAAGAAACCCCTAGTAGACGGGTTGATCACCACAACCACCGCGTCCGAACCAGGGGCTCTGCTGTCGGCCTGACGGCTGCTCAACCCCGGGCAGCAGGCCCTGCTGGTGCTGGTCCACCTGCGCAAAGGCGACACCTTCACCGAACTCGGGGCCGGATTCGAGATATCGACCAGCACGGCCTGGAGGTATGTCGAAGAGGTGGTGGGGCTGCTGTCGGCGCGGTCACCGAAGCTGACGGCGGCGCTGCGGAAGGCCAAGCAGGACGGGCTGCACCTGGTGGTGCTGGACGGCACGCTCATCACCTGCGACCGGGTGCGGGCCGACCGGCCGTACTACTCGGCCAAGCACCGCTGCCACGGAATGAACGTCCAAGTCATCGCCGGCCCCGACGGAATGATCCTTTGGACGTCCGGAGCAATGCCCGGCCGCACGCACGACCTGACCGCCGCCCGCGTGTGGGGCATTCTCCGCGAGCTGGACAAGGCGGGGATAATCACGCTGGCCGACAAGGGGTATCAAGGCGCCGAGGCCCGCATCGTCTTCACCCCGTACAAGGGACGCGACAAGCCCGAGTCCCAGAAGCAGGCCAACCGCGCGCACGCCAAGCTCCGCGGGCCCGGCGAACGCGCAAACGCCCAGCTCAAAAGCTGGCGAATCCTCCGCAAGCTCCGCTGCAGCCCCAGCAAGGCCGGCCACCTCGTCAAGGCCATCGCCGTCCTACAGAACTACGAAACCACCCGAGGATGAAAAAGGCTCAGTGGGCTGACACTGATTGCGCTTCCCAACGCCGCGTACTGGGCGCGTCGCCATACCGAGGATGTCTTGAAGCGGTGGGATGTGTGCGTCGCACTCGGTGACGCGAAGCTTGTGATTACCGAGTTCATCAGTAACGCGGTGAGGGCGACCGGAATGCTCGACGTGCGGCAGCAAGAGGCGTACGCGAAGGCCCCGCTTGCGGTGCGGTTCACTGAGCTTTCGCAGCTCAATTGGGTGCGGCTGCGGCTGTCCTATGGGCGGGCCATGCTGCTCGTCGAGGTGTGGGACAGCAGCGACGAACCGCCGGTCGAGCAACTGCCCGACTTCGAGTCCGAGGGTGGACGCGGGCTGTTCGTCGTCCGCGCCTACTGTGACAAGTGGGGCTGGTACCCGGCCCAGGGCGGTGGCAAAGTGGTGTGGGCGGAGTTGTCAGTTTCATGACTCTCGCGCGCCGGATGCGCGGGACCCGTCATCACTTCTGTGAAGATAGTGGCGAGCGATGACTTGGTCTGCTGGAGGATATCCCGGCACAGGTGACGATTGTGGCGGTTCCCGTTGTTGCTACGCGTAGAGTACAAAGGGAGCCTCTTCTGGCATGTGGACGTTTTGATAGTTCTCGGCACTGCACGTCATTTGTGAATCGCGTTTGGAATTAGCGCGCCAGCTGGACCGAATTCCCAACCGGTCCAACGGGGGATGCAAGATAGCTGGTAGAGCGCTACCTGTTGTGGATAACTTCCGCGCGGAAGATCACACTGACCAGGCGGGGACCGAGCGCGGTCCCTCAAAAGCCAGGGGCGGAGGTATATGCCGACAGCCAAGCGAGGCGACGACGGGTCGGGGCCGCTGGAGCGTCGAGCCAAACTCGGCGGTGGGCGACGGCGGGAGCGGGAACTGAGAATCCGCATCAGCGATGTGGAGTACGAGGAGATTCATGAAGCAGCGACGCGGGCCGGGCTCGCCTGTAGCGCGTTCGTCATAAGGACGGTGCGCACCGCGATCCGGGAGCAGCAGCCCCTGGACGGGGCACTCGCGGCGATGCATGCCGAGTTGCGGAATGCCAGCCGTCAGGTCAACGCGGTCGGGGTCAACCTCAACCAACTCGTGCGCCATGCCAACGCCCACGGCCAGGTCCCGGAATCGGTGACGTGGTTGGCGGGGTACTGCTTCCAGGTGGTGCGGCGCACCGAGGTCGTCATCGTCGAACTCGGTAGACGGCTGCCATGATCGCGAAGGTCACTCGCGGCGCCGATGTCGGCAACCTGCTGCGGTACCTGTACGGTCCGGGCGGGCGCAACGAGCACACCGACCCTCACATCGTTGCCGGGTACCGGCACCCGGCCGCCCTGGAACCCACACGGCGCGCGGACGGGAAGCGCCACCTCCGTCCGCTGGCCGAGGTGCTGCGTTCTCCGCTGGAGACGATGAGGCGCAGCCGGCCCGCCGAGCCGGTCTGGCAATGCTCGCTCCGGACGGCCCCCACCGATCGTCCCCTGACCGATGAGGAGTGGGCCGACGTCGCCGAGGAGCTGATGCACCAGACCGGCATCGCACCACGCGGCGACGTCGAGGCATGCCGGTGGATCGCCGTGCGCCATGCCGACGATCACATCCATGTCGTGGCCACACTCGCGCGAGAAGACGGCCGCCGACCGAACATCACCCGCGACTACCTCAAGGCCCGCACAGTGTGCCAAACCGTCGAGCAACGGTACGGGCTCTGCCGGACCGCGCCCGCGGACCGCACGGCAACACCGCGCCCTTCACGGGCTGAGCTGGAACGGGCCCAGCGCGCCGGGTTGCAGGAGCCGCCCCGTGTCGCGCTGCGTCGGCAGGTGGCCGCCGCCGCCGCAGCATCCGACAGCGAGGAGGCGTTCTTCGCCGACCTGCGCGAGCGCGGACTCGCGGTACGGCTGCGATTCAGCGTCCGGACACCCGGTGAGGTCACCGGGTACGCCGTCGCGGTGCCCGAGTACACCAACTCGGCGGGTGAACCGGTCTTCTTCTCCGGCGGCAAGCTCGCCGCCGACCTCACCTTGCCCAAGCTGCGCCACCGGTGGACGGACACCGTTGCCTACCGGCCGCCGACCCGGTCGCGCAGGCGGACGTCAGGTTGGTCCGCCGACCACGAGGTGCGCGCTGCGGCCTACCGGGAGGCCACCCGAGCAGCCGGGACAGCGGCATGGCAGATGCGAACGCTCCGTGATCGGCGTGTCCGCGCTGACCTCGCGGCGGCGGCCGCTGACGTCCTGCACGTCACGGCGGACATCACCGGCAACTGCGAACTGGACAAGGCCGCCGACGCCTACGACCGCGCCGCCCGGGAACCGTACGGCCGCCCGCCACCGGTCACACCGTACGGAAGCGCCCTACGAGCAGTAGCGCGACTCCTCGCGGTCACCAACGTCGGCTGGGGAGACCGACGCGAGCAGAAAAGGGACCTCACCGTCGATCTGCTGTTCCTCATAGCGAACATCGCCGACCTCATCGAATCGACGGCCGAGCATCGTCTTGCCCAGCAGCGTCTCGCCCAGGCCGATGCCGCACGCCGGGCCGCGCGGCGGCTGCACGCCATCCGGCGGATAGCGGCTGAGCCGACCGTACCGATGCCGCCGAGCGTCTCGGAGACGCTTGAGGAGGGAAGGGAAATGGCTCGGCTTGTGGCCGAGTCTTTCCCGATACCCCTGGCCGAGGGGTTGGCCGCGACAGCCGTGCCCTCTGTCCGTCCTCTCCAGGGACCACAGCTTCCCAGGGGAGCGTCCAAACGCTGACCGTGCGGGGCGTGACTCGCCGATGCCTCCGGAGTCGTGGAGTCATGATCAAGGCACGGGCACAATTACGGAGCGTAAACAACGTCATGGAGCGGCAGAGCTACCTGCCTGCTGCTCCCCAACAGGAAGGACAGCCATGTCAACGATCACCCCTGGCCCTCCCCCAGAGGGCCTGCAGCCCAAGGAGTGCACTCATGGCTCACGACCACACCCTGACCGACCATGAAACCGAACAGCTCGCCCACGACCTCGAAAGCGCCGTCCGCTCACTGAAGCGGGCCGTCGGCCAATCGTGCGGCCTTGCTGGGCCGGCGACCGTCTGCGGAGTGTTGGACGCTGTCCACACTGCCGTCTCCGGCCTCGATCAACTCCTCCTTCAACTCGAACGCTTCCTCGTGCGCCAGCACATGGACGGACAGCTCGTCCATGACCACGGTCTGAGCCTCGATGAGACTCTCGAAACGTTCAGCCGCACAGTTCTTCACGCCCGCCACTTGGGTGCAGGATGCAGCGAGGCGGTCGACCAGGCCAAGAGCACGATCAACCACGTTCACGGCAGGGGCCTGCCGCCCATGGTCGGTGCTACGCCGTCCCCCGACTCCGTCGCCGAACCGGCACCCACGGCCCCGCTTCGACGAGCCGAGCCACGAGCGAGACGTCCCGAGAACGGGCGGCTACGCACGAGATGGTTCGGCAACTCTCGGAGAGGGGCTGGAGCGTGAAGCAGATGAGCCAGGACGAGCTGCTCGCCCTCCCCACCACGGTCAGCGTCGAGACCGCGGCCCGTGCCATCGGGCTCGGGCGCACGCGCGCCTACCAGCTTGCCCGTCAAGGGCAGTTCCCCTGCAAGGTGATCCGCATCGGGGCGAGCTATCGCGTCGTGACGGCTGACCTCCTCAGGCTCCTCGGCCTCGAACCGAACTGACGAACCGCCAACCATTCGTAGAAGGTCCGGTTCTCCATCGGAGAGCCGGACCTTCGGTGTTGATGGTGAGGGACCGTGCCGTCTGAAGCTTGATCACGAAGAGGTGAGGCTTCCTGGGGGTTGATATCCCCAGGAAGTCTCGTTGTTGGATTCAGACGGCTCGGATCGAAGTGGGTTTCGAGCGGTTTCGGATCTTGTCGAAGGCGTCCAGTGCGGAGTCGTCTTCGTCGGGGAGGGTGTGCAGGTACTTCTCGGTGGTGGTGATGCTGGCGTGGCCGAGGCGTTCCTTCACGGCCTGGAGGTCGGCTCCACCGGCCAGGAGCCAGGACGCGTGTGCGTGACGAAGGTCGTGAGGACGGACGTGGATGCGGAGATCGGCCGCTTGGATGGCGGGTTTCCAGACGTGGTCGCGGAACCAGGTCCGGGGGATGTGGCCGTCGGTGTTGATCGTGCGACGGCGTCTTGGGGAGTCCTTGCCGGCTTCGCGTCGACGGGCGCGGTAGTCGGCGTAGATGTCCTTGCAGTGCTGGCAGCGGCACTTGCCTGCGGAGTACCCGCTGAGCGTGCCGTGTCTGTAACGGCACTCGGGCTCGATGTAGCCGAGGGTCTCGGGATCGAGAAGGACGCGTAGCCGTCGTGGGCGCGGGGGGTCGTCCTGGCGGAGGCGGAAGAGGAGGGAGCCCTCCTCGATGGCTTCTTCCTGGATGTACGCCTTGAGCTTGCAGGCGAGCTGCTTGCTGAAGCGGACGCTGCGGTGCTCCTGGTCCTTCGGGTAGTCCTTCACCCAGAAACGGCCGCCCTCGGGATGGTGTTTGGGATTGAGTTCGATGATGACCCGCGAGACGGTGAGCGTCCGCGTGGCGAAGTCGATGTCCTTCGGCCGCAGTTCTGTGAGTTCACCCCAGCGGAGACCGGTCTCGATCTTGACTTCGACGAGCATCTTCATGCGTGCGTCCGTCAGCGACCCGTAGAGCAGGTCGAACTGCTCCGGCGTGATGATGGTGCGCTTCTTCTTGGGTACCGGGGGTGTCTTAACTCCCTTGCAGGGGTGGAGGACGATGACGAGGTCGTTGAGCGCCGTAGTGAAGATGGCGCTGAGGATGGTCATGCAGTAGCGGATCGTCGGCGGGTTGACGCCTTCATTCTGCAGATGCGTGACCCATTCGCGGACATCGATCGGCAGAACGTCGATCATCCGCATGCTCGCGAACCACGGCATGATGTGCCGGTGGATCTCGTAGTCGTAGTTCTCCCTCGTCCGTAGCTCGATGACGTGGTTGGGGAACCAGACGTCTTCGACGTAGCGTCTGAAGCGCTGCCGCCCCTTCCCCGGGTCGGGAAGGCGTTCTAAAGACAGCTTCGCCAGAGCTTTTTGCCATGCTTTGTCGGCCTGCGCCTCTGTTGCGTAGGTTCCGGCGTGCCTGATGTTCCCCCGGAGGTCGCGGTACACGGCTGCGTAGCGGACCTGGCCGTCCTTGCCGACTCGCGGGCGGGAGAATCCCATGCTGGCTCCTCAGGTGATCGTCTTTGCCACCGAAATGCCACCAAGGACCATGTAGGCGATCTTGGTACGCGGTGACATGAGGCGGCATTGCACCGTCTCTCACCTGGGAATTTACCCTGAAGTTGTTGAACCTCAGAGTGTATTGAGTTCGATTTATCCTGTTCGCATCGAGGGGGTCAGGGGTTCAAATCCCCTCAGCTCCACCCAGGTCAAAGGCCGGTTCCCATGTGGGAGACCGGCCTTTTCGGTGCCTGTACAGCAGCGAAGTACAGCTACGACCCCTCACGCCGGGCTAGTCCCACGCGCTTGGGCATCTGCCGGGGCTGAACTTGGGACGCTTGGGGCCATCGCCGTCACCGCCGTGCGGCGGGGTGGGGCCTGAGGGGTGCTTGTTGTGGAGGCCCGCCACAGCGAACAGGACCACCAGGACGGCTGGTCCGCAGAGCCGCCATGAGTTGTCGCATCGAGGGCCGCCTATCGGGGAAGGGGCCCGATCTACGCTTCGGCCGTCAGTCCGAGGTCCGGATCTGCTCCAGGTACGTCAGAGGCTCCCGGAGGTACTCCATGAGCTCCCGCAGCGCGTCCTTCTCCGCCGTGGTGATCACGACGTCCTCCTCCGACAGGGCGCCGACGAGATCCGTGATCGCCAGGTCCCAGGCCCCGGCGCCGGCGGCGTTCAGGACGAACGGCCGGTACTTCGGGCTGATCTTGGGTGCGAGCTGGTCGATGATCCGGCGGCTGAGCCGGAAGTAATCGTTGACTTCCATGGGTCTCCGTGGGTTCGGTGGCTAGGCCGGCGGGTTGGTGGTGACGCCCTCGCCGCTGACGGGGAGGCCGCCGGAGATGCTACCGTCCCTTGCCGAGGGTAACGACGCAGGTGATGCCGTCGCGGGTGCCGGAGGTCGTGGAAGTGCAGCCCGGCCGCGCCGATCGCGGCGACCGCCTCGGACCATGTGACCAGCTTGTTGACGCTGCCGCGCCAGAGCCCCACGCGCGAAGCGATGTTTGCGCCACAGACGGTGCGGGAGTTCGTGCGCGCCTTGATCGCCGAGGTCATCGCGAAGGCCGCAGGGTAGGCAGCGGCCACGAACGAGCACCCCGGACCGGTCGGCGCGGAGTGCTCGGGCTGGACGGCGCTGGGGTTGAGCAAGTCCGCACGGGCCTGCGCGAAAGGGAGCCCAGGGGCGAGCGGGCGCTGCTCAGCAGATCAGCGGCGTAGATCCTAGTGCGGCGTCCACAGCGTCGACCGGGTCGCCACCTCGTTGACTTGCGGCATGTTGTTGCTTCCGACGCGTGCATAACAACGACATGCCGCAAGTCAACGGACCCGGTGAACCTTGGCGGACACCGCACTAGCTCGTGAGACTCGCGCGCACCGGAGCGGGCGGGATGTCGGCGAGGCATGAGGTGTCGGGGACTCGCAGGTCGTCGATGAAACCTGTCTGGATGGCGGTCACGCAGCCGCTCGGTTCGTATTCGGCCACGTGGCCGACGTTGGGCACCTCGACGACCGTGGCGCGGCGGAACTGGAGGGCGGCCTGACGGCCCGTCTCGGTCGGGGTGTTGGCGTCCAGCTCGCCGGAGGTCACCAGGACGGGGACGTCGGGGAAGGGCCCGCCGGTCGGCTGGCTCGGGCCGTGGCGGTCGGGCCAGCGGATGCAGGTATCGCCCTGGTCGTAGCTCATGCTCGTCCAGGCTCGCTTCCCGAACGGCCAGAAGTCCTGCTCGGGCAGGGCCGCGCGCCCGGCCGAGAACTGCCGTAGCCGGACGGTGAGCGGCGCTTTACGGTTCCACAGTGTCGGGTAGTCGTTGCAGACCACGGTCGCGGCCAGTTCGGGATTGAAGGGCTGCGCGTCGTCCCGTCGCAGCGACGCCCCGCTCAGCGGGGCCACCTGCCGGGCGGCCTCGATCAGCAGCGCGTTCTCGGAGTGCAGGGCATCACGGACCATCGCGGGGACGTCTCCGATGCCGGCGGGCGCCGTTTTGGCCAGGCCGTACACGACGGCGGCGAGCGCGGTGTCGTCCAGCCGCCGCTGCTGTCCGTCCATCGTGTAGGGGATCGGGCGGGCGTGCAGCCGCCGCGCGAGCCGCGCGATGTCGCGCAGCACCTGGTCACCGTCGCAGGCGCCGTCGCTACGCTGGCAGACCAGTCGCAGCGCGCGCCGAGCGGCCCGCGCGTTGGGACGTCCCCACATGTCCACGGCGAGCGGGTAGGCGCTGGAGAGCACGAGCGAGCGCACCCGCTCGGGGTGCCGTTTGGCGTAGACCGTCATCAGGTAGGTGCCGTAGGACTCCCCGAAAAGGTCCAGCCGCCCGATTCCCAGCTTGGCCCGGACGGCGTCGATGTCGTCGGCGATCTCGGCCGAGGTGTAGCCGCGCGCGCGGATTCCAAGCCTTTGGCCGCATTCGCCGACCGCCTGTACGAATCCCTCACGCGTCGACGGCAGCGAAGTGAGCGTCCCGCAGCTCACCGGATCGGAGCGGTTCACCCCGCGCGGGTCGACGAGCAACAGGTCATGGTCCTTCAGCAGACCGGCGAACATCCGCTCATACGTGGCAGCGGACGCGATCGCCGAATCGCCGGGGCCACCGGGATTCATCGTCACGACGCTCTCGGCGGGCCGGGAGGTGTCACGGTGCTTGATCAACGCATAGGCCACGGTGGTCTCCCCCAGCTCGGGACGCGCCCGCACCAGCGGTACCCGCACCGTCCCGCACACCGCGTCCGACACCGGCACGCATCCGGTGGACGCCGCCCCCTGCGGCGTTCCGGCGCGTCCCGCCGGTACGGCGACCACTCCGCCGGCCGCCACCGCGGCGAGGCCGGCCACCAGCATCCCTGCAGTCTTCGAGATCAACTTCATGCACGGAAGCTTGGACGGAGCGGGATCGATCCCGCATCGTCCTGCATGGGGAACCCGTAAGCCACACCTGAGATGGAGATGGATCCGGTCGGGAGTCCCCACGGGGGTACGCGGCTTCGGCGACGCAGACCTCAGCGTCCGTCGTGCTGGGAGCGGCGGACCGGCGGGAAGATCGCGGTAACGGCGCGGATGACGGCCTCGCGGCGGGCGGGCAGGGTGGGGTCGGCGGCGGCGTGGCGGGTGACGGCGGCGAGTTCGGCCTGGTCGAGCCAGGTGTGGGCGATCTGGGAGACCACGGCCATGATGTCGACGGGATCCCACGTGGGGTCCAGGTCGCCCGCCCGCTGGGCACGCCGGATGGTTTCGATCTTGCCCAGGATGGCGTCGTGGTAAGAGCCGAGAGCGTCGGCGTCGGGCTCGCCGGAGGGTTCGGGGACCAGTTCCAGGCGGCCCCAGCCGATGAACCGGTACCGGTCGGGGTGGGCGGTGAAGTAGTCGAACATCTGCCCGGCGTAGGCCGGCAGATCGGCGGGGTCCAGGTGGACGGCGTCGGCCGCCGCCGCGAGTTCCGCGGCGGCCACGTGTTCGTACAGCTTCTCCTTACTGCGGAAGTGGGCGTAGACGCGTTCCTTGCTGGTGCGGGCGGCCTTGGCGATCCGGTCGACGCGGGCGCCGGCGATCCCGTGCCGGGCGAACTCGTCGCGGGCGGCGGCGACGACCCGGTCCCGGGCCGAGTCGGCACGGCGTGAGTCGGTGCTGGCCATCTCCCCAGCCTAGCCAACCGAACCGTTCGGTTTGACTCGCTTGGACGCGGCGGTAGTGTGCATCCAGGCCATACCGAACGGTTTGGTTCGTCTTTTGCGGTTCTTTCACGGAGGGTTCGCCATGCAAAACCGCACTCTGGGCCGTCAGGGCCTGGTCACCTCGGCCATCGGCTACGGCACGATGGGCCTCACCATGGCCTACGGCCCCGCCGACGAGCAGGAGGGCATCGCCGCCATCCGGCGCGCCCACGAGCTGGGCGTCACGTTCTTCGACACCGCCGAGCTCTACGGCCTGGGCACCGGCTCCAACGAGACCCTGGTCGGCAGGGCGGTCAAGGACTTCCGTGACGAGGTGGTCCTGGCGACCAAGTTCGGCTTCGACCTGTCGTCGCGGACGGCGCGGGGTTTCGGCCTCAACAGCCGCCCCGACAACATCCGGAAGGTCGCCGACAACAGCCTGCGCTACCTGGGCGTCGACCACATCGACGTGCTCTACCAGCACCGCGTCGACCCGGATGTCCCGATCGAGGACGTCGCCGGCACGGTCAAGGAGCTGATCGAGGCGGGCAAGGTGAAGTACTTCGGGCTGAGCGAGGCGGGCCCGCAGACCATCCGGCGCGCGCACGCCGTCCAGCCCGTCTCCGTCCTGCAGACCGAGTACTCGCTGTTCGAACGGGACGTGGAGCAGTTGCTCCCCGTGCTGCGCGAGCTCGGCATCGGGTTCGTGGCCTACTCCCCGCTGGGACGCGGCTTCATCACCGGTACCGCCAAGCCCGCCGGATCCTACGACCCGACCGACATGCGCAACCGCGACCCGCGCTGGCAGCCTGGCAACTTCGAGAAGAACCTGGAGGCCGTCGAGCGGCTCACCGAGTTGGCCGCCACCAAGGACGCGACGGTCTCCCAGCTGGCGCTGGCCTGGGTCCTGGCCCAAGGCGAGGACATCGTCCCGATCCCCGGCACCCGCAGCCCCAAGCGGGTCGAAGAGAACACCGCCGCAGCCGACCTGGTTATCACCGAAGCCGACCTGGAGACCATCTCCCGGATACTGCCGACCGGCGGCTTCGGCGCCCGCTATCTCGAGCACGCCCTGCCGACCTGGGTCTGACCGCCCCGCACCCCGTCAGCCGGCACAAGTGGCTGACGGGGTGGGCCGGGCGGTCGCGTGACGAACGCGGCAAGCAGCGCCTGGCAGGGTCGTCCGCTCGCGCGGGGCGGCCGGCGCCAAGACGCCGACGTCAGCGAGCCGCGGCGATCAGTTCCAAGGTCTGTTCGAGTTCGCGGTCCGGCGCCGTCTGGGAACTCCACATCAGCCGCAGATCATCGCCATGCCAACGCGGGACCACATGGGCATGGAAGTGGAAGACCTCCTGCCAGGCGGCTTCGCCAGTGGAGTGCACGACGTTCACGCCGTCTGGAGCCAGCGCCGCCTTCACCAACGCGGCGACTCGATGCACCATCCGAGCAACATGCGCATGGGCGGTCTCGGAGATCGTCCACACGTCGGCGGCATGCTCGCGCGGGACGACCAGGGTGTGTCCCGGCGAGGCCGGGGCGATGTCGAGGAACGCCATCGTGTGCTCGTCCTCAAGGACACGATAGGAGGGCAGGGCTCCCGTAACGATCTTGCAGAAGGTGCAGTCGCTCACCCGCCCGATCATCGCATCCGCCAACCCGCACCACCCCACCCGCGACCGTGCGCACGTTCGCGCGGACAGGCCGAGCGAGGTGTGTCCGCAGGCCATCAAGGAGAAGACCGGACTCCCGTACCCAGGTGGTCGGGGAGGTCGGTGAGGCTTTCGATGCGGGCGACCGTCTCGTCTGCCGTCGGCGACGGTCCGCCGGTGACGAAGTCGATGCCGCGGTCCAGCCAGATGCCGGTGAGCCCGGCGAGGGCGGCTGCGTTCACGTCGCTTTCCAGCATGTCGCCCACGTTGACCGCCTGCGCGGGGTCCGTCCGCATCCACCGGCAGGCTGCGGCGTAGGCGGCGGGCTTGGCCGCACCGAGCTCGGTCGGCGTCAGGACGGCTTCGAAGTACTCCAGGAGGCCGAAGCGGGCGAGCTTGGCGCGCTGCTGCTCGGGATCCCCGTTGGTGAGGACGGCCAGTCGCGGTCCCCGGGGAAGCTGTTTCAGGGTATCCAGGCAGGGCTGGACGTCGGGATAGCACCGCCAGGACTCCTCGAACGCGGTGAGGTAGCGGTCGGCGATCCAGGCGTCCAGAAGGTCGGGACTCTCCGGAGCAGGCTCGCCGAGCTCCGGCAGGAAGGAGCGAGCCCTGCGTCGGTGGTGCTCGGCGAAGGAGCACTGACCGGCCAGGTATTCCCGCATGTGGCGCGCCTCCAGCGTCCACCACAGCGTCGCCAGCTCCTGCGGTGGAGCCGTCGCGTTCGGCGCGTCCCGGACGATCTGGCCGATCGCTTCCCAGACCGCGCTTCGATGATCGACCAGGGTGCCGTCCAGATCGAAGAAGATCACATCCGCCATAGGGTGATCATTTCGTGGTGTTCGTCTCGGACGCCAGAGGGGTCGCAGCGCCTGGGCGACCGGACCGCGCCGACCCGCCATCGAGTGGGCTTCGGTATGAGCCCGCCATGCCCCACCGACTCTCCGCCATGTCCGGCGGGAGGCCCGCCTCCCGTCGTAGGCTGAGTGCCGCGCGAGATGGACGGGAGGCCGAGGTGTCCGAGCCGATGGTGGGCGAGGTGATGGCCGAGCTGGCCGAGCTCGAGGACCCGAAAGTACGCGAGGTGAACGAGCGACACGGTGACGATCACGGTGTCAACCTCGGCAAGCTGCGGGCGCTCGCGAAGCGGCTGAAGACGCGGCAGGAACTCGCGTGCCGGCTCTGGGAGACCGATGACACCGCGGCGCGCCTGCTGGCGACCCTGATCTGCCGTCCGAAGGCGTTCGAGCGTGACGAGCTGGACGTCATGATGCGCCAGGCGCGTACGCCCAAGGTGCACGACTGGCTGCTGAACTACGTGGTGAAGAAGAACCCGCACTCCGAGGAGCTGCGCCTGGCCTGGTTCGCCGACCCGGATCCGGTGGTCGCGAGCGCCGGGTGGGCGCTGACGACCGAACGGGTGACGAAGAAGCCCGAGAGCCTCGACCTCCCTCGGCTGCTCGACATCGTCGAGGCGGAGATGAAGGACGCCCCGGACCGCCTGCAGTGGGCGATGAACCACTGCCTGGCTCAGATCGGGATCGATCACGCCGAGCACCGCGCCCGTGCGATCGACATCGGGGAGCGCCTGGAGGTGCTCAAGGACTACCCGACGTCCCCGGGCTGCACGTCGCCGTTCGCACCCATCTGGATCAACGAGATGGTGCGCCGCCAGCAGGACAAGTAGGAAGCGCTGCGTTCGCTTCGCCCGGGCGACGCGTTGCGTAAATCCTTGAAGTCCCATGGAGAGTGGACGGAAGCAACGCGCCGTGACCAGGTGAGACGATGGCTCCATGGACGTCGGCGGCCCTCGTGGTGACGGCTCGTACGGTCCGGGCGCATGACGGCCTTCCGGAGCGACGGCTACGTCCGCCTGCGCGACTACGCGGTCATCGGGGACGGGCGGAGCGCCGCGCTGGTCGCCGCAGACGGGTCGGTGGACTGGCTGGGCATGCCGGACCTCGACTCCCCCTCGGTGTTCGCCGCCGTCCTGGACCCCGTCCGGGGCGGCCGCTTCCTGCTGGAGCCGGAGGAGCCCTACACGGTCGCGCGCCGGTACCTGCCGGGCACGAACGTGCTGGAGACGACGTTCACCACCGGCCGCGGCAGTGTGCGGGTCACCGACTCGCTGACCCTGGAGGGCTGCGGGACGCTGGGGCCG
Source organism: Actinomadura chokoriensis (assembly GCF_041463665.1). Taxonomy (GTDB): domain Bacteria; phylum Actinomycetota; class Actinomycetes; order Streptosporangiales; family Streptosporangiaceae; genus Spirillospora; species Spirillospora chokoriensis_A. The sequence goes on from NZ_JAXCEJ010000013.1 coordinate 22,748, forward strand.
ATGCGGGAGTTGCAACGGCGTCTCGACGGCATGGCCGGGACCGTTCCGTTGCGCTGGAGCGTGCAGCCGAGGTTCGGTTACGGCGCCCGCCGTCCACGGATCACAAGGCGCGCCGGTGTGCCGGTGGTGGTCGCGGGCGGGGACGCGCTCGCGGTCTGCGCTTGGGACGCGGGCGAGCCGGAGTGCGCCGACCAGGCGATCAAGGGCCGTCTCGAACTGAGCCAGGGGCGGCAGGCCCTGCTGACGATGCCGTTCGCCCATCAGGAACCGCTCGTCCTGCCGACCCGTTCCGAATGCGATGCCCGCATGGAGCACACCATCGCGGCCTGGAACGGCTGGTCGCGAGAACGCTCGTACGAGGGCATGTGGCGGGACGCGGTGCTGCGCAGCGCGCTGGTGCTCAAGCTCTTGATCTTCGCGCCTTCGGGGGCGATCGCGGCCGCGGTGACGTCCTCGCTGCCGGAGCATGTCGGAGGCGAACGCAACTGGGATTACCGCTTCTCCTGGGTCCGCGACTCGGTGTTCACCCTCGACGCGCTTCTGCGGCTGGGATGCTCCGCCGAGGCCCACGCCTATTTCTGGTGGCTCATGCATGCCACGCAGCTCACGCATCCGCGGCTGCGGGTGCTCTACCGGCTGGACGGCGGCGGCAACGCCCCGGAGCGGACGCTCCCCCTGGAGGGGTATCGCGGTTCCAGGCCGGTGCGGACCGGCAACGCGGCGGGCGCCCAGGTCCAGCTGGACACCTACGGTGAGCTGCTGCAGACCGGCTGGCTGTACGCCGCTGCCGCCGGACGGCTGGACGCGGATCTCGCCCGGCGCCTGGCCGAGCTGGCCGACTTCGTCTGCGCCGCCTGGCGGTGGCCCGACTCGGGGATCTGGGAGGTTCGCAGCGCGCCCCTGCACTTCACGCACTCGAAGATGATGTGCTGGGTCGCGCTCGACCGGGCCATCGACCTGTGCGAGCGCGGGCTGATCCAAGGCCGCGGTCCGGCCCGCTGGCGGCTCGCCCGCGACCAGGTGCGCGACTTCGTCGAGACGCGTTGCTTCTCCTCCCGTCTCGGCTGCTACACCCGTTCCGCCGACAGTTCGGAGCTGGACGCCGCCGTGCTCCTCGGCCTCCTGCACGGCTACGCGCGTCCGGGCGATCCCCGCATGCGCGCCACCGTCGACGTCGTGGGAGGGGAGTTGCGGCACGGCCCGTTCGTCGACAGGTACTCCGGCGAGGACGGGCTGGGCGGCACCGAAGGCGCGTTCCTGGCGTGTTCCTTCTGGCTGGCCGAGTGCCTCGCCCGCACCGGGCGCCTCGACCAGGCCGTCGCGTTGATGGACGACCTGGTCGGGCTGGCCAACGATGTCGGCCTGTACGGCGAGGAGATCGATCCGGACACCGGCGCCTTCCTGGGGAACCTGCCCCAGGGACTGAGCCACCTGGCGTTGATCAACGCCGCGTGCACGATCGGGTCGGTGGCCGGGGAGGCGGCCGGGTGAGCCCCTGGGGGACCGCCGCGGGCGCCTTCGTCGGCACGCTGGTGCTGACGACCGTTCTGCAGGCCGCCAGCGAGTTCAGGCTCACCCGCATGGACCTGCCGTTCCTGCTCGGTACCGCCGTGACCGCGAACCGGGCCCGCGCTAAGGCGATCGGCTACCTCGTGCACTTCGCCAACGGGGAGTTGTTCGCGTTCGTCTATTACGCCGTCTTTCTCGCCATCGGCCACGCCGGCTGGTGGCTCGGGGCTCTTTTCGGTCTGCTGCACGGATTGTTCGCGGGCACCGCGCTGGTGAACATCCTGCTGCCGCTGGTCCACCCGCGGATGGGCAGCCCGCTGACCAGCGCCCCCAGGGTGGCCCTCCTGGAACCCCCGGGCTTCCTGATGCTCAACTACGGGCCCAGCACGCCCCTGGTGACCGTCCTCGCCCACACGGGCTTCGGAGCCATAGTCGGAGGTTTCACCTCGCTCGCCCACCAGGGATGACCTGGGGGCGACCCTGGTGAAGGCGCCGGTCAGCCGGGTCTCCCTGAGGGGACGAGTTGGCTACCCCGCTTCGGGTGTCGGGCTTGCGGTCGGTGAGCGTCAGAAGCGCTAAGGCGCTCGCTGGACGTCTGGCGGCGGTCCATGATGGGTGCGGCGGTCCGCGAGGCTATGAAGTCGGGGTGTCCTGCGGCGCGAAAGGAGAACATCACGTGGAGGACGAGCGCCCGTATCTTGCGTGGGAGACTCCGACCCGGCTCTCAGATCTGCACCCGCAAGCGGAACCACGAAGGTGCACCGAATGCCGTCGCGCCGGGAATGAGATTTTCTATCCGGCGCACGAGGTGGTCATTGTCAAGCACCGCCACGAAGGCCAGCCGCTGGGGCATCTCACCGTGCACTGCTCCAAGCATCCTCCCGGTGGCGACTGGGAGAGCGACGATCGCCGGGCGGGCCGGGTCAACAGGACCGGCGAGACCTGCCCGCATTGTTTTGTCCAGATGCCGCTGTCAGGCGTCTGCGCAATGTGTCAAGTCCCAGGAGATGCTTGACCCCCGCATTTGCGACGGCCTGGACAGCGCGAATCGAGTCGCGTTTCGAGCAGTTGCGGATTGTGTCCCAGGCACCCCGGGTGGCCGCGAGAGGCGTCTACTCGCAGACCACCCCGTCATGGTCGCGGTCCTCGTACCAGGCGTATTCGGGGTCGGTGCCGCGCACGTACGGGCCGAGGCCGTGCCGTTTGGCGGCCGTGCACGTCGGATACCGGGGATCGGTCGACGGGGCCCTCGTCGTCTTTCTCGGCTTCGGACGGGGCTTCGCCGTGGTGCGCTTCGGACGGGGTGTGGCGGTGGTGCGCTTCGGGGTCGGCTGCACCGTCCGCTGGCGGGGGCTCTCGGTGCCGCTGATCTTCGGCGCGGCCGGGCCGGTCGTCTCGGCCGCCGGAGTCGCGGTCGTCGAGCTGCTCGCCGCCGCAGGGGTGCCGGGATCGGGACTGGACGCGATGGCGGCGCCCCCGATGCAACCGGCGAGCAGGCAGCCGAGGCCGACCAGGACGACGCCGAACGCGGGCATGCCGTGTCGCTGCCGCGCGGGCGGCCGGTAGGACTGCGGCGGGGGTGGTGGTGGGTACATGAGCGTCCTGTCCGTCCGGCGGTGCCTTGGCGGAGGACGGCGTCTGTGGGACGCGCGAGACCACGGAGAACGTTGACACCTGACCCGATCCGGCCACCCCCACGCCCGCAGGACGTCAGGCGACCTCGAAGCCGGTGCAGTCGATCAGCACGGCGGTGCCGTTGGAGTGGACGTGGTAGGCGAGGACGACCCACTCCCCCGACGCGAGCGGCCACGTCGCGTGGTACTTGCTCTTGAAGTCCCTGGGATACTCGAGCGTCCTCTCCCAGCCCCGCTGCGGCAGCGCGAACGGCTTGGAGAGCTGCGACTCGTCCCAGCCGGTGGCGGGCAGGGCGGGGTAGACGGCCGCGGCCAGGTAGTACGGCGGGTCGGGCACGCCGCCGCCCTCCACCCCGAACCTGATCGTGGCGCTGGATCCGCTCACCTTGCCCGTGGGCGGGTCCACCACCAGCCGCATGGGGATCTGTTCGACGACCGGCACGGCCGGATCGCAGGTCTTGGTCTTGGGCGACCAGTAGAGGTCGTCCGGGGCTCCAGCGATCTTGTTGTTCACGACCGACGGCGAGACCCCGGGATTGGGGTCCGTCTTCTGCCCTCCCGCCGATCCGACCGACCCGGTCGGACGGCCACCGGACCGGCCCGCCCCGGTCGCTGACACACCGGTGGACGGCCCACCGGCCGCGCCGTCGCCTCCACCGCCCTGCAACAGCGACCGCGCACCGAACGACATCACGAGCACCACGGCGACGACTCCCGCGATGGTGAACAGGACGGCGGCGCGCGGGCGGGTCGCACCATAGTGGCCGCGTGGCAGCAGGCCGGTAGCGACCGCCTCATCGGCGCTCGCCGGCGGCGCCGGGGCGATCGAGTGCAGGCGCTGGTAGTCCTCCTCGTCGGTGAGCGCCCCGGTGACGCGGCAACGTTCGAGGAGTTCGGCGGCCGTCGGCCGCTGCCGCGGGTCCTTGTCGCCGGCGCTCCGCAGCAGGGCCGCCAGTTGCGGTTCGACGCCGTCCAGATCCATCTCCTGGTGGATGCTGCGGTAGACGACGGCCTGTGCGTCACCTCGGCCGAACGGCGGCTTCCCCGTGCACGCGAACGCGACCGTGGCCGCCAGCGCGAACACGTCCATCGCCCGCCCGGTCTCGCCCCGCAGCACCACCTCGGGCGCCAGATAACCCGGCGTTCCCGCCATCGCGCCGGTACGCGTGATCGCCGTCTGGTCGTCGCCGCGCGCGATGCCGAAGTCGATGAGCTTGGGGCCGTCCTTCGCCAGGATCACGTTCTGCGGTTTGAGGTCACGGTGCTCGATCCCGCGAGCGTGCACGTCGGCGACCGCCTCGGCCAGCGTCGCCAGCAGCCGCAGCCCGGCCCGCGGAGAGAACGCTCCAAACGCGGCGACCGCCTGCGCGAGCGTCGGCCCGGGTATGTACTCGGTCGCCAGCCAGTAGGGCGGCTCGTCCAGCTCCGCCCCGACCAGCGCCGCGGTGTGCGGACTCCGGATCGCCTGCACGGTGGCGACCTCGCGCCGGAACCGCGCCAGCGCCTGCGGCCCCTCGAAGTCGTCCCGGACGACCTTGATGGCAATGTGCCGACCGCCCCTGGTCAATGCCAGGTAGACCTGTCCCATTCCGCCCGCGCCGAGCCGGGCCAGCAACCGGTAGCCGCCCAGCTCAGCTGGATCACCGGCTCGCAACGCCTGCAACCAATCCCCCCGCAGACCGGAGAAACACCGATTCGTGCGGAGAATCATGCCGCACGGTGATCACTTGTGGATCACGATATCTGCGTCATGCCCGAATGCCGGTGGGCGAGAAGAGCCGGATACGGGCGGCCGACCGGACCGCACCGATCCTGCCGACTGGTTCACGCCATGTCCCCGGCGTGGAACACCGCGGTGACCGTGCGGCCCCGGTCGTTGCCGTGCCAGCCCCACGACTCGGCGGTGAGGGAGATGGTCCGCAGGCCCCGGCCCGATTCGTCGGTCAGGGCGGCGTCGCGCGCCACGGGTTCCCCCGGCCCGCCCTGGTCGGCGACGGAGACGGCCACCATGTCCCCCACGAACCGGACCTCGACGGTGAACGACCCGCCCTCCTGCCCCGAGCTCGTGTGCCTGAGCGCGTTCACCACGAGCTCGTCCACGGTGAGGACGACGTCGTCCAGGCAGGGGCGATCGGCCAGCAGGCCGGAGACGAACCGGCGGGCCGTGCGGGCCTGTGTGGCGTCACCGGAGAACGTCCGTCGCCAGCAGAGCGCCGCGGGCGCGGTGTGGGCGGGAAGCGTCGAGAGCATGAGCACTCCATGAGCTGAAGTCGTCGGGATGCGGATGGACACCTGCGCGGTGGCCACATGCTCACACGCAGCGACGCCGCGGAGGGGCGAAGTGCGCTGGTCAGAGCGATCCGGGGCGCGATTCATGCTTCCCGGACGCCGAACGTTCGCGTGCCGGACGTTCGGCGGCCGGGACGTTCGGCGGCCGGGACGTTCGGCGGCCGGGACGTTCCCTTTTTACCGGCTCGTGTCCGGATCAGGTCATGAGCCGCACACCACGAATGGCGAACGCATAGCGTTATCAATGTCAACACAAAGTAATTCCTCGTGGTCGTCGCGTGCGCCGACGTATCGCGAGGCTTCCGGGAGGTCGCTGATGGCCAGCCCCTATATTCGACGCCGCCGCCTCGCCGACGAGCTGCGCAGGCTCCGCGAGGCACGCGGCCTCACCACCGACGAACTGGCCCGGCTCGTCTACCAGTCCCGCACCAAGATCTCCAAGCTGGAAAACGCCCAGATCCGCCCGGACCTCGCCGAGGTCGTCACGCTTCTCGAAGCACTCGACGTCACCGAAAAGCAGTACGAGAGAATCTTCAAGATCGCGCGTACGGCGGCGAGCAAGGGCTGGTGGGACAAGTACGGCAACGCGATGGGCGACCGTCAGCGTCTCTATGCCGACCTGGAGTCAGGCGCCGACGCCATCCGCAGCTACAACCAGACGGGCATCCCCGCCGTCCTGCAGACGCCTGAACTCATCGCGGCCCTGATCGAACGCGACCAGGCGGCAGGCCCCATCACCTACCGCCCCGACCGCATGACCGACGCCCGCATGCGCCGACAGCAACATCTCCTCAGCCCGGACGGCCCTACCTACGACACCGTCCTCGACGAATGCGTGATCTACCGGCTCGGAGTCCCGCGAGAGGTCATGAGTGCCCAGCTCAGGCACATGACCGAGGCCATCTCAGCAGAGCCGCGCATTTCCCTGCGCGTCCTGCGCTACAACGCCTACCTATCGGGCGTCCTCATGCCCAAGTCCTCCTTCTCGCTCTACTCCTTCCCCGAGAAGGGCGACCCGCCGATGGCCGTGGTTGACACAGTCACCACCGACCTCATACTCACCGACCGATACGAGGTGGCAGGGTATACCGGACACTACGATCTCTTGAGGAAGGTCGCGCTGCCCCCGACGGACAGCCTGGCCTTCCTGGCCCAAGCGGCCGAGCGACTGGACGACGGGACGGAATGACCGCATGAGCGCGAAGTACAACCACTGGAACAAATCACGACACAGCGATCCAAATGGTGACTGTGTAGAGGTGGCCAAAGGTTCCGGCGGAACTATCGGTGTTCGCGACTCCAAGGCTGGAACGCCTGACATCGTCCTTGAACTCAGCCGCGCCGAGTGGGCGCATTTGCTCACCCGCCTCCGCAACGTCTGACTTCTCACTCCTGGGCTGGACCGTCCAGTCTCGAGGTCGGCCAAGACCACCGGCGCAGGGTCAGGGGCGGGGGTGGTCGCCGCCTCTGATCTGGTCGACGGCGTGGGCCAGGACGCGGGCCAGGACGCTCATGCCGTCGCGGACGCCGCCGGTCGAGCCGGGCAGGTTGACGATCAGGGTGCGGCCCGCGACACCGGCGAGGCCCCGGGACAGGATCGCGGCGGGCACCTTGTCGCGGCCCTCCAGGCGGATGGCCTCGGCGATGCCCGGGAGCTCCCATTCGAGGACCTGGCGAGTCATTTCGGGGGTCTCGTCGGTCGGGGTGAGGCCCGTGCCGCCGGACGTGACGACGACGTCGTAGCCCTGGGCGACCGCGTCGCGGAGGACCTCGGCGACCGGGGCGCCGTCGGGGATCACCACCGGGCCGTCCACCTGGCAGCCCAGGTCCTCCAGCATCTCGACCAGGACGGGCCCGGACTTGTCCGCGTAGACGCCCGCCGCGGCGCGGTTGGAGACGGTGACCGCCATCGCCCTGATCACCGGCGCCACACCCCGGTCTTGCCGCCGGTCTTCTCCTCGACCCGGACGTCGGTGATCACGGCGGCGGGGTCGACGGCCTTCACCATGTCGATCAGGGCCAGCGCGGCGACGCTGACGGAGGTGAGCGCCTCCATCTCGACGCCGGTGCGGTCGGCGGTGCGGGTGACGGCCGTGATCGCGACGCCGTCGTCCCGGATCTCCAGGTCGACCGTGACGCCATGCAGGGCGATGGGGTGGCAGAGGGGGACGAGGTCCGGGACGCGCTTGGCCCCCATGATCCCGGCGATGCGGGCCACGGAGAGGGCGTCGCCCTTGGGGATGTCGCCGGCGCGCAGGAGGGCGACGCAGTCGGGCGAGAGGCGGACGAAGCCCGTCGCCGTCGCGGTGCGGGCGGAGACGTCCTTCGCCGACACGTCGACCATGCGGGCGGAGCCCGTGTCGTCTAGGTGGGTGAACTCCGTCACGACGGCAACCTCAGAACGTTGACGTGGGAACCGGCGGGCATGGCCTCGACGTCCTCCGGGAGCTCGATGAGCGCGTTCGCGGACGAGAGGGAGCCGAGCTGGTGCGACCCCTGGACGTCGGCTGCGGTCACGCTGTACACGCGGTCGAATGACAGTCTGCCGCGCAGGTAATGGCGCAGGCCTGCGGGTGATTTGACGTCTTCGGCCAGGACGGCGCTGACGGTCGGCAGTGGTTCCGGAGCCAGGCCCTGCATGGCGAGCAGTGCGGGACGGACGAAAACCTGGAACGAGACGTACGCGCTTACGGGGTTCCCAGGGAGGGTGAACACGGGCGTGCCTTCGAGGAGCCCGAACCCTTGCGGCTTGCCCGGACGCATGCGCACCTTGTGGAAGTCGACCGTCCCGGTTCCCGCGAGAACTTCCTTGACCACGTCCCTGGTGCCCATGGAGACGCCGCCAGTGGTGACGATCGCGTCGGCCCGGACGAGCTGGTCGTGGAGCATTTCCAGGACCTTGGCGGGCTCGTCCTCGACCGTGGCCTGCCGGAAGCCCACTCCGCCTGCCTCGACCACGGCAGCGGTGAGCATGAAGCTGTTCGACTCCCAGATCTGACCCGGCGCCAGAGTCGAACCGGGCTCGCGCAGTTCGTCGCCTGTGGCGACCACCACGACGCGGGGCTTCGGACGCACCGTCACCCGGGGCCGGCCCACCGCCGCGATCATGCCGAGCTGGGGCGCGGTGAGCCTGGTGCCCGCGTCCGCGACGACCTGGCCGGCGAGGACGTCCTCACCGGCACGGCGGATGTAGTTGCCCGGCGGGGCGGCGCGGAAGACCCGCACGTTGGCGTTCCCGCCGTCCGTCCACTCGACCGGGATGACCGCGTCGGCGCCGGCGGGCAGCGGCGCGCCCGTCATGATCCGCGCGGTCAGCCCGGACCGGATCGCCGACACGCCGGAGTCGCCCGCGACGATGTCACCGACGACGGGCAGCGTCACCGGCGAGGCGTCGGTGGCCGCCGCGATGTCGGCCGCGACGACGGCGTAGCCGTCCATCGCGGAGTTGTCGAACGGCGGCAGCGGCACCGGCGCGGACACGGGCTCGGCGAGCACCGTGCCCTGCGCCTCCAGCAGCGCCAGGTCGAGCGGCGGCAGCACCCGCACGCTGCCGAGGATCTCCGTCAGATGCTCATCGACCGATCTCATGACCACGCTTCCAGTCCGGCCGGCGGTCACGCGTCCCCGGCGCCGTCCGCGCCGTCCTGGCGGCGGACGAAATCGCGCAGCCACGGGATGAACTCCGGCGCCAGGTCGGGACGTTCCGCGGCGAACTGGACGACCGTCCGCAGGTACTCCAGCTTGTTGCCGGTGTCGTAGCGGCGGCCCCGGAACTTCACGCCGAAGACGCCCCCGCCCTGGCCGGCGGGCGTGTCGGCGAGGGTGCGCAGCGCGTCGGTCAACTGGATCTCGCCGCCGCGTCCGGGTGGGGTCTTCTCCAGGACGTCGAACACCGCGGGGTCGCAGACGTACCGGCCGATGATGATCCAGTTGCTCGGCGCCTCCTCGGCGGCGGGCTTCTCGACCAGGTCGGAGATGCGGACGACGTCCTCCTCGTCCGTCGCCTCGATGGCCGCGCACCCGTACGCGGAGACCTGGTCGGGCTCGACCTCCATCAGCGCGACGACGCTGCCGCCGTACTGGTCGCGCACCTCGATCATGCGCTGCAGCAGCTTGTCGCGGGCGTCGATCATGTCGTCGCCGAGCAGCACCGCGAACGGCTCGCGGCCGACGTGCTGGCGGGCGCAGTGCACGGCGTGCCCCAGCCCGCGCGGCTCGCCCTGCCGGACGTAGTGCATGATCGCGAGATCGCTGGACTCGCGCACGGCGTCCAGCCGCCCGTCGTCGCCCTTCGCGCGCAGCGCCTCCTCGAGCTCGTAGGCTCGGTCGAAGTGGTCCTCGATGGACCGCTTGCTGCGGCCAGTGATCATCAGCACGTCGCTGAGGCCGGCGTCGACCGCCTCCTCGACGACGTACTGGATCGCCGGTTTGTCGACGATGGGCAGCATTTCCTTGGGAGTCGCCTTGGTGGCGGGCAAGAATCGGGTACCGAGGCCGGCCGCCGGGACGACCGCCTTGAGCACAGGTGCAATGTCGGCCATGTACCCGACCCTAGCCATCCGTGAGGACGACAGCGTGCAGGACATCGTTTCGAAGACCGATCTTCGTGCGGAATTGCTCGGCCGGCGTGCGGCGATGCCGCCCGAGGCCCGCGCCGCGGCGGCGCGTCCGATCCGGGACGCGCTGCTGACCGCCCCGGAGGTGGAGATGGCGGGGACCATCGCGGCATACGTGTCGATCGGCGACGAGCCGGACACGCGCAGCCTGCTGTTCGCACTGTGGAAGCGCGGGACGTACGTGCTGCTCCCCCGCCTGCTCCCGGACGGCGATCTCGACTGGGCGTCCTACGAGGGGCCCGACTCGCTCGTCCCGGGGGCGCGCGGGTGCCTGGAGCCGTCCGAACCGCCGCGCGGGCCCGGGGCCGTCGCCGGCGCGGACGTCGTCCTGGCCCCCGCGGTCGCCGTCGACCGGACGGGCGTGCGCCTCGGCCGGGGCGGCGGTTCCTACGACCGGGCGCTGGCGCGCGTCGGCCCCGCGATCCTGACGGTCGCGCTGCTCTACGACGGCGAGCTGGTGCAGACCCTGCCGACCGAGCCGCACGACCAGCGCGTCCGCGCCGTCGTGACGCCGTCCAAGGGCCTGGTACGGCTCGGCTGAGCCGTCCGGTCCGACTTGGCTGAGCCGCGTGGTCCGGCTCGGCCTGGGCCGCCGGAGGTCCGTGGCGGGGTCGCCGCGGGCCCTTCGGGGACCGGACGTGCAGAACATCGTCAAAGGGGTAAATCCGCAGGTCACACGGCGATATCGGGCACCGAAGGCGGGGCGTTCCTCAACTGGAAATGTGCGATCCGGCGTTGAATCTGTAGGATTCCTAAACGATCAACTTTGACGACCTCGAAGGGTGGGATGTGCACCTCGACATCTGGCTACTCCTCGGGTCCGTGCTCGTACTCAGCGCCATCATCGCGGTCAGGCTGTCGCACAAGGCGGGCCTCCCGACCCTGCTGGCGTACATGGGCCTCGGCCTTCTCATCGGCGAGTCCGGCCCCCTCCACATCCACTTCGACAACGCCGAACTGGCCGAGACGCTCGGCCTCGCCGCCCTCGTCCTGATCCTCGCCGAGGGCGGCGTCACCACCGACTGGCGGCGCATGCGGCCGTCGGTTCCCGCCGCCATCAGCGTGTCCACCCTCGGCACCCTGATCAGCATCGGCGTGGTGGCCCTCGCCGCCATGTGGCTCATCGGGATGGACTGGCGCGTCGCGTTCCTGCTCGGCGCCGTGCTCGCGCCGACCGACGCCGCGGCCGTGTTCTCGGTGCTGCGGCGGCTGCCCCTGCCCTCGCGGCTGATGGGTCTCCTGGAAGCGGAGTCCGGCTTCAACGACGCGCCCGTCGTCATCATCGTGCTCACGCTCAGCGCCCACAGCACCGCCCCCAACCTGGCCGAACTGTTCGGCGTGATGGTGTACGAGCTGGCCGCGGGGGCCGTCGTCGGCATCGTGATCGGCTGGCTCGGCGCGCAGGGGCTGCGCCGCATCGCGCTGCCCGCCTCCGGTCTCTACCCCATCGCGGTGCTGTCGCTGTCCGTCGCCTCCTACGGCGCCGCCTCCCTGCTGCACGCGAGCGGGTTCCTGGCCGTCTACGTCAGCGCGCTCGTCCTCGGGAACGCGCGGCTTCCGCACCGTCCCGCCACGCGCGGCTTCGCGGAAGGCGTCGGCTGGCTCGCGCAGATCGGGCTGTTCGTGATGCTCGGGCTGCTCGCCGACCCGGGCGACCTCCCCGGCCAGATCCTGCCCGCCCTGGTCATCGGGTTCATCCTGCTGCTGGTCGCCCGTCCGGTATCGGTGGTGCTGTCCACGATCGGGTTCAAGCTGACCTGGGGCGAGAAGATCTTCACGTCCTGGGCCGGGCTGCGGGGCGCCGTGCCGATCGTCCTCGCCACGATCCCGATGGTCGCCGACATCCCGAGCGCCGACCGGCTGTTCGCGATCGTCTTCAACATCGTCGTCGTGTTCACCCTGCTCCAGGGCCCCACGCTCCCGCTGGTCGCGCGCTGGTGCCGGCTGAAGAGCGACGAGCAGGCCAGGGAGCTGGACGTGGAGGCGGCACCGCTGGAGGAACTGCACGCCGACCTGCTGGAGATCCGGATCCCGAACGACTCGATGCTGAGCGGCGTGGAGATCTTCGAGTTGCGGCTGCCCCCCGGCGCGTCCATCACCCTGGTCGTGCGGGAGGGGTCGAGCTTCGTCCCCGAGCCCACCACGCCCCTCCAGGCCGGGGACACGCTCCTGGTCGTGACCACCGACTCCGTCCGCGAGGCCACCGAACGGCGGCTGCGCGCCGTGAGCCGCAAGGGCAAGCTGGCGGGCTGGTTCGGCGAGACCGGCGCCTGACCTTCCCGGACGGTTCTCTGACCGGTCAGGGAACTTGTCTGACCGGTCAGGGAACAGGGCGGGGGCGAATCATGTTCCACACCTGGGTACCATTAGCAGTCGTTCAGAGTGAGTGCCAGTCCGGGCTCCGCCGGGCTGAGTCAGCTAGGAGGAACCGTGCCGACGTATCAGTACGTTTGCACCGAGTGCGGCGAGCCTCTGGAGGTCGTGCAGAAGTTCAGCGACGACGCGCTGACCGAATGCCCGGCGTGCGACGGCAAGCTCCGCAAGGTCTTCTCCGCGGCGGGGATCATCTTCAAGGGTTCGGGCTTCTACCGCACCGACAGCCGCGGCTCCGGCAAGTCGTCCTCGACCGTGGGCTCGCCGTCCAGCGGCTCGTCCGACACGTCGTCCAACGGCTCCTCGGGCAGCGACTCCGGCAAGTCGGACTCGTCCTCGTCGACCACGTCGGCGTCGTCCTCCGGTGGCGACTCCTCGTCGTCCGGTAAGTCCACCTCGTCGGAAAAGGTCGCCTGACCTAGGGCTCCCTTACGGCCACCCGGCGGATCCAGCTGCGATCCGCCGGGCTTTCGGCGTGTCCGGCCGCCTTCTACATCTCAAGAGGTAGGAGGCGGCTCTGTTTTGCGTCGAACGATGTAGCCCCGCTGCCTTCTCGCGCCGGACGCGCGGGCGGGCGCCTTCCGGCGACGATCGAGGTGGACGGGAGCCCGGCGCTCCGCCTCCGGCAGCTTTCGGGGTTTCGCGATAGTACTTGACTTCTCTCGACAACCGAGAGATTCTATGCGGACGCGACATATCTCGATACTGCCATGAACCTTCAGGAGAGGAATATGAGCGCACCGAGTCCGCCTCCCCCCAGATCACGGGCCCACCGGCTGGCCGGGCTGATCGCCGGACGACGCAGCAAGTGGGCCGTGCTGGCCCTGTGGATCGTCCTGGTGACGGCCCTCGGCCCGCTCGCCGGCAAGCTCGGCGACGTCGAGGAGAACGACGCGGCCGCCTGGCTGCCCGCCGGTGCCGAATCGACCCAGGTCGTCGAACTGGAGGAGCGGTTCCGCAAGGACGAGACGATGCTCGCCGTCATCGTCTACGAGCGGTCCGGCGGGATCACCGCGGCCGACCGCGCCAAGGCGGCCTCGGACGTCGCCGGGCTGGAGAAGCTCCCAGGCGCCGAGAAGGCGCTGGGGCCGTTCCCGTCCAAGGACGGCAAGGCCCTGCAGACGCTCGTACCCCTCACGGACGAGGACGTGACCGGGGCCGTCGACAACGCACGCGACCTCGCCAAGCGCGGGCCTCCCGGCCTGAACGCGCACGTCACCGGACCCGCCGGCAGCGGCGCCGACATGTTCAAGGTCTTCAACAGCATCGACGGTTTCCTGCTGATGGCCGCGGGCCTCGTCGTCATCGTCCTGCTGCTCTTCATCTACCGCAGCCCCATCCTGTGGTTCGTCCCGGTGCTCAGCGCCGTCTTCGCTTTGGGGCTGGCCCAGTCGTCGGTGTATCTGCTGGCCAAGTACGCCGGCCTCACCGTCAACGGGCAGAGCGCGGGAATCCTGACCGTCCTCGTCTTCGGGGTCGCCACCGACTACGCCTTGCTGCTCGTCGCCCGCTATCGGGAGGAACTCCACCGCCACGAGGACCGGCACGAGGCCATGGCCTACGCGCTGCACCGCGCCGCCCCCGCCATCGTCGCCTCCGCCGCCACCGTCGCCGTCGGCCTGCTGTGCCTGCTGCTCGCCGACATGAACTCCACCGCGGGTATGGGCCCGGTCGCCGCCGCCGGGGTCCTCACCGCCCTCGCCGCCATGACCACCCTGCTGCCCGCCCTCCTGGTCATCTTCGGCCGCTGGCTGTTCTGGCCGATCGTCCCCCGGTACGACGCGAAGTACCTCAAGCCGGAGGCGTTCGAGGCTGAGCACAGCGTGTGGAGCCGCGTGGCCGGTCTGGTGGGCAGACGCCCACGCGCGCTCTGGGCCGTCACCATGCTGGGCTTGGTGGTCCTCACGCTGGGGCTCGGATCGCTCAAGACGGACGGTCTGTCGGACGCCGGACAGTTCACCGGAACGCCCGACTCGGTGAAGGGGTCGGCAGCCGTCGCCCGCCACTATCCGGCCGGCTCCGGCTCCCCCGCCGTCGTCATCGGCCGGGCGGCGGCGTCCGACCGGCTCGCCCAGACCGTGCGCGGGACGTCCGGGATCGCCGAACTCGCCGCGCCCGTGACCGCGAACGGCCTCGTCAAGTACGAGGCGGTGCTGAAGGACCCGGCCGACAGCGAGGCCGCGCGCGAGACCATCGACCGGCTGCGCGCCGCGGTGCACGAAGTCCCGTCCGCGGACGCGAAGGTCGGCGGCACGACCGCGACGGCGCTGGACATCAAGCGCGCCTCGGCCCGCGACAACAAGGTGATCATCCCGATCGTGCTGGGAGTGGTGCTGCTGATCCTCATCGCGCTGCTGCGCGCCGTCGTCGCGCCGCTGCTGATGATCGGCACCGTCGTGCTGTCGTTCCTGGCCTCGCTCGGCGCCTGCGCGGTGATCTTCGAGCACGGCTTCGGGTTCGAGGGCGCCGACGCGGGCTTCCCGCTGCTGGCCTTCATCTTCCTGGTCGCGCTCGGGGTCGACTACAACATCTTCCTGATGCACCGCGTCCGGGAGGAGTCGCAGGCCCTCGGCACCCGCCGCGGCATACGGCGCGGTCTCACCGTCACCGGCGGAGTGATCACCTCGGCCGGGCTGGTGCTGGCGGCCACCTTCGCGGCCATGGTCACGCTTCCGCTGGTGGGCATGGTGGAGATGGGCTTCGTGGTCGCGTTCGGCGTCCTGCTCGACACGCTCATCGTCCGGTCCCTGCTCCTTCCGGCCCTGGCGCACGACATCGGACGGCGGATCTGGGCGCCGGGACGGCTCGCGCAGGAGGCACCGGCCGCCGAGCCCAAGGTCCTGCACCCGGTCGGCTGATCTCCCGGACGGCTCGGACGCACGATTGGAGGGGGCCCGGCTTCGGCCGGGCCCCCTCGGGGTGCGACTGAGAACGGTTTCGATCCTCGGCCGCACCCGTTCCGCAGAAGGTGATCAGAACACCATCGTGAGCAGGTCGGCGAACAGCTCATGTTCGTCGATCTCGAGCCCGCGGTTCGTGAACCACGTGGCCATGTTGTGGCAGTCGCGCATCAGGAAGTCCATGCCCTGCGGGTTGCCGACGACGTCGACGACCTGGGGCAGGTCGATCATCACGATCCGCTCGGCCTGCGCGAGGACGTTGTACGGCGAGAGGTCGCCATGCGCGAGCCCCGCACGGGCCAGTTCGCGCATGCCGTCGCGGAGCTGCTCGAAGTACACGCCGAGCAGCTCCTTCGACGGCCGGACCTGGGCGAGCCGGGGCGCGGCGCCGCCCTCGCCGTCGTCGATGAACTCCATCAGCAACTCGGTGCCGTCCACCTGCACGGGATACGGCACCGGGACGCCGGCTTTCCACAACCGGTTGAGGGCGTCCCATTCGGCGTACGCCCACTGGCCGGCCGCGACACTGCGGCCGTGCGAGGTCTTCTTCGCCATCGCCCGGGTGTCGCGGCTGTTGCGGGTACGGCGGCCCTCGACGTACGACGTGCTGCGGTGGAAGGACCGGTGTTCCTCGGTCCGGTACCGTTTCGCGGCCAGCAGCGAGGACTTCGCCGGGTTGTCGCCGATGGCATCGACGGCCCGTTCGAGCAGGAAGACGTCGGCTTCCTTGCCGGTCTTGAGGATGCCGAGCTCGGTGTCGATCGCAGCCTGTTCCGTGACGACCCACGAGGGACGGGGTTCGGGGCCGCGAGAGCCGCGCTCGACGTCCAGCCAGGTGGACCACCGCTGATCCGGGCCCAGCTCCTCGTCGATCGAATGGAACTCGAAGGCGAGGGCGTCGGCCGGAGCCGATCGGGGCTCGTCACCGGTGGAATCGGACCGGCGGGTGTCGAGGTCGGAGTCGGGTTCAGAGAGTTCGTACTCGGAAGACAACGGGTGTGCTCCTGGACAGAGAGGTGGGACTGACGCGGACATGCCGCAGCACAGTGATCGCCATTCGCCGGCCCTCCTTAGTCCAGGCAGCGCTCGCCGCCGCTCGATCAAGCCAGCATGCACGCCCGTTCCGGCCCCCGCAACGCATTTACCGGGCCTGGGACCGCGCGGCCGAGCTTCTGCATCGGCTTCGCGGTTCGGCAGGGGCTTCGGTGTGCTGCGTTATCCACAATTGGCGGACGGTCTGCCGGCGGTGCCGGCGGGGTGGCTAGTGTCGGCGCCATGTCCACTTCCGGTTCCCAGCCCACCGCCGAGATCGGGGTCATCGGCGGCTCGGGGTTCTACTCGTTCCTCGACGACATCGAAGAGGTCCGGGTCGAGACCCCCTACGGCCCGCCGAGCGACCCCGTCGCGGTCGGCGAACTCGCCGGCCGCCGCGTCGCGTTCATCCCCCGGCACGGCCGCGACCACCGATTCCCGCCGCACCGGATCCCCTACCGGGCCAACATGTGGGCGCTGCGCTCCCTCGGCGTCCGGCAGGTCCTCGCGCCCTCCGCGGTCGGCTCCCTGACCCCCGACTACGGGCCCGGCACGCTCGCCGTCCCCGACCAGCTCGCCGACCGGACGTCCGGGCGCGACCAGACCTTCTACGACGAGGGCGCCGCGATCCACGTGTCGTTCTCCGACCCGTACTGCCCCACCGGCCGCCGCACCGCCGTCGAATCCGCCCGCACCGCCGGCTGGGCCCCGGTCGACCGCGGCACGCTCGTGGTCATCGAGGGCCCGCGCTTCTCCACCCGCGCCGAGTCCCGGTGGTTCGCCTCCCAGGGCTGGACGCTGATCGGGATGACCGGGCACCCGGAGGCCATCCTCGCCCGCGAACTGGCGCTCTGCTACACCTCCCTCTGCCTCGTCACCGACCTCGACGCGGGCATCGAAGAGGGCGAGGGCGTCACCATGCAGGAGGTGATGCGCGTCTTCGGCGAGAACATCGGCCGCCTCCGCGCCCTCGTCGCCGACGCGGTCAAGGCGCTGCCCACCGAACGCACCTGCCCCTGCCCCAACGCCCTGGACGGCATGAAACTCCCCCTGGAACTGCCGTGACCGCCCGGTTAGCCCGCCTGCGGCGGCCCCTGGCGGCCCTGTTCGCCGCGGCCGCCGCCGGCCTCGCCCTGCTGGCGCTGCGCCCCGGCCCGCCCCCGTCCGTCCGCGTCCTCGCCGCCGACCGCGACCTCCCCGCGGGCAGGCGCCTCACCCCGTCCGACCTCCGCCGCGTGGCCCTGCCGCCGGCCGCGATCCCGTCCGGCGCCCTCCGCAAGGCCGCGGGCCGCGTCCTGGCAGGCCCCGTGCGCCGGGGCGAACCCCTCACCGACGCCCGCGTGATTGGCGACGCCATGCTCCAGGGCTACGGGCCCGACACGGTGGCCACGCCGGTTCGCATAGCCGACCCCGCCGCCGTGCGCCTACTCCACCCCGGCGACCGCATAGACGTCCTGTCCACACCGGCCGACGAACTGCGGCACCCAGCCGAAGGAGCGAGCACGTCCCCCTCACCCCTGACCACCGCGCAACACCCCCGAGCCATCCCTCCCTCCCCGGCTCACATCGACAGAACCACCGCCGAAAGCAGGCCGGCTTCCGGCCAGGCCGCACTCTGGAACGCGCGTGCGGCGAGGGTCGCGGTCCAGGGCGGGCCGGGGTGGGCCGGTGCCCGGGTCGTGGTCTCGGAGGTCCCGGTCGTGGCGGTCCCTCCGCCGGACGAGAACAGCGGCCAGCAGGGAGCGCTGATCGTGCTCGCGACCGACAGAGCCCAGGCCCTGGCCCTGGCAGCGGCGGGGCCGCTCCTCTCCCTAACGATCACTGGGCACTGAACGCCCGCGCGGGCGTTCGGTGACGCCCGGTGGGCCGGAAGATCGCAGGTCGGAGGTCTTCCGGGCGACTTGGCGGATGAGGGCGGGTTCATTACCATCCGTAGCCGTTCCAGCGCCTCCGTCTGCCATGGAAGCGCACCCTGACACCCCCTGGAGCCCCCATGAGCGGATTCAAGAAGTTCCTCTTCCGCGGGAACCTGGTCGATCTCGCGGTCGCGTTCGTCGTCGGAGCGGCGTTCGCGGGCCTGGTGAAGGACTTCGCGACTTCGTTCATCACGCCGCTGATCGCGCTCATCGGAGGGAAGCCCGATTACACACGGCTGGCCGTCACCATCGACGGCACGAAGTTCCCCTACGGCATCTTCCTCACATCGGCGATCGCGTTCACCATCACGGCGACGATCGTCTACTTCCTGGTGGTCCTGCCGACGGCGAAGCTGATCGAGCGGATGGACCGCGGCAAGGAGGCCACCGAGCGCGAGTGCCCGCACTGCCTCAGCGACATCCCGGTTCGGGCCGGCCGCTGCCGCTACTGCACGGCGGAGATCACCCCCGCCACCGAGTTCCCCTACTAGCCCCCGGTCACTCGTTCTCGGTCCCGTACTCCCAGTGCCAGGGCTCGAACGGGCTGCTGTAGGCCCACGCCGGATGGATCCAGCCGTACGTCCCGGCGTGGGCCTCCATCCAGTTGAACTGGAGCGAACCCGAGTTCTGCACGCCGCCGCACAGGTCGAGGGCTTGGCCCTTGCCGTGGTTGCTCGTCCCGGGGACGGCCGCGAAACCGGGCCGGCTCGCATAGACCGCGTGCTGCTCGGACAGGCTCCGGTACGCGTCCCTCACGCACATGTCGCGGCCGAACCGGCGCTTGTACGCGGCGTTCAGCTTGTAGAAGGCGAGCGCCGCGTCCGCTCGGAGCTTGTGCCCGCCCTTCTGCGGCAGCGCGCACAGGTACTTCGCCGGGATCAGCCCGTTGGGGAACTTCCTCGCGTCCGCGACGAGACTCTTGTCACACCCGAGCTCCAGCCGCCTCTGCCGGGACACCGCGAGCTTGTCGAGCATCGCGTTGAGCTGCTTCGTCAGCTCCGCCGACTTGTTCTTCAGCCCGTCCACCTCCTGCTGGAGGCGGGTCTGCTCGACCGCGTTGCGCGACTGCAGGTCCTGCGCGGTGGACGCGAGCCGCTTCCGCCGGTCCTGCAGTTCGTCGGCACGGTCCACAAGCGCCTGCTGCGACCGGGCGAGCAGCGTCACGTCCGCCGTCGACCGCAGTGCCTGGCCCGGATCGCCGCCGCCGAAGATCGACATCGATCCGGCGGCGCCGCTCTGCTGGTAGGAGGAGTTCGCCAGCCTGGCCAGCGGTTCCCGGATCCGGTTCAGCTCGGCCTCGGCCCCGGCGAGATCCTTCAGCGTGCCGCGCAGCTTCAGCTGCGAGGCGGCGAGGTCCTTCTGCCGGCTCTTCATCTGGCCGGTGGCCTTCTCCAACTGGTCACGGGCCTTCGACGCCTCGCGGCGCAGCGATTCCAGCGTGTCGGCCCGGCCACTCGCGGCCGCGTCGGCGGTGTGCGATGACAGCGTCGCCATCACCAGGAATACCGCGGTCAGCGCCGCCGACCGGGGGTTCGGCACGGTGGTCTTCCTCCTGATGCCCAGATGCGAAACAGCGGCAGAACGCTACTACAGGTCTACGATGACCTGTGCGTGACCGGTTCAGCGGTCATGGTAACCGTGGCGCTCGCACCAACGACGCATCCACCAGACATCCTCCCAGCCCGCCGGGCACGGCCGCTGCGCCCGCTTCGTCGGTGACGGCGTCGGCGCGACGGTCTTCCGCGGTCTCGTCACCGGCGCGGGCTCCCGCTCCGGCGCCTTCGTCGCGGCCTGCGGCCCGGTCTCGGGCGGCACGTACTTGCCGTAGGTCGGCTCGCTCCCCGGCGTGGCGGGCTCGACGGCCTGGACCCGCGCCCCCGCCGTCTGCGGCCGTTCCCGGACGGGCTCCTCCCCCATCCCGAACACGATCGCGGACACCACCAGTACGGGAACCACGAAGGCGGCGGCGACCAGCGCGCGACGCCCGCCCCGGGACGCGCGCTCCTCCACCTCGTCCTCGGCGGCCCTGATCTTCGGCTGCCCGCGATGCCGTCCCGTCACGGCACCGAAGCGTACCCATACCGGCCCCACCGGGCCTAGAGTCCTGCGGCCCCATAAGGGGAAGCGCTCACCGCTCCCTTTCCCCTACCCTGTACATGCCGTCCGCTACGCTCTTGCGCAGGCGACGACATGCCTCCGTAGCTCAGGGGATAGAGCACCGCTCTCCTAAAGCGGGTGTCGCAGGTTCGAATCCTGCCGGAGGCGCCCGGGTAGAGGCCCAGTTGCGATCTTGGCGACTGGGCCTTCGCGCTCTCTGCGCTCCCCTCGCCGATAGCTCCTGGTTCCCACACCGGTGGCGCTGGTCCATAAACCTCGTGGGCGAGCTTGAGCGAAGCAAGTCGAACAGGGTGGGCGGCACGAGTTCTCAGATGCGAGGCGAGATGGGGCGTGCGCGGCCGACATCGGCCGGGCACCGCCACAATGGTCAATGGAAACGATCAGATGGGCACGCGGTCGGGGACGTCCGTGCGGGCCGTCCCGGTATCGGGGCGGCCGGGGAAGGGGACATCGAGCAGCCGGAGCAGCGGGGCGGCCTTGACGGCGGTCTCCTCGAACTCGGCGGCCGGGTCCGACAGCGCGGTGATGGCGCCGCCCACGCCGAACTCGACGCGTCCGGCGGAGGCGACGGCCGTGCGGATCACGATGCTGAAGTCGGCCGCGCCGGACAGCGAGAAGTAGCCGAGGGCGCCCGAGTACACGCCGCGCGGCCCTTCCTCCAGGCGGTCGATGATCTGCATGGTGCGGATCTTCGGCGCGCCCGTCATCGAGCCGCCGGGGAAGGCCGAGCGCACGCACCGCACCGCCGAAACGTCCGGGCGCAGCCTCGCCCGGACCGTGCTGACCAGCTGGTGGACGGTCGTGTAACTCTCCACGTCGAAGATCGGGTCGACGGTGACCGACCCGACCTCGGCGACTCCCCCGAGGTCGTGCCGGACGAGATCGACGATCATGAGGTTCTCCGCGCGGTCCTTGACGCTGCCCGCCAGTTCGGCGCGCAGCCGTCGGTCCCGGGACGGGTCCGGAGACCGCGGCCGGGTGCCCTTGATCGGCTTGGACTCGGCCTGCCCGTCCGCCGACACGCGCAGGAAGCGCTCGGGCGAGGAGCTCAGCACCGACAGGTCGCCGAACCGCAGCAGTGCCCCGAACGGCACCGGGTCGCTCCGCCGGAGGCGGCGGTACAGGTCCCACGGGGCGGCGCTCACCGGGGCCGTGAGCATGTTGGTCAGGCACACCTCGTAGGTCTGCCCGGCGATGATCTCCCGCCGGCTCTCCGCGATCTTGCCGAGGTAGCTCCGGCGCCCGTGCCGGAGCGCGAGCCCCGGCGGCCGGACGACCGGGGCGGGCTCCGCGGGCGCGGCCACCTCCGCGAGACGCGATTCGGTGTCGTCCAGCCAGGCCAGCGCGTCCTGCTCGGCGCCGGCCGGGCAGAGGGCGAGCAGGTGAACGGCGCCCTCCCGGTGATCGAACGCCACGGCCCGGTCGGCGAAGATCATGGCGGCGTCGGGGTGGGGGGAGCGGTGCGCCCGGGAGCCCCCGGTCTCGGCCTTGAGCTCGTAGCCGAGGTATCCCACCCAGCCGAGCGCGAAGCCGAACGGCAGGTCCGGGGTCCGCGCCGCGTGCGAGCGCAGGTCGGCGTCGAGCCAGTCGAAGAAGGACGTGCCGTCCATCCGCACCCGTCCGCCCGCCGACTCGACCGTCACGCTTCCCGTCTCCACGTCGAAGGTGGCGAACCTCGCCAGCGGACCGGCGGCGTCGCCCATGAAGGAGAAGCGCCCGCCGTGCTCGCCGGTCCGGCTGCTGTCCAGCCAGAACGCACGGTCGGAAGAGGCGAACAGCGCCCCGAAGGCGTCCTCGGCCACCGCCGGCGTTCCCAGCCGGCGCGCGATCACCCTGTACGGCTCGCGGCGCGCCTCCGGCGGGGGCGTCGCGCGGGGCGGGGCCGCCGGGGCCGGGCGGCCGGCGAGCGCCAGGAAGTTCGCGACGATGAGACGGCCGTGATCCGTGCACACCGACTCCGGGTGGAACTGGACGCCCCAGATCGGTCTCCGGGTGTGCCGCACCCCCATCAGGACGCCGTCGGACGTCCACGCCACCGGCTCCAGCACCGGCGGCAGCTCGTCCGCGACCAGCGAGTGGTACCGCACCGCGGAGAACGGCGACGGAACACCCTGGAAGATCCCGGCGCCCGTGTGCTCGACCGGTGACGGCAGCCCGTGCCGGACCTCCGGGGCGGGCCGGACGCGTCCGCCGAACACGTGGCAGATCCCCTGGTGCCCGAGGCACACGCCGAGGAGCGGGATCCGGGCGTGCTCGATCACGTCCGCGCAGATGCCGAAGTCCGCGGCGTCGTCCGGCGAGCCGGGGCCGGGCGAGACGATGACGTTGTCGAACGGACGCAGCAGGTCCGGGCTCCACGCCGCCTCGTCATTGCGCAGGACGACGGGCTCGGCGCCCGCCTCCGCCACGTACTGGACGAGGTTGTGCGTGAACGAGTCGTAGTTGTCGATGATCAGGGTTCGCACGGGCGCTCACTGGAAGACGGCGGTCCTGTTCCCGCTGACCGAAACGGTACCGCCACGAGGGGTCCGTTTTGTCCGGCGGCGTATGGAATCCGTCAAGACGGGATCGGGAAGCGCGTGCCGGGCGTTGACTTCCAGGTGAAACTCCACCGGAGGGGTGGATCCTCAGCCTGAAAGGATAGGGAGCATGGCCAGGGGGCAGCTCCGCGTCTACCTGGGGGCCGCCCCCGGCGTGGGGAAGACTTACGCGATGCTGTCGGAGGCGCGCCGGCGGTACGAGCGCGGCACCGACGTCGTCGTCGGGTACGTCGAGACGCACGACCGTCCGCGCACCGAGGCCCTGCTGGACGGGCTGGAGATCGTCCCGCGCAGGTCCCTGGCGTACCGGGGCGCGGAGTTCACCGAGCTGGACGTGGCCGCGGTGATCGAACGGGCGCCGGCGGTGGTCCTGGTCGACGAGCTGGCGCACACGAACGTGCC
The DNA here is from genome assembly GCF_041463665.1 of Actinomadura chokoriensis. Taxonomy (GTDB): domain Bacteria; phylum Actinomycetota; class Actinomycetes; order Streptosporangiales; family Streptosporangiaceae; genus Spirillospora; species Spirillospora chokoriensis_A. The sequence goes on from NZ_JAXCEJ010000013.1 coordinate 46,077, forward strand.
CGGCAGCGTCCACGCCAAGCGGTGGCAGGACGTGGAGGAGATCCGGGACGCCGGGATCGACGTCATCTCGACCGTGAACGTCCAGCATCTGGAGTCGGTCAACGACGTCGTGGAGCAGATCACCGGGGTGGCGCAGCGGGAGACCGTGCCGGACGAGGTGGTCCGCCGCGCCGACCAGGTGGAGCTGGTGGACATGGCGCCGGAGGCGCTGCGGCGGCGGATGGCGCACGGCAACATCTACCGGCCCGAGAAGGTGGACGCCGCCCTCTCCAACTACTTCCGGGTCGGCAACCTGACGGCGCTGCGGGAGCTGGCGCTGCTGTGGCTGGCCGGCAAGGTCGACGACCAGCTCGACCGTTACCGGGCCGACCACGGCATCGGTGGGACGTGGGAGGCCCGCGAGCGGATCGTGGTCGCGCTGACCGGCGGCCCGGAGGGCGACGCGCTGCTGCGCCGCGCCACCCGCATCGCGGCCCGGTCGAAGGGCGCGGACCTGCTCGCCGTGCACGTCGCGCGCGGCGACGGCCTCGCCGGGGCGCGGCCGGGCGATCTGGCGCGGCAGCGGCAGACGGTGGAGGGGCTCGGCGGCACCTACCACCAGGTCGTCGGCGACGACGTGCCGAAGGCGCTGCTGGATTTCGCGCGCGGCGCGAACGCGACGCAGCTGGTGCTCGGGGTGTCGCGGCGCGGCCGGTTCGCGCAGCTGCTGCGGCCCGGGGTCGGGGTGACGACGACGGCGCGGTCCGGGTCGATCGATGTGCACATGGTGACGCACGACGAGGCGCGGCGCGGCGTCGCGAGCCGGGGGCACGGCCAGGGGCTGTCGCCGAGCCGCCGGCTCACCGGGTTCCTGCTGGCCGCGGCCGGGCTGCCGCTGCTGACCCTCGGGCTGCTGGAGGCGCGCCCGGCGATCTCGCTGCCGTCGGACATCCTGTTCTACCTGGCGGCGGTGGTCGCGATCGCGCTGGTCGGCGGCATGTGGCCGGCGATGTTCACGGCGTTCGCCGGTTTCCTGCTGCTCAACTGGTACTTCACCCCGCCGGTGCACCGGTTCACCGTCGCCGCGGAGGAGAACCTCATGGCGCTGGCCGTGTTCGTGCTGGTCGGCATCGGGGTGAGCGTGGTGGTGGACCGTGCCGCGCGGCGCTCCCGGGAGGCGTTGCGGCTGGGCGCGGAGGCGGAGGTCCTGTCCACGCTGGCGGGGGACGTCCTGCGCGGCGAGCACGCGCTGGACGCGGTGCTCGGGCGGCTCCGCGAGACGTTCGGGCTCGTCTCCGTCACGCTGCTGGAGCGACCGTCGGCGGAGGAGGACTGGCGGATCGTCGCGACCGTCGGGGGCCGTCCGTGCGGCACGCCCGGCGACGGCGACGCCGAGATCCCGGTCGGGGACGATCTGACGCTGGCGGTCCGGGGCCGTCCCATGCCCGCCGGGGACCGGCGCGTCCTGGAGGCGTTCGCGGTGCAGGCGGCGGGGGCGCTGCGGCAGCAGCGGTTGCGGGCGGAGGCGGAGCGGGCGCGCCCGCTGGAGGCCGCCGACCGGATGCGGACCGCCCTGCTCAACGCGGTCAGCCACGATCTGCGCACGCCGCTGGCCTCGGCGAAGGCCGCGGTGGACAGCCTGACCGGCACCTCGATCGCCTGGACGGACGAGGAGCGCGCCGAGCTGCTGGACACCGCGCGGCTGTCCCTGGAGCGGCTGGACCGGCTGGTCGCCAACCTTCTCGACATGAGCCGGTTGCAGGCGGGCGTCCTCGGCATCGCCTCCCGGCCCCTCGCGCTGGACGAGGTGGTCCCGCGCGCCCTCGACGATCTCGGCGGCGGCGAGGTCTCGGTGAAGCTCGGCACCGACCTGCCCGAGGTCGCCGCCGACCCGGCCCTGCTGGAGCGCGTCCTCGTGAACCTCATCGCCAACGCGGTGCGGCACAGCCCGCCCGGCGAGCCCGTCCTGATCACCGCGGGCGCCATCCAGGACCGGGTGGAGCTGCGGATCGCCGACCGCGGCGCCGGCATCCCGCCCGGCGAGCGGGAGCGGGCGTTCCTGCCGTTCCAGCGGCTCGGCGACCGCGACAACCACACCGGGGTCGGGCTCGGGCTGGCGCTGGCCCGCGGGCTGACGGAGGCGATGGACGGGGAGCTGATCCCGGAGGACACCCCGGGCGGCGGCCTCACGATGATCGTCTCGCTGCCCGTGTACCGGAAGGAAAGGGAGACCCCATGACGCGCGTGCTGGTCGTCGACGACGAGCCCCAGCTGCTGCGGGCGCTGCGGATCAATCTGCGCGCCCGCGACTACGAGGTGGACGTCGCCGCCGACGGCACCACCGCGCTGCGCCGGGCCGGGTCGTGGCATCCCGATCTGGTCGTGCTGGACCTCGGCCTGCCCGATCTGGAGGGCATCGAGGTGATCCACGGGCTGCGCGGCTGGACGGAGATCCCGATAATCGTGCTGTCGGGGCGGGCGGGCAGCCACGACAAGGTCGAGGCGCTGGAGGCCGGCGCCGACGACTACGTCACCAAGCCGTTCGACATCGAGGAGCTGGTGGCCCGTATCCGCGCCGTGTCGCGCCGGACCCCGGCCACCGAGCCGGTCGCGTCCGTCCGGGTGGGCGAGCACACGATCGACCTGGCCGCGAAGACCGTGTCGGGCGGCGTGCACCTGACGCCCACCGAATGGCGGCTGCTGGACGTCCTGCTGCGCAATCCCGGCAAGCTCGTCGCCCAGCAGCAGTTGCTCACCACGGTGTGGGGCCCGGCGTACAAGAGCGAGACCCACTACCTGCGCCAGTACATGGCCCAGTTGCGGCGCAAGCTCGAAAGGGAGCCGGCCCACCCCCGGCACCTGCTGACGGAACCGGGGATGGGCTACCGCTACCAGCCCTAGCGGGCGGGCTCGTCCGCTGAGGGGCGAGCCCGCCGGCCTTATCGGGCGGGGTAGGCGCGGTCTAGGGCGATGTTGAGTTTCAGGACGTTGACGGCCGGCTCGCCCATGAAGCCGAGGGCACGGCCGGTGGTGTTGTCCTGGACGAGAGCCCTGACCTGGTCGGGTGCGATGCCGCGCGCCTGGGCGACGCGGTCGACCTGGATGGCGGCGTACTCCTTGGAGATGTGCGGGTCGAGGCCGCTGCCGCTCGCGGTGACGGCGTCGGCGGGGACGGCGGGGTCGGTGGGTGCGTCGCCCTTGATCGGAACGATCAGGCCCTTGGTGTAGTCCTCGCCGTAGCGGGCCGTCTCGACCTTGACGCCGTGGTAGGTGGCGATGAACGGTGCTTTCACCGTGCCTTGTTCTTCGTTGAGGCTGACGACGCGGGTGGGGTGGGGGACGGTGCCGTCGGTGGTGCGGTGCCCGAAGACCGCCAGGACGGCACCGACGCCGCCGGGGGTGCAGAACGGGCGCGACCCGTCGACGCCTTCCAGCTCGCCGACCGCTTTGCTGCGCTCGCAGACCTGGGTGAGCAGGCTCTGGCGGGCGTTGTCGTCCTGCTTGCCCGCTGCCGCGAGCGCGGGGTCGGGCAGGGTGTCGACGACGTCCTCGGGGCCGAGGTTGCTGGCGCCGGACGCCTGTGGGTCGTAGCCTCCCGCCGACGGGCGGCTCTGGAAGTACTGCTTGAGCGGGTCGCCGTCCTGGCCGGTGAACGACTGGCCGATGATGGCGCTGCCGGCCGTCCGGCCGTTGACGGTGACCAGGGAGCCGTCGGCCCGGTCGCTCAGCCCGGGCAGCCGGCCGGCCGCGTAGACGGCCAGCGGGTAGGCGACGCCGAGGATCACGGTGAACACGAGCAGGGCTCGCACGGCGGCCAGCTGCCGCCCGATCCAGTGTGGGTACCGCATGTCAGGACATCCCCGGAACGAATTGGATGATCATGTCGATGATCTTGATGCCGATGAAGGGTGCGACGACGCCGCCGAGCCCGTACACGTACAGGTTGCGTGACAGCAGCCTGGCCGCGTTGCCGGGCCGGTAGCGGACGCCGCGCAGCGCCAGCGGGATCAGCGCGACGATCACCAGCGCGTTGAAGACGACGGCGGACAGGATCGCCGACTGCGGGCTGTGCAGCCGCATGACGTTGAGCGCGTCCAGGCCCGGGTACAGGCCGGCGAACAGCGCCGGGATGATCGCGAAGTACTTGGCGATGTCGTTGGCGATGGAGAAGGTGGTGAGGGCGCCGCGGGTGATGAGCAGCTGCTTGCCGATCTCCACGATCTCGATGAGCTTGGTCGGGTCGGAGTCCAGGTCGACCATGTTCCCGGCCTCCTTGGCGGCCGAGGTGCCGGTGTTCATCGCCACGCCGACATCGGCCTGCGCCAGCGCCGGGGCGTCGTTGGTGCCGTCGCCGGTCATCGCGACCAGCCGGCCGCCGTCCTGCTCCCGCTTGATCAGCGCGAGCTTGTCCTCCGGCCTGGCCTCGGCCAGGAAGTCGTCCACGCCCGCCTCGCCGGCGATGGCCCTGGCGGTCAGCGGGTTGTCCCCGGTGATCATCACGGTCCGGATGCCCATCCGGCGCATCTCATCGAACCGCTCCCGCATCCCCTCCTTCACCACGTCCTTGAGGTGGATGACGCCCAGCACCCGCGCCGCCCCACCCGCGATCTCCCCGCCCGCGATCTCCCCGACCACGAGCGGGGTGCCACCCGACGCGGAGATGCCGTCCACGATCTCGGCGAGGTCGCGCGGGACCGTGCCGCCGTGCTCGCGCACCCAGTCGGCGACCGCCCCGGCCGCGCCCTTGCGCAGCATCCGGGCCGGTTCCCCGTGCGCCGGGGATCGCCCGGAGGCTCCGCCGAGGTCGACGCCGCTCATCCGGGTCTGCGCGCTGAACGGCACCCAGTGGGCGTGGGCCAGCTCGCCGGGGACGCGTTCCCGCAGGCCGTAACGGCGCTTGGCGAACACGACGACCGAGCGGCCCTCCGGGGTCTCGTCGGCGAGGCTGGCCAGCTGCGCGGCGTCGGCCAGCTCGTCCTCCGCCACTCCCGCGACGGGGAGCAGCGCCGCGGCCTGCCGGTCGCCGAGCGTGATGGTGCCGGTCTTGTCGAGCAGCAGGGTGCCCACGTCGCCGGCCGCCTCGACCGCGCGCCCGCTCATGGCGAGGACGTTGCGCTGGACGAGCCGGTCCATGCCCGCGATGCCGATCGCCGACAGCAGCGCCCCGATCGTCGTCGGGATCAGGCACACCACCAGCGACACGAGCACGATGCCGGTGACGCCGTGCGCGTCCAGGGCCGGCGTGTCCGGCACGCCGGGGTTGACGTCCTTGGCGAAGATCGCCATCGGCTGGAGCGTCGCCACGGCCAGCAGGAAGATGATCGTCAGCGCGGCGAGCAGGATGTTGAGCGCGATCTCGTTCGGCGTCTTCTGCCGGCTCGCCCCCTCCACCAGCGCGATCATCCGATCGATGAACGACTCGCCCGGCCGCTGGGTGATCTTCACGACGATCCGGTCCGACAGCACCTTCGTCCCGCCGGTCACCGCCGACCGGTCACCGCCGGACTCGCGGATCACCGGGGCCGACTCGCCGGTGATCGCCGACTCGTCCACGCTGGCGATGCCCTCGACCACGTCGCCGTCCCCGGGAATGATCTCCCCGGCCTCGACCACGACGTGGTCGCCCTGCCGCAGGTCCGGGGCGCCGACGGTCTCGACGCGGGCGTCCGGGCGTCCGGGCGCCCAGTCCAGGAGGCGGCGCGCCGCCGCGTCGGTCTTGGCCCGGCGCAGCGAGTCGGCCTGCGCCTTGCCGCGCCCCTCCGCCACCGCCTCCGCGAGGTTGGCGAACACGACGGTGAGCCAGAGCCAGCCGACGATCATCCAGCCGAACACGGTCGGGTCGAGCGCCGCGAGGACGGTCGTCCACACCGCGCCGATCTCGACGATGAACATGACGGGGTTGCGCCACAGCGTGCGCGGGTCGAGCTTGCGCAGGGCGTCGGGCAGTGATCTGACCAGCTGCCCCGGGTCCAGGAGCCCGCCCTGGACCTTGCCCTGGCCGCGCCGCTCGGGCGGTTGCGGCACCGGGGCCGGCGTCTTGACGGATTGAACGGTCATGAGTGGATTCCTTCGGCCAGCGGCCCCAGCGCGAGCGCGGGGAGGAAGGTGAGCGCGACGAGGACGACGGTGACGCCCACGACCATCAGGGCGAACTGCGGGCGGTGGGTCGGCAGCGTCCCGGCCGACTCGGGGACGGCGCCCTGCCGTGCCAGCGAGCCGGCCAGCGCGAGGACGAACACGATCGGCAGGAACCGGCCGAACGCCATGCACAGGCCGAGGGCCGTGTCGTAGAAGACGGTGTTGACGGTGAGGCCCGCGAACGCCGATCCGTTGTTGTTGGACGCCGACGTGAACGCGTACAGGACCTCGCCGAACCCGTGCGGGCCGGTGTTGAGCATGCCTTCCCGGCCCTCCGGCAGCGCCATCGCGACCGCCGTGCCGGTGAGCACGAGGATCGGCGTCGCCAGGAAGTACATCCCGGCGAACTTGATCTCCCGGGACCCGATCTTCTTCCCCAGGTACTCGGGTGTCCGGCCGACCATCAGCCCGGCCACGAACACGGTGATGACAGCCAGGATCAGCATCCCGTACAGGCCCGAGCCGGTGCCGCCGGGCGCGACCTCGCCCAGCATCATGTTGAACATCGTCATCATGCCGCCGAGGCTCGTGTAGGAGTCGTGGAAGGAGTCGACGGCGCCGGTGGAGGTCAGCGTGGTCGCCCCGGCGAACGTCGCCGAGTTCGCGACGCCGAACCGGGCCTCCACGCCCTCCGTCGCCGCGCCGGCCGCGGTCGGCACCGTCCCGTGGTGCATGAGCTGGAAGGTGTTGACCAGGGCGACGCTGATGAGGGCGATCGTGCTCATCACGGCGAGGATCGCATAGCCCTGCCGGTTCTGCCCGACGAGCCGGCCGAACGTCCGGCACAGCGAGATCGGGATCACCAGGATGAGGAAGATCTCCAGCCAGTTCGTCCAGGACGTCGCGTTCTCGAACGGGTGGGCGGAGTTGGCGTTGTAGAAGCCGCCGCCGTTGGTGCCGAGCTCCTTGATGACCTCCTGGCTCGCCACCGGGCCGCCGGTGATGTGCTGCGTCGCGCCGGTGATCGTGCCGGCCGTCTCACCGCCGCTGAAGTTCTGGACGAGCCCGCCGGCGATCAGGACGACCGCGCCGGCGAAGGCGATGGGCAGCAGGACGCGCAGGCAGGTGCGGGTGAGGTCCACCCAGAAGTTGCCGAGGTCGCCGGTCCTCCTCCGGACGAAGCCCCGGATCAGCGCGACCGCGACGCACATGCCGACGGCGGCGGACACGAAGTTCTGCACCGCGAGCCCCGACATCTGCACCAGGTGGCCCATCGTCGACTCGCCGGAGTACGACTGCCAGTTGGTGTTGGTGACGAAGCTGACCGCGGTGTTCCACGCCTGGTCCGGCTTCACCGGGTCGAACCCGAGGCCGAGCAGCAGATGGTTCTGCAGCCGCTGCAGCGCGTAGAGGAAGAGGACACTGACCGCCGAGAAGGCGAGGACGCCGCGGGCGTAGGCGCCCCACGCCTGCTCGGCGTCCGGGTCGGCGCCCACGAGCTTGTAGACGACGCGTTCCACCCGGGTGTGCCCCGGACGGCTGTAGACGCGGTACATATGGTCGCCGAGCGGCCGGTAGACCACGGCCAGGGCGAGTATCAGGGACCCGATGAAAAGGATCCCCGCGAGAGTCGTGCTCATTTCAGAAACGCTCCGGGAACAACAGTGCCGCGACCATGAAGAGAATCAGCACCACCGCGAGCGCGAGCCCGACGGCGTTCTCCGCGGTCACAGCTTCTCCACACCCTTCACCAGCAGGCTGAGCAGGGCGAACACCGCCACTGTCAGCAGCACGAAGACCACGTCGCTCACGATCGGCGCCCCTATCGAATTCCCGGCGCGCTTTTCGGCCGGACAAATCAGACCATAGGTACGATTTTCCAGCTCACCGTCACTCGCTACGCGATATTGACACCGGCGCCGCCGATCCTGACGCCGTGCTGACGCGGCGCGGTCCGAGGCCCGGTCTCGGGCTCGGCCGGGGCAGCCTTCAGGGGTTCAGGCCCAGGTGGGTCAGGGCTTGCGGCCCAGCCCGCAGGCGGCGTCCACCTCGGGCGGCAGGCCGAACGGGATGGCCTCCGGACGCCACCGGGACGTCGACACGATGCCCGGTTCGAGCAGTTCAAGGCCGGCCAAGAACCCGGCGATCTCCTCGGGCGAGCGGTCCACGTACGGGGTCGAGCCCTGCTCCACGGCGATCCTGACCGCCTCCTCGCGCGCCTGCCTGTCGACCATGCCGGTGCCGTCGTTGAAGGCCAGGAAGCTGCCGGGGGCGAGCGCGTCCACGAAGCGGCGGACGATCAGGGCCGCCTCGCCGTCGTCGACCACGTTGCCGATGATGCCGAACATGATCAGGCCGATGGGCCGGTCGAAGTCGAGCGTGCGGGCGGCCTCCGCCAGGATCCGCTCCGGGTCGCGGACGTCGCACTCGATGTAGGCGGTCCTCCCTTCCGGACGTCCGACCAGCAGCGCCCGCGCGTGCACGAGGACGAGCGGGTCGTTGTCGACGTACACCACGCGGGATTCCGGCGCGACGCGCTGGGCGACCTCGTGGGTGTTGTCGTGGGTCGGCAGCCCGGTGCCGACATCGAGGAACTGCGTGATGCCCTCTTCGGCGGCGAGGTGGCGGACCATGCGGCCGAGGGCGGCGCGGGAGTGCCGCGCGACGTCGCCGACGCCCGGATACGCCGCCGCGACCTGGTCGCCGACCTGCCTGTCGATCTCGTAGTAGTCCTTGCCGCCGATCCAGTAGTTCCACATGCGGGCCGGATGCGGGCGGGACGTGTCGATCTCGGGCGTGGCTTCGGCGGACGTGTCATGGGCGGATGTGTCATGGGCGGACGTCTCATCGGCGGCCATGGCGATCATCGTCGCCGCGCGCATGCCGTCCCGCAAGGCAGAATTCTCATGTGGCGAAGAAATGTCCCTGCGGTGCGGGTGCCCGGTACCGGGACTGTTGCGGTCGGTTGCACCGGGGCGAGGCGGCGGCCGTGACGGCCGGGGAGCTGATGCGGTCGCGGTTCAGCGCGTTCGCCGTCGAGGACGAGGCCTACCTGCTGAGGACGTGGCATCCGGCGACGCGTCCGGAACGGATCGGGTTCGAGGACGGCACGCGCTGGACGGAGCTCGAGATAGTGCGGGAGGAGAGCGGCGGGCCGGACGACGAGAAGGGCGTCGTCGAGTTCCGCGCCCACTATCTCGCCGGTTCGGAGCCCGGGGACCTGCACGAGGTCAGCCGTTTCGGCAGGCACGACGGCGACTGGGTCTACGTCCGGGGCAAGATCATCGACCCGGGGTAGGCGCCCCGACGCCCGGTCGCGCGCCTAAGCCCGACGCCATTGCGGGACGGCGCCGGACTCGTGGAGGCAGAAGTCGGGAGCGCCTTCCAGCGCCTTCTCCTCGCCGCCCGGCGTGTACGTCACGATGAGCCGGAGCGGACGCCACGTCGCATTGTGCGTGGAATGCCAGGCGCCCTTCGGAATGTGGACGGCGTCGCCCTCCCGGATCGGGAACGGCTCCCCGTCGTCCACCATCTGCGTCGCCTCACCAGAGATCACGTAGATGACCTCCTCGGCATTCGGATGGTTGTGCCGTGCGTGCCCCTTGCCCGGATTGACGATCACCTCGCCGAGCGTGCTGCTCGCGCCGTCGACGCTCGACGGGGTGACGAACCATTTGATGGACCCCCAATCGAAGGTCATCGTCGTCACGTCACCGGGATTGACCAGCATTCAGAGCTCCAGATTCTTGAAGGCCGCCACCTGCCGCGTGATGGCCGATTCGGTCGGCAGCCGCTCGACGGAGGATGCTCCGAAGAAGCCGACGACGCCGTCCGTCCGGGAGAGCACATAGGCGGCGTCGTCTGGCTCGGCGATGGGACCGCCGTGGCACAGGACCAGGATGTCGGGACGGACGGCGGACGCGGCGTCCCGCATGACCTGCACCCGCTCGACCGCCTCGTCCAGCGTCAACGCGGTGCCCGCGCCGATGCTGCCCTTGGTGGTGAGGCCGACATGCGGGACGAGAACGTCCGCGCCGGCCTCCGCCATCGCCCGCGCCTGGTCCTCGTCGAAAACGTAGGGGGCGGTGACGAGCCCGCGCTCATGCGCGAGCCGCACCATCTGGACCTCCAGGTCGTACCCCATGCCGGTCTCTTCGATGTTCTGCCGGAAAACACCGTCGTAGAGCCCGACGGTCGGGAAGTTCTGGACTCCCGCGAACCCCATGGCCTTCAACTGGTCGAGGAAGACGGGCATCACCCGGAACGGGTCGGTGCCGCACACCCCCGCCAGCACGGGCGTCTCCTTCACGACCGGCAGCACTTCGGACGCCATTTCCACCACGATCTGGTTGGCGTCTCCGTAGGGCAGCAGCCCGGCCAGCGAACCGCGCCCCGCCATCCGGTACCGGCCGGAGTTGTAGATGATGATCAGGTCGACGCCGCCCGCCTCCGCGCATTTCGCGGACAGCCCCGTGCCCGCCCCCGCGCCGATGATCGGCCTGCCCTCCGCAACGGTGTTCCGCAGCCGGAACAGGACGGTCTCACGGTTCACGTCGACGCCCCCGAGATCATCTGGTGCAGCCGGTCCGCCGTCGCGCGGCCGAACGCCGGATCGTTGATGTTCATGTCGAGCCTCTCCGTCTCCACCGCGCCTTCCAGAGCCGCGAAGCACGCCTCGTCGGCCTCCGGATCGTGGAAGGGCATCCCCGCCGCGTCCAATGCCGACACGCCCCCGAGCGGCAGGAACAGCACGGTCGGGCCGGTGGCGGCCCGGAGCTTCGCGGCGATCCGCCGCCCCAGCTCGGCCATCTCCTCCCGCGTCGTCCGCATCAGCGTCACGGTCGGGTTGTGGACGTACAGGTTCCGTCCCTCGAACCGCTCCGGGACGGTCTCCCGCGGCCCGAAGTTGACCATGTCCAGCGCGCCGGGCGCCACGACCTGCGGGACGCCCCGCCGCCCCGCCGCCGTGAGCCGCTCGGGCCCGGCGGACAGGACACCGCCCACCAGGTCGTCCGCCAGCTCGGTCGTGGTCAGGTCGAGCACGCCCGCCAGCAGCCCGCTCTCCACGAGCCCCTCGAGCGCCCGCCCTCCGGCCCCGGTCGCGTGGAAGACGAGTACCTCGTAACCCAGCTCGTCCAGCCGCTCCCGGGCCGCGTCCACCGCAGGCGTGGTGACCCCGAACATGGACGCGCCCACCAGAGGCCGCTCGTCGACGACGGCAGACCGAGACTCCGCATGAGCCTTCGCCATTCCGGCGGCCGCGCCCGCCGCATTCCCGAGGATGAGCCGCGACACCCGGTTCAGGCCCGCGATATCGACCACGCTGTAGGTCAGCGTCACGTCCTTGGCACCCACGTAAGGCGCCACATCCCCTGACGCCATCGTGGACACGATCAGCTTGGGCAGCCCGATGGGCAGATCCCGCACGGCGCGTGCCGCAATGGAAGACCCACCACTGCCTCCGACCGCGAGCACGGCGTCGATCCGCTCCAGCCCCGCGAGGACGACCGCCGCACCCTCACCCATCGCGGTGACGGCGGCCCCGCGATCCCCCGCGTCCCGCAGCGCCTGGAGAGAAGTGCCACCGGCCCGCGCGACGTCCTCGGCCGCGACATCCGCCTCAATCTGGGACGGCCCTACCCCGACGTCCACGAGCACGACATCGCACCCAAGCTCCCGGACACGCTCACGAAGCCACGCGTACTCGTCCCCTTTGGTATCGAGCGTCCCCACCAGAACCACGGTCGCCATGAACGATTCACTTCCCATCCCGTCCACCCGCCAACCGAGAGTGTCAGTGGCGCTACTCAGCTTCCATATGAACAACGCCGAAGTCATCGCCCGTCAGCGGACGCAGGATCAGCCGCTCCGTCTCCACCACCGCCATGACGTTCCCGTTGGGTGACGTCAGGCGGGGACGGGGGTTTCGGTTATCACGCCGTCCTCCAGGTTCAGGACTCGGTCGGCTGAGGCGAGGAGGGTCTCGTCGTGGGTGGCGACCAGGACGGTCACGCCTTCGCTGGCCACCACTGCGTGAAGAAGGGGCATGATGGCGGCGGCCGTCTCGGAGTCGAGTTGGCCCGTGGGTTCGTCGGCGAGGAGCAGGCGCGGGCGGTTGGCCAGGGCTCGGGCTATCGCCACTCGCTGGCGCTGGCCGCCGGAGAGCTCGTAGGGGCGCTGGGCCGCGTGATCTGCCAGGCCCACGAGGGACAGCAGGACGCGTACCCGTTCGTCGCGTTCCTTCGGGTTCGTGCGGACCAGGCGGAGCGGGACCTCCACGTTCTCGGCGGCGGACAGGACCGGGATCAGTCCGTGGGACTGGAAGACGTAGCCGATGTGGTCGCGGCGCAGGGCGAGCAGGTCGTTCTCGGTCAGGGCGCCGACATCGCGGCCGTCGACGTGGACGGCGCCGCCGTCGGGGACGTCGAGGCCCCCGATCAGGTTGAGCAGGGTCGTCTTGCCCGAACCGGAGCGGCCTTTGATCGCGACGAGTTCGCCCGGGTCGGCGGTGAAGGACGCGCCGCGCAATGCCGGGACCTCGACCTTCCCGGTGCGGTAGGTGCGGGTCAGGTTCTCGACGGCCACCATCGGGTCAGTCATGCGTTTCCTCCCGGTCGGGCCAGACGCCGACATGATCGGCTCGCAGGGCGAGGCGGACGCGGTCGCGCATGTCGAGGGCCTCGGTGAACGCGGCGGGCAGCTGGACGCGGCCGGCGCGGTCCAGGAGGGCGTACTCCTCGGCGGTGCCGCCGCCGCGGCGGACCTCGACGCTGGTCCGGCCGTCGCGGATGCCCACGGTGCGGTCGACGCGTTCGGACACCTGCGCGTCGTGGGTGACGACGACGGTGGTGGTGCCGAGCTCCTCGTTGACGCGGCGGAGCGCGGCGAAGACGCCGGCGGCCGTGGCGGTGTCGAGTTCGCCGGTGGGCTCGTCGGCCAGGACGACCTGGGGTTCGTTGGCGACGGCGACGGCGAGCGCGATGCGCTGCTGCTGGCCGCCGGACAGTTCGGCGGGAGGCCGGTCCGCGCAGTCGCCGACGTCCAGCATGCCGAGCAGTTCGGCGGCGCGGGTGGCGCGGGCGCGGCGGGACCGCCCGGCGAACTTCATGGGCAGTTCGACGTTCTGCGCGGCGGTCAGGTACGGGAGGAGGTTGCGGGACGTCTGCTGCCAGATGAACCCGACCTGTTCGCGGCGGAAGCGCAGGCGTTCCCTGGACCCCATCGTGAGCAGGTCGGAGCCGGCGACGCGGGCCACGCCGGCGGTCGGCACGTCCAGCCCGGACAGGATGTTGAGGAGCGTCGACTTCCCGGAGCCGGACGCGCCCACGAGCGCGACGAGCTCGCCGGGGTCGATGAGCAGGTCGAGGCCCTGGAGGGCGACCACCTCGACGCCGTCCGTCTTGTAGATGCGGACGAGGTTGTCGCAGACGATGTGGGCGCCCTCGCCGTAGACGGGCCCGCGCTCGGCGGCGCGGCGTTCCAGTTCGGCGAGGTCGGGTGCTTCGGTCATCATTCCCCCGTTCTCAGGACGGTTCCGGGGCGGGCGTCGAAGAGGCGGTCGACGGCGACGGCCACGGCGGCGGCGAGCAGGAGGGCGCCGACGAGGCCGAGCAGCGCGGGCCAGCCGGGGACGTGGGCGGTGACGGCGAAGCCGTCGGTGTACGGGCGCAGGTCGACGACCGGGCCGGTGATCTCGGGCAGGAGGAGGCCGAGCACCCATCCGGCGCCGACCGCGCAGAGGAGGACCGGTGCGATCTCGACGAGGGCGAGGCCCCGGCTCTGCCGCCTGCTCAGCCCGAGGGCGCGCAGGTGGGCGACGGTCCCGGCGCGGGCGCGGGCGCCGACGACCAGGACGAGCAGCACCGCGAGCAGGCCGAACGCGCCGCCGATGAGCGCCCCGTCCCGGAACGTCTCGTGGACGACGATCACCATGGGCACGTCGGTCATGGCCCGCAGCGCGTCCTGCCGTAGCAGCACGTCGCGGCCGGGCGCGGCGGCGCGGAGGTCCTTGACGTCCGGGTGGCCGGTGACGAAGACCTGGGAGGCGAAGCCCTTCTCGCCCGCGATCAGCTTGTACGGGACGACGACGAACGCGGTGCCCGGTTCCTGGCCGGGGAGGTGCTCGATCTGCCCGGCGGGCTTGACGTCGATCGGCGACATCCCGGGACGGTTCAGGGTCACCGCGCCGGTGCCCATGGTGCGGGCGGCGAGCGGCGACAGGTAGACGCCCGAATGCGACGGGATACCCGGTACGGCGGGCGCGAGTTCCCGGTAGGCGTCGAGGTCCACGCCGACCACGGTCATCGGCGCCGGGTCCGACGAGGTCGACACGTAGGTGATCACCCGGGCCGGGAGGGCGCCGGTCACGCCGGGCAGCGAACGGATGCGGGCCAGCGCCGCGTCGTCCAGCGGCCCCGCCTCGATGCGCGCGTCGCCGCCGATCTCCGACCAGGACGCGCGCACCTGGCCGTCCCGCAGCGCCGTGTCGACGGTGGCGGTGAACCCGGCGACGGTTGCCGCCAGCAGCAGCACGACGAGCGGCAGCGCCCCCACGAGGTTCTGCCGCGCCGCGCGCGCGAGGCCGAGGAACCCGACCGCGCCGCTGCGCCGCCGCAGGGCCGGCACGGCGGCGCGCAGCAGGTACGGGTAGGCGCGCAGGACGATCACGCCGAGCGCCGCGCCGAGCAGCACGGGGACGGCGGCGACCAGCGGGTCCGTCCCGGCGGACGCGCCCCGCTCGCGCAGCAGCACGACGCCGATCAGCGCGAGCGCGACCAGCAGGACGTCCAGGACGAGCCGCCGCGTGGACGGCCGCCCGGCGACCAGGTCGTCGCGGCGGTCGGCGACCGGCCCGAGCCCGCCGCCGCGCTCTCGCCAGACCATGGCGGCGGGGACGAGCAGTGCGGCCACCGCCAGCGCGGCGATCGCGTAGAGAGAGACCGGCTGCGGCGGACCGGCGTCCAGCAGCCGTCCCGCCAGGTACCCGAGCAGCGCGGACGGGAGGACGGCGAGCGCGGTCAGCCCGCAGGCGGGGGCGGCGAGCTGCCGCAGCGACGCACCGCGCGCCCGCATGGTGCCGAGGACCGGGCGGAGCCGTTCGCCGAGCAGCCCGGCGGCGAGGAGCAGCACCCCGGCGGCGACGGCGGCCAGCCCGCCGAACGCCAGCCCGAGGACGGAGCGGGCGGTGTGCAGCCGCCCGGCGAACTCGGTCAGCCGGTCGTCGAGCGCGGTGACGACGACGCACGGGACGAACCCGGCGCGCCCCTGGACGGCGGAGCGGAACGCGCCGAGATCGCCGGCCATGGCGCCGGCGTCTCCGGCGTCCACGTCGCCGCCGCGGATCGGGAAGCGCCAGCTGAAGGTGAACTGCGTGTCGCTCTCGCGGGCGACCCGCGTGTATCCGCCGGCGTCCATCAGCGCGGTACCCGCGTCGGCCTGCCCCGCGTCGCCGCCCAGATCCACCTTCACCGCGTGCAGCTGGCCGGGGCGGGGCGTCCAGAACGGGTCGGCGGCGTTCAACGGTTCGTACAGTCCGGAGATCCGCACGGCGAGGCCGCCGAGGTCCATCCGGTCGCCCACCTTGTAGCCGAGCTGGCCGGCGAACTTCGCGGAGACCATGACCCGGATGTCGTCCCTCGTCTCGGCGGGCGGGTTGACCGCCGGGCCGCCGGCGACCACGCGGACGCGGCTCCACGAGCCGGGATCCCAGCCCAGGTACAGCAGCCGGGGCGCGGAGAACCGCCCGGGGACGGGCAGCCGCTCGGTGGTGACCGACGGCTCCGGATCCCCGGCGACCTCGGCCAGCGAGCGCGGCAGCAGCTGCTGCCAGGTGACCGTGTTGGTCGCCAGCGCGGCGTCGCTCGGGAGGGCCGCCCACGCCCGGCTGCCGGATGCCTTGCCGTCCACCCGCAGGTCGGCGGCGGGGCCGATGGCGGCGGCCGCGGCGCGGTCGTACCCGGCGGCCGTCCGGGACGGGACGGCGACCGCGAGCAGCGCCGACAGCAGCGACAGCACGGCCAGCGCGACGAGCGGCGCCCACTGCGCCCGTGCCAGCCGCATGGCGGAGCCTCTCATCGGTCCTCCCCCGCCCGCAGGCCGGCGCCGAGGTTCCGGCGGCGCAGCACCTGGATCACCGGCGGCAGCACGAGGCCGAGCACGGCCGCGACGCCGGCGAGCATGGCCAGCACCAGCGGCCACCGGACGACGAGCTCGGCGGGCGGGTACGGTTGCGCGGCCTGCACGCTCAGCACGATGTGCGGGACGACGAGCCGTGCCACGACGAGGCCGAGGAACGTCCCGCCGAGCAGGCCGAGCGCGACCAGGTACGCCTGCTCGATCGCGAGCATCCCGGCGACCTGCCGGGGATGGACGCCGAGGGCGCGCAGCACCGCGAACTCGCGGGTCCGCTCGCCCGCGGTCACCGCCGCGTTGACGACGAAGGCGATGACCGCGAAGGCGAGCGCCGCGCCGAAGCCGAGCACGAGCGCGCCCTGGAGCGCCGCGCCGAGCGGTGCGTCCCGGAGCTCGGCGCGCAGCTCGAACCGGTCGGCGGCGACCTCGCCCCAGGCGGGGTGCCGGCCGAGTTCCCGGACGGCGGGGGCGGTGCGCCCGCCGCGCACCGACGCCCACCATTCGCCGGGCACGATGCTCTCGTCGCCGGTGCCGTCGGCGGCGAGCCGGGTCCGGGTGAGGGTCGGCAGGTCGACGAGGACGCCCGGTTCGCCGGCCGGGACGCTCGGCAGCGCGGGCGCGATCCCCACGACCTTGACCGGCTGGTCGCCGTCGACGGTGTTCAGCGTGACGGTGCCGCCGACGCCGACCTTGGCGCGGTGCGCCGTCTCGTCGGTGATGACGCCCGGCACGACCGGCTGGAGGTCGGTGTTCTCCTCGCCGTGGGGCGGCGGCGCGGCCGTGCCCATGATCGCGTGGACGGTGGCGTCGTTCGCGCCCGCGGTGACGACGGCCCCGGCGGCCCGGTTCTCGGCGGGCGTGGCGGGGAGGGACAGTTCCAGCAGGGCGCCCCGCGCGTCCCGCACGCTCGGCTCGGGGCCCTTCTGGCCCTCCGCCGAGCGGGTGAACGCGTCCCAGCGGGCGCCTTCGGAGGGCCGGGCGTCCCCGGTGCCGTCGCCGCGCACGTTCGCGATCTTCAGGTCGAGCGGCCCCGAGAACGCGTTGTCGTCGTAGGCGTAGTGGAAGCCCTGAACCGACAGCGGGTAGGACGTCACCCCGTCCGGCCCGGCGAGGTCGGCGGCCGCCAGCGCGAGCGTGTGCTCCGCGCCGTCGGCGGGGAGGCCGGGCAGCGTCACCTGGCGGACCAGCCCGTGCGCGTCCGCGAGCGTCACCGCGATCTTGTACGTCGCGTCGGCGGGGGCCGCGGACTCCCGCGGCCCGCCCGTCCGGGTGAGCCGCAGGTCGAACAGCAGCCGCCGCGGCCTGCCCGGCACGGACAGGCCCGCGCCGGCGGGACGTGCCCTGGCGAGTTCGTCGAGCCGCAGTTCGCGCCGCAGCTCCGGCTGGACGCGCAGCAGCGGCTCGAGCGTCCCGGCGTCCGCCGCGAGCAGGGTCGCGGACTCGGTGCCGAGGGCGGCGTCCGCGCGCAGCACCGCGGTCGCCGCCGTGACGCCGGGCAGCGCGGCGAGCCGCCCGCCGCGGCCGAGCGAGGTCGGGCCTTCGCCGCCGACCGGGACGGCGAGCCGCAGGTCGGCGCCGCTCTGGAAGTCGGCCTGGTCGTTCTGCGACTTCCGCCAGGTCGCCATCGTCGTCACCGACAGCACCCCGACGGCCATCGCCATGACCAGCAGCAGGACGGGGCCCGCGTAGCGGAGCTGGCGTCTGCCGACCTGCCGGGTGCCGAGGACGGGGACGAGCCCGCGCCCCCGGGTCGCGACCCGCTCGGCGACGCGGGACGCCACGGGCACGACCCGCAGCAGCAGGACCCCGCCGGCGAGCAGCGCCAGCGCCGGGCCGGACACGATGAACGGGTCGATGCCGGACGTGCCGCCCCCGGCGCCGTCCGCACCGTCGGCCCCGTAGCGGGTGAGCTGCCAGATCGCGAGCCCGGCGACGAGGAGCAGCGCGAGGTCGACGCCGGATCCGCGCAGGCCGCCGCGGCCCTGCCGGCCCATCCCGGCCTGCGCCTCGACGAACGTGCGGTTCGCGCCGCGCAGTGTCGGGATCGTGAGGGCGGCCGCGCAGGCCAGCGCCGTCAGCACCGAGACGGCCCACAGCGTCGCGGGCGGCCCGGCGTCCAGCCGCAGCCCGGCGTCCCGCACCGCGGGGGCGTGCCCGGCGAGCCGCAGCAGCGGCCCGGCGAGCAGCGGCCCGAGCACCGCGGCGGGCAGCACGATCAGCAGTCCCTCGGCCAGGCCGAGCCGCGCGAGCTGCCGCATGCCCATGCCGCGGGTGCGCAGCAGCGCGACCTCCCCGCGCCGGTGGTCGGCCAGCAGCCGGGCGACGAGCAGCCAGGCGCACCCGGCGAGCAGGACGAGCTGGATCACCGGGATCAGCATGGTGGACCGTGCCACCAGCACGGCGCCGCGCAGCTGCCGGGTCAGTTCGGGGAGGTCGGTCACGACGGTGATCTGGCTCTGGCCGCCGGCCTGCTCGAAGGTGTCCGCGGCGCGGGAGACGCGGTCGCCGAGCGGCCCGAGATCGCCGGCGGCGACGCCGCGCAGGTCGGGCATGACGGTGAAGCGGGCGTCGGCGCTGGTGCCGGTGAACCTGGCGGCGAACACCTCGGGCGGCACCACGAACGGCCCGTACGTCGTGTAGTCGAGCCGTTCGACGCCGGTCGTGATGAGCCGGTCGTCCTGCCAGAAGTAGTGCCGCGGATCGGGGACGTCGAACAGCCCGACGACCCGGACCTTCACGACCGACTTCTTGTCGACGCGTCCGTGCAGGGTGAGGACGTCGCCGGCGCCGGCGTCCATGGCGCGGGCGGCGGCGGTGGACAGCACCGCCTCCACTTCTTCGCCGGAGGAGGCGGCGGGCCAGCGTCCCCCGGTCAGGCGCGCGTGCTTCTCGATGCCGGTGTAGGTCCCGAACGCGGTCAGGTCGGGGTGGTCGCTCTTCTCCTGCCCCGGGAGGGTGTAGGAGTCGCTGCGCACGCTCATCGAGGTCGTGAGCGGCACGTCCCGGTAGATCTGCTTGAGCCCCCGGCCGACCTTGCCCTGC
The DNA here is from genome assembly GCF_041463665.1 of Actinomadura chokoriensis. GTDB lineage: Bacteria > Actinomycetota > Actinomycetes > Streptosporangiales > Streptosporangiaceae > Spirillospora > Spirillospora chokoriensis_A. The sequence continues at coordinate 65,307 of NZ_JAXCEJ010000013.1, forward strand.
ACCTCGGTGAGGCCGTTCGCGGGGACGTGCGCGCCGATCGTCGTCCCGACAGAGGCGAACGTCGCGTCCGCGAGTGTGCGCCGCAGCCCCTCGCGGGTCACCGACCCGGTGTAGCCGACCAGGGCCGCGAGGACGGTGGTGGCGAACAGCGCGGTCGCGCACGCGGCCAGGACCAGCGTCCGATCGCCGGCCATCCGACTGAGCACGAGCCCCCGTCGCCCCACAGCCGACCATGATCAAATGCGGGCGGCGCCGCTAGCAAGGGTCCGCGATCGTTCTTTAGCGATCCGCAACGTTCTCGATATATGCGACAACTCACTCACTGGACCGCCAGACCGAGACGCTCTCGGGAGGAACGCGCTCCGCACGCCGGAGGATCTCCGCCGGATCGAGGGCCGCCCCCGCCTCGAACAGCTCCGCCCCGACCGCGTCTCTTGCACCGAACGCGTCCCCTGCACCGACCGCGTCCCCTGCACCGACAGCGCCCCTTGCACCGACAGCGTCCCGGACGCGCGCGGCGGCACGGTCGATGTCGTCCCGTTCCGCGGGACCGGCCGGTATCCCGGCGGCGTCCCGGACGGCCGCCGCCTTCCCGAGCGCCAGCGCCGCGTCCTCGGGCCGTGCGGCGAGGCCCAGCGCGGCGGCCAGCCCCTCCAGGGCGAACGCCAGATCACGCGGCGACTCCAGCCGGATCGCGACGGCCAGCGCGTCCCGCTGGTAGCCGAGCGCCGCCGCCGCGTCGCCGCGCGCCTCGGCCGCGAAACCGAGGCCGGTCTGGACCAGCGGCAGGTAGAGCGGCGGGAACTCCTCCGGTGACACCGCCGCCAGCATGCGGCCGAGGCGCTCCTCCGCGTCCTCCAGCCGGCCCTCGGCCCGCGCCACCAGCCCGAGGCCGAGGTCGGCGAACGCCACGGCCTGCGCGAACCCCTGCTCCGTCGCCACCCGCAGCGCCCGCCCGAACAGCCGCCGCGCGGACGCGCCGTCGCGGCGCAGGTAGGCGACCCAGCCGCGCCACGCCATCCGGACGGCGACGTCGGGCCACATGCGCAGCTCCTCCGCCATCCGCTGCCCGTCGCGGTGCAGCCGCTCCGCCCGGTCGTAGTCGCCGGTCAGCTCCGCCATGCCGCCGAGCCACTCCAGCGCCTGCAACCGGCCCCAGCGATCACCGGCCTCGCCGAACAGCGCGGCGGCGCGCTCGGCGTCGCGTTCCAGGGCGGCCGGGTCGCCGTGCGCGTGCGCGTGCTTGGCCCGCAAAATCAGCGCCGCCGCCTCGCCCCACCGGTCGCCGGCCGCGCGGAACGCGCCGAGCGCCTCCTCCAGCGTCGCCGCGCCGGCCCCGACGTCGTCCACCTCGAACTGGGCGAACATCAGGAACCACCGCGCCCACGCGGCCAGGCGCGCGTCGCCCGCCTCGTCCACGAGCCGCAGGGCCTCGTCGCGTCCGGCCGGCCAGTCCCCGGGGACGCCCTTGAGCACGGCCAGCCCCGCCCGCCACGCGAGCGCCCGCCCCCGCACCGCCGCCGGACCTCCGCCGGAGGCGAGCGCCGCGTCTTGCCGACGCCGCCCGGCCCGGTGAGCGTGACCAGCCGGTCGGTGCCGATCCGCGCGCGGACCTCCCGGACGGCCGCGTCCCGTCCGATCAGGTCGGTCAGCGGGACGGGCAGGTTCGACCGCCGCCGCGACGGCGGCGGCGGCACGTCAAGTCGCGGTCCGTCAAGTCGCGGCGCGTCCAGCGGCGAGGCGTCCGGTTGCGGCGCGTCCAGCCCGGGGTCCTGCCGCAGGACGGCCCGCTGGAGCTCGGCGAGCGCGGAGCCGGGGTCCAGGCCCAGCTCGTCCGCGAGCATCGTCCGGTACCTCTCGTAGGTCTCCAGCGCCTCGTTCTGCCGTCCCGCCCGGTACAGCGCCCGCATGTGCGCGGCCCGCAGCCGTTCCCGGAGCGGATGCGCCTCGACCGCGTCGCCGAGCTCCCCGGCCAGCACTCCGTGCTCGCCGAGGGCGAGCCGCACCTCGGCGTGCTCCTCCAGCGCGGTCAGCCGCAGCTCCGCGAGCCTCGCGACCGCCGCCCGCGCGAACGGGTCGTCGGCGAAGTCGGCGAGCGCGGGCCCGCGCCACAGCCCGAGCGCCTCCGCCAGCAGCGCCGCCCTCTCCTTCGGCTCCCCCGCCCGGCGCGCCCGCTGCACCAGGCCCTGGAACCGCCGGCCGTCCACCCGCTCGTCGCCGGCGCCGAGCAGGTACCCGGCCGGGCGCGACTCCACCAGCGCCCGCGCGCCCGGCTCGGCGTCCTCCAGGACCCGGCGCAGCTGCGACACCTTCGCCGACAGCGCCCCCATCGGGTTCCCGGGCGGCGCCTCGCCCCACAGGTCGTCGATCAGCCGGTCGGCGGGCACGGGGCGGCCCTCGTGCACCAGCAGGTCCGCCAGCAGCGCCCGCACCTTCAGGCCGGGCACCGCGACGAGCACGCCGCCGTCGGTCCAGACGGCGAGCGGCCCGAGCACCCCGAAACGCATGTCCCGACACTAAACGGACCGGCAGCCGGAGAGGCGCCGATCGCGGTCGCGGCTCCGGCTCCGGAGCCGCCGGAACGCGACCGTAAGGATTCCGTAAACGCGGTCGCGCAGAGTGGTTCCCGCAAGCGAGAACACCGACGATCGAACCCACGGAGGAGACCATGCGAAAGATCATCAACTCGACGTACGTGTCGCTCGACGGCGTCATCGAGAACCCGCAGAACTGGACGTCGGCGTATTTCCAGGACGAGGCCGCCGCCTACGCGCGGGACCTGCTCTTCTCCTGCGGCGCACTCCTCATGGGCCGCGCGACGTTCGACGGCTTCTCGCAGGCGTGGCCCTCGATGGAGGAGGCGACCGGCGACTTCGGCGTCCGGATGAACAACCTGCCCCACTACGTCGTGTCCGACTCCCTGAAGAAGCCGGGCTGGGGCGACACGACGGCGATCCCCCGGTCCGATGCCGTCGCCGAGATCACCCGGCTCAAGGAGCAGGACGGCCAGGACATCCTGCAGTACGGGTTCGGGGCGGTGTCGCGGACGCTCGTGGAGCACGGCCTCCTGGACGAGCTGCGCCTCTGGATCCACCCCGTGTTCGTCGGCCCCGCCGACCCGGAGGAACTGCTCACCCGCAAGGACTTCTCGGCGTCCTTCGAGCTGGCCGACACCAGGACCTTCAAGACCGGCGTCATCATCGCGACGTACGTCCCGGCGGCGAGGTAGCTCAGCGGCCGAGGACGCTCCGGAGGAAGTCCGGCGTGCGGGACGGGGGTTCGGCCTGGACGCCGAGGCGGTTCAGGGCGTCCCGGTACCGGGCGATGTCGGCCGTCCGGTCGGGGTAGAGGGCGCCGGTGAGCTGCTCCAGGTAGACGACGTCGGGCAGTTCGGGCTCGGCGAACCGCAGCAGCGTCACCGGGCCGCTCTCGCCCGCGTGGCCGCCGGAGGCGAACGGCATGACCTGCACGGTGACGTTCGGCTGCTCCGCCATCGCGATCAGGTGCTCGATCTGCGCGCGCATCGTCGCGGGGCCGCCGATGGCGCGGCGCACGACCGCCTCGTCCAGGACGGCCCACAGCTTCAGCGGGTCGCGGCGTTCGAACACGCGGCGGCGCTCCATGCGCAGTTCGACGCGCCGCTCGATCTCCTCCTTGGACGCGTCCGGGTGGCGGGCGCCGATGAGGGCGCGGGCGTACTCGGGCGTCTGGAGCAGTGCCGGGACGTCGTGGATCTCGTACACGCGGACGAGCACGGCCCCCTGCTCCAGCCCGAGGTAGGGCTCGAACCAGCCGGGCACGACGTCGCCGTACGCCTGCCACCAGCCGGGGGTGTTGGCGTGCTCGGCCAGTTCCAGCAGCGTCTCGCGGACACCGGGGCCGGTGACGCCGTAGAGGGTCAGGAGGTCGGCGACGTCGCGCTCCTTGAAGCCGACCCGGCCCAGCTCCATCCGGCTGATCTTGGAGTGCGACCCGCGGATCTCGTAGCCGGCGGCCTCGGTGGAGATCCCGGCGGCCTCGCGGTAGCGGCGCAGCTGGGCGCCGACCACCATCCGCAGCACGGTCGGCCCGGCGGCGCGCAGGTCCGGTGCGACGCGGCTCGGCCGGTCCAGGGGGCGTTCGCCGGGCCTCATGACGCCTTCACTGCCACGGCGCAGAACTCGTCCACCTCGTCCGGCTCAGCGAACGGTCCGGGCTCGGCGCGCCACCGCGACACCGGCACGAGTCCGGGCTCCAGGATCTCCAGCCCGGCGAAGAAGCCGCCGATCAGCTCGGGCGTCCGCAGGTGGTAGGGAGCGTCGCTCGCCTGGTTCCACATGTCGATGGCGGTCCGGAACGCCTCGCCGGTGATGACGTCGGTGCCGTCCGCGACCGCGAGGTGGCTGCCGGGCGGCAGGGCGTCCACCAGGCGCCGCACGATCGAGCGCGCCTCGCCGTAGTCGGCGATGTGGCCGAGGATGTTCAGCAGCATCAGCCCGACGGGACGGTCGAGGTCGAGCGTCCGGGCGGCCTCGGCGAGGATCCGGTCGGGGTCGCGCAGGTCGGCGTCGATGTAGCTGGTGACGCCCTCCGGCCTGCTGGTCAGCAGGGCGCGGGCGTGCGAGAGGACGAGCGGGTCCCTGTCGACGTACACGATGCGGGCGTCCGGGGCGGCGCGCTGCGCGACCTCGTGGGTGTTGTCGACGGTCGGCAGGCCGGTGCCGATGTCGAGGAACTGCCGGATCCTCGCGCTGCCCGCCATGTACCGGACGGCCCGGGAGAGGAAGGCCCGCGAGTGCCGGGCGATGTCCACGATCTGCGGGTAGACGGAGACGAACTGGTCGCCGGCGGCCCGGTCGACCGGGTAGTTGTCCTTGCCGCCGAGCCAGTAGTTCCAGATGCGCGCGGACTGCGGCACCGTGTCGTCGACGTCGGGTTCGAGCCGCGCGCCGGGATCCGGTGCTGGGTCTCCCACGAAAATCCTCCTCGGCGCGCAAGAAATCTACCTACCGGGAGAAGTTACTCGACAGTGGACATCTTGCCCACTGCCCTGAACATCCCGCTTTGTCGCGATCTGTGGGAACGTGCGGCACCGGCTCTCGCCCACCGGGCGCTGACCTGGCACTATTCCGTTCCACGAAAAAAATCGGAAAAAGCCGGGGCGGGATGTCGATCCGCTCCCCCCTCGTTCGACGCGTCAGCAGAGGCCGGGGATGACCCCGGACACCGACGAAGGAGACACCACATGCGGTTCCTCATGATGACGACCGACACCGGCGCCGACGACGCGCAGCCGGACGAGAAGCTCCAGCAGGAGATGGGCGAGTTCATCGCGGAGATGGCCAAGGCCGGAGTGCTCCTCGCGACCGGCGGGCTGGAGCCGTACGGCACCCGCATCACCTCGTCCGGCGGCAAGATCACCACCACCGACGGCCCGTTCGCCGAGTCGAAGGAGGGCGTCGTCGGGTTCGCGCTCATCGAGGCGCGCAGCCGGGAGGAGGCGATCGAGCTGTCCAAGCGGTTCTACGCGATCGTCGGGGACGGCGAGGGCGTCATCAAGCAGGTGTTCGGCCCGGAGGACCCCTTCCCCGGGCAGTGAACCCGCGCTGCGGATGCGCCGGGCCTCGGCCGGGCGCGGGCTGAGCATGGGCTGAGCTTGCGCGGCGGCCGGTGCGGGTGCTCTCATCGGCAGCGTGACGGCTTCGAACGGACCCGACGTGCGCCGGCCGGACGCCCACGCCTCGGGCGTGCGCGCGCCGGACGCGGCCGCGTCCGGCGTGCATGCGAGCATCGACGCGGTGTGGCGGCTGGAGGCCGCGCGCATCATCGCCGGGCTCACGCGGATGGTGCACGACATCGGGCTCGCCGAGGAACTCGCGCAGGACGCGCTGGTCGCCGCGCTCGAACAGTGGCCGGAGTCAGGCGTCCCGGACAACCCGGGCGCCTGGCTCATGGCCGTCGGCAAGCGCCGCGCCATCGACCGCATCCGCCGCCGGCAGCGGCTCGAGCACAAGCTGGAGGAGATCGGCCGCGACCTGGAGGACCGGCCGCCGCCGGAGTTCGACGTCCCGGACGACGAGCACATCGAGGACGACGTCCTGCGGCTGATCTTCACGGCGTGCCATCCGGTGCTGCCGGTGCACGCGCGGGTCGCGCTCACGCTGCGGATGCTCGGCGGCCTCACCACCGACGAGATCGCGCGCGCGTTCCTCGTCTCCGAGCCGACCGTGGCGCAGCGGATCGTCCGGGCGAAGCGGACGCTGTCGGACGCGGGCGTGCCGTTCGAGGTCCCCGAGGGGCCCGACCGCGCGGCCCGGCTGTCGTCCGTCCTGGAGGTCATCTACCTGATCTTCAACGAGGGGTACGCGGCCACCGCCGGCGACGCCTGGGTGCGGACGGACCTGTGCCAGGAGGCGCTGCGCCTCGGCCGCGTCCTCGCCGGCCTCGCCCCCGGCGAACCCGAGGTGCACGGGCTCGCCGCGCTGATGGAGATCCAGGCGTCGCGGACACGCGCGCGCACCGGGGCGTCCGGCGAACCCATCCCGCTCCTGGAGCAGGACCGCGGCCGCTGGGACCGGCTCCTCATCCACCGCGGCTTCGCTGCCCTGCTCCGCGCGAAGGACATCGGCGAGCCACCCGGCCCGTACGTCCTGCAGGCCGCCATCGCCGCCTCCCACGCGCAGGCCCGCGCCGCCGAGGACACCGACTGGGCGCAGATCGCGTCCCTCTACGAGATCCTCGCGAGCGTCGCCCCGTCCCCCATCGTGGAGCTGAACCGCGCGGTGGCCGTCGGCATGGCGCACGGCCCCGGCAAGGGCCTCGAACTCGCCGACGCGCTGGTGGACGAGCCGTCCCTGCGCGGCTACCACCTGCTGCCGAGCGTCCGCGGGGACCTGCTCGAACGCCTCGGCCGCCGGGACGAGGCCCGGACGCAGTTCGAGCGCGCCGCCGGACTGACCCGCAACGAGCCCGAACGCAAGGTCCTCCTCGACCGGGCCGCCGCACTGAGCGCTCCCTGACCTGGAGCGCTCGGCCACTGATCGCATGGAGAGGGAACTTTGGTGATCACTCATTCGGACGTCCAGGCCGCGGCGCGGCGGGTCGCGGGCCGCGTCCGCCGTACGCCGTTGCTCGAGATCGACCCCGGGACGGCCGCACGGATGTGGCTGAAGCTCGAACTGACCCAGCACACCGGGTCGTTCAAGGCGCGCGGCGCGTTCAACCACATCCTCGCCGGGCGGGACGAGGGGCGGTTGCCGCACGTCGGCGTCGTCGCGGCGTCCGGCGGCAACGCGGGCCTCGCCTTCGCCTACGCGGCGAAGTCGGCCGGCGTGCCCGCCGAGGTGTTCGTCCCGGAGACGGCGCCCGCGGTGAAGGTCGCCCGGCTGCGCGCGCTCGGCGCCGCCGTCGTCCAGGTCGGGACGCGGTACGCCGAGGCGCAGGACGCCGCCACCAAGCGCGCCGCCGACACCGGGGCGCTGTTCTGCCACGCCTACGACCTGCCCGAGGTCTGCGCCGGCCAGGGGACGCTGGGTCTGGAGATCCTGGAGCAGACCGGCGGCGAGGTCGACACCGTCCTGATCGCGGTCGGCGGCGGCGGGCTGATGGCGGGCGTCGCCGCCGCCCTCGAAGGCGCGGCCGGCGAGGGACGGGCGCGCGTCGTCGGTGTGGAGCCCGAGACCATCCCGACCCTGGAACGGGCCCTGCACTCCGGACGCCCCGTCGCCGTGGACGTCTCCGGCGTCGCGGCCGACTCCCTCGGCGCCACCCGGCTCGGCGAGATCGCCTTCTCGGTCGCGTCCCGGACCGGTGTGCTCCCCGTCCTCGTCCCCGACGGGGCGATCGTCGAGGCCCGCCGGCACCTCTGGGACGAGTACCGCCTGGCCGTCGAGCACGGCACCGCCGCCGCGCTCGCCGCCCTCCGCACCGGCGCCTACCGCCCGGCCCCGGACGAGCGCGTCGTGGTCGTCCTGTGCGGCGCCAACACCGACCCGTCCGACCTGGTCTAGTTCGCGGCGGCGAGGTGCGCGGCGAGGGCGCGGGCCTCCCGGACGAGGTTGGACGACCCCTTGCGGGCGGCCAGCCTCTCGACTTCGGCGATGGTTCCGCGGGCGCCCGACCAGCGCGCGGTCTTGAGGCCGAGGACGAGCAGGCGGTCGAGGGCGTGCACCGGCCGCTCGCCGGGTTTCGGGCACACGATGGGCAGAGCCGCGGCGATCGCGGCCCAGACCTCGGTGTAGGCGCCCGCGTCCGCCGCACGTTCGAGGGCCTCGATGATCCGCGACGGCCGGATCTCGCCCGTACGCAGGAGTCGCCCGATGTGCCGGCCCAGCGCGGTGGCCGGCAGGTCGCCGCGGGCGGCCATGGTGAGCAGCGCCTTGTCGGCATTCCCGCTGTGCCTTTCGACGAGCTGGAGCGCCAGGAGATGCGCGACGGCCTCGGCGAACGGGCCGTCGCCCGGAGAGAGGTCGATGAGTTCGCCGACCGGCCCGCCGTGGGCGAAGTGGCCGCCATGGCGCGGCATGTGCCTGAGGACGTACGCGGCGGCGACCTCGGGGTGGGTGGGCAGCAGCCGCGACCAGGCATGCCCGTAGAAGCTGTACTGCCCATAGAAGCTGTACCGCCCGTAGACGTCCTTGGGCGAGGCGAACACCGCATCGACCAGCGGCAGCCCGGTCGGCCCGGCGTCGATCACGGGCTCGGGCCATCCCTTCTCCAGGGGCCGCACCGACACCTCGGGGGCGGGCAGCCCGCCCTCGGCCAGCCATCGCGCGGCGACCCGTCCGGCGGGCGAGGTCAGCGCCGCCGCGCGCCGGACCGCGGCACGGTCGATCTCGCGGGGCAGCCGCAGCAGAGCCTGCTGGAGGTCGGCGGGCCCGGGTTCGGCTCCGGCCGCCTGCAGGATCTCCAGCCGTTCCACGAACGTGCCCGGGTCGAGGTGGCCGGTCGGCTCGGTGGGGACGGCCAACAGCAACGGCGGCAACGCCCCGTCGGCGACGGCGACGGCCAGTTCCGCGCATCGATGCAGGTAGAGCACGTGCGGGGGAGCTCCGGCATAGAGCGGCGGCAGGCGGTCCCGCCAGTCTGCCGGCACCGGCCGCGAGCCGGTCAGCAGCCGCCCGGCCACGTCGAGCCACTGCCACGGCCAGAGCCAGTACCGTTCCTCGTCCAGGTGTGGATGGAAGTCCGGGTGGCGGACGAGCTTGAACGCAGCCCGCACCTGGCGGGGGTTCTGCCGGACGAGCCGGACGAACGCGTCCATGACCTGTTCGATCGCCGGCCAGCCGAGGAGGTAGGTGGCGCCGCTGAGCGTTCGCGTCAGTTCCATCGGCCGGGTGATCGGCGGCGGGAGCGGGGGAAGCGGATCCGGGGCCGGGGGCGGCGAAAGGGCGGGCGGCGGGTCCTCCTCCGGTTCCGGTTCGGCGACGGCGCCGCCGAACCGGGCGGCGGCCTTCGCGCCGAGATCCGCCGCGAGCAGCGGGACGGCGTCGGTGAGCGCCGCCGTGTCCGCGCCTTCGGGGAGCTTGAGCGCGATCCTCACCGCCCGCGCCTGGACGGTGTACGACTCGTGCGCGAACGCCTGGGCGAGGGCGGCGGCGCACTCGCCGGCGAGTTCCGGCCTGCTCCTGACGGTCTGCTCCAGCCATGACAGCCCCGACCGCACGAGCCCGGACTCGGCGCGGAACAGCACGCCGTCCAGCGCCTCCACGACGTGCCGGGACGGCAGTTCCGCCGGCTCCATGAGCAGGCCGAGCGCGAGGTCGGCGACGGGGCCGGGCGCGGCGGGCAGCAGCCGCACGTAGTCGCGGGCGTATGCGCGGATCTCGCGTTCCCGCGCGGCGGGGTCAGCGGGCATGAGGAGGCCGTGCAGGCGGACGAAGAACCGCAGGTCGAGAGCCGCCCCGCCGCGCAGGAACCGGCGGACGCAGCCGTCCAGCAGCGTCCTTCGGTCGATCACGCCCCGCCCGGCGAGGGTCGGCAGCGTCCGCGGCCAGGACAAGTTGTCGCGCAGCTCCCGGCCGACGCCCTCCGCCTCGAAGATCCGCGGCAGCAGGGCCGGCAGCAGCGGGTCCTTCGCGCGGGGCGGCCCGGACGACACCCAGCCGACGACGAGGGGATCGTGGTCGGGCGGTTCGATCCCCGTCTCGGCCAGCAGTGCCAGGACGAGGTCGAGGCCGATGTGCCGGGGGCCGCGCAGCCGGAGCGTCAGCCGCCGGGCGAGGTCGGCGAGCCAGGCGTCGTCGCGGCCGTCCCACAGTTGCAGGAGCAGGCCGGTGTCGCGGTGCTCGCCCGCCCAGCGGGAGTTGAACTCGCGCCTGGTCAGCCAGGCCGCGACCGCGGAGGCGCCGCCCAGCGCGGCGGCGCCGGCGGCGCGGAAGGCGGGTGCGTACTCGTCGATGCCCTCCCAAGGCTCGCGGCGCGCGCGCACGGCCTTGACGTGGCCCGGCAGCGCCCTGGCCACCGTGCGCCGTTCGGCGTCGCCGAGGTCGCGGACCGCGTCTGCGACCGCTCCGGGATCCCGCAGGTCGATGAGTGCCGCGATCTTCTCCCAGGCGGCGATGTCATGCGTTGTGGTCGCGCTCGGCATGCCCGGGACACTAGGCGGCCCCTCCGACAATCAGCCGGCGGCGGGCGACTGGAGCGGCGGCCGGAGAGACTCGCCCGGAGGGCCCGGTTCACCGCGGAACCGGGCCGTCCAGGCCGTAGGCCTCACCTGAGCAGGGTGGATGCGTCGGCTGGGCAGGGCGGAGGTGTCGGCTGAGCAGGTCGGATGCGTCAGCTGAGCAGGTCGGCGAGGGTCTCGCGCCGGGACGGGTGGCGCAGCTTGTGCATGCCCTTGGACTCGATCTGCCGGATGCGCTCGCGCGTCACCCCGTAGACCTTGCCGACCTCTTCGAGGGTCTTCGGTTCCCCGCCGGACAGCCCGAACCGCATCGAGATCACGCCCGCCTCGCGTTCGGTGAGCGTCTCCAGGACGGCGTCGAGCCGCCCGCGCAGCATGGAGGACGCGACGACGTCGGCGGGGTCGCCGCCGTCCGGGTCCTCGATGACGTCGCCGAGTTCGCCGTCGCCGTCCTCGCCGAGCGGGGTGTGCAGGGACAGCGGCTCGCGGGCCTGCCGTCGCAGCCACTCCACCTTCTCTGGCGTGACGTCCAGTTCGACGGCCAGTTCCCGGGAGGTGGGCTCGCGGCCGAGGTCCTGCATCATCCGCCGCCGGGCGCGCGTCATCCGGTTGAGCACCTCGACGACGTGCACGGGGATGCGGATGGTGCGGCTCTGGTCGGCCAGCGCGCGGCTGATCGCCTGCTTGATCCACCAGACGGCGTAGGTGGAGAACTTCAGGCCCCGGCGGTACTCGAACTTCTCCACGGCGCGGATCAGCCCGAGGTTGCCCTCCTGGACGAGGTCGTTCAGCGGCAGGCCGTGGCCCATGTAGCGCTTGGCGAGCGACACGACGAGACGCAGGTTGGCCTCGACCATGTGCTCCTTGGCGCGGCGGCCGTCGGCGGCTATCCACTCCAGGTCCTCCTTGTCCTGGAGGCTGAGGTCGTCGCCGAGGGTTTCGAGGCGTTCGCGGGCGAACAGGCCGGCCTCGATGCGCTTGGCCAGGTCGACCTCCTGCTCGGCCGTGAGCAGCGCGGTGCGCCCGATGCGGGACAGGTAGTCCTTCATCGGGTCGACGAGGTTCACGGTGGCGCGGGCGCGGGGGGACGCGCTCGTCGCGTTCCTGGCGTTCCTGGCGTTCAGGGCGGTGTCCTTTGCTCGTCCGACCGGGAGGGAACGGGTCACCCGGTCTCGGTACCCGCCTGCCGCGCGACATAAACTTAGGCTGAGGCCAAAATTATGCCATATACAAATTTAGGTCGACTTGTGCGACGATGATCCGCATGGGACTGCGGGAGATGAAGAAGCGGCAGACGCGGCAGACCATCGCGGCGCAGGCGACGCGCCTCTTCCTGCGGCACGGCTTCGACCGGGTGACGATCGCCGACGTCGCGGCGGCCGCGCAGGTCGCGAAGATGACCGTGACCAACTACTTCCCCCGCAAGGAGGACCTCGCACTCGACCTGCACGAGGAGTTCACCGGCCTGCTGGCCCGGACCGTCGCGCGGCGGGCGCCCGGCGAGCCCGCCCTGGCCGCGCTGCGCCGCGCCTTCCTGGACGCCGTCGACCGGCACGATCCCGCGATCGGCTTCGCCGACCCGGACTTCGCCCGCATGATCAGCGCGAGCCCGGCGCTGGTCGCCCGGCTCCGCGAGCTCCACGAGGAGCGGGAGGACGCCCTGGCCTCCGTCCTCGCCGAGGAGACCGCCGCCGCCCCGGACGACCCCCTCCCCCGGCTGGTCGCAGCCCAACTGGGCGCCGTCCATCGCGTCCTCTTCCAGGAGGCCGTGCGCCGCACCCTCGCCGGCGAATCCCCGGACGAGATCGCCGCCGCCCTGAACAGGTCGGCCCGCACCGCCTTCGACCTCCTGACCCCCTCCCTGGCGGGATACCCGCACACGGCCTGACGCCAGCCAGGAGATGGGGTCGGGCCGGAGGCAGTCGTTGATACGCGATGCCCTTGGTTCCGTCGCCGCCAGAACGCCGGAACCAAGGGCGCCGCTCATCGCGCTCAGGCGGGCTGGATGACCAGGAGGAGGTCTCCGGCCTGGACCGGGGTCGTCTCGGGGACGGCCAGGCGGTTCACCTTGCCCGCCACGGGCGCGGTGATGGCGGCCTCCATCTTCATCGCCTCGATCGTGGCCACCACGGCGCCGGCGGCGACCTCGTCGCCCTTGGCGGCGCGCAGGGTCACCGAGCCGTCGAACGGGGCGGCGACGTGGCCGGGTTCGGACGGGTCGGCACGCTCGACCGGCGGCACGTCCGACGCGACGGACTTGTCGCGGACGGACAGGGTGCGCAGCTGCCCGTTCACCGTGCAGATGACCTGCCGGACGCCCGCCTCGTCGATGTCGCCGACCGCCTCCAGCCCGGCGATGACGCGGACGCCGGGTTCGAGGTCGAACGCGACCTCGTGCCCGGTGCGGAGCCCGTAGAGGAACGGGCTCGTGGGCAGGACGGAGAGGTCGCCGTAGGCGGCGCGGGCTTCGCGGTAGTCCTTCGCGGGGCCGGGGAAGAGGAGACGGTCGAGCGTGTCGCGGACCTCTGGCCCGGCCAAAGCCTTCTCTTCGGCGCCGTTCAGTTCAGCTCTGGCGGGCGTGTACTGGCGTCCTGCGAGGGCCTTGGTGCGGAAGGGCTCCGGCCAGCCGCCGGGCGGGTCGCCCAGTTCGCCGTTGAGGAACCCGATGACGCTGTCGGGGATGTCGTAGCGGTCCGGGTTCTCCGCGAAGTCGTCGGGGTCGGCGCCGGCGGCGACGAGGTGCAGGGCCAGGTCGCCGACGACCTTGCTGGACGGGGTGACCTTCACGAGCCGTCCGAGGATCGCGTCGGCCGCCGCGTACAGTCGCTCGATCTCCTCGAAGCGGTCGCCGAGGCCGAGCGCGACGGCCTGCTGCCGCAGGTTGGACAGTTGCCCGCCCGGGATCTCGTGCTGGTAGACGCGTCCGGTCGGCGACGGGAGTCCCATCTCGAACGGCGCGTACAGCTTGCGGACGGCCTCCCAGTACGGCTCCATGACGGTCAGCGCGTCCAGGTCGATGCCGGTCGCGTGGCCGGTGAAGTCGGTCGCGGCCACGATCGCCTGGAGGGGCGGCTGGCTCGTGGTCCCCGAGAGCGGCGCGGCAGCCCCGTCGACGGCGTCGACACCCGCTTCGATGGCGGCGATGTAGGTGCCGATCTGCCCGCCCGCCGTGTCGTGGGTGTGCAGATGTACGGGCAGGTCGAAACGCTCGCGCAGGGCCTTGACCAGTGTGCGCGCGGCAGGGGCGCGGAGCAGCCCGGCCATGTCCTTGATGCACAGGATGTGGACGCCCGCCTCGACCAGTTCCTCTGCGAGCCGCAGGTAGTAGTCGAGCGTGTAGATACGTTCGCCCGGGGACGACAGGTCACCCGTGTAACAGAGGGTCCCCTCGACGAGCGCATGGGTTTGGAGCACCGCGTCGATGGCGGGCCGCATGCGCTCCACGTCGTTCAAAGCGTCGAACACACGGAAGATGTCGACGCCCGTACTGGCCGCCTCCTTCACGAAGGCGCGCGCCACCGAGTCGGGGTACGGCGTGTAGCCGACGGTGTTCCGGCCACGCAGAAGCATCTGAATGCACAGGTTCGGGGCGGCCTCACGGATCGCGGCCAGCCTGTCCCAAGGCGACTCGCCCAGGAAACGGAGCGCGACGTCGTACGTCGCCCCTCCCCAAGCCTCGACGGAGAGAAGCTGCGGCGTCATACGGGCGAGGTAGGGCGCGGCGGCGAGCAGGTCATAGGTGCGTACTCGTGTCGCGAGCAGCGACTGGTGCGCGTCACGGAACGTCGTGTCGGTGACGGCCAGCGCGTTCTGGTTCCGGAGTTGCTCGGCGAAAGCGCGCGCGCCGAGGGCCAGCAGCCGGTCACGCGAACCCTGCGGGAACGGACCGTCAAGGTTGAGCGGCGGCAGCTTCGTCGCCGGGTCCAGGTCGGTCGGCGCGTCACCGTGCGGCTTGTTGACGGTGACGTCCGCCAGGTACCGGACGAGCCGCGTCGCACGGTCACCGCTCGACCGGGCCGTCAGCAGCTCGGGATGGTCGGCGATGTAGGACGTCGTGACGCCGCCCGCGCGGAAGTCCGGTTCGTCCAGCAGCGCCTGCAGGAACGGGATGTTGGACGCGACCCCGCGGATGCGGAACTCGGCGACGGCCCGGCGCGCCCGCCGCACCGCCTCCTCGAACGTCCGGCCCCGGCAGGTCAGCTTCACCAGCAGCGAGTCGAAGTGCGGGGAGACGATCGCGCCGCCGTACGCGGTGCCGGTGTCGAGCCGCACCCCGGCACCGCCCGGCGACCGGTACGCCGAGATCTTCCCGGTGTCGGGGCGGAACCCGTTCGCGGGGTCCTCGGTCGTGATGCGGCACTGCACGGCGAAGCCGCCGACGGTCACGCTCTCCTGCGCGATGCCGAGGTCGGCGAGCGTCTCGCCGCCCGCGATGCGCAGCTGGCTCTGCACCAGGTCGACGCCGGTGACCTCCTCGGTCACGGTGTGCTCGACCTGGATGCGCGGGTTCATCTCGATGAACACGTGCTCGCCGCGGTCGTCCACGAGGAACTCGACGGTGCCCGCGTTCTCGTAGCCGATCTCGCGGGCGAACTTCACCGCGTCCTCGCAGAGCCGCTCGGCGACGCCCGGGTCCAGCCGCGGCGCGGGCGCGATCTCGACGACCTTCTGGTGGCGGCGCTGCACCGAGCAGTCACGCTCGCGCAGGTGGACGATATGCCCGGCGCCGTCCGCGAGGATCTGCACCTCGATGTGGCGCGGCCGGTCCACCGCCTGCTCCAGGAAGACGGTCGGGTCGCCGAACGCGCTCTCGGCCTCGCGGCGCGCCGTGTCGACGGCGGCCTCCAGCTCCTCGCGGTCGTCGACGCGGCGCAGCCCGCGCCCGCCGCCTCCGGCCGCGGCCTTGACGAACAGCGGGAAGCCGACCTCGTCGGCCGCGGCCAGCTCCGCCCCCGGCTCGGGCGTCACCGAGCGCAGCACGGGCAGGCCCGCGCGCCGCGCCGCCGCGACCGCCTCGATCTTGTTGCCGGCGAGGCTGAGCACGCGGGAGGGCGGGCCGACGAACTTGATCCCGTTGCGCTCGCACGCCTCCGCCAGTTCGGGGCTCTCCGACAGGAACCCGTACCCGGGGTAGACGGCGTCGGCGCCGACCCGCAGCGCCGTCTCCACGATCCCGTCGACGTCCAGGTAGGCGCGGACGGGGTGGCCGTGCTCGCCGATCTCGTACGCCTCGTCCGCCTTCTGCCGGTGCAGGGACAGCCGGTCCTCGTGGGCGTAGACGGCGACGCTGGCGATGCCGAGTTCGTAGGCCGCGCGGAAGGCCCGCACGGCGATCTCGCCCCGGTTGGCGACGAGCAGCTTTCTGATCACGTATCTCTCCCAGGAGGCGGACGGCTCGGGCCCGATACCTACCCAGTTGAGCGGTCCGGCGAGCCTCGCACAGCGCCCCGGACGCGGGAACAAAGTGACAGATGTCGTCTAGCGGGAAAAGGCATGATTGTTCCAGCTGTCAGATTCCACGGCATCCCGCCGCGTCGTCCGACTACACCGGCCCCTACCTGTAACGAGCGCGCTCGCGCACCAGCCGCATGCCCATCAGGGCCGCGCCTATGACGGCGCCCGCCAGGAGACCGCCGAGGAAGGCGAAGGGGGAGTCGTCCCAGGCGAAGATGAGCCACGCGACGGTCGCGGGGAGAAGGATGAAGAGGAAGACGACGTAGCAGGCGATGTAGAGGTAGAAGCGCCCGCTCCAGAAGGAGCGCCGGCCCGGGGCCTCGGGCGGCAGGTCGATCTCCCCCTCCAGGCCGAGCGTGACCGCCTTCGGCCGCTTGAAGTACTCGAAGTGGAACCAGGAGCCGCACGGCTCCCAGCCGTCCGGCGCGAGGCGCTCCGCGACGGCGCCGCGGTTCCGGGGCAGGACGATCTCGCGGCGGTACTCCCAGCGCAGCGGGTGGTCGCCGGCGCGGCGGCTCACGAACCGGCCGGCGGCGTCGACCCGCTCGACCTCCCACCCCTCGTCCCCGTAGCGGTTGAGGACCTCGCGCTCGTGGAACGCGTCGGCCCGCCACGTCCACGTCTCGGCCGACTCCGGCGGGACGGCGGCGGAGCCCTGCTCCTCCTTGCCGCCCCGGTCGTCGTCCCCGGCCCGCGCGAGCCGCGCGGCGAACTCCTCCGGGGTGCCGAACTCCTGCACCGGATCGGTGCCGGACTCGGCCGCGAAGGCGGCCAGGTCGTCCACCGTCCGGGAGACCTCCGCCCGGGGGAGGCCGCGGCCGCTGAGCCGCTCCGTCAACTCGTCGAAGTACGGGTTCGTCATCGGTCCGCTCCCTGGGTGAGCATCGTCAACCTACCCGGCCGCATCCCGACGCGTAAACGGAACGATCACTCGGAATAGCGCGAAGGATCTTGCAGTTGCAACTACCGTGCGAACACCGGCGAGCCGGGTAGCACGCAGATCCACAACCCCAGGAGGTGGCCCGTGCCGAGCAGCATTCCCCGCACCCGTTCCGATAACAAACGCAAACACGTGAAGACCACGTCGCTGCGCGCCCTCGCGGTGGCGGCCCAGTTGGAACGGAACCATGCCCCGGAGGGTCCACCGGGCAACGCGGACGGCCGGGTGGAGTCCCGCCCAGAGCGTGTGACGCCCGACCCGGCCTGACAACCGTTCCGCCTTGGCCCCAGGCCAGGGCGACGACAAACCCCCGTGCACTCCCAGCGCACGGGGGTTTGTCGTTCCCGCTCGCTCAGTTCGCTTAGCGGCCGGCCGCGTTGAAGAACGTGTGGACGGCGGCGCGCGCGCGTGCCCGCCCCACGCTCTCGATCATCGCCATGAGGTGCTCGGCGCTGAGGACGGCCAGGAGAGCGTGCGCCGTAGCCTCGCCGTCCCTAATGCTCTCGCCGTCCCTAATGCTCTCGCCGTCCCTGACGCCCTCGCCGTCCGGAGCGCTCTGGCCGTCCGGAGCGGGCTTGCCCATCCGGCCGAGGAGGATCATCAGGTGCCGGTGCCAGAACCCGTAGGCGCCGATGCGGTACCGCGCCCCGGGTGAGGCAGTCTCCGACATGCGCACAAGGGAGATGTGCTCCAGCACGTAGTCCAGGTAGGCGTCGGCGAAGGCGTGCAGACGTTCGGACGGCGAGACCGCCTCGTCCTCTCCCCCCGGGCCGAGCGGGGACGGGCCGTACAGGATCGCGTCCTGCAACTCGCGTTCGCGCTGGTTCAGGAGGGCGGTGGCCAAGCCCGCCTTGTCGCCGAACCGGCGGAAGAGGGTTCCCTTGCCGACGCCCGCAGCGGCGGCGACGGCGTCCATCGAGACCGACCCGACCCCGTGCCGGGCGAAGAGGGCGGCGGCCGCGTCCAGCACTTTCGCGCGGTTGCGCGCGGCGTCGGCGCGCTCCTTGGGCGGCGGCGTCCGCAGCAGCGCAAGGTCGATGCGCCGCCCGCTCGCGGGCCCCCGGTCCATCTTCACCTCCCCCGCCGCCCGGAATGACCGGACTCTAGTCCCCTTCATCTTTGGCGGCCAACGTGCCCGGCGACAGCGTCTAGCATCGTTTGCCCGTAGTCTTGCTGAACGATCTTGAGTCGTCCTGAATGATCTTTCGGGCGACCGGAGCGACGGGGAGCGTGTGGTGTGACCGACAGGACGATGCCGGACGCCCTTCCACTGCGGTCGGGGGACCCGACCGAGCTGGGCGGATACGAGATCCTCGGCCGCCTCGGGGAGGGCGGGCAGGGCGCGGTCTTCCTCGGCCGCCGGGCCGACGAGGTTGGAACGATCCGTACCGCCGACCACGTCGCGATCAAGCTGCTGCACGCCGGCCTCACCGGCGACGAGGCCGCCCGCGCGCGCTTCGTCCGGGAACTGGAGGTCGCCAAGCGCGTCGCACGGTTCTGCACCGCGCAGGTACTCGACGCAGACGTCGCAGGCGACCAGCCCTACATCGTCAGCGAGTACGTCCCCGGCCTGTCTTTGCACCACGTCGTACGTTCGGAGGGCCCGCGTACGGGCGGCGGGCTGGAACGGCTCGCGATCAGCACCCTGACGGCGCTCACAGCGATCCACCAGGCCGGGATCGTCCACCGCGACTTCAAGCCGCACAACGTGGTGCTGGGGCCGGACGGACCCCGCGTCATCGACTTCGGCGTGGCGCGCGCGCTGGGCGCGGCGGGTGAGACGCAGAACGTCGGCACGCCCGCCTACATGTCACCCGAGCACTTCACCGGAGGCGAGGTCGGCCCCGCCGCCGACATGTTCGCCTGGGGCACGACGATGGCGTTCGCCGCCACGGGACGTCCGGCGTTCGGCAACGACGAGATGGCCACGGTCATGCACCGGATCCTGACCGGCGAGCCCGACCTCGGCGACCTGCCCAGCCCGATGCGCGAGCTGGTCCTGGCGTGCCTGTCCAAGGACCCCGCGCAGCGGCCGACCGCGCGTGCGGCCCAGGAAAGCCTCGTCGGCGCCGCCAGCGGCACGTCCTCGGCAGGGTCGCCCGTCCCGCCGCTGCCCGCCTTCCCCGGGGTGCCCGCCGACGTCCCCGCGCCCTGGCAGGCGGGGGCGCAGCACGGCTCCACGAACCCGCACGTGTCTCCGCCGGTGATGGCGAGCGCCATGCTGCCTCCCGACCACGTCACGGACCCGTCCGGTGTCAGGCACAGGACGGCTCCGCAGCCGCCGCCCTACGAGGAGATGAACCCGCCGCCCAGCGCCCCTGGCCAGATGCACGGCGCCCCTGGGCAGATGAACGGCGCGCCTCCCTCGAGTCCTCCCGGCCCACCGCACGGCCCGGGGCATGGCGGCAGGAAGCGCGGACGTCTCATCGTGCCCATCGCGGCGGCGGCAGCGGTCGCGGTCCTCATCGGAGGCGGCGCGGCCTGGGCGGCGACCAGAGGCGGGGACGAGAAGGGCAAGGAGCAGCAGCAGCTCTCGGCCGAGGGTCAGAAACAGGGCAGGGAGGGCGGTACCGCGAACGCGGACGGCGCCGGCAATGCGGCGGAGAACCCGACCAAGAGCAAGCCGGGGCGCCCGCAGAGCAAGAAGAGCGAGGACCCCACGTCCCCTAACTCGTCCCAGAAGCCGGGGTCGCCGCAGCAGCCCGGCACTTCGACGCCCACGCAGGGCACAGGGGGCGGCGGAGGCGGAGGCTCCACGCCTGCCCAGGAGCCGGCCAACAAGTACACCCCGCAGCAGGCGTGCAACAGCGGCGGCCACGGGAGCGGCTACTACGTGCAGCGTTCGCTGAGCGTCTCCGGCGGCGTGGCCTACCTGCTCTACAACAGCTCCGGCTACAACTGCGCGGTCACCATGAAGACGGTGAACGTCGGCAAGGCGTCACCGGTGTCGGTCTGGATCCAGAAGCAGGGCGGCAGTTCCATCGCCGGCAGCGGATCGTACTCCTGGTACGCGGGGCCGGTGTACGTGAAGGCGCCCGGGGTGTGCGTCCGGTTCGGAGGCAACGGCCGCAGCGCGCCCTACGGCAACTGCGGCTGACGCCCGTCCGGCACGTCCGTCCCGCGCCCCCGTCCGGCGAGCCCGGGAGCGGAGAATCGAAAGGCCACCCTCGCGCCCGGGGTGGCCTCTGCTCTGTAGGCGGTCGGGTCGACGTTCGGTGTCCCGGAGCCGACCCGCCGCTGTCCGACTATCTGGCGGTTTTCCTAGGTGATTCAGTTGCGGGAGGCGATGAGATGGTCGAAGTCGCCGTCCTTGGCGCCAAGGATCAGCGCCTCGATCTCGGGGCGGGTGTAGATCAGGGCGGGTCCGTCGGGATGGCGGGAGTTGCGCATCGCCACCTGCCCACCGGGCAGTTCCGCGATCTCCACGCAGTTTCCCTGGGAGTTGCTTCGCCGGGACTTCAGCCACCGCGCCCCTTGGAGGTCGGCGGCCGGGGTCCCGTTGTCGTAATCGGTTTGGAGCATCATGTCTCTCTGAGAAGATCACCGAGAAGCTCGACGGTGCGTTCCGGGGTCGCACTGTCGACGCACAGGCGTTCCATCGCCTGCAGGTAGGTGTCGACGTCGTCGCGCTTGTCCAGGTACATCGCGCCGGTGAGGTTCTCGACGTAAACCACGTCCGGCAGATCCTGCTCGGGAAAGCGCAGGATCGTGAAGGCCCCTCCCTCGGCGGCGTGGCCGCCGAACCTGAACGGCATGATCTGGATGGTGACGTTGGGCAGCTTGGACATCTCGATGAGGTGCTCGAACTGGCCCCGCATCACCTCCGGCCCTCCGATGGGACGCTTGAGCGCCCCCTCGTCCACCACGGCCCACAGCCGCGGCGCGTCCGGGCCGGTCAGGCGTCCCTGCCGTTGCAGGCGCAGCTCCACGCGCTGGTCGATCTCTTGTTCGGCGGCTCCGGCGTTGCCCAGGCGGATCACCGCGCGCGCATACCCCTCCGACTGCAGCAGTCCCGGGACGAACTGCAGTTCATACGTGCGGATCAACGCCGCCGACTCCTCCAGACCCACATAGGTCTGGAACCAGCCGGGCAGCACGTCGTTGTACCGGTGCCACCAACCGGGGGTGTTGGCCTCCCGCGCAAGCTGTAGCAGCGCCTCGCGTTCCGTCTTGTCGCTGACGCCGTACAACGTGAGCAGGTCGTCCACGTCGCGTTCCTTGAAGCTGACTCGTCCGAGCTCCAGGCGGCTGATCTTCGACTCCGACGCGCGGATGACGTAGCCGGCGTCCTGACGGGTCACGCCCTTCTGCTCGCGCAGACGGCGAAGCTGCGACCCGAGCAGGATCCGACGAACCGTCGACCCGCTTCCCGGCGTCTCTGGAGTCACGCCCAACCTCCCGGCTATTCGGCGGACAGCGAACCTAGTGTGCCACTGGCCTGAGTGTCCTGCGGTTACCTCCGTTCACCCGCATGCGATCCGCGTCGCCCCCACACCCCCACGACTCGGATGCACGTGCATTGGGCCTTGCATTCGCACGCTACGATGCGTAGGATAACGCACGAGACTTCCGAGCCACGGCTGCACAACGAGAACACTCTGCGGGGTCCGGTGGAATGACGTCACGCCACGCGCACGACGACACACGGTGGGAACTCGGCCCCGTCACGGGGCCGGCGGACCCGCCGGTCCACGCTGGGCACTCCACGCCCGTCCCCGAGTCGGTGGACCTGCCGCCGCGGCTGGACACGGCCGTCACCGCGCTGACCGAGCTGCGCGGCCCGACGGTGTCGTTCACCGTCGAGCCCGATCCGGAATCGGTCACCGAGGCCCGGCACTTCGCCGTCTCCCGGCTCGCCGAGTGGGACGTCTCCGAGCTCGCCGACGACGTCGGCCTCGTCGTCTCCGAGCTCGTCACCAACGCGCTGAGGCACAGCGGAGGGGTGAACTCCAGCGGGCGGCCGGGCGTCGACGTGCACCGCGAGGGCGTGTACGGCGATCCGGCCGACCCGCTGGGCTCCGCGCCGTCCGCGATAAGGCTCCGCCTGGGGTACCAGGCTCCCTGGCTGCTCTGCGGCATCATCGACACCAGCCGCACCGCGCCGCGCCGCAAGGAACCGGACTACATCGCCGAGACGGGACGCGGGCTCCACCTCGTCGAGTCGTTCAGCGTCCGATGGGGGTGGCGGGCACTGCGCCAGGGCAAGGTGGTGTGGGCGCTGTTCCGCTCCCCATGACTTGGCCAAGGGCGTAACGGCGCGCGACAGGGGTAGCTATTGATTTCCCCCGGCGGGCGCCTGGAAGGGCCCTGCGAGACGTGCGGATGAGAGGAGCACCCGTGGACTTCGCCGTCGAGCATCGTGTCGAGAAAGGCCTCACGGTCGTCAAGATCAGCGGTGAGATCGACGTCTTCACCAGCCCCCGGCTGCGAGAGGCGCTGCTCGACATCATCGACAACGGCGGCACGCACCTCGTCATCGACCTCGGCGAGGTCACGTTCCTCGACTCCACGGGCCTCGGCGTGCTGGTCGGCATCTACCACCGGCTCCGCGCGCGCGACGGCTCGATGTCGTTCATGGGAGTGAACGACCGGGTGCGCCGGGTCTTCCACGTCACCCAGCTCACCAAGATCTTCGTCCTGCACCGGTCGCTGGAGGACGCGATCGCGGCGCACGAGGCCGCCGCCTCCTCCTGACCCCTGTCGCTCCCTCTTTCTTGGTTCTTTTTCGCCCGTGCTCGTACCGCTTTGTCGGCCGGGTTATCCACAGGTTGGCGTGAAGGCGCCTCCGGCCGGACGCACCCGGTACGGTGAGACCGAGATCAAGCCCGCCGCCCGGGCACGTCCCGCCGACGCGCGCGGTGCTGTCCGCAACTTCGAAACGGACGGGAGCGCTCCGTGGCAGAACAGCCGCTGCATGAGCACACGCTCGGCAATGGCCTGCGCGTGGTGGTCTGCGAGGACCACGTCGTACCACTGGCCGCCGTGAACATCTGGTACGGGGTGGGCTCGCGGCACGAGCGGTCCGGCCGGACCGGGCTCGCCCACCTCTTCGAGCACCTGATGTTCCAGGGCTCCGCGAACGTCGCCGAGGGCGAGCACGCCGCGCTGCTGGAGAGCGCGGGCGCCACGTTCAACGCCAGCACGTCGTTCGAGCGCACGAACTACTACGAGACGGTGCCGGTCAGCCATCTGGAGCTCGCGCTCTGGCTGGAGGCCGACCGGATGGGCACGCTGCCCGCCGCGCTCACCCAGGCCAACCTCGACAACCAGCGCGACGTCGTGAAGAACGAGCGCCGCCAGCGCTACGACAACCAGCCCTACGGGACGGCGTTCGAGCGGCTGTGCGCGCTGACGTTCCCCGAGGGCCACCCCTACGCCCACACTCCGATCGGCTCGATGGACGACCTGGACGCCACCACCATCGAAGACTGCGTCGACTTCTTCGGCACCTGGTACGCGCCGGGCAACGCCGTCCTGTCCGTCGTCGGCGACGTCGACCCGGCCGCCACCATCGAGGCGGTCGAGCGCTACTTCGGCGGCCTCCCCACCGGGCCGGAGAAGCCCGCCGCACGTCCCGGCGACCTCGGCCCGCTGGCCGGCGTCCGCGAGGAGACCCTGAGCGAGGACGTCCCCTCCCCCGCCTACTTCGCGATGTTCACGCTGCCGACCGACGGCGGCGACGACGTCGAGGCCGCCGAGCTGGCGGTCGAGATCCTCGGCGGCGGCTCCGGCTCCCGCCTCTACGACCGGATGGTCCGCCGCGACCAGATCGCCACCGAGGTCTGGGCCGGGGTGACGCGGCTCGCCTCCGGGCAGTCCCTGGCCATCGTGGACGCCATCGGCCCGGAACCCGACAAGATCGCCTCCGTGCTCGACGAGGAGCTCGAGCGCTTCGCCGCGCACGGCCCCGACGCCGACGAGACCGCTCGCGCCACCGCCCAGGCCGAACGCGGCTTCCTGGAGCAGACCGAGACGGTGACCGGCCTCGCCAACGCGCTGTCGCAGAACGCCACCCAGTTCGACGACCCGGCCCGGGTCTTCACCGCCCCCGGGCGCGCCGCCGCCGTCACCGGGGACGCGATCAAGCAGATGGCGGGCCGCTGGCTCGCCCCGGGCGGCCGCACCGCCCTGACCTACGGAGGCACCTCGTGAGCAGCGGCCTGGCACTGCAGCCCCGTCCCGTCCCCGGCCCCGCTCCGGCCTGGACGTTCCCGGCGGGCACCGAGGGCCGCGTCCCGGCCGGCCCGGCGACGCTGCGCTGTGACCTGCCCGGACGCCGGCTCGCCGCGGTCCGGCTCGTCCTGCACGCGGGCGCGGGCCGCGAACCCGCCGGGCTGGACGGCGTCGCGACCCTCGCCGCCCACGCCCTGATGGAGGGCACCGCGCCCGGCGGCGGCACCGCGCTCACCGCCGCGTTCGAACGGCTCGGCGCCAGCTTCTACGCGGCCGCCGACCTGACCGCGCTGCGGATCGCGCTGGACGTCCCGACCTCCCGCCTCGGCGCCGCCCTGGAACTGTTCTCCGAGGTCGTGCGGCGTCCCGCGCTCGACGACGGGGACGTGCGGCGCCTCGTCCGCGAGCGCCTGGAGGAGATCGCCCAGGAGGACGCCGACCCCGGCTCGCGCGCCATGCGCGAACTGCGCGCGGTGATGTTCCCGGCGCAAGCCCGCGCGTCCCGCCCGACGGGCGGCGGCCGCACCTCCGTCGGCGCGCTGCAGGGGTCCGACATCCGCGCCTTCTACGGCTCCGTCGTCCCCGCCGAGGCCACCGCGGTCGTCGCCGGCGACCTCTCCGGCACCGGCGCCGACACGGCCCTCACGTCCGCCCTGGAAGCCTGGGCGGCCACCGGCGACCCGCTGCCCACCGCCGACCGCGTCCTGCCCGAGTCGGCGGCCCGCATCGTCGTCGTCGACCGTCCCGGCTCCGTGCAGACCTATCTCAGCTTCGGGCACGGCGTCCCGGACCGCTCGCACCACGACTGGCCGTCCCTGACGGTCGCGGCGCACGTGCTCGGCGGCGGCCTCACCTCCCGCCTGAACGCGGTGCTGCGCGAGGAGAAGGGCTACACCTACGGCATGCGGGCCGGCCTGCTCCGCATGCGGCACTGCGGCCTGTTCATCGCCCAGGGCTCCGTCCACACCGAGGTCACCGCCGACGCCGTCGCCGACGCGCTGACCGAACTGCGCAGCGTCGTCTCCCGCGGCATCGACGCTGAGGAGCACGGCCTGTCCGTGCGCGCGCTGGCCGACCGGGCGCCCGCCGAGTACGAGACCGCACGCGCCGTCGCCGCCGAGCTGGCCGACGCGTCCGCGAACGGGCTCGGCGCCGGCTACCCGAGCGCCTACCTCGCCGCCGTCCGCGCCTCCACCCCCGACGGCGTGGCCCGCGCCTACCGCAAGCACGTCGACCCCGAAGCCCTCACCGTCATAGCCGTCGGCGACGCCGCCAAGATCCGCGAACCCCTGGAGTCCCTCGGCTACGCCCCCGTGACCGTGACCGCCAAGGAGGACTGACCCACCGCCTTCGACGCCGTCCCGCACGCGCGAGCCCACCGGCCGGGCCACGTCCTCCAGGGAGCGGCCGGCCGGCACCCGCGGCCCGGTACCGCGCCGTGCGGGCGGCTCGCGGCATCACCGCCGACCGGTCGGCGGTGAGAAGGAAATGGCGGCGGAGAAATAGGGGCACGGTCCCGCTTCTGGCGTGAACCGATGACATGGTGGAGTAGGTCTAACTTGCGTGGCCCTGGGCGCGCGGGCTGCGGAACGCGGGGAGGACGTCCTCGCGGTCGGGAGAAGGGAACGGCCGGTGTCCTACGGGCAGATGGCGGGTGGCGGGCCGTCCGTCGACACGATCCTCGCGGAGCCGAACTGCAAGCCCGGCGGGGTCGTGGCGGGCAAGGTGCACCTGCGCGGCGGCTCCGGGTCCGTGGAGATCCGGCACGTGACGCTGGCGCTCATGCCGCGCATGCGGAACGGCCACGGCGGCGAGAGCGCCGGGCCCGAGGTGTACCGGGGCGCCCTGACCCGCGGGTTCCGGCTGGACACGGCGCAGCAGCGCGACCTCTCGTTCTCCATCCCGCTGCCGTACGAACTGCCGTTCACGACCGTCCTCGGCCACGAGCTTCCCGGCTTCACGATCGGCATGTGCACCGAGGTCGACGCCGTCGGGCAGCCCGACCCCGGCGACATCGACCCGATCTCGGTGGAGCCGCTGGAGTCCCAGCAGTGGGTGCTCGCCTCGATCGCCAAGCTCGGTTTCCAGGTCGTGAACGTGACGTTCGAGGAGTCGAAGCTGCGCGGCGTCGCCCAGCACCTGCCCTTCCACCAGGAGATCCACCTCAACCCGCCGGCCGCGTACCAGGGCCGGATCGACAAGGTGGGGCTGAGCTTCGTCGCCAGCCCGCGCAGCATGGCCTTCGTCCTGCGCGCCGAAGACCGCGACCCCCCGAAGGACGAGTCGTTCGGGGTGTTCCAGGTCGCGCACGCCGAGGCCGCCGAGGCCGACTGGGACACCAAGATCGGCGAATGGCTGGAGGCCACCGCGGCGCTGCCCCGCGCGCAGGGCTCGTCCCAAGGCCACTCTTCTCAAGGCCACTCTTCTCAAGGCCACTCAGCTCAAGGCCACTCGTCACATGGCCAGGCGCCTCTCCCCCCTCCCGGCGGCGACTTCCCTCCCCCTCCCCCGCCGCCGTCGCCGAGCGGACCGCCCGCGCCCTACGGTCAGCAGGGCAACGCCCAGTTCCCGCCCCCGGCCCCCGCCCCCGGCGAGGCCCCGAGCCCCGCATACCAGCCGGACGTCGGCTACGCCGCCGCGCCAAACCCCGCCTTTCCCCCACCGGGCACCCCGAACGCGCCCCTGCCCGGCCATCTCGGCCACGCACCGCACGGCGCGCCTCCCCCGGGCGGAGGCACCCCACCCGGCCACTTCGGCCCACCCGCGCCGGGGCACACCCCGTACGGGGCCACCCCGCCGCCGTCCCCAGCCGGGCAGCTCGCACCAGGTCAGGCTCCGCATGGGATGACTCCCCCGCCCGGCGGGGCATTCGCACCCGGCCACGGTGCGCCGCCCCCACCAGGACACGTCCCGTACGGAAGTACGCCACCGCCCGCGCCCGGCGGGCCACCCGTCCCCGGGCACGGCGCTCCACCGGCCGCCCCCGGACATATGCCGCACGGCGCAGTGCCACCGCCGGCACCGCCCGGGCCCGGCGGGGCGTCCACTTTCGGCCACGCCCCGCACGGCGCCCCGCCGCCCGGAGCGCCGTACGCGCCGGGCCCGGCTCCTGCGGGTCCGCCGCCGCCCGCCCCACCCGGCCCGGCGGGCTACCCGCCCCCGGCGTACGGCCAGCACGGACCGCCGCCCGTGCACGTCCACCACGGCCCACCCGGCTACCACCCCCACCGCGGGCATCCCGGCGCCGTCGCGGCGGCGGGCCTGGTCGGCGGCGCCGCGGCGGCCGGCATCGCGGGAGGCATGGCCGTCGGCGCCTTGGGAGACGCCGCCGGGCAGGTCGCGAACGTCGCGGGCTACGTCGCGGGCGCCCCGGTGGACGCCTTCGGCAACGCCGTCGCCGGATACGCCGGGAACGTCGCCGGCGGGATGATCGCGGATGCGGCCGGCGGCGTCGCCGGGGACATCGCAGGCGACCTCGCGGGCGGCATAGCGGGCGACGTGGCCGGGGAGATCGCCGGCGGCGCCGCCGAGATCCTCGGCGGCCTGCTGGGCGGCCTCTTCGGCTGACCGCCGCGTTCCCGCTCGCCCGGCCGCGAAATTGCCGGACCTTTCGGACGAGATGCGCCGCGTCGCCGTCCAATCCGGCCACGCACGGTTATGGTCGAGAGCGCAGCCGCTTCCCGAGGAGTCACATGAACACCGTGATCCTGGTCCTGCTCTGCCTTGCGATCGCCGGACGCGAGCTCTACCTCGCCTCCGACAAGCGACTCCCCCGCGTCCAGGGCGACCTGCGCCAGATGCGCAGGCAACTGGAGGACCTCGCCAAGGACCACCAGGCCCTCAAGACGGTGGTGGACGAGGCCACGGAGCCGGCCGGCATCCCCATCCCGTCCCTGCCGGAGGAGCCGCCCGCCGAGGTCCTGGAAAAGCTGGAATCCGTCACCGGGCGGGTGGAGCGGCTGGAGAAGCAGTTCGGCGACATCTCCACGGATCTCGCCGGCGCCGACCTCGACCGCGACGCCCAGCGCGCCCTGGCCCGTTCCCTGGACGCCGTGGAGCAGGACGTCCTGGAACTGCACCGCGAGATGCTCGACCGGCTGGACCGCGAGGAGGGCGTCGTCACCGGCGTCCTGCTCAGCGAGGAGGGCGAGAGCGAGACGCTGCTGGCCGAGGCCTACGAGAAGTGCGCCACCGAGTGCGGGCTGCGCGTCCGCATCCGCGACCAGCGTTCCGCGCAGGCGACCGGCACCTACTGGGGCACTGTCTACCACATGTCCGGGCGGCGCCCCGACGTCCTCGCCGAGGACCTGTTCTCCTACGTCCGCGGCCTCTACGACCCGCACGACTCCTCCGCCGTCAACGCGCTGCTCACCGAGCTGGCGTCGCTGCACGGCGGCGGCGTCGCGCGGTTCGGCCCGTTCGTCGCGGTGAGCACGCAGAGCGCGCTGCTGTGCGGCGTGCTCCCGGACGACGAGAGCGCGCCGCCGACCGAACCGTGGCAGCTCGTGGACCACATCCGCGAACTGCCCGCCGACCGGCAGCGCGACCTGTCCTGGCTGCGCTCCGACGACTGATCAGGGACGGACGAACCGGGGCGCGCCGTCCGCCTCGTCCACGCCGAACGCCAGCAGGCACCGCGGGACCCGGACCGCGTCGATCTGCAGGCACGCGCCGAGCCGCAGTTCCGGGTCGACGAACACGACCCGCCGCAACGCCAGCAGCGCCCGGCGCGCGTGCGCCCGCGTCTCGGGGCGCCCCGGCTCGCGCAGCGTCCCGGTGACGACCCGGTCCGCGTACCGCCACAGCGCCGCCGAGTCGAGCACCCGCACGCCCGCCTCCGTGAGGTGCGCGACGATCACGACCCCGGTGTCGCCGTCCTCGGCCCCGGACGGCACGCGGAGCGCGCCCTCCCCCGGCAGGTCGCGGGGGGCCTGCGGCCCGCCCACCGCGCGGTGGTAGCGCAGCGGATCCAGCGTGTCGATGACGAAGGCGCCCGCGTAGGGCCTGGACGCGCGCGGCGGGACCGTCCGCCCCCGCGGCAACCGCACGGTGCGCATGCCCAGGTGGGCGCTGAGGTCGAACACCATCCCGGCGTCGTCCAGCCACGCGGGCACCCCGAGCTTCGACGCCGCCTTCCGGTCGAGAGCGTCCACCGGGACGTCGCTCCGCCTGGAGAGCGCCGAGGCCATCCCGAGCCCCGGGAACGCGCTCTCCAGCACCGCGAGCATCGCCCGCCACGTCGCGCTGCCGACGAACTCGCCCACGAACGAGTCCGCCAAGGCCCCGCGCCGTCCGGGCTGCGCCGCCGCCCGGGGCCGCGGCACGCCCGGCACACCGCCCGGAGGCTCCGCCGACAGCCCCTTCCTCGGCAGGAACGGCTCGTCCTCCCAACGAGAGCCCGCCTCCTGCGACGCTCCCAAGGCGCTACCCGCTTCGCCCGCCTCCCAGGACCGCTCACCCGAGGGCGGCGCCTCCGCCGGAATTCCCGGACGGCCGCTCGCTTCACCACCCGACCCGGCAGGCGCCCAGGACACCGACTCACCACCGGATGGCGAACGGTCCGCAGGCGGGTCCCCGGGGGACGGCGTACCGCCAGCCCCTGGCTCGCCCGGAGACGCGGCCCCCGACTCGTGGGGTGTCCACGACGCCGCCTCGGGCCCAGGTGCGGCCTCATGCTCGACGCCGGGCTCATGCGGCGCCCACGACGACGACTCGGTACCGGCCGCGGCCTCCTGCCCCGCACCCGGCTCATAAGGCGTCCAAGACTCAGGCGAGGCTGTCGCGCCCGCCGGACGAGGCGGCTCCTCCTGCGGCCCACCCCCCGACGCGTAAGACGTCCACGAAGGCGAAGGCTGCTCACCCGGAGACGGCGCACCGCTGGAGCTCGGCTCACCCGAAGGCTCGGCAGGACCCGCAGAAGCAGCGCGCGGCTCGTGCGGCGTCCACGACGGCCCTGGCTGCTCGCCAGGGGGCGGCGCGGTGGGCTGGGAGGGCTCTGTAGGAGCGCGGCCTGCTTCGTGTGGTGGGCGGCCGCTCAGGGACGCTGGAGAGCTGTCAGAGGCGCCGGGCGGTGTCCAGGACGGTGGTTCGGGGTGGGGCGGCCTTGGCGGGGCGGCGGGGTCGTGGGGTGTCCACGGCTCGCGGGGAGTCGGGGGCGCGGTGGCGGGGGTGCTCGTCTGCGGGGTGTGCGGGGTCCAGGGTTGGGCGGTGGACGGCGGGAAGGGATGGGGCGTCCAGTCGGACGTGCTCCTGCCTGCTACGTGGATGTCTCCGGGGTGGGGGACCCGGACGACGTTCTCCGGGGGCGGAGAGTCGTCGGGGTCCTCGGGGCTGGGACGGTCGCGCGGGCCGAATCTCACGGTGTCGATCCTGCGCTCTCATCAAGATCATCGGCAAGGTCGGTCGCCGAAGAGGGCCGCGCAGAGGTGTTCGAGGCGGTCGCCTTCGCCGGCGGTGAGGACCGCGCCAGGGGCCGGGCGGAGCCGGACGGAGACCTCGCGGCGCAGCGGGTCGTCCATGCCCTGGGCTGCGGCGATGTCCTGGAGGCCGACGGAGACGGTCTCGGGGATCTCGACGGTCAGGGGCTGCTCGCCTGCGGGCAGCTCGTCCAGCCACAGGTCGAGGACGCGGCGGGCGAGGCCGTTCAGGACGCGGCCCCACGGTTCGACCAGGTCGGGCGGGACGTTCTCGGTCTGCAGCTCGGGGAGGCCGAACCGGGCGAGGCCCTTGGTGGTGACGAAGAAGCCGTCCGGGGACGAGGTGTGCGGGAGGAGCATCCAGTCGGTGAGGCGGACGGCGCCGTCCGGGCCGGGCAGGGAGCGCAGGAGGCGGGCGGGCGTCAGGACCTGCGGGGTGAAGACGTCGATCACCGGGGAGTCCGTGGCGGCCCCGAGGGCGCCGGCGACGGCGCGGGACGCCCATTCGTGCGCGGGCGGGCGGCCCGGCCGGTAGGCGGCGCGGACGGCGATCAGAAAGGGGGCGGACGAGATCGCCTCCAGGTCGGGGGATGCGGCGCCGTAGGCGGCGAGGAGGTCGGCGGGCAGCGGGGGGAAGTCGGTCGCCGGGCGCTGGTCGAGGGTCAGCATGGGGCTGCCGAGCATGCCGAGGACGAGTGCGCGCAGCGGCGGCGGGGTGTGCCGCGTGACGTGGTCGCGGGCGAGGGCGGCGGGGTCGGCGAGCGGTTCCGCGAGCGCCACGGCGTAGGTTCCGTAGAGGGTTTCCGGAACGGGCAGCGTCAGATTCTCACCCAAACTCGTCCCCCGAAGGTCGTCGGCACTCTTCGATCAGAGCCGATGGGGACGTCGGAAAGTATCTGGCGACAACGGGACATTTACCTCCCACGCCGGCGAGACGGACCCACGATCAGCACGGCAGCCGCTGCTCGACCCACACGATCTTGCCCGTGTCGGTGCGGTGGGTGCCCCAGCGGGCGGCGAGGTGGCTGACGAGCTGGAGGCCGCGGCCCGACTCGTCGGTGGCCTCGGCGTGCCGGAGCTGCGGCAGGTCCGCGCCGTCGTCGTGGACCTCGCAGAGCAGCGTCCGGCCCTTGATCAGCCGGACGCCGAGGGACCCGGCGCCGTGCACGAGGGCGTTGGTGACGAGTTCGCTGACGAGGAGCTGCGCGGTGTCGGTGAGGTCGTGCAGGCTCCAGCCGGCGAGCCGGGCGGCGACCTGCGCGCGGATCCACGGGACGCTGGCCGGCTCGGGTTCGAGCTCCCAGGTGACGACCTCGTCCTTGGGGATGCCGTCGAACCCGACCGCGACGATGGCGATGTCGTCGGCGGGGGTGCCGGCGGCGAGCGTGTCGAGCAGGTCGTCGCAGGTGCCGTCCAGATCGGCGGACGCCCCGGCGAGCCGTCCGCGCAGTTCCGCCAGGCCCTGCTCGATGTCGCGGTCGCGGCGTTCGAGGAGCCCGTCGGTGCACAGGACGAGCTGCGCCCCGTCCTCGACTACGATCTCCATCGTCTGGAACGGCTCGCCGCCCACCCCGATGGGCACGCCGGGCGGAACGGGCAGCACCCGGCTCGCGCCGTCCGCCGAGACCAGGACGGGCGGGACGTGCCCCGCGTTGGCGAAGGTGCACCGCCGCTCGACCGGGTCGTAGACCGCGTACAGGCAGGTGGCGAGGTAGTCCTCGCCGAGCCGGCGGGCGAGCCCGTCGAGCTGGCGCAGCAGCCGGTCGGGCCGCATGTCCTCGGTGGCGAGGGTGCGGACGGCGGTGCGCAGCTGCCCCATGATCGCGGCGGAGGTGAGGCCGTGCCCCATCACGTCGCCGACGACGAGGCCGAGCCGGCAGCCGGGCAGCGGGATGGCGTCGAACCAGTCGCCGCCGACCTGGGCGGCCTGTTCGGCGGGCCGGTAGCGGTAGCGGACGCGTGCCCCGGCGACGTCCGGCGGGTCGCCCGGGAGCATGCTGCGCTGCAGTTCCTCGGCGACCTGGACCTCGCGCCGGTACAGCCGCCCGTTGTCGATGCACAGCGCGGCGCGGCGGGCCAGCTCGTCCACCATGGCGAGGTCGAGATCGCCGAACCCGGGCCGGTCGGGTTTGCGGAGCAGCTCGAACGTGCCGAGCACGCGCCCCCGCGCGATCAGCGGGACGATCAGCAGCGCACGTCCGATGAACAGCGGGCTGAGGTCGCGGTCGCCGAACGCGGCGGCGAACCGGGCGGCCTGCGCGGGCCCGACCCGCCGGACGTGCACGGGACGCCCGGTCCGCATGGCCTGGACGCAGGGCGTCCGGGGCGGCAGCAGCAGCGCCTCGCCCTCGGGCACGGCCTCGTCCCAGCGCCCGGGGTCGTCGGTGTGGGCGACGGCGACGCGGCGCATCGGCGTGGTCTCGTCGATCTCGGCGGCGGGCGGCGCGGAGTCGGCGACGACGCGTTCGAGCAGCTCGACGGCGGCGAAGTCGGCGAGCCGCGGGACGAGGACCTCGGCGAGCGTCCGGGCGGCCTGCAGGTGGTCGAGCGAGCTGCCGATCTGCTCGCCGGCCTCGCCGAGGTAGGTGAGCGGCTCCCAGGACGCGGGGACGTCCCGCGGGGCGGCGCGGGGCCGCGCGGACCTGGGCGGCGGGACGGCCCCGCCGGCGCGCGGAGCGGCCGGGTTCTCCGCGGTGTGCGGGACGATCGGCAGCCGGATGGTCAGGCCGAGCGAGACGGCGGGGCAGCCGAGGCCGAGCACCCGCGAGGCGATCTTCTCGGCCGCGGCCGGGTCGAGCGCAGGCAGCAGCCCGGCGAGCCGTCCGGCGAACGGGTCGGCGCCCTGGCCCGGCAGGTCGGCGCGCGGCGCGGTGAGCGCGGGCTCGACCCGCAGCAGCCGCGCGCCGGCCGGCCGGCGGGCCGCGGCGCCGGCCCCGGCTGGCCGGCCGGGCGGGGCGAGCAGCAGATCGCCGATGGTGATGCCGATCCCGTCGCGGCGGAGCCGGCGCAGGTCGGCGGCGAGCGCCAGCACGCTGATGCCGTGCTCGCCGGGCGTCCCGCCGATCGGGTAGACCCACCAGCCGACCTCGGCCCGCTCGCCGTCGTCGACGCGCGGCAGCGTGCAGGCGCCGCACCAGACGTGCCCGAAGGCCTCCGGCTCGAAGGCGCCCCGGTGCTCGCGGGGCAGCCGCAGCAATTCCGCGGGCGGACGCCCGAGGGCCCTTGGCGGCCCGACGCCGAACAGCTCGGCGGCGGTGTCGTCCCAGTGCCTGATCCGGCCTCGTCCGTCCAGTGTGATGGCGGCCATCTTGGCCACCCCCAGCAGGTCCGTAATGACCATCGGGTCCCCCTCCCCGGACGAAGGACGCCCGAAGTCACCGGCAACGCGCGGTGCAGGGGACGCTACATCGCGTGAGAGGGGTGCGCTGGAACTCCGCCGGAAAAGCATCGGGTGAGTGCTCACTCATACGCCGCCGGGTGCTAACGTCCACGGCGGAGGGGAAGGTGACGCGGGTTTGGCAGCACGGACGGAGCCGATGCGCGAGCGGATCCTGGCCGCGGCCGTCGCGGTGATCCAGGCGCGCGGGATCACGGCCGCGACGACCAAGCAGATCGCGCGCAGCGCGGGCGTCTCCGAAGGCAGCCTCTACAACCATTTCGCGAACAAGACGGCGCTGTTCGCGGCGGCTCTGGCGGAGGTCACGGGAACGGCGCGGACGGCGATGATGACACTCGCCGGATCCATCGGCCAGAACACCGTGGAGCAGAACCTCGTCCGCCTGGCCGCCGACATGGTCCGCTTCTATGGCGAGCTACTGCCGATGACGGGGCCCGTCCTGGCCGACCCCGAACTGATCGCCTGGTTGCGCGACAACGGGCCGGTCAAAGCACAGAACGACTCCGCCGCCAAGGCGCGCGCGCGGACCAGAGGTGGCCAGGACGGTGGCACTCAACTGCCCGGGGCTCCCGGTGGTCCACCGGCCGGTCCCCCTGGAGGCCCGATGAGCGGTCCGCTGATGGGCCACTCCGCCCTGATCGGCTATCTGGACGCGGAGCAGCACGCGGGACGTCTCGCCCCGGACGCGCCGCTCCCGTTCATCGCGGCGGCCCTGCTCGGAGGCTGCCAGCAGCACGCCTTCCTGACCCGGCTCGCCGGCCCGGAGGCGGTGGCCGCGGGCGCCGGGCTCCCGGCGGGGCCGGAGGAGTTCGCGGCGCGGCTCGTCCGCGCGGTGCTGGCGGGGCATCGGCCGGCGCCGACCGACCCGGCGGCCTGATGCGGGCATAGGGCAACACCGTCGGCGCCGAGGACTGGACCACTTCGCGCAGCGAGCCCCGAAGCGATGCAGCGATCGCCGCAGTGCCCGTTGAAGGAAGGCGCCCCAGCGCCGACCGCCGAGGGCAATGCAATAGACACTGTGATGAGCAACACCCTGGTCAAGGCAACCTTTTGGTGGCTTCCCGGCGTCTTACCTGTCAGGAAGACCACCGGCGGGTGGTAAGCGCCCGATCGAGCACAGCCCGCGACGTCCCGGTGAACGGGGTCGCTCTGGCATCGCCGACCCGCGCAGGATCCTCGGCCCGCTCTCCATGCGAGGCCGGGTTCATCTCCGAACTCGCCGGGAACGGTGGCACGTACCACTCAACGGGGGGCGGCTCGTCCGCTCGGCCCGCGCGTGCCCCCGACCACGCGCCATGCAACCGGCCCCTTTCGCCGGGGCCCTACCCAACGGGGGAGCGACGATGACCGCTGTCACCACGCCGGTCCGCGACAACGGCCGCGACGCCGACCGCGCGAACAGCCGCGCGAAGAGGAGCATCACCAACAACGAGAGCACCCGGCGCTACGAGCGTGACGTCCTGCCGCTCGCCGACCCGCTCTACGCGAGTGCCGTCCGCATGACCCGCAACACGGCGGACGCCGAGGACCTCGTCCAGGAGACTCTGGCCAAGGCTTACGTGAACTTCCACCAGTTCCAGGAAGGCACGAACCTCAAGGCATGGCTGCACCGGATCCTCACCAACAACTTCATCAACACCTACCGCAAGAAGCAGCGCGAGCCGCAGCGCGCCGGTTCGGAGGAGTTGGAGGAGTGGCAGCTCACGCAGACCGAGGCGCACGCCTCCGGTTTCCGGTCCGCCGAGTCCGAGGCTCTGGACCGCATCCCCGATTCCCAGGTGACGGCCGCGCTGCGCGCCCTGCCGAAGGACTTCCGGGACGCCGTCTACCTCGCGGACGTCGAGGGCTACCCCTACAAGGAGATCGCCGAGATGATGGGCACCCCCATCGGCACGGTGATGTCCCGCCTGCACCGGGGCCGCAAGCAGCTCCGCGAGTCCCTCGCCGGTCACCGCCGCGCCGCCCACACCCTCGCGGCCTAGTTCGTCGTTCCGCCCCTCGGCGCCAGGCGCCGGGGCGCCCCCTCACCAGGTTGCACGTGGTCCCGCAGTTGCCCCGTGGCTGCGGGATCGTCCATTTCCCCGCACCGGAAGTGTTCGCTCGACTACCCTGAGTCAGGGTCTCTCCCCCGACCATCGGAGTCTCCAGTGTCGAACCTCCTCACCGGGGTCATCGCGGGTGCGCTGATCGCCCTCGTGCCCACCGTCCCCTCTGGTTCCGGATCGTCGCTGCGGCTCTCCCTCAGCCACCCGGACCGGGCGCCGTCCGGGAGCCGGGCGGTCACGTTGCGTTGCGATCCGCCGGGCGGCGGGCATCCGGAGGCGGCGCGGGCCTGTTCGGAGCTCGGCGAGTCGGGCGGGAAGATCGCCCATCAGCCGGACGGCCGGATGTGCACGGCCGTGCACGCCCCGGTCGTCGCGCGCGCGGAGGGGCGGTGGCGCGGCAAGCCGGTGCGGTTCCGGGCGGAGTACGGCAACGACTGCGCGATGCGGGCGCGGACCGGTGCCGTTTTCGCGTTCTGACCACGCGTAACGCGGTGAAACGATGGCCGGACCCGGAACCGCCCGAATAGGCGCGCCGACCGTGGGTACTGCGCGCACACGGGCCACGCGAGCCGTCAGGCGATTCGGGAGGATGTGCGCGCGATGCCATCAACGGTCAGCGACGTGATGACGGCGGCGCCCCTGTCCCTACCGCTCGACGCGACGCTGTACGAGGCGGCCCGTGTGATGCGGGACGAGGGGATAGGCGATGTCCTGGTCACCTTCGCCGGCCGGTTGTGCGGCGTGGTGACCGATCGCGACATCGTGGTCCGCGCGGTGGCGGAGAGCCGTGACACCTCCCTCACGCCCCTCGGCGACGTGTGCACGGCCGAGCTGACGACCGTCCACCCCGACGACGACACCCTGACCGTGGCGCGGCTGATGTGCGAGCAGGCCATCCGGCGGCTTCCCGTCGTGGACGCCGATCAGCGCCCGGTGGGCATCGTGTCCATCGGCGACCTGGCGGTGGCCAACGGGGAGGCCGGGCCGCTCAGCGAGATCAGCAAGGCGCCGCCCAATAACTAGGACTCCCCCATGAAGCACCAGGGACGCGGCGCGGCGGGCAACGCGTCGCAGCCGTCCGGCCAGGATAGCCTCGAAAGGGTGACGCCCACCGAAACGGTCCTGACCGACCAGCTCGCGCTGGAGATAGCCCGCCTGGGCATGGTCGGGGAGTCCTCCGACGTCGGCACCCTGCACCGGGTGACCGAGCTGGCCGCACGCGCCGTCCCCGGTTGCGCGGGCGCGGCGAGCGTGCGGTGGGCGCTGCCTCGCCGGGCCGGAGCCGACCCGGGTCCGGGGTGGCCGCCGTCCGGTGCCGTCCCGGTCCCGCACGCGGAGATCGGCGCGGAGATCGGCGTGGACGCGGGCGCGCCGGAGGAGCCGCGCCCGGAGCCGCTGGCGGCGGCGGCGAGCCATCCCGATCTCGCCGAGGTGACCGACCGGCAGCTGTCCCGCGGGCACGGGCCGATCTTCGACGTGGTGCGGGAGCGCCGGCCGCTGACGTCCGACGACATCCTCGCCGAGACCCGCTGGCCCGAGTCGATGTCGGACATGCTGCGCCGCGGGGTGCGCTGCTTCACCATGACGCCGCACCTGAACCCGCCCGTCCTGGTCACGCTGACCCTGTTCGGGGTGACCCCGAAGTCGCTCGGCCACGGCCGGCACGCGCTGGCGTCGCTGCTGATCGCGCAGGGCACCGCCGCGGTCTCCAACTCCCAGCAGTACGATGACGTCCACCGGACCGCGGTCCAGTTGCAGGAGGCGGTGGAGGCGCGCGCGATCGTCGACCAGGCGAAGGGCATTCTGATGCACGCGCTGGGATGCGACGCCGACGAGGCGTTCGCCGAGATGCGCCGGATCTCACAGACGCGCCATGTGAAGCTGACCGCGCTCGCACAGCGTATCGTCGGTCGTCAGGGCCTTCCCTAGACCGCGCCTACAGACGCACGCGGTCGATGCGAATAGGCTGCTCGAAGCGGCCCCGCGGATCGTGGACCGGCCCGATCCGGGCGGGAGCCGAGCTGGTTCCACCGTGTCCCGCGGATGAGAGGGAGACCAGATGCACGATCGGCCCGACCAGCTCGAACCCGAGACCCTGCTGCGGGAGATCTCGGATCTCGAAGGGCGTATCGGCGAGCTGCGCCAGGCCGCCGGCGTTCCCGAACCCGACCTGCGCGCCACCCTGGACGCGGCGCTGGTCGAGCTCGAGCTGGCACTCACCGTGCTGCGCACGATGGGCGGGGAGCAGACCGGGGAGCAGGGAGGATCGGCCGCGGCGGAGACCGAGCGCCGGGTGCTGCGCACCGTCTTCCAGGACGCCCCCGTCCCGCTGTTCCTGCTGGACCGGATGACGAGCGTCCGCCGGGTCAACCGGCAGGCGGCGGAGCTGCTCGGCACGTCGTCCGGGTACGTGTCGGGCAAGCAGTTCACGGCGTTCTGCGACATGGCGACCCGCGCGGCGGTCCGGTCGCAGCTGGCGGCCGTGGTCCGGACGGGGCGGCGGCACCGCGTCAACGTCCGGTTCCTCGGCCGGGACCGTCCCGTCGACGCAGTGGTGACGCTGGCGCGGGTGTGGATCCGCGGCGAACCCGATCCGATGGTCGTGGTGGCCGCCGGTCCGACGAACACGCCCACCGATGACAAGCCCGCCAAGAGGCCGGCGCGGAACCAGGCGCGGACGGCCCAGGGGTCACCGGGCGACGACGAGGCCGTTGCCACGATCGTCCACCGGATGGACGTTCTCGCCACCGCGAGCGAGCTGCTGCTGGACGAGCCGGTCTTCAACGAGACGGTCGCGGTCCGGCGCTGCGCCCGGCTGCTCACCGCCGAGCTGGCCGACTGGGCGTTCATCGACCTGACCGGCCCGAGCGGCGGCGGTCCGGGCGGGCCGCTGCAGGGCGGCATCCACGCGGCGGGCGCGGCGCTGGAGCTGCGCCGCCAGGTCGTGATGGGCCCGGACGACGAGCATTCCGTCGAGGCCGCGCGGATGCTGGAGGAGGTCGAGCCCGCGGAGGGCACGCTCCCGCACACCGTGTACGTCACCCGGCAGAGCGCGCTGCGGCCGCACGTGGAGAACCTCGACCTCCTCGGCGTCTGCCCGGACGGGCACCCCGTCTGCGGCAAGATCGGCACGACGTCGGTGCTCTGCGTCCCGATCGAGGACGGAGACCGCGCCATCGGCACGATCACCTTGGCGGCGAGCGGCGAGTACGGCCCGTTCGACCTGATGGACCTCGGGGTCGTGCAGCGGCTCGGCCGGTACCTGGCGCTGGTGATCCGGGCGGCGCGGCTGTACCGGCGCCGCGCCGAGGTCGCCGACACGCTGCAGGCGAGCCTGCTGCCGAAGCGGCTGCCCGCGATCCCGGGCGTGCGGGTGGCCGCCAAGTACCTGACGTCGACGCACGGCTCGGACGTGGGCGGCGACTTCTACGACGTGTTCCGCACGGAGAACGGCTGGGGCCTCGTCCTCGGCGACGTGTGCGGCAAGGGCCAGGACGCGGCGGCGGTGACGGCGACGGCGCGGCACTGCGTCCGGCTGGCGTCGCGGTGGAAGGCGGCCCCGGGCGACGTCCTCGGCATCGTGAACGAGGCGCTGCTGGACGAGGACCGGTTCGTCACGGCGGTGATGGCGGGGCTGACGCTGGAGACCGAGCGGATCATCGTCTCGCTGGGCACCGCGGGTCACCCGCCGGCGATCGTGGTGCGCGCCGACGGGGTGATCAGGTCGGCGTCCCGGGGCGGCGTCCCGCTGGGCCTCTTCGAGGACTTCGAGGCCGGGCTGGACACCATCGACCTCACCGTGGGCGACACGCTGTTCCTGCATTCGGACGGCGTCCTCGAGGCGTGCGACATGATGCGGCAGGAGTTCGGCCAGGAACGCCTGCTGGAGGCGCTCGCCGCGCACGCCGGCGACACGCCGGAGGGAATGCTCGCGGGGGTGGAGCAGGCGCTGCTCGACTACTGCGACGGCGACCTGCGGGACGACGTGTCGATGCTCGCGCTGCGCGTGGAGCCGCCCACGCTCGGCTAGGGCGGGTGCCGCGGCGACGGCCCGGACGCCCGGACGCGGATAATTGCCGGGATGATGATCGTCTTGCGGGGTAAATCGGATTCATGACCGCTGACCCCTCTGACAAGCCCCGCAACGAAACCGAGTACGAGCGGCTCGACCGGCAGCTGATGGAGCTTCTCCAGGGGTTCCGGGTCGCGACCACCGGGGTGCAGGTGCTCTTCGCGTTCCTGCTGACCGTCCCGTTCTCCACCGGTTTCCACAGGGTCGACGGCTTCGGGATGGTGCTGTTCTACCTCGCGCTGTTCGGGGCGGCGATCGCGTCGATCTGCTTCATCGCCCCCGTGTTCCAGCACCGGATCCTGTTCCGGCTGGGGCAGAAGGCGCTGCTGATCAAGCGCGCCAACCAGTTCGGGATCGCGGGCGCGTTCGCGCTGGCGGTCTCGATCACCTCGGCCACCATGCTGATCGTCGAGTCGCTGTCGGAGCGGACGCTCCCGGTCGCCCTCACGGCCGCGGGCGTCCTCGGGCTGGCCGGATGGGTGTGGTTCGTCCAGCCGTACCGGACGCGGATCAAGGCGCACGCCCGCGCGACCGACGCCGAGGACGGCTGATCGCGCGGGCGCCGCCCGGGGCTCAGTACGCCTTGCCGAAGATGACGCGCTTGCCGTAGGCGGACGGCCGGCCGCACTTCACGCAGTCGCCGGTCTCCGGCGGCGCGTCGGCCGGGATCACGCGCGGCGTCGCGGCGGTGTCGGCCTTGATCGCGTCCTCGCACTCGGTCTCGCCGCAGTGGAACGCGCGGGCCCACCCGGAGGCGACCTGCGCGGCGAACGCGTCCCAGCCGTCCACGACGGCGGTGTGGTCGTCACGGAACTTCTCGGCCCTGGCCAGCAGGAACGCCTGGAAGTCGGCGAGCAGCCCGGGCAGCAGCTCGGGCACCTTCTCCAGCGGGATCTGCTCCTTGCCCTGCCCCTCGACGGTCGGGAGCCGCCGCACGACGGTCGCGACGCCGCCCTCGATGTCGCGCTTGCCGAGCTCGATCCGGACCGGGACGCCGCGCATCTCCCACTCGTTGAACTTGAACCCGGGCGAAAGCTGCGGGCGGTTGTCGTCCACGTGCACGCGGACGCCCGCCGCCTTGATCGCCGCGGCGAGCCTGCGCGCCTCGGCCGCGGCCTGCTCTCCCTGCTCCTTGCGCCCGATCGGGACGATCACGACCTGGTAGGGGGCGAGGCTCGGCGGCAGGACGAGGCCCTTGTCGTCCCCGTGCGTCATGACCACGCCGCCGATCATGCGGCTGCTCATCCCCCAGGACGTGGTGTGGGCGTGGGTGAGCTTGCCCGCCTCGTCCTGGTACTGGATCTCGAACGCCTTGGCGAAGTTGGTGCCGAGGTAGTGCGACGTCCCGGCCTGCAGCGCCCGGCCGTCCCGCATCATGCACTCGATCGTGTAGGTGCGGACGGCGCCGGCGAACCGCTCGCCCGGCGTCTTCTCCCCCGCCACGACCGGCATCGCGGCGAGGTCGCGGGCGACGGCGGTGTAGGCGTCCAGCGCCCACATCGTCTCGCGCATCGCGTCGTCCTCGTCGATGTGCGCGGTGTGGCCCTCCTGCCAGAGGAACTCGGTCGTGCGCAGGAACAGCCGGGGCCGCATCTCCCAGCGGACGACGTTCGCCCACTGGTTCAGCAGCAGCGGCAGGTCACGGTGGGAGTCGATCCACTTGGCCATGTACTCGCCGATGACGGTCTCGGACGTGGGCCGCACGATCAGCGGCTCCTCCAGGTCCTTGCCGCCCGCGTGGGTGACGACCGCCAGCTCCGGCGAGAAGCCCTCGACGTGCTCGGCCTCGCGCTTCAGGTAGGACTCCGGGATGAACATCGGGAAGCAGGCGTTGTCGTGCCCCGCCTCCTTGATGCGCCGGTCCAGG
This sequence comes from Actinomadura chokoriensis, assembly GCF_041463665.1. Lineage (GTDB taxonomy): Bacteria > Actinomycetota > Actinomycetes > Streptosporangiales > Streptosporangiaceae > Spirillospora > Spirillospora chokoriensis_A. The sequence goes on from NZ_JAXCEJ010000013.1 coordinate 107,274, forward strand.
TCGGCCTGGAGCAGCTCCCACAACCGGTACCCGTACGGCCGGATGACCATCGTGCCGCGAACCGGGCCACGGTCGACGAGCTGGGCCTGCACGACCAGTTCGTTGTACCAGGCGGAGAAATCCTCGCTCTGCGGTGTCACACCTTCTCGACTCACGGCAACAAGGGTACTGACTGACCGCGCCCGGGCGGACGTTTCGTTACCCTCGCGGGATGCGCTGGTCCCAGATGTTCGCGCCCACGCTGCGTGAGGACCCGGCCGAGGCGGACGCGCCGAGCCACCGGCTGCTGCTCCGCGCGGGCTTCATCCGGCAGCTCACCGCCGGGCACTACTCGCTGCTGCCGCTGGCGGTCCGCGTCCGCTCGAAGATCATCGGGATCGTCCGGGCGGAGATGGACGCGATCGGCGCGCAGGAGATGCTGCTGCCGGCACTGCATCCGGCGGAGCCGTGGCGCCGCTCGGGCCGCTGGGAGCTGATCGGCCAGGAGATGTTCCGGCTCCGCGACCGGCGCGGCGCCGACTTCGCCCTCGGCGTGACGCACGAGGAGATCTTCGCGACGGTCGCCCGGGAGCTCGGCTCCTACCGGCGGCTCCCGCAGCAGTGGTACCAGTTCCAGACGAAGTTCCGGGACGAGCCGCGCCCCAAGGGCGGCCTCATGCGGACCCGCGAGTTCACCATGAAGGACGCCTACAGCTTCGACGTCGACCGTGCCGGGCTGGACGCGTCGTTCGCCGCCTACCACGGCGCCTACACGCGGATCTTCTTGCGGCTGGGCATTCCGGCGCTGCCGTGCGAGGCGTCCAGCGGGACGATGGGCGGCTCCGGCTCGACGGAGTTCATGTGCCCCTCCGACGCCGGCGAGGACCTCGTCGTCCGCAGCCCGGCCTGCGGGTACGCGGCGAACATCGAGCGGGCGACGTCGGCGCTGCCTCCCGCGTCCGACGGGCCGGGGCCGGCCGCGCCCGAGCGTTTCGACACGCCCGGCGTCCGCACCATCGAAGATCTTCTGACCTATTCCGCGCCGGGCGACCGGCAGATCAAGACGCTCGTCTACATCCTGGACGGGACGCTCACGCTCGTCCTGCTGCGCGGCGACCACCCGCTCAACGAGCAGAAGCTCGTGGACGCGACGGGCGCGACGGAGATCCGCGCCGCCGAACCGCCGGAGATCCAGGACGCGCTGGGCGCGCTCCCGGGCAGCCTCGGCGCCGTCGGCGCGGCGCTCCCGGTGATCGCGGACGAGGCGCTGCGGGGCCGCCGCGACATGTTCACGGGCGCGAACACCGACGACGTCCACCTGCGCGGCGTCGACGTCGACCGCGACATCGACGTGGGCGCGTGGGCCGACCTGCGCGAGGTCGCCGCCGGGGAGCCCTGCGTCCGCTGCGGCGAACCCCTGGAGATCGTCCGGGCCATCGAGGTGGGGCACATCTTCAAGCTCGGCGACCGCTACTCGCGGGCCCTCGGCGTCGAGGTCCTCGACCCGGACGGCAGGCTCGTCCCGGTGATCATGGGCAGCTACGGCATCGGCGTCGAGCGGGCGATGGCCGCGATCGTCGAGACGCACCACGACGACCGCGGCATCGTCTGGCCGGTGTCCGTGGCCCCGTTCCAGGTCGCGGTGGTGCCGGCGCAGTCCGACGACGCCGGCGTGGCCGAGGCCGCCGAGGACGTCTACGGGGCGCTGCGCGCCGCCGGCGTCGAGGTCGTGATCGACGACCGTCCCGAACGGGCGGGCGTGAAGTTCCGGGACGTCGAGCTGACCGGCATCCCGTACCGCGTGACGATAGGCCGCCGCGGGCTGGCCGAGGGCACCGCGGAGGTCACCGTCCGCGCCACCGGCGAGACGTCCAAGATCGCCTTGGCCGCGGTCGCGGCGCACGTCGAGTCGCTGCTCGCCGAGGCGGCGTGACGCGTCACAGGAGGGTGCCGCCGAGTTCCGACGTTTTGATCATCACCAGGGCGGCCAGCAGGACGAGCATGGCCGCCGCGGCACCCGCCTGGACGGCGAGGCGCCGCTTTCTCGGGGCGTAGGCGAAGGCCAACGCGACGGCGCCGCCCGCGAGGAGGCCGCCGAGATGGCCCTGCCACGAGGTGACGCCGGCCGAGACGACCAGCCAGATCAGCGAGTACACGACGAGCCGGTTCGCCTCGTCCATGGGATGGCCCAGCCTGCGCATGAAGACCCAGTAGGCCGCGGTGAGCCCGAAGACCGCGCCCGAGGCGCCGACCGCGTTCATGCCCGGGTCGATCAGGTAGCCGAGCACCGAGCCGCCCAGCGCGGCCAGCAGGTAGAGGGCGAGGAAGCGCCACCGGCCCAGCATCTCCTCGGTCGGCCGGCCGAGCCGCCACAGCCACCACATGTTGAAGACGATGTGGAGGATCCCGAACCCGCCCTCGGTCGGCGGCAGGTGCACGAACGCGGAGGTGATCAGCCGGTACCACTCGCCGTGCGCGATCCCCGCGGGCTCGAACCCGGCGTAGGTTCCGCCGTCGGCCACGAAGACGTCGCCGTCCGGGCCGATGAGCCCGACGCCCAGCGATCCGAGCCTGTCGACCAGGTCGGGCTTGGCCAGCTCACCCAGGTACACGAGCACGTTCACGGCGATCAGGACGTAGGTCACCCAGGGCGTGACCGAGACCTTGCCTCCGAAGACCGTGCGCCCCTGCCGGACACTCCTGTTGCCTTCGCGTACGCATTCGACGCACTGCTGCCCCACGGCCGCCGCGCGCATGCAGTCCGGGCAGATGTAGCGGTCGCACCGCGTGCAGCGGACGTAGGTCTCCCGCTTGGGATGCCGGTAACACGCGGAAATCTCTTCCCGTTCTTCCTCAGTCGCCGTCATGGCCGAGGGATCATACCGACTACTACATTCCGGGCCTTTCGGATCCGTGCCACCGCGGTCGTCGCGAAAACCGTTTGACGCTCCCGGCGCCCGTCCGGAGACTCGGGAGGTCATCGAGGGGGAGCCGTGGGACACGTCGAGGTCGGGCACATCAGCCATGTACTGCCGGACGGCAGGACGCTGCTGGACGACGTCTCCTTCCGCGTCGGCGAGGGCGTCACGGCCGCCCTCGTCGGGCCGAACGGCGCCGGCAAGACGACCCTCCTGCGCCTGGTCGCCGGGGACCTGACGCCCCAGTCCGGCACCGTCGGGCACAGCGGCGGCATAGGCGTGATGCGCCAGTTCATCGGCAGCATGCGGGACGGCTCGTCCGTGCACGACCTCCTGCTGTCGCTGGCGCCGCCCCGCGTCCGGTCGGCCGCCGAGGCCGTGGAGGCGGCCGAACTGGCGATGATGGAACGCGACGACGAACCCGCGCAGCTCCGCTACGCCACGGCCCTCGCGGGCTGGGGTGACGCGGGCGGCTACGAGATCGAGGTGCTCTGGGACGCCTGCTGCGTCGCGGCCCTGGGCGTCCCCTACGACTCGTGCCGCTGGCGCGAGGTCCGCACCCTCTCGGGCGGCGAGCAGAAACGCCTCGCGCTCGAAGCCCTGCTGCGCGGCCCCGACGAGGTCCTCCTCCTGGACGAGCCCGACAACTACCTCGACGTCCCGGGAAAGCGATGGCTGGAAGAAAGACTTCGCGAAACGCCCAAGACCGTCCTCCTGGTCTCCCACGACCGCGAACTCCTCGACCGCTCCGCCGACCGGATCGTCACCGTCGAGGCGGCCCGCGTCTGGATCCACGGCGGCCGCTTCTCCACCTACGCCGCCGCCCGCCGCGACCGCAACGAACGCCTTGAGGAACTGCGCCGCCGCTGGGACGAGGAGCACGCGAAACTCAAGGAGCTCGTCAACACCCTCCGGACCAAGGCCACGGTCAACGACGGTTTCGCGTCCCGCTACCGCGCCGCCCAGACCCGCCTGCGCAAGTTCGAGGAGGCGGGCCCGCCCGAGATCCCGCCCCGCGACCAGAACCTCAGGATGCGCCTGCGCGGCGGCCGGACCGGCAAGCGCGCGGTGGTCTGCGAGGACCTCGAACTGACGGGCCTCATGAAGCCCTTCGGCACCGAGATCTGGTACGGCGAACGGGTCGCGGTCCTCGGCTCCAACGGCTCCGGCAAGTCCCACTTCCTGCGCCTGCTCACGGCCATCGCCGAGACGCTCCCCCGCGGCGCGACCGCCGCCTCCCCGGTCGCCCACACCGGCGTCGCCCGCCTGGGCGCCCGCGTCGTCCCCGGCCTTTTCGCACAGACCCACGCCCGCCCGGACCTGGCCGGACGCACCCCGTGCGAGATCGTCATGACCGAGCACGCCCGCCTGCGCAACGACGCCATGAGCGCCCTGACCCGCTACGAGCTGAACGTCTGCGCCGAGCAGCCCTTCGAGACCCTCTCGGGCGGCCAGCAGGCCCGCCTGCAGATCCTTCTCCTGGAACTGGGCGGCGCCACGCTCCTCCTCCTGGACGAGCCGACCGACAACCTGGACCTGGCCAGCGCCGAAGCCCTCCAGGAGGGCCTGGAATCCTACGAGGGAACCGTCGTGGCCGTCACCCACGACCGCTGGTTCGCCCGCGCCTTCGACCGCCACCTGATCTTCGGCGCCGACGGCTCGGTCTACGAGTCGGCGGAACCCGTCTGGGACGAGACCCGCGTGGCCCGCCCCCGCTGAGCCCTGGGCGGCCCCGATCTCGTCAGCCGGGTCGCATGACGCGGATCAGAGGTCCGGCTCGTCACGAGTGGCGGCTCGGGCGGCACGGGCCGGAGGGTTCACTTCAGATGCCGCCCGGCCGCGAGCAGGACGAGACCGGGAACGGCCGCGATCAGGGTCATGGCCACGGCGGCCGGGACGAGCAGCCCGCCGTCGAGCAGCGGCGTCGCGCAGACGGCGCCCAGGGGCGGTGTCGCCTGCATGAGCGTCCGGAGGACGGCGAAGCCCCGGCCGCGCAGCGGGGCGGGGATCCGGTCCATGCGCAGCGACTGGGCCCAGACCGTCATCGGAGCGCTGAACAGGCCGATCATCAGGAAACCGGCGGCGACAGGAAGGGTGTGCGGCGCGAGCGCCACCGCCAGGAAGCCCGTGGCGGCCACCAGCTGCACCAGGGCGATGGCGACGATCGGCCGCGTCCGCGGCCGCCTGGCTCCCGCCGCGGCCGCGCCGAGCAGCTCGCCCGCCGCCAGGGCCGTTAGCAGGAGGCCCAATGCCTGCGCACCGCCGGGAAGCTGGTGCTTGGCCAACCAGGGCCCCACGACCAGCAGCATGCCCTCGGCCACGTTGAACGCCATGAACGCCAGCGTGGTGACCACCAGGACCCTGTCCCGGAACAGCGAGAGCACGGAGGCCCCGGCTCGGGGCACCGGGGACGGGGCCGACGGCCGCACCCGCAACGGACGGCGGACGGCCACCGCCATGGCGGCGAAGACCACGTAGGACGCGGCGTCCAGGGCGAGGACGCCTTCGGCTCCGATCACACCGATCAGTGCGCCGCCCAGGGCGGGGCCGATCATTCCGGCCACGCTGAAGCTCGCCGATTCGAGCGCGTTGGCCGCTTCCCGCTGCCCGGCGGGCACCAGATCCGGGATCACCGCCGGGAAGCCGGCGAGCGGCACCATCTTGAACAGGCCGTACACGGCGGCGACGGTGAACGGCAATACCATGGGCATCTCGCCCATGGACGCGGCGACCGGAATGGACGCCACGGCGATGCCGCGCACCACGCTGTCGGCCGCCAGGACATGGCGCTTGTCGAACCGGTCGAGGACCGGGCCCGCCAGCAACCCGCCCGCGAAGACCGGCAAGGTGTAGCAGACGGCCAGCAGGCCGAGGCGCCGCGTCCCGTCCGGCTGGGACAGCACGAGCCAGCTGAGCGCGACGAAAGTCATCCCGTCCCCGGTCAGCGACAGGGACGAGCCGAGCCAGAGCAGGCGGAAGTCGCGGGCGGCCAGCGTGCGCCGGTAGCTGCGCAGCCGACCGCCACGAAGGGCAAGAGCAGGCATGCGGGCCAGCCTGACCGCGGCCGCACCGCGACGCTGGCGGGGATCGGACGTCAACGCCCGCCGCCTCCGGCGACCGGTCCCGTGAGGGTCGGCGGCGGGCAGACTGGTGAAGATGATCGATGTGGAAGCCGTCCGCGAGGCGATGCGAAGCCGGGACCCGCGTTTCGACGGGTGGGTCTACGTCGCCGTGACCACGACCGGTGTCTACTGCCGTCCCAGCTGCCCTGCCGTCATGCCGGCCAGGCGCAACGTGCGGCTGTTCCGCAGCGCGGCGGCGGCGCAGGTCAACGGCTTCCGGGCGTGCAAGAGGTGCCGTCCGGACGCCGCTCCCGGGTCGCCCGAGTGGAACGTGCGCGGCGACCTCGCGGCGCGCGCGATGCGGCTGATCGCCGACGGGCTGGTCGACCGGGTGGGCGTGGCGGGCCTGGCCGCCCGGCTCGGGTACAGCGAGCGGCAGCTGTACCGCCTGCTCGTCGCCGAGGTCGGCGCCGGGCCGCAGGCGATCGCCAGGGCGCAGCGGGCGCACACCGCGCGGACGCTGCTGGAGTCGACCGGCCTGCCGGTCAGCGACATCGCCTTCGCCGCGGGATTCACCAGCATCCGCCAGTTCAACGAGACCATCCGGCAGCTCTACGCCACCACGCCCACCCGGCTGCGGCGGCCGGGCGCCCCGCGCGGCGCCCTGGGCGCCGTCGCGTTGCGGCTGTCCTACCGGCCGCCGCTGGACGTGGCGGCCCTCCTGCGTTACCTCGGCACCCGCGCCGTCCCAGGTGTCGAGGAGTACACCGATGGCGTCTACCGAAGGTCGTTGCGCCTGCCGCACGGCACGGGCGTCGTCTCGTTCCGCCACGTCCCGGGCGCCGACCACGTGGCCTGCGAGCTGCACCTGGACGATCCGCGCGACCTGACCGCCGCCGTGCGGCGCTGCCGCAGGATGCTCGACCTGGACGCCGACCAGCGGGCCATAGACGCCTTCCTCGGCGCGGACCCGGTGCTGGGGACGCTGGTCGCCGCCCGTCCCGGACTGCGCGTCCCCGGTCACCCCGATCCGGGCGAGGCGGCCGTCCGGACCGTCCTGTCGCGCCGCTCCACCGCCGACCGGGCCCGTGGCCACCTCACCAGGCTGGTCGCCGCGCACGGCCGCCGCCTGCCCGCGCCGGTCGGGCGGGTCACGCACACCTTCCCCGACATGGCGTCGCTGGCCTGCGCCGGATCCGCCCTCCCCGCGCACCGGCGCCCCACCATGCTGGCCCTCGCGGAAGCACTCGCCCGGGAAGAGATCGTGCTCGACGCCGGAGCCGACCCCGAGCACGTCCGCAAGCAGCTGCTCGACCTGCCGGGAATGGGACGGCTCGACGTGGCGCACATCAGGATGAGAGCGCTCGGCGACCCGGACGTCTTCATCCCGGACATCCGTGTACGCCGCGTCCTGTATCGCCTGCGGGCCGAACCTGGACCGTGGCGTCCGTGGCGCTCCTATGCCACCCAGCACCTCTGGACCACGTCCGCCGACAGACTTTGAGGTTCGGGGCCCTCAGCGTCGCGGTCAGGGTCACTCCGCCATTCCCGTGCCATGAGCCGCGCATGAGCGGTGCCCGTCTGCCCTAGTGCGGTGAGCTAGTGCGGTGAGCTAGTGCGGTGAGCTAGTGCGGTGAGCTAGTGCGGTGAGCTAGTGCGGTGAGCTAGTGCGGTGAGCGGCGTCTTCGGCTGGACCAGCGCCGTCCTTAACCTGGGCTGAGGATCGCCGCGGCGGTGGCGCGATGAGTTCTGGTGGTGGCGGGAGTCAGCATCCCCGGTGAAGCCATGCCGGACGGCTCTTGGAGGGCAGCATGACCGGGGTTCGGGTTCTCGTGGGTACGCGGAAGGGTGCGTTCGTTCTCACGGCGGACGGCGCGCGCAAGGAGTGGACGGTCAGCGGGCCGCACTTCGGCGGGTGGGAGATCTACCATCTCGCCGGGTCGCCCGCCGATCCGGCGCGGTTGTACGCGTCGCAGTCCACCGGGTGGTTCGGGCAGCTGATCCAGCGGTCGGACGACGGGGGCGCGACGTGGCGGCCTGTGGGGAACGACTTCGCCTACGAGGGCGTCCCCGGGACGCACCAGTGGTACGACGGGACGCCGAAGCCGTGGGAGTTCAAGCGGGTCTGGCATCTGGAGGCGTCGCCCGACGATCCCGACACCGTGCACGCCGGGGTGGAGGACGCCGCCCTGTTCCGGACGGACGACGGCGGGGCGTCCTGGCAGGAGCTGCCGGGGCTGCGCGAGCACGGGTCCGGGCCGTCCTGGCAGCCGGGTGCGGGCGGGATGTGCCTGCACACCATCGTGCGGGATCCCGTGGACCCGGCGCGCATGTACGTGGCCATCTCGGCGGCCGGCGTGTTCCGGACGGACGACGCCGGTAAGACGTGGAAGCCGATCAACCGGGGCTTGCGGTCCGAGGGCATCCCCGACCCGGACGCCGAGGTCGGCCACTGCGTGCACCGCATCGCGATGCATCCGTCGCGTCCCGAGGTGCTGTTCATGCAGAAGCACTGGGACGTCATGCGCAGCGACGACGCGGGAGAGACCTGGCATGAGATCAGCGGCGACCTGCCGAGCGACTTCGGGTTCCCGATCGCCGTGCACGCACACGAGCCGGACACCGTGTACGTCGTCCCGATCAAGAGCGACTCGGAGCACTACCCGCCGGAGGGGCGGCTGCGCGTCTACCGCAGCCGTACCGGCGGGAACGAGTGGGAGCCGCTGACCGCGGGCCTGCCGCAGAACCACTGCTACGTCAACGTCCTGCGGGACGCGATGGCCGTCGACTCGCTCGACTCGTGCGGCGTCTACTTCGGCACGACCGGTGGGCAGGTGTACGCGTCGGCCGACGCCGGGGACACCTGGGCTCCCATCGTCCGCGACCTGCCGGCGGTGCTGTCGGTGGAAGTCCAGACGCTCCCGTGATCCGCGTCGTGCTCCCCGCGCACCTGCGGGTCCTCGCCGGTGCGCGGGGCGAGGTGGAACTGGACGTCCCAGAGCCGGTCACGCTGTGCTCGGTGCTGGACGCGCTGGAGGCTCGGTTTCCGGTGCTGCGCGGGACGATCCGCGACCACGGCACCGGACGCCGCCGCGCGTTCGTCCGCTTCTACGCCTGTGAGGAGGACCTCTCGCACGACCCGCCGGGCACCGTGCTCCCCGAGCCGGTCGCCACGGGCGCCGAGCCCTTCATGGTCGTAGGCGCCATGGCCGGCGGGTGAGCAACGGACGGTGCGTTCACTTGCGGCATGTTGTTGTTATGAGCGCGTCGGAAGCAACGACTCGCCGCAAGTCGACGAGGGAGCTATGGGGATGTCCCGGGGAAAGTCCCGGATGAGGGGGGACGGGGATCCTCTCCCTGTTCGCGATTTCGGCGGATAAAGTGCCCGCGTGCGGGTGGTTGTCACTGGGGCGGCGGGGTTCATCGGGAGCCATGTGGTCGACGCGCTGTCGGGCGCGGGCCACGAGGTGCTCGCCGTCGACGCGCCCGCGCGGTCGCCGGCGCCCGAGGTGGCGCGGCGGACGTGGGCGGAGGTCGCGGCGCGGCCCGGGGTCGTGGCGGCCGAGGTCGATCTCGCGGTGGACGGGCTCGATGCCGTCGCCGCCGCGGACGTCGTCCTCCACCTGGCGGGACGTCCCGGCGTGCGCGACTCGTGGGGGCCGGGGCGCGACATCGCCCAGCGGGACAACGTGACGGCGACGCGGCGGCTGCTCGCGGCGTGCGCGGACCGCCCGGCGGGACGCAGGCCGAAGGTCGTGATCGCGTCCAGTTCGTCGGTGTACGGGTCGGCGAAGGGGCGGCCGAACCGGGAGGACGATCCGCTGAAGCCGGAGAGCCCGTACGCGGTCAGCAAGGTCGAGGTGGAGCGGCTCGCGGGACTCGCGGCCGAGGCCGGGCTGCGGACGGTGCTGCTCAGATACTTCTCCGTGTACGGGCCCCGGCAGCGGCCCGACATGGCGTTCCACCGGTTCGTGGAGGCGGCGCTGGACGGACGTCCGCTGCCGGTGTTCGGAGACGGTCGCAGGTCCAGGAGTTTCACGCACGTCCGTGACGTGGTGACGGCGACGCTCGCGGCGGCGGCCGAGGATCTGCCGCCCGGCATCGCCGTCAACGTCGGCCATCCCGAGCACGTGGCCGTACGGGACGCGATCGCGATGCTGACGGACGCCCTGGGCGTCCGGGCGGAGATCCAGCGGGAGACGCCCGTCGCCGGTGACGCCGCCCGGACGTGGGCCGACACGAGGCGCGCCCGGACACTGCTCGGCTGGACGCCCGCGATCGGCCTCCGGGACGGGCTCGACGACCAGGTCCGCTGGCACCGGGCACTGCTGGAGGGGGTGCCGGTTGAGGCATAGGGCGGCCTATGTCGCGTTCGATCGGTTCCCGTCCAGCAAGGGGTCGGCGGTGCACATCGCGCAGATGGCCGACGAGCTCTTCGCGCGGCACGGCGGCGGGCTCCTCGGCGTGCTCGGCGGCGGCGACCTGCCCCGCTACCAGCGCGAGGGGACGCGGGAGATCGCGCGGTTCGGCGCGTCGATCCCCAACCTGATCGACCGGGCCGAGGCGTTCTCCGAGTGGGTGGCCGACCATCTGGCGCCGCACTGGGACACGCTCGAGATCTGCCACGTCCGGGACCCGTGGAGCGCGCTTCCGGCGGTCGCGGACGGACGGCGCCACAAGGTCGTGTACGAGGTCAACGGCCTGCCTTCAATCGAGATGGGCCACACATGGCCGTGGGCGGCGCCGAGCACGCTCGGGAAGATCCGCGAGCTGGAGCGGTTCTGCCTGGAGCGCAGCGACGCGGTCGTGGTCCCGTCACGGGTGATCGGCGACGCCGTCCGCGAGCGGGGCGTGCCGGAGGGCAGGATCCACCTGGTGCCCAACGGGGCGGACATTCCCGGCGAAACCGAACGGCCGGCCGATGCACCTAAGCGTTATGTCATCTATGTCGGCGCGATGCAGCCGTGGCAGGGCCTGGACGTGCTGATGCGGGCGTTCGCCCGGCTCGCCGACCTGCCCGAGCTGCGGCTCGTGATCTGCGCGTCCGTCCCGGAGCGGCGGGCGAAACCGGTGCGCCGGCTGGCCGAGCGGCTCGGCGTCGCCGGGAGGATCGACTGGCGGTTCGAGCTGCCGCACCGCGACGTCGCCGCGTGGCTGGCGCACGCCGAGGTGTCGCTCGCGCCGCTGACCGGCTGCGCCCGCAACCTCGACCAGGGCTGCGCGCCGCTGAAGGTGATCGAGTCGATGGCGGCGGGCGTGCCGGTCGCCGCCTCGGACCTGCCGGCCGTCCGCGAGCTGATGGCGGACGGGGAGCACGGGCGGCTCGTCCCGGCCGACCGTCCCGCCGAGCTGGCCAGGGCCGTCCGGATCATGCTGGAGTACCCGCGGGAGGCCGCCGAGATGGGGCGCAAGGGCCGCGAGCACATCGAGAAGAGCCTGACCTGGGCGCGGTCGCGCGCCCGGCTGGCCGACGTCTACCGCACCCTCACCCAGGTTCGATAGGTGGTTCGTCATGTTCTGGCGTAAGCAGAAGGCCGCCATCGAGCGGTTCCATCCGCTGCACAAGGCGCTCACCCTGGACAAGGGCTTCTCCGTCTCGCTGCGGCGCGACGACTGGGAGCCGGTGATCCAGAGCCTCGCGGGGCACCGCGACGTCGTGAAGCGGCGCAAATGGCAGCTGTCCGGGCGGGTCCCGGCCGTCCTCGTGCCGCTGCTGCGGGTGCTGGCCGCCGACATGCCGCCGGACGGGGTGCTGTCCGTCGCGGCGGACCTGCGTGGCTCCGAGCTCGGCGGGAAGTACGGGCCGCAGCGCGACATCCCCGTCCAGCGGCCGGTCATCTCGATGACGCAGTGGTACGCGGTGGACCCGTGGCTGCGGATGCGGGCGGAACTGCGGGACGGCAGCACGCTGGAACTCCTCGTCACCGACCGGGTCCGCTACCGCAGGCGCAAGAAGCGCAACCCGCGCGGCAAGATCAAGGTGAAGACCAAGACGAAGACCACGCAGCTGGTGCGGGTCACGCGGCGGCTGGGCGTGGACGCGGTCGTCCAGCGGCCCGCGTCGCCGCCGCCGCGCTGGCTCAGGGTCCAGGTCAAGCAGGGGAAGCGCACGGTGATCCGGGTGGACGGGAAGCTCCGCGGCGTGCAGGAGGGCAAGGCCATGCTCGACCGGATCCTGGACGTGTCGACGGAGCCGTTCCGGTGGACGCCGCCGGGCACGGCCGCGAGGAGGGCGAAGTGACCCGCTGCAGCGTGACCACCGGATTCTTCGTCCTCGGACGCTGCGGGCAGGCGGCGGTGGCGACCTGCCCGCACTGCGGGCATCCCGTCTGCGCGGCGCACGCGGCGGAGGGCGGGACGTGCCCCGAGTGCGCGGCGGCGCGCGGGTACCGGACGCAGGATCCGCACGACCCGTCGTGGGTGGGCGGCCGGCGGCGCGAGTACTACCAGCGGAGCTCGCAGACCTACCAGGACACGTACTGGTATTCGGCGTTCGACGAGTACGACCGCGGGGCGTTCAACCCCGGTGACGACTACTCCTCCGGGGGCGACTGGGGGCCGGACGACGACACCGGCTTCGTGGACAGCTGATGTCCCGCGTCCTGTGGCTCACCGAGCACTACCCGCCGAGCCGGGGCGGCATGGCGCAGTCGTGCGACCGGATCGTGCGGGGCCTGCGCGGCGCCGGGGTCGAGGTCGACGTCGCGCATCTGACGCGCCGCGCCGCACCGTGGGAGGTGAGACGGGAACACGGCGGGCGGCTGCTGACCGCCCCGCTCGGCGACGACCCCGAGCACGCGCTGCGCCGGCTGTGGACGACGATCACCGCCGAGGACCTCACCGGCCACAGCCACGTGGTCGCGTTCGGCGGCGTGTACGCGATGCTCGCCGCGCCCGTCCTTTCCGCGCTGCTGGACGCTCCGCTGGTCACGCTGCTGCGCGGCAACGACATCGACGTCGGCGCGTTCTCGATGCGGCGGCGCGGGGTGCTGGCGGACGCGCTGCGCGCCTCGTCCCGCGTCTGCGTCGTCGCCCGGTCGCACGCGCCGCTGGTGTCGGCGCTGGCCCCGGACGCCGCCGTCACGTTCGTCGCGAACAGCGTCGACACCGCGCAGTGGCGGATCCTGCCGTCGGAGCGGGAACGGGGCCGGGCGTGGCGGGCGGAGAACGTCGAGCCGGGACGCCGCACGATCGGCCTCGTCGGGCAGCTCAAGGCCAAGAAGGGCGTCGGTTTCCTCCTCGACGCGCTCGCCGCGTCCGGGCACTCCGGCGCCTTCCATCTGCTGCTGGTCGGCGAGGTCGAGGACGCCGTGCGGGAGCGGCTGGCCGAGTGCGGGATCCCGCACTCGTCCCTGCCGTTCCTGGAGCGCTACGACCTGCCGGCCGTGTACGCGAGCTGCGACCTCGTCGCCCTCCCGTCCTTCTACGACGGGATGCCGAACGTGGCGCTGGAGGCGGCGGCGCTCGGCGTGCCGCTGCTCGCGTCGGACGGCGGCGGGCTCGCGGACGTCGCGGACGAGGAGATCGGGTTCACGTTCCCGGCCGGCGACGCGCACGCCTGCCGCGCGGCGATCGACCGGGCCGCGCGGGCGGGCGCCGAGGAGCTGGCGAAGCTCGGCGCGGCGGGCGCGGAGCGGATCCGCCGCGACTTCACCCCGGCCGCCGAGACCGCCGGGTACCTGGCCGTCCTCGACGCTGTCCGCTGAACGCCGCGGCCTCGTGATCGTCTGCTATGCGGCCGGTGATGGGCTGGGGCATCTGACGCGGCTCCGGTCCGTCCTGCACACCCTCCACCTGGACGGCCCCGTGACCGTGGTCACCGGCTCGCCGTTCGCGGACGATCCGCGCGTCACGGGCGGCTGGCACGTCGTGCGGAGCGCGGCGGGCCTGGCACCGGACGAGGTGATCGTGGACGCGTTCCCGGCCGGGCTCAAGGGCGAACTCACCCGCTTCCCGTCCGGGACGAGAGTCACGCATCTGGCGCGGCTGCTGCGCTGGGAGGCGTACGAACCTCTGCTCCCCGGCGATCCACCCGTCTTCGACCGCACGTTCGTCCTGGAACCGCTGGAGCCCGCCCATGAGGCGTACCTGCGCGAGGTGTCGGACGAGGTCTCACCTCTGGCCTTGACCGATCCCCCTTCGGAACCGGTCGACGTGGACGGCTGGCTCATCGTCCACAGCGGACCCGACCTGGAGACACTCGAACTCGTCGCCTACGCGCAGGACATGGCGTCCGCCGAACGGATCAGCCCGCCCATGACACTGGTGTCGCCCCACAGGCCGGACGGCCTCCCCCAAGACATCGCCCACCTGGACCTCTACCCCGCCTACACGCCAGGTCCGAACGTCGAACGCATCATCACGGCTGCCGGATTCAACGCCGTCCGCCAGTACGCGCCCTGGCGCGAGCGGCACCGGATGCTGCCGTTCCCGCGCAGCCTCGACGACCAGTTCACGCGCGCCGCCCGAGCACGCATGCCCTAGAACGCCTGCCCGAGCACGCGAGCCGCCCGCGCTAAGCGGGAAGCCTGAGGTCGAACTCGATCTCGACGTCGTCGGCCAGCCGCAGCGCGCCGAAGAACGCCGAGTACGGCTTGATGCCCCAGCGGGACTGCGTCACCGTCACCGAACCCCGCACGCGGTCGCCGTCCAGGACGGCGCCGATCCGCACCGGCTTCGTCCGGCCCATGATCGTCAGGTCGCCCTCCACGAAGTCGTCGCCGACCCCCGTCGAGACGAACGTGATCCGCGGATACCGGCCCGCGTCCAGCGTCTTGCGCAGGTTCTTCCGGATCTCCGCGCGGTCCTGGCCGGTCAGCGGCAGCGCGCCGCCCGTCCCCTCCCGGACTTCGAGCGCGTCCACCTCGACGGTCACCTCGGCCGACGACCCGCTCAGCGGCTCGCGGGCCTCGACCGCCGCCGACCAGCGGGTGGCCTCGATGGTCAGGTCGTGCCCCGCCCGGCGGCCGAGCCCGCTGCGGCCCGTCCTCAGCAGCAGCCGCCCGTCGTCCGGTCCCAGCTGAAAAGTTCCCTCCATGCCTGTCCACCCTGCCACGCGCGCCCACCGGGCCGGTGACAGGGCGGGCGACAGGGCCGGTCTCGACGACCGGACCGTCCCCGGAGTCGCTATCCCGCGGCGGGGTGGAACACCGCGAGCGCCTGGGCGTGCTTGCCGAACCGGATCGCCGGCGGCATCGACGAGACCTCGCCGTCGCGCGCCAGCCGCAGCTCGCCGTCCGGGGAGACGATCTCCAGGCCGCCCGTCCGCCATGCGCGGTAGCCGGGGGTGACGTGCAGGTGCCCCGCGAGGATCGCGGCGACCGCGCGGACCCGGGGGACGCGCCGCCCGGTGACGATCATGCGGACGTCGAGCCGCCCGTCGTCGAGGCGGGCGCGCCACGTCGGGACGGCGCCCCGCGAGGCGAACACGCCGTTGCCGACGAACGCCAGCCAGACACGCCGCCGGCGGCCGTCGACCTGCAGCTCGACCGGCTCGGAGTGGCGCAGCGTGCGGACGGCGGCGACCGCGAGCGCCGGCCACTTCCCGATCCGCTTCTCCAGCCGCTCGCGCCGGTCGACCAGTTCGGTGTAGGCGCCGAAGCTCGCGGTGTTGAGGAACGGCCGCTGCTCGTCCCGGCCCGCGGCGCCGCTCACCGGCGCGACGTAGGCGACGTCCACCCGGCCGAGCCGGCCGCTGCGGTACGCGGCGATCGCCTGCGCCGCCGACTCCACGCCGAGCGCGCGGGCGAAGTGGTCGAACGTGCCGCCGGGGACGACCAGCAGCGGGACGTCGTGCGCCAGCGCGGCCCCCGCCGCCGCGTTCACGGTGCCGTCCCCGCCGACGACGGCGAGCACGTCGGCGCGCTCGGCCGCCTCGCCGAACGCCTTGTCGAAGTCCGCGTCCGGCCCGAGCCGGACGATCTCCGCCGCCGGCAACTCCCGGCGGAGCTGGCCCAGCGCGACCTCGGGGCGTCCGGGAAGGGAGATCCCGGCCGCTTCGCCGCCGGTGCCCGAGCCGTCGTTGACGACCACGACGAGCCCGCGCCCGTCGTCGGCGACCTTGGCCCGCTCCTCGGACCGCCCGACCGCGGCCACCGGGGTGCGCGCCGACCACACCAGCCGCGTCCCGAGCCCCGCGAGCGCGCCGATGCCGAACCCGGCGAGGACGTCACCCGGATAGTGGGCGCCGGTGTAGACGCGGGAGAAGGCCACCGCGACGGCCGCCGCCGCGACCGGGACCGCCACCGGGCGCGGCGCCTCCAGCGCGACGCCGGTCGCGAACGCGCCGGCGGACGCCGAATGCCCGGACGGGAACGCGTGCGAGGTCGGCAGCTTCCAGCGGATCCGGATCGGCGGCACCAGGTCCACGACGGGGCGCTTGCGGCGGAACGCCTGCTTGCCGAGGATGTTCACGGCCGGGCTCGCCACCGCGATCGCGATCGAGCCGCGCAGCGCGGCGCGGCGCAGCCGGGGCCGTCCGGTCAGCCCCATCACCCCGGCCGAGGTGAACCAGAGCACCCCGTGGTCGGCGAACCGTGACAATCTCGGCAGAACATATTCCAGCCCGCGCAGCCGCGCCGCCGCCACCCAGTCGAACGCCCACCGGTCGGCCCGGCCGAGCCTGCGCAGCAGGCGGGACCTGGGGGCCGGGACCGCCTCCCGACGACGCCCTATGACGACCCGTGACGTGACGTTGCCGCTCCGTGAATGGTTGACCCGCATGTCCGGGGTATCCCCAGGGACGCCGACATGATTCCGTAATGATCTCAAATCGGGGGTCACATGCGGGCGAACGTCACTCTCGCCTCATCGACTGCAATAGGCTTCGCGACATGAGTCACCCGGAACGGCTCGGTTCCCCGGGTGGCGAGTCGGTCGGAACGATCGCGGAGCCTCTCCACGTGAACGACACCCTGGCCGACTACGCCGCACGACACGGGCTGAGGCAGAGCGCTGCGCGCCCCCCGCTGCGCAAGTACATCCAGGACGTGTGGGCTCGCCGGAACTTCATCTGGGCGTTCGCGTCCGCGAAGAACATCTCGATGTACACCGAGTCGCGGCTCGGCCAGGTATGGCAGCTGCTGACGCCGCTGCTGAACGCGGCGGTGTACTTCCTGATCTTCGGAGTGCTGCTGGACACCAGCCGCGGCCTCACGGACTTCATCCCCTTCCTGGTCACCGGCGTCTTCCTGTTCGGCTTCACGCAGCGGTCCGTCACCTCCGGGTCGAAGTCCGTCGGCGACAACCTGTCGCTGATCCGGGCGCTGCACTTCCCCCGGGCCACGCTGCCGCTGGCGATCGCCGTCGTGGAGTTCCAGCAGCTCCTGCTCTCCCTGACCGTGCTGTTCGTGATCATCTTCGCCTGGGGCGAGCCGCTGACCTTCGACATCGTGCTGTTCATCCCCGTGGTGGCGCTGCAGCTCATGTTCAACGTCGGCATCAGCATGGTGATGGCGCGGCTGGGCGCGTTCAACCGCGACATCACCCAGCTCCTGCCGTTCGTCATGCGGACGTGGCTGTACATGTCCGGAGTCATCTTCAGCCTGCCGTCGCTGATGAAGCCGGGCTCCAAGCTCGCCGAATACCCCGTCCTCGGCGAACTGCTGTTGGCCAACCCCGCACACGTGTACGTCGAGCTGAGCCGGCTGGTCCTGCTCGGGAAGTACCGCGAGCACGTCGAGGGCCTCGGTGTATATTCGACCGGCCAGATGTGGCTGTACGCCGTCATATGGGCGGCAGTGATGCTGGTCGGCGGATTCACGTTCTTCTACCGTGCCGAGGAGCGATACGGCCGTGGCTGACACGAAGGTGCGCATGAACCCCGCCACGAACAGGGTCCAGGTCGACCCGACCCGGGAGCCGATCGTCGTAGTGGACGATCTGCACATCGTCTACCGCGTGTACGGCGCCGGAGGGAAGGGCAACGCCGCCTCCGCGTTCTCCCGGGTCCTGCGCCGCCGGCACCGTCCGACGATGACCGAGGTCCACGCGATCAAGGGCCTGTCGTTCGTCGCCTACCGGGGCGAGGCCGTCGGGATCATCGGCACCAACGGCTCCGGCAAGTCCACGCTGCTGAAGGCCATCGCGGGGCTGCTGCCCCCGCACAGCGGCGGCGTCTACACCCACGGGCAGCCGTCCCTGCTGGGCGTGAACGCCGCCCTGATGAAGGACCTCACGGGCGAGCGCAACATCGTCCTCGGCTGCCTGGCCATGGGCATGTCCCCGGCGGAGACCAAGGAGAAGTACCAGGAGATCGTGAGCTTCGCCGGGCTCAAGGAGGGGTTCATCCAGTACCCGATGCGGACGTACTCGTCCGGCATGGGGGCCCGGCTCCGGTTCGCCATCGCGGCGGCCAAGACCCACGACGTGCTGCTCATCGACGAGGCCCTCGCCACCGGCGACGCCAAGTTCAAGCGCAAGAGCAAGGCCCGGATCGACGAGCTGCGCAAGGAGGCCGGCGCGGTGTTCCTCGTCGCGCACCAGCTCGACACGGTCAAGGAGATGTGCGACCGCGTCATCTGGATCGACGAGGGCCGCATGCACATGGACGGCGACCCCGAAGAGGTCATCGCCGCCTACGTCGAGGCCAGCGGCAAGTGACGCGAGCCCTGTGACCGTTTTGTCACGGGATTCATGATGGGCGGCGTCAAGACGTGATCCTCCACTGATAGAGATGGGAGTGACAGTTCGATCTGGCTCCGATCCCTGATGAGGAGGCCGCCATGCCCGGCAAGCCGCCGCTCCCGAGCGAGTTCCTGCCCGAGGTCCCGTCGTTCACCGTCACCAGCGACGACGTCACCGAGGGCGAGGTCTTCGGCCACAAGCACGTGTACGACGACTGGGGCTTCGACGGCCCCAACCTGTCCCCGCAGCTGAGCTGGTCGGGGTTCCCGGCGGAGACCAGGAGCTTCGCGGTGACCTGCTTCGACCCGGACGCCCCGACCGGCAGCGGCTTCTGGCACTGGACGCTGTTCGACATCCCGGCGGACGTCACCGAGCTGCCCACCGGCGCGGGCGCCGCCGACACCAAGGTCGGCGTGCACGCCCGCAACGACTTCGGCAAGAAGGAGTTCGGCGGCGCCGCCCCGCCGCCCGGTGACCCGCACCGCTACGTCTTCACCGTCCACGCGCTGGACGTGGAGTCGCTCGGCGTCGACTCCGACGCGATGCCCGCCGTCGTCGGCTTCAACATCACGGCGCACACCCTGGCCCGCGCCACGATCATCCCGCTCTACGGGGTCTGACCGGGCTCGCCCACGGCGGCGTCCGGGACGATCATCGGGGTGCCGGTGACCGGGTCGGGGACGATGACGCAGGGCAGGTCGAACACCTCCTTGATCAGCGCCGTGTCGACGACGTCGGCGGGCGCGCCCTCGGCGACGACGCGGCCGTCGCGCATCGCGATGAGGTGGTCGGCGAAGCGGCACGCCTGGTTGATGTCGTGCAGCACGGCGATGATCGTGCGGCCCTCGTCGCGGAGCCGGGCCAGCAGGGTGAGCAGCTGGTACTGGTGGGTGATGTCGAGGAACGTGGTGGGCTCGTCCAGGAGCAGGTAGGACGTCTCCTGGGCGAGCACCATCGCGATCCACGCGCGCTGCCGCTGCCCGCCGGACAGGCTCTCCACCGGCCGGTCGGCGAGGCCGGTGACGCCGGCCGCGTCCATCGCCGCGGCGACGGCCCGCTCGTCCTCGCGCGACCAGGTGGACAGCAGCGCCTGGTGCGGGTAGCGGCCGCGGGCGACGAGCTGCCGCACCGCGATGTTCTCGGGCGCGACGAGCCCCTGCGGCAGGAACCCGACCTCGCGGGCGATGGCCTTCGGCCGGTAGGCCCGGACGTCGCGGCCGTCGAAGGTGACCCGGCCGGACGCGGGCGCCAGCAGCCGCGCGAAGGAGCGCAGCAGCGTCGACTTGCCGCAGGCGTTGGCGCCGACGACGGCGGTGAACGCCCGGTCGGGGACGTCGACGGTCAGGTCCGCCGACACCACCCGCTCGCCGTAGGCGAGGGTGATGCCGGCGGCGGACAGGCGTGCCGTCACGGCCGCCTCACCTCCATGATCAGCAGCCAGACGAGGTAGCTGCCGCCGAGCGCCGTGGTGACGACCCCGACCGGCAGTTGCACGGGGGCCAGCACCGTCTGGGCGGCGAGGTCGGCGGCGAGGAGCAGCAGCGCCCCGGCGAGGGCGGCGGGCAGCGCCGGGGTCCCGGCCGCGCCCGCGAGGCGGCGGCCGATCTGCGGGGCGGCGAGCGCGACGAACACGATCGGCCCGGTCGCGGACGTGACGGCCGCGGTGCAGCCGACCCCCGCGAGGACGATCAGCAGCCGGTACCGGTTCAGCGCCACCCCGGACGTCGCGGCGACGTCGTCGCCGAGCGCGGCCTGGCCCGTGGTGTGCGAGAGCACCGCCACCAGCAGCGCGAGCGCGCCGAGGATGAGGAACGGCGTGCGGACCTCGGCCCAGTCGAGGCCGTTCAGCGAGCCGGCGCTCCAGCCGGTCGCGGCGATCGCCACGTCCAGGTCGGCGCGCAGCACGATCCAGGAGTTGGCGGCGGTCAGCATGGCGTTCACCGCGATCCCGATCACGACGAGCCGCAGGCCGCTGAGGCCCGAGCGCAGCGACAGCGCGTAGACGGCGGCGGCCGCGGCGATCCCGCCGGCCAGCGACCCGGCCGCCAGGCCCCCGGCGGTCCCGCCGAACACGGTGATCGCGATCAGCACGCCGGTGTAGGCGCCGGCGTCGAGCCCGATCACGTCCGGGCTGCCGAGCGCGTTGCGGGTGACGTTCTGGAAGATCGATCCGGCGATGCCGAGGGCGGCGCCGAAGACGAGCGCGGCGAGCACCCGGGGCAGCCGCCACTCCCGGACGATCAGGACCGCGTCGCCGTGCCCGGCGAGCCCGGCGAGGACCTCGCCCGGCGGGTCCCAGGCGTCGCCGCGGCAGAGCGCGACCAGGGCGAGGGCGAGCGCGGCGGCGGCGAGCGCGCACGACGACACGAGGGTGCGCCGCTCGACCAGCGCCGACAGCCGTCCCGCGCGGATCACCAGCGGTGCGGTGCTCACAGCGCCACCGCCCCGTACCGGCGGACGACCCAGATCAGCGCGGGCCCGCCGAGGAACGCGGTGACGATGGCGACCGGGACCTCTCCGGTCGGCAGCAGCACCCGCGATCCGATGTCGGACACGAGGAGCAGGACGGGGCCGAGCACCATCGTGTAGGCCATCAGCCACGGGATCGAGCCGCGGGCGGCGCGCCGCGCCAGATGCGGGACGATCAGCCCGACGAAGGCGATCGGCCCGGCCAGCGCGGTGGCGGCCCCGGCGAGGACGGTGACGAGGGTGAGCACCGCGACCCGGATCCGGGTGACGCGGGCGCCGAGCGCGTGCGCGACGTGCTCGCCGAGCGCCAGCCCGGCCAGCGGGCGGGTGGCGAGCAGCGCCCCGGCCAGCGCGACGACGATCACCGCGAGGGGCAGCGCGTACGGTGTCTGCTCGCGTCCGGCGAGCGACCCGACCGACCAGAACCGGTACCGGTCCAGGACGTCCGGGTACACCATGCGCAGGCCGAGGGAGAGCCCCGACAGCACGAATGTGAGGGCGACGCCGGCGAGGACGAGCCGCAGCGGGGCCGTCCGGCCGACCCCGTAGACCAGCAGCGCCGCGAGCACCGCCCCGGCCAGCGCGAGCGCCAGCCGGGCCGGTTGCGACGCGGCCGCGCCGAACACCGTGCCGAGCGAGATCGCGAAGCCGGCGCCCGCGGTCACCCCGAGGATGCCGGGCTCGGCGAGGGGGTTGCGGGTGAGGGTCTGCACGAGGCTGCCGGACATGCCGAGCGCGGCGCCGACGACGACGGCGATGATCGTCCGGGGCACCCGGATGTCGCGGACGATCACCTGCTCGTCGGCGCCGGTGTAGCCGGTGAAGGCCGCCCAGATGGCGCCCGGCGGGACCGAGCCCGCCCCGACGGCCACGCTCGCGAGCGCGAGCGCGGCCATCAGGAGGACTCCCCCGGCCAGGAGGGCGGCCCGGCGGGTCCGGTCAGTCTTCAAGCCCCGCCACTCCGCGCTTCCAGTAGCCGGTGAACAGCGCGTCCATCCGGTCCGCGTGCTCGCGCGCCCACGACCGCAGCGGCTTGATGGCTCCGGCCTCCCCGGCGGCGAACAGGAACGTCCGCGAGGCGGGGGCGCCGAGCGCCTTCACGGCGTCGGCGAGCGGGGACGGGTCGCCGCCGGAGGCGAGCCAGGTGACCTCGACGCCGTCGCGGTCCGCGAGCGGGTAGGCGTGGTCGGCGGCGTCGCCGGTCTCGACGACGACCCGGGCCGACACGTCCGGCGGGGACTCCTCAAGCCAGCGCGCGGTGGCGGGCAGCGCGGTGGCGTCGACGGCGAGGACGTAGCGGTCGTAGGTGTGCGGGAACGCCTTGGCGCCGGGCGGGCCCGCGATCGTGACCTCCTCGCCGACCCGGGCGTCCGCCGCCCAGGCGGAGGCGAGCCCGCCCGGATGCAGGACGAAGTCCAGGTCGAGTTCGAGGGCGTCCGCGTCGTAGCGCCGGATCGTGTACTTGCGGCTGCGCGGCGACGGCTTCGGCCAGTCGAGGGAGAGGTCGGCGTTGGCGACGGGGACGCGGCGCGTCCCGTCCGGGTCCGGGAACACGATCTTGACGTGGTCGTCGGCCTGGTAGGTGTGGAAGCCGGCCAGGTCCGGGCCGCCGAGGGTCAGCCGCACGATGTTCGGGGTGATCTCCGCGCGGCGCAGCAGCCGGACGGTCCGCACGCCGATCGGGTAGCCGATGCGGCGGATGCCCGAGCCGGCCCGGTGGTGCTCGCGGACCCGGCCGCGCGGGTCGTGCCGCTCGATCACGCCGCTCACTTCTTCAGGAGCGGCGCGAGCGCCTCGTCGATCGCGTCGAGCGTCCGCATGGCGGAGGCGTAGGTCGCCGCCTCGGTGTAGCGGATCCCGAACGTCTTCCCCGACTTGACCGCCGGCAGGTTCTTCCACAGCTTGGAGTCGAGGGCGTACTTCACCGCCTCGGCGGGCGTGCCGTCCGGCTGCACCGAGTAGGTGACGGCGTCGACGTCCCCGAGGCTGTCCGGCAGTTCCTCGATCGAGGGGTACTCGCTGACGTCGGCCGCGCCGCCGCCCTTCTTCTTGACGGTGCCCGGGTAGTCGAGGCCGACGTCCCCGGCGATGTTGGTGCCCCACGAGCCGGCGAACTCGCGCATGAACGTCCCGGCGGAGACGTCGCCGTAGGCGCCGACATGGCCGAACTTCAGCCCGGCGAGGGCGTCCTTGTACTTGGCCTTGAGTTCGGCGGCCTTCTTCTCGTAGTCGGCCTTGGCCTTCTCCAGGTTGCCGCTCTGCCCGGCGGCGTCGGCCTGGCGGCGGGACAGCTCGCGCCAGGCGGACGGGACGGTGGGGCCGATGACCGCGACGGGGGCGATGGTTTCGAGCCGCTTCATATCGAGGTCGCCGAGCGCGGGCTTGGGGACGCCGATGACGATGAGGTCGGGCTTGGCCGTGGCGATGGCCTCGTAGTTGGTCTCGGCGGCCGTCTCGCCGGCGACCTTGGAGAGGCCGTCGTAGGTCTTGCGGTCCTCGTCGGTCATGAGCGGCAGGCCGCGCTTCCAGGACGAGATCCCGACCAGCTTCGCGTCGGCCTCGATGAGCGCGGGCACGGCGTAGCCGGTCGCGACGACCCGCTGCGGCTCCGCCGGAATGGTGACCTTGCCGTTGTCCGCCTCGAAGACCCGGGTCCCGGCCGCCCCGGCGTCCTTGCCGCCCGAGTCCCCGGAACCGCAGGCGGTCGCGAGGACGAGCGCGGCGGCCACCGCTCCGGCGAGTCTCCAAGGCTTACGAGAATGCATGGTCGTTCCTTTGTCGGTTTCAGGGATGCGCGCAGTCCGCACCCGCTGACATGGTCGAATGCATAGTTAGGTTAGCCTTACTTAACCCACGTCCATATCGCTGAGAGGACACCCTGTGCCGGTCACGGGTCACGTTGGGAACGATCCCGAGTCATGCGAGGAGTACGGCTACGGCCTCGGCGCGCCGGACGGCATCCTCGTGCTCAAGTACCGGTCGGCGAACGCGCTGGCGTTCGGCGAGAGACGGCAGGACTTCCTGCACCAGCTCTACTGGTCCCCCGACGGGCCGCTCGCGACGATGCACGGCTCGTCCGTCCGGTTCGCCGGGCCCGGCGAGGCGTACTGGGTGGCGCGCGCTGTGAGCTGCGACGTGCGCGCCGGCGACCGGCAGACCGTCTACCGGATCTGCGTGCGCGAGGTTCCGCCCGCCCTGGCCGGTCTCCGCGCCGGCCCGGTGACCCTGGACGCCGAGGCCGCCCGGCTGATCCCGGCGATCGCCCGCCGGACCTGCGACGAGGCGACCGCACTGGCCGCCCGCCGCCGCATCCTGGCCGGGCTCGGCGCCCCGCCGGCCCTACCAGCGCCCGCGGAGGTGCGGGGCGTGGGCTTCGCGCTCACCGTAGCCCGCGCCCTCGCCCACGACCCCGCCGACCCGACCCGCCTCGACGAGTGGGCCGAGCGCCTCCGGGTGAGCGCCAAGACCCTGCAGCGCGACTTCCAGCGCGAGTACGGCATGCCCTACACCAGGTGGCGGACGCTCCTGCGCCTGCGCGCCGCCAGGGTCCTCCTGGACTCCGCACCGGTGACCAAGGTCGCCCACCGGGTCGGCTACGCGAGCGCGTCCGCGTTCATCACGGCCTTCGCCAAGGAGTACGGCACGACCCCCGGCGACTACGTCGCCCGGGACGCATCGGCGAGGACGTCCCCGACGGCCGTGCGCCGGTAGAGGACGGACCGGCCGCTGCGCTCCCTCAGAACGAGCCCCGACGCCCGCAGGACCGCGAGATGGTCGCCGACCCCGCCGAGGCTCATCCGCAGCCGGGCGCTCAGCCAGGTCGTCGTGGCGGGCTCGGCGAGCAGGCGCAGCAGGTCGGCCCGGGTGCGTCCGATCAATCTGGCGAGCGCGTCCTCCTCGCGCGGCTCCCGGCTCTCATACAGGGCCGCCACTCCCCTCGCCCGGTACATCAGCGTGTACGGCCAGTCCCGCTCGACCGCGAGGCCCAGTTCGGAGAAGACGACGGGCACGAACATCAGGCCCGCGCCGCCGAGCCGGCGGGTGGCGTCGCCGCCGCCGGCGACGTTCACCTCGATCACGCCGTCGCGCCAGCGCACCTGGCGTGACAGGCCGTCCAGCGCCTCCGCCCAGCCGTAGGCGGCGAGCCGCCCGGCGCGGTGGACGATGTCGCGTTCCAGGATGGACCGGACCACCGGCCAGTCCGGCTCCAGCAGGGCACGCCAGGCGGTCTCCAGTCCCGTGGCGAGGCGCGCGACCATGTCGGGGGCGTCCAGCACGTCCCGGACGGCGGCGTCCGGTTCCGGCAGGCCGACCAGGTTCCGGGCGATCTCTCCGCGCGCCTGGCCGAGGGGGGTCGCCCGCACCGTGGCCAGTTGCTCGGCGACCGTGAGGTTCGGCCGCGCGGGCGGCGGGCTGACGAAGTCGGCCATGTACCCGAAGCGGCGGCGCAGGAACACGAGCGTCCGCACGGCCGGGTCGGCGGCGATCGTCAGGTACCGGGGGCGCGCTCGCTCCACCCATGGGCGCAGCGGGTCGGCCGGCACCCGCCCCGCGGCCAGGCCGAGCGCGTTCATCGTCTCCAGCAGCGGCGCGATCCCGAACCGGCTGGCGGCGATGTCTCCGGGGCCGACCTCGATCCGGTACATGTTTCGCTCCTCCGCGAAACATTGTCCAGGACGTCCGGCGGTGCCGGATAGTCCCCGCCATGACGGCTCCCCCAACGGCGTCCGC
Organism: Actinomadura chokoriensis; assembly: GCF_041463665.1. GTDB lineage: Bacteria > Actinomycetota > Actinomycetes > Streptosporangiales > Streptosporangiaceae > Spirillospora > Spirillospora chokoriensis_A. The sequence continues at coordinate 133,057 of NZ_JAXCEJ010000013.1, forward strand.
GCGGTACCGCGACGTGTTCGGCGTCCCCGAGTTCCGGGTCCTGTTCGCGCTGCAGTCGCTCCTCGCGGGCGGCGAGGCGATCCGCATCATCGCGCTGTCCGCGCTGACCTTCGAGCAGACGGGGTCCTCGCTGGCAGCGGCCGCCGTGTTCGCGGCCGGGATGCTGCCGTACGTGGTGGGCGGCGCGCTCCTGCTGTCGCTCGCGGACCGGCACCCGGCCCGCCGCCTGCTCACCGCGTTCCACCTGCTGAGGTTCACGGTCACCGCCGTCTTCGCGTCCGGCGGCGTGCCGTTCTCGGTGACGCTCGTCCTGCTCACGGTGGTGGGCCTGTTCGCGCCGGTCGGGTCGGCGGCGATCCACGGCAGGCTGCCCGCGCTGCTGCCCGGCGACGCCTACGTGCTGGGCCGTTCGCTGTTCACCATGACGGCGGCAGGTGCGCAGGTCGCCGGACTCGGCCTCGGGGGGCTGCTGCTGTCGGTGCTCGCCCCGTCCGGGACGCTCTGGCTCGCGGCGGGAAGCGCGGCGCTTGCCTCACTGATCGCCCATTTCGGGCTTCCGGCCACGCGGCCCGCGGGGCGCGCGGCTTCCGGGACGGTGCGGGAGACGTGGCGGGTCAACCGGCTGCTGCTGGGCGCCGGGCCCACCCGGGGGCCGCTGCTGGCCGGCTGGCTGCCGGTGTTCCCGTCGGTCGGCGCGGAGGGCGTGATGATCCCGTACGCGACGGGCATCGGCCGTCCCGGCGCCGCCGGGCTGATCCTCGCCGCCGGGGCCGCCGGGATGTTCCTCGGCAACCTCGTCGTCGGGCGGTTCGTGCCGCCGGACCTCCGCGGACGGCTGACGCTGCCGCTGGCCCTGCTGGCCGGCCTTCCGCTGCTGCTCTTCTGGTTCGGGCCCGGCCTCGCCGCGGCCTGCGCGCTGATGGCCGCGACCACCTTCGGGCTGGGCTACGAACTGCACGTCCAGCGCCGCCTCGCCGACGCCGCGCCGGAGCCGATCCAGGGTCAGGCCATGGGCCTGGCGAGCACGGGCCTGATGACGGGCCAAGCCGTCGGCATCGCCGCCGCAGGCGGGCTGGCCGATGCCATCGCGCCCGGCCACGTCATCGCGCTCTGCGGCGCCGCCACCATCGCCGCCTGCCTGTGCCTCGTCCGGCACCTGCGCTGATCCCCTTGGCGGACGGCCACAGCAGCCATGCCTGCACGAGACCCGCGCCGGTCGTCACCGTGAAGAACAGGATGGTGTCGAAGGGCTCCGGCAGGGTGCCGAGCGGCTCGATGGCGATCAGGCCGAGGGCCGACAGCGGGCTGGTGACGAAGATGATCCAGATGCCGATGAATCCGGGGTCGTCCGCGAAGAGGATGACGGCGAGGACCACCGCGCTCGTCACGACGACGATGGCGGCGTACACGGCGGCCAGGACGAGCCGGACCCGGTCGGCCGGGCTGCGCTCCGCAAAGGAGAGGAAGTGGGGGGACATGCGGTCATCCTTGCCGCGCGACAAGGACCGCGGCCTGAGCGTTCCTACTCAGGCGAGACCGGCCACGTACTCGGTCCGTCCGTGGCCGGGCTCGACTGTGCCTACTTCTCCCAGGGGAAGCGGTCGGTGAAGGCGGGCTTCAGATCGTCCAGCCAGACCGCGTTGGGGTCGTACTTGGCGAAGAAGGGCTTGCCGACCAGTTCGGCATCGCGGCACTGGATGAAGTGCAGCGCGAATACCTGCTCGCCCATCAGGTCGAGGACGCCGTCCACGCAGACCTTGCCCGGGGTCGCCGACATGGACGGCCCCCGGACGGTCCGGGAGAGGCCGGACACGTTCTTGTAGGCGTCCCGGAAGATGTCGTACGCGCGGCCGAGCGGCACGGCGAAGTAGTCCTGCGGGCCCGTGTCACGCTCGACGAACATGTAGTACGGGACGAGACCCATCCGCGTCTGGACGCGCCACATGGTCTCCCAGGTCTCGGCGTCGTCGTTGATCGTGCGGATCAGCGGCGCCTGGGTGCGGATGACGGCGCCGGTGTCGCGGATGCGGCGGCACGCCTCGGTGACCATGAGCGGTTCGAGTTCGCGCGGGTGGGTGAAGTGCGCCATGAACGCGAGGTTCTTGCCCGACTCCACGACCTGCTCGAACAGGCGCAGCATGTCGTCGGCGTCCGGGTCCGTGACGAACTTCTGCGGCCAGTAGGCGAGCGACTTCGTCCCGATCCGGACGGATTCGAGCTGTTCCAGGTCGAGCAGCGGCTCGACGTAGCGGCGCAGCACCGTCTCGCCCATGATCATCGCGTCGCCGCCGGTGAACAGGACGCTCGTCACCTCGGGATGGGAGACGATGTAGTCGCGGAGGGCGGTGACGTCGTCGCCGGCCATCTTCAGGTCGGCCTCGCCGACGAACTGGGCCCAGCGGAAGCAGTAGGTGCAGTACGCGTGGCACGTCTGCCCCTGCTTGGGGAAGTACAGGACGGTCTCGTCGTACTTGTGCTGCATCCCGGGGATCTTGCCGTCGCCGAACGTCGGGATGTTGAGTTCCATCTGACCGGCGGGGTGCGGGTTCAGCTTCATCCGCACGCGGTGGGCGGCGGCCTCGATCTCGGCCTTCGGGGCCTCGCGGCGCAGCAGGTCCGACAGGTGGGCGACGTCCTCGGCGGGGAGCATGTCCTCCTGCGGGAAGACGAGCCGGTAGATCGGGTCGTCGGGCGCGGCCGACCAGTCGATGAGCTCCTCGATGACGTAGGCGTTCGTCCGGAACGGCAGGACCGTCGCCACCGCCCGGGTCGCGAGCCGCTGGTCGGGCGACAGCCCGGCGCGAGCGGTGAGCTCGTCCAGGTGCTTCGCCGTGAAGGCGCGGAACTTGCGACCGGTCGATCGCATCGCGGGAGCCGCGTCGTTCACCAGTGTCACGTGTTGGTACTCCTTGCTGTCAGCGGGGAGAGCGCACCCCGGGCGCGTCGTCACGGACGGTGATCAAAAGTGCCGGGGACACCCCCATTCAACCCGTTGAGATGGGTTCATGCCGAATTCATACCCCCTACTGGGTGCGGGCAAAGGCTGGTCAAGGGACGATCCAGGCAAATCGCCTGGACATCATCCTTGACGGCTCGTCTCTTGTACAACGACTACGGGACGTCAACTTCTCCGTCAGCGGGCGGCGAAGTTCCGGTCACCGGCGCAACCCGCCGCCACCGCCGGCGGCGCTGCCAGCGGATACACAGGAACCGGCGGCCCCGGTCCCCACCGGCCCCGATCTTCGGAAATACTGGGCCGGGCGGAACCGAGCGGCCGGGTCGGCGCGCGCGACAGGGCGCGCGCGATCCGGGCGGCGTGAGGGGGGCCGGTGGACTCTGACGTACGGGACGGGCCGGGCATCGTCCCCATGCGCGTCGTCGTCCTGGCGACGGTGGCGGCGATCACCTACTCGACGTTCCTGCTGGAGAATCTCCTCAGCCCCAAGCTCGACTTCTTCAACGGCTATGTGAGCGAGCTCTCGGCCGCCGACCAGCCGTTCCACCTCGTCTACAGCGCGGGCGACTTCGTCACCGGCGTGCTGTCGATCCTGGTGGCGATCGGGACGCTGCGCAGGCTCACCCGCAAGCCCCTCGCCACGGCGGGGTGGACGTTCCTCGGGCTGTTCGGCGTGTGCGCGATCGGCGACGCGTCCTTCCCGCTCGACTGCGCGCCCAGCCTGGAGACGTGGTGCGCGCTGCGGGAGCGCTCCGAGCACGTGTCGTTCTCCCACGAGTTCCACTCCTTCACCAGCAGCGCCGTGATCGTCTGCGGGGTGGCCGCGCTGCTGCTGCTGTCGCTCGCCGCCCGCCGCTACGGCTGGTGGCCGGCGCTCGCCCGCTGGGGCTGGCTGCTGGCGCTCGCCGAGTCGGTGTCCGCGCTGGGCACGCTCGTCGCGATGTACCTCGGGCAGTGGCTCGGGGTCGTCCAGCGCGTCCAGATCAGCATCCTGTGCCTCGGGCTGCTGGTCATCGCGTGGGCGCTGTACGCCGACCGGCGGGACGCGGCCCGCGCCGCCCGCGACACCCCCTCGGCACCGGAAGGGGCGTGCGTATGAGCGAGGTGCGTGTGAGCGAGGTGCGTATGGGCGAGGTGCGTATGGGCGAGGTGCGTATGGGCGAGATCGTGAACGTCGGGCGCGAGCAGGTGCACGTCGTCGAGTCCGGTCCGGCGGACGGGCCGCCGCTGCTGCTGACGTCCGGGCTGGGCGGCGCCTGGTTCGACTGGGCGCCCTCGGTCGAACTGCTGCGCGGCGAGCACCGCGTGACGGTGTTCGACCGTCCCGGCCTCGGGCTCAGCCCGGCCGGCGTCTCGCCGCCGTCGCTGCGCCGCGACACCGCGATCCTGGAGGCGCTGGCGGCGCGGGCCGGCGGGCCGGTGATCGTCCTCGCGCACTCGATGGCCGCCTTCCACACCGAGGCGCTGGCCAGGCTGCGTCCCCGCCTCGTCCAGGGCATGGTGCTCGTCGACCCGAGCTACGAGCGCGACCCGCGCGTGCGGGTGCGGCTCGCCCGCGCGCTGACCCCGGCGGCCACGGCGACCGGCGCGTTCCTCAGCGCGACCCGGCTGGCCGGGATCGCCGGGCCGTTCGGACGGCGGCTGGTCCTCAACCGCACGAGCCGCCGCGACGAGGCCGTCCCGGACGCCGTCGTGCGGTCGGTGTACGGGCGCGGGACGGTGATCGGCACCGTCATCGCGGAGGAGCTCGCCTACCGGGAGACGGCCGCCGACCTGGTCCGGTTGCGCGAGCGGCATCCTTTCCCGGACGTCCCGCTGGTCGTGGTGACCGCGCTCGGCGATGTGGGCGACCCCGGCAAGAAGCGCGAGTGGGCCGAGGGCCACGAGCGGCTCGCCCGGATGAGCCCGCGCGGCAGCCGGGTCGAGCTGCCGGACGCCCTGCACATGGTCCCGCTCGACCGTCCCGACGTGGTGGCCGACGCGGTCGCCGACGTCCGGGGAGCGAAGGCGAAGGGCCATGCCGGGGAGCGCGGTGAGTCGTCGCCTCGCGAGGAGTCGCCGCGCGAGGAGTCGCCGCGCGAGGAGTCGCCGCGCGAGGAGTCGCCGCGCGAGGAGTCCGCATGAGAAGGGTTCCGGCCGCCGCCCTCGCCGTCCTGCTCACGGTGACCATGTCCGGCTGCAAGGTGATGCAGCGGATCTCGGAGGGGGCGTACAAGAACGCCATCACCGACGGGGCCGTGGACGAGCTCAAGAACCGCGGCATCGAGCTGCGGGAACGCCCTTCCTGCAAGTCTCCGCAGGCCAACACCGACTCCGTGGTGCGGGTGAACTGCACCGCCCGTACGCGGAGCGGGGAACCGGTCACCGTGGAAGGCGTCGCCTACGACGCGGACACCGGCAGCCCGCGCGAGACCTACGTCATCACCGTCGGCGGGCAGGAGTTGCTGCGCAAGAACTGCCTCGGCCTCGGCTGCGAGAACCCGAAAGCCTGAGCCTGCCGCACGGCAACGAATCCGCCTACGGAACGGAAAAATCGGCTACCTGACGCATATGTTCCACTACCCTCGGTGACGTAGCCGGTGTGAAGATGAGTCGTAAGAAGGCCCTGATCCTGGGCTCCGCCGCGCTCGTGGTGCTCGTGCTGGCCGCCGGCGGCGCGTACCTCGCGCTGTCCGGCGGCAAGGAGCTGAAGTACCAGACGCAGGCCGCGCTCCGCAAGGCACTGCCGGTGACCGCCGCCGCCGAGCTGCACCAGCGCGGCGTCACGCTGGCGGCGCCGCTGAAGTGCTCGGACCTGCCCGGCTGGACGAAGGAGAAGCTGCGCGTCTCCTGCGCCGGCACCACCTCGGACAGCAAACCGGTCCAGGTCATCGGCAGCGGCGAGAAGGAGACGCAGAAGGCGTCCTACACGATCCTCGTGGGCGGGCATCCGGTGGTGCAGAACGCGTCCTGCCTGGGCGCCGACTGCCGGTCCGGGGAGGCGAACGGCGGGAGGTGATGATCGCCACTCCCGGCGAGCGCAGTCAAGGCGGGTGAGAGGACGCCATACGATGCGATGAGCTGCGTTCTTGTGGCGCACCGCATTGTCCTTTCAGCCTCCTGGAGCGGCCATGACCGGCACTGGCGAGCCGTCGCGCGCCGGGACGCCGCGCCGCGTGCCGCCGCGTCCGCTGCCGGTCGCGGTCGACACGATGGGCGGCGACCACGCCCCGCGGGAGATCGTCGCCGGGGCGGTGGACGCCGTCCGCGAGCACGACGTCCGGCTCGTCCTGGTCGGGCAGGCGGCGCGGATCCGCCGTGAGCTGGACCGGCACGGCTACATCGGCAAGATCCCGATCGTGCACGCCGACGAGGCGCTCGACATGGGCGAGGGCGCGCTCGCCAGCTGGCGCAAGCCCCGCTCGTCCATCGCGATCGCCTGCCACCTGATCCGGCAGGGGCGCGCGTCGGCGCTGGTGTCGGCCGGCAGCACCGCCGGGGTCGTGGCGACGTCGCGGCTGCGGCTGAAGGGCCAGCAGGGCGTGATGCGCCCGGCGATCGCGGTGACGCTGCCGACCCGCCCGCGCCCGACGATCCTGCTGGACGCGGGCGCCACCGCCGACGTCAAGCCGGAGACGCTCGTCCAGTTCGCGGCGCTCGGCACCGCCTACGCGCAGATCCTGCTCGGCCCGGACCGTCCCACGGTCGGACTGCTCAACATCGGCGCCGAGGCGGGCAAGGGCGACAAGCTCGCCAGGCGGGCCCACGAACTGCTCGCCGGCGGCAGCCACGGCATCGAGTTCGCCGGCAACGTGGAGGGCCACGACCTGCTGCGCGGCCGGGTGGACGTCATCGTCACCGACGGGTTCACCGGCAACGTCGCGCTGAAGACGATGGAGGGGACGATCGGCACCGCGTTCACCGAGATCCGCGACGCGATGACCTCCAGCCCGGCGGCGCGGATGGGCGCGCTGCTCCAGCGGCGCCGCCTCCAGGAGCTGCGCGACCGGCTCGACCCCGACACCTACGGCGGCGGCGTCCTGCTCGGCCTGAACGGGACGGTCGTCATCGCGCACGGCGCGTCCCACGCCCGCGCCATCACCTCGGCGTGCGAGCTGGCGCACCGGCTCGCGGCCGGGCGGATCGTCGAGCGGATCCGGGAGCAGGTCGCCGCGACCCGCACCTCCCGGTTCGGCCGCTGGACCCACGCCGAACGCGACAGCGCCGACAGGCCCGAGGAGAGGGCCGCCGACAGACCCACGGACAGACCCGCCGACAGACCCGCCGACAAGCCCGCCGACGTCCCGCCGCCGCCGAGGCAGCCGGCCGGCGACACCGTCCCCGACCGCGAAGAGCCGCCCGCCACGACGTGACCGGCCCGAAAACCGGGTCCGGTCGGGGGCGCGCCGCCGATAACCTTGGGACATGCCCGATCCGCAACTCGTACTCGCCGCCCAGGTCCAGGCCGCGCTGAGCGCCGCCTTCGGACCGTCGTACGCGGACGCCGACCCGGTCATCCGGCCGTCGCAGTTCGCCGACCTTCAGGCCAACGTGGCGCTGCCGCTGGCCAAGAAGCTGGGCCGCAAGCCGCGAGACGTGGCCGACGAGATCGTGGCGAACCTCGACACCGCCGGCGTCGTGTCGGACGTGCAGGTCAGCGGGCCGGGCTTCATCAACCTGACGCTCAGCGACGCGTGGATCGCCGCCGAGGCGCAGCGCGCCCTGGCGGACGAACGGCTCGCCGTCCCCGCGGTCGACAAGCCGCGGAAGGTCGTCGTCGAGTACTCCTCGCCGAACGTGGCGAAGGAGATGCACGTCGGCCACCTGCGGACCACGATCGTCGGGGACGCCATCGCGCGGATCCTCGCGTTCCTCGGCCACGACGTCGTCCGCGACAACCACGTCGGCGACTGGGGCACCCCGTTCGGGATGCTGATCGAGCACCTGCTCGACCTCGGCGAGGACGCCGCCGCGCGGAACGACTCGTCCGTCAGCGACCTGACCGCGTTCTACCAGGCGGCGCGGGAGAAGTTCGACGGCGACGAGGAGTTCGCCGACCGGTCCCGCAAGCGGGTCGTCGCGCTCCAGGCGGGCGACGCCGAGACGCTGCGGCTGTGGAACGTCCTCGTGAACGTGTCCAAGCGGTACTTCAACGCCGTCTACGGGCGGCTCGGCGTCACGCTCACCGACGACGACATCAAGGGCGAGAGCTTCTACAACGACCTGCTCGCCTCGACCGCCCAGGAGCTGGAGGACAAGGGCATCGCGGTGATCAGCGAGGGGGCGCTGTGCGCGTTCCCGCCCGGCTTCGCCGGCCGCGAGGGCGAGCCGCTCCCGGTGATCATCCGCAAGAGCGACGGCGGCTACAACTACTCCACCACCGACCTCGCCACGATCCGGTACCGGGTCGACACCGAGCACGTCGACCGGATGATCTACGTGGTCGGCGCGCCGCAGTCGCTGCACTTCCAGATGGTGTTCGCCGTCGCGCGGATGGCCGGCTGGCTGAACGACGAGGTCCGGGCCGAGCACGCGCAGATCGGCAACGTCCTCGGCACCGACGGCAAGATCCTGCGGACCCGGGCGGGCGGCACCGTCAAGCTCGCCGAACTCCTGGACGAGGCCGTCGAGCGGGCCGGCGCGGTGTTCGACGAGGTGCAGCACGACGCCTCGTTCGACGACGCGACCCGCGCCGCGATCGTCCAGGCGGTCGGGATCGGCGCGGTGAAGTACGCCGACCTGTCGGTGGCGCGCGACAGCGAGTACGTCTTCGATTTCGACCGGATGATCTCGTTCAACGGCAAGACCGGCCCGTACCTGCAGTACGCGGCGGCCCGGATCCGGTCGATCTTCCGCAAGGGCGGCGTCTCCGTCGCGGACGCGACCGGCCCGATCACCCTGGGCCATCCGGCGGAGCGGGCGCTCGCGCTGGAACTGCTCGGCTTCGGCGCGGTCCTCAAGCAGGCCGGCGACACCGCCGAGCCGCACCGGCTGGCGTCCTACGTCTACGCGGTCGCCGACGCCTATACGACCTTCCACGAGAACTGCCCGGTCCTGAAGGCCCCGGACGAGGAGACGAAGGCGTCGCGGCTCGCACTGTGCGCCGCGACCCTGCGCACCCTCGAAACCGGCCTGCACCTCCTGGGCGTCCCCACCCCCGAGCGCATGTAAGGCCCGAGCCTCGGCCACCGGTTCACGGGCATGCCCGCCGAGCCGGTCGACCTCAGCGGCACCGGCAGGCCCGTACGGTCACGCCACGCCCGAACTGTGGCGTGAGGTTCGACCGGCTCGCGACGGAGGTTCCAGGGGGTCGCCCCCCTGGGTCAACACAGCCCGTTCGCGGATGACCTGCTCGCGGACGGCCGGGACGACCTCCAGGGCGAACACCGGAAGGTTCTCCGGGTCCCCGGCGTAGAGGAACGAGTCGACGCCGTGGCCGATGGCCAGTTCGGTCAGCTCGTAGATCCACTGGCGGGGCGGGCCGTGCAGGAAGCCGCGCGACTCCGTCCCGTCCAGCGAGCCTTCGAGGACGTAGACGCGGCGGATCTCGGCGGCTCCGCGGCCCGCCCGCGCCGCGGCGTCGTCGAGGCGGCGCTGGCCTTCCACGAGGCGCTTCGGCGGGACGAGCGACGACGGCGCGATCCAGCCGTCGGCGACGCGGCCGGCGAGGTCGAGCCCGCGCGGCCCGGTGACGCCGAGCCAGATGCCGATCTGGTGCGCGGGCGCCGGCCCGGCCTGCGCGGCGGCGAACCGGTAGTGCTCGCCCTGGAACCGGAGCCCGTTCTGGTCGCTCCAGTGCAGCCGGATGATCTGCACGGCCTCCTCGAGGGCGCGCCGGGCCGCCGCGGCGCCGAGCCGGGCGCCGCCGTACGCCTCGATGCCGTCCGGGGCGGCGCCCGCGCCGAGGCCGAGTTCGACGCGGCCGCCGCTGAGCCGGTCCATCGTCGCGATCCCCTTGGCGAGCGCGGCGGGCGGGCGCAGTGGCAGGCACGCCACCGCGGGCAGCACCCGGATCCGGGACGTGCCCGCCAGCACGGCCGCCAGCAGCGCCAGCGCGTCGGCGGTGTCGCGCCGGTACGGCTGGTCGCGGACGCCGAGCAGGTCGAGCCCGAACCGGTCCGCGTCCTGCGCGACGCGCATCAGCGGGACGGACGAGTCCGGGGCGAGGCAGACACCGAACCGCAGCGGCCCGCGCGTCCTCTGCGGCGGCTTCACTGAAGGTAGCCTTCGACCTCGTCGGGCGGCCGGACGCCCGGGTCACCGGGGTCCTCGCCGGCCTCCAGCCGGGCCCTGCGGCGGCGCAGCAGGTCCCAGCACTGGTCGAGGGCGACCTCCAGCTCCGCGAGCCGCCGGTGCTCCTCCTCGCGCCCGAGCTCGTCGCGCCGGTACCGCTCGCGGAGCCGCTGCTCCTCGCTGACGTACTCGTCGATGCGCGCCAGGATGCCCTTCTCGTCCATCGGCCGTCAGCGCTCGCGGCCGGCGTTGGTGAGCCCGCTGAGGAACCCGCCCTCGCCGCGTGTCGAATGCTGGAACGAGCTCGTCTTCGGCTCGACGGCCGGGGACGCGGGCGGCGCGGCCGCGGCGCCCCGGCCCGACTCGTCGGCGGCCCGGCGGGCGGGCGCCTTCCGGGCCGTCGCGGACTTGGCGGACGTCCCGGTCCTGGTGCTCGCGCTCGTCCGGGACGACGTGCCGCCGCTACCCGTCTTGCCGGCCGCGCTCGTCCGCGACCTGGACGTCGTGGACGACTTCTTGGCGGCGCTCGCCGGCTTCGCCTTCGACGTGGCCGACGACCGGGTCGTCCGGGCCGACGCCGTCGGCTTCGAGCGGCTCGACGCCGCCGAGGTCGCCTTGCGGGACGTCCCCGACTTCGCCGTGCTCGACCTGGACGTGCTCGCCTTCGCGGTGCTCGACCTCGATGACGTGCTCCTGCTCGCCGGCGTGCTCCTGCTCGCCGTGCCGCTCCGGGCCGTGCTCGACCTGGACGTGCTCGACCTGGCCGTGGTGGTGATGACCTTGGCCGCCGCGTCCATCGCCTTGGCGGCGTCGGACATCGCCTTGGTCGCGCTGGTCATCGCCTTGGTCATCGCCGTCATGGCCTTGGCCGACGAGGACGCCTTGGTCGCCACCGACTTCATCTGCGTCGCGGCGGTCTTGGCCTGGCTCGCGGCCTTGGTGACGCGGGTCGCGGCGGTCGAGGACGCCCGGCTGTTCGCCGCCGGCCTGCTCGCCGTGCTGCTCTTCGTCGACCTGCCGGTGGTGGATCTGCCGGTGGTCGATCGGCTGGTGGTGGATCGGCTGGTGGTGGATCGCGTGGACGAGGCCGCGGCCGACGTGCGCTTGGCCGCCGGCTTCCTGGCCGTGGTGGACTTGTTCGCTGATGTGCTCTTCGTACGACCGGCCGTCCCTCGGCTCGCCGTCGTACGCGATGCGGTCTTGGTAGGCACTGATCTCCCCCCCGTGATGATCAGTTACGGGGAGATCTATTCCACACTTTGTGACCCTCTACACACGGTGCGTCAAATCGACTTAGAACCCCACGGGGTGCCAGACGGTCTTCGTCTCCAGAAAAGCCGTCATCCGGGCGGTTCCGGGCTCGTCGCTCCAATCGCCGCTGGAAGCGTTCCGGGCCTCCGGGCGGAGGACGCGCTTCAGGTTCCCGGCGGCCTTCTCCTCCAGGTCCCGGACCTGGTCGGCCGGGACGCCGGCGAGATCGATGGCGTTGACGTCCATGTGAGTGGCCAGCCAGGGCGCGATCTCCGCCCGCCGGCCGGTGAGGACGTTGACGACCCCGCCCGGCAGGTCGGACGTCGCGAGCACCTCCGCCAGCGTGATGGACGGCAGCGGCGCCGGTTCGGACGCGACCACCACCGCGGTGTTGCCGGACACGATCGCGGGCGCCACGACGGAGACCAGCCCGAGCAGCGGCGAGTCGGGCGCGACGACCGCGACGACCCCGGTCGGCTCCGGCGTGGAGAAGTTGAAGAACGGCCCGGACACGGGATTGGCGGCGCCGGCGACGGCGCTCAGCTTGTCCGCCCAGCCCGCGTACCAGACCCAGCGGTCGACGGCCGCGTCCACCTCCGCGCCGGCCGCGCTCTTGGACGCGCCCGCCTGGCGGAGCTCGTCCACGAACTGTTCGCGGCGGCCCTCCAGCATCTCGGCGACGCGGTAGAGGATCTGGCCCCGGTTGTAGGCGGTCCGTCCCGACCAGCCGGGGAACGCCTTGCGCGCGGCGACGACCGCGTCCCGGGCGTCCTTGCGGGACGCCTGCGAGGCGTTGGCGACGAAGCGGCCCTTGGCGTCGGTGACCACGTACGACCTGCCGGATTCGGATCGGGGGAACGCGCCGCCGATGAACAGCTTGTAGGTCTTGCGGACGGCGAGACGGTCAGGCATCGAGGTAGGCCTCCAGTCCGTGGCGTCCGCCCTCGCGGCCGAACCCCGATTCCTTGTAGCCGCCGAACGGGGAGGCGGGGTCGAACTTGTTGAACGTGTTGGCCCACACCACTCCGGCGCGCAGCCGCTGCGCCGTCCAGAGGATCCGCGAGCCCTTCTCGGTCCAGATGCCGGCCGACAGCCCGTAGGGGGTGTTGTTGGCCTTGGTGACCGCCTCGTCCGGCGTGCGGAACGTCAGCACCGACAGGACGGGCCCGAAGATCTCCTCGCGCGCGATCCGGTGCGACTGCGCCACCCCGGTGAAGATCGTCGGCGCGAACCAGAAGCCCTGGGACGGGAGTTCGCACGGCGGCGACCACCGTGCGGCGCCCTCCCGCTCGCCGGCCTCCGACAACTCCCTGATCCGGGCGAGCTGCGCGGCGGAGTTGATCGCGCCCACGTCGGTGTTCTTGTCGAGCGGGTCGCCGACCCGGAGCGTCGCCATCCGGGCCTTCAGGCGCTCCAGCACCTCCCCGGCGACCGATTCCTGGACGAGGAGCCGCGAGCCCGCGCAGCACACGTGGCCCTGGTTGAAGAAGATCCCGTTGACGATGCCCTCGACGGCCTGGTCCAGCGCCGCGTCCTCGTAGACGATGTTGGCGGCCTTCCCGCCGAGTTCGAGGGTGAGCCTCGTGCCCGTCCCGGCGAGGGTGCGGGCGATCTGCCGTCCGACCTCGGTGGATCCGGTGAAGGCGACCTTGTCGATCCCCTCGTGCGCGACGAGCGCGCGGCCCGTCTCGCCCGCGCCGGTGACGATGTTGACGACGCCGGGCGGCAGCTCGGCCTGCCGGCAGATGTCGGCGAACAGCAGCGCGGTCAGCGGCGTCGTCTCGGCGGGCTTGAGGACGACGGTGTTGCCGCAGGCCAGCGCCGGGGCGATCTTCCACGCGAGCATCAGCAGCGGGAAGTTCCACGGGATCACCTGGCCGGCGACCCCGACCGGCTTCGGGTCGGGCCCGAACCCGGCGTGCGGCAGCTTGTCGGCCCATCCGGCGTAGTAGAAGAACCAGGCGGCGACGAGCGGCACGTCGACGTCGCGTGACTCGCGGATCGGCTTGCCGTTGTCGATCGACTCCAGCACCGCGAGCTCCCGCGCCCGCTCCTGGACGATCCGGGCGATCCGGTACAGGTACTTGGCGCGCTCGCGGCCGGGCATCGGCCCCCACACCTTGTCGAACGCGGTGCGCGCGGCCTTGACGGCGCGGTCGACATCGGCCTCGTCGGCGCACGCGACGTCGGCCAGGACGCTCTCGTCCGCCGGGTTGATCGTCTTGAACGGCTCGCCGTTCCCGCCGGTGAACTCGCCGTCGACGAACAGCCCGTAGGAGGCGCGGATGTCGACGACGGCCCGCGACTCGGGCGCCGGCGCGTACTCGAAGATCATGTTCAGTCCAGCGTGAAGTAGTCGGGACCGGAGTAGACGCCGGTGTCGAGCTTGCGGCGCTGCATCAGCAGATCGTTCAGCACGCTGGAGGCGCCCAGCCGGAACCACCGCGGCGCGAGCCAGTCGGGGCCGGCGGTCTCGTTCACCAGCACCAGGTACTTGATCGCGTCCTTGGTCGTCCGGATGCCGCCGGCCGGCTTGACGCCCACCTGGCGTCCCGTGGCCGCGCGGTAGTCGCGGACGGCCTCCAGCATCACCAGCGTGACCGGCAGCGTCGCCGCGGGCGACACCTTGCCCGTCGAGGTCTTGATGAAGTCGGCGCCGGCCCGCATCGCCAGCCAGGACGCCCGCCGGACGTTGTCGTAGGTCGCGAGCTCGCCCGTCTCCAGGATCACCTTCAGGTGCGCGTCCCCGCAGGCGTCCTTGACCGCCACGATCTCCTCGAAGACCTTGGCGTAGTCGCCGGACAGGAACGCGCCCCGGTCGATCACCATGTCGATCTCGGCCGCGCCCGCCGCCACCGCCGCCCTCGTGTCGGCGAGCTTGGCCTCCATGGGCGCCCGCCCGGACGGGAACGCCGTGGCCACGCTCGCGACCCCGATTCCCGTCCCCTTGAGCGCCTGGACGGCGACGTCGACCATGTCCGGGTAGACGCACACCGCCGCGACCTTCGGGACGGACGCGTCCGCCGGATCGGGGTGGGCGGCCTTGGCGCACAGCGCCCGGACCTTGCCCGGCGTGTCCGCGCCTTCCAGGGTGGTCAGGTCCACCATCGAGATCGCGAGGTCGATCGCCTCGGCCTTCGCCGTCGTCTTGATCGACCTCGTGGCCAGCCGCGCCGCCCGCTCCTCGGCGCCCACCCCGTCCACGCCCGGCAGGCCGTGCAGGAAGGCGCGCAGCTCGGCGGCACCGTTCAGAGTCTCCGTTGACACTCCCACAGCATCGCCGAACTACGTCCCCGGCACAAAACAGACACCTAACGAAGCGGTGTCGTCGTCCAATCCCCAGGATCGGCGCCGAGCGGCGTCACCCGCCTGAACAGGCCGGTCAGCCCGCCACCGGCCTGCAACCGCCGCAGCGGCTCCCCCCTCGCCTCGATGTCGATGTCGAACCCGCGCACCCCGAAGACGCGCAGGATCCGCGCCTTGGACGCCGGCACCCGGCCGACCGTGGGCCCGCCGTGCGGAAGCCCGGTGTCGAAGGCGGGATGCCCGTCGATCGTCGTGTTCGGCTTGGAGAAGCTCCTGGCCCGCTCGCCGGCCGGAGTCACCGCGACCATCAGCTCGTCGTTCCTGCCGGGGCCGCCGAGCGAGAACATGGCCTCCGGTCCCGCGCCGACCCACACCCGTCCGACGTCCAGCCCGTCCGGGACCCCGGTCACCCGCACGGGGAACGCCAGCGGCTTGCCGCCGCCGAACCGCACCCCCGCCGCGATGCGCTGCACGGTCGCCGCGTTCGCGACCGTGCGGTCGTTGACCGACAGCAGCGCCCACGTCCTCGGCCGGTACTCCCACCGGAACTCCGCCCCCACCTGGCCCGATCCGGGACCGCCCGGCTTGATCGACCAGTACGCGGGACGCCCGTTCACCGGCGCCGCCCTGGTCAGGCGCCCCTTCCGTGCCCCCGGCAGCAGCGGGACGCCCGGCTTCACCCCGGGAGGCAGCAGGGTCAGCTCGATGGACGTGTTGCCCGGCCCGCGCCCGGCGTTGACCTTGTAGGCGGGATGGCGTCCGGCGTCCTGCGTGACCCTCGTCCGGACGAATCCGGCGGGCAGCCACCCGAACCCCGCCTTCTCGACCAGCGGGCTCGGGTACTTCGACGGCTCCACGACCTTGCCGGGACGCTCGTCCTGAGACGGCTGCAGGAACACGACCCCCGTCACGGCCGCCACGGCTCCCGCCGCCAGCGCGGCGACCGCCGCCCGCCGCCTGCGCTTGACGCGGCGCCCCCTGGCCACCGCCGCCGCGACGTCCACGGCCGGCGCCGGGCCCGGGGCCGCGGCAAGACGCTGCAACTCGTCCTTAAGGTCGTTCATGCGAGCTTCTCCCCTCCGCGAGCTCCGGCTCCAGCACGCGCCGCAACGCGTCCAGGCCGCGCGCGGTCTGGCTCTTGACCGTCCCGCCGGAACACCCCAGAACGCCGGCGGTCTGCTCCACCGACAGGTCGCAGTAGAACCGCAGCACCACGGCCGCCCGCTGCCTGGGCGGAAGTGCCGCGAGCGCCGCCCGCAGATCAACGCCGCCCGCCTGGTCTACGGGCTCGACGACCGCGTCGGGCGTCCGCTCGACGACCCGGACCCGCTGCCGCCACCCGCCCCGCTGCTCGGCCAGGAACACCCGGACCAGCACCGTCCGCGCGTACCCGTCGACGTTGTCGGCCGCCGACGCCCGCCGCCAGTGCACGTACAGCCGCGTGATCGCGGTCTGCACCAGGTCGTCCGCCCGATGCCAGTCCTGGCACAGCAGGAAGGCGACCCGCCGTAACCAAGCCATCCGCGCCGTCACGTAAGCGGTGAACTCCTCGTCCCGCCCCGCCATCCGCACACTCCTCACCTGGCCCACAACCCCCTGATGCGCCGACCCCCGCAAAAGGTTGCACGCACCGGCCACACGGAGGCGCAGCGGGACGCCGCGATCGCACACCTGGAGGAGCTGCGGCGCCAGACGACCAGCGTCCTGACATGGCGGCACCAGGCCCCGGCCTGGTGCCGCCGAGTGATCGCGCCGAAGCACCCCCGGACGACCTTCATCGGCGCTTCGCGCTCATCGCCCCGAGGCGTTGTCCGCGTCCACCCCCACCTACTCACGTCACGCAGATCACGGCGGGGGGCGCCCCAACGGAAGCCTTTTGAGCCGCACCCTTGAGGCGGGCTTCGATGATCTCGGTGGATTGTGCCCAAAAGCCTGGGTGCCAGTGACGTCGGCCACGTATCGTTGCCGAGCGTTACAACTCAATCACGGACGGCGCTATGGCTGCGGCCACACCGGGTACGTACACTCAAAGGCGACAGGCAGTTGGCCAACTGGAAGAAGCATCCCAAAAAGGAGGGCGAGGTTGCGCTGCGGCGGATCGCAGCCATGGACTGGCGCGTGGAGGATCCACCCACGTACTACACCGTCAAGTGTCCGTGTGGTCTGCACCAGCGCCAGATACACCTCACCCCATCGAACCCGAACTACTTCAGACAAGCAGTGAGCTGGTGCCAAAGGGTCTGCTCACCGGTGAACCTCGAGGAGGAGGAAGGGCGATGAGCAAGACTGAAGCGTCCCAGCTTTGCCTTGAGTTCCAGTTGCTCCTGGCACCGGGGACCACGGTTGAAGACGTCCACGCCCACGGTCGGCGGGTGATGGAGGAGCTTCTCCGGCTTGAGGACTGCAACAGCGACTTCACCGACTCAGCCGTCAGCACCAACGCCGAGACGAGCACCATCACCACCGAACTGCTGGTGCTCAACACGGCGGACCCCACCACCGCCCTGCAACGCGCTCTGGATCTCATCCGCACAGCCGCGCATGCTGCTGGCGGCGCTACCCCGGACTGGCCAACCGTGAGCGAGATGCCGGTCCAGGTCCAGTTCGCGAAGGCCCAAGAACTCACCTCGCCCTGAACCTGCCGGGTGATTTAGGCGATCAGTGGTTGCGCCCTCCCTGCGTCCAGCCGTCGTCGCTATAGCGGCCCGTCAGCGTGGGACGAGTCTGAGGGTGGTGTCCCTGGGGCCGGGGCGGGTCATCGGCTCGGCCCAGGGTGTTCTGCCGTACTTGGACATGTAGGCCGCGTCTATCTGCTCGTTTACGGCCGGGTCCGCCTCGTCGTCGAACGCGACGTTCTTGGTCGTCCCGTTCGCGCGGATCTGGCCGCGGTGGGTGTTCTCGGCGGTCCGGTACCAGCGGCCCTCGGGGCCGTTGACCGAACGCACGTACAACTCGTCGCCAGTGCGGACGATCCAGATCGTGGTGGGGCGGCGTAGCGTGCCGTCGCCCTGTTCCGGTGCGACCTGGATCTCCTCGGCATCGTCGAGGCGGGTCAGGTCGTCGCTGCTCCATGAGGTCATGCGGGTTGTCATGCCCCGGTGAACCGGCCTATGCGGGCTGCCCTGCGGGCCTTGGCCATGTTCAGACCGTTCCTGAGCTGGGTCTTTCTGTGAACGTTGACATTCGCCATAGCCATACAGCTAAAGTACTATCATCCTAGTTAAATGGAGGTGACGGGGTGGCGGTGATCGAGTTCCATCTGGACTCCGGGTCGGGGGTGTCGCCGTACATGCAGCTCGTGCGGCAGGTGCGGCATGCGCTGCGGCTCGACCTGCTGCGGGTCGGGGACCAGCTGCCCACCGTGAAGGACGTGGTGGCGCAGCTCGCGATCAACCCGAACACGGTGCTCAAGGCGTACCGGGAGCTGGAGCACGAGGGCCTCGTCGCGCCGCGTCCGGGGGTCGGGACGTTCGTGACGCGGTCGCTGGCCGGCGAGTCGCTCGCGGCGCACGGCCCGCTGCGCAAGGACCTGGAGCGCTGGCTCGCCAAGGCGCGGCTGGCCGGGCTGGACGACGAGAGCATCGAGGCGCTGTTCATGACGACCTTTCGGTCCGCGCGTCAGGAGGACATAGCGTGAGCACCGTCCTGCAGGCCGACGGCCTGGGAAAGAAGTACGGGAAACGTTGGGCCCTGGCGGATTGCACGCTCGACATCCCAGAGGGGCGAATCGTCGGTCTCGTCGGGCCCAACGGGGCCGGGAAGACGACGCTGCTGAACCTGGCCGTGGGGCAGATCCGGCCGACGGCCGGGAGCATCAGGGTGCTCGGCGGCACCCCCGCGAGCGGGCCGGAGCAGTTGGCGAAGGTCGGGTACGTCGCGCAGGACACGCCCACGTACGCCGCGCTCAGCGTCGCCGACCATCTGAAGCTGGGGGCGCGGCTCAACCCGGGATGGGACGGCGCCCTCGCACGGGAGCGCATCCGGCGGCTCGGGCTCGATCCGGGCCAGCGGGCGGGGAAGCTGTCCGGCGGGCAGCGCGCTCAGCTCGCCCTGACCCTGGGCATCGCCAAGCGGCCCGAGGCGCTGATCCTGGACGAGCCGGTCGCCGCGCTCGATCCGCTGGCCCGGCGGGAGTTCCTCCAGGGGCTCATGGAAGCCGCCGCCGAGCACGCGTTGAGCGTCGTCCTGTCGTCCCACCTCGTGTCCGACCTCGAGCGGACGTGCGACTACCTGATCGTCCTGGTGGAGTCGCGCGTGAAGGTCGCCGGTGACGTCGACGAACTCCTCGCCGCCCACCATCGGCTCACCGGGCCGCGCAGGGACGCGGCCCGGCTGCCGGACGACCAGCAGGTCGTGTCCGAGAGCCACACCGACCGGCAGAGCACCTTCGTCGTCCGGGCGGACGACCCGATCCACGACCCCGCCTGGACGGTCGGCCGGCTCGGCCTGGAAGACCTCGTCCTCGCCTACATGACCCCGGCCCCGGCCCGTCGCGCCCTGGAGGCGATCCGATGATCTGGCTGACGTTGAGGCAGTTCCGCGTCCAGGGCGCGGTGGTGTTCGGCACGCTCGCCGTCCTCTGCGCGGCCCTCGCCGCCACCGGGCCCGGTCTGGCCGACGACTACGACCGCGGCGCCGCGTCCTGCGGCACGCGGGATTCGTGCACTCATTTCGCCAGGATGTTCTTCAATGACCACCAGGTGTACTACGGCGCCCTGATCGCGCTCGTGCTGTTCCTGCCCGCCCTCATCGGGACCTTCTGGGGCGCGCCGCTCATCACCCGCGAACTGGAGAACGGCACGCACCGGCTCGTCTGGAACCAGAGCGTCACCCGGACCCGCTGGCTGGCCGTCAAGCTCGGCCTCCTCGGCCTGGCCGCCATGCTCGCCGCCGGGATCGCCGTGCTCGCCGCGAACTGGTGGTCCGGCCCGCTGGACGAGGCAGTGACGAGCCGGTTCCCGCGGATCGGCCCGGTGGCGTTCGACACCCACGGCATCGTCCCGATCGGGCACGCGGCGTTCGCCTTCGCGCTCGGCGTGACGGCCGGCGTCCTCACCCGCCGCACCCTGCCTGCCATGGCGGCGACCCTCGCCGTCTTCGCCGCCGTCCAGGTCGCGATGCCGCTGTGGGTCCGCCCGCACCTCATCCCGCCGACGACCGGGAGCGTCGCGATCACGGCGGAGAACATCTCGCAGATGACGCTGGACCACGGCGCCGGGGTCATGCGGGTGCAGACGGAGGCGGCGCCCGGATCGTGGACGCTCGCGAACCACACGGTCGACGCGTCCGGGCGGGAGGCCCGGCTGCCCGCCTCCCTGATGACGGGGGCGTGCGCCCCGCCGCGGGTGGAGCCGGAGCCGAAGCCGGACGGCGGCGGGCTTCCGCCGGGCGGGCCGTCCGACGAGTGCTTCGCCGAGATCGCCCGGCTCGGCTTCAGGCAGCACGTGGTCTACCAGCCCGCTGACCGCTTCTGGCGGCTGCAGTGGGTCGAGACCGGGCTGTTCGCCGTCCTCACCCTGGGCCTGACGGGCCTCTGCTTCTCCTGGACGCGCCGCCGCCTCTCCTAGAAGTTGCTCACCGCCACCGGATCGCTGTTCTTCAGCCCCACGCCCCAGATCGTGGACGTTCCGGTGGCGGTGATGTCGGTGAGCCTCGTGCCGACCACTACCGCGAATCGCGCCAGTCTTCACTGGCTAGTTTTTCAGCCGGACAGTGTCAGCATGCACTGGATCCGCTCGGCGGTCGCCCGCAGCCGGTGCGCCGACCTCGCGATCCTCGGCAGCCGGCCGGGACGGCAGGAGATCGCCAGCGCGCCGAGCACCGAACCGGTCGCGTCCGTCACCGGGACGGCGGCGCACCCGGTGCCGAGCGCGTACTCCTCGCGGTCGAACAGCAGGCCGGTGGGCGAACTGAGCGAGCGCACCAGCCGTCGCGGCTCGGTGATGGTGTGCGGGGTCAGGTCGACGAGCGGATGCCGGGACAGGTACTCGCGGCGGCGCTCGTCGTCGAACTGGCTCAGCACGCACTTGCCGATCGCGGTGGCGTGCGCGGCGTCCTCGAAACCGACCCACAGGTCGACGCGCGGCGCGCGCGGGCCGTCGGCGATGTCGATGAGGCGGATCTCGTCGTCCACGTGCATGCTGAAGTAGGCCGCGGCGCCGAGCGCGTCCCGCAGCTCGACGAGGATGGGACGCAGCCGGACGAGAAGCTGCTGCGTCCGGCTCTGCCCGTGCAGGGCCTCGACCCGTTCGCCGAGCACCCACGCCCCGTCCGGCAGCCGGGTCGCGTAGCCCTCGTGGGCGAGGGTGCGCAGCAGGTGGTAGGCGGTGGCGAGCGGCAGTCGCGCCTCACGTGCCAGCTGCTTCGCGGGCGCGCCGCTCGGATGCGACGCCACCGCCTCCATGAGGCGGAGGGCGCGCTGCACCGAGGCGATGAGAGTGGGCTTGCGTGTCTCACCCATGACGCGCGGTGACCCCTTCTGGCCCGGGCCGGTCGGGCCTCCGGCGACGATCCCCCCATTGGACCACCTCGCGACGGCGGCGGGGCGGGGGTTTCCCGATGCGGTCACGGGAAATGCGATCAGCATGAGCCAGCACACTCAGACGCACGTCGACGAGCGGACGGCCCGGAAGGTCGCCGAAGAGGCGCGGGAGACCGAATGGCGGCTGCCGAGCTTCGGCAAGCAGCTCTTCCTCGGCGATTTCCGGCTCGACCTGATCCATCCGCATCCGCGTCCGGAAGGCGAGTCCCGGAGCAAGGGCGAGGAGTTCCTCGCCCGGCTCACCGAGTTCTGCGCCACCCGCGTCGACGCGGCGCTGATCGAGCGCGAGTCGCGCATCCCGGACGACGTCGTCGCGGGGCTGCGCGACCTCGGCGCGCTCGGCATGAAGATCCCGGAGAAGTACGGCGGTCTCGGGCTCAGCCAGCTGTACTACGGCCGCGCGCTGATGGTCGTCGGCTCGGTGTGCCCGGCGCTCGGCGCGCTGCTGTCGGCGCACCAGTCCATCGGCGTCCCGCAGCCGGTCGAGCGGTTCGGCACGCGCGAGCAGAAGGACGAGTGGCTGCCGCGCTGCGCCCGGCAGGTCAGCGCGTTCCTGCTGACCGAGCCCGACGTCGGCTCGGACCCGGCGCGGCTGCGCGCCACCGCCGTCCCGGACGGCGACGACTACGTCCTCAACGGCGTCAAGCTGTGGACGACGAACGGCGTCATCGCCGACCTCGTCGTCGTCATGGCGCGCGTCCCGAGGTCGGACGGGCACCGCGGCGGCATCTCAGCGTTCGTCGTGGACATGGGCGCGCCCGGCATCACCGTCGAGAACCGCAACGCGTTCATGGGGCTGCGCGGCATCGAGAACGGCGTGACCCGGTTCACGGGCGTCCGGGTGCCGAAGGCGAACCTGATCGGCACGGAGGGCGCGGGGCTGAAGATCGCGCTCACCACGCTGAACACCGGACGGCTGTCGCTGCCGGCGATCTGCGCGGCGAGCGGCAAGTGGGCCGCCAAGATCGCGCGCGAGTGGTCGAAGGAGCGGGTGCAGTGGGGCCGGCCGGTCGGCGAGCACGAGGCCGTGTCCCGCAAGGTCGCGTTCATCGCGGCGACCGCGTACGCGATGGAGGCGATGCTCGACCTGTCCAGCCAGCTCGCGGACGACGGGCGGCGCGACATCCGGATCGAGGCGGCGCTGGCGAAGCTGTGGTCGTCGGAGATGGCGTGCCGCGCCGCGGACGAGCTGATGCAGGTGCGCGGCGGGCGCGGCTACGAGACCGCCGAGTCCCTCGCGGCGCGCGGCGAGCGCGGCGTGCCCGTGGAGCAGGTGGTGCGCGACCTGCGCATCAACCGGATCTTCGAGGGCTCCAGCGAGATCATGCACCTGCTGATCGCCCGCGAGGCGGTGGACGCGCACCTGTCGGTGGCCGGCGACATCATCGACCCGGACGCCTCCACCGGGCAGAAGGCCCGCGCGGCGGCGAGGGCGGGCGGGTTCTACGCGCGCTGGCTGCCGACGCTCGTCACCGGCGCCGGGCAGCGGCCGAGCTCCTACGCCGAGTTCGGGCCGCTCGCCAAGCATCTGCGGTACGTGGAGCGGGCCTCCCGCAAGCTGGCCCGGTCGATCTTCTACGCGGCCGGACGCTGGCAGGGCGGCCTGGAGCGGCGGCAGGGGTTCCTCGGCCGGATGGTCGACATCGGCGCCGAGCTGTACGCGATGAGCGCGGTGTGCGTCCGCGCCCACGCCGACACGTCGGCGGACGGGGGCCTCGCGGGCGCGGCGCCCGGCAGGTCGGCCCTGCTGCTCGCCGACGCGTTCTGCCGGCAGGCGCGCGTCCGCGTCGAGGAGCTGTTCGACGGGCTGTGGCGCAACACCGACGCGATGGACGTGAAGCTGGCGCGGGCCGTCCTCGCCGGCGACTTCGCGTGGGTGGAGCAAGGCGTCCTCGACCCGTCCATCCCGGGGCCGTGGATCGCGCCGTCCGAGCCGGGGCCGAGCGAGAAGGAGTCCGTGCACCGCACCATCGGCTGACCCGCCCGCCGCCTGACCAGGCGACACACCAAGCAGGCGCCCGCGACGCGATGGCCGCCGGGCGCCCGGCCGGGCAACGCATGGGTAGACTGACCCGACCTTCGCGCCAGAGATCGGACGCGCCCCGAGCGGGCCGGGTCTTCGGTCCGGCGAACGAGAAGCCGAACGCAAACGCACCCAGCGAGCGGGAAGTATGCAGTCACCTGGTCAGAAGAAGTCCATCGCAGGCACCCTCCTCAACCTCCTGAGCAGCGGACCGAAGAAGGCCTCTCCGGCCGCCGGGCCGGCACCGGACGGGGACGTGGTCCAACCGGCCGCCGGGGACGGCGCGCTGGAGAACCACCTGGGCGGGGACGAGGCCCGCAACTACCGCAAGTACGAGTACGAGACCGTCGCGCCGCACGTGGGCCGGTCCATGCTGGAGGTCGGCTCCGGCCTCGGGCACTTCTCCGAGCAGTTCGCCGGACGCCTCGACTACCTCGTCGTCAGCGACAACGACCCGTACTGCGTCGGCGAGCTGCGCAAGCGCTACGACGGCAACGACGACGTCGAGGTCATCCCGCTGGCACTGCCGGCCGAGATCGAGATCCGGCGCAAGGTCGACACGGTCGTGATGATGAACGTCCTGGAGCACATCAAGGACGACGTCCAGGCGCTGCGCGACCTCGCCGCCGTCACCGAGCCCGGCGGCCGGATCGTCATCTGGGTGCCCGGCTACATGCAGCTCTACGGCGACTTCGACCGCAAGGTCGGGCATGTCACCCGGTACACGCCGGCGACGCTGGAGGCGTCCGTCCGGGAGGCGGGGCTCGTCCCCGAGGTGCTCAAGCCGATCAACTTCCTCGGCGGGATCGCCTGGTGGTTCGCGGTCCGCCGCGGCGGCACCGGCTACCCCGACCCGAAGCTCGTCAAGATCTACGACCGGACGGTCGTGCCGTTCACCCGGACCATCGAGCGGTTCGTGAAGCCGCCGTTCGGGCAGACGGTCTTCTGCGTCGCGCGCGTCCCGCGCTGACGCGCGCCCGGGCGACGGTGACGGGTCACGGAACGTGGCTCGTCACCGTCGCTTTTTTCTGTCCCGCCGGACGGTATGTCTCGCGCGCCATAGGGGCCTCCCTGGCACGACACTGGGCAGTGGCCGACCGGGTCACCGACCGCCTCTCCGAATGGAGAAGCACCGCCTGCTCCCGCGGGGAGTGCCCCGGCCGGCCGGCCACGATGTTCCCGTGTGGCCCGACGGTTCGGAGGCGGGGGATCCGGGAGGGGAGATCCTCCGCCACCGAATCAGCCACGGGACAGGCCCGCGCCGGGTCGGCACCAAACGCGCCGGGTCAGGACCAGACGGGCGGGTCCTTCGGGGCGGCGAACAGGGCCAGCCGGTGCGCGGTCGCGGCGGCCTCGCCGCGGCTCCCCACCGCCAGCTTGCCGAGGATGTTCGACACGTGGACGCTGGCGGTCTTCACCGAGATGAACAGCGCCTCGGCGATGTCGCGGTTGCTGCGTCCCTCGGCGACGAGGCGCAGCACCTCGTACTCGCGGGGCGTCAGCCCGAGCGGCGCGGCCGCGTCGCCGCGGCGCGGCGCGCGGGTGCGGCGCCGCAGGTCGGCGATGTTCTCGGCGAGCGGCCTGGCGCCCAGCTCCTCGGCGAGGTCGGCGGCGGCGCCCAGCGTCGACGCCGCCGCGTCGTGGTCGCCGCCCGCCAGCATCGCCTCCGCGAGCCGGAACAGCGACCGGGCCCGGTAGTAGGGGTTGCCGAGCTTCTCCCACGCGGCGGCGGTCTCCTCCCACGCGGCCGTGTCGAGGACGCCGCGGGCGCGGGCCAGCTCGGCGGCGAACATGAGGCCCTGCGCGCGCTGCAGCGGCCCGCTCGACCGCAGCCCGGCGGCGCGCTCCTCGATCCGGCGCAGGTCGCCTGCGGCGGATCCGCCCAGCTCAGCGCACGCCGCCGCACCCGCGATCAGCACCGGCCACGCGTAGCGGGCGTCGTCCGGCATGCCGCCGCGGGCGAGGACGGGCCGCACCGCGTCCAGCGCGGCGTGGGGGCGTCCCTCGGCGAGCGCGAGGTTCGCCTCGAGCCACAGCGTGGCGAAGTAGTCCTGCGTCTTCAGCCACTCCGTCTCCAGCCTCTCGATCTCCCTGGAGGTCGCGAGCCGCGCCTTCGCGGTCGGCAGGTCGCCGCGCGCCAGCGCCACCCAGCCGCTCAGGACGTGCAGCGACGTCCGGGTGGTGATGGCGGGGTCCTGCTCCAGCGCATGGTTCATCACGGCCATGGCCTCGTCCCACCGGCCGAGGGAGACCAGCGGCTCGGCCTGGTTGATGCACAGGAACGTGCCCTGGGTGCGGGCCACCCCGTGCTCGCGGGCCAGTTCCTTCCCGCGCGCCGCGACGGCGGCGGCCTCGGCGTGCCGTCCGGCGCCCTCCAGGAAATGCGACTTGATCACGTAGTACCGGAGCAGCACCGGGTGGTTGCCGGCGCGGTCGGCGGCGGCCTCGACCTCGGCGACCTCGGCGTCGCCCTCGTAATGCATGTCGGCGCAGAACAGCGTGATGAGCGCCTCGGCCTCCGCGACGGGGTCGCCGAGCCTGCGCGCGATCGCCAGCGACTCCCGCCCCGCGTCGCGTGCCGCACCGATCTCGGTGGTGACGCGCACGTAGTTGCCGAGCATCGACAGCGCCCGCGCGCGCAGCACGGTCGGCGGGTCGGCCGGCAGCGCCCGGACGGTGGCGCGCAGATCCTCGATGAAGCCCGGACGCGCCATCTGGTACCGCATCTTGGCGCGCAGCACCAGGAGCATCGCCCACCCCTCGGTGTCGCGCTCGCCGTCCGCCGCCTCGATCTCCTTGACCGCGGCGGTGGCGAGCTTGATCCCGCGGTCGTACTCGCCGGCCATCTCGGCGGCGGTCGCGGCGTCCATCATGACCTTGACGTAGCTCGCGCCCGTGCGCTCCGGCGCGTCCGGGACGCGGTCCCAGAGCTGAAGGACGCGTTCGAGCATCGCGAGGCACTCGGCGTAGGCGAGGGCTTTGCGCGCCTCACCGGCGGCCCGCCAGGACGCGACCAGCGCCCACGTGCTGTTGTGGGCCTGCTTCCAGTGGTAACTCAACTCGACCCACAGCCGCCCGGCGGGGACGAGCGAAGGGTCGTTCTCCAGGGCTTCCGCATAGCGCGTGTGGAGCCGCGTGTGCTCGCCCGGCAGCAGATCGTCGTGGACGGCCTCGCGGATCAGGGCGTGCCGGAACGCGTAGCCGTCGCCGTCCACGACGAGGACGTTCGCCGCGACGGCGGGCCGCAGCACGCGGGTCAGCGTGGCGTCGTCGAGCCCTGACACGGCGGCGAGCAGCGCGTGCTCGATGCCGGTACTGCCGCCGCTCGCGTCGCGCAGGACGTCCTGCGTCTCCTCGGGAAGCCGCTGGACGCCGGCGAGCAGCAGGTCGCGCAGCGACTCGGGCAGCTCGCACACCAGCCCGCCGTCGTCGCAGAGCAGCGCCTCGATGAACAGCGGGTTGCCCTCGCTGCGGGCCTCGATCCGCTCGACGACGCCCGGCTGCGGCGTCTGCCCGATCAGCTCGGTGACCAGCGCGGACACGTCGGCGCGGGTCAGCTTGCCGAGCTCGGTCCGGTGCACCCGTTCCAGCCGTTCCAGCCCGGCGAGCAGCTGGCGCAGCGGATGGGCGCGGTGCAGCTCGTCCGTCCGGTACGTGAGGACGATCAGCACCGGGCCGGTGCCGAGGTTGCGCACCAGGAAGGCCAGCAGGTCGCGGGTGGACCGGTCCGCCCAGTGGGCGTCCTCGATGACGAGGACGACCGGGCCCCTCTCCGCCAGCCGCTCCAGCAGCGTCAGCACGACCTCGAACAGCCGGGCGCGCTCCTCCCCGGACGCGGCGTCGGTCTCCGGCTCCCCGAACTCCGGCAGCAGCCGGGCCAGTTCGCCGGTGTCGCCGCGCGGGACGAGATCCGCGACGCCGTCGATGCCGATGTCCCGGACGAGGTCCCGCAGGACGGTCGTGAACGGAGCGAACGGCAGACCGTCGGAGCCGAGCTCCAGGCAACCCCCGACGAGGACGTTCGCCCGCCCCTCCACGGACCGGGCGAACTCCCTGATCAGGCGTGTCTTGCCGAGCCCGGCGTCACCGCCGACGAGCACCGCGCCCGGCGCGGCGGCGAGGGCGTCACTCAGCTCCGCCAGCTCACCCGCCCTGCCGACCAGGACGGGGCTCATCGCATGCGCATTCACGTAACAAGCATGCCAAACCGGCACGAGAACCCCAGCCGAATTTCATTCCGTGAGACGCCCCCGTCACCCTGGTCCGATGCCCGAGTGCCCTTATCTATGATCGCCATCGTCGTTCACCTCGGCCACGGCCACCCCCGCGCGTTCACGATCGCCTCCCGCAAGTCCCGCGGACTGCGCGCCTCCACCAACCGGGCATCACGGTGCACCCGCACCATCGCCCACCACGAGCCCGTGGCCTGCCCGTACCAGGCCACCACCCCGGAGAACTCGCGCTCGATCTCCGCCGCCACCGGCCGAGACCTCTCCTGCGGAACCGCCAACCACGACGCGTGCACTACTCGCCTCCGCCCGGCAAGGCGTCAAGGGCGTCCGGTGAGTTGGCGAACGGCACCGCCAGGACATGCGCGATCCGCTCCACCGCCGTCACCGCGTCCGCCACGGGGCACAACGGCTCCAACTCCGGGGGAGACGTGCGGGTCGGCCCCGGCCAGGCCCACCACCACCAGAGCACCCCGTCCCGGCGGCGGCACAGCACTTCTTGCCGCATCCCCGGCCCCAGCGCCCGCCCCAGCGGGTCATCGGTGTCGGGCTCACCGGCCGGATTGTGGACGCGCACCGCGCCATGCCCCCACGCCTTGCCCACCAGGCCGGGAGATCCGATGCCGGGACGGGCGTCAGACCCGATCGTCATCCCCGAATCACTGTGGGAACGCCCGCAGATGACCCAGGCCCTGACCTTCCGGGACATCCGAACCGTCTTCCACCTCCTGCGCCAGTACGCAGGCGCCAGCCAGACCCAAATCGCGATCGCATGCGGCATGACCCAGGGCAAGGTCAGCGAGACCATGAAGAAGGGCGGAAGACAAGTCACCACCCTGGAAGTCTTCGAGCGCATCGCCGACGGCCTCCACATGCCCGACATCGCCCGCATGACCCTCGGCCTGGCACCCCTCAACCTCAACACCCCGCCGACCACCGCGAACGCGAAGGTCATCACACCTCGGGATGACCCCGCAGGCTTGGTTCCGGACGCATTCTTGGGTTCCCTGGACGTAGATCCCGACGTCGAGGAAGGGAACCCCGTGCGCCGCAGGACGTTCACCAAACTCGCCGGAGCAAGCCTGTTCAGCGCCATCCTCGCCGACCTACCAGCAGACGGCGCACCCTTAGAAGGCGTCGAGGCATTCGCCGCGGCCCTGGCCGGCCACCCCGGCATCATCACCGACCCCGGCCCCACCGCGCTCAGCGTGCGTCGCCTGGACCAAGCCGTAGCCGCCGCCAAACGCAACTACCAAGACAGCCAGTACTCCACGGTCATCAAGTCCCTGCCCCACCTCCTCGCCGACCTGCGCACCGCATGCGCCACCTACGAGGGAGACACCCGCCTCCACGCCGAAGCGCTCTCGGCCGAGGCCCACCACGTAGCCGCAAGCATCCTGCTCAAACTGGACGAAGAGGGCTTGGCATCGGTCGCCGCCGACCGCAGCATGCAGGCCGCCCGCAACAGCCAGGACCTCACGATCATCGGATCAAGCGCCCGCATCATCACTCACGCCCTGATGAACGACGGCCACCACGGCGCAGCCATCAAAACCGCCAGCACCTATGCCGAACGCATCGACCACGACATCGACGAGCGCACCCCGGAATTCCTCTCGGTCTACGGCGCGCTTCTCCTCCGTGGAGCCGTAGCCGCCGGACATCGCACAGACCGCGACACCGCCGCCACTCTCCTGGACGAGGCCCAGGCCGCAGGGCGTGAACTCGGCGGCGACTACAACCACCGATGGACCGCGTTCGGCCCCACCAACGTCCAGCTCCACCGCGTGAACATCGCGCTCCAACTCGGCGACGCCGGAGCCGCCATTCAGGAAGCCCGCCGTATCGATCTGGACCGCATCTCCCTCACCGAGCGCAAAGCAACCCTGCTCATCGACACATCCCGCGCTCTCACCCAATGGGGCAAGCACAACAAGGCTTACGACGTCGTACGCTTCGCCCACCAGATAGCCCCCGAAGAGATCTCGGCACGTCCCGCCGTACACCGCGTGCTGCACGACCTCATGGCCACCGCCCCGCTCAGCACCAAACGGCAACTACGGGTTTTCACCACTGAGATCGGTGTGCACCTGTGACCGAGACCGGCCGCCCCAAAGTTCTCTACGTCATCGTGTGCGCAGCAGGCCCCGCCGGCGGCGTCGGAAAACTCGTCACTCTCGCCCATCAACGCGGATGGGACGTGCAGATCATCGCCACCCCCTCCGCCCTGGACTTCATCGACACCAAGGCCCTAGAAGCACAAACCGGCCGCCCCGTTCGCAGCGAGTACCGCAAACCAGGCGAACCCCGCTCCCCCAAAGCAGACGCCATCATCGTCGCCCCCGCCACCTACAACACCATCAACAAATGGGCCAACGGCATCAGCGACACCTACGCCCTAGGCATCCTCGCCGAAGCCCCCGGACTAGCCATACCGATAGCCGTCCTACCCTTCGTAAACACCGCACTAGCCGGTCGCTCAGCGTTCAACCACAGCATCTCCACCCTCCAAGGTGAGGAAGTTAGATTTATGCTAGGTGCCGGCAAGTTCGAACCTCATCTACCCGGCAGCGGTGACGATCAGGCCGACATCTTTCCTTGGCACCTCGCATTGATTGAGATCGAGAAGGGCAAATAAGGGGGAAATTATACCTGACACATAAAAAGGATGCCATAGAATCTCTTCGAAGGCCGCCTTTCTCGGAAGGCAAATGGTCGTTCATAGTAGTTTAGAAACCCTGAGCTGCCCGGCCGCCGGGTAGGCCGTGGCGGGGCTGCTATTGACCGCGCGTCTAGTCAGAGAGACGCTGGCCGGGTATGACCACGTTGGACGGCGTTCTCGCAGGTCGAGAGGGTGGAGGTCCTACAGTGCGGTTCGGACTCTTCTACGAGCACCAGTTGCCGCGCCCGTGGAGCGATGGGCAGGAGCTGAAGCTCTACCAGGACGCCTTGGACCAGGTCGAGATCGCCGACAGGGTCGGCTTCGACTACATCTGGGAGGTCGAGCACCACTTCCTGGAGGAGTACTCCCATTCGTCGGCGCCGGAGGTCTTTCTCGCCGCCGCGTCGCAGCGGACGAAACGGATACGGCTCGGGCACGGGATCGTCCAGTTGCCGCCTGCCGTGAACCATCCGGCGCGGATCGCCGAGCGCATCGCGACGCTCGACCTCGTCTCGAATGGGCGGGTCGACTTCGGGACGGGCGAGTCCAGTTCGAGCGCCGAACTCGGCGGGTTCGGGGTGCGGCGCACCGAGAAGCGCGACCAGTGGCAGGACGCGATCGACGCCATCACCCGCATGTTCGTCGAGGAGCCGTTCGCGGGATGGTCGTCCAAGTACGTCCAGATGCCGCCCCGGAACGTGCTGCCGAAGACCGTGCAGAAACCGCATCCGCCGCTGTGGGTGGCGTGCTCGCGGCGGGAGACGATCCAGTTCGCGGCCCGCAACGGCATCGGCGCCCTGTCGTTCTCCTTCGTTGAGCCCGAGGACGCGGGGAAATGGGTGGACGAGTACTACCGCATCCTCGCGTCCGACGAATGCGTCCCGGCGGGCTTCGCGGTGAATCCGAACCTGTGCGTCGTCCTACCGATGATGCTGCACGAGGACGAGGCGACCGCGATCGAGCGGGGCATCGACGGGGCGCATTTCTTCGCGTTCGCCCTCGCGCACTACTACGGGCCGACCCCGCACGACCCTGGACGCACGAACGTGTGGGAGGAGTTCCAGGAACGCCGGGACGCCCGCGGCTTCGCCCGAGAGCAGATCATCGCGAACGCGAAGACCCTCAACGTCAACGTCGGGTCCCTGCGCGGCGCGGTCGGGACGCCCGAGCAGGTCATCGACCTGATCCGGCGGTACGAGTCCGTCGGCGTCGACCAGATCGCGTTCGTCCTGCAATCGGGGCCGAACAAACACGAGCACATCTGCGAATCGCTCGAACTGTTAGGGAAGGCCGTCCTGCCGCACTTCATCGAAGGGCGCGAAGAACGCGAGGCCGCCAAAGCCGATCGCCTCGCCCCCGCCATCGAGGCCGCCCTCGCTCGCCGCGCCCCCGCCCGGAAGGCGCCGACCGGCTACCGCATCAACGAGGACGCAGAAGTCGCCCGCTCGCACCGCTCGCGCCGGCCGCTTCGCGGGGACATCCGAGCCGCGAGCCGGAGGCGGTTCCGGCAGAACTTCTACAAGGTCGTCCACGGCCGGTCGGACGAGCAGATCGAGCGCCGTTTCGGCCCGAGCGCACAGCGGCTGTTCTTCGCCGGGATGGCACGCGCCTTCGACCCGTCCGCTGCGGGCGGTTTCACCGGCGAGCTGGAGTTCCGGCTGACCCGCACCACCTGGACGCTCGTCATCGGCGAGCGCCGGGCCCGCGCCCGTCCCGGGCCGGCCGGCAACCCGTCCCTCACTCTCATCGTGAAAACGGCGGACTTCCTGCGAATACTCGCCGGAGACGCCAACCCGGCGGCCCTGCTCATGGACGGCCGCCTGGAACTGCGCGGCGAATTCGACCTGGCCCCCCGGCTCAGCGAAATGTTCGGCGGCCCGTCCCCGTACTGACCCAGGTGGCGGCCGCGGTCCCCCGATGACCACGGCCACCGAACAGTCAGACGACGACACCTCCGGCAGAGTTCGCGTACCGGAGAAAAACCGCCGACGGCTCGTTCCTGGGCGCCCTCTCCATCCCCCGCGACAGCCGCGAGGCGGCCCTCTACCTCGACGCGGTCGAGTACGCGCAGGCGGCGACGCCCGCGCACTCGAGCATCGTGAACGGCTCGATATCCGCCGCCGTGCGCGGCCAGTTCGGCAACGCCCAGTTCACCACCCGGACGCGCAACAGCGAGCTGTTCATCAACCCGCTCATGGCGGTGTACTTCGCCGTGGACCTGGACGGTCTGGCCCGCCGTTCCCTCTACCTGGACCGCTTGGAGGACACCCGGGTCATCCGCCAGATCAGCTCGATCATCGAATCGTTCCGGTGCGAGGTGCGTCCCCGGCCGCCGCGCCAGTACCCGCACTAATCAAGCTTCTACCAGCTTCATAAGGGCCTCCCTCTTGCCCGAAGGAGCGTCACGCAGCACCTGCCGAGCACGCAGAAGGGCGTCCACATCAGCGGCGGCGGCGGCGACCTCTGCGGCAACCGAGTCGATCTTCCCGAGTCCGGCATCGGCAAGCCAGCGAGACACCTGTGCCCACGAGTACAGCTTGACGCGGCTGCCGCGATGGATGGCCGGAGCGGGAAAGCCTCCAGGCCCGCGTTCACCGGTCGTCCAGTGCCCGACCGCCGGGGCGGATCTGCCGGTCTTCTCGGCGATGTCGTCGATGGTCACCAGGTCTTCCATGACGCCGGTCACCGCAAGTCCACTGCGCTCGCTGTCGTCGATGGCCGACAGGACCGCCCCGATCGCGTTGGGCGCCTCGCGCGAGAACAGGATCGTGCCGCCCTGTTCATCGCCGGAGAGTTGACCGTCACCGCAACGCGAGTACAGCCGCTCTGCGGCCTCCTCAAGGTCACTGACCGGGCCGACCTCAAGCTCGAACCAGTAGGTGCTCATCAACCCTCCCCTTCCCGCCGTGCGGCCACCTTGGCGTCGTGCTGTCGCATCCGCCTAAAGATCTTCTGCGCCTCGTGTTCGTCGACGTCGGGAGTTCCGTTGATCGAGAAAGGAGGGGCGCAGCAGCCGGGGCCGCCAGGACAGGACGCCCTCGCATAGGCGTGAGCCCGTCCGCTGGTGTAGGTGATCTTCCACCCGGCTTCCTCTAACTCCTTGATGGCCGCCCGCGTATGCTTCCCTGGCATGTAGTGATAGTACTACGCATGTAGGGTTAGACTAACACTTCGATCCGATGGCATCCAGCGCAGTTACTCTGGCTTAAGGCTTGATGGACGGGCGGCCGGCGATCAGGTCGCTCAGCCAGTCGCCGAGTCGCTGGACGGGCCGCCGGTACCGGCGTTCGCGCACCTGGGCACGCCGTTCCTTCCGCGACCCCGGAAGATACCTCCGCCGCGCCCAGGGAGAGTCCGGGCGTGCCAGCCGGACGGCCCCGACCACCGCGACGACGCCGATGAACAGGCCGATCAGGCCCGTCCAGACCTTGCCCTTGAGCAAGGCCACCGAGGCCACGAGCATGTCGAGCACGAGGACGACCACGATCGCCCAGAAGCCGTCCCCCGCCACGTCGTCCAGGCCAAGGGGCCGCAGGCCCAGTAGCAGTAGCCCGCACAGGGCGATCGTGATGAACACGACCTCGACCGACAGCCGGCCCTGCTCGCTCCAGTAGACGTCCTCCAGGTGCAGGACGAGCGCGAACTCGTCCAGCACCAGCGCCGTCCCCACGCCGAACACGGCGGCGGTGACCGCCGCCCATCCGGACGAACCGTTCTGGACGGCGAGCCCGCTCACGCCGCCCACGCACATGAACACCAGGCCGAACACGACGTGATGGATGTGACGGCCGCCGGGCGTCACGTTCCCCGGCCACCACCGCACCTGCCGCCGGATCATCCGCACGCTGAACCGGATGAACAGGAACCCCGCGATGAAGGCGATCAGGAAACAGGCCAGCCGGAGCCGCCCGGCATCCGCGATCTCCCGCGTGAACCACTCCCCCACACCGGCCCCTCTTCCCCCTGCCGGGCAAAGTCCACCTCCGGCCACGGGGAGCCCCTGCCTTCGGCGGCCGGAAGTTGCGCCGGTGAACGGACCTCTGGATGATGATCCAGATTCGGACGAAGGCGGCGGCATGGACATCACGGTCAGGTACGAACCTGCGCCCGAGGAGGTGGTACGGGCCGTCCAGCGCGGGCTCAGGGGCCAGCTCGCGGCCCTGTACGCGGTCCTCGTGTCGGTCCTGGTCGCGGGTGCGGTGGTGCTGTTCCTCCTCGGCGATCCGACCATGGCGATCGCCCTGCTGGTGGCGTCGGTCCTCGGCCCGCTCGCGGGATCATGGTGGCTGCGCAGGCGTCTCCGGAAGCAGCTCGCGTTCCTGTCCGTCCCCACGACGGTGCGGGTGATGGACGACGGTTACGAATGCCGCACCGACGAGTCCACCACGGCGATGCGCTGGTCCATGTTCTCCGACGTCGTGACCACCCCGGAGTTCTGGCTCCTGTTCGTGAACAAGCAGCCGGTGGCGTTCCTGCCGAAGGCCGCCTTCGACGCCGCGCAGCAGGCCGAGATCGCCGGCTTCCTCGCCGCGCGGGACGTCCCCGCGCGCTGACCCGGCTCAGCGGAGCATCCGGAAACAGGGTGTCCCCTGCTGCGGAACTGCGTCCCCCGCCGTCAGTCAGAGTCTGTGACGGCCAGCACGGCGACCGTCCGCCGGTCCGCGCGGAGGCCGACGATGCCCACGTCCAGCGGCGGGACGACGCGCATGTGCCAATCGGAGGTGTAGAAGAGCCAGTCGCAGCGGTCGGCGGCCCGCTCGATGGCGCCGAGGTCGGTTTCCTGGACGCCTGCCAGAGCGGCGAGCGACTCCCAGGACGGCCGGCGCGCGTACGCGCCGTACATGCGGCGGCCGTACGCGCCGCCCGAGGTCGCTCCCGCGAACAACGTCCGCAGGACGTCGGCGGTGGTCGCCCGCCGGACGCCGGTCACCGTGGCGCCGGTGCTGTCTGCGGGCAGGGCGCGCAGAACGGAGGCGCCGAAATTCTCGGGTATGAGGGGACGGTCCAGGCGGAACAGCGCGGTCTCGGTCTCCGACGTCCAGTTGCGGTACGCACTGCGCGCCCGCTGAGCGTCGGGCCAGTCGAGTTCTGCCACGGTGACGTCCAGACCGGACGGGCCCGGTGCGGCCGGTGCGCCTTCGCCGGGTTCGCTCCAGGCGGGTTCCAGCCGATCCGGATACCGGGGCAGGGAGTATCCGAGTTCGGCGGGTGCGGGACGCAGGGGCAGGAGTCCGAGAGGGTGCCCGGCGGCTCGGAGCCTCGCGGCGAACCCGGACGCGGCCGTCGCGTCATGGCGCAGCGCCGTCTCCTGGAGGAGGCAGGCGGCGAGTTCGTCGTCGGCGTCCGCGGCCTCGAAGACGGCGAGGAGATGCTCCGGCGGCTGCGTGCAGGCCAGCCACTCGGCGACCTCGGGAAGCTCGTAGCGGACGTCGCCCCACGCCTTGCCCTCGGCGGCGAAGGCGCGGACGCTCGCCGTCCGGTCCGCGTCGCCGGGCGCGGTCGCCAGCCTCTGCAGCGCGACCTCGAAGCCGTACCGCATCGGGGAGGTCGGCTCCGGGACACGCAGCAGCGCCGGGAGCAGCTCCTCAAGCCACTCCGGGTCCGCCTTCTGGACGGTGTTGTCGGTGACCTTGACGGCCCTGTCCCAGTGCCGATCCCGGTAGGTGTCGGCCAGCCCCATCCGCCGGATCGCCTTCCCGATCTCCACGCCCTGAAGTGTCACACGCCGCGGCGGGGGGCGGTCAGCGGCCCTGGAAATCGGGCGGACGGTTTTCCAGGAACGCCGTGATGCCCTCCTTGGCGTCTTCGGTCGCGGACAGGGCGACCAGTTCGCCGAGGAGGTGGGCGACCTGGTCCTCCAGCGGGCGGCCTTCGATCGCGAAGAAGGCGTCGCGGCCCCGGCGCAGGCCGACGGGGCTCTTGGCCGCGATGGCGCGGGCCAGTTCGTCCACGCGGGCGTCCAGGTCGGCGCGCGGGACGACCTCGGTGACGAGACCGATGTCGCGGGCCTCGGCGGCGGTGATGCGGGCGCCGGTGTAGTAGAGCTTGAAGGCGTGCTTGGGGGCGACGTTCCGGTTGATGATCGCCATGATCATCATGGGCCAGAGGCCGACGTTCACCTCGGGGGTGGCGAGCTTGACGTCGTCGGCGGCGATCACCAGGTCGCAGGCGGCGGCGAGGCCGAGACCGCCCGCGACGGCGTGCCCGGCGAGCCGGGCGATGATCGGCTTGCCGAGCTCGGGGAAGGCCGTGAACAGGCGGAACGGGGCGCTCTCGCGGATGGCGGAGGCGTCCGCGACCGATCGGCCGTCCGCCTGGGCCCGGCCGAGTCCGCCGAGGTCGGCGCCGGCGCAGAACGCCCGGTCGCCCGCGCCCGTCAGGACGATCACCCGGACGCCGGGGTCCGCCTTCGCGCGGGCGAACGCGTCGAGCAGCTCGTCCGTCATCCGGTCGCTGAGCGCGTTGCGGGCGTCGGGACGGTTCAGCGTGATCCGCGCGATGCGCTCGTCCACCGCGTAGATGATCGTCTCGTACATGCCCTCTTCCCTGAACGGCGTCTGCCCCCGGAGCGGCGCTCCAGGGGCAGACTACGCGGCGAGGTCGTCAGAGCCTCTCGATGATCGTCGCGTTGGCCT
This sequence comes from Actinomadura chokoriensis, assembly GCF_041463665.1. GTDB lineage: Bacteria > Actinomycetota > Actinomycetes > Streptosporangiales > Streptosporangiaceae > Spirillospora > Spirillospora chokoriensis_A. Next base: position 169,872 of record NZ_JAXCEJ010000013.1, read on the forward strand.
GGCCGCCGCCCTCGCACATGGTCTGGAGGCCGTAGCGGCCGCCGGTGCGCTCGAGCTCGTGGAGGAGCTTGGTCATGAGGACGCCGCCGGTGGCGCCGAGCGGGTGGCCGAGCGCGATGGCGCCGCCGTTGGGGTTGGTCTTCTCCAGCGAGGCGCCGGTGTCGTGCGCCCACGCCAGCGGGACCGGGGCGAACGCCTCGTTGACCTCGAAGACGTCGATGTCGTCGATCTTGAGGCCGGATTTGGCCAGCGCCTTCTCGGTCGCCGGGATCGGGCCGGTCAGCATGTAGACCGGGTCGGAGCCGCACACCGCGAGGGTGTGGATGCGGGCGCGCGGGGTGAGGTTGTGCTGCTTGACGGCCTCTTCGGACGCGATGAGCACCGCGGACGAGCCGACGGAGATCTGCGAGGCGACGGCGGCGGTGATGACGCCGTCCTCGCGGAGGGTCTTCAGCCCGGCCATCTTCTCCAGGGTCGTGTCGGGGCGGGCGCCCTCGTCCTTGGACAGGCCGGCGATCGGCGCGATCTCCCGGTCGAAGTAGCCGGCCTCGATGGCCTTGGCGGCGCGCTGGTGGCTCTCCAGCGCGAACTTCTCCAGGTCGTCGCGGGTGAAGCCCCACTTCTCGCACATCAGCTCCGCGCCGCGGAACTGGGAGATCTCCTGCATGCCGTACCGCTCGGCCCAGCCCTCGCCGTAGGGGAAGGGCATGCCCTTCTCCAGCGCCATCGCGACGGACGAGCCCATCGGGACGATCGCCATCTGCTCGACGCCGGACGCGACGACCAGGTCCTGGGTGCCGGACAGGACGCCCTGCGCGGCGAAGTGGATCGCCTGCTGGGACGATCCGCACTGCCGGTCGATGGTCACGCCGGGCACGTTGTCCGGCAGGCCCGCCGACAGCCACGCGGTGCGCGCGATGTCGAGGGACTGCGGGCCGACCTGCATGACACAGCCCATGATCACGTCTTCGACCGCGGAAGGGTCGACGCCGGTGCGGTTCACGAGCTCCTTGAGCACGTGGGCCCCGAGGTCGGCGGGGTGGACGTCCTTCAGGGCGCCCTTCTTGGTACCGACGGGGGTACGGACCGCGCCGACGATGTACGCCTCGGCCACTGCGCCTCCAAATTGTGGGGTGGTTCCGTCCCGAAACCGAGTGAGATTCGGTTAGTCAGTATGAGATTACATCCATCATGACGCAACGCCATGTGAGCTGAGTCTCCGGCTTCGCCCTTACGACGGGGCGCCCTCGGGCGCCGCGCGGAGGAGACCGCCGTCCTCGTCGTCGCCGAGGGACGTCTCGGCCAGCCGGGTCAGGAGATCCGCCAGCTCGGGGTGGTCCTCGGGCTCCCAGCCCTCGACGTGCCGGGCGAGGCCCTCGCGGCGGGCGTCGAACAACCTCTCCGCGACGCCTCTGCCGGACGAGGTGATGACCAGGACACCGTCGCGGCGCTGGACGTACCCGGACGTCACCAGCCGGTCGACGTACGGGCGGCCCTCCTTGACCGTGACGCCGGCGCGTGCGGCGAGGTCCTGCCCGGCGACCGTGCGATCCTTGGCGATCCGGCATAGCGCCCACACGCTGCCCGCCGGCAAGTCCACTCCGCAGAGGACGGCCAGCCGCTTGTAGAGTTCGGCCGCCTTCGGGTCGCGGCGCATGAGTCCGCTCAAGGCGCGCTCTATCTCGTGCCTCGACGAACGGACGGTCGGCGCCGCCCCGAAGCCTTCGCCGTAGTCGCGCGTCCGCGAGGTCGCCCGCAGCGGGACCTCACGCAAGAACCACGTCAGCACGCACGCGACCCCCGCCACTGGCACGGCCCACAGGAAAACCGAGTCGATCGACTGCGCGTAAGCGTGCAGGACCATGTTCTTGACCGCGGCGGGAAATCTGTCGAGCAAATGGGGATTGCCCTGGACGGCCGACGGGTCGAACCCACGCGGCAGGACCGGAGCCAGATCTTCGATATGCCGGGCAAGCTGATTACTGAAAATCGAACCGAAAACCGCGACGCCGAACGATCCACCGATCTGCCGGAAGAACGTCACCCCGGACGTGGCCGACCCGAGGTCCTCGTAAGACACCGCGTTCTGGACGGCGATGACCAGCACCTGCATCACCAGGCCCAGCCCGAACCCGAGCAGCGCGAACCGCAGGCTCATGCTCAGGGTGGACGACCCCTCGTCCAGTCCCGAGCACAGCCACAGCGCCACCGCGATGATCGGTGTGCCGACCACCGGGTAGATCTTGTAGCGGCCGTAGTGGGTGATCAGCTGCCCGGACCCGATCGAGCTGGCCAGCATGCCGAGCATCATCGGCAGCAGGTAGACCCCCGACAGCGTCGGCGACACCCCGTGCACGATCTGCAGGAAGATCGGCAGGAACGTCAGCGCGCCGAACATCGCGAACCCGACCGCGAAGCTGATGGCCGCGCCCAGCGCGAACACCCGGTTCACCAGCAGCGCCGGCGGCATGATCGGCTCGGCGGCGCGCCGCTCGACCAGCAGCCACACCCCGATCAGGAACACCGACCCGGCGGCCAGCCCGATGATCGGCGCGGAGGACCAGGCGTAGCGCGTCCCGCCCCAGGTCGTCATCAGCACGAGCCCGACGGCCCAGCCGACGATCAGCAGGGTTCCGAGGTAGTCGATGCGGTGCCGCTCGCGCTCCCCCGTCACGGGCAGGACGGCGGCGACGACGATCAGCGCCAGCACGCCGATCGGGAGGTTGATGTAGAAGACCCAGCGCCACGACAGGTTGTCGACGAACCAGCCACCGAGCAGCGGGCCGCACACGCTGGACACGCCGAAGACCGCGCCGAACAGGCCCTGGTAGCGTCCGCGCTCGCGGGGCGGCACCACGTCGCCGACGATCGCGACGACGAGAACCATCAGCCCGCCGCCGCCGAGCCCCTGCAGGGCGCGGAACACGATCAGCTGGAACATGTCCTGGGACAGGCCGCACAGCGCCGACCCGATCAGGAAGATGACGATCGACGCCTGGAACAGCCGCTTGCGCCCGTACTGGTCGCCGAGCTTGCCCCACAGCGGCGTCGACGCCGTCGAGGCGAGCAGGTACGCCGTCACGACCCACGACAGGTGGTTGAGCCCGCCGAGGTCGCTGACGATCGTGGGCAGCGCCGTGGACACGATCGTCTGGTCGAGCGCGGCCAGCAGCATGGCGAGCATGAGGGCGCCGAGGATGACGTAGAGGTCGCGCCCCTTCGGCATGGCCCGCCCGTCCAGCGCGGCGCCCTCCACCGTCGTCATGCCCTAGCCCCCGCCCAGAAGGTGCCGCATCCGTGCGGGGGAGGTCTACCCAGGGGCCGGACAAGATCACCGGCTCCCTGCGGCGAACTCAGCCCACGATGTCGGAGGCGACCTTCGCCGCGCCGATCCCCGCGGCGCCGGCCGCGATCCCCACGGCCCCCGCCGTCACCCACAGGGGAAGGGCCTTGCGGGTCTTCAGCCCGCTCACCAGGTCGAGCGAGTCGACGGCGAGGCCGAGCCGCGCCCACAGCCGGCGCCCGTTGTCGTCGCTGAGCAGGTAGCCGGCGCCGACGGCGACCTCCCGGGCGCCGAACGCCCGGACCATGTAGTCGCGGCCCGGGTCGGCGCCGCCGCCCAGGCCCATCAGCTTCACGGTCAGCTTCGGCGCGGCGAGGGCCGCGAGGCCCAGGGCCACCCGCCCGCGCGCGAGGTTGGTCATCAGGCCGTCGACCTTGTCCCGGCCGTCTACTTCCTTTGCATCTGCCACAAAGATGAGGTTAGCGGGCCCGGCCCGGGTCCCGATCGTGGGGTAACTGGTTCCTTACGCGTCTATCGTGCAAGAGATCGTGCAAAAGGCGGCACTCCCCCCGGCTCGGAAGGTGACCCCCATGGAAGGCATCCTCGCCCTCGTCGTCGTGTCGCTCCTCGCCGCGTTCTGCGTGCGCTGGGCCGCGGTGCGGCTCCGGGTGCCCATGCCCACCCGCGCCGCGGCGATCACCGTGTTCGTGCTCGTCGTACTCGCGCTGTACGGGCAGCACCTGCGAGGGTGAAGCGGCATTGGAATTCCCTTGGCGCGCGTCCGAACTTACTCCCCCGGCAGTGAGTCATAACTGACGAAACCCGGCTTCACGCCCCGCCCGGCGCGCCCGACAGGGAAGCCGGCCCGAGCCGAGGGAGTGCACCAGTGCGGCAACCGGCGCCCACCGCCCAGCGCAGCGGCGGCACGATCGGCACGATCGCCCCGCATCTCAGGCGCCTGCTGGAGTTCGTCGAACCCGGCCGCGACGACGTCTGCCTGGACGTGGCGCGGGGCCGCGGCCCGATGCCCGCCGCACTCGCCCCCCAGGTCCGGCACGTGACCGCCGTGGACGCCATGCCCGAGCCGCCGGAGCCCGCCGGCACGTCCGGGCGGATGTCCACGATCGAGTTCGGGACGGGCCCGGTCCGCATCACCGGCGACGGACCGGACGGCGACCGGCTCCCCGCCGCCGCGACGCGCGAGGACCGCAGGCCCCACCCGATCGGCCCCGACCGTCCGACGATCAAGGCGGACGCCACCGCGCTGCCCTACCGGGACAACGCGTTCTCCCTCGTCACGGCCCGGTTCTCGCTCTACAACCTGGGCGACCCTGGCGAGGTCCTGCGCGAGCTGCTGCGGGTCTGCCACCCGGACGGACGGGTGATCATCGCCGATCTCGTCCGCGGCAACCTCGCCGGCCCCGAGCGCGACCGGATCGAGCGGCTCCGCGACCCGGACCATCCCGGCACCCCGTCCATCGCCCGGCTCACCGAGATGATCACTTCGGCGGGCGGCAGCATCCGCCGGCTCGACGTGTTCACCGTGGAGCGCCCGATCGAGCCCTGGCTCGCCGGGGCCCGCGACGACGCGTCCGCCGACCGCATCCGCGAAGCCCTCATAGACGAGGTGGACGGCGGCCCCAAGACCGGCGCCAAACCGCGCATCATCGGCGGTGAACTGTGGTTCACCCAGACATGGGCGCACGTCGCCGCGGAGCCGATCCGCTAGGTGACATCCCCCTAGGGCCCTGCACCCGGCCTAGGGGACGAGGACGGCCGCTCCAGTGAAGCGGTCTGCGGCGAGGTCGGCCAGCGCACGGCCGGCCTCGTCCAAACCATAAGGATGCGTGGTGACGGCGACGTCCAGCCTCGCGGCAAGCCTCAGGAACTCCTCGCCGTCCGCGCGCGTGTTCGCCGTCACCGACCGGACCTCACGCTCCTGGAACAGGTGCCGCTGATAGTCCAGAGGCGGGACGTCGCTCAGATGGATGCCCGCGATCGCGCAGGTCCCGCCCCGGTCGAGCCGTTCCAGCGCGGCGGGCACCAGCTCCCCCGCCGGCGCGAAGATGATCGCCGAGTCCAGGAGGGCGGGGGCGGCGTCGAAGGAGTCGCCCGCCCACGACGCCCCGAGCTCGCGGGCCAGTTCGCGGGCGGCCGGGCTCCGGGTGTAGACGTGCACGTCGGCGCCCTCCGCGAGGGCGATCTGCGCGGCCAGGTGGGCGGAACCGCCGAACCCCCAGATGCCGAGGCGCCCGCCCGGAGGCAGCGCCGAGCGCCGCAGCGCCCGGTAGCCGATGATGCCCGCGCACAGCAGCGGCGCGGCCCGGACGTCGTCCAGCTCGGGCGGCAGCGCGTAGGTGTAGGCGTCGACGGCCAGCGTGTACTCGGCGTACCCGCCGTGCGCGTCCCAGCCCGTGTAGACCGACGCCGGGCAGAGGTTCTCGGCGCCGCGGCGGCAGAACCGGCACGCGCCGCACGTCCCGCGCAGCCACGCCGCGCCGACCCTGTCACCGGCGCCGTGCAGGCAGCCGGGACCGGCCTCGACGACCTCGCCGACGATCTCGTGGCCGGGCGTCACCCCGGGCAGGTGGACGGGAAGGTCACCTTCGACGACGTGCAGATCCGTCCGGCAGACGCCGCACGCGAGCACCCGCAACAGCAACTCGCCGGGGCCGGGCGAGGGAACGTCGCGGTCGGCGCGGCGCAGCGGCCCCGACTCGATCGGGGACGGCTTCTCCACCACCCACGCGCGCATCGTCACGGAGCCAGCGGCAGCTCGAACCAGACGGCCTTGCCGTCGGAGGTGGGCCGGGCCCCCCACCGGGTGGCGAGCTGGTCGACCAGGTAGAGACCGCGCCCGCCCTCGTCGGTCTCGCCCGCGCTGCGGATGCGCGGCAGCCGCATGTCGGCGTCGAACACCTCGACCCACACCGTGTCGGCGCCGCGCCGCAGCCGGAGCCGGAACTCCTTGGTCTGCGGCTCGCGGCGGCCGAGGTCGGCGCCGAGGCTCCAGTCGTCCTCGTCGAAGTCGCCGCCGAACGGGTCGCCGTCCAGGGCGGCGCCGAAGTCGGTGTTGAACTGCACGGGCGGCGGCGCGCCGAGCGGCTCGCCGCCCCGGCCGGGCGTCCCGGCCGGCACCGGGACGACCATCTCCCGGCGCGGCGCCGGCGTGGCGGCCGCGTGCAGGACCACGTTCGTGACGACCTCGGAGACCAGCAGGCACGCGAGCTCGGCCTGCTCGTCGAGCATCCCCCAGCCGGCGAACGTGTCGGCGGCCATCCGGCGGGCCTCCGACACCATGATCGGCTCGGCGGTGAAGGTGCGCTCCTCGACGGCCAGCTCGTCGCCCGCGGTGCGGATCACCACGATCGCGACGTCGTCGTCGATGTCGCCGGGCACCGCGTCGTAGGCGGCGTTCGCGACCGCCTCGACGCCGCCGGACGCGGCCTTCGCGACGGCGGCGCGGACCATCTCCCGCGACTCCTCGCGGGTGTAGTAGTCGCCGTCGTCCTTGGGCCGCCGGTCGATGAGGCCGTCGGTGTACAGGACGAGCGTGGAGCCCGGCTTCAGCTCGGTCGTCTCCTCGTTGAAGAGGATCTCGCCGCCCATGCCGGGGGCGCGCAGGCCGAGCATGCCGCCTTCGCTCTCGAACTCCAGCTCGCGGACCTCGCCGTCCACGACGAGGAGGGGCGGGTCGTGCCCCGCGTTGGCGAACTCCAGCACCCTCGACCACGCGTCGTACACGAAGTAGGTGCAGGACACGAGCGGCGGGCGGACGAGGTCGTCGCTGTTCCAGCCGGACCGGATCCGCTCGGGACGCGTCATCGTCCGGACCCACTCGTCCAGCTTGCGCAGTATGTCGGCGGGCGGCTTGTCGTCCTGCGCGAAGGCGCGCAGCGCGGCGCGCAGCTGCCCCATGACGGCGGCGGCGCGCGCGCCGCGCCCCTCGACGTCGCCGATGACGAGGCCGACCCGCCCCGCCGACAGCGGGATCACGTCGTACCAGTCGCCGCCGACCTGCGTCTGGATGCCGTGCCCGTGCGACTCGATCGGACGGGCCGGCTCGTACCGCCAGGCGATCTGCAGGCCGTCCAGCGGGGGCGGCCGGTCACCGGGCAGCAGGTGCCGCTGGAAGGCGAGCGCCGTGTCGCGCTCCTCCTCGAACAGCAGCGCGTTGTCGACGGCGAGCGCGACCCGGCTGGCGATCGCGCCGAGCAGGTCGCGGTCGAAGCCGTCGTAGTGCGGGTCGGGCCGCTTGGTCAGGTTCGACAGCGCCAGGCTCATCACGCCGAGCAGCTCGCCGCGTACGAGCAGCGGCGCCGAGATCACCGACGTGATGCCCATTTCGACGCCGAGCCGCTTGGATGACTCGGTCGGCGCCGCGAACCGGTGCTGGATCATGTCCTCGACGAGGACGGCGTCGCGGCGCTCCATCGCCTTGGCGCTGAAGTGGCCCGGCGGGTAGGAGACGGGCTCGCCGACCTCGGCCCAGGTGCCGGGCGGCGGCTCCCAGTCGGCGGCGTGCCGGGACACCCGGCGGTAGAGCCGGTCGCCGCTGTACAGGTCGATGAAGCAGTGGTCGGCGAACTGCGGGACGAGCGTGTCGGCGACCCGGCGGAGGGTGCTCTCCAGCTCCAGGGAGCCGGCGAGCCGCTCGCCGATCCGCTCCATCAGCCCGTAGCGCTCCTGCTCGCGCTGGTTGGAGCGGAGCGCCTCCCGCGCGAAGATCACGACACCGTCGACCGCGCCGGACGGATGCCGCAGCGGCACCGCGTGCGCGCGCGTGTAGACGGTGGTGCCGTCGGCGCGCATGTTGCAGAACGTGCCCTCCCAGACGCCGCCCTTGAGGACGTGCTTGGCGAGCTCCGTCGCCTGCTCGTGGTCCTCCTCGGCGATGCCCAGGGACAGGATCGAGTGGCCCATGATGTCGTCGCCGCCGAAGCCAAACAGCTGCCGCGCGAACGTGTTGCCGTAGATGACATTGCTGAAGCGGTCGCAGACGATGACCGCCATCTCCATCTGGCTCAGGACGGTCTCGGGCGGCAGACGCGCCTCGTCAGGCGCTTCCCCCCACTGGTTCATCTCCCCATCCCGATCCTGATGGCGGCCGCCGCCCCCGGCCTGACGGTCACCGGGTGTGGCGGCACGGCCGACGAATGAGTTCGCCTCGTCGTATTGAACGACGAACCCGCCGCCGGGATACGCCCGAAAGGCGCGATGGTATGGAGATCTTCGGTATAGACCGTCGGAACCGGTGCTCGCACGCCGACCGTGTCAGCGCCTGCTGACGAAGACGTGTTCGGCGATGTCGCGCGGCAGTTCGGTCGCGGGCCCCTCGTCCTCGTCGTCACTGATCACCCGTACCCCGTCATCGGTCGCCCGGAGAATCACCTCTCGTCCCGGTTGTATCCCTATCTGCTTGAGTCTAAGCATCAGGTCGCTGTCGCTCTGCACCTGCTCGCTGATCCGCCGGATCACCACGCCCGCGCCGCCGGGGCTCGCCACGGCGGTCATCACCGACAGCGGCGCGTGCTCGCCGTCGTCGCCGTGCCCGCCGAGCTCGTCCAGGCCGGGGATCGGGTTGCCGTGCGGGCAGGTGGTCGGGTTGTCCAGCAGCGCGACGAGGCGGCGCTCGACGTCCTCCGACATCACGTGCTCCCACCGGCACGCCTCGATGTGGACGTCTTCCCAGGGCAGTCCGATGACGTTGACCAGCAGGCATTCGGCGAGCCTGTGCTTGCGCATGACGCGCGTGGCGAGACCGCGACCGCTGACGGTCAGCGCGAGGTGCCGATCGCCCTCGACCCGGAGCAGGCCGTCGCGCTCCATCCGCGCGACCGTCTGGCTCACCGTCGGGCCGCTCTGGGAGAGCCGCTCCGCGATGCGCGCACGAAGGGGAATGATCCCCTCCTCTTCGAGCTCGAACACCGTCCGGAGGTACATCTCCGTGGTATCGATAAGGCCGTGTGAGGTCACAGCTCCCTCCAGTCTTATGGGCGAAGTCTACTTGCTCGTGCAGCACGCCGCCGGGCCGCGCGAGTATCCCGGTCAAGCCGGGTAAGGGGAACGCAAGATGAACGCGAAACCTTCCGGGGACGCGGATCCGTTCCTGCCCGCCACCGCCGGGGAACGCGCCCGAGCGCTGGATCAGGTCTCCACCGCCACCGTCTCGGCCGTCCGGGCGTCGTAGCGCAGCAGGGCCGGGACGGCGAACGCCGCGACGATCACCAGCGCCGCGCAGGCCAGCCCGCCGCCCACCCAGGACGCGGTGGCGCCCGCGACGCTCGCGGTCGCGCCCGCCCGCACGTCCCCGAGCCGCGGGCCGCCCGCGACGACGACGGTGAAGACGCCCTGGAGCCGGCCGCGCAGCTTGTCCGGCGCGTACGTCTGGAGCATCGACTGGCGGAAGACCGCCGACACAAGGTCGGCCGCACCGCCCACGGCCAGCAGCACGACCGCGAGCCACAGCTGACCGGCGAGCCCGGCGGCGGCCACCGCCAGCCCCCAGACCACGATCGACGCGACGAGGGCGATCCCCTGCTTGCGCACCCGTCCGATCCACCCGGACGACAGCCCGCCGAGGAACGCCCCGATCGCGATCGCGGCGAACAGCCAGCCGACCGCGCCGCCGCCGCCGAACCGGGTCTCGGCGACCTCGGGGAACAGGGCGCGCGGCATCGCGACCGCCATCGCGATGATGTCCACGACGAACGACATCAGCAGCACCGGCTGCGTGACCAGGTAGCGCAGCCCGTCGATCACCGACCGCAGGCCCGGCGCACCGGTGACGTCGCCGAGCGGCGGGATCGGCGGCAGCCGCAGCGCCGCGTAGAGGACGACGCTGAACAGCGCGGCGTCGAGCGCGTAGGCCGCCGCGTAGTGCCAGTGGGCCAGCAGCACGCCCGCGAACAGCGGACCGGCGAGCATCCCGAACTGGGCGGCGGTGAAGTTGAGGGTGTTGGCCGCCGGGACCAGCGACCGGTCGACCAGCCGGGGGACGATCGCGCTGCGGGTCGGCGAGGCAACCGCGAACCCCATCGCCTGGACCGCCACCACCGCCATGATCAGCGTGAGGCTGCCGATGCCGAGCAGCGCCTGGACGAGCAGCAGCAGCGTCGCCGCCCACATCACGCAGGACGAGGCGAACAGCAGCTTGCGCCGGTCCACATGGTCGGCGATCGCGCCGCCCCACAGCCCGAACACGATCAGCGGGACGAGGTTGACGAAGCCGAGCACGCCGACCCACAGCGACGACCTCGTCATGTCGTACACCTGGACGGGGACGGCGACGGCGGTCACTTGGAAGCCGACGAACGACACGCCCTGCCCGAGCCACAGCCGCCGGTACGCGGGCTGCCGGAGCGGCCGGATGTCGATGGCCAGCCGGCGCAGCCTGCCGCGCGCGGTCCCGCGGGGTCTCTCGGGTTCCTCGGGCTCCTCAGGTTCCTCGGGTTCCTGGGGCTCGGGGCCGCCGTCGGCCTTCTCGGCGGTGTCGGCGGCGTCGGCGGCGTCAGGAGTGTCAGAGGGGGTTGGCTGCTGTTTCGACGTCACGGGGACAGTCTCTCCGCCGTCCACTCCCCGGAGTCGTCCGCACCCCCCGAAGGTACTTCGCGACGGTAACGAATCCGGTCGTGCAGCCGGTCGCGGCGGCCCTGCCAGAACTCGATCGACTCCGGGACGACGCGGTACCCGCCCCAGAAGTCCGGCAGGGGGACCACGTCGGCGGCGTCCCCGTCCGGCGCCCCCGGCGGCTGCCCGGCGGCCGGGTCCGGCCAGCGCTCGGCCGCCTCGGCGTAGCGGCGTTCCAGCTCGTCCCGGCCCTGGATGACGCCCGACTGGTGCTCGCTCGCCCACGCGCCGAGCCGCGACCCGTACGGGCGCGTCCGGAAGTAGGCGGCCGACTCGTCCCGCGTCAACTCGACGACCGGCCCGGCGACACGCACCTGCCGGTGGAGCGGATGCCAGGGGAACACCAGCGCCGCGCGCGGGTTCTCCGCAAGATCGCGTCCCTTGTGCGACGTGAGGTTCGTGAAGAAGCGGAACCCCCGGGCCCCGTACCCCTTCAGCAGGACGATCCGGGCGCTCGGAACTCCGTCGCCGGAGGCGGTCGCGAGCACCATCGCGTTCGGTTCGGCGAGCCCGGAGGCGTGCGTGTCGGCGAACCACGCGGCGAACAGCGCGAGCGGATCGGCGGGGAGCGCCGACTCGGACAATTCGCCCGCCTCGTAGGATCTGCGGAGCCGTGCGGGGTCTGGCGTTGCGGAATCCACAGCGTCAGAGCCTCTCACCTGGGAGTTGTGCAACTCGCACGACCCCTGGGTACTGGTCAGTAAGGCGGACAGGGTTCAATGGCACGGCACCGCCTTATCACTCTTGGGGACGAAAGGCAGGACGACATGTCCGACTTCAAACCTGGTCTCGAGGGGGTCGTGGCCTTCGAGACCGAGATCGCCGAACCGGACAAGGAGGGCGGCGCCCTCCGCTACCGGGGCGTCGACATCGAGGAGCTCGTCGGCCGCGTCTCCTTCGGCGACGCCTGGGGCCTCCTGGTGGACGACAGCTTCACCCCCGGACTGGCCCCCGCCGACCCGCACCTGCTCCCGGTCACCTCCGGCGACGTGCGGGTGGACGTGCAGAGCGCGCTCCCCACGCTCGCCCCCGCGTACGGGATGAAGCCGCTGCTCGACATCTCCGACGAGACGGCCCGCGCCGACCTCGCCCGGGTGTCGGTGACGGCGCTGTCGTTCGTGGCGCAGTCGGCGCGCGGCGTCGGCGTGCCGATGGTCCCGGAGAGCCGGATCGACGAGGCCGGGACCATCACCGAGCGGTTCATGGTCCGCTGGCGCGGTGAGCCCGACCCGAAGCACGTCCGGGCCATCGACGCGTACTGGGTCTCCGCCGCCGAGCACGGCATGAACGCCTCCACCTTCACCGCACGGGTGATCGCCTCCACCGGGGCGGACGTCGCGGCCAGCATGTCCGGCGCCATCGGCGCCATGTCGGGCCCCCTGCACGGCGGAGCCCCCGCCCGCGTGCTCCCGATGATCGAGAAGGTCGAGCAGCTCGGCGACGCCCGCAAGGTCGTCACCGACATCCTCGACTCCGGCGACCGGCTGATGGGCTTCGGCCACCGCGTCTACCGCGCCGAGGACCCGCGCGCCCGCGTGCTCCGCCGCACCGCCAAGGAGCTCGGGGCCCCGCGCTTCGAGGCCGCGAAGGCCCTGGAGGACGCCGCCCTCGCCGAGCTGCGCGAGCGCCGCCCGGACCGTCCGATCGAGACGAACGTCGAGTTCTGGGCCGCGGTCATCCTGGACTTCGCCGAGGTCCCGACCGCGATGATGCCCGCCATGTTCACCTGCGGGCGCACCGCCGGCTGGGCGGCGCACATCCTGGAGCAGAAGCGCACCGGACGCCTCGTCCGCCCGAGCGCCAAGTACGTCGGCCATGGAAACCGCTCCCTCGACGACGTCGCCGGAGCGGCGGACGTCCTCAAGGGCTGAGACCCCCTCCCCCTCCCCCCTCAAATCCCCTCGTAAATCCCCTCGCAACGACGAGCCTCAAGGCCCCCGGTCAGATCACCGGGGGCCTTTCGCTTCCTCATCGGATCGCTCCGCTCGACGGCGCGGTGCGCCCCGCCTACCCGGCCGGGGCCCGGCCCCTGCGATCGGCCGGCGGGCAGGACGCCTTGCCCTGGACGCCGGCGATGAGGCGGCCGCAGACCTGCTTGACCTCGGTGGTCCCGTCGGGCTTGATCGTCGCCAGCATGACCGGCTTGTCGAGTACCTGGTGGCCGGAGGCGCGCGGGCCGAACCGGATGACGCCGCTCGCCCCGTTGCGCAGGACGTCGTGGTCGGGGTCGTTCAGCGCGGCGAACACCGATCCGGCCGACGGCAGCGCCTTCTCCTGCCAGTAGACCTTGCTCGCCACGGTCGCGACGAGGGTGGCGGCGTCGTAGCCGACGGCGGCGCGGGTGATGGACGGCCGCTGCCCCGGCGGCCCGTCCGCGTCCGACATCGCGCGCACCGCCGGGTCGTAGTCGGAGTAGAAGGTCTGCGGCGCCTGGTCGCCGATCCAGCGCCACGTCCACGCCTCCCGGACGGCGAGCGGCGTGAAGTACAGGTCGAAGGTGTTCTTGCGGCCGAGCTCCTCGGCGTTGTCGCTGACGTACTTGGCGATCTCGTCGTCCGCCATGACCAGCGGACGCTTCGGGCACGACAGCTCCAGGACGTTGATGAACGAACGGAACTCGTCGGAACGACCGGCGTAGTAGAACATGTCCGGCTGGTCCTGGCACGCCTCCCGGACGGACTTGTTCAGCTCACCGGGGTTCCGGTACGGACGCATCAGCGCACTGCCCGGCCGGAACGCCCTCTCGAAGTCGACGGCGAGGTTCCGGCTGTAGAGGTCGTCCGGGTCGCCGTCGTGGATGACCACCGCGTCGTCCACCCTCCTGCCGCCCACGTCGCCGTGCCGGGCCCAGTACGCGGCGTGCTCGGCCGTCCGCGAGTTCGGGGACGCGAGGCGGAAGTAGTACGGCGAGTAGCCGGCGTCGCCGTCCAGCAGCGCCGTCCCGTCATAGCTGTTGGCCGTGCCGATCAGCGGCAGCGCCGACTTGGCCAGCAGCCTGATCGCCTCCTGGGTCTGCCGTCGGCTCTGCTCGAACCCGATGACGGCGACGATGGAGCGATCCTTCAGCGCGCGCCTGCGGATCTGCCCGGCGACCTGCTCGGCGTAGCGGAACCTGGCCCCCGCGTTGGCGACCAGGACCCGCAGCCGCAGGTCGTCGCCCTCGGCCGCGTCGTTGAACCGCTTCTGCGCGATCGCCAGCCCGATCAGCTCGCCCTGCACCCCGGCGAGCAGGTCGATCCGCCGGTTCTTGATCGACGGGTCGGCGGTCACCGGGCCGAGGTAGACGACGGTCGCGTACGGCTTGCCGGACTCCTTGACGTGGTCGTTCAGCGCCTCGATCTCGTCGAGCACCTTGTTCAGCCGGTTGTCGTTGTTCCTGCCGCCGGAGTCCTCGCCGAAGCGGAACGACCCGTCGGTGATGCCGACGCACTCGCCGTTGGCCATCCTCCTGATCCCGACCGGCGAGCAGTACCTCACCACCTGCACGGAGATCACCGTGACGGACGCCGCCGCGACCGCGACCATCGCGATCCACGGCAACGCCGGGTGGGCGAGCCGGGGGCGGCGCCGCACCGGCCGGACGGGCGGCAGGTCCCCGCCCGGGTCGCGGGTGATGTCGACGCGCAGCTCGCGGCGGGAGCCGAGCGCGCCGACGCGGCGCTGCTCGCGGGTGTAGCGGTCCCACAGGCCGCGCGCGGCGATGACGCTCTGCGGCTCGCCCGACGACACGTCCACCCGGACGGCCTGCGCGAGCCGCTCGACGAGCGTGGGCCCGGACGGAACGGACGGGTCGTCGTCGGCGGGCGCGGCCGGGTCGACGCCGGCGACGACGACGAGCGGGTCGAAACCGGGAGGCAGGCCGCTCGCCTGGCCGTCGGCGCGGACCCGCTCCACCAGCTCCACGAACGTCACGCCGGGATGCCCCGCCGACAGCCGCTCGAAGATCAGCACCGGGTAGCGGACGCGGGCCCACGCGGCGCGCCGGTAGTCGCGCCGGTAGTTGCGCCGCAGATCCTCCAGGAAGGCGGCGACGAGCAGCAGGTCGAGCTGCTCGCCGTGGTCTTCCGGCTCCACCGGGCGCGGGTCGAACACGCCGAGCGCGAAGCCGAGGAAGCCGGTGGAGTCGCGGTCCACGTACGGCTGGCGGAGGAACCAGACGAACCGGCGCACCCCGTACCAGCCGCGCGTCCGGGCGACGATCTGCACGGTGACGAACGCCAGCCCGATGACGGCGGCGAGGACGGCGGAGGCCAGGTCGAGGGCCGCCGCCGTCCCGGCGCTGATCAGCGCGACGACCGCGATCCCGATGGGGGCGATCTGCTCCAGGAACGACAGGAACGTGGCGGGCCGGCCGCGCGGCTCCTCCAGGTCGCGCAGGACGTCCCGGCCGCGGCGGCGGATCACCCGGTTCAGCTCGCGGCGGCGCGCGTTCTCGTTGTCGCCGACCGGCGGATGCGTGACCCGCCGGACGAGCCGGTGGTTCTCCCGCTCGGCGGCCGAGGCGTCGCGCGGCGGCGGGCGATCCCCGGCGAGCCGGATCTCCCGCAGGTCGCGCAGCCACAGCGCCATCTCCAGCAGCGGGAAGCGCAGCGCCGGCTCGCCCCGGGCGCGGCTGCTCGGCTGCGACAGCTCCCGCTTGGCCTCCCGCAGCACGCCCGCGACACCGGTCGCGGGCGTCTCGGCGGCGATGTGCGACACCGGGGCGCGCTCGTCCTCGCAGCGGGACTTGAGCATCTCGGCGGCGTGAGAGGTGGCGCGGTCAGGGCCGAGGAGGAGCAGCAGCGGCCTGAGCCGCTCCCGCCACCGCCAGGGCGGCCGCTCCCGCAGCCGTTCGAACAGGTCGAGCACCCCGCGCAGCCGATCCTCGCCCAGGAGCCGGTCGCTCTCGCCCGCCATGCCCCACGCCTCGCTTCCCGCACGGGTCTCCTCTGCCCGCCCTCCCCACCCCAGTCTGGAGTTGGACGCGGCGGAGCGCCCCAAGGATCGAAAATTTTCCAGCACCGCGCCGCCCGACACGAAAACCGGCCACTTTGCCATCATTGGCCGCATGAGCCACCACCCCGACGAGCCCCTCGAAGGCGATATCGGTCCCGCGCCCATGCGGGAACCTCCGGCGGCTAAGACCGACCCCGCGGAGGAGCTGCGGCAGTACGAGGCGGAGCGCGAGGAACGCCGCCGCCACACCAACGCCGTGTCCGGCCGGATCGCCACGGTGATCGCCGCGCTCTTCCTGGGCTTCCTGACCTACGACTCCGCCCGCACCGCCGTCGAGGCCCATTCCAGAGGCGACGACTGGGTTTACCCGCCCGCCGTCGTCGCCGCCGTCTGCGCGGGCGCGTTGACAGCCCTGCTCACCTGGGCATGGCGACGCCGGCGTCTCGGGATGTGAGCGCAGACCGCGATCTACGTCGCAGGTCAGATAGCCTTCTGCGAGTGACCGACAGCGCGAATCCAGCCATTGACATTCCAGCCGACCTCAAACCCGCCGACGGCCGTTTCGGCTGCGGGCCGTCCAAGGTCCGTCCCGAGCAGCTCGCCGCCCTGGCCGAGTCCGGCTCCACCTACATGGGGACCTCGCACCGCCAGAAGCCGGTGAAGTCCCTGGTCGGGCGCGTCCGGGAAGGGCTGTCACAGCTGTTCTCCCTGCCCGAGGGGTACGAGGTCCTGCTCAGCAACGGCGGCACCACCGCGTTCTGGGACGCCGCCGCGTTCGGGCTCGTCCGGCAGCGCTCGCAGCACCTGACGTTCGGTGAGTTCTCCAGCAAGTTCGCCAAGGTCACCACGGGCGCGCCCTGGCTGGGGGACCCGACCGTCATCTCCGGCCCGCCCGGAACCCACCCCGAGGCGTCCGCCGAGGAGGACGTCGACGTCTACGCGCTCACCCACAACGAGACCTCGACCGGCGTCGCCATGCCGATCAAGCGTCCGGCGGGCACGACCGTGCGCGAAGGGCTCGTCCTGGTCGACGCCACCTCCGGCGCGGGCGGCCTGCCCGTGGACGTCTCCGAGACCGACGTCTACTACTTCGCCCCGCAGAAGTGCTTCGCGGCGGACGGCGGCCTCTGGGTCGCGCTCGCATCCCCCGCGGCACTGGAGCGGATCGACGAGATCGCCATGTCCGACCGGTACATCCCCGAGTTCTTCAACCTGAAGACCGTCGTGGACAACTCCGCCAAGGACCAGACCTACAACACCCCCGCCGTGGCCACGCTGCTGCTCCTCGCCGAGCAGATCGAGTGGATGAACGGCCAGGGCGGCCTGGAATGGACGACGTCCCGCACAGCCGACTCGTCCCGGCGGCTCTACACCTGGGCCGAGAAGACCTCCTACACGACGCCGTTCGTGGTCGACCCGGCACAGCGCTCCCAGGTCGTCGGCACGATCGACTTCAACGACGACGTCGACGCCGCCGCCGTCGCGAAGGCACTGCGCGCCAACGGGATCGTCGACACCGAGCCGTACCGCAAGCTGGGCCGTAACCAGCTGCGCATCGGCATGTTCCCGGCCATCGACCCCGACGACGTGGAGGCACTGACCGCCTGCATCGACTACGTGGTCGAGCGCCTTTAGTTGGGGGGCTGGTTTTTATTGGGGGGGGCGACCCCCCGAACCCCCGGCTGCGCGGCACGGGTCTCCTCGCTCCACTCCGCTAGCGCTCCGCTCCACTGCGGGGACGCGGCGCGCCGGGCACGACCGCTCCACTCGCTGGCGCTCCCTCCACGTCCCTGCCCGTAACGCTGCTTACCGGGGGGGCGACCCCCCGACCCCCCCGGCTGCGCGGCACGGGTCTCCTCGCTCCACTCCGCTAGCGCTCCGCTCCACTGCGGGGACGCGGCGCGCCGGGCACGACCGCTCCACTCGCTGGCGCTCCCTCCACGTCCCTGCCCGT
>NZ_JAXCEJ010000013.1:187772-215010 GCF_041463665.1 Actinomadura chokoriensis
AACGCTGCTTACCGGGGGGGCGACCCCCCGAACCCCCCGGCTGCGCG
Source organism: Actinomadura chokoriensis (assembly GCF_041463665.1). Taxonomy (GTDB): domain Bacteria; phylum Actinomycetota; class Actinomycetes; order Streptosporangiales; family Streptosporangiaceae; genus Spirillospora; species Spirillospora chokoriensis_A. The sequence continues at coordinate 187,820 of NZ_JAXCEJ010000013.1, forward strand.
ACACGGGTCTCCTCGCTCCACTCCGCTAGCGCTCCGCTCCACTGCGGGGACACGGCGCGCCGGGCACGACCGCTCCACTCGCTGGCGCTCCCTCCACGTCCCTGCCCGTAACCGGGGGCTGGGGTTCATGCCCTGTGGTTCTTGGGGGCGGCGCGTCCCCCGAGGGCAGGGGTTCAAGAACTTCTTCGACTTCCGCTCCGGCGCCCGCAAGGGGGCCCGCGTCGGATTCCCGACGTGGCGGAAACGCAAGCACGGGTCCCGGTTCCGCTACGACGCCGACCGGGCGCGGCCCGCCCACCAGCGGGCCGTGTACCTGCCCGGGATCGGGAAGGTCCGCACCCGCGAGGACATGACCTGGCTCACCGGCCGCATCACCGACGGGGCCGCGCGGGTGATCGGCGCGACGGTAAAGGAGACGGCGGGCCGCTGGTGGGTGTCGTTTCAGATCGAGATCGACCGTGCCCAGGTCAACCAGGCGCGGCGGACGGCAGAGGATGCCCCGGCATGCGGGATCGATGTCGGGGTGAAAACGTTCGCGACGATCGTGGACGACGACGGCACCGTCACTGAACTCCACGCCCCCAAGCCGCTCAAGTCCGCGCTCCGCAAGCTCCGCCGCGCCAACCAGGCACTGTCCCGCAAGGCCGACGGGTCGGCGAACCGGCGCAAGGCGGCCCGCAGGGTCGTCAAGCTCCACCTGGACGTCGCGCACCAGCGCGCGGACTTCCTGCACAAGACCACCACGACGCTCGCGAGAACCAAACGGGCGATCGCGGTGGAGACTCTCAACGTCGCGGGCATGACCCGCAACCGGCGCCTGGCCCGCGCGATCTCCGACCTCGGGTTCGGCGAGTTCTACCGCCAGCTCGCCTACAAGGCCGACTGGTACGGCGCGCAGGTGTGGGCCGCAGACCGCTGGTTCCCCTCGTCCCGGCTCTGCGGAGACTGCGGCACGATCAACACCGCGCTCACCCTCGCAGACCGCACCTGGCAGTGCGCATGCGGCACCGTCCACGACCGCGACGTCAACGCCGCACACAACCTCCTGGCCGCCTTGCAGCAAGACCAGCAAGCCGCTTGACCACACGTCGCCGGGCAGTTCCCCGGAGACGTTAAACGCCTGTGGAGGCGACGTAAGACCCCGGCCTGCCGGGGCGGACGCCAGCGAATCAGGAACGAGAATCACTGAGATTCTCCGAACGGTCAGGCGACTGTGATTAGGTCGCTGGTGCCGTCTGGGCGGTGGACGGCTCGGTGGAGGAGGCCGGCGCGGTCCACTTCGCGGTCGTCGTCGGTGAAGCCCGTCCAGACGCGGGGGTCCATGTCGGTGTGGCGGGCCGTGGGCAGGAATTTCGCCGTCGCGAGCACCTCGGGGCGGTCACGGCGTCCCGGGCGGGGCTCCATGCCGATCTTTGCGTAGGTGCCCTCGCGGAGCATCACGACCGAGCTGAAGCGCGCCCGCGTGTGGCGCTCGGCGTCCCGGAACCAGCGCGGGTTGGACGCCCAGTAGATGTTCTGGTCGGTGTCGACGGCGACGGTCAGCGGGCTGAGCGCGCCACGGGCCAGATGCACCTCGGTCGGGCGGTCGCGGTGGACCCAGGCCAGCGCGACCCGTCCGATCACGGCCTCCAGGACGGCGGTCACCTCGGACGGGCCCTTGCAGCCGGCGAGGAGCTGGAAGATCGGCTCGCTGTCGGTCGTTCCGGAGGCGGGCGGCAGTGCGAAGCGGGACCGCAGGTCGGCGGCGTCGATGTCCCCGTTGTGCGTGGCGACGAGGTCCCGGACGGCCATCGGGCTCGCGTTGCGGGGCTCCAGCGGCGACCCCTGCGTCGCCCAGCGGGTGTGGCCGATCGCGACGGGCGAGCGGTCCAGTTCGGGCACGTAGGCGGGGCGCCAGATCTCCGCGAAGCGGCCGCGACCCCGCACCACGCGGCAGCCGCCCGCCGGGCCGCCGAGGCTCGGCCAGCCGCCGAGGCCGGGCCACGCGCCGAGGAGGGCGAGGCCCGCCGAGTCCGTGCCGCGCTCCTCCGCCAGCATGCCCAGCGTCACGAACACGTCCGACGCCGGCCCCGCGTCCTCGGCGAACGGCGAACGCACCATCCCGAACAATCCACACATGTCTGATGAGATGCAGATCATGGGCGGACGGTTCGACCCGTACACGAGTCCGAATAGGCTCGGGGCGTGAACCGCGCGCCCCAATGGCTGCTTCCCACCGTGCTGACCGCGCTCGTCCTCGCCGTGGTCGTCGGGGCACTGCTGAGCTGACACCGGTGCGGGTCATATGATCGACGGGGCGCGGAACGGGGATGATCAGGCCATGTCAGCAAGCCGCGTCGCCGCCCGAGCCGGGGCCGCGACGGTCCTCGCCGGGGCGTCCGTCGCCCTCTTCGCCCCCGCCGCGCCGGCCGCCGCGCGGGACGACCGGGTCGCGTTCACGATCAGCGACCCGCGGATCACCGAGTCCAGCGGCCTCGCGGCGAGCGCCCGGCATCCGGGCGTCGTCTACACCCACAACGACTCCGGCGGGGTCCCGCAGATCTTCGCGCTCGGCCCGGACGGGCGGGTCCGCGCCGTCCTCACGGTCGGCGGGGCGAGCGCCCGCGACTGGGAGGGCATCGCGCTCGGCCGGGACGGCGGCGGCCGTCCGGCGATCTTCGTGGCGGACATCGGCGACAACCTCGGCGGCGCCTGGCCGTACGTGACCGTGTACCGGATCCCCGAGCCGGCCCGGCTGCGCAGCCAGACGCTGCACGCCACCGCATTCAAGATCAAGTACGCGGACGGGCCGCGCAACGCCGAGACGCTCATGATCAACCCGAGGACCAACCGGCTGTACATCGCCAGCAAGCTGTTCGGCGGGAAGATCTACGAGGCGCCGGCGAGGCTGCGCACGAGCGGGTTCAACGTCATGCACAAGGTCGGCGACGCTCCGGCCATCGCGACCGACGGGGCGTTCTCCCCCGACGGCCGCACCTGCGTGATCCGGACGTACTTCGGCGCCCGGCTGTACTCGGTGGGGCCGGACGGCCGGCCCGGCAAGACGCTGAAGTCGATCGACATGCCCATGCAGGCGCAGGGCGAGTCGGTGACCTACACGGCGGACGGCAGGTCGCTGCTCGTCGGGTCCGAAGGCAAGAGCCAGCCCGTCCACCAGCTGCCGCTGCCGCAGGAGGCGCTGCCGGCCGCCTCGCCGTCCGCCTCGCCGGAGAACGCGGGGGCGGCGGGCGAGACCGAGAACGGCCGCAGGGACGCCACCGGCACCCGGGCCGGGCTGTTCCTCGCGCTGGCGATCGCGGGAGCGGTCGGTTACGGCCTGGTCCGGGGGCGGCGGTGACGGGTGGGAACCAGGTGACGGGAGTTGACCGTTCAACCTGACCAGCGCGATGGAAAAGCCTTTCGGGGGACGATCAGTTAGCGGAACGAGGCGACGGTCCCGCGGGGACCCGTGTGAGGATGCGGACTGTGGAGCATGAGCTGGTGGGCCTCGCGGGCCCCGGGGGCCGGTGGCGCCCCGTCGCCGCGGGCCCGTTCACCGTCCTCGCGGTGGCGCTGGCGCTGCTGCCGATCCGGCCGGTGTGGCTGTGGGCCGCGCTGATCGGCGCCGTCGCCGCCGTCCCGTGGCTGCTCGGCGCCGTCCCGGACGCGCGCCGCCGCCGTCCCCGCCCGTACTGGCGGCTGTCGGCGGCGGGCCTGGAACGGATCGGTCCGGGCGGGCTGGTCATGGTGTCCTACGAGCGGTCCCGGATCGACGGCCTGGCCATCACCACCGGCGACGGCGTGCTGACCGTCTTCCACCGGTTCGGGCGGACGGCGGTCGGCGGCATGACCGCGATGGGCCTGGAGCCGCTGGCGGTGTTCGTGACGGCCCGCCGGCTCGGCATCCCCATGCACGTGCTGGACGGCGAGGCGACCGACCTGCTCGACCCGGCGCTCGACGAGGCGCTGCGCGCCTCCGGGCTGGAGGACGACATCCCGGGGAGCGGCCCGTTGCCGCGCGACCACGCGGCCGAGAAGCGCCTCCTCGACCAGGAGGCCGCGCTGCTGGCGGCGGCGTACGAGCCGCCCGCCGAGCCGTCCACCGGGGGCCCGCCGTCCCGCGGCCGGGGCAGGCGGCCCGGCGAGCAGCGGCTGGACACGCCCGAACCGCTGCCGAGCCGCCGCCGGATCATGCTGCTCGGTGCGCTGACCGCGCTGCTCGGCACGATGATGATCGTCCGGATCGCGCTGGACGGCACGAGCGCGTTCGGCGCCCGGCTCGCCGCCGGCTGCTGGGCGCTCGCCGCGATCGCCGGGGTCCTCGGCACGCGCCGCCGGCTGCTGCGCGCCGCCCAGGTCCGCTGGACGATCACCGCCGAGCGGCTGCGGGTGCGGGCCCGTCCCGGCCGCCGCCGCGAGGCCCAGGACCTGCGCGCCGGGGACGTCGCGGCGGTCGTCGTCGGCCCCGGCCTGCGCCTCGACCCGGTCAGCGGGGAGCCGCGCCGCGCCGACCTCGCCGCGCTCGCGTTCGGGCACCGGCTGGAGCTCGTCGCCCGGCTGCCCGCTCACGGCCTGGACGGCTTCCAGCTCGCGCACGCCCTCGACGACCACGGCTACCGGGTGATCACTCCGGGGGCGCGGGCGCCGCGCCGTCCCGACTACGGGCTCGAAGGGCTGCCGGAGATCTTCGCGCAGGTGCCCGGCGGGCGGCTCGTCGTCGCCGACGGCGGGCTCGGCTGGGCAGACGCCGCGGGCGACATCGTGCTGAAGATGCCCGAGGACCGCATCGGCGGCATCGAGCTGCTGACCATCGGCGGGCACGCGTGGGTCCGGCTGTACGACTCCGACGGCGACGAGTTCTTCGCCGCGCCGCTGTCGGCGCTGCGGATCTCCCGCACCGACCTGCGCGAATCGGCCCGCCGGGCGGGCCTGCCGGTCAACGACGCCGAGTACGACGCCTACCTGAGCGCCGCGTTCCATTCGGCCGTGTCGACGCTGGCCGCGCCCGAACCGGAGCGGGCCACGGCCGCGCTGCCCGCGCCGGTCGCCGGGCAGGACGGTGCGGGACAGGACGGTGCGGCGCAGGACGGTGCGGCGCAGGACGGTGCGGCGCAGGACGTCGCGGCGCCCCGGCCCGAAGGCGCGGCCGGCGGCGAGCAGGAATTCACGTTCTCCGTCTCCGCGCCGCCCACCCCTGTCACGGCCCCGGGCGCGCTCCTGGACGCGACCCGCCGCTCCCGCCTCGGGACGTACGGGATGAGCGTCCTGCTGTGCGAGGCGGTGGCGCTGCTCGGGGCGGTGTGGCTCGGCCCCGACCTCGGCGGGTTCAACACGACGGCGGGCTGGTCGATGCCCGCCGGGCTCGCGATCGGCCTCATCGGCTACTGGCTGTACGACCGGAACCGTTCGCAGCTTCGCGTGTCGTCCGCCGGGCTCGCGGTCGTCACGAGGCGCGGCAAGGTCGAATGGGACCTGACCCGCGACCGCGTCGGCGGCGTCGGCATCGACGAGGCGGCGGAGCGGATGCCGCGGCTGGTGGTGTGGGCGCCGTCCGGGCGGGTGCTGCGGCAGATCACGTTCCCGCCCGACCTGGACGAGCTGCGCCGCGCCTGCGAGCGCTACGGCGTCCCGTGGGGGCCGCCCGACGCCGACCGTCCGGCGCCGCCGCCGCCGGAGCTGTGACGCAGCGACCACGTCTTCAGCGACTCGTACGACACCTGGCCGTGGTCCTTGCCGGGCAGGTGGCTGCGCATCAGGTGGACTGAGTCGGCCGTCCACGGGGCCCCGGCGAACGCCGACAGCGGCTCGACGAGCGATCGCACGTCCACCGGCCGCCGGGACCGCGCCAGCGTCAGGTGCGCGCGGAAGCCGCGGTGCTTGTCGGGGAGCGTCCCGACGCGGCGCCCGGCGGCGGTGGTGGACGCGGCGAGCCGTGCCAGCCGGCGGCGGTCGCCGTACAGGCCCGTCCACAGGACGCGGGCGTGGGCGCCGCTGCCGGGGAACGCGCCCGCGCCCGCCAGCGACAGCGTCATGCGTTCGTGCCGCCCGACGGCGCGCTCCAGCCGCGGCAGCAGCCGGTCGAGGGTGCGGTCGTCGACCTCGCCGAGGAACGTCAGCGTGACGTGCAGCAGGTCGCGCCGGACCCAGCGCAGCTCGGGCACCGCGTCCCGGTGCGGGCGGAGGGCCTCCTCAAGCTCGTCCAGGATGTCCGGTGGCGGCACGAGCGCCACGAAAAGCCTCATGGGAGCGTCCGGAGGGCCACCCTTCCAGCTTTTCAGCAGACGGCACCCGTTGTCACGCGGATCGGGCCGTCAGCCTTCGGCCGGGCGCGGGCGCCGGAGCCGGGCGAGGACCCCGCCCTCGCCCGCCTCGCCCCGGGCGGCCACCGCGCCCACCGCGAGCGCGGCGAGGACGGAGACCAGCCCGCCGACGACGAGGCTCGCCCGCGCGCCGAAGTGCTCGGCCAGCCAGCCGATCGCGGGCGCGCCCACGGGGTTCGTGCCGAGGAACACGAGCATGTAGAGGGCCATGACCCGGCCGCGCATCTCCGGGGAGACGCCCAGCTGCATCGTCGCGTTCGCCGCCGTCGTGATCGTCATCATCGCGATGCCGGTCGGGACGAGCAGCGCCAGGAACAGCCAGTACGTCGGCATCAGCCCGGTGAGGGCCTCCAGCGTCCCGAACACCAGGCCCATCGCCACCAGCAGCCGCAGCCGCGGCCTGGCGACCCGCCTGGCCGCGAGCAGGGCGCCGCTGAGCGCGCCGAGCGCCAGCATGCTGGACGCGAGGCCGAACGCGGACGCGTCGGTGTGGAAGACCTCCTTGGCGACCAGCGCGACCGTCGTGTTGAAGTTCATGCCGAACATGGCGAGGAACCCGATGAGGATCAGGACGAGCATCAGGTCGCGGCGCCCGCGCACGTAGCGGAGGCCCTCGCGGAGCTGCCCCTTGGCCCGCTTGACCGCCGGCGCGTCGTGCAGTTCGCCCGCCCGCATCGCGTACAGGCTGAACAGGACGGCGCCGAAGGACGCGGCGTTCACCAGGAACACCGGCCCGGTGCCGATCAGCGCGATGAGGACGCCGGCGACGGCGGGGCCGAGCAGCCGGGCGCCGTTGAACGTGGCGCTGTTCAGCGCGATCGCGTTCGGCAGGTCGCGCTTGCCGACCATCTCCACCACGAACGACTGGCGGGCCGGGTTGTCGACGACGGTGGCGACGCCGAGCCCGAACGCCAGCAGGTACACGTGCCAGACCTGGGCGCTGCCGCTCAGCGTGAGCAGGCCGAGGATCAGCGCGAGCACGCCCATCGACACCTGCGTGAGGATCAGGATGCGGCGCTTGGGGTACCGGTCGGCGATGACGCCGCCCCACAGCCCGAACAGCAGCATCGGCAGGAACTGCAGGCCGGTGGTGACGCCGAGCGCGATGCCGCTGCCGTGCGCGAGTTCGAGGACGAGCCAGTCCTGCGCGACGCGCTGCATCCAGGTGCCGGTGTTGGAGACGACCTGGCCGGCCGCGTAGATCCGGTAGTTGCGGTTCCGGAGCGAACGGAACATGCCGCCGCTGCGCGCCTGTTCGTCCTGGTCCGGCCCGTCGGGCCTTTCGGCGGGCTCGTCCGGGACGGCGTCTTGGAACGTTCCGTCGATGCTCGCGGGCTCGCCGGAGTCCAAGGGCAGTCCCTGCCGTGGGAGGTCGCCGGTGTGCGGGGAGTCGTCTGCGGGGGCGTCCGCGCGGCCGGCGGGGTGGACGGTCACGCGGGAGAGGGGGCGGCCAGGGGCGGGGCGGCGGCGGGTGCGCGTGGGGGCCGCGATCTTGGGGGCCGCGGTCTTGGGGGACGTCGTGTTGGGGGGTGCGGGGGCGAGGGGACCGGCGGCGGCGCGGGCCGGGTGCGCGCGGCGCCGACCGTGGGGGCCACGCGTCGCGGTCCCCTCCGGTTCGTCGGGGGTTTCGTTAGCAGAAGTCATTACCAACGCTAACGGTAATCGCGGCGGCGGTATTCCGGCAAGGGAACATGAGGACCGCCACAGGGTCAGGATCTGCTGAGCCTGTCGAGGATCGGGGCGGCCCGGCGCAGGATCTCCCGCTCGTCCTCGGTCAGCTCGGCGAGCCGCCGGGCGAGCCATGCCTCCTTGCGGCGCCGCTCGTCGGCGAGCAGGGCGGCGCCCTCCTCGGTGGCCTCCAGCACGACCTGCCGCCCGTCGGTCGGATGCGGGCTGCGCACGAGGAGCCCGCGGTCCTCCAGGTAGGCGATGACGCGGGTCATCGAGGGCGGCTGCACCTTCTCGTGGTCGGCCAGCTCCCGCGGCGTCATCGACCCGTGCCGCTCGATGGCGGCGAGCGCGGCGAACTGCGTGAGCGACAGCGGACGGCCGCCCTCGCCCGCCGCGGGCGGGCGCAGCGTGCGCAGCCGGCGGGTCAGCCGCGCGATCGAGATGCGCAGCTCCTCGGCCAGCCCCGGCGCGGACGCCGTGCGGCCGCGGATCGGCGGCGTTGTCATCGGTGGCGGTGTCATCGTCATTGGTCTCCCGGTGCTGCTGCCCATGCTGCCACGCCGCCACTTGACACTGTCGCTAATGACATTAGCCTACTGGCTACCACTATCACAGGAGGTCGGAATGCCCCGTGCCGGACTGTCCCCGGACGCGGTCGTGGACGCCGCCGTCGCCGTCGTGGACGACGGCGGCCCCGGCGCCCTCACCCTGGCGGCGGTGGCGGGACGGGTCGGGGTCGCGACACCCTCCCTGTACAAGCATGTCCGTAATCTCGCCGAACTGCGACATCTGGTCACGTCCCGCGTGCTGGAGGAGATCGCCGACCGGGTGGCGGAGGCCGCCCTCGGACGCTCCGGCGACGACGCCGTCCGGGCGTTGATGCGCGCCTACCGCTCCTACGTCGTCGAGCATCCGGCCCGCTACGGCGCGATGGAGCAGGCGGCGGCGCCGGAGGGCGACGCCGCGGCGGAGCGTCTCCTCGGCATCCTGTACGGGGCGTTGCGCGGCTATGAACTGGAGGGGGCCGACCTCGTCCACGCGGCCCGCTGCCTGCGCTCGGCCGTGCACGGGTTCGCCGTCCTGGAGGCGGCCGGCGGTTTCGGCCTGCCGGCCGACCTGGAGGCCAGCTATGAACTGCTCATCACCGTGGTCACCGGAGGACTCTCCGGCCCGCGCCGCGTAGCCTGACCCCATGAGCCGATCGCGACTCCCGGATCCCCCGCCGATGCAGACCAACGACGTCCGCATCGCGGCCGCGGGCACGGCCGCCTGGGCGATCGCGCTCGTCGTGCTGCTCGTCGTCGGGCTGCCGTCCGAGGATCGCTGGTGGCTGTGGGTGTGCGCCACCGGCATCGGGATCGGCGTGTTCGCCATGTGGTACACCCCGCGGCTCCAGGCCGGCCGCGCCCGGCAGGACGCCCAGCGCGACACCCGGCAAGAGGCCCAGCGCGAGGCCCGGCAAGAGGCCCAGCGCGAGGCCCGGCAAGAGGCCCGGCAAGAGGCCCGGCACGACGCCGACTAGGGCTCCAGGTCGGCCTCGGCCAGCAGGACGGGCAGGGACTCCGGATCGCGCAGGACGGCCTCGACCAGCAGCCGGTCGGCCCAGTTCCCGGTGGACCAGGCCAGCGCCCGCGCCAGCCCGTGAACGCCGCTCGCGTGCACTTCGCCGTCTCTCGTCCACCACGGGACGTCCTGGCCGTCCACGACGAGGCGTTCGTGGGCGAGGTAGTCGGCGGGGGCATCCGGCAGGACGGCCCTGACCGCCTCCGAAACGGGACGCTTCTCGCCGTCCGACCCGACCTCGCCCGGAACCTCGTCCCCCGCCGGCGGAAGGTCGAGAAGCTCGGCAAGCCGCGCATCACGTCCCTGAGCGGCGATGACGAGCGGCTGCCCTTGCAGGAGGGGCAGGAGATCGGGGCTGTCCAGGATGAGGGCGTCTCCGGCGTCGACGACCTCGGCCTCACCGTCCACGATGGCTCGCAGGTGGTCGGGTGGCTCGATGTCCACCTCGGGGGTGTCGGCCAAGGCCGTCCAGAGGCCGCCCAGCTGGCCACGGGTGACGGACCGGCCGGGGTCACCGAGCCGCTCCAGCAGCTCTTGGGCGCCGCCGGGCTCCTCAAGCAGCTCTTCCAGCGACGTACGGACGCCCAAGGCCAGCAGTAGCCGCTTGTCCAAGCCCTGTGGCGCGACGTCGTACAGCCCTGTCAGCGATTCGTCTTCGCTTAGCCGGAACTCACCCGGCCTGCGCCCGTCCAACACCGGGTGCCGCCTCAGCCACCACGCCGTGTACGAGGGCACGGCGACGCGCCTGCCATCGTGCAAAGTCACGTGGGCGGGGTCGACGATCGCGGCCCGCCATGGCGGGCCGGCAAGCACCCTGAGCGCCGCCGCCCAGTCGTCGACGAGTTCAAGGTCGCGGACGGCGGTGAACTCCGGCACAAGGGGTGGAAGGTCCTGCGGCCCGATCCGCCGCAGGGCCTCGTCCGCCCAGAGGTCCTCGTCGTCGAGTTCGAGGGTCTCGGCCTCATCGGCGAGGCCCATGAGGTTCACGTCCTCGCTCCTGGCCAGCGCGAACCCGTCCAGAACCCCGAGGGCCGTGAGCGTCTCCGCGCCCCACCGTTCCAGCACCTCGCCGTCCACCACGCCGAACGGCGCGTCATCGGCCATGAGGTTCCGCAGGGGGCTCTCTGGCAGTAGCAGCTCGCCCGCCGGGTAAAGCTCCCCGTCGTCACCGGGCAGGGCCAGCTCTGCCAGCCAGGGCTCCTCCCCCGGATCGAGGTGAGCGCCCGCCACGAGCCCCAGCACGGCCTCGGCGACGGCGTCCGGATCGTCGGCCTCGAAGGAGTCCTCGACGGCCGCCCGCACCGCGGCGTCGCCGAGCACGGCGCGCGGCCCCGCCTCGATCGCCCCGAGCCGCGGCAGCAGCGGGTGCACGGCCTCGGGGTGGACGAACCGCAGCCCGAGCACGTCCAGCCCTGCCGGATCGACGCCGTCCGCGATCAGCAGGCCCCGCGGACCGCGCACCACCCGTCCCGCCGCGCCGGCCAGCGGCACCGGCAGGGCGCCCAGCGCGTCCCTGGCGGCCCCGCCGAGCGCCTCGTACATCCGGTGCCACCAGGCCGGTTCCCGGTCCACAGCGGCCAGCTCGTCGATCACGTCGGCCAGCTCGACCCGCCGGACGCCGAGCGCCGCCAGCGCCGGGCTCCGCGCCGGCCACTCCGCCGGCAGCAGCCCGCCGACCACGGCGTCCGCTCCGCCGAGCACCTCGAGGAACGCGGCCGGCGCGTCCACGGCGATCGCGTCCCTCCCCCGCGTCCGGTGCGGCAGCACTGGCGCCTCGGGCAGCCGCTCCCGGATCTGCCGCCGGATCCGCGCGTCGAGCTCTCCCGCTCCGACCGGCCCCGGTACGAGATCGAGCACGCGCGGCGACACCGGCAACTCGCCCAGCAGCCGCACATAGGTCTCAGCGGTTCGCTCCACAAGGAAGTCAGTCAGCGCCCCAGGTGCAACATGCCGCCGATCAGGCGCCAGCGGAAACGACGCGATGAGCAAGGCAGGCAGATCCAGCCGTTCATCGCTGGGCGTGGGCGCATGCACGACGCCGGAAACGTCCTCGGGCAGGCCGCCCTCTGGCAGAGCCCAGCGAACCTGCCAGAACGGCCGCGCCCGCTCCTCCACAGGACGGTCCTCCAGAAGGACGGCGGGGATCTCCCCATGCGCCTCGACCGTCCGCCACACACCCCCGTTGACGACCACCTCGCCGCCGGCCCGCCGCTCAGCGGTCAGCTCGCGCACGTCCCCGTCAACATCGATCTCAACGCGCTCCAACGCCGGCAAGGCCAGCATCAGCGCCGCCCCCACCTGCCCGAGCTGCCGCCGGACGGACGCCACCGCGTCCTCCCGCAACGGCAACCGCACAACGGTGTCGAAGCCGTCCGGAACGTCGGGCACCGCGTCCAGCGCGAAAGGCAGCCGCAGCAGCGGCACATGCCCGCCCCGCCGCCGAACCTCGTCGGCGACCTCGTCCAGCCCCTCCACCAACGCGCGGGCCCGCTCGACCGACCACCCGACCCCCGCGCCCCCGGACGCGATGGACGGGGTGTCGGTCACGGCCACGACCGCTGCGAAACCGACACCGAAGCGGCCGGTTGTGCCGGTTTCGTCGCGTTTGGCGGAGGCACGGAGGGTGGAGAGAGCCTCGACTCCCCCCGCGTCCAGCGGCGACCCCGTGTTGGCCGCGCTCAGGACGGTGCCCGAGGGCGACGTCCGCAGGGTCAGGCGGAGGCGGCCGGGGACGGCGGCGCTCAGGGCGGCGTCGGCGGCGTTCTGGGCGAGTTCGATGACCACGCGGTCGCGGTAGCCGCCGAGGGCGTAGTCCTCTTCGGCGTTTGCGTCCTCGCGGAAGCGCGCCGGGGACTCGGCCCAGGCGCGCAGCACGCGGTCGCGAAGAGCGCGCGTACCGAAGATGTCCGGAGTGTCCGGCATGGCGTCAGCTGTGGCCGAGAGCCTCGTCGTCCAGGGGCGCGGTGTCGTCGTCCCCGGACGGGACGATCTCGTAGCCCAGTTCGTCGATCACCGGCGGGTTGTGCTCGGACGCGGCCGGGATCGACACCGCCTCGGAGTGGGCGCCGCAGCCGTGGTCGGCGGAGACGACGCGGCCGTCGTCGGGGGCGTACTCGTTGGCGCAGACCCCGAAGACCTGCCGCAGCCCGCCGGCCAGGCAGACGAAGAAACCGCAGGTGGAGCACTGGGCGGGGGCGGACGCGGCGATGGGCGCGCGGGGGCCGGCGACGCCCTCGTACCAGCGTGCCGCGGCCTCGTCGCGCCCCTCCCGGGACAGCACCCGGACGCGGCCGAGGCCGAGCTCCCACTGGGCCTCGCGGTCGGTCGAGTCGTCCACCTGGGTGAACCCGGGGGCGAGCCGGACGTCGTCGGGCGCGGTCGGCAGCAGGTCGCCGGGGCCGAGGTCGCCGGGACGCAGCCGCTCCAGCCACGGCACCCACGCCGGCGCCAGCAGCGCCTCGTCGCCGGGCAGCAGGACGCACTCGCTGACCGTGACGTTCCTGGCCCGCGACGCCCGGGTCACGGTGACCGCCCACCGCCAGCCCCGGTAGGCGGGGTCGAGGCACTCGAAGTAGTGGGTGACCACGCGGTCCGCCTCGGCGCGGAAGCCGAGATGCTCGCCGACGGGGATCGGGCGGGCGGTGTCGTCGGCGGCGTCGCGGGCGAGGTCGACGGCCTCGGCGCAGGCCGCGTCGACGGCGGGCGTGCGGGTCCGGCGGGGGGGCCCGGACGTGGTGCGCGCGGCGGCGGAACGCGCGGGGCTGGACTGGCGCTGTGGGCTCACACCTCAATTCTCGCCTATCCGGGGACGTGGCCGAACACCCGGCCGTGCGGCGGCGGCCGGGTGAGCCCGCATTCGAGCGGGGAACGTACCCTCAAACAACGACTCCGATGGCCGCACCCCGGTGAGAAGCCGGCACGACCACTGGGAGAGACCAGGGCGCATGGCAGACCGCACAAGGCTCGGACGGTCCGTGCGCGCCGCCGCCGGAGGCGCGGCGCGGGCGGGCCGCGGCGCGCGCTCGGCCGTGCTCGGGACGGGCCGGCTCACCCGCCGCGTCACGCACGCGCAGGGCGCCGGGCGCAGCGGCCTCGGCAGCCTGATCGAGGCGTCCGCGTTCAACTCCGCCGGCGACGCCATGGTCACGGTCGCGCTCGCGGGGACGCTGTTCTTCGGGCTGGACGTCAACCAGGCGCGCGGCCAGATCGCCCTCTACCTCGTCGTCACCATGGCGCCGTTCGCGCTCGTCGCGCCGCTGATCGGCCCAGCGCTGGACCGGGCCAGGCACGTCCGCCGGTACGCGATCGCGAGCACCTTCGTGATGCGGGCGCTGCTGTGCTGGGCGATGGCGAGCGCGCTCCCGCACGGCGACCAGGTCACCTTCCTGCCCGCCGCGTTCGGCGTGCTGGTGCTGTCCAAGGCGTTCGGGGTGCTGCGGGCGGCGGTCACCCCGCGCGTCCTGCCGGACGAGATCACGCTGGTGACGGCGAACGCGCGCGCCTCGTTCGCCGGGCTGATCGCCGCGTCGATCACCGCGCCGGCCGCGGCCGGACTCGCCGTCCTCATCGGACCGGGCTGGGTGCTGCGCATCGGCACGGCCGTGTTCCTGCTGGGCGTCGTCTTCACCATGCGCCTGCCGGGGCACGTGGACGTCCCCGAAGAGGCGCCGCAACCGGAACCGGCCACGAGGCGGGCGCGCCGCTGGCGGGCGCTGCCGCGCGTCGGGCCCGTCGTCGCCGAGGCGATGGAGGCCAACGCGGTCCTGCGGGCCTTCTCCGGCTTCCTGATCATCTACCTGGCGTTCCTGCTGCGGCAGGAGCGGTTCGACCCGGTGTCCCACCATGTCGCGCTCGGCCTGCTCGCCGCGTGCGCGGGCGCGGGCGGGCTGATCGGCACCGCGCTCGGCGCCTGGATGAAGGCGCGGGCGCCCCGGTTCATCGTGTCCGCGACGCTGGCGGCCGTCACCGCCGTCACCGCGGCGGGCGCCGCGTTCTTCGGGCTGTGGGCGGCCCTCGCCGTGGCGACCGCGGCCGGTCTCGGCCAGGTGCTCGGCAAGCTGTCCATGGACGCGGTCGTGCAGCGCGAGATCGGCGAGGAGATGCGCTCGTCCACGTTCGCGGTGTCGGAGACGCTGCACCAGCTCAGCTGGGTGCTCGGCGGAATGCTCGGCCTCGGCATGTCGATCGTCGCGGACGGACGGGTCGCGCTCGCGGTCGTCGCCGCTGCGCTCGCCGTCTCCTTCGGGCTGCTCCTGTCCCGTCAGGCGGGGACGCACCGCCGGACCGGCCGTCCCGCCCCGCCGCACCCGCGGGAGACGACGTTCAAGGACGCGCACCCGGAGATGCGCACCTGACCGGACCCGGCCCGAAGACTCAGGGCGACAGGTCGTCGGCGACCGCCCGCAGCACCGTGGCGATCTTCTTGGCCTCCGCCGGGGACGGGTGCTTGCCGCGCCGGTAGGTGTTGGAGATCCCGTCCAGCAGCTTGATGAGGTCCTCGGTGATCACGACCATCTCGTCCGGCTTCTTGCGCCGCTGCTTGGCGATGGTCTTCTCGACCGACGGCAGCGACTCCAGCACCCGGACCTGGAGGGCCTGCTGGCCGCGCCGCCCCTCGACCACGCCGAACTCGATGCGCTGCCCCGGCCGGAGCGTCGTGACGCCGCCCGGCAGCGCCGATGAGTGCACGAAGACCTCCCCGCCGTCATCGCGGGTGAGGAAGCCGAACCCCTTGTCGGAGTCGTACCACTTGACCTTGCCAGTCGGCACCGGAGACCTCGTTCGGTAATCGTCCTGAATCGCCCACAAGATTAATGCCTCGCCGCGCGCCGGTGCACATGCCGGGTACCCCCGCGACGCCTGCCGGGCAACGCCTTTGAAGCTACCCCGGACGCCCGCGGAGGGCACCTCGATATCGCGCCGCAGCTCAGGCCGCCGGGAACCCGCCGAGCCACGCTGGGAAGGCCAGCAGGTCCGGTAGGACGACGTCCGCGCCGTAGGCCGCGAGGGCCGCCGAATCGAACGACCCGGTCGCGACGGCCACCGCCACGGCCGACGCGGCCCGCGCCGCGTCCACGTCGCCGGTGTGGTCGCCGATGTAGGCCCCGGCGCCGTGCTCGCGCAGCGCCTCGCCCTTGTCCGCGCCGAACAGGCCGCCCACCACGGCGTCGGCCCGCAGCCCCAGGAACCGGACGGTGCGCTCGGTGTCGGCCTGGTTCTTGCCCGACACGACGACCACGCGCCCGCCCCTGGCCCGCACCGCGTCCAGCGCGGCGACGGCGCCCGGCATCGGGACGGTCGCCGGGACCGCGATGTCGGCGTACATCGCCCTGTAGCGGGCCGCCATCGCGGGCACCTCGTCCGCCGGGAACCAGTAGGCCAGCTCCTCCTCCAGCGGCGGGCCGATGCGCCGCACCACGAGCCCCGTGTCGATCGGGACGCCCGTCTCCGCGGCGAGGGCGGCGTACACGGCGCTGATGCCGGCCCGCGTGTCGGCCAGGGTCAGATCGAGGTCGAAACCGACGGCGAAGGGCGCGCCGGACGGCGCGGAGGGATCGAGATCGAGCACGTCCCACAGGGTAAAGGTCTGGACACATGAGAGGACCCGCGCTCTCCTGGTAGTGGCGATGCGACGGGATCCGAGTAGGAGAGCACGGGACCGTGCTCTCGATATACCCGGGGCCCCGACCACAAACCAGCTGACCAGGGAAAACACAGTCCCCGAACACCCCACCCCGCCCCCAAGGACGATCAGACCGCCGTCCGCCCCTGGCACACCACCGGTGAAGGAGGCCGCACATGGCAGACAACCCCGACCGGCCGGTCGACCAGGCTCCGCCCCCGCCCACGCCCCCGCAGGAGCACTCGCCGCCGCAGGAGCACTCCATGACCCGCACCGAGCCGGGGGGCGGCGAGCACCGCGCCACGCGCGCCCGGCGCTCGTTCACCGGCCGCGCCGCCGGGGCCCGCCGCCGCGCCGTCGGCGCCCTGGCCACCGCGATCTCCATCGTGACCGCGGTCGTCGTGCTGATCCTGTCCGTGCACATCGTGTTCGTGGCGTTCGAAGCGAACACGTCCAACGACCTCGTCCGCTGGTTCGGCGACCGCGCCACCGACCTGTGCTGGCAGTTCAGGGACGTCTTCCAGCCGGACGGCCACAAGACGGAGGTCGCCGTCAACTACGGACTGGCAGCCCTCGTCTACCTGGCGGCAGGACGGATCCTGGTCGACCTCGTCCGCCGACTCGCCTAGTCCGCGAACTGCCTGGTCCGCCGACTCGGCTGGCCGGGTCGCTCTAGTCCCGCCCGGGGAAGCGGACCTTGTCGAACGGCCAGGCCGTCATCACCCACTGGCGGACGAACGTCTCCAGCTCCTTCTCCAGGACGGAGTTCTCCTCGTCCGCGCGGACCCAGAACACCACGACGGCGTCCGCGCCGGGCTCGTCGGACGGGGCCACATGGATGCGGCCGAGCTGCCGCTCCCCGTCCGGCGTGATCACCACGTAGCTGAACGAGCGCCGCAGCTGCCCCTGCTTCTGCAGCCACGCGACGTCGATCAGCGCCTGCTCGAAGGTGAACTCGCTGTCGGGCCACCCCCACTCGGGCCCGAACCTGCCGGCGAGCCGGTGCAGGCTGCCGATCACGGCGCCGTAGTCCTTGACCACGTCGTGCACGGTGATCGGGCGGATCTGGAAGTCGGGCCCGGCCACCAGCGTGGGCACCACGAAGTCCTCGGGCAGGAACGCCCCGCCCGCCGCCTTCCGCGGAGACTTGAACATCGTCGACCTTTCCGGCGACGCCCCTTCCGGCGACGGGGCATGCGGCATCGAACTCTAGTCCTCCCGGCCCCGGTGCGAGACGTATCACGAATTCGGGCGTGCCGCGGCGGACGCGTCGGCCCGCGGGTCGAAGATGCCTTAGTGTTCTTACGGAGGAATTCATCACCATGACGCCATCCACGCGCGATCGCATCGTGTCCGAGTCGCTCCGGTTGTTCGCCGACCGGGGCTACGCGGCCACGTCGGTCGCGGAGATCGAGGCCGCGGCGGGCCTGTCCCCGGGCGCCGGCGGGCTCTACCGGCACTTCCGCTCCAAGGAGGAGGTGCTCGCCTCCGCCATCCGCGAGCACATCGAGCGGACCCGCCGCCAGATCAGCGACGTCCTCGTCCAGGCCGCCGTCTTCGAGGACCGCCCGCTCGAGATCCGGCTGCGCATGACGTGCCAGGCCGGCCTCGCCAAGATGCGCGAGGAGCAGGACCTCATCCGGGTCCTGTTCCGCGACCTCGACCAGTTCCCGAACCTCGTCGCGGAGATGCGCGAGGGCATCGTCAACCCGCTCTACGACGGCATCTCGACCTGGCTGTCCGCGCAGCCCGAGTTCGAGGGCTCGGGCGAGGACTGGCCCGCGATCGCCTCCATCCTCGGCGGCGCCGTGGTGAACTACTGGCTGGCGAACGAGTCGATGTACGAGCCGCCGACCCGCATCGACGAGGACCGATTCGTGGAGAGCTGGGCGCGGCTCGGTCTCGGGCTGGTGCATCTGGAGCGCACACCCGCCACCTGACCTGCGGCGTCCCGGCCCTCCCGGCTCCGGGCACGTTCCGCGGCCTCCTACCCTGGAGAGCCGCGTACCTGTAGCGTGCGCGCGACATAGGTTGGGGAACGGCATGGAGACGTACGCGGACTGGCTGCGCGCGCGAGACGACGACGAGCTTCGCGCGCTGCTGTCCGCGCGTCCGGAGCTGCTCGCCCCCGTCCCCGCCGACCTGACCGCGCTCGCCTCCCGCGCCGCGACGCCCGCCGCGGTCTCCCGCGCGCTCGACCGGCTCGACCGGTTCACGCTCGCCGTCCTCGAAGCCCTCCTCGTCCTGCCCGCGCCGGACCCGGCCGCGCTCGCCGCGGGCCTCGACGCGACGCCGGCGCAGATCGACCGCGCCCTCGGCACGCTGCGCCGCCACGGGCTCGCCTGGGGCGACGGCAAACCGGTCATCGCGCCCGGCGTCCGGCAGGGGCTGCCGCACCCGGCGGGCCTCGGCCCGCCCGCCCTGGAGGTCTTCGCCACCTACCCCGCCGAACGGCTCACCGACCTGGTCACCGACCTGGCGGGCGAGGCGCCGCGCGGATTCCCCGACTCCGCCCGGCTGCTGCGGCGGCTCACCGAACTGCTGTCGGATCCGGGCGCCCTCATCGAGGACGCCGGCCCCGAGGCGAAGGCCGCCCTCGACCAGCTGACGTGGGGGCCGCCCGTCGGACGGGTCGCCGACGCGCGCCGCCCCGTCCGGATCGACACCGCGACCACCCCGATCGAGCGGCTCCTCGCCCGCGGCCTCCTCGCCGCCGAGGACGACCGCACCGTCACCCTGCCCCGCGAGGTCGCGCTGCACCTGCGCGGCGGACGCCTCTTCCGGGACGTCCCCGCCGAACCGCCGCCGCTCCCCGCCGCGCGGAAGGAACCGCGCGGCGACGACGTCGTGGTCCGCGCCGCGGCCGGCGAGGCGGCCGGCGCCGTCCGGCTCGTCGAGGAACTCCTCGAACGCTGGGGCCTCGAACCGCCGCCCGTCCTGCGCAGCGGCGGCCTCGCCGTCCGCGACCTGCGCGCCGCCGCGACCCAGCTGGACGTCCCCGAATGGAAGGGCGCGCTGCTCGTCGAGATCGCCTACGCCGCCGGCCTGCTCACCCGCAGCGGCGACCTCGACGGCGAATGGCTGCCCACCCCCGCCTACGACCTGTGGCTGATGCGCGACACCGCCGGCCGCTGGACGGAACTGGCCCGCGGCTGGCTGAAGTCCGACCGCGCCGCCGGGCTCGCCGGAGAACGCGACGACCGGGACCGGCTGATCAACGCGCTCAGCGAGGCGATGGTGCGCAGCGGCGCGCCCGCCGTCCGCCGGGAGATCCTGGAAGTCCTCGCGGACGCCGACCCGGGCGCCGTCGTCGACGAGGACGCCCTGCGCACCCGGCTCGGCTGGCTGCGCCCGCGCCGCGGCGGCCCCACCCGCGAACGGCTCCTCGGCTGGACGCTGCGCGAGGCCGCCGCGCTCGGCCTCACCGGATTCGGCGAGCTGGCCCCGTTCGCCCGCGACCTCCTCGCCGGGGACGACCCCGAACCCGCCCTGGAGAAGTACCTTCCGGCGCCCGTCGACGAGATCCTCATCCAGGCCGACCTGACCGCGATCGCGCCCGGCCCCCTCGTCACCGACCTCGCCCGGGAACTCGCGCTCGCCGCCGACGTCGAGTCCACCGGCGGCGCCACCGTCTACCGGTTCAGCCCCCAGTCGATCCGCCGCGCCCTGGACGCCGGACGCTCCGCCGCCGACCTCACCGACCTGCTGACCCGGCACTCGGCGACCCCGCTGCCGCAGCCGCTCACCTACCTGATCGACGATGTGGCGCGCCGGCACGGGCACCTGCGCGTCGGCGCCCTCACCTCCTACGTCCGCACCGACTCCGCCGCCACCCTCGACGAGATCCTCGCCGACCGCCGCGCCGAACCGCTGCGCCTGCACCGGCTCGCCCCGACCGTCCTCGCCTCCGCACTGCAGCGCGGCGACCTCCTCGACGGCCTGCGCGCCATGGGCCTCGCCCCCGTCGCCGAGGCCCCCGGCGGCGGCGTGATCGTGACCCGGCCGGACGCACAGCGCGCCGACCCGCCGCCCACCGCCGAGATCGTCCGGTTCCGCCCGGACGCCCGCACCGACGCCTCGATGATCGCCGCCGCCGTGCGGGCGCTGCGGGCAGGCGACGAGGCGTCCCTGCACGGCGCCGAACACGCCCGGCAGGCGCCGTCCGGGGATCCGCCCCGCTCACCGGCCATGGCCACCATCGAACTCCTCCGCGCCGCCGTCGACCGCGGCGGACGCGTCTGGATCGGCTACCTCGACCAGCAGGGCCAGGCGTCCAGCCGCATCGTCGAACCCGTCCGCGTCGAAGGCGGCTTCCTCACCGGCTACGACGAGACCCGCGCCGCCGTCCACCGCTTCGCCCTCCACCGCATCACCGGCGTCTCAGAGCTCGGTTAATTTGCATTGCCCTCGGCGTCAGGCGCCGGGGCGCCTTCCTTCAACAGGCAAGGCGGCGATCGCTGCATCGCTCCGGCTCGCCCAGGGGCTCGCTGCGCGATCAGGTTTCTCGCAGGCTCGAAACCTGGCTTCGCACGCGATCGCAACGCTGAGGCTATTGCTCGCTGGGCTTACGGACGTGTGCCTTTAGGGCAGTGCGTGGTTGCTACCGGATTATCGCTGGAGCGCTTCTTCGGCGTGTCACGGGGATGATCGCCCTTATTTGGATTGTTGATGATGTTGGAACCCGCGATGTCTCCCCGGAGTCCTAGTCTGGAGGCTGGTGTCAGCTTTGTGAAGGAGGCCGTCTTTGAGCGGATATGGCGGCACTCCGCCCGGCTGGCAGGACCCCTACGGCGGGCAGGGCTGGAGCCAGACGCCGTACTCCGGCGCCCAGCCGCCGCCCGGCTACCCCTACGCCTACGGGCCCCCTGGGGTGCCCGTCCGGCCGACGAGCAACGCCTCCACCACCGCCTGCCTCGTGTGCAACATCGCCAGCGTGCTGCTGTGCTGCGGCGTGCTCGCCGTTCCGGGCGCCATCGTGTCCGCGATCGCGATGGGACGCGTCCACAACGACCCCGAGTCGGCCCGCAAGCTGACGATCGCGGGCTGGATCCTGTTCGGCCTCTCGGTCGTCTGCGGGATCGTCATCGCCGTCATCTACTTCATCTTCCTGCTCAACGCCGACTCCGGCTACGAATCCGGAACCGGCATCTAGTCGGGTCGCTACCCCGTTGACTTGCGGCATGTTGTTGCTTCCGACGCGCCCATAACAACAACATGCCGCAAGTCGACGCACCCGGTCGGGAAGAGCGGGGCGCCCGGCGCCGTTGAAGGATGCGTTCCCGTCCGGATCGCACGACGCGCCACCCCGCCTCGGGTAGCGTGCGGCAACGGTGTCCGGACGTGGCATCGATCATCGACATCGCGACGGGGGCTTCTGCTTTGACCGACGGTCCGCTCATCGTCCAGTCCGACAAGACCCTGCTGCTGGAGGTCGACCACGAACTGGCCGGCGCCTGCCGCAAGGAGATCGCCCCGTTCGCCGAACTGGAACGGGCGCCCGAGCACGTCCACACCTACCGGGTGACGCCGCTCGCGCTGTGGAACGCCCGCGCCGCCGGGCACGACGCCGAACAGGTCGTCGACACGCTGATCAGGTTCTCCCGCTACCCCGTCCCGCACGCCCTCCTGGTGGACGTCGCCGACACCATGGCGCGGTACGGGCGGCTGCGGCTGGAGAAGGACCCGGTGCACGGGCTCGTCCTGTCCTCCTCCGACCGGTCGGTCCTGGAGGAGGTGCTGCGGGCCAAGAAGATCAAGGGGATGATCGGTGACCGGGTCGGCGACGACACCGTCGCCGTCCACCCGAGCGAGCGCGGCGCCCTCAAGCAGGCCCTGCTCAAACTCGGCTGGCCCGCCGAGGACCTCGCCGGCTACGTGGACGGCGAGGCCCACGCCATCTCCCTCGTCCAGGACGGCTGGGAGCTGCGCTCCTACCAGGACGAGGCCACGTCGGCGTTCTGGCACGGCGGCTCCGGCGTCGTCGTCCTGCCCTGCGGCGCGGGCAAGACCATCGTCGGCGCCGCCGCCATGGCGCGCGCGCAGGCGACCACGCTGATCCTCGTCACCAACACCGTGTCGGCGCACCAGTGGAAGCAGGAACTGATCCGGCGCACGTCCCTCACCGAGGACGAGATCGGCGAGTACACCGGCACGAAGAAGGAGATCCGGCCGGTCACCATCGCCACCTACCAGATCATGACGACGCGCCGGAAGGGCGCCTACACGCATCTGGAGCTCTTCGACGCCCGCGACTGGGGCCTGGTCGTCTACGACGAGGTGCACCTGCTGCCCGCGCCGATCTTCCGGATGACCGCCGACCTGCAGGCACGGCGCCGGCTCGGCCTCACCGCCACCCTCGTCCGGGAGGACGGCCGCGAAGGCGACGTGTTCTCCCTGATCGGGCCGAAGCGCTACGACGCCCCCTGGAAGGACATGGAGTCCCAGGGCTGGATCGCGCCGGCCGACTGCGTCGAGGTCCGGGTCACCCTGACTGACTCCGAGCGCCTCGCCTACGCGACCGCCGAGCCCGAGGAGCGCTACCGCTTCTGCGCCACCACCGACACCAAGACCAAGCTCATCCAGGCGCTCGTCGACCGGCACCGCGGCGAGCAGACGCTTGTCATCGGCCAGTACATCGACCAGCTGGACGAACTCGGCGCGCTGCTGGACGCCCCCGTCATCAAGGGCGAGACCAGGGTGCGCGAGCGGGAACGCCTTTTCGACGCGTTCCGCTCGGGCGAGATCAGCGTCCTGGTCGTGTCGAAGGTGGCGAACTTCTCGATCGACCTGCCTGAAGCGTCCGTCGCCGTCCAGGTGTCAGGCGCCTACGGGTCGCGCCAGGAAGAGGCCCAACGTCTGGGACGCCTGCTACGCCCCAAGGCGTCCGGCGCCGGGGCCCGCTTCTACGCCGTCGTCGCCCGCGACACCCTCGACCAGGACTACGCCGCCCACCGGCAGCGTTTCCTGGCCGAACAGGGTTACGCGTACCGGATCGTCGACGCCGACGCCGTCCTGGCCGGCAACGACTTCTAGGCGTGTGGGGGCGTCAGGCAACTCGCCGTCCACCATGAGGCGGCCGTGCTGAGTCTCAGCGGTGGCTCAGCACGTTGACCACTCGGCCTGTGGGGTCGCGGACGAAGAACCGGCGCACTCCCCACTCCTCGTCCTGCAAGGGATGCACGATCTGCGCACCGCTCTGCCGCATGACCGCATAGACCGCGTCCACATCGTCCACTTCGATGCTCATGTCCGGGGTGACCGATGCGGTTTTGTCACTGGTCATGAAGCTGACCTGCGCAGTGGGACTGGACGGGGAGGCGAGCGTCATTATCCAGCCGTTGTTCATGGCCTCCTGCAAGCCCAGCAGACCGTAGAACTCCCGGTTCTCCTCCACAGCGTCGGTTTGGACGTTGGGCACGACACGGCGAACGGCCATCGACATCTCCAAGCGAGAATGAACTGTCTCTGAGATTTGCTAGGTGTGCGCGCTCTGGCAGCTGGGATAGGTACCGAAGCTCCAGAGGTCGCCCTCCGGGGTCGCGTGGTGAAGGCGCGGTTCCCGTCAGCGTCCCTGACCTCTCGGTCAGTACCGCTGACCTGCGTCACGCGATCCATCGTCCTCCCGGGCCGCGTCCACGTCTTGTACAGATGGGAACTCCGCAAGCCATTGCGTCGCGGTGAGGTCACCCAGGGCGCGGAAGTCCCGAGCCAGGTGGGCCTGGTCGACGTAGCCGCACTGAACGGCGACATCGACCAGCGAAGGCCGGTGCGCTGAGCGCAGCAGGCGCCGGGCGCGGTCGAACCGGATCACCCGGGCGGCCGCCTTCGGCGGCAGGCCGATCTCGCGCTGGAACCGGCTGTTGAGATGTCGGCGACTCCAGCCCAGTTCCTGGGCGAGCGCGCCGATCCGCAGGTTCCCGGCAGTCTCGGTCAGCCGCCGCCACGCCTGCACCACCTCCGCCGGCGGCGCGCCGCGGCCGTCGTCGACCAGCCCGGACAGCGTGGTGTCCAGCAGCCGGAACCGGTGCCGCCACGTCGGCGCGGCGGCCAGCCGTTCGACCAGCTCACCGGCCCGATCGCCGAGCAGATCCGTCAGGTCTACCACGTCGTCGGCCAACTCGCCGGCCGGCAGTCCCAGCAAGTCCCGGGCCCCTCGCCAGGTCACGTCCAGTTGCAGGCCGTGCTGCCAGCCGTGGTGCGACATCACGACCGGACCATCGTGCAGGCCGCCCGCCGCGGACACGAAGGACGCTGGCCGCCGGCCCACCAGGTCCAGCGTGCCGGACAGGCAGATGACGACCGTCAGATGCGTGGACGGCAGCCCATGATGCAGCCCCGGCGCACCGGACCAGCGATACCCCGAGTACCCGGACACCAGCCCGCGCAGCACCGGCGCCGCCCGCCTCCACACGTACTCCGACATGTGTCCAGGCTAGGACAGCACGGATCGTCGCTGCCGCGATCAAGCCTCCGCCGTCACCCACCTCCCATGACAGGGCTCAGATCCGGTCTCCCTTGCAGTCCGGCCGCTCGGGTCCCGCACCTTGACCTCAAGTTAACTTCCGGTTCTACGGTGCCAGGATGAGCACTCAGCAGATCTCCGACGCCGACCTCGCCGCCCAGCCGGCCGCCTACTGGACCGGGGTGGCCTATGAGGCCCTCATCGCGTTCACCCGAGCCCGGCAGGCCGAGTTCGGCTTCACCCAGCCCCAGTTCTGGTTGCTGCGCAACCTGTCGAAGAACGACATCTCGCCCGACGGCCGCGGGATGACCGTCCCCGAACTCCGGCAGGCCATGGCGTCCTACCTCAGGCCCGAAGACGATCTGGAGATCGAGGCGGGAGTCCTCCTGGAACGCGGCTTCCTCACCCGCGACGGCGGTGGACGGTTGTGGATCACCGATTCGGGCGAGAAGGCTCGCGTTGACCTCAAACGGCACAGCCCGGCGATCCGCGCCCGCATCCACCAGGACATCGACGACGCCGACTATGTCACCACCCTGAAGGTGCTCCAGCAGATGATCCGGAACACTGGCGGCCCCGTGGCATAGCGCGGTGACCGCGCCCCCCCCAGCGCGTTGATCATGCGGCCAGCGCTCGCCCTGTTCGTTGGGGACCTCAGGTGCCGCGATCTTTGGAGGGCGTTCGACGAGGGGCTCCGGCATCAGCCGGATTGAAGTCGTCTCAGGACCGGGGCCAGTTCCTTAGAGCGCTGTCGAGAGCGTCCAAGGTGCTGGCCCAGGAGGCGTCCACGTCACGTGGATGATGCTGGAAGGCCCCCGCCGTCTCCAGGCTCACATATCCGTGGAAAACGGCGCCGAGCATCCGTACCGCGTCCGTCTGGTCCGGCTCCGGCAGCTCGTAGGCGCGCAGGATCGCCCGTGTCATCTCCGCGTGCCGTCCTCCCGCGCTCCGCAGGGCCGTCTCCCGGTCCAGCTCCATCCGAGCCGCCGCGTACCTGCCCGGATGCCGTTTGGCATAGTCCCGGTAGGCGCCGGCGAAGGCCACCAGAGCGTCCTTGCCCGCGCGGCCGGCCACCGCCGCTGCGACATCGTCGGCGAGTTCGGCCAGTGCCAGCAGCGTCACCCGGGTCTTCAGATCGTGGGCGTTCCTGATGTGCGAGTACAGGCTGGCTTCCTTGACACCGAACTGGCGCGCGAGCGCCGCGACGGTCACCTTGTCGAAACCGACCTCGTCGGCCAGTTCCGCCGCCGCCCGCGTCAGGCGTTCGACGGTCACTCCCGCGCGTGCCATGTCCCCTCTCCCGTCTACCTACACTATTTAAGCATTTGCCTATGGACCTTAGGAAGACTAGCCTCGCCGCTCATGAGAACCCTGGCCGAACACGACATCCGCACATCCTTCGTCAACTGCTCGAAGGGGGAGGCCAAGCGCCTGGACCTCCCCAAGGACTACGCCGACCTGCCGTGGGACGAACTGGACTTCCTCGGCTGGCGGGATCCGGGCGCCCCCGGACGCGCCTACCTCGTCGCCGAACGCGACGGCGGCCTGGTCGGGATCTCGCTGCGCGTGCCCGCCGGTGCGGCCCGCGGCTTCACCACACGCAGCATGTGCTCCCTGTGCCTGACCACGCGCACCGGCGGCGGGGTCTCCCTGATGACCGCACGCCGGACGGGCGAGGCCGGTCGCCAGGGCAACTCGGTCGGACAGTACATGTGCGGCGACCTCGACTGCTCGCTCTACCTTCGCGGGAAGAAGCAGACGGTCGCGGGCGGTGGGCTTGATGAATCCCTCACTCTGGAGCAGAAAGTCGCCCGCGTGCTCACCAACCTGCACTCGTTTCTGGACAGTGTCACCCGCTGAGTCCGTCCCCGACGGGGCCGTTCGGCGTGGTGAGCCAGGTCGGGATCGCCGTCTCACTCCTTCTGCTCAGCCACCTGGACCGTGTCCGATGCGACCGCGACGCCTTCGATCTCCAGGAGCCAGTCCTCGGAGTAGATGTCGGTGATGATGATCGTGATCGCCGGTCGATGGTCCCCCAGGACCTCATGGCGGATCTGCGAATTGGCTTCGCGGTACTGCCGGTCGGACAGGTAGATCGTCACCTTGACCAGGTTGCGGACGGACATTCCGGCGCCGGCGAGGACCGTCGTGACGTTCTCCCAGGCGAGCCGGCACTGCCCGGGGAAGTCAGCCGGGATCTCGCCCTTGGTTCTCCACGGCGGCTGACCACTGATGTAGAGCGTCCGCTCGGCTCCGCGGACCAGCGTTCCATGCGTATAGGCGGGCGACGGTTCGGGGAGGTCGGCGGGGTCGATCGGATCGATCGTGAAGGTCATCGCACATTCCTGATCGGCGAGAGGGCTCCGGGACACTACGGTGGCCCGACCGGCGGTTCCGCAAGTCTGCCAAACGAGAAAGGGCCCCGCCGGTGTCGGCGGGGCCCTTCCTGCACTATGAGTCCGGCGGTGTCCTACTCTCCCACACAGTCTCCCATGCAGTACCATCGGCGCTGAAGGGCTTAACTTCCGGGTTCGGGATGGGACCGGGTGTTTCCCCTTCGCCAAAACCACCGAAC
>NZ_JAXCEJ010000014.1:0-42682 GCF_041463665.1 Actinomadura chokoriensis
AACCGATTCGCGGACAGGTCCGTGGAGCCGGTACAGTTGGCTCCGGCAAGCACCCGTAGCTCAACGGATAGAGCATCTGACTACGGATCAGAAGGTTAGGGGTTCGAATCCCTTCGGGTGCACCCAGCTCAAAGCCCTCTTCCGATCATGGAAGAGGGCTTTTGCGTACGCCATGGGAGCCACGTTGGGAGCCACGGGCAGCGATCAGGCCCCGAAGAGGGCGCCGCTCATCGCCTCAGCCGCCGCCCGCTTGTCGTCGACGAGCAGATGCCCATAGACGTCCTTCGTGATCGCGATGGACGTGTGCCCGAGGATCTCGGAGACGACGTGCAACGGCGTCCCTTGTGCCAGCATCAGCGAGGCGCCCGAGTGCCTTAGCTCGTGCGGATGCCAGTGGCCGAGGCCAGAGCGCTTGGCCAACTTGGAGAAGGTGTGCGAGAAGTTGTCCGGATCCATCGGCGTCCCGACTTCGCTCGCGAAGATCAGCCCGTGATCCTGCCACAACCCACCGGCCGCGATCCTGGCCTTTGCCTGCCGAGTGTGAGCCGTCCGGAGTTTGGTCACGAGCTGGGTAGTCAGGACGAGCGTCCGGCGGGACTTAGGAGTCTTCAACTCCCCGACCACGAGCCGTGTCTTCCTGCCGCTCATCTTGTCGCGGTCTTTGATCCGCTTCACGGAGTGCGTCAGCCGGACCGTCCCGGCGTCCCAGTCGACAGCCGCCCAGTGGAGGCCAAGGACCTCGCCACGGCGCAGGCCATATGCGAGGGCAAGCATGATGGCGACCTCGAAGCGGTGGCCGGCGACCGTCCCGAGGAGCGCTTTCGACTGGTCGATCGTCAGCGTTCGCCCTTCCTTCGCCACCACGTGTGGAGCTGCCGAAAGAGCAGCGACGTTGCGCGGGACGATGCCTTCCCTCTCGGCCTGGCCGAGAGCCTTGCGGAGGACTGTCCGCATGATCCGGATGCTGTTCGCGCTGTAGCCCGCATCCCGCTTGGCCTGCCACAGTTTGTCGACGTCCAGGACGGCGAGCTTGGCTAGCTTCTTCCGCCCCAGGGCGGGAGCGAGATGCAGCCGCACAGTGTCGTTGTAATCGTCCTCGGTCGACTCGGCCACTGCACCGGGAAGGTTGTGAGTCAACCAGCGGTCCAAGAATGCCTTGACCGTGATCTTGTCGTCGGGAACCGTCCCGGCATCCACCAGCTTCCGCAGCTTGCGGAGCTTTTCGGCCACCTCGGCACGTGTCCGTCCGGAGACCTTCTTCCGGACGCGCCGTCCCTTGTCGTCGTAGCCCAGGTGGATCGCGCCGCGCCAGCGGTCGCCGTCCTTGTAGATCGAGTCTTCGCCGTTGCCGCGTCGCTTGGTCATGCCGCGTCCGCCTCCTCTTCGAGTTGGGCAACGAACTCGGCCAGCGCCGTTGCCGGAATCCTTCGAGAGCCACCGAGCCGGACCGAGCGCAACGCACCGGTACGCATCAGGTCATAGACCTTGGTGCGTCCGATGCCGAGCATCACGGCGGCCTGTTCCGGCCTCCACAGGAGCGGTTCAGCCACCCCGTCCTTCGCAGTCGTCACGCTGCCTCCGCAGTTGCCGAAAGTTCTGGGGTGGGGTTGTGGGTTGCGGCGTCGAGCTGGCGGCGCCGTTGGATGCGTTCGTTGATCAGCAGGAGGAGTCGATGCTCTGTCGGCTTGACGTCCGGGTCGCCAGGCCCCGCGCGTTCCCAGATGTGGACGGCGTTCGTATCAGCCGGGTTCGACACGGGGATACCGGCTTCAGCGAGCCGTGCGAGGGCCCATGCTTTGCGGTCGGCTTTGTGGTCGGCGAGGGTTTTGCCGGACCATTTGCGGGAGACCAGGACGCGGCGTCCGCCGTAGCCGAGGTGTTCGTGTCGGTGGGCTTTGCCTTTGCAGTAGCCGGGCGTCATGCCTTTGCGGGGGTTCTTGGGTTGGACGCCGTAGCGCAGCCAGTTCGCGCACGTGGGCGAGCAGGGTTCGTAGCGGAGTGCTTCGGCCATCCGGTCGATGTGTTCGCGCTGCGCGCTTGTGTCGGCCTGGTGGCATTCGGCGACGCCTTTGACGAGGTACTTGGTCAGGTAGCCGATGCACCGCCGCGAGTCCGCGGAGTCAGCGAGGACGCCTTGCGCGTCGATCTGCCGCCCGAACCGTACGACGTGCAGGGGTTCGACGTCGTCGTCCTGGCCGAGGGCGTCTAGTGCTTCGTCCCAGGTGGGGAGGACTTCACCGGTTGCCGGGTCGAGGTAGCCGCCGCCGTTCTCGCCCGCCACGTCGTCCCAGACGGGTAGGTGTTCGCCGTCGAAGACGATGCGGTCGGTGGGTGGCCACCACACTTGGTGGTAGGTGGCCGCCACCACCTGCCGCAGCTCAGCGCGGGAGATCGTTCCGCGTATGGCCATGTGCAGGTGGGGCGCGAGACGCCTCTGTGGTTCGACAGCGGCGAAGTACTGGACGTCGTAGCCGACGAACCGGCGCAGGTTCTGCACGAACCGGTCGATCAGCTTGGAGAAGTGCAGGGCGTCACGGGCCGCCCGCGTGTAGTCGTAGGTGGCCGGGTCGACCGGCGTTCCATCACCGCGAACTCGCCCGTAGGAGTCCAGGGTGAGGGTCAGGAACAGCGAGGGCCGGAAGGTCTTCCCGTCCTGGCTCCGGAACACCTTGCCGAGGGTGCGGGAGTCGACCGGACGACGGGGAAGGTCGGGGGCGTCCTGGCGTCGCCGGGTCGACCGGGTCCGTCGGCTCTTGCTCTGGTCGCCGGTTTTGAGGGCACCGCGGACCCCGGTCCGTTCAAGCTCGTTGTCCAGGTCACGCACCACGGCATCCCAGAACGAGGAGTCTTCCCCCTCCGCCGTCCCGTCCTCGGCCGCGCGGTCACGGGCCGCTTGAGCGTGTGCCCGCAGTTCCATCCAGGTGCGTTGTTCGGCGTCGGGGTCGGCGCGGGTGATGACGGGTTCGGTGGTCAGGTGCCAGCCCTGGCGGCACTGCACCGCGCGGAGTTTGCGCTTGCGTTCGGCGCAGGAGGGGCAGACCGAGGCCAGGGTGTGACCGCACGGGACGTAGACCATTTCGGCCGCGCCGGTGTGCAGGTCGACGCGCCGCATGGGGACCGGGCGGATACAGACGCCGTGTTCGACCGCGACCGCTTCCAGCACCCCGCGCGCCAGCGGAGCCAGGACCTTGACGACCGGTTCCGGGCCGGGCTCGGCCGAAGGAGGCGGGTCGACGTCGGGAGCGTCGAGGGTGGGTTGTATGACGCGGGGACCGGTTTTCCTCACGCGGCCCCCCAGACGTCCAGGTCAGGCACCCCGAACGCGACCATGTCGCGGATGTCGGAGTCGGAGACGTAGGCCGCCCGGACCCGCACCGGGTCAGGCGAGGCTTCGAGGCGGACGAACCCGACCCCCGCCCCGATCTCCGGGACCGAGGAGATCTGGTCGGCCAGGGCGCCGCGGTCGCGGGCTCCGTCGCCGAGCACCATGTCGACTTGTTCGTCTTCGTCCAGGCGCAGGGCGATGCGGTCGGGGAACAGGTTGCGCAGGTTGTTGACCTCTTTGCGCGCGTCCTGCTGCGCACCGATCACGCAGTACCCCACCGAGCGGCCCTGGCTGGTGAGCACGGCAAGCGCGGACTCGGCCCGCTTTCTCAGGTCGCGTTCGGGGCAGTAGGCGGTCAGGAACGCCAGCTCATCCACCACGATCACCCGGAACGGGTGCTCATGCGACGGGGTGAACGAGCGGGTCACCCCGGCGAACTGTTCAGCGCGGGCGTTCATGTCCTCGGCCGCCGACTCCAGCAGCTCGACCATGCCGCCCTTGGGGTCGTCGCTGTAGCGCCCGTACCGCTCGAACAACGCCCGCCCAAAGGACAGTTCCATGCGTTTGGGGTCGACGGCCCACACCTCCACCAGGCCCGCGAGCATCAGCGGGAGCAAGGCGCGAATGGTCGACCAGATGACCGAGCCCTTGCCGGCCCCCGTCGCACCCGCGATCAACACGTGGGTGCCCAGGAGCCGCAGCCGCCACGGCGACCCGTCCTCGCACCGTCCGATCACCACCCCGGACAGGTCGACGTCGGAGCCGTCCGGGACGGGCAGCGCCGGTATCGGGACGGCGAGGGCATCGCGGCGGACGAACTCCAGCCAGATGCGGCCTGGACGGTCCCCGTCCCGGACCCGGACCAGCGTTGCGCCGAAGCCGTGCGCGAGGTTGACCGCGACCCGTTCCCACGCGTCGGGAGCCTGCCCCTTGAGCATCCGGACCAGCACCCGATCCGACGTCGGACCGCAACGGACCCGGACCACCGCAGGCAGGTACTCCCGCCCCTTGTGGACCTTGGTCAGGCCCGCAGTGACCAGGACGGGTTGCCAGTGCCGCCGGTACACGAGCACGAGCCGCCACCGGGCACGGGCCGGACGGACCACCCAGCGGACGAACGACGGACGGTCCACCACCGCCCACACCGAAAGGCCCGCGGCGACGAGGGCCAGGACCAGGACGGGGACCAGCCACCCGAACCGGTAGCCGAGCCAGCCCAGCCCGGACAGGACGGAGACGGGGACGATGTTGCGGACCAGGAACACCACCGTCCGGACGAGGGCGCGGACGGTGTTGACGAGGAGCACGAGCCCTTCGGGCATGTGCCACACCGGGGGCGCCCACTTGGGCGCGGCGAACGGGTCACGCTGTGCTTCGACGGCGACGTTTTCGCCCGGTCCGAGCTTGCGGAACTCCCATGCCATGATGGGTACACCTCTTCTTTGTGTCTTTGTGCAGTTCAGGGGAGAGGGGAACGGGGCGGCCGGAGGTACCAGCTCCAGCCGCCCCACCCGTTTTCAGGCCGCCGAGCCCTCAGCCGGCGCGCGGTTCCGGACGTGGAGCCGCTCCACATCAGCCGCGTAGGTCGCGAAGGACTCGGCGAGCTGGCGCGCGACCCGGACGTCTTCGGCGGTCGGCGCGGTCGGGTTGGTCGGGCAGAACGTCACGTCGGCGCGTGCGTGCATCACCGAGATCTGCGCGCGGTCACGGCCCGGCGTGCAGTAGACCCTCACGTCCTCGCCGGGGTGCAGGGCCACGTGAACCCTTGCCGTCCCGTCCGGGTCCACCTGGACCGTGGTGTAGCTGTAGGCGTCCATCACGCAGCCGCCCCCTTCCCCGACGACGACCGGCCCGACGAGGGGCGCCCCGACGAGGACCGGCCCGAAGGGCGGCCGGAGCGGTAGAGCCGTTCGACCTCCACCGCGTAGGCCGTTGCCTGCTCGGCCAGCCGCCGCGCGAACTCCACATCCCCGGCGTTCAGCCGCTCGGGGAGGGTAAGGGTGACCAGCACCCGGCCCGCCGAGACGGTGAACAGCGGGGTACGCGTCCGGAACGTCCGGAACTCGGTTGAGGCCGCGCTGTCGATGGGCAGTGACAGCGCCGACATGCGCCCGCCCGCCATCACGCAGCATCCTTAGCAGCCGCGCCGTTGTCCTTGCCCGAGCGGGACGCGCCCTTGATACCCGCCGGACGCACCGCCCCCGCCTTCAAGCTGTAGGCCAGACGGCCGTTACCGGAGTTGACGTACGGCGTCACCGCCAACCCCTCGAACTCCACCGGCACGAACGGGAACCCCGCCGGAGCCTCCGGCACCACCGGCTGAACCGGCCCCGACAGCTTCACCTTGAACGTCCCCTTGGACTCCGGGTCGGCGTCCAGGACCTCCACCGCCCAGACCAGTTCCCCGGAGTCCTTGTCCCGCGCCTGCACGAAGTTCTCCCGGGTCGACCGGTCGAAGTCCCGCACCGGCTCCACCCCGCCCTTCACGAACGCCCCGAACGGGAACACGTCCCCGAACGCGACCTTGAACGGACCTTGCACCGCCATGACGATCACTTCCCATCCGGTCAACTGTCAGTCAGTTGACCTAACAAGTGTGATCATAAGCGTACCCAGCTTGGTCTATCAAGTAACTAACCGGCGTGTGGCCGGATACGGTCACGCCAGCGGGTAGGCGTCTTCCAGCTCATGCAGGTCAGCGGGCAAGACAGTGTCGACCACCAGCAGCGGACGCCCGGCAGCGTCCCGAGCAGTCGCGTACACGACGAGGACAGGTGTCCCCGCACGCATCGACAACGCGGCGGCTTCCTCGCCGGTCGGCATCCTCGCAACGATGTGCTCGATGACGTGATCGAACTTCACGCCTTTGCGAGACTCCAGATGCTGCCGCACCCCCTGTTGCAGCGGTTCGGCGCTGGTCAGGTTCGTCCCCTCCGCGAGGTCCAGAGGCAGCCACAGCGAGAGCAGTTCAGACGGCGTGCCGTCAGCCGTCAGCAGCCGCCGGCGAAGGAATCCCTTGCCAGACGAGCCGAGGTCAAGAAGGGAGCGGACGCGGTTCGGCGCGTCGACCACCCCAGCGGCCAGGACCTCGCCGGGTATGGACGCCTCCGAGCCAGCCAGCCGAACCTGTCCCGCCCGCGCGCTCTCCAGCGAGGCCAGGGCGGGACGCCCGCGGACGAAGCGGCCCTTGCCCTGCCGGGAGTCGATCCAGCCTTGATCCCGCAGCACTCGCAGGGCCGACACCACGGTCGGCCGACTCACGCTGAACTCTTCGATGAGCTGATGTTCACTGGGCATCGCCGAGCCCGGCGGATACCGTCCGGACTCGATGCGCCGTTGAAGCTCCGTGACGAGCTGGGCGTACTTGGGGGGCACGGATTCAAGGCTCATCTCGTCCGTCCATCATCTGACAGGTTGTCTTACCAGGTCAGCGTTAATGTACGCCCAACCCGTACCGGCTGTCACGACTACCGGACACCAACAGACCCGATTACTCCGTGGGGAACAGCGGACCCGCGCGCCTCAGCCATCCGGCCCGCCAGCTCCATCGGCGTCGCCGCTTCCAGGAGCACCCACCACCCAGCCCGCGGCATCGCCGCCCACCAACGGAACGTGTGGCGCCCGAACCAGACCGACGAGCCGGGGAACCGGCGTTGAAGTGTGATGATCGCCGCCGTGACATCGTCCGGCGCGTCGCCTCTCCACGACGTCACGGCCGCAACCTCGGCAAGCTCGGCGCGGTCGGCTCGTTCATGAACGCGGTGATCCGCTCGACCGCTCCGTCCAGATCCGTGACCGGGTGCAGGTTGTCGACCCGCCACCAGGAGACTTCGCCTTTGCGGCGGTTCACCACCACATAGCCGATGACGTCGAGGGCCGTCCCACCCGGCCGGATGACCGTCAGTCCGGGGATGGCGTCGCGCAACTGGACGTACAGGCCGCGCCCGACCAGAGCCCGGCACAGATCACCCAGCACCCGAAGTTCAGTGTCGCGGGACAAAGAAGGACCCATCACCTGTTTCTCGCTTTCGTTGGAAGCAGAGCCGGAGGCGCGGGGCCTGGCCCGTCCCTCCCACACGCGTGACCACGGGGGATTTGGGGGGCGATCACGCGACGGACCGTCCTCGCCGCGCCGCCGGCTCTGCCGTTCAATGCGCCTTGGCCAGCCTGTAAGGCCAGCCCACGGCGCTAGTCGAAGTGGTCGTTCGCCGAGCCGTTGAGCTGCCCGGCCTGAGCGGTCACGAACCGAGCGACCTCGGCGGCCGCGCCCGGCACGTCGCCGACCGGGTGCTTGCTGTCATCGCGTCGCCAGGTGAACGTACGGCCCGAGGCCCCGACGAACACCCACACGAACAGGCCCGGATTCGCGGTACTCACCAGCAGCCCCGGCATCGACTCGTCCAGCCGGACAGCCAGACCCAGACCGAGAAGGGAGGCCCGAAGATCAGCCAGAAGCCGCAGCTCCACATCCCGTGCGTTCACGAGGCCGCACCGCCTTGCCGCTCGGACGCCTCACCCGTCCCGAGGCAGTCAGGGCAGGAGTCCTGACGGCTGTCCGCCGGAACGCCCGCCATGTGCCCCGGCGTCAACGTCCGCCGCGCCACCCGCCGCTTGACCCCGCGTCCCCTGCAAGAGGTGCAATCACTCGCCATGACCACACCGTGCCAACAAGTCACGTTGCGTCACGACGCCGTGATCATCTCGTTTCGCACGTCAACGTCTTGCAACCGTCTCGACTTTGTCTCGTCTTCGATCTCGCGTCACGTCTAGCCTGAGAAACGCCCAGCAGAGAGGACGGCCGGTGTCTCCCCAACCGATCCTGTTGCACGTCGTGATCCGTCAGCGCCGACTACAGCGGTACGGCATGTTCCAGGCCGCCTACAACGAAGCCGCCAAGAAGATCTCGCCCGAACTCACCGGCACCGCCCCCAGCCGCGCCCAGCTCCACCGCTGGACGTCCGGCGAACTCAAACGCCTGCCCTATGTCGACCACTGCCGCGTCTTGGAGGCGATGTTCCCCGAGTGGACAGCCGACGAGCTGTTCGCCCCCTGCCCGCCCCACGTCCTGGCCGACGAGCCCACCGCCCACACCGCCACCGACGAGCGCGCCGACCTTGAGTCCACCGCCGACCGGGTAGGCCCCAACCCCTACGCCGACGTCACCGCCGTCTTCGCCACCCGAGCCGAGTTCTCATACGCCCACCCGCCGCACGCCCTACTCGACGGCGCCAGCAGCATCCGGGCCGCCGGCCTCTCCCTCAACATGCTCTGCCAGCAGTACCCCGACCAGCGCCTCTACCGGCTCATCGAGGACGGCACCACCCTGCAAGCCCTGTTCCTGGACCCCGAAGGCGGGGCCATCCGAGCCCGCGAACACGAAGAGGGCTACACAGACAACCACCTCACCACCCTCACGCGCCTGAACATCGAAGTCCTGACGCGCCTCCGCAAGCGCCTATCGCCCGAGGCCCAAGACCGGCTGTTCGTCGCCGTCTACGACGAGACCATCCGGTTCAACATCACGCTCATCAACGACAAGCTCTGCGTGATACAGCCCTACCTACCGACCGCCCGCGGAGTCGACTCGCCCACCTTCCTCGCCGAACGCAACCCGACAGGCACCGGCCTGTATGGGACGTTCGAAGAGATCTTCAACTCGCTATGGGAACGAGGCCGCACCCTATGACCGACGCACCCACCGCACTACTACCCGTCGCACTCAAAGCAGCAGAGATAGCCAGCGACCTAGTGCGCACACGCGTCCCCGGCCTCCTCACCGCCAAGGGCGACCGCGACATGGCCAGCGAAGTCGACTACGCCGTAGAACGCGCCGTCCGCGACTACCTCAACGAGCGAACCCCCGACATCGCCATACTCGGCGAAGAAGAAGGCATCACCGGCGACACCACCGGCGAACTCCTCTGGGCCATCGACCCCGTAGACGGCACCGCCAACTTCGTCCGCAACATTCCGCTCTGCGGCTTCTCCATCGGCCTCATCCAACGAGGCCGCCCCGTCGTCGGCGTCATCGACCTACCGTTCCTAGGCACCCGCTACCACGCAGCCCAGCACACCGGCGCCTACCTCGGAGACCGCCGCATCCAAGCCAGCATGACCACCGACCTCAAAGACGCAATCGTCGCCATCGGCGACTACGCCGTAGGCGAGGGAGCCGAAGCCAAGAACCGTCAACGCATCGCCCTAACCGAACGCCTAGCCGCCAAGGTCCAACGCGTCCGCATGCTCGGCTCAGCCGCCATAGATCTAGCGTGGGTAGCCGAGGGAAAGCTAGACGCCACCATCACGCTCTCAAATAAACCATGGGACACAGCCGCTGGCGTCATTATCGCCCGCGAAGCGGGAGCCAAAGTCACCGACCAAGACGGAATCGACCACTCCTTCGAATCCCAAGCTACCATTGCTTCCAGCTATCAGCTTGCGCACGGAATAACGGATCTCCTCGGCGAGACATCGCATCCGATGATGTAGAGTCGCGGAAGCTGGCTTAGCGGTTACTGCGGTAAGGGTCGGAGCAGGGTGTCTTCCTGATTGCCTCGAAAAGGCTATGCGGCCATAGGCGCAAAGGACCTTAGTACCATGGCTTGGAGGCCGACTATCTCGCCAATCTTCGTATCTGGAACGTGAGGGCCATGCTGGCTCCACAACAACTTCCGAATAAGGATGGGCTCTTCGGGCCTGACCGCAACTGGCTCTGACTTGCGCCATCCTCGCGCGCTGAGTTGCCGGAACAATGAGGTTTTTCGATGTTCGTCGATTAGCCCAAGATGAGATCCACGCATGATGAGTGCTTGAATAGATATTCCCCAATTTGCCTTCATCTGCGCAAGTTGTCGTAGTGTTACAGGCTTGCTGAACATCTCGATAGCTCTTTCGTGTGGCACAAGGAGAGCTCCAGCGAAGCGATGGGCCTCATTCTCTGGGTCGGCGGCGTTTCGTCGCCTGCTGTGCAATACGAGGTGCCCCAACTCGTGAGCTAGTGTAAACCTCTGACGGTCACCTGGTCCGCCAGTGAAGTAACCGATAACTGCCGGTTCATCGAAGGCGGGCCAATAACTAATACCAAAGTGGTCTACTACATGAGCTTCATCCTCGTCTCCTGGAAGTGTCAGGGGAACTACCGCGATACCGGCTCTCTCGCAGGCTCTAGTTAGATGCCGTATGGGGCTCGTTCCTCCAATTTGCAAGGCTTCGCGCACTTGCATGGCTAGCTCTTCTATTTCCCTGTCGCTGACCTCGCCTTTGAGCATGGGAATATCAGGCCCGCCGTATCCGGCGTCTACGAGGAGTTGGTTCGATATTCGGTAAGCTTCATCGAAGAGGGCTTTAACCCGCTTGAATTCAGTCTTGCGCGCAGAGGCGTACTTGCGAAATCGAAGCGTTCCCAGAGGGACATCCGGTGGCATGACCTCAAAGAATGAACGAGGGCTTCCCGTTGAGGCAGCAATTGCGTCTAGGATATCATTGGAAGCTTCCAATACGCCATTTTCAATTTGAGAGATCCGCGACTGGCCGACCCCCGCCGCTTGGGCGAGTTGCCCTTGTGAAAGTCCGAACAAGTGACGTAGAGTTCGAAGTCTTTCACCCGCCCAGGGGCTGCTCATTTCCCTTCTCTCCCTCTTCTTCGGCCTCGAATGGCAGAAGAACATTCATTCCGCTGTCATCGGGCACAAATTCCAGATCGGATAGCCCGCTCCTGTGCAAAGGAAAGGAAATATCAAACTTGGCGACCTTGCCAAGCTTCCATTTACCTATCGGGCGTATGATCCGTATAGAAACCTCTCCCTCTGGGGCGCGACGCCACACGGCGATCAACTTGCTAGCTTTTACCCCGTGCAACCCTAGATCTGGATTGCGATAAAAGTCGATGCGAGCGGTGTTGTGCCCAGGAGGAGGAACTGAATTTTCAGGCCACTCATGCAAAATGCGGAGAAGTAGTAGCTCATTTCGCAGCAGAACTTGACCATTCGGGCGAGGCTTTGCAATCTCCCACTCGCCAAGGTCCAGCGTCTTTAGAACGCGCCGAGCATGGAAGCGTGTGAGATGGGTGGTGCCGGCTCCGTACTCAGGATCCGTCATCTCGTAGTCGCCGAAGTGCCCCTCAGCGATCTCACGAGCGACCTCAATGCCTTCGTGGAGGACTCCGCAGAGCGAACTGACGGCATCAACTAGGTACGCCTGGTCGGCGGCTGTGGCCATGGCGCTGATATTATCAGCATGATTGCTACACCACCACCGACTCGCCCAGCTTGGACGCCTCAACCTCCACACGTCCTTCGAACGTGCGTTCTAGCATCGCATACTTGATCTTGTGTTGCCAGGCGAACACTCGTGGGAGCGACACGCCTCACGCCATCTATGCCAAGCGCTGTTAAGTGCCGTCGAGCTTGGCACATCCTCCAAGCTGCCCGGTGACGATACGCGGAGCGACAGGCCAGAGCGACAGGCCGGATGATTGCCGAATCTGGCTGTTTAGGATCAAGGGGCGGCGGCGCTCAGGCCCGCTGCGCGGCCCGGCGCCAGGCCGCCCGGAGCGTGCGGCGTGGGCGCCGGTCACCGGCCGACCGCACCGGGCCGCGCATCGTGCCACCGCCGCCCGTCCGCCAGCCGCAGGCGGTCACCGGGTCGCGCCACCGCCCAAGGCTCAGGCCACCACGTGGCCGAGGTTCCTTCTTGCCTCCGGCGGGGGGCACTCCGACTCCGGGAAGTCAGGGCCGCGTCCGTCACGGTTTCGGAGGGTTGGGGGATGCCCGAGCTTCCCGTCTGCCGTCGTCCCGATCGGAGATCTACCAGACCAGGGCCAGGGGGTGAAGGTCGTTCGTCCGGTGGGGCGCTCCACCTTCACCCCCTGGCCCTGGCCCGGCGGCGCGGAGCGCGGGACGACGGCAGACGGGAAGCTCGGGCAGGAGTGCGCGCGCGTGCCTAAAGATCACTGTTCTAGGGCTGCTACAGCTCTTTTTTTGGGGGGCGTGGAGGGAAACGCAGCGCCACCAGCGGTGATACCGACAAGCGCCAGAAGCCAAGCCCGTGGGTAGAAGTCGTCCACGTAGCCAGCGAGTACCGCGAGTACTGCCGCCAACGCAGCGATGCTTGCGACGGTAAGCCGTCCAGTATGGTCACGCAGAGCCAAGCCGGTCTCCACCTTGTCGAAGGCAACTTGACGATGTGACGCCCGACCTCCGTTGCTAGTTCCAGTGATGAGCCGACCGAGACCAGTGGGCCGGTCATAAGGGTCGCGATCAGGCTGGGCCCCTGGGAGCCACGTTGGGAGCCACGTCGGCGGACGATCTTGGAACGCGGCGGACGGGTCCGGACGAGCGGAGGGCACGCGTCCGAGCGTGCGGACTGATTCGGACGGGCGCGCTGATCGTTTGGGAATCTACGGATCAGAAGGTTAGGGGTTCGAATCCCTTCGGGTGCACCCAGCTCAAAGCCCCTTGCGATCTTCCGCAAGGGGCTTTGCTAACGGTCCCGCTAACAGCGCATCTGATCTAGGCTGCGGTCTCCACTCGTCGACGAAGATCTCTGCGGCCTCTACGAGCTGCTGATTGATGACGTGCGTGCAGACCGGGAGCGTGTGGACGGGGACGCCCATCCAGGACCTGCCGAGCTCGAGCCTGTCGGCGAGTTGGCACCTGCGCGTGCCTCGAGGACGTAGACCGTTCCGGCGTCGAGGCTTACGATGCGGGACCGCAGCTCTTGGTCGTGCCCTCGATGCGTTCGCCGACGAACAACGAGGTCGGGCCCTCGACCTGTGTGGACGTGCCGTCCAGGTCGACATCCCGCGACTGTGGGGTGAAGCGGCGCCCCGTGGCGAGCAGCGGCGTACGCGACCAGACGATCTTGAGGAAGGTCCGCAGCATCGCAGGCGTCCAGATCTCGCCGGGTTCGGCGGGGCGCATCGAGGCCGCTTGAGCTCGCTCAGCAGGGTGGGCGGTGATGACCTGGTCGACCAGCACGGTGTCACCGAACGCCTGTAGGAAGCACGGAGCGAACGTCGGCGACTCGTAAGGTGGTCAGGCAACGAAGACAGGTCGGTGACCTCGGCGGTCAGCCGGTGAGTCCGCCGGCTTCCAGCAGCGGAAATCGGGGTTAGAGACTCCGCTGCTTCCCCGGCCGCCTGGGCTTGTTCCTGTCCGGCTTCGGTTCGACCGCCTGTGCCGACGGCGGTGACTGGCTCCACTTCCGGTACGCCTCAAAGTCGGCTTGCCTGGTTGCCAACACCGGGTCCCAGTCGTATCGGAGCGGCTCCACCTGCAGCTCCTCGATGCAGTGTCGGGTCACGCCTTCGAGCGACAACCGGGCAGTAGGGAGATGGAGCTTGTTGTGCAGCACCACGTCCTTCGCCAGTTGGGTGTGCCCCAGATGGATGTGGGGGCCTTTTACCTTGCCCTTCGGATGCCAGTGATAGGAGACGACGCCCTCACCGCTGCTGTTCTGAACCTCATAGTTGTAGGCGTGGGTCGTGACCCGCCATGGGGACCGGCCGGGCTCCTTCACCGGGATGATCTCGTAGTGCATCTGGACGCGCAGCAGTAGTTGCTGTGGGCCTTTCAGCTTCACGGCCTCGTCGCGATTCAGGGTGAGACCGTGGACACGACCGGCGGTGTTGTATCCGCCCTCAGAGAGTGTGATCTTGGCTTTGGCGACGCAGGCGAGCGTGTCCTGCAGGGGGATGAGGAAGGCTTCGACAGCCTCCCGGGGGGTCCTACCGGGCAAAGGGGATCAGCATGGCGACGTCGGCGACGGCGGGGTCGTCGGTGTCGTCGTAGTAGCCGTGGTCCCAGCGGGAGAGGAACTCCTCGCCGGAGATGTTCAGCCGTCTGCGGGCGGCTTTGTGGAGCATGGACGCGCCGTCGCTCCGAGAGACCTCATCAGCCTCGACGTGAGTGTGGTGGCGTGTTCCGGGCACGGTGTCCTCCTTGCCTGGTGCGCTCATACACGGGTCCTCGGTGTCTTCCAAGATGTTCCCTGAGAGACGCAACTCTAGGCGTCACTTAACGTGATCGTCGGACATCAGCTGGTAGTGGGCCTGTGGTGTCCTCATCTGGCCAGCATTGCGAGTCAAATGCCTGATTTGTTCACGATACTCGAAGTTGACCGAATCGGATTCGGAGACTCGAGGCCGAAGGGGACGGACGGCGGAGTCCCAGCCGGGGCCCGGGTCAGCGGGGGGTGGGGCCGGTGGTCAGGTGGGTGAACATCGGGCGGCCGACGCTGAGGAACTTCCGGCCCGTCATGCCGTTGATGAGGCCGGCGGCGGACGCGTACCAGGCGCAGATGGCGGTGAGGACCCCGATGTAGCCGCCGATCTTGATGGTGTTGGCGCTCTGGGCGAACTGGCCGATGAACAGGATGATCTCGGTGGCCTCCAGGGTGACGAACACCGCGAGGACGGCCTGGTTGACCTGTGTGGCCCACAGCATCATGTAGGTGTTGAAGATCGCGAAGGCCAGCAGGATCCAGCCGAGGTCGTTGGCCTCCTGGGCGGGGGTCGTGCGGCCGGCGAAGATGACGACGTACAGGCCGAGGCCGATCCAGAAACCGCCGTACGAGCCGAACGCCGTCGCGCAGAACACGTTCCGGTTGCGGAACTCCCACATGCCCGCGAGGAGCAGGACGAGACCGCCGTAGCCGAGGGCGTAGCCGAGCCAGGCGTCGGTGCCGTTGGTCCAGCCGGCGTTCTTGGCGGACAGGAGGAACAAGGTCAGGGCGAAGGCCGCGAGTCCCAGCGGTGCGGGGTCGGCGACCGCGTGCGGTGCCCGCGGGGTGGGCTCTTGCTCGACGTGGGTCATGGTGCCTCCTCGGTGGAGTCCCATCGCCGTGTCTCGCTCGGTCTCGTACGGGCGGGGCAGGGATGGACGAAGGAATGCGACAGCGGACGTCGGCAAAGGCCGCACCGGCGCGAACGGGACTCGCGTCGTCCCATAGAGATCCGACCTCACCGTCATGCCAGGCACCCGGCGCGATTCGGACGGATGCGTCCCTGAACTGCGGGACCGCTGTCTGGGAGCGGTCCCGTTTCGGATGATAACTCCGCCGGGACAACCGGCCTCGCGGGATATTTCCGGCCTATCACCGCAAAGTCGGGTGGTCGCCGTCCAGTTCGGCGGGTGCGGGCGCTCTCGGTGCCGAAAAAGTCCTCGATATGGTGTGCAGCGTCCGCTTTCATGGCAGGGCTTTGGGGGCCGGTGCGGGCGGCCTTTATCCTGCGGGACGGGAGTTGAACTTAGTAGTGCAAATTATCAACAGGTCTTGATTGATGGGCGCCGCCGAATTGGTGGCAGGGCGGCAGGCGGTCAGTCGACCACGGCGTCGCTGAAGGTCGGCGTGTCGCCCAGCATGGCGCGGTGGGAGCGCGGCCGGCCGCCGTCGATGTCGGTGACGCCCAGTTCCTCGCCGAGTTCGGCGCCGATGAGCACCTGTCCGGTCCACCGCATCGGGTCCGGGTGGCGGGCGAGGGCGTCGATCACCCGTCCGCTGAACTCCGGGGACTCCGCTCCGGCCGCGAACGACTGGTAGCGGTCGGGAACGCCTTCGAAGAGGGCCCTGTTCCGCTCGGTCTTCAGCAGGCCCATCCAGAGCGAGATGGCGGCGACGTTGTAGGGCTTGAAGTCGACGGCCATGTCGTGGGCCATCTTGTCCACGGCGGCCTTGCCGGCGCCGTAGGCCGGGCCGTGCATGTAGCAGCGGCCGCCGAAGGACGAGGTGTTGACGACGAGCCCCGCGTTGTTCTTGATGAGCAGCGGGGCCGCGTAGTAGCTCGCCACGTATGCCGACCGCATTCCCACGTCGAACATGCTCTGGAGCGCCAGCGGCTTCTCCCAGAAGGGGCCTTTGCGGGAGAGTCCGTCGGGGATGGTGAAAGCGTTGTTGACGAGGATGTCCAGCGCGCCGGACTCCCGTTCGATCTGCTTGAACAGGGCCTCGACCTGGGTGTCGTCGGAATGGTCGCAGATCACCGGGACTCCGGTGCCGCCCCGGTCGGTGATCTCTTGCGCGGTGGCGAAGACGGTGCCCGGGAGTGCGGTCTCGGTGCGGGTGCGTCCCGTCACGTAGACCGTCGCTCCGGCCTCTCCGAGGGCCAGCGCGATTCCCTTTCCGGCGCCGCGGCTCGCTCCGGTGACGACGACCACCCGGTTCTCGATCAGGCCCATTCGTTCCTCCCCGAAGCCAGGAATTCCAGCATCGTCGCGGTCGTCTCGCTGGATTTCTCCATCTGCATCATGTGGCCCGCCTGTTGGATCATTCGAACCGCGCGCAGATCCTCGTAGTGGTCGCCGAGACGGTTCAGC
Organism: Actinomadura chokoriensis; assembly: GCF_041463665.1. GTDB lineage: Bacteria > Actinomycetota > Actinomycetes > Streptosporangiales > Streptosporangiaceae > Spirillospora > Spirillospora chokoriensis_A. Next base: position 16,639 of record NZ_JAXCEJ010000014.1, read on the forward strand.
GGGTCGTCGCCGTGCCAACCCTCCAGGTCGGTGTCCTGCTCGCTGCCGATGAAGTAGTACGGGACGGGGTTCTTCCGGCCCGCGTACGACTTCCGGTACTCCCAGGCAAGGTCCATGGCCCGGTACCAGTTCAGCCCGCCGGTGAATCCGCTGCGGCTGTAGTCGGCGACGTAGAACTCCAGTTCCGGCTCGGTCAGCCACGTCCACGGAAGGGGCGGCGCGTCCGGAAGAGCGTCGATGTAGGACGTGCCCGGGGGCTGCCGCCAGACGTCGAGGTAGTGGTAGTCGCTGGACAGCGCGTAGAAGAGCTTGTGCAGGAATTCGCGGGGCGCCGCGGCGAGGTCGCGCTCCGCGGTGCCGGACGCGACGAAGTAATGGATGTGGTTGAAATGCCTCTTGGCCTGCCGGGCGGCGAGGGCCAGCGGCGGCTCGTCGGACGGCGTGATGAACGGATTCTCCAGCCCGATGATGGCCGAGATGCGTTCGGGACGGTGGTAGGCGAGGTCGTAGGCGGCGAACAGGCCGAAGTCCAGGCCGCTGAAGACCGCCTTTTCCGCGTCGAGGTGGTCCAGGAGGCCGATCAGGTCGGCGACGATGCGGTCCGGGCCGTACTCGTGGTGGTCCGGAGGCCCGCTGGTCTGCCCCATACCGCGCATGTCGGGCGCCACGACCCGGAATCCGGCGTCCGCGATCGGCCCGATCTGGTGCCGCCAGCTGAACCAGGTGTGCGGGAACCCGTGCAGGAGGACGACGAGCGGCCCGGTCCCCTCTTCCACGTAGTGGACGTCGAGGCCGTTGATCTTCGCGTACCGATGACTCCAGCCGGCCATGCTGCGGTTTCCTTAAGGCTCCGGGACCATCCGTCGCCCGACTGTGCAGGACGCTCGCCGTCCCCGACACCGGCACGTCCCGCTCAGTGGGAGTCCCGCCCGTGTGCCGTGTTCGAGGAGTCATCCGGTGCAGGTCACGGCTGAGGGAAGGTGACGCGGACGGTCGTGCCGGTGCCTGGTTCGGAGCGGAGGTCGGCGCGGCCGCCGTGGGCTGCGGCGATGGCCGCGACGATGGGAAGGCCGAGGCCGGTGCCGCCGACGCCCTTTCCGGCGCGGTGGAAGCGCTCGAAGGCGCGGGCGGCGTTCTCCGGTGACATGCCCGGCCCCTCGTCCGCCACTTCGATCAGACCCGGAGCCAGACGGATGGTCGCAGGCGTTCCGGGGGGTGTGTGGGCGCGAACGTTGGCGAGGAGGTTCGCGAAGACCTGGCGTATGCGCGCCTTGTCGACGTTCGCGATGAGCGTTTCCGGTGCGTCCAGGCTTACCGGACGGTCGGGTTCGGCGGCGGTCGCGTCCGCGACGGCGTCCCGAGCGAGGACGACCAGGTCTGCCGGGACGGGATGCAGGGACGCCTCGCGGTCCAGGCGGGCCAGCTCCAGAAGGTCGGTGACCAGGTCGTTCATGCGGCGGGCCTCGCCCTCGATGCGGCGCATCGCGTCGGGCAGCTCGTCCGGGCCGAGGGCGCCGTGGCGGTAGAGCTCCGCGTAGCCCTGGACGGTCGTCAGCGGCGTCCGCAGCTCGTGGGACGCGTCGGCGGCGAACTCGCGGACCCGGGCCTCGGATCTGCTGCGCGCCCAGAACGCCTGCTCGATCCGCTCCAGCATCACGTTGACGGCGGCGGCGAGCCGGGCGGTCTCGGTGCGCTGCCCGGCGTCCGGCATGCGGGCGCGCAGGTCGCCGCCGGCGCTGATCGCGTGCGCGGTGGCGGCCATCCGGTCCAGCGGGCGCAGGCCGCGCTGGATGAGCCGGCGTCCGAGCACGATCAGGACTGCGAGCAGCAGCGCGGCCGTCGCGACCTCCGACAGCACCAGGTTCCGCACGGCCGAATGGATCTCGGCGAGCGGGGCCGCGACGACGACGATGCCGTTCCGCCACGGCCGCGCCACGGCGCGCAGCCCGGGGAGGGAGAACGGTTCGAGGCTGCGGGCACGGGAGGCCAGCTCGTCCGGGCCGAGCTTCTCGACGGCGGTGACGGCCCGTTCGGGGTCCGGATCGTCGCCGCTGAGGACGCGGACCCGTCCCGCCTGCCCGACGGCCAGCACCACGAACTGGGCCGGGGCGACCCCCTGCTCCGGCAGGCCGGGGCGCAGCAGGCGGGCCACGGCGCGGTCCCGGGTGGCCTGGAGCTGCTCGTCCACCCGGTGCATGAGGTAGCCGTTCAGGACGAGCGCGCTGACCAGGCCCATGATGGCCAGCCCGGCGGCGGTGACCGCGAGCAGGCCGGTGAGCAGCCGGGCGTTGAGCGTCATGGCCGCAGCGCGTAGCCGACGCCGCGCCGGGTGTGGATGAGCGGACCGCCGAGCGGGTCCAGCTTGCGGCGCAGGTAGCTGATGTAGGTCTCGACGACCTGCGGGTTGCCGTGGTCCCAGCCCCACACGCCGGCCATGAGCCGGTCGCGCGACAGGACGACGCCCGCGTTGCGCATCAGGTAGGCGAGCAGGCGGAACTCGGTCGGCGACAGGTCGACGTCGACTCCGCCGCGCCGGACCGTCCAGTGCGCCTCGTCCAGTTCGAGGTCGGCGACGCGCAGGACGGCGCCGGATGAGGACGGGGGCGGGGCGGCCCGGCGCAGCACGGCCCGCACCCGCGCGATCAGCGCCTCGATCGAGAACGGCTTGGTGACGTAGTCGTCACCGCCGAGCGTGAGGCCCGTGACCGTGTCGGACGGCGTGTCCCGCGCGGTCAGGAAGATCACCGGGACCTGGTCGCCGCCTGCGCGGAGCCGCCGGCAGACCTCGAAGCCGTCCATGCCGGGGAGCATGACGTCCAGCAGGACGAGGTCGGGCCGTTGCGTGCGGGCCGCGCGCAGGGCGTCCTCGCCGGTGGACGCGGTGGCGGGGGTGAAACCGTGGAAGCGCAGCGCGACCTCGACGAGGTCACGGATGTTGGCCTCGTCGTCCACGACGAGCACCCGCCGGCTCTCGCTCATCGGTCCCTTCCCGCTGGACGCGATCCTCGCCCGACGGTACCGCCCGCGACCGGTGGGCGGTCGCGGTCGCGGCGCTATCGCTGCTTGGGAACGCGGATCAGGCGGGCGGTGCGGGTGTCGCCGGACCGTTCGCCGGCGACGAGCACCTGGTCGCCGTTCTTGAGGGACTTGAAGTCGGACTTCTCGCCGTCCTTGCGGACGCGGGTCTTGTCGTCGGCCGTCCACGTCCAGGAGGCGCCGTCGACGCTGAGGACGGTGACCCCGCTGGACGACACGGACGTGATCTTGCCGCGCTGCCAGGTGGCGAGCCGGAAGCCGTCCTTGCGCTGGACGGTCGCCTCGCCATGGACGCCCCGGCCGCCGCGGACGCCGTGGCCGTCGCGGTCGCCGCGGTGAGCGCCCCCCTGCCGGAACGGATGGCCCTTCCCAGGGTGGCCGGGGTGCGCGGTGGAGGAGGGGGAGGGGGACGGGGAGGGGTCGGCGGCGAAGGCCGGGACGGCGAGGTACAGGCCGAGCCCGAGAAGCCCGGCGGCGCCGGCTCCGGCCGCGATGGTCTTGGTTCGCATGCCGCTCATCTAACCGGAGGCACCTGGCAGAAGTCCTCCCGCGATCCTGGGAGAACCCTGGGATTTCACCGAACGCCGTTCGGTGCGTCGCCGGTCAGGCGGGGGATTCGAGGGCCTCCAGGACCTCGGCGCCGTACTTGGCGAGCTTGTTCTCGCCCACGCCGCTCACCCGCCCCAGCTCGGTCAGCGTCGCCGGGAGGGCGGTGGCGATCTCGCGGAGGGTGGCGTCGTGGAAGATGACGTACGCGGGGACGCCCTGCTCCTTGGCGGTGGCGGCGCGCCAGGCGCGGAGGCGCTCGAAGATGGGCATCGCCTCGGCGGGCAGGTCGATCGGGGCCTTGGCGGCCTTCGCGGTCTTCGCCGCCTTCGCGGCGGCGCGCTCCGCTTCGCGGCGCATCATCACCGTGCGCTCGCCGCGCAGGACGTCGCCGCTGGTGTCGGTCTGGAGCAGGGTGCCGTGGTCGCTCTCGACGGCGATGAGCCCCTGGGCGAGGAGCTGGCGGATGACGCCGCGCCACTCGACCTCGCGCAGCTCGGTGCCGACGCCGAAGGGCTTGAGCGAGTCGTGGTCGAACTGGATCACCTTGGCGCTCTTCTTGCCGAGCAGGATGTCGATGATGTGCCCGGCGCCGAACTTCTGCCGCCGTTCCCGGTCGAGCCGCACGATCACCGACAGGACCTTCTGGGCCGCGACGGTCGCGTCCCAGGTCTCGGGCGGGGTCAGGCACGTGTCGCAGTTGCCGCAGGCCTCGCCGGACTGGCCGAAGTAGTCAAGGAGCTGGGCGCGGCGGCATTCGACCGTCTCGCAGAGCGCGAGCATGGAGTCGAGGTGCGTGCTCTGCCGGCGGCGGTGCGCGGCGTCGCCCTCGCCACCGTCGATCATCTTGCGGAGGTTGACGACGTCCTGCAGGCCGTAGGCGAGCCAGGCGGTGGACGGGAGGCCGTCGCGTCCGGCGCGTCCCGTCTCCTGGTAGTAGCCCTCGACGGACTTGGGCAGGTCGAGATGGGCGACGAAGCGGACGTCCGGTTTGTCGATGCCCATGCCGAACGCGATGGTCGCGACGATGACCAGGCCGTCCTCGCGGAGGAAGCGGGACTGGTTCGCTGCGCGCGTTCCCGCGTCCAGGCCCGCGTGGTACGGGAGGGCCTCGATGCCGTTCTCGGTCAGGAAAGCGGCGTGCTTCTCGACCGAGTTGCGGGACAGGCAGTAGACGATGCCCGCGTCGCCCTTGTGCTCGGTCTGGAGGAGGCGGAGGAGCTGGCGCTTGGCGTCGGTCTTCGGCTCGATCCGGTACTGGATGTTGGGGCGGTCGAAGCTCGCGACGAAGTGGCGCGTCCGCGCCCCCGGTTCGAGCTGGAGCCGGGACGCGATCTCGCGGCGGGTCGCCTCCGTCGCGGTGGCGGTGAGGGCGATGCGCGGGACGTCGGGCCAGCGTTCGTGCAGGCCGGACAGCATCAGGTAGTCGGGACGGAAGTCGTGCCCCCACTGCGACACGCAGTGCGCCTCGTCGATCGCGAAGAGGGCGACGTCGCCGCGGTCGAGCAGGTCGACGGTCGCGGCGAGGCGCAGCCGTTCGGGCGCCAGGTACAGCAGGTCGAGTTCGCCCGCGACGAACTGGGCCTCGACGACCTTGCGCTCGTCGAGGTCCTGGGTGGAGTTGAGGAAGCCCGCCTGGACGCCGAGCGTGCGCAGCGCGTCCACCTGGTCTTGCATGAGGGCGATGAGCGGCGAGATCACGATGGCGGTGCCCTTACGGACCAGCGCCGGGATCTGGTAGCACAGCGACTTCCCGCCGCCGGTAGGCATCAGGACGAGCGCGTCCCCGCCGGCGACGACATGCTCGATGATCTCCCGCTGGCCGTCCCGGAACGCGTCGTAGCCGAACACGCGCCGCAGGGTCTCGAGCGTCTCCGGGGTCTCGCGGGTCTCGGGGGAAGTCATCGGCCCATACTACGAACCGCCGCGGACACCCGTCCCCGGAACGTTCACCTGTGGACGACCTCGACCAGCTCCGGTGTCAGCTCGTCCAGATGGCCCGCGACGTGCGCGGCGAGCGCCAGCGCGTCGGGCGCCGCCGGGTGGGCCGGGCGCGGGATCGCGATCACCGTCATCCCGGCGGCGTGCGCCGACCGGAGCCCGTTGCTGGAGTCCTCGACGGCGACGCAGCGGCCGGGCGGGACGTCCATCCGGGCGGCGACCGTGAGATACCCGTCCGGTGCCGGTTTGCCGTACTCGACCTCCTCGGTCGACACGGTCGCCTGGAACAGGCTCTCCACGCGGAGCTTCCCGAGCACCAGGTCGATGAGGGCGCGCGGGGACGAGCTGGCGAGGCCCAGCGGACGGTACCGGGCCATCCGGCGGACGGCGTCCTCCGCGCCCGGCAGCAGCGGCAACCCTTCGGTGTACCGCTGCGTCATCTGGTCGATCACCGTGTAGGCGACCTCCTCGGCGGTGACGCCGTCGACGAGATCGGAGGCGATGTAGGCGGCCCACTCCTCGGTGCTCATGCCCATCAGCCGCTCCTGGGTGTCGGGCAGCCAGCGCCCGCCGTGGCCCGCGACGTAGCCGCGCCGCACCTCCTCCCACACCGGTTCCGAGTCGATCAGGACCCCGTCCAGGTCGAACACGACGGCCTGTACGGACATGGGCTCTCCCTGGATCCTGGTGCGATTCTCGGTCCACTACCCGATACGGACGGACCGGAACCCGGCCTCCCCCGGCCCGACGGGCGTACCGGATTTATGCCCCGAACGCGACATGATCGAGTTTCGGTCTGGCATCGTGGTGGTCCTCCGTTCCCCCTCCGGAGCCACTGCAGAGGAGAGCTGCTCCATGGTGTTCCTCGGTCTTCTCCTGGTCGCCGCCGCCATCGCCGTCGGCGCCGGTGTCGTCCTCGACAACTCCGATGCCTCCCACATCGTCGTCTTCGGCCAGGCCGTGCCAGGCGTGAACAGCGAATGGCAGGTGTTCCTGGCCGGCGCCGGCGTCGCCATCGTCTTCGTCCTCGGCATGACGCTCACCTTCTCGGGCGCCGCCCGCCGCATCCGCAACCACCGCGACCTGCGCGACCTCCGCGACGAGCACCAGGAGTCGCTGACCACGCTGGAGATGGAGAAGCGCCGCCTGGAGCGCGAACTCGCCCGCGCCCAGCAGGGTTCCGGTCGGCAGGGGTCTGAGCGGCAGGGTTCCGGTCGGCAGGGTTTCGGTCGACGGTCGGCCCAGCCGCAGCCGCAGCCGCAGCCGCAGCCGCAGCCCACGGTTCCGGTGCAGGGCGTCCGGGTCGCGGGTCGGTCGCGGATCCCGGCCACGTCCCCCTTCTTCGACCGCGACGAGTAGTCCGCGGTGATGACCGGACGGTCCGCCCGAATCGTCACGTAGAGGGATGCAAGGTGCGCCCGCGTCGACCATGATCGTGGTGTGCGGATTCTTCTCAAGGTGGGCATCACCGCGGTCGCCCTGTGGGCCGCGACCGTCCTGATCGCCGGCATCTCGCTCGGCGATCAGACGACCGGTCGGCGCGTCCTCACGCTCGTCGGGGTCGCCGTCATCTTCGGCCTGGTCAACGCCATCCTCAAGCCGATCATCAAGACCCTCGGCTGCGCGTTCTACGTCCTCACGCTGGGGCTGATCGGCCTCGTCGTGAACGCCCTGCTGCTGTGGCTGACGAGCGAGGTCGCGGAGCGGCTCGACCTGCCGTTCCACGTCGCCGGTTTCTGGCCCGCGTTCTGGGGCGCGATCGTCGTCGGCGTCATCGGCTGGCTGCTGCACCTGTTCGTCCCGGACGACGACGACGATTAGTCCCCGCCCGAGAGCCCCCTGCCACCGGTCCCGGCGGCGATGTGATCAGTCCCCTGCGGCGATGGACGCGCGCTCGAACGGGCCGCGCTCCAGCCGGCCGGACGGCGCGCCGGAGTACTCGCGGTACTCCGGCGGACGGGACCCGGGCGCGCCGATCAGCACCCAGCGGTGCGTCCGGACGGCCCCGATGAGGAACTCGGCGTCGGTCACCGCCCCCGCGTCCGCGACGATCAGCGCGTCGAACTGCTGGTCCGGGGCGGTGAGGGCGGCGCCGAGCGGCGTCCCGACGACGAGGTCGGCGGTGCGGAGCAGGACGTCGCCCTCCACCGCCCGCCCGCCCTCCAGATAGCCGGTGAGCTGCTCGATCCGGGCCATCGCGCGCCGCTGGTGCGCGGCAACGGCGTCCGGGTCCTCGGCGGGATCGGCGCCGCAGATCTCCGCGACGTTCTCCCGCGTCCGGGCCTCGGTCCGCGCCACCGTCTCCCCGTCGGCCTCGCGGGCCGACATCTCCTCGGCGGCCTCCGCCGTGCGGCGGTCGAGCACGGCCGCGGTCTCCGCCGCCTTCGCCGCCGCGGTCTCGGCGTCCGTCCGGGCCTGGGCCGACGCCGCGTGGGCGGCCTCGCGGGCCGTCCGGGCGGCGTTCATCCGGTTCTCGATCTCCTGCACCACCTGGTGCGCCGCGCGCGCCCGCAGGCCCGCCTCGGTCGCCCGCTCCACGGCCTCCGACGCGAGCCGTGCGTGCTCCTGATGCTCGGCCCCGGCCTTCTCCCGCTCCGTCGCCAGCCAGGTCAGCTCGGTACCGAGCCGCTTCTGGGCCTCCTGCGCCTGCTTGAGCCGCGCCCCGCCCTCCGACACGAACGACGCCAGCCCGCGGCGCACCCGCTCGGCGTGCTCGGCGACGTCCTTGGCCTCCCGCGCGCGCCTGGCGGCCTCGTCCGCCTCCCTGGTCCGGGCCTTGACCTCGGCCCGCAGGCTTCCCAGTTCGGACGGCGGCGACGCCACGTGCAGCCGCTGCCCCAGCGTCATCCTCCGGCGCACCGCCGACAGCGCCGACTCCGCCGACACCAGCCGGTAGTAGGCGGCGTGGCCTTCGGCGGCGGCGTCCGCGTCCGCCGCCGTCAGCCGGTGCGCCTCCTCCGCCGCGGCGGGCAGCGCCTCCCGCGCCCGCGCCAGCTCGTCGGTGAGGGACGCCTCCGCCTGCCGCGCTCCCTGCAACTCCGACTGCGCGGTCTTCGCCCGCTCGTCCAGCTGCGCACACCGCGCGTAGGACGCGTCGGCCGTCCGCGTCTGGGCGGTCGCCTCGTCGCCCGCCCGGTCGGCGTCCGCCTGGAGCCGATCGGCCTCCGCGCGCGGCTCCACCAGCTCGGCCTCGGCCTCAGCCTGGACGGCGGCGAGCCGCTCCGCCTCGGCCTCGGCATCTGCGGCGGCCCGCTCGGCCGCGGCCGCCGCGTTCCCGGCCCCCTCGATGCCGCTGCGCAGCGCCGCCTGCTCGGCCTCCAGTTCCTCGCCGCGCCGCAGGTTCTCCGCCTGAACGGCCTGGAGCGCCGCCGCGTCCCGCGGCCACTGCTCCAGCCACATCAGCCCGCGCCGCAGCAGCCGCACCTCGGTGTCCCATGCCTGCCGCCACGCCTCCCCGACCGGCCGCAACGCCGCCGACCGCACCCACGTCTCCGGCGCGGACGCCCCCTCGACCGGGGGCGGACCCGGCTCGACCTCGGAGAGACCGGACGGTTCGTCGCCTTCGGGCGGCATGGCGGGAATCGGCTCCGCCCTCGTGACCGTGGACGGCCCATCACCTTCGTCAGGCTCGGGCGGTATGGCGGGAATCGGTTCCGCCCTCGTGATGGTGGACGGTCCCTCCTCTTCGTCCGGTTCGGGCGGCAATGTGGGCAGCGGCTCGACCCGCGTCACGGCGGACGGGCTCTCGTCGTCCAGCGGCCTGAACTCGACCGTCCCGTGGGATCCGGGCTCCCGCACCGGCGGCGGCACGGGTGCCTCCTCCTCGACCGGCGGCGGTACGGGGAACTCCTCCTCGACCGGCGGCAGCGCCCGCGTCCTCACCGAGGCGGTCTCCGCCGTCCCCGGGCGCGTCTCGATCAGCAGGGAGAAGACCTCGGGGTCGTCCTCCACGCTCCGCAGCAGTTCGGCGGCCAGCTCCGGCGTGGGCGCGATGAGGAGGGCCCGCTCGTCCGTCGCCGTGAGCTCCTTGACCACGTTCCGGACGGCACCGGCCTCGCCGCCCTCCTCCACGTGGACGAGCCGTACGGACTCCGCGTCCAGCGCCCCGGGCGCCACCAGGAACCGGGCGAGCGCCTCCCAGTCACCCGCGACCCGCTCGTCCCGCAGCGCCCGCAACGCCGCGATGTGCGGCGCCCACCCGACCGGCGGGACGTCCTCGGGAACCTCCCTGAGCCGCGCGTCGATGTGCTCGTAGAACTCGCTCAGCGGCGCGTAGACGCTCTCGACCAGCTCACGCCCGCCCCAGCCGACCTCGTCCGTCCCCAGCAGGGGCGTGGAACCCTCACCACCCAGCGGCACGGTCTCCAACCCGGGCCGGGCGTCGGTCTCGCCCTCTGGCCCCGCATCCTCCGCACCGCCCGCGGTCTGGCCAGGCGCGATGCCGTCGACGCCGGGTCCTTCTTCGGGTCCGTTGCTGTCTGCCGGCTGCTTCACGACGTCATCCCGTCCCAGATCGACCGTCCGGGGCCGTTTTCCCCCTTCTGCCGAGGACTAACGTCTCACACGATATGGATCAGCGGTGACCGGCCAGAGCCGCGTGATGATCTTCACCGTCGCGGGGTTCGGGGTCGGGGTGGACGACGGCGCCGGAGAGGCGTGGCAGCGCGTGCAGGAGGCTGTGCTCGGCGTCGACGGCGACCTGATGGGCCCGGACGACCGTGAAAGTGGGATCGACGGTGACGTCACACTCGGCGCGCAGGCTGTGGCCGATCCAACGGAGGCGGACGTCGCCCACAGCGAGAACCCCCGGGGTGGAGGCGAGAGCGTCCTCGGCGCGGTCGACCAGGGCCGGGTCCACGGCGTCCATCAGGCGGCGCCAGACCTCGCGGGCCGTCTGCCAGAGGACGACCGAGATCGCGGCCGTGATGAGCAGGCCCACTACTGGGTCGGCCCAGGGCGCGCCTAGGGCGATGCCAGCCGCGCCTAGTAGGACGGCCAAGGACGCGAAACCGTCCGTGCGTGCGTGAAGGCCGTCGGCGACCAGAGCCGCCGAGCCGATCCGGCGGCCCACGCGGATGCGATAGCGGGCCACCAGTTCGTTGCCCAGGAAGCCGACGAGGGCGGCCCCCGCGAGGGCCGGCAGATGTTCCACAGGCTGTGGATGAGTCAGACGGTCGACGGCCGCGTACCCGGCGACGATGCACGACGCGGCGATCGCCACCACGATGACGATGCCGGCCAAGTCCTCGGCGCGTCCGTAGCCGTAGGTGTAGCGGCGGGTGGGCGGACGCCTGCCGAGGACGAACGCGATGCCCAGCGGGACGGCCGTGAGCGCGTCAGCGGCGTTGTGGAGGGTGTCGCCAAAGAGCGCCACCGAGCCGGTGAACGCGACCACCACCGCTTGGAGGGCGGTGGTCGCGCCCAGGGCGGCGAGCGAGATCCACAGGGCGCGCATGCCCTGGGCGCTCGCCTCCAGCTCCGGGTCCACCTTGTCGGCCGCCTCGTGGGAGTGCGGACGCAGGACGTGCCGCAGACGCCCCCGTCCCTGCCCCCGCCCATGCCCGTGGCCGTGCCCGTGGCCGTGCCCATGCCCGTGGACGTGTCCGTTCATAGGTCCACGATGAACCACGAATCCCGTTGCAGCACCTCGACAACTGCGCTGTTGTCGCAGGTACGCGGCCTGCGTCAGTGCGGGTTCGTCGCCAGTAGCTCCGCCAGCAGGTCGTCCAGCGTGACGATGCCCGCGAACTCGCCGCGCTCGTCGTTCACCACGGCGAGCTGCGCGCGGCCCCGCCGCATGCGGCTGACCGCGTCCAGGACGGTCGTCTCCGCCGTCAGGACAGGGGCCGGGTGGGCGAGTTCGTCCGCGCGGCGGTCGCCGTTCGGCTCGGTGATCGCGGCCCGGACGTGCACGATGCCGGTCATCGCGCCGTCCCCGGACCGGACGAGCAGCCGGTTGTGGCCGCTCGCGCTGGCCGTCCGGCGGATCTGCGCGGCGGTCGCGTCCGCGCCGATCGTGGTGACGGACGTGGCGGGCACGACGAGGTGCCCGACGGTCGCCTCCCGCGCGGAGATGCTCCGGCGGAGCAGCTCGTGGTCGCGCCGTCCGATGAGGCCGAGGCGGCGCGACTCGCCGACCAGGTGGCTGAGCCGTGCCGGGTCGGTGTGGCTGTCCAGCTCGTCCTTCGGCGTGACGCGGATGAGCCGCAGCAGCGCGTTGGTCGTCGAGTTCAGCGCCGACAGGATCGGCCGGGACACCTTCGCGAACGCGCGGAACGGCAGCGCCAGGAGCAGCGCCGAACGCTCCGGGTGCGCGATCGCCCACGACTTCGGCGCCATCTCCCCGATGACCATGTGCAGGAACGTGACGACGGCGAGCGCCGTGCCGAGCGCGATGGCCTTCACCCCGGCCTCGGGGACGCCGAGCGCGTGCAGCGGCGGTTCGAGGAAGTGCTCGAACGCGGGCTCGGTGACGATCGCGAGGCCCAGCGAGCACATGGTGATGCCGAACTGCGCGCCGGCCAGCATCAGCGACAGCTCGCGGACGCCCGCGACGGCGGCGACGGCGGGCCGGCTGCCCTTGGCGGCGGCGCGTTCGAGCTGCGAGCGGTTGGCCGCGACGAGCGCGAACTCGGCCGCGACGAAGAAGCCGTTCCCGACCAGCAGCAGGACGGTGATCAGCAGCGACGGCAGCGGGTTCATGACACCTCCACCGACGGCGAGGGAGAGCGCGGCGCCGGGACGACCGCCGCCCTGATCAGGACCTTCTCGGCGACGCGGCGCGCCACGCTCACGACCTCCAGCTCGACGGAGCCGTTGTCGAGGTCGACGGTGAGGCGGTCGCCCGCGGACGGCAGCCGGCGCAGCTCCGCCATGACGAGGCCGCCGAGCGTGTCGTAGGCGTCACCCTCGGGCAGGTCGAGCCCGGTGAGGCGGCCGACCTCGTCGATGCGCATGCCGGCGTCGACGAGCCAGGACCCGTCCGGACCGGACCTCGGGGCGTCCTCGAGCCCGTCGGTCTCGTCGGTGATCTCCCCGACGAGTTCCTCGGCGACGTCCTCGAAGGTGAGGATGCCGGCGAGGCCGCCGTACTCGTCCACGACGCAGGCGAACTCCTGGCGGGAGTCGCGCATGTGCTCGATGACCCCGTACAGCGGCTGGCTGCCGGGGACGAGCAGCGCCGGCCGGGCGACCTCGCCGACCGGGGTGGACGGGTCGAGCGTGTCGTCGGCGACCTCGCGGACGCCCGCGACGCCGACCACGTCGTCGACCTCCGTCCCGTAGACGGGGTAGGCGCTGTGCCCGGTCTCCCGGATCAGCGCGATGAGCTCGCCGACGGTCGCGGTGGAGGGCAGCGTCCGTACCTGCGGGCGCGGCACCATGACCTCGGCCGCCGTCAGCTCGCCGAAGGACAGGGCGCGGTCCAGCAGGCCGGACAGGTCGGCGGGCAGGTGCCCTGAGCTGTGCGACTTGCCGATGATGTCGCCGAGTTCCTCAAGCGTCGCACCGCTGTGCAGTTCCTCGACGGGCTCGACGCCCACGGCGCGTAGCAGACGCTCCGCCGAACGGTCGAACAGCCGGATCAGCGGCCCCGCGATCGTCAGGTACACGAGGGTGGACGAGGCCAGGGCGCGCGCCAGCGACTCGGCGCGCGCCAGGGCGAGGTTCTTGGGGAACAGCTCGCCCAGAAGCATCTGGATGAGCGTTGCGAGGACGAAGCCCGTCGCGAGGGCGATCGCGCCCGTGGCGCCCTCGGGGACGCCCACCACCTCCAGCAGCGGCTGGATCAACTCCGCGAGGGCGGGTTTGGCGATGAAGCCGACGACCAGCGTCGTCATCGTGATGCCGAGCTGCGCGCCCGACAGCATGAACGACACCCGGCCGATGACCTTGACGGCTCTCTTGGCGGACGTGTCGCCGCGTTCGGCGGCCTGCTCCAGCGTCGCGCGGTCGGCGGCGACGTAGGCGAACTCCTGCGCGACGAAGTATCCGGTGGCGGCGGTGAGAAGGATCACCGCGAGCACCCCCAGCGCCGCGCTCAGCATGGGGCACCAGGTCTATGACTGGGGTCCGACACCGCGGACTCACCACTCCTCTCGTAGACGATCTACCTGTCGTAACGTCGCTCGGGTCAACGACGTTCCCGGCGCACAGGGTACGGGTCGGCGCCCGTCCGCCTCGCGGCAAGGCCCTTTTCGCGCCGACTTCGCATGCGCCGGGGCGTGGGCGAAAGCACCTTGTCTGGGTTAGTGTCACGGATCACACTTGTATGCGAGCGTACGTCCGATAGTGGACCCGGTCCCTGCTCCCAGACCGGCACCGCCGAGGGCATGCTCAGGGGGACCGGAGAAGCGATCGCGGGGCAGACGTTGGACCAGAGCGGGCCCGGGGCCGCCGCGCCCATGAGCCGTGAGGGCGTCGACCATGCCCTGCGCGAGCTCCAGGACGAGCGCGAACGCATCTCCGCATCGCTCGTCGAACTCGAACGCCGGCCCGCGATGCGGCTGCTGGAGGGCGCCCGGCTCACCGGCGAGACGTGGCGGCACTGGGCGGACGCGCAGGCCCGGCTGGCGACGCTGTGGCGGATCTTCGACGCGTACCAGCGCGTCCTGGAAGAGGCGTGCGAGCTGCGCGACCGGTCGCCCCGGCCGGACGCGGCGACGCTGACGGAGCTGTCCGGCCTGCTGTCGGGGTGCTCGGTGGAGCTGCCGGACGGGGAGGTCCCGCTGGAGCACCGCACGCTGCTCGGCCCGCAGGAGCGGCGGATCACCCTGGACGAGGCCGTCGCGATGATGTCGGACGCCTACGAGTTCGTCGCGGGCGAGGTCGCCGCCGCGGACGCCGCCTGGACGGCGCTGCTGGCGCCGCTGGAGACCGCCGAGGAAGCCTGGCGGACGACCGCCCGGCTGGCGCACGCGCTGGACGGCACCCGCCACCCCGAACTCGACCGGGTCGGACGGGAGCTGACCGCGCTCGGCCGGCTCGTCCGCACCGACCCGCTGTCGCTCGTCCGGGACGGGCGGCCGGACACCGCCCGGCTCGACCGCGTCCGCGCCGCGCTCACCGCGCTCGGCGACGAACTCGCCGGCGTCGCGCGGATGCGCGAGGAGTACGCCGAGCTCGTCGCCCGGATCACCGCCGTGATCGAGGAGATCGAGCGGACCGAGCGGCGGGCCCGCGACGCGTACACGACCGCCCATGCCAAGATCCACTCACCGAACCTGCCGGAGCCGTCGGCCGGGCTCGGGGTCGCCCTGCGCGACCGGCTCGCGGCCCTCGAACGGCTCCGCGAGGCGGGCCGCTGGATCGAGATGACGGGCCGCTTCGCCGAGCTGGAGCGGGCCGCCGAGGAGGCGCTGGAACGGGCGCGCGGCGACCTGCGTCTCAGTGCCGGCCTGATGGACCGGCGGGGCGAGCTGCGCGGGCGCCTGGAGGCGTACCGGGCGAAGGCCGCGCGACTCGGCCTCGTCGAGGACGAGCGGGTCACCGAGCTGTACGGCGAGGCCCGCGAGGTGCTGTGGACGGCCCCGTGCGACCTGCGCCGGGCCACTGCGGTCCTGGCGGAGTTCCAGCGGGCGATCAGGGCGAGCGAGAGCGAGACGGGGACGCGGCGATGAACCGATGCACCCAGCCCGGCTGCACAGGCGAGGTCGACGCGGACGGCTTCTGCGACCTCTGCGGGATGGCCCCCGCCGCCTCCCCGCCGTCCGCTGCCTCCGCGCCGCCCGCGGCCGCTCCGCCGCCCGCCGCCCCCTCGGCCACGGGCGGCCCGCCGTCCGGTACCTCGGGCTCCGGCGTCCCGTCCGCCGCGCCGCCGGCGCCGCGGCGGCCCGAGCCCGCGACCGCGGCCCCGGCGGGCACGGCCGGGCCCGCCGCGCCGGCGAGGACGGGATACTCGAGGGCGGCGCCCGCGCGGGTCCCGGTCGCGGCGGTGACCACGCAGACCCCGTTCGCGCCCGCGACGAGCAAGGATCCGGGCTCGTCCGGCCCGACCGGACGCGATGCGCCCGGCGGAGGCACGGCCGGGAGCTCGGGGGGCAGCGGCCGGGGGACGGTCGGGTCCGGCCGGACGGCCTCGCGCGGCGGCACCCGGGGGACCGGGTCCAGCGGCTCCACCAGGCGCGGGATGCTCGGCGCCGGGCTCGTCGAGGTGCCGCCCGTCCCGGCCCGCGACCCCGCCTCGGCGATCATGGACAATCCGGAGGTGCCGGAGAACCGGCGTTTCTGCAGCAAATGCGATGAGAAGGTCGGACGGAGCCGGGGTGGGCGTCCCGGCCGCACCGAGGGGTTCTGCCGCAGTTGCGGGCACCCGTTCTCGTTCACGCCGAAGCTGCACGCGGGCGAGATGGTCGGCGGGCAGTACGAGGTGCTCGGCTGCCTCGCGCACGGCGGCCTCGGCTGGGTGTACCTGGCCCGCGACCACAACGTCAGCGAGCGCTGGGTCGTGCTGAAGGGCCTGCTCGACACCGGGGACGCCGACTCCCTCGCGGCGGCGACCGCCGAGCGGGCGTTCCTCGCCGAGGTCGAGCACCCCAACATCGTCAAGATCTACAACTTCGTCCGGCACGAGGACTCCGGCTACATCGTCATGGAGTACGTCGGCGGGCGCTCCCTCAAGGACATCCTGCTCAGCGTCCGCGGCCAGCACGGCGACCAGGCGTCGCTGCCGCTCGGCCAGGTGATCGCGTACGGGCTGGAGGTGCTGAGCGCACTCGGCTACCTGCACGGCGTCGGCCTGCTGTACTGCGACTTCAAGCCGGACAACGCGATCCAGTCCGAGGAGCAGCTCAAGCTGATCGACCTCGGCGGCGTGCGCCGCGCCTTCGACGTGGACAGCCCGATCTTCGGGACGCCGGGCTACCAGGCCCCCGAGATCGGCTCGCAGGGCCCGTCGGTCACGTCCGACCTCTACACCGTGGGACGGGCGCTCGCCGTGCTCAGCTTCCCGTTCCGCGGCTATACCGGACGGCATCTGCGCAGCCTGCCGCCCCGCGACGACGTCCCGCTGTTCCAGCGGCACGAGTCCTACCACCGGCTGCTGCGGCGCGCCACGCACCCCGACCCGTCCCGCCGCTTCCAGAGCGCCGCCGAGATGGCCGAGCAGCTGACCGGCGTCCTGCGCGAGGTCCTGTCCGCCGAGGACGGACGCCCCCGGCCGTCGCCGTCGCCGCTGTTCGGCCCCGAGCAGCAGACGGCCGGCACCGAGATCGCCGGCACCGTGGGGAACACGACCGTCCTGGTGCCGCTGGAGCCGGCGGCCGCCGCGGCGGCGCTGCCCGTCCCGCTCGTGTCCGCCTTCGACCCGGCCGCCGCGTTCCTCGCCGGGCTCACCGCGCGCGACCCCGACGACCTGGCCGCGGCGCTCGGCTCCGCCCCGGTCGCGTCCCGCGAGGTGCGCCTCGCCCTGCTGCGCGTCCGCATCGAGCTGGGCGACCTGGACGGCGCCGCCCGGCTCCTCGAAGAGATCTCGGCCGAGGCCCCCGACGACTGGCGCGTCGACTGGTACCGGGGCGTCCGCGCCCTCGCGGGCGGGCGCGGCACCGAGGCCGTCGCCGTCTTCAACGACCTGTACGACCTCGCGCCCGGGGAACGGGCCCCCAAGCTGGCGCTCGCGTTCTGCTACGAGACCCTGGGCGACATGGGCAACGCCAGCCACTACTACGAGACGGTCTGGCGCACCGACCCCACCCACGTCAGCGCCGCGTTCGGCCTGGCCCGCGCCCGCCTGGCCGCCGGCGACCGGGCCGCCGCCGAGCGCGTCCTGGACTCCGTGCCCCGCGTCTCCAGCCACTACCTCGCCGCGCAGCTCGCCGCCGTCGCCACGGCCGTCCGGGGCCGTGACCCGGGCGAGCTGGCAGCCGCCGGGCTCGTCGAGGCGGGCCGGCGCCTCGCGTCCCTGCGCCTGGACACCGAGCGGGCCGCCGCGTTCACCGCCGAGGTCCTGGAGGCCGCCCTCGCCTGGCTCCGCGCGGGCCGCGCCCCGATCCCGGCCGGGTTCCGGCAGCAGATCCTCGGCACGGACCTGGACGAGCGGGCCCTGCGCGCGAAGCTGGAGGAGACCTACCGCGTCCTCGCCAAACTCGCCGACGGCGCCGAACACCGCCACGCCATGGTGAAACGCGCCAACGCCGTCCGCCCGAGGACTCTCTTCTGACCATGAACCCCGACCAGCGCACCTACCTTTCGTCGTGCCGCACGTGCGGCGAACCGGCCCACGCGCAGGACCGCTTCTGCGAACAATGCGGCGCCCCCGACCCGGCAGTCCCCCACCCCAGGTCACCCGTGGAGAGCGCGGTGCCCATGCCGCACATGAGCGGTGCACCGTCCGCGCCGCGTGCGAGACCTATGCCGGGGGCCGGGAGCATGCCGGGCACGTTGGGCGCAACACCCGCGCCGTCCGCGTCGGGCGTGCCGTTCGCGCCCCGGGCGGGGCGTGCGCCTGGCGTGTCGGTGGCAGCACCTGCGCCGGGCACGTCGTCCGCGCCTTGCGCGACCGGCGGGGGTTTCGTTCCGCAGGCCGGGGCGGGATGTGTCGATTGCGGCGGGTCGGCCGTCGGGCGGGACGGGTTCTGTGAGCGGTGCGGGCTGCGGCAGCCCGGCGGGCGTGAGCACGTCGAGGCTGATCTCGGGGCGGCCGGGGCGGCGGTGAGTGATCTCGGGTTGCGGCGGCGGCGCAACGAGGACGCGTTCGCCATCGCGGCCCTACCGCGCGGGGCGTGTGCGGTGGTCTGCGACGGGGTCGCGACCGCGCCGGGGTCCGAGGAGGCGTCGCGGCGGGCGGCCGATGCCGCCGTGGCCGTGCTGACCGGGCGTGTCTCGGTCGGGATGGATCCCCAGGGGGCGACGCGCGCGGCGGTGGAGCGGGCCGCGGAGGTCGTGGAGGGGCTCGCCGGCGAACCCCGGAGGTCGCCGGCGTGCACGTTCGTGTCGGCGATCGTGGATCCGGCCGGTGTCACGGTCGGATGGGTCGGCGACAGCCGGGCGTACTGGCTGGGAGAAGCGGGGTCGTGCCTGCTGACGCGGGACGACTCGTGGGCCGAGTCGATGATCGAGCAGGGCGCGATGAGCGCCGACGACGCGTGGGCCGACAAGCGGGCGCATGCGATCACGGCGTGGCTGGGTGCGGACTCGGGGCCCGTCGAGCCGCATGTGGCGGCGTTCCGCCCGACGGGCCCGGGGCTGGTGCTCCTGTGCAGCGACGGGCTGTGGAACGGACTGCCCGAGGCGGCGGATCTCGCGGCGGTGGCGCTGGGCGGAGACGGCCCGATGGGCGCGGCGCGGCGGCTGCTGCGGGCGGCGCTGGACGCGGGTGGCCGCGACAACGTGACGGTGGCGGTGATCCCCTGTTCGCCGCCGGGGAGAGAGCGGGGCAGATGAGCGGGACTCCGGAGTTCACCGTCCGCGTCGACCAGAACGCCTATCTTCCGGCGGGCGGGCAGGAGATGCACGCCATCGTGACCGTGGAGGCGCGCTCGTCCGGCGGTGGCGGTGGCGGCGGCGGGGGCGGAGGCGCCCCGGCGGCGGAGATCATCCTCATCGACACGTCCGGCTCCATGTCGTACCGGGGGAAGATGGCCGCGGCGAAGCGGGCCGCCCGGGCGGCGGTGAACGTGCTGCGGGACGGTGTGCACTTCGCGGTGGTCGCGGGCGCGAACCGGCCGCGGATGATCTACCCGCAGGGGGAGCGGCTCATCGCGGTGGACGAGGCGTCCCGGCGCGGCGCGGTGAACGCGATCGGACGGCTGGAGGCCGCCGGGGGGACGGCGATCGGGTCGTGGCTGCGGCTCGCCGAACGGCTGTTCACCGGGTACGACGACGCCGTCAAGCACGCGATCCTGCTGACCGACGGCAAGAACCAGCACGAGTCGGCCGAGGAGCTGGACGCGGCGCTGCGGCTGTGCGCGGGCCGGTTCCTCTGCGACGCGCGCGGCGTCGGCACCGACTGGGACGTCGCCGAACTGCGGAAGATCACCTCGGCGCTGCTGGGCGGGTTCCTGGACGTCCCCGACCCCGCCGACCTGGAGGCCGACTTCCTGGCGATGACGCGGGCCGCGATGAGCAAGGAGGTCGCGGACGTCACGATGCGCGTGTGGACGCCGCAGCAGTCGCGGCTCCGGTTCGTCAAGCAGATGGTCCCGGCCGTGGAGGACCTGACCGGCCGGCGGGTCGAGTCGGGGCCGCAGACGGGCGACTACCCGCTCGGCGCGTGGGGGAACGAGTCCCGCGAGTACCACGTGTGCGTCGAGGTGCGGCCGGGCGACGTCGGACGGCAGATGCGGGCGGCGTGGCTGAAGCTCCTCGCGGGCGACCGGGTCCTCGCGTCCGGGAACGTCCTCGCCGAGTGGACCGACGACGAGGCCCGCTCGACCAAGATCAACGGGAGGGTCGCGCACCACACCGGGCAGTCGGAGCTGGCCGAGGCGATCCAGGAGGGGCTCGAGGCGCGCCGGGAGGGCGACGAGGACACCGCGACGGCCCGGCTCGGGCGCGCAGTCGTCCTCGCGCGGGAGGTCGGCAACGAGCAGATCTCCGGCCTGCTCGACCGCGTCGTGGACGTGGTGGACGAGGCGAACGGCACCGTGCGCCTGAAACGGGACGTGTCGAAGGCGGACGAGATGTCGCTCGACACGCGTTCCGTCCGGACCGTGCGGACCCGGCACGGCGACGACGCCGGCGACAGGCGCGGGGGCTGACGCCCATGCCCATCTGCCCGAGCGGGCACACGTCCGAGGACGCCGAATACTGCGACGTGTGCGGCGAACTCATCGGCGGCGCGCCCCCCGCGGCCCCTGCGGCCCCGCCGGAGCCGCCGGCGTGCCCGCATTGCGGGACGCCGCGCTCGGGCCGCTTCTGCGAGGTCGACGGGTACGACTTCGACACCGGCACCCTCTACACGGTCGAGCTGTCGGTCGACCACGCGGCGCGGGCGGTCCCGGTCGTGCCGCAGCCGCGCCCGGGCAGTTCGCAGGCCGCGCCGCCCGGCGGCCCGGCCGCGCCGCCCGTCGGCCCGTCGGCGCTGGTCACGGCCGACCGCGCGTACTTCGACAGCGTCCTCGCCGAGATGGGGCCGGACGCCGCGGGCCTCTCCTTCCCGCCGTACTGCCCGGAGCGCCGCGTCCCGCTGCTCGGCGGCCAGGTCCGGATCGGGCGGCGCAGCAGGTCGCGCGCGATCGTGCCGGAGATCGACCTGGGCGCGCCGCCCGAAGACCCCGGCGTGTCGCATCTGCACGCCGTCCTGCTGGCGCAGCCGGACGGCACCTGGAACCTCGTCGACCCCGGTTCGACGAACGGCACGACGGTGAACGGCGGCACCGAGCCGATCCCGGTGAACGTGCCGCTGCCGATGGGCGACGGCGACCGCATCCACGTGGGCGCCTGGACGACCATCACGCTGTCCCTGCAGGAGGGCCTGCCATGACGATGAGTCCCGTGCAGCCGGTGGTTCCCGCTCCCCGGACGTCCGCCCCGCAGCCTGGTCCGCTGCCTGATCCGGAGCCGGCGGCGAGCCGGCAGCACGCCACCGGAGGCCGTCTCAGGACGTTCCTCCGCGGACGGTGGCTGAAGACGATCCCGGGCCGTGTGCGCGCGCACGTGGTCCTGTGTCTGGCCGCTCTCGTCGCGCTGCTCGCCGTCCTCGCGGTGGCGATCGGGAACGCGCGCGACTCCGTCCAGACGATCGGGCATGACGCGGGCCCGCAGGTCGTCGCGACCGGCACGCTGTACTTCGCGCTCAGCGACATGGACGCCCAGGTGTCCAACATCCTGCTCATCGGCCGCGAGCACGACCTCGGCGTCGGCTACGACGAGTCCCTGCGGGTGTATGAGAAGCGCCGCGCGGAGGCGGACGCGGCCGCCGTCCAGGCCGCGCAGCTCGCCGGACGCGACCCGGCCCTGAAGCGGACCGTCCAGGAGGTACTGGACGGCCTCGGCAAGTACGAGCGCCTCGTCGGCCAGGCGATGCAGCTCGACGCCCAGTCCAACCACGCGCCGGGCGAGCTGCCGAACCAGGTCATCGACGCCTACCGGCAGGCGACCGACCTGATGAAGCTGCAACTGCTGCCCAAGGCGTACAACATCACGCTCGACAGCGGCGCGCACGTCCGGCAGTCGTACGAGACGAAGCGGTCGGCCGTGCTGACGGGCCGCGCATGGGTCGCCCTCACCGGCCTGATCGTGCTGCTCTTTCTGATCGCCACGCAGTTGTACCTGGCGCGGACGTTCCGCCGCGTGCTGAACCCGGCGCTGCTGCTGGCCACGCTCGCCACGATCGTCCTCACCTCGGTCGGTGCGGGCCTCCTGACGGCGCATGCGGGCCACATCAAGAACGCCAAGGAGGACGGGTTCGACTCGATCCTCCAGTTGTCCCGCGCGCGCGCCATCAGCCACAGTGCGTTCGCCGACGAGAGCCGCTACCTCCTCGACCCGGGACGCGCCGACACCTACGAGCAGACCTACCTAGACAAGTCGCTGTCGGTGATCTACCCCGACCTCGGGGACAAGCCGGTGAACCTGGAGAACTACTACGCGGGCCTGGAGCAGAAGGTCGCCCCGTACAAGCCCGGCGCGGGCGGCCCGGCCGCCGTTCCGTTCCTGGGCTTCTTCGGGGACGAGGCGCGCACCACCGGCAAGGGTCGCGAGGCGGACGCCCTCGCGAAGACACTGCAGGCGTACCGGGCGGTCCAGCGCAACGACGCGGAGATGCGGCGGCTCGCGTCGTCCGGGAACCGTTCCGGGGCGATCGACCACCGGATGGGACGGACGTCCGGCGCCATCCGCGACTTCGGGGCCTTCGACGCCTCGCTCAGCGCGCTGACCGCCGTCCACCAGGACGCCTTCGACGAGGCGATCAGGGACGCCGACGGCGGGCTGCGCGGCTGGAACGCCGTCCCGCCCGCCGGCGCCGCCGTCATCGCCCTGCTGATCTTGGCGGGGGTCCGTCCCCGGCTGGCCGAGTTCCGCTGACCGGAGGAGAGCAAGCCATGCGCGCCACCGCCCCCCGAGCGGCCGCCCCCCGGGCGATCGCCGCAGTCCTGACCGCCACGGTCCTGACCCCCGCGACGCTCGCCGGCTGCGGCCTCGGCGGCACCGAGGCCGAGTCGGCGGCCGACAAGGACTCCCTCGTCATCGGCCTGAAGGAGGACCAGCCGGCCCTCGGCGTCAAGCGCCCGGACGGGACCTACGAGGGCTTCGACGTCGACGTCGCCACCTACATCGCGGGCAGGATGGGCGTCCCGAAGAGCCGCATCACGTGGCGGACGACGAACTCGTCCGTCCGCGAGGACGCGCTGGCCAAGGGCACCGTGGACATGGTCGTCGCGACGTACTCGATCACCGCGAAGCGCAAGATGAAGGTCACCTTCGGGGGGCCCTACTACGTCGCCCACCAGGACACCTTCGTCCGCGCCGACGCCGCCTCGATCAAGAACGTCCGCGACCTGAAGGGCAAGCGGATCTGCGAGGTGACCGGCTCCAACTCCTGGCGCCGCGTCATCGAGGAGCGCAAGGTCGCCGCCGAGCCGGTCACCGTGGGCACCTACGGGGCGTGCATGGACGCGCTGGCCGCCGGGAAGCTCGACGCCGTCTCGACCGACGACCTGATCCTCGCCGGGTTCGCCGCCGGCCGCCCCGGACGGATGATCAACGCGCCGTTCACCGACGAGAAGTACGGCGTCGGCCTCCGGAAGGGCGACCTGAAGGGCTGCGAGGAGGTCAACCGGGCCATCACCGCCATGTACCAGGACGGCACGGCGCAGCGCCTGCTCACCAAGTGGTTCGGCGAGTCGGGGCTGAAGCTGACGACCAGCGTCCCCCAGTTCGAGGGCTGTACCTGAACCTCAGGGCGTGGTGGTGGACGGGAACCCGACGATCGCCTCGCGCAGCGTGTCGTAGATCGGGATGAACTTGTCGAGCCCGGTGATGCGGAAGACTCGCTGGACGCGCGGCGGGAGCGCCACCAGCGCGATGTGGGTGCCGCGCTCGCCGGCGCGGCGGTTGGCGGCGACGAGCGCGTTCAGGCCCGTCGAGTCGCAGAACGTCACCTCGCGCATGTCGACGACCGTCGGCTCGGCCGTGTCGACGACCTCGAAGAGGATCTCCTCGAAGCGCGTCCTGGACACCACGTCGATGTCGCCCTTCACGCGTACGACGGTGCAGCGGTCGTCGCGCATCAGGCTGATGTCGAAGTCCATGGTCACCTCACGCCCCACTCGGGTGGCACCCGGCCAACTCAGGTGACTCCTCAGGATCGCGCACCCGTGCCCGCATTCCAAGCTCTGACCGGGAATGAGGACCGGGCCACGGGCCCGTCTCCCGGACCGTAACGCCGTACCGGACGTCCCGGCCGGGTCCCACGTGCAGACTCTACCCGACGGCCGCCCGGGCCGTCCGGATGCGTCCGGGGTCATCCGGGAAATCGGGCAATAACTTACTCAAGAGAAACTTACCAGGGAGTAAGAAATGGCGTCCAATACCGCCTCCGGCATGGCTTGAACTGGGGACAGACCATTTCTTGCCCGCCTCCCCGCGCGAAAGGCGGACGCTGACCCGGGCCCGGATCCGCGCAGAGGTTACAGTGGCGGTGGCGAAATTCGGGAGGCTGGGTGTTCTACACGTTCATGACGCGAGTGGTGCGTCCGATCCTCTGGCTGCTTTTCCGGCCCCGCGTCATCGGCGGCGAGAACGTGCCGAGCTACGGGCCGCTGATCGTGGCGAGCAACCACCTGTCGGTCATCGACAGCTTCATCATCCCGCTCGCGGTGCCGCGCCCGGTCACCTACATCGCCAAGGCCGACTACTTCGAGGGCGGCGGGCTGAAGAGGGCCTTCGTCCGCTGGTTCCTCACCAACCTCGGGCACGTCCCCGTCCGGCGCGGCGCCCGCCGCGCCGCGATGGGCGCACTGGAGCAGGCCGCCGAGGTCCTCGACAACAGCGGCGCCTTCGCGATCTACCCCGAGGGCACCCGCTCCCCGGACGGACGCCTCTACCGCGGCCGGACGGGCGTGGGCTGGCTCGCCCTCGAATCCGGCGCCCGCGTCCTGCCGGTCGCCCTCGAAGGCACCGAGAAGATCCAGCCGATCGGGACGGCCTTCCCCCGGGTCTTCGGCCCCCGTCCGACCGTCCGCATCGGCCCGCCCATGGACTTCTCCCACTACCGCGACCTCCCGCCGGCCAAGGCCCGCCGCGCCATCACCGACGAGATCGTCGAGACCATCCAGAAGATGTCCGGCCAGGACTACGCCGCCGAGTACAACGACCGCGCGGAGAAGGGCTAGCGCCCTCCGCGCCGCCCTCGTGGCGGGGCGCCCCCGAGGAGGCTCGGGGTCAGCGCGTGTCGCCGGGGCGGAAAGGGGCGTCCGGGCCGTAATGTCGCGGCCATGGCGCACAGGATCCTCCCGATCGTCCTGTTGGTGACTGCCGCCGCCGCGACAGCGTGCGGGGGCGGCAGCGAGCGCGCCCGCGAGGTGGGCGGCACCGCCCGCGCGGAGGTCGCGGGCATCGGGTACACCTCCGACCAGCTCGCGCAGGCGCTGCTCCTCGAAGCGACCGGCTACCGGCGGGCGGGGGAGCCCGACTCGGGGGAGTACGGCTCGCTGAAGGCCATCCAGAACGCGGCCAGGCTCCAGCGCGAGGCGACCCTGGACAGGCCGCGCTGCGGGACGGGCCGTCCCGGCGGCGCCGTGGCGGGCGACGTCCCGGCGGCGCTCGTCTCGTTCACCGGCAACGCCGGGCAGACCGCCACCGAGACGCTGATGGGCATGTCCGCCGCCGACGGCGAGAAGCAGGTCAACGCGCGCGTCCCGTCCGGCTGCCTGAGCTTCCGCACCAGGATCGGCTCGAACTGGGCCGAGCACCGCGTCGTGGAGGTGCCGAAGGGCGACATCGGCGAGGGCTCCCGCACCGTCGGCGTCACCACGACCAGCGGCAACGCGAAGACCCGCACCTGGTACGTCGTCTTCCGGGGCCGCCACTACGTCGCGACCGTCTCCGTCTTCGGCCCGACCGTCACCCGCGCGGACGCCGAGCGCCTCGCCCGCGAATCGCATGCCCAGGCGGAACGCGTCCTCATGTGAGGCGCGCGGCTCGCGGTCCGTCTCGTTCAGCGGATACGGTTCGCCTTACACGGGACGGACGTCCCGGGCGCGTCGTTCCCAGCGGGGGTTTCCTTGATCGGTAAGGAGGGCCGGGTGACCGGCCGGATCGGGCCGGGGCTCGTCGGCGAGGTCATGATCCCGATCCGGGGCGGTGTCGAGGCGTTCTACGCGCACCCGGTGAACCCGCAGGACGAGATCGGCGTCGGGACGATCGTGGTCGTGGTCGAGCACCACCCGCCCCGCACGGTGTACGTGGCGCCCGCCCTGCCCCACTGACGGTGCCCGAGTGACCGCGCCCCCGTGACCGTGCCCCCGTGACCGTGCCCCCGTGACCGTGCCCCCGTGACCGTGCCCCCGTGACCGTGCCCCCGTGACCGTGCCCCCGTGACCGTGCCCCCGTGACCGTGCCCCCGTGACCGTGCCCCCGTGAC